>NZ_JBISAL010000001.1:1179390-1266231 GCF_044391765.1 Streptomyces sp. NPDC018610
TGCCGGGCCAGGCGCTCGGCCAGGCCTCCTGCGGCGGTGGGCGGCGTCCGTGACGGCGGGCGCGGCCCATGGCCGCCGTGAGGCCCGCAGCCGCCGGTGAGGCCCGCAGCCGCGCGTACGTCGATGGGGCGGCCCCCTGGGAAGGGGGCCGCCCCATCGACGTCGTGGTCGGCCCTAGCGGGCCCCGTACACCGTCGCGTGGCGTACGGACGGCAAGGTCACTTGCCCTTGGCGGCTTCCTTGAGCTTGCTGCCCGCGGAGACCTTCACGCTGTAGCCGGCCGGGATCTGGATCGGCTCGCCGGTCTGCGGGTTGCGGGCGGTGCGAGCGGCACGGTGGGTGCGCTCGAAGGTCAGGAAGCCAGGGATGGTGACCTTCTCGTCCCCCTTGGAGACGATGTCGCCGACGACGTCGGCGAACGCGGCCAGCACGGCGTCGGCGTCCTTGCGGGTCACCTCGGCGCGGTCGGCCAGCGCGGCCACCAGCTCACTGCGGTTCATGTTCTTACTCCCGTGTTCTTCTTGCCATTGAGGCGTGCCACGCGGCGGAGCCGCGTGTTGGCCAGCCAAGCCGATGCTGCCAGGGTCCTGGAGGGTCCCCGGACCCGGGGTCCCTGGTCAGACCCTCGCGCCCAGGGAGGCATCCTGCCCCCACCTGCGGCGGGAAAGCCAATCCGGCACCCCCAGTCGTCGTGAGAACACCCTTGGGAGTCACACGAAAAGGGGCCTGCGACAGGGCCTGGCCGATCACGATAGGGCGCGCCACTGACACCGCCGTCCGCGACGCGCCGGATCCGGGCGCACCGTGGCGATCGTCACGCCCGGCGGGCGCCGGACACGCCGGGGCCCGCGCCCCGGCGTGAGCGTCCGCCGCCGTTCTGGCCGGCCCTCAGACGCCGGTGGTGCTGCCGCCCGCCGTCGCGCCGGCCGCCTTGGCGGCGTCCCGCACCGCTCCGGCGACGGCCCCGGCGACCTTGTCGTTGAAGACGCTCGGGATGATGTAGTTCGGGTTCAGCTCGTCCTCGGTCACGACGTCGGCCAGGGCCTGCGCAGCGGCGAGCATCATCTCGGTGTTGACCGTGCGGGACTGGGCGTCCAGCAGGCCGCGGAAGACGCCCGGGAAGACCAGCACGTTGTTGATCTGGTTGGGGAAGTCGGAGCGGCCGGTGGCGACAACTGCGGCCGTCTGCCGGGCGATTGCCGGGTCGACCTCGGGGTCGGGGTTCGCGAGCGCGAACACGATCGCGCCGTCGGCCATGGCCGCCACGTCGTCGCCGTCGAGCACGTTCGGGGCGGAGACGCCGATGAAGACGTCCGCGTCGCGCACGGCCTCCTTCAGCGTGCCGGTGAGGTTCTCGGGGTTGGTGTTGTCGGCGATCCAGCGCAGCGCCGAGCCGGGGGCGGCGTCGACGAGGTCCTCGCGGCCGGAGTGCACCACGCCGTGGATGTCGGCGACGACGGCGTTCTTCACGCCCGCGGCGATGAGCAGCTTGAGGATGGCGGTGCCGGCGGCGCCGGCGCCGGACATCACGACCCGCACGTTCTCGATCGGCTTGCCCACCACGCGCAGGGCGTTGGTGAGGGAGGCCAGGACGACGATGGCGGTGCCGTGCTGGTCGTCGTGGAAGACGGGGATGTCCAGGGCCTCGCGCAGCCGGGCCTCGATCTCGAAGCAGCGCGGCGCGGAGATGTCCTCCAGGTTGATGCCGGCGAAGCCGGGGGCGATCGCCTTGACGATCTCGACGATGGCGTCGCTGTCCTGGGTGTCCAGGCAGATCGGCCAGGCGTCGATGCCGGCGAAGCGCTTGAAGAGGGCCGCCTTGCCCTCCATGACGGGCAGCGCGGCCTTCGGGCCGATGTTGCCGAGGCCGAGCACCGCGGAGCCGTCCGTCACGACCGCAACGGAGTTGCGCTTGATGGTGAGGCGGCGGGCGTCCTCGGGGTTCTCTGCGATCGCCATGCAGACGCGGGCCACACCGGGCGTGTAGACCATGGAGAGGTCGTCACGGTTGCGGATGGGGTGCTTGGACGCCATCTCGATCTTGCCGCCGAGGTGCATCAGGAACGTACGGTCGGAGACCTTGCCGAGCGTGACGCCCTCGATGCCGCGCAGCTGCTCGACGATCTCGTCGGCGTGCGCGGTGGAGCTCGCCGCGATGGTGACGTCGATACGGAGCTTCTCGTGGCCGGACGCGGTGACGTCGAGGCCGGTCACCGAGCCTCCGGAGGACTCCACGGCGGTGGTGAGCTGCGAGACGGCGGTTCCGCTCGCGGGCACCTCCAGCCGGATGGTCATCGAGTAGGAGACGCTGGGCGCCGTTGCCATGGCCGACTTCCTCTGCTTTCACCGTGACGCGAAGTTGTGCCGTCCGATCGTCGCACCTACCCCTGAGTACGTGGTAGTCGCCCTGGGTTGCGGACTTTGTGTTCACCGAGGGGTGCTGTTTTCGGAAAGTTGTTTCCACCATACGAGAGTTGACCGGACCATGGAAGGTCCTGGAGCAACAAAAGAGGCCCACGTCACATCGAGTGTGACGTGGGCCTCTTCGAGGCTTGTGACACCGACCCGCCATGCTCGCCTCGCGGCAAGTGGTCGCTCGTAGCGACGAAGGTTGGGCCCGGGGGCTTGGATCGAGCCGGTGTCACGTCCAGGCTAACAAACGGATCGGGGAAGACCATTCCCCGCGGCGAGGTTCACAGGATTCCGCTGTGCGGAAGCCCCCCGAAGAGCCCTCCGGAGGGCGGTCCGGCGCCCCCGCGCTCAGTCCCGCAGCAGGTCCGGGACCCCGTTCGCGTCCGGCTCGTCGCGGTCGCCCGCGACCACCGTGAGCTGCTGCGTGGCGCGGGTCAGGGCGACGTAGAGGACGCGCAGGCCGGCCGGCGACTCGTCGGCGATCTCCGCGGGCGAGACGACGAGCGTCGCGTCGTACTCCAGGCCCTTGGCCTCCAGGCTGCCCAGCGCGACCACCCGGTCGCCGAGCCCGGCCAGCCAGCGCCGCGCCTCCTCGCGCCGGTTCATGGCGACGACCACGCCGACCGTGCCCTCCACCCGCTCCAGCAGCGCTTCGGCCTCCGCGCGCACGGTGGCGCCCAGGGAGCCCGACACCACGGCGAACCGCGGCTTCAGCCCCGTGGAACGCACCGCCGCCGGCGCCTTCGCGCCCGGCATGGCCAGGGCGAGCACCCTGGCGGCCAGGTCGGCGATCTCGGCCGGGTTGCGGTAGTTCACGGTCAGCTCGAAGCGGCGGGCGCGGGAGGAACGGCTCGCGGCGCCCGCGTGCGGGGAGCCGGGCAGCCGGGTGCCCAGCGCCTCGTCACGGGCCTCGGCGGCCTCGTCCGGGTCGGACCAGGAGGACTGCGCCGGGTCGCCCACCACCGTCCACGTGGCGTGCCGGCCGCGGCGGCCGACCATCCGCCACTGCAGCGGCGTGAGGTCCTGCGCCTCGTCCACGATGACGTGCGCGTACTCGACGCGCTCCTGGGCCAGCCGCTCGGCCCGCTCGCGCTGCGACTCCTCACGCACCGGCATCAGCTCCTCCAGACCGGTGAGCTGGTCCAGCGGATCCAGTTCGCGCTTCCTGCGCGGCCGGGCCGGGGCGCCCAGGATCGCCTGGAGCTCGTCCAGGATCGCGATGTCGTGCACCGAGTAGCCGTCCCGCCGCAGCGAGCGGGCGACCTTGCGCACCTCGCCGGGGTTGAGGACCCGGCGTGCCCAGCGGCCCAGCCGGCGTTCGTCCGCCATGGCCTCCAGCACGCCCCGCGGGGTCAGCTCGGGCCACCAGGCGTCGAGGAAGGCGATGAAGGAGTCCTCGCCCGTCACGTCCTCGTCGAAGGAGGAGCGCAGCTCGGCGGCCAGCTCCGGGTCGCTGTGCCGGCCCGACGCGCCGGACTTCTCCCACAGGGCGTCCAGCAGCAGCTTGCGGGCACGGGGGCGCAGCAGGTTGACCGGCGCGGTGCCGCCGAGGGCGGTGCGCCGGACGTGGTCCAGTTCCGGGCCCTCCAGCTCCAGCCGGCGCCCGAAGGCGACGACCCGCAGCCGGTTCGGCGGACCGGCCGGGGCGCGCGACGGTACCTCGTCGGCGGCGTCGTCGCCGAGGGCGAGCTGCCCGGTGGCGGTGGAGGCGGTGGCGGTCGCGCCCGACTCCAGCGCGCCGCGCGCCGCCTTGCGCAGCACCTTCAGCATCCGCGAGGACCCCTTGGCGCGCGCCACGGCCGGAGTGTCGTACAGGGTGGCCTCGGCGCCGTCGACCAGCGAGCCGATCGCCCGGATGGCGACCTGGCCCTCCTCGCCGAGGGAGGGCAGCACGCCCTCGGTGTACGACACCAGCAGCGGGGTCGGCGAGACGATCAGGATGCCGCCCGCGTACCGGCGGCGGTCCTGGTAGAGCAGGTAGGCGGCGCGGTGCAGCGCGACCGCCGTCTTGCCGGTGCCCGGGCCGCCCTCGACGTACGTCACCGAGGACGCGGGGGCGCGGATGACGAGGTCCTGCTCGGCCTGGATGGAGGCGACGATGTCGCGCATGGTGTGGCTGCGGGCCTGCCCGAGGGCGGCCATCAGCGCGCCGTCGCCGACGACGGCCAGCTCCCGCCCGTCCAGGGAGGCGGTCAGCTCGGGGCGCATCAGGTCGTCCTCGACGCTGAGGACGCGCCGTCCCTTGGAGCGGATCACCCGGCGGCGCACGACCCGGCCGGGGTCGACCGGGGTGGAGCGGTAGAACGGGGCGGCGGCCGGCGCGCGCCAGTCGATGACCAGCGGGGCGTACTCCGCGTCGAGGACGCCGATGCGGCCGATGTGCAGGGTCTCGGCGATGTCGGCGGTGCGGTCGGGCCGTACCGCGCCCTCGGCGGGCTCTACCGCGGTGTACGCGCCGTCGGGGCCCTTCTTGCCGTCCTTGCCGAGCAGCAGGTCGATCCGGCCGAAGAGGAAGTCCTCGAACTCGTTGTTCAGCCGGTTGAGGTGGACGCCCGCGCGGAAGACCTGCGCGTCCCGCTCGGCGAGCGCGCCGGGCGTGCCGACCTGGCCGCGCTGGGCCGCGTCGTGCATGAGGAACTCGGCCTCGTGGATCTTCTCCTCGAGCCGCCGGTACACCCGGTCCAGGTGTTCCTGTTCCCCGCTGATCTCTCGGTCGCGCACGGAGTCGGCCGCTGCGTCGCGCACCGTGCCGGGCGCTGCGTCGTGAACCGATTCGACCGCGGAATCCTGTTGAGCCTGAGCGGCCACCGGGCCCCCTTCTGACGTGCTGGGCAGCCGTCAACCGTACGCGAAGGGGACCCACCGGCGGAAGCCGGACCCGGCCTGCGGCGAGGCCGGCGCGGCGGAATGCGCCGCACCGGCCCCCCGGGACCCGTCCGGCGGCCCTACGCCTTGACCTGGACGACCTTCTGGCCGTCGAAGGTCATCACCTCGAAGTGGTCGATCTGGTTCGGCTCGAAGGCCGCGCCGCCGCGCACGTACAGGGGGCTCTTGGCCTCCTCCGTCTTGGCGTCCGGCAGGCCGTAGCCCCAGTTCGGGACGGACCAGGAGGTGATCGTCTCGCGTTCGCCGTTCTTGCCGACGGCGATGAGCGAGCAGCGCTCGGGGCCGGTCACGTTCTTCAGCTCCAGCACCGCGTTGGTGCCCCAGTCCTTCTTCTCCAGGGCGACGGTGGCGGTGGCGTGGGTGACCGGGTCGGTCGCCGTCACCTTGTCCGCCATCGACTGGAACGCGGTCTTGGCGGGTCCCGCCGCCACACTGGCGGCGCCGCCGTCCGAACCGCTCGTCGCGTACACCGTCAGCGGACCGCCGACGATCAGCGCGGCGGCCGCCGCGACCAGGTAGAAGGTCTTGCGCCGTTTGCGCGCCCGCCGCTCGGAGACCTCGTCGACGAGGTTCTCCACCAGCCGCGGGCTGGGCCTGGCGGACAGGGACTCGCCGATCGCCGGGGTGCCGGAGCCGGGCAGGTCCGCGAGCGCGGCCAGCATCGGTTCCATCCCGGCCAGTTCGTCGAGCTGCTGGGCGCACCACTCGCAGCCCGCGAGGTGGGCCTCGAACTCGGTGGCCTCCGCGTCGTCGAGGATTCCCAGGGCGTAGGCGCCGACGGTCTCGTGCTCGTTCGGGGCCGGTGTTCCCTGCATGGGGCCAGACATACCCGAACCACCCGTTCCGAACCCCCCGTACCCGCTCATCACGCCGTCACCCCCCGCTCCTCCAGAGCCAGCTTCATCGAACGCAGGGCGTAGAACACCCGGGAGCGGACGGTGCCGCTGGGTATGCCCAGCGTCTCGGCCGCCTCATTGACCGTACGCCCTTTGAAGTACGTCTCGACGAGGACCTCCCGGTGGGCCGGGGTCAGGTCGTCGAGCGCGTCCGACAGCGTCATCAGCCACAGCGCTTTGTCGATCTCGTCCTCCGCGGGGATGACCTCCAGCGGCGACGGATCGACCTCCTGCGGCCGGGCCTGCCGGCTGCGATGGCCGTCGATGACGATGCGCCGGGCGACCGTCACCAGCCAGGGGCGTACCGAACCGGTCGCTCGATTGAGCTGGCCGGCGTTCTTCCAGGCACGGATGAGCGTCTCCTGGACCACGTCCTCGGCGCGCTGCCGGTCTCCGGCGACCAGCCTGAGGACGTACGCGAGCAAGGGTCCGGCGTGCTCGCGGTACAGCGCGCGCATCAGCTCCTCGTCAGGTTCCGAGGGCTGTGAGGACATGCGATGTCGGGCCCTCGCTCCACGTTCATTGGCCACGGCCGCATCCTTGCGCACGCCCACCTCCGGTGTCCGGGGGTTCCCCCAGTCGGTCGCTCGTCGTCGGGTACGGACGCGAGGGGCGCGGTGTTCAAAGCGGGACGACGGTTTTCTGCGGGGCCGGGTGACGAGGGAGGACATGAGGGCACATTCCCCCCGTCCTCCGTTCACGTTTCCGCCACACCGGCAGGGCAGACGGCGCTGCCCGTTCGGCCCACGGCCGAAACACCAGGTGGCACACATCACACCCGACAACCGGGCCGGCCCGGCGCCGCGGGCGCGGCGGTCAGGCCGGGCGGGTGAGGGCGGCGGTACGACGGCGGTGGCGCGCCACCCGCTCGCGGTTGCCGCAGACCTCGCTGGAGCACCAACGGCGTCTGCGCCCGCGGGAGGTGTCCAGGTACACGATCGGACAGTCGTCGCCCGCGCACTGCCGCAGGGCGCCGCGCGCGGCCGGGTCGGTGAGCAGTTCCACGGCGTCGCGGGCGACGGCCGCGAGCAGCGCGGCGCACTCGGGCGGCCCGGCCAACTCCCTCACGAGGACGCCGTCCTTCCCGGGTACGGCGCGTGGGGCGGGCGGGGCGACACGGGCGACACCGTTGACCCGGGCGAGCGCGAACTCGTACGTCCGGGGGTCGCCGGGTGGTGCGTACGTCCGGGGGTCGCCGGACGGCGCGTACGTCCGGGGGGCACCGGACGGCGCGTACGTCCGGGGGGCACCGGACGGCGCGTACGTCCGAGGGCCGCCGGACGGCGCGCAGGTCCGAGGGTCGTCGGCCGATGCGCACGCCCCCGCGCCCGCCGCCGCGAGATGGCCGCGCACCAACCACCCCACGTGCTCCCGCAGTTCGCGGAAGGCGGCGGGCCAGGAGGCGTCGACGTGCGCCAGCGGGGTGCCCGACGGCACCAGCCCCGACCCCGCGATCCAGGCGCGCAGCGCCTCCGGGGAGTCCAGCCGTTCCGCGGGATGACTGGTGGAGAGGAGGTCCAGGCAGATCCGCCCGGTGTCGAAGCGCGGCTCGTAGGGGACCGCGACCGTTCCCAGCGCCATGTACCT
Source organism: Streptomyces sp. NPDC018610 (assembly GCF_044391765.1). Taxonomy (NCBI): domain Bacteria; kingdom Bacillati; phylum Actinomycetota; class Actinomycetes; order Kitasatosporales; family Streptomycetaceae; genus Streptomyces; species Streptomyces sp. NPDC018610. The sequence goes on from NZ_JBISAL010000001.1 coordinate 1,187,172, forward strand.
GTCACCGCCTAGGCAGGAACCTCGGGGGGACCACGGGAGCGCCCCCCTCCACAGTGCCCGCCGCCCCGCGCGGCCGGAACCCCCCGGGCGTCAGCGCTATGTCCGATTGCGCACCTTCAGCCGCGCATGCACAATGCATGCATGGTGGCTCTGCAGATCCGTGACGTACCGAGTGAAGTCCGCGACATACTGGCCGACCGAGCCCAGCAGCTGGGTCAGTCACTCCAGGCGTATCTCCTCGCGCTTGTGACGACCGAGGCGGAGCGGACGAGCAACCTCTCCCTCCTGAAGTCCTTCGAGGACCGTACCGACGGCGCCGACAGCACCATGGCCGAGACCGTGGCCGAGATCGGAACGGCCCGTACGGAGCGCCTGCGGTGATCGTCGTCGACGCATCCGTCCTCACCGAGGCGCTGACCGGTGACGGTACGGCGGGCAAGGCCGCCCGCGCGCGCCTCATGCGGGACAACCACTGGGCGGCGCCGGAACATCTCGTCGTGGAGACGTTCCACGCGATCCGGGAACGCCGGCTGGGCTCGAAGATCTCCCAGGACCGCGCGCACGCCGCGGTGTCCGCGCTGGCTTCCCTCTCCCTGGAGACCATCGACGCGCAGCGGCTCCTGCCCCGCATGTGGGAGCTGCGACAGAACGTCTCCGGCTACGACGCCGCGTACATCGCCGCCGCCGAGGCGTTCGGCTGCCCCCTGGCCACGGGCGACGCCCGACTCAGCCGCTGCGAGGTCGCACGGTGCGAGATCGAGGTCATCGGCTGACGGACCGCCGGTGGCATCTCATCTGGCGACGGTCGGTGGCGCGGCAAGCTGCTGGGCGACCCGAGCCAGCCAGCCGCTCGGGGAGTACGGTGCCGCGTCGACTTCCATGCCCAGTTCGGCGACGGCGAGGGCGTAGTCACTCTCGTCCAGGTCCAGAGCCAGCAACTCATGGAGCTCGCCGACCAGTCGGCCCACGAGCTGGGAGTCGGTGGAACGTCGATAGTCGTCGACGGCGGTGTCGTGGTCGTCGAACTCGTCCGGCATGTCCTGCGAGAACCATCCGCCGAGGAACTGGCCGAGTTCGGGGAAACGAGCGTGCCACTCCCAATGGGTGACGGGGGCGGACGACGGCGGCACCTCCCCGGTCTCGATGCTGTGCCTGATGTGGTCCGCGAGGCAGTGCAGCCATTGCCGGACCTCGCCCTCGGGGAGGCCTACATCGGGGATGTCGTAGAACTCACCGAGGCGGAGCCTTAGCCGTCCGGGCGGGTTGTCGGCATAGTCCCGCAACTGTCGCTCCGCGGTGGCCAGGGCCCAGGGGCGGAAGTGCCAGGTGTGGCGAAGGTAGGCGGTCAGGGCCTGACTCGGCCTCTCGGGGTTGTCGTCGGCCGACTGCCCGAGGTAGGCACGCATCACCTGGTCGAGTTCGCTGTAGCGGCGGTCGTGTTCAAGGGGACTCAAAGGCACGGTGGTCAGCCTCCACGAACTCTTACAGGTAGATGGGGAAGGTGGCGTGGACGGCGAAGCCGTGCGGGCGGGAGGCGTCCCGTTTGAGGACCACCCTGGCCGCGCGTACGTCGATCGGCTCCCGGCCCGCCAGCATCATCGCCTGCAACAGAACCCGCCCGACCGGCTCGGACCGAGAGGGCCAGGACGCCTCGATGCTCAGGCGAGGACGCGTGGACTGGGCGAGCCACCGGTGGATGACCTGCTCGTTGGCGGTGACGACGTGTTGAGTGGCCCATTGAGCCGTTTCACGGTCGGGGTAGGTGGCGGTGCGAGTGAGCACCTTCGGTCCTCTCCTGATTGCTGTGGGGCGGCGGTTGGGCAGTTGCGAACGGCTAGTCGTCCTCAAAACGCCAGAGCACCAGTACATGCATGTCCGAGACGCCGATGAGGCAGATGTCGATGGTGGTGCCTGCGAGGACATCGGCGTGAAATGACGAGGTCAGGAAGTCGCCGTCTTCACCGTCTTCTGCGTGCCCGTGGTTGGTGAAGAATTGCGCACCATTCCCCACTGCCCTCAAGACCTCCCGCAGACAGTCGTCCCGTTCCGCGTCCGGCGCGCGAAGGGACTCGTTACGGCCGAACAGCAGAGAGCCAGCCGAGATTAGCTTAGCCAGATCCAGAGCCTGGCTGGGTGAGACCTGCAGGACGCTCTCTCGCAACTCCCCCCGGTCGACATGCTGCAGCACGGCATGTCCTTGGATCGCTTCCATCACTGTGTCGAGCCAGTCTGCGTGCCTACGGATCACGAGCGCGGCAAAGCACTGCAGTTCATTGAAACGCCCCTGCGCGCAGGCGGGGAGACATGTCCTTCTTCCCGTCACGGGTTCTCCCAGGGTGTAGTCATGGCAACGTGGGCATGGACGTGTAGACGATATAGGGCGGGTGCAGGCCATTTTTGTACTTGAGTACGACCGCTACCGAGTGCGCGTCCTGTGCCGCGTTCGCCCGCGGGTCGCTCGCTTCGATGGTACTCCCTGTCACAGAATTAAACTCCACCGGATCCAGAGTAAGAATTGAACTGTCGCGACGTGGCTTCGAAAGCCATTTTCTGATCAGTGCCTGATTATCGACACCCTCGTTCCTTTGGCCTGAATTAGCGGGCGGCCCCACATATTCCAGCGCGTCTTGTGTGTATTTTTGGGCGGATGTCAGATCGGTGAAGCTGGAAGCAGCGGGAATGGTCGGCTGATCCCTCAGTCGCTGCGCGAGCTGCTCATCGGTCTTGCCCACATGTTTATCGATGATGTGACTCTGGTGGACTCCCTCCTGATTCGCCAGGTCGATCGGATACGCATGGTTGGCCTCACTGTCCCCAGGAACCGTGTACAGCGGATTCCCTTTGAAATCGGTCAGGGAGCGTGCCCCGAAAGATTCCGCCCTGGCTGTCTCGGCGATGAATGACGGAGCACTCGTATAAGCCTCGTCCAGCGCCGACATCAGGTCCCGTATACGGCGCCGCTGACGGTGAACCCGGTTGTTGTACGTGTCGACGGCGTCGTTCATGGCGCCTTCGTCGATGTTCAGGACGACACCGACCGACACATCCTCGACCAGGCCCTTGCCCGCGTTCCACAGGCCCTTGACCAGGCTCTTGGCGTCTGTCACATCCAGTTCTCGCGGATCGAGCTGCTTGATGCTCTCCTCTACGGCATTCCGGTAGATCCGGTGCAGGTCGCCGCGCACGTCTTCCGCTGCCTGAGCCACGTTGTACACCGCATCGACCATGGCGTCGCAGGTGTCGAACAGCACCGCGAAGACAGGGTGGCTGGTTCCCTTCTTGCGTGCGTCGTCGTTCGCCCAGTCGTAGCCGTGTCGCGTCTGGCCCCAAGCCGATGTTCCCCACAGCGTGCTGCAGAACTGCCGCATCGCGTTGTACCACTCCTGGTCGGCCTGGTCGGTGATGCCGCCGATGAGGCCGGTCAGCGTCCCGTCCACCAGGGTGAGTGTGGTCTGCGGCATCCTCCAGGCCTGAGAGACCGAGTACAGACGCTGGTGATTGGGCAGTGGGAGGATCTTCGCCGCTTTACCCCACCGGCACTCGTGTTCCAGCAAAGGGCGCAGGATGGTGAGGGCGACGCCCTCCAGCCCTTCCAACGCCTCTTGCATGAAGTCCTGGCTCGCGTCGATGTCCCCCCACTTGAAATCGGTGACCGGGCCGTATGTGGGAGGTGTGTCGATCACATGGGGAGCGGGACGCTGTGCCGGATGACTTGTCGACGAGGGGTTCGTGGCATGGTCGGCCGCGACGTAGTTGTTGGCCGTCGTGGTGAACCCGACGCCGGCACCACCGACGCTCACCACGGACTTGGCCCACACCTCGAGGAACCGATTGGCCACTTTCACGTAGGCCTTGGTGAGCCCGCTCATGGCCGAGCCCTTGCCACCGCCGTCCGGATACCGCGCCAGCTCGTCGAGGAACGCCCTGATGCCCTGGTCAAGAGGATCCTGTTGGCCGGCCACGTTGGTGGAGACTTGGTAGAGGACTGATGGCGTCACATCGACAGTCCCGTGCCCGGTGGCCGCCGGAGTGGCCATCAGGCGGCTCCCCAGCCCCGCAGCACCGCCTTGTGAGCTGCTGAGTAATTGGCGTGGCCGGTGGTGACGTAGGCGTGCAGCCACTTCTGGGTCGCCTGCAGATCCTGCGCGGAGCGGTCCCACTCGTCGAGCTTCTCCACGAAGATCTCGCGGGCCTCGCCCTCCCAGGACAGTACGACCGGTTCGACACGGTCGTACAGATCGCCCAGCTTGCCGTTGAGTTGTTTGAGTACGTCTTCCAGCTCGATGGCGAGTTCGTGAAGCGCGGCGAACGAGACGGTTATGTGGTCGCCGTCGGTACCCTTCGACATGATTCCCCCCTTGATGTCGGTAACCGCGTGTGTGAGACACGCACCTGGCGCGCTGAGCCTCAGAAGGCGTCCAGGCTGCTGGGCGGGCGAGCCGGCGTCTCGCCGGTTGCCGCGTTCGGCGTGGAGAGCTTGTCGACCTCGCTGTCGATGTCCACGCGGATCCGCCGTATCAGCTCGAGCACGTGCAGATCGTCAGCGCTGAAGCCGTCGCGACTCATCCGCACCGCCTGTTCCAGGCCCTTCATCACTTCCCTGATGCGTACGGCATCCTCAGCCGCCGCGCGGTGGAACTTCCGGTATGTCGCCGCCGCCGGTCCTCGCCAGCCGGCCTCGATGCGGTCGACGAGTTCGTCCATGCGCCGGACCTGCTTGTCGAGGTGGTCCTGCATGTCGCCGAGGTCGTTCGCGAGCTTGGTGAGGTCCTGGGACGACACCCGCAGGTCGGCGGCACCATGCCTCGAACCCGTCTCCTGTGCGGCCATGTCACATGCCCCCGCATCGACCACGCCACCGTCTACTGTCGCGATAATCCTGAGGGCGGGAATCTCAGATCTCCCAGGAGGATCGGGAAGCTCCGATCACGGCTCACCCACGACCGCGCGGACGCTGCGGTGTCCGCGCTGGCCCGCCTTTCCCTCGAGACCATCGACGCGCAGCGGCTCCTGCCCGGCATGTGGGAGCATCGCCGCCGCCGAGGCGTTCGCCTGCCCCCTGGTCACGGGCGACGCCCGGCTCAGCCGCTGCGACGTCGCACGGTGCAAGATCGAGGTCGTCGGCTGACGGACCCGGCTTCTACGCCGCGCGGCGCGCGAGACGAAGGAAGTCCGCCCAGGCGGAGGGGGTCACGGTGAGGTGGGGGGCGGCGCCGTCTTTCGAGTCGCGGATGTGGATGGCGGTGGGGGTGGGGGCTATCTCGATGCAGTTGGAACTGTCGCCGCTATAAGTGGACTTCCGCCAATGAAGTGTCTGCACAGTCGCTCTTTCAGCTGTCCCGGAGGAGGTTCTGGATGAAGTCACGCGACTCCGCCTGGCCGAGCGCGCACGACTCCATGTGATCCAGAACGGCACGGTACTTGCTCAACTGTGCCTCCGCGTCGAGGAATCCGCACCCTCCATGGTGGCTGTCCAACTGCACGGTGTCGAGCTGCGGGACCGGCCCTTGCAGATAGTCGAAGGACTGGCCCGTGCTGGGGTAGTACTCCGCCTCGAAAGAGATCACCCGGACGCTGACGTGCGGCAACTCGCTCATGTCGAGGAGATGGTTGAGCTGGCCGCGCTTCACCTCACGGCCGCCGAAACCCATACGCAGAGCCGACTCGTGGATGAGTGCCGCGTAGGGAGGCGGCTCCTCCCGGTACAGGACACCCTGTCGCTTCATGCGGTGCGTGAGCCGGTGCTCGATCTCGAACTGCCTCATGGGCGGAACCACCGCCCGGAAGAGCGCGCGTGCGTGATCCGTGGTTTGCAGCAGAGCCGGAATGTGCATCGCGAGAGCGACCCGGAACCCGGTGGCGTGGTGCTCGACCTCGGCCAGGTCGACCAACGCGGCGGGAAGGTGTTGGCGGTACTCCTCCCACCAGCCACGCGTCCGGCGACCGGTCATCGCCGCCAAGGCGTCGACCAGAGCCTCGTCCGAGCAGTCATAGGCAGAGGCCAAGGTCCGGACCCGGTCGGCACTGAGAGGGCTGCGACCCGTTTCGATCATGCTGACGCGTCCCTGGTTGACGCCCAGATGCGCTGCGGCCTGAGTGACCGTGAAGCCGGATCGTTCGCGGAGTTTGCGCAGCTCGGCACCAAGACGCCGTTGACGCAAGGTGGGGTTGTCGACGGGCGGCAAGACACGTCCTTCCAGGTCGAGATGAGGGGCTCTCGTAACCCACACGAGGTAAACGCAGACTCATTCCCCCGTTTTGGAAGATGAATCTCCCACTGACCCCTACGGTAGTGCCCATACCGTCCAACTCCCCCCACCCACAAGCCGGAAGCGCACCTCCCCAGGCAGAGCCACCGCGGGGTGAAGGAGTTGAGCGAGCCCGCATCCCTTTCCTCGTCGGAGGTTTCCATGGGCACCGTATCCCTGCCCGACACCTGGGTGTACGCCCTTCGCCTGCCTCATGATCCGCGCGCGGCACGCGTCGCACGTATGACCGTACGGGCCGTACTGAAGGGGCACGGCCGACACGAAGTGCTCGACACCGTCGAGCTGTTGACGTCCGAGCTGGTCACCAACGCCTACCGGCACACCGGCGGCCCCGCCTCCCTGCGGCTCACCGCCCTCGCGGACGGGCGGCTGCGGGTCGGGGTGTGGGACAGCCACCCGCGCGTGCCCGCCCCCTTCGGCGAACCGCCCGGGGACCGCGTCCCGCTCGCCCCGGCGGACGCCGAAGGGGGACGCGGGCTGCGCCTCGTGCAGGAGCACGCCGACTGCTGGGGCGGTCTGCCCCTCGGAAACGGGCCGCTGGACCGGGGGGCCGGGAAACTGCTGTGGTTCGAGGTGAGCGGGCGGGACGCGTGAGGCGGTCAGCCGTCCTCGCCGGCGTACTTGGCGTCCGTCGCCGGGTCCAGGGCCAGGCGGTACCCGCGCTTGACCACCGTCTGGATCAACTTCGGCGCGCCGAGCGCCGTACGCAGGCGGGCCATCGCGGTCTCCACCGCGTGTTCGTCGCGGCCCGTGCCCGGCAGCGCGCGCAGCAGCTCCGCGCGGGCCACCACCCAGCCCGGCCGCCGCGCCAGCGCCCGCAGCAGCGCCATCCCGGCGGGCGGCACCGGCCGCAGCTCGCCGTCCACGAGGACCGCGTGCCCCCGGATCTCCACCCGGTGACCCGCGATGGGCAACGCCCGCGCCCGGGCCGGCAGTTCCTGGCACAGCAGCTGCACCAGCGGGCCGAGCCGGAACCGCTCCGGCTGGACCGTGGGCACCCCGTGCGCCTGCAACGGCACGGCGGTGACCGGACCGACGCACGCGGGCAGCACGGAGGAGCCGAGCGCGGCCAGCAACTCGGCGAGCAGCCCGCGTTCCTCCGCCCGCGACAGCAGGGACGCGGCGGCCGGGGCGCTGGTGAAGGTGATCGCGTCCAGGCCGTGGGAGACGGCGGCGTCCAGCAGCCGGTCCAGCGGGCCCGGGTCCTCCGGGGGCAGCCACCGGTACACCGGCACCGGCACGACCTCCGCTCCCCCGGCCCGCAGCGCCTCCACGAACCCCGGCAGCGGCTCCCCGTGCAGCTGCACGGCCACCCGCCGTCCGTCGACGCCCTGCTCCAGCAGCCGGTCCAGCACCTCGGCCAGCGACTCGGAGGACGGCGACCACTCCTCGGTGAGCCCGGCCGCCCGGATCGCGCCCTTCACCTTGGGTCCGCGCGCCAGCAGCTCGGCGTCCCGCAGCCGGCCGAGGAGCGCCTCGCCGAGCCCCCAGCCGTCCGCCGCCTCCACCCAGCCCCGGAATCCGATCGCGGTCGTGGCGACCACGACGTCGGGCGTCTGCCCGATGATCTCCTTGGTGGCGGCGAGGAGTTCGCCGTCGTCGGCGAGCGGCACGATCCGCAGGGCGGGCGCGTGCACGACGGACGCGCCGCGCCGCGTCAGCAGCGCGCCCAGCTCGTCCGCACGGCGCGCCGCCGTCACCCCCACGGTGAACCCGGCCAGGGGCCCGTGCTCGGCTCGCTGCTGTTCCTCGACCTCACCCATGGCTCTCGTCCCGCGTTCGACTCGTCGTACGTTCCGTCCCGCCGACCGAGCCTGTCAACGCCGCGTGACGGGCTCGGTTCGCCGGCATGTCACCAGTGTTACGTCACACCTCGGCATGGCTCAGCCGGGGCTCGGCTCCGGCCGTGGCCGTCCCGGCCGCCGTACGGCGGTCGCCCGGGCGGCGGAGGTATACGCCGTAGGTGACGGCGAAGGCCGCGGCGTAGAAGACGAGGAAGGCGACGAACGCGCCGGTCCCGGAGCCGTGCGCGAGGAACGACTGCCGGAAGGCCAGGTTGATCCCCACGCCGCCGAGCGCGCCCACCGCGCCGATGAGCCCCATGGCGGCCCCGGACAGCCGCCGCGCCTGCGCCATCGCCGTCTCCCCGGTGAGCCCCCGGGCGAGGGCCCTGGCCCGGAAGATGCCCGGGATCATCTTGTAGGTGGACCCGTTGCCGAGCCCGCTGAGGGCGAACAGCACGACGAACACGGCCACGAACACCGGCAGCGACCCGCTCGTCCCGGCGGCTACGAGGGCGGCGGTCGCGGCGGCCATGGCGACGAAGGTCCACAGGGTGATCCGCGCCCCGCCGTACCGGTCGGCGAGCCGGCCGCCCACGGGCCGGACCAGGGAACCGAGCAGCGGGCCGACGAAGGTGAGGCAGGCGGCCTGGAGCGGGGTCCGGCCGAACTGACCGGTGAGCACCTGCCCGAAGGCGAAGCTGTAGCCGATGAACGACCCGAAGGTCCCCACGTACAGGAACGCCATGATCCAGGTGTGCGGGTCCTTCGCCGCGTCCACGGCGGCCCCGGTGTCGTTCCTGACGGCGGCGAGGTTGTCCATGAACCGGGCGGCCAGCACGGCGGCGACGACGATCAGCGGGATGTAGATCCCGAGCAGTACGCGCGGGCCGCCGCCCGCCGCGATGACGGCCAGGGCGGCGAGCTGGATGACGGGCACGCCGACGTTGCCGCCCCCGGCGTTGAGACCGAGCGCCCACCCCTTCCTCCGCATCGGGAAGAAGGCGTTGATGTTGGTCATGGAGGAGGCGAAGTTGCCGCCGCCGATCCCGGCGAGCAGCCCCACCCACAGGAAGGTGCCGAAGGAGGTCCCCGGCTTCATCACCACGAACGCGGCGACGGTCGGCACGAGCAGCAGACTCGCCGAGACGACCGTCCAGTTGCGGCCCCCGAACAGGGCGACCGCGAAGGTGTACGGCACCCGCACGACGGCCCCCACCAGCGTCACCACCGAGGCGAGCAGGAACTTGTCGGCGGGGCTCAGCCCGTACTCGGGGCCCATGAACAGCACGAGCACCGACCACAGCGTCCACACCGAGAACCCGATGTGCTCCGAGAGCACGGAGAAGAACAGGTTGCGGCGGGCGATCCGCTCCCCCGTCGCCGCCCAGAAGGCCTCGTCCTCGGGGTCCCAGTGCTCGATCCAACGCCTGCCTGCCATGCCGCCTCCACGGTGCGCAAAGTGACCGGACACCGAAGGTAGGGACACCGCGTTTCGGCGCTGTGGCGGTGGGTGACCGCGAAGGAACTTCACGCTCACCCGGCGGCGGGACGGGCTGAGAGGCGGGGCGACGGACCCCGCGGCCGGGGCGACCCACCGCCCGCCCCGGCCTCGGCCGCTGCCCTCACCGCCTCCCGTTCGGCCACAGGCGGGGTCCGCGCCCGGCCGCCACGTCCTCGATCCAGCCGAACGCCAGGACGGCCAGCGCGATCAGCGGCCAGACCAGGAGGAACATCCACAGGCCGTACGTCGAGTCGAGCACCGACGACGCGCCGTCGCTCTGCGTGAACGGGAGGTCGTAGGCCAGGTCGACCAGGGGGACCGTGGCGGCGATCAGCGCGTTGTGCCAGAGGTAGATCGTGACCGCGCGGTTGTTGGCGAGGGTGATCGGCCGGTCCCAGCGGCGCAGGCGGGGCGGGAGCTCGCTCCAGGACGGGGAGTACTGGAGCAGGATCACCACCACGCCGAAGGACCAGGTGGCCTGGGCGAGCGGGATGTCGTTGAGGTCCAGCCCCTCGGGGCCCGGATGGCCGGACGCCCACCACAGGCCGAAGGCCATCACGAGCGATGAGCAGGAGACCGCCATGTAGCGCGGGATCCGCCGCAGCATGCCCTCCTGGTGGGCGAAGCCCAGCACCCAGCAGCCGCCGTACACCGCGAAGTCCGTGACCGCGTTCCCCGTCTCGCCGGGGATCGTCACCAGACCCGTGCCGACCACCGCCGTGAGTGCCAGGGGCGCGAGCAGCGTCGGCCACGGGGCCCGGCGGAACGCCCGCAGCAGCAGCGGGGAGGCCACCACGAACCACAGGTAGGCGCGCAGGTACCACAGCGGCCCCGCCGCGTCGTCGGGCCAGGTCGCGTCCAGCAGGCCCGTGTCCGAGCCCAGGTGGGCGGGGTAGGGCGGTGCGCCGACCGGGACGACGTACTCCAGGAGCTTCGGCAGGCCGAGCGCGCCGCCGAGGTCCGGGTCCTTCACGGGGTTCCAGCCGCCGATCAGCATCAGCGGCAGCAGGACCGCGGCGAACGCCCACAGCGGGGGCAGCAGCCTCCGCAGCCTGCCCTTGACCACGCTCACCGCGGGGCGCTGGAGCGAGCGGGCCATCAGGGAGCCGGCCAGCGCGAACATCACGCCCATCGACGGGAACAGCACCGTCAGCCAGCCCCAGCCGAAGAGGTGGTAGGCCACCACCCGGACCAGGGCCAGGGCGCGCAGCAGATCGAGGTAGCGGTCGCGTCCGCCGGCCGGTCCGCGGGGGTCGGAGGTGGTCTCGGGAGCGAGTGCCTGCGTCATGCCACCGGCCTCCCCTCGCCCGCCGGGACGGCGGCGGCCGTCCGCTCCCGCGGCGCCGGGCCGCCCGGCGCCTCCACCACGCCCGTGCGGCGCAGCTTCTGCCAGCGCAGCCGGCCGCCGGTCAGGGCGGTGATCCAGGACTGGAGCAGCACGACGTACATGAGCTGGCGGTAGAGGATCTGCTGGAGGGGCAGCGAGATCAGGTGGGTCATGCGCTCGCGGTCCAGCCGGAAGGCGTACGCCGCGCAGACCGCCTGGATCGCGAGGACGCCCAGCCAGGCCACGATCGTCTTCTGGGTCGGGCCGAACACGACGCCGTAGAGCAGGAAGATGTCGATCAGCGGGGCGAGCAGCGGGGCCACCACCATGAACAGGGACACCAGCGGCAGGCCGACCCGGCCGAAGCGGCCGGAGGCGCCCCGGTCCAGCAGCGCGCCGCGGTGCTTCCAGATCGCCTGCATGGTGCCGTAGGACCAGCGGTAGCGCTGGGACCACAGCTGCTGGACGGACTCGGGCGCCTCGGTCCAGGCACGGGCGTTCTCCGCGTACACGACCCGCCAGCCGGCGCGGTGCAGCGCCATGGTGATGTCGGTGTCCTCGGCGAGCGTGTCGTGGCTCATGCCGCCGACCTGACGGAGCGCGGAGCGGCGGAAGGCCCCCACCGCGCCCGGGATCGTCGGCATGCAGCGCATGAGGTCGTACATGCGGCGGTCGAGGTTGAAGCCCATCACGTACTCGATGTGCTGCCAGGCGCCGATCAGCGAACCGCGGTTGCCGACCTTGGCGTTGCCGGCGACCGCGCCGACCTCCGGGTCGCCGAAGGGCTGGACGAGTTCGCGGACGGTGGAGGGCTCGAAGACGGTGTCGCCGTCCATCATCACGATCAGGTCGTGCGAGGCGTTGGCGATGCCCCGGTTGAGGGCGGCCGGCTTGCCCGCGTTGCGCTGGCGCACCACCCGTACGCCGGGCAGGCCCATGGCCTCGACGATGTCCGCGGTGCCGTCGGCCGAGCCGTCGTCGACGACCAGCACCTCGACCGGGTGCTCGCCGGCCATCAGCGAACGGACCGTGTTCTCGATGCACTTGGCCTCGTTGTACGCCGGCACCAGCACCGAGACCGGTTCGGTGACCGCGGGCCCCCAGCGGAAGCCGCGGCGGCGCACCCGGCGGGCGTGCGCCGCCGAGAGCAGCAGCATCAGCGCGAACCGGGCGATGACCAGTCCGCCGACCAGGGCGAGGCAGACGCCCAGGCCGTCGGTCAGTTCGTCGGCGGCCTGGACCAGGAAGATCCACGCCTTGCCCTTCCACAGGTCGGCGCCGGTGACCGGGGTGAGGGCGCTGGGCGCGCCGAGCGCCTCGGTGAGGTTGTCGAACCGGTAGCCCCGGCCCTGGAGTTCGGGCAGGTAGCGATCGAGCGCCCGCACCGTCTGGTGGCGGTCGCCGCCGGAGTCGTGCATGAGGACGACCGCGCCCTCGCCGCCCTTCGGGGTGGCGTTGCTGATGATCCGCCCGATACCGGGCTTCTGCCAGTCCTCGCTGTCGGCGGTGTTGACCACGGTGATGTAGCCGCGGCTGCCGATGTACCGGGTGACCGGCCAGGACCGGTTGTCCATCGCGTCGGCGAAGGAGGAGTAGGGCGGCCGGAAGAGCGAGGTGCGCACACCGGCCGCGCCGGTGATGGCCAGCTGGGTCTGGGACAGCTCCCAGTCGATGCGGCTCTTGGACTGGTAGGAGAGGTCGGGGTGGTTGAAGGTGTGCACACCGACTTCATGGCCCTCGGCGACCATGCGCCGGACCAGGTCCGGGTAGCGGGAGGCCATGGTGCCGGTGACGAAGAAGACGGCGTGCGCGTGGTGCTTCTTGAGCACGTCCAGCACCTGGGGCGTCCACGTCGGGTCGGGCCCGTCGTCGAAGGTGAGGACCAGGCGGTGGTCGGGCACGCGGAGGCTGGTCGTCTGCCCGTGCCGGGTGTCGATGACCGGGCCGCCGTCGAGGATCGTGTCGGGCACCTCGTCGGTGGCGGCCTCGGGCCGGATGCGGTGGTCGGCCAGGATCTCGCTGTGCACGTAGCCGCGCAGCATCAGCATCGCCATCAGCACGGCCAGCACGAGCATGGGCAGGAGCAGGCGCAGGGGCGGACGCAGGCGCAGCCGGGAGCGCGGGCGGGTGCGGGCACGGGAGCGGCCGGACGCACGGCGCGCGCCGCCACGGGCGCCGCCCGCACCGTGCGATCCCTTCTGCCGGACACGGCCCGCCATCAGGCCACGGTCCCGGAGGCCGTCAGGGACCGGGCCCCGGCGCCGTCACTCGCGGAACCGCCGGGTCCCGGTGGCGCGGTGGGGCCGGGGTCCGTGGTCGGCCCGGGGTCCTGGGCGGGCGCCGGCTCGCTCGTCACGGGCACCGGACTGCCGGGGCCGTCCGCGACCGTGCCGGGGCCGCTGGACACCGCGCCGCTGCCGGCGCCCGGCCCGCCGCTGCCGGCGCCCGGCCCGCCGCTGCCGCCGTCCCCGCCGCCCGGCGACGTCGACGGACCGGGTGCGGCGGAGCCGCCTCCGCTGCTCGGGGTCGGGTCGGGCGAGGCGGAGGCCGGGGGCGGGGTGGGGACGGTCGTGGGACCGGCCGCGCCGGTGCCCGGCGGTTTGGGCCTGCCGGGCGTCGTGGCGGGCGGCTTGGCGCCGGCGGAGGCGGCGGGCTTCTTCGGGCCGGCCGAGGACGGCGGCGCCGACGTCCCGGCGGTGGTGCTCGGCCCGGCGCCGCCGGCCGCCGTGGCGGAGACCCCGGGCGCCCCGGAGACCCCGGGCAGTCCCGGCCGCCCGGGCGCCACGGCGCCGCCGCCCGTGCCGGACGGCAGGACCGAGTCCGAGGGCGCGGGCGAGGTGTCGACCTTGCCGGCCGGTTTCTGGTCGGCCTGCCCGGGCACCGGCAGCCAGGGTGCGTTGGAATTGCCCGAGACGAGGGTGACGGCGATGACGACGGCGTAGACCCCACAGGTGAGGCCGACCGCCATGCCTATCCGGCGGAACCGGCGGCTGCGGCGGCCCGACTCGTCGACGAAGACCGGCCCGTCGGAGCCGCCGGCATCGCCGTCGAGCCCGCCGGGGCCGTCCGGCCGGTCCGGTCCGGCTCCGGCACGGTCGAGCCGGACGGTCAGCTCGCCCGGATCGTGGCCGTCCGGCCCCGACCGCTCCCACGGGTCCTCGACCCGCAGCGCCGGCACGGCGCCGGTCTTCGGGAAGCTCTGGACATCACCGCCCACGCCGCCACCGTCCACGGTGCCGGTCTCGAGGGCGGGCACGGCTCCGGTCGCGGACGCGGCCACGGGCCATTCGGGTCGGGCCTGTTCCAGCCCCTTTTTCACGCGCACTTGTACTTCCCCCACGGGAGTGTTGCGGGTGCGCATACGACCCCGAGCCCGCGTCGCCGGAACAGGCCCCCACCTGCCCGCGCGCCCCCCTTGTCCCACCGGGCTCGGCGGACATGAACGTACTGCCCGCCGGGAGGTCAAAAGATGAAAAGATCAATCATGAACAGAATTGACCGGTTCATCGATGGCTGGAATCCATCCTTGCTCGGGTCGCCGCAGCCAGCCCTCCCCGGCCGCCAGTTGCGCCGCGGCGCGCCGCACGGCGTCCAGCGCGGGATGCGCCGCTCCCCTGCGCCACACCAGCGACACGGGTGACAGCGGCACCGGCTCGACGAGGGGCCGCACGACGGTCCGCGGCAGGACCGGGAAGCCGATCACCGCGAGCACCGGATGCCCGGTCTTGGCCATCAGCCGCTCGAACTCCTCCGTCCCCACGGCCAGCGGCGCGGGCGGCGCCACCGTGATGCCGCGCCCGTCGAAGAGGCGGCGCGCGAGGTCGGTCCACTCCGGGGTGCGCGGGTTCCCGGCGCCCGCGTACACGGTCTCGCCGGCCAGCGCGGCGAGCGGCACCTCGGGCAGCGCGGCCAGCCGGTGCCCCTCGGGCAGCGCGATCGCCATCGGCTCGTAGCGGACGAGCTGGTGCTCCAGCCTGGCCCGCAGCACCGGGTCCAGACCCGCGAACCGGCCGAAGGAGGCATCGAGCCGGCCCGCCAGCAGCTCCGCCGCCGCACCGGTGAGACCGCTCTCGAAGCGGGCCATGATCTCGTGCTCGGGGGCGAGTTCACGGGCCCGGTGCAGCACGCGGCGCCCGGTCTCCAGGCCGGGCGAGTTGAGGTCGAGGAGCAGCGGCCGGGCCTGCCCGAAGGCGGCCAGCAGCTCGTCCTGGGCGGCCAGCACCCGGTGCGCGTACGGCAGCAGCCGCTCGCCGTCGGCGGTCAGGGCCACCTGCCGGGTCGTCCGCACGAACAGCTCGGCGCCCAGCTCCCTCTCCAGCCGCCGTACGTCCCGGCTGAGCGCCTGCTGGGCGACGTACAGCCGCACGGCGGCCCGGGTGAAGTGCAGCTCCTCGGCCACGGTGACGAAGGCCCGCAGCAGGCGCGGGTCCAGGTGGGGGACGGACATGCGGCGAACTTACAACGCGGGTGCGTCAATCGGCGGCGAACAGGTGTTGGACCCCGTGGTGCGGCGCGGGCGACGGTGAGCGCATGCCACCGAGGACGACCGAGACGACCGGCCGGGCGCCGGCCGCGACACCCAGCACTCCCGACGGGGACCGGGCCGGCACGGCCGCACCGGCCCCGTCGGCGACGGCCGCCTACCGCCGCCTCTTCGCCGTCCCCGGCGCGCGGGCCTTCACCGCCGGGAACCTGCTCGCCCGGCTGCCGATGGGCATGTTCGGGGTGAGCGCGGTCGTCATGATCGCCGGGGCACGCGGCTCGTACGCCCTGGCCGGGGCCGTCACCGCCACCGGCCTCGCGGCGACGGCGGCGACAGCACCCTGGATCGCCCGCCTGGTCGACCGCCACGGCCAGGCCCGGGTCGCCGTGCCGGCCACCGTCCTGGCGGTGCTGGGCAGCCTGGCCCTGGTGCTGTGCGTGCGCTGCGGCGCGCCCGACTGGACCCTCTTCGCCGCCTACGCCGCCACCGCGACCACCCCGAACACCGGCGGCATGTCCCGTGCCCGCTGGGCCCATCTGCTCCGCCGCGACCCGGACGCCCTGCACACCGCGAACTCCTTCGAGCAGGCGGCCGACGAGCTGTGCTTCATGCTGGGCCCGGTCCTCGCGGCCTTCCTCACCGGCACGTTCTTCCCGGAGGCCGGCACGCTGACCGGCGCGGTGCTGCTGCTCACGGGCGTGCTGCTGTTCGCCGCCCAGCGCTCGACCGAGCCGCCGCCGAGCCCCCGCACCCCCGCGAAGGCGCCGCTGCGCGCCCCGGGGATGCCCGCGCAGCTCGCCGTGTGCCTCGCCATGGGCGCGGTGTTCGGCTCGATGGAGGTGGTCACGGTGGCGTTCGCGGACGCGCGGGGCCACCAGGCGGCGGCGGGCGTGGCGCTCGGGCTCCAGGCGGCCGGGTCGTGCGTGGCCGGGCTGGTGTACGGGGCGGTGCGGCCCGGCGGACCGCCCGGCCGGCGGCTGCCGTGGTGCGTGGCGGCGATGACGGCGCTCATGACGCTGCCGCTGCTGGCCGCCACCCTGACCGGCTCCCTCCCGCTGCTGGCCGGGACGCTGCTCGTCGCGGGCACGGCGACCGCGCCCACCATGGTCACCAACATGACCCTGGTGCAACGGCTCACTCCCGAGGGACGCCTCAACGAGGGCATGACCCTCGCGGTGACCGGCCTGCTCGGCGGCATCGCCTGCGGCAGCGCGGCCGGCGGCTGGACGGTGGAGCACCTGTCCCCGGCGTCCGGCTACACGGTCCCGGTGGCCTCGGCGGCCCTGGCCCTGCTGCTCTCGCTGGCGCGCCGGAACTCCCGGCGGGGCTGAGCGCGCATGACGAAGGCCCCGCCGCTCGGAAGCGGCGGGGCCTTCGCCCACATGGGGTGCCCGGATGGGCGAGTGGAGATGGCGGGAATCGAACCCGCGTCCAACGGTGCGGAACCAGGGCTTCTCCGTGCGCAGTCCGCTTCGCTTTTCTCGGCCCCGGAGATCACACGGACAAGTCTCCGACGGGCTCAGTCACTGTTTGGTTTCCCTCTTCACCCCGTGACCGGGATCAAGGTTTAGTCCCCTAGTCGATGCCAGGATCCGGGTCGGGAACATCCCCGGGCTGACACTCCCTGTATAGGAGGCTCGCGGTCGCTACCTGAGATCAGGCAGCGAGGGCGAAGGCCTGCTGGGAGGAATCGCGCTTGGTGTTGGCGATTATTTTTTTCGGCCTGTGGTTTACGAGATCATGGCCGCTTCCTCGGCACGCTTCCCCTGCTTCGACAGCCGCTGTCGAAACCGATCATCCCCATGTTGTTTTTTCAAATCCCTCCGAGGAGGGCCCCTCCGGAGAGGGAGGCTCGCACCGTCTTCGCGGTGCTTGCGCCATCGTACGTGACCAACGCGGGTCCTTGCCAGCTTATTCCCGGCGCTCCCCCGCGGCGGTCACCCCGCCGTGGCATCCGGGTCGACACCGTGCGACGCCGGCGCGCTCCCGGCCGGGACGGGGGCGTGTCGCGGACACCGGACGACCGGACGAGGAGCCCGCGCGGACCTACGCGCGCTGCTTGCGCCGCACCGCCGACATGGCGCGCTCGGCCTCGCGGCGGTCCTGCTTCTCGCGCAGCGTCTGCCGCTTGTCGTACTCCTTCTTGCCCTTCGCCAGCGCGATCTCGACCTTCGCCCGGCCGTCCTTGAAGTACAGGGCGAGGGGAATGATCGTGTGACCCGTCTCCTGGGACTTGGTCTCCAGCTTGTCGATCTCCAGCCGGTGCAGCAGCAGCTTGCGCTTGCGGCGGGCACTGTGGTTGGTCCAGGTGCCCTGGCTGTACTCGGGCACGTGCACGTTGTGCAGCCACGCCTCGTGTCCGTCCAGCTGCACGAAGCCGTCGACCAGCGACGCCCGGCCCTGGCGCAGCGACTTCACCTCGGTGCCGGTGAGGACCAGTCCGGCCTCGTAGGTGTCGAGGATGAGGTAGTCGTGCCGCGCCTTCTTGTTCTGCGCGATCAGCTTGCGCCCTTTTTCCTTAGCCATAGTGCCGCCCATTTTTGCACTACGGGGCGGGTGCGCGGAAAGGGTATTCGGCGCGGGCCGCGACGGGTCGGCGCCGGCTACGACGGGTCGCCGAGACCCCTCAGGACCGTCTCGGCGCGTCGCACCGCGTCACCGCCCGCGGGCAGGTCGGGGGTGATGCCCCGGCCGTCCACGGCGCGCCCGGCGGGGGTGCGGTAGTGGCCCACGGTCAGCTCGGCGACGGAGCCGTCGGGCAGCCGGCTCGGCATCTGCACCGAGCCCTTGCCGAAGGTCCGCGAGCCCACGACGACCGCCCGGCCGCGGTCCTGGAGGGCCCCGGTGAGCAGTTCGGCGGCGCTCATCGTGCCGCCGTCCACCAGCGTGACCAGGGGCGTGGCGGTGTCGCCGCCGGGCTCGGCGTGCAGGGCGCGCTGCCGGCCGTCGACGTCGTAGGTGGCGACGAGGCCGCCGTCCAGGAAGGCGGAGGCGGTGGTCACGGCCTCGGTGACCAGGCCGCCGGAGTTGCCGCGCAGGTCCAGGATGACGCCCCGGTCGGCCGGGGAGCTGCGCACGGCGGTGCGGACCCGGTCGCCGGCGCCCTTGGTGAAGGCGGAGATCTTGATGACGGTCGCGCCGCCGGCGAGCCGCCGTACCGTGACCGAGTCGGTGGACAGACGGGCCCGGCGCAGGGTCTGGCTCCACTGGCGGGCGCCGCGCTGGAGGCCGAGGGTGACGGCGGTCCCGGCGGGCGCGTCGTCGGCGTCGCCGCGCAGTAAGGAGACGACCTCGGTGACCGGCAGCCCGTCCGTCCGCTCGCCGTCCACGCTGCGCAGCCGGTCGCCCTCGCGGATCCCGGCGTCGGCGGCGGGCGAGCCCGTCCGCACCTTGGTGACGTCGATCCGGCCGTCGCGCTCGCGCCGCGCCCACAGGCCGACGCCGGTGTACTGGCCGTCCAGGGCCTCCTGGAACTCCTGGTAGTCGCCCGGGGAGTAGACGGCGCCCCAGCGGTCGCCGCTGCGGCTGACGGCCCGTTCGGCGGCCTCCATGGGGGACTTGCCGTCGGCCATGGCCTCGGCGGCGGCCCGCGTGACCTGTTCGTGGGAGGCGGCGGAGGCCGAACGGACCGTGTCCGACGGCGACTTGCGCTCGCCCGGGACGGAGCCCGGCCGGGAGCCGGGCAGCGACCCGGTCGCCGCGCCGGCGACGAGCACGCCCGCGAAGACCAATGTCAGGGCGGCCCCGGCGCGGTCGCGGCGGGGCCGGAGGAAGGGGTCACGGCCTGACATGGCGGTGAGTCTAGGACAACGCCCGGGGGCCGTAAGCCCGGTTGACCCGTACGGCCCTGTTGGCGTCCGTCACACCTTGAGGTACTTGCGCAGCGCCAGGAGACCGGCCAGCGCGGGGATCAGGAAGCTCACCGCGAGGATGAGCGGGATCTTGGTGATGACGGCATCCCAGCCCACGAAGTTGATGAGCGGCAGCTTCGTGGACAGCGACACCCCGTGGTCGATCACGAAGTACTGCACGACCACCAGGAAGGAGGAGGCGAGTATGCCGCCGATGAGCCCGGCGACGGCGGCCTCCATGATGAACGGCGCCTGGATGTAGAAGCCGGACGCGCCCACCAGCCGCATGATGCCCGTCTCCCGGCGCCGGCTGAACGCGGAGACGCGCACGGTGTTGACGATCAGCAGCATCGCCACGGTCAGCATCACCGCCATCACGCCGCGCGCCGCCAGGTTCAGATAGCCGAGCAGCGTGAAGAGGTTGTCCAGGATGCTCTTCTGGTCCTGCACGGACTGCACGCCGTCGCGCCCGTTGAAGGCGCTGGCGATGACCTGGTACTGCTCCGGGTTCTTCAGCTTGATCCGGTACGACTCCTGCATCTGGTCCGGCGTGATGGAAGCGGCCAGCGGGGAGTTGCCGAACTGCTCCTTGTAGTGCTTGTACGCCTGGTCCTGGGACTCGTAGGTGACCTTGTCCACCACCGGCATCTTCTGCAGGTCCGTGAGGATCGACTTCTTCTGGTCCTCGGTGACCGCGCCCTTGGCGCAGTTGGGGTCGGACTCCGCGTTGCTCTTGTTGCAGAGGTAGATGGAGACGTTGATCTTGTCGTACCAGTAGCCCTTCATCTTGCCGACCTGGTCGCTCAGCAGGAGCGACCCGCCGAACAGGGCGAGCGACAGGGCGACGGAGACGATGACGGCGAACGTCATCGTCAGGTTGCGGCGGAGACCGACACCGATCTCCGACAGGACGAACTGGGCGCGCATGGCGTCTGGTCAAGCCTTTCCGGGTGGACTCTTCAGTGCTGGTAGCCGTAGACGCCGCGCGCCTGGTCGCGGACGAGGCGGCCCTTCTCCAGCTCGATGACGCGCTTGCGCATCTGGTCCACGATGTTCTGGTCGTGGGTGGCCATCACCACGGTGGTGCCCGTCCGGTTGATCCGGTCGAGCAGCTTCATGATGCCGACGGAGGTCTGCGGGTCGAGGTTGCCGGTGGGCTCGTCGGCGATCAGCAGCTTGGGCCGGTTGACGAAGGCCCGCGCGATGGCGACGCGCTGCTGTTCGCCGCCGGACAGCTCGCCGGGCATCCGGTCCTCCTTGCCGCCGAGCCCGACGAGGTCGAGCACCTGCGGCACGGACTTGCGGATCTCGCCCTGCGACTTGCCGATGACCTCCTGCGCGAAGGCGACGTTCTCCGCCACCGTCTTGTTGGGCAGGAGGCGGAAGTCCTGGAACACGGTGCCCAACTGGCGGCGCATCTGCGGCACCTTCCAGTTGGACAGGCGCGCGAGGTCCTTGCCCAGGACGTGCACCTGGCCGTGACTGCACCGCTCCTCGCGGAGGATGAGCCGCAGGAAGGTGGACTTTCCGGAGCCGGAGGACCCCACGAGGAACACGAACTCGCCCTTCTCGACCTCCAGGGAGACATCCCTGAGGGCGGGGCGGGTCTGCTTGGGGTAGACCTTGGAGACGTTGTCGAATCGGATCACGGATGCACCACGGGTCGCCGGGGGTAGATGAGCGTGACCATACGCGAGTCGGGTGTACCCGCGCAGTCGCCGGTCTGGGTTGCGGGACAGTCGTACGTTTTGTCTGGGCGTACGGGGCGAAGGGGGCCGCGGGGCTTCGGGGACCCCGCGCTGAAAGCCGGGGAACCTGGCATGGTGGAGAGGGGAACGTTCGCGTGTCCGTGAGCGTTGTCCATGTGTGACCGGCGGTGCAAGGAGGGCGAGCGCATGACGTACGACCGGTTGGTGTGCGCGAACTGCGCGGCGCCCGTGAGCGAGGGCCGGTGCCCGGTGTGCCGGGCCAACCGCGAGCGGCTGCAGCAGGAGAACAACTTCTTCGCGGGGCTGAACCCGATGGCGCTGATCGCGCTGCTGGCGGTGCTGATCGCCGCGGTGGCGCTGCTGGCGCACCAGACGGCATAGCGGCGGACGCGGACGCGCGAGGGGCCCGGAGCGCTGCGCTCCGGGCCCCACTGCGTCAGCCGTCCGTCACGCCCCGTGGGGCGCCGGCCACGCTCAGGCGGCGGCGCCGCCGCGGCCGCCCATCATGCGCGGCAGGACGCGGAAGCCGACACCGCCGGCGATCATCGTCGCGGCGCCGATCACCAGGAACGTGGTCTCGCCCGCACCGGTCTCGGCGAGCTGCTTGCCGTTGCCCTGCGGGGTGGCGTTCGAGGTGTCGCCGGTCTCGGTGAGGGCCGAGGAGCCCTGCTCCTGCGGGACGGGGTTGCTGCCGCCGCCGTCGGGAGTGGTGCCGCCGGTGGTGTCCGAGCCGCCGCCGTTGCCACCCTGGCCGCCGTTGCCGCCCTGGTTGCCGCCGGTGCCCTGGCCGCCGCCATTGCCGCCCTGGCCGCCGTTGCCGCCCTGGCCGCCGTTGCCGCCCTGGTCACCGCCGGTGCCCTGCCCGCCGCCGTTGCCACCCTGGCCACCGTTGCCCTGACCGCCGTTCCCGTCACCCGGGGTCGACGGGGTGCCGGGGTCCGACGGGGTGCCCGGGTCCGACGGGGTGCCCGGGTCCGACGGGATGCCGGGGTCGGACGGGGTCCCCGGGTCCGACGGGGTACCCGGGTCCGACGGGGTGCCCGGGTCGGACGGGGTCGCCGGGTCGGACGGAATACCCGGGTCCGGGCACTCCGGAAGGGTCACGATGCCGCAGGTGGGGTCCGGGTCCGGGCCCGGGTCGGCCGATGCGACACCCGCGACCATCAGCGAGGCGCCCGCGGCGACGACCGCGCCCGCGGCTATGCGCGCGATACGAATGCGCGTCTTGTTCGTCATGAAGTTGCTACCCCCAGTAGCTGTTCGTCGATGAGGCCGCGCTCGGGGCCGTGATCGACGGAGGTAGCTGTGCGAATGAAGCCCCCCGGTTCACATGCGCCCCGCAGATACGCATGCCGCGCTTCACCTTTCCCATTTTTCAAAGCAACGTCAAGGCCGTTGCGTACGCGATGTCCCGGTAAGCGTTCTTTGCCGGAGGGAGAGGGATATGAATGTGACGCAAAACCCGGACACCCGGGAACGAAGAAGGCAACTGCCGCTTCGAGCGCGGCAGTTGCCTTGTCGACAAAGAACTCTTTTCTTACTTGCTCTGCTGTTCCTGCTGCTTGCGCCAGCGAATGCCGGCCTCCAGGAACCCGTCGATCTCACCGTTGAACACGGCCTCGGGGTTGCCGACCTCGAACTCGGTCCGCAGGTCCTTCACCATCTGGTACGGGTGCAGGACGTACGAGCGCATCTGGTTGCCCCAGGAGTTGCCGCCGTCGCCCTTGAGGGCGTCCATCTTGGCCTGCTCCTCCTGGCGGCGCCGCTCCAGCAGCTTGGCCTGGAGGACGTTCATCGCCGTGGCCTTGTTCTGGATCTGGGAACGCTCGTTCTGACACGAGACGACGATGCCGGTGGGCAGGTGGGTGAGGCGCACCGCGGAGTCGGTGGTGTTCACGCCCTGGCCGCCGGGGCCGGAGGAGCGGTACACGTCCACCCGCAGCTCGGACTCGTCGATCTCGATGTGGTCGGTCTGCTCGACCACCGGCAGGATCTCGACGCCCGCGAAGGAGGTCTGGCGCCGGCCCTGGTTGTCGTAGGGGGAGATGCGCACCAGGCGGTGCGTGCCCTGCTCGACGGAGAGGGTGCCGTAGGCGTAGGGCGCCTGGACGGCGAAGGTGGTCGACTTGATGCCGGCCTCCTCGGCGTACGACGTCTCGTAGACCTCGGTCTTGTAGCCGCGCTGCTCGGCCCACCGCAGGTACATGCGCTGGAGCTTCTCGGCGAAGTCGGCGGCGTCGACGCCGCCGGCCTCGGCGCGGATGTTGACGAGGGCCTCACGGGCGTCGTACTCGCCGGACAGGAGGGTGCGGACCTCCATCTCGTCCAGCGCCTTCCGGACGGCCGACAGCTCGGACTCGGCCTCGGCGCGGGTGTCCGGGTCGTCCTCCTCCTCGGCCATCTCGAAGAGCACGGCGAGATCGTCGATCCGTCCGCGCAGCCCCTCCGCCTTCCTGACCTCGGCCTGGAGGTGGGACAGCTTGCTGGTGATCTTCTGCGCCTCGTCCGGGTTGTCCCACAGGGACGGCGCGGCCGCCTGCTCCTCGAGCACGGCGATGTCTGCCCTCAGCTTGTCGAGGTCCAGAACGGCCTCGATCGACTCCATGGTCGAGGAGAGGGACTTGAGCTCTTCGGATACGTCGACGACTGCCACGCCCTCCAGCGTAACGGCTCCGCCGGGCGGGGAACGCCGGTGGCGGCGGTCAGGGGGCTTGCGGGGCGGAGTGCCGGGTGTCCTGGCCGGGCGCGGCGGGGTCGTCGCCCGAGGTCGCCCACCAGGCTCCGGCGCCCACGGCCGCCACGAGCAGCGCC
This sequence comes from Streptomyces sp. NPDC018610, assembly GCF_044391765.1. NCBI lineage: Bacteria > Bacillati > Actinomycetota > Actinomycetes > Kitasatosporales > Streptomycetaceae > Streptomyces > Streptomyces sp. NPDC018610. The sequence goes on from NZ_JBISAL010000001.1 coordinate 1,210,907, forward strand.
CCGGCCACACCGAGGGTGATCCGGCGGCGGCGGGCGGCGGTGCGGTGGCGCGCCGAGCCGGGGCGGGGGGCGCCCGGCGTGCGGGGGGCGCGGGCGGTGCCGTGGGCCGGGCCGGCCAGCTCGTCCGGCGCGGGCACCCGCATCGAGGTGTGCGTGTCCCGGTTCGAGTCCGGCTTCGCGCCGGGCACCAGCGGCACCGCTCCCCGGCGCCGCGCCCGCTCCCCGGCGGGGGCCGGCGCCTGCGCGGGCGCGGCCTCGTCCTGCGGCTCGCCGGCCGGTTCCGCGTCGGGCTCGTCCACGTCCAGCGGCGGCATCCCGGCGAGCAGCGGCAGCAGCTCCCGCAGGCGCGCGGCCAGCTCGGAGGCCCGCAGCCGGGACGCCGGGCCCTTCGCCAGGCACTGCACGATCAGCTGCCACAGCTCGTCGGGGATGCCGGGCAGCGGGACCACGGTCTCGGTGACGTGGCGGCGCAGCACGGCGCCGGGGTGGCCGCCGCCGAACGGCGTAAAGCCGGCCAGCAGCTCGTACAGGACGGTGGCGAGGGCGTAGATGTCCACCGCGGCGCGCGGCGGCAGTCCTTCCACGATCTCCGGGGCGAGGTAGTCCGGAGTGCCGATGATCTTCGTGGCGCGGGTGCGCCTGGGCGAGTCGATGAGCTTCGCCACGCCGAAGTCGGTCAGCAGCGCGGGGTGGGCCCCGCCGGGGCCGAGCGGGCCCCGCATGTCCAGCAGGATGTTCTCCGGCTTGACGTCGCGGTGCACGACGCCCGCGGCGTGGGCGGCGGCGAGTCCGTCGGCCACGTCGGCCGTGATCGCGACCGCCGCCTCGGGCGAGAGCCGCCGCTCGCGCTCCAGCCGGGTGCGCAGGTCGGTGCCGCGGACCAGGTCCATGACGAGGGCGAGGTCGTTGCCGTCGACCACCAGGTCGCGCACCGAGACGACGTGCGGGTGCTCCAGGCCCAGCAGGGCGGTGCGCTCCTGCACGAAGCGGCCCACGAGTTCCTGGTCGGAGGCCAGGTCCTCGCGCAGCAGCTTGATGGCGACGGGCCCGTCCGGGCCCTCGCCGAGCCACACCGTGCCGGCGCTGCCCCGCCCCAGGATCTGGTGCGCGGTGTACCGGCTGCCGATCTTCCGTGCCAAGACTGCTCCTACAGACGCGTGTTGCGCCTAAAGCTACGCGTCCGGCGAGGCGACCTTCACCGTGGAGCCCGAAATCACCCCCTGGATGTCGACAAATCTCCAGACTCACGTCTGCCCGGGAGCGGACGCGCGGCGGGCGAGGGCCCTGGGGGCGTCAGTTGCCGCTCAGGTTCTTGACCCAGTCGGTGGCCTGGCTGAACCAGTGGCTCAGCTCGGACCAGTAACCCCGGCCGGTGCCGATCCAGCTCTGCAGGGGGCTCAGCTCCCAGACCAGCCAGCCCGCGACGAACAGGATGAGGATCGTGAACAGGCAGCCCTTGAGGCAGCCGAGTCCGGGGATCTTCATCGGGTTGGCGCCGCGCTGCCGCGGGGCCCTGGGCTCGCGCGCGGGCCGCTGGGGCTCGGGGGCGGGCGGCGGCGCGTACCGCTGGGGCTGTGCCTGCGGCTGCGGCTGCGGGGTCTGGCGGCGCTGCGGCGCCGGGGCGTACTGCTGCGGCTGCTGTTGCGGGTGGCCGTAGCCGTACCCGGGCTGCTGGGGCTGGGGGCGCTGCTGCGGCTGCGGACGGGCGACCTGCCGCTGGGGGCGGCGGCGCAGCGGGTCCTCGCCCGGGTCGAGGTACTGGACCTGGGTCTGCTCGTTGCGGTCGCGGGCCGCGCGCAGCTGGGACTGCCAGGGGTGCGGCTGGTCGGGGTGCTGCCCCTGCTGGTCGGCCTGGCCGGGCTGTCCGGGCGGCATCGGGGGCATCATGCGCGTCGGGTCGGGCGCGCCGTCGTGCGGGAGCACGGTGGTCGGGTCGGCGGCGCCGGCCGGGCCGCCGGTGTGCGGCAGGACGCTGGTCGCGCCGTTCGGGTCGTACGCCGGCGCGCCCTGTCCGTGCGGCAGCACCTGGGTGGGGTCGGCGGCGCCGGGCATGCCGTCCGGCGCGGGAACGGCGGCGGGGTCCGGGTCGGGGGCGAGCAGGGCGCCCACGCCCTCGGCGGCGGCGATCTGCGCGGAGTTCGCGTGCACGCCGATGCCCTCGGCGACGACGCGCAGGGCGCGGGCGAGGCTCTCGGCGCCGGGCCGCTCGTCGGGGTTCTTGCGCAGGCAGCGCTCGATCACCGTCCACAGCGGGTCGGGGACGGTGGAGGGGCGGCGCGGTTCGGCGCTCAGATGCTGGTGCAGGACCTCCAGGGCGGAGCCGCCGGAGAACGGCGGCCGGCCGGTGACCAGCTCGTACAGGAGGATGCCGGCGCCGTAGATGTCGACGGCGGACGTCTGCGGGCGGCCCTCGGCGGACTCGGGCGCGACGTAGGCCGGGGTGCCGACGAACTCGTGGGTGCGGGTCAGGCCGGGCGAGTCGGCGAGGCGGGCGATGCCGAAGTCGGTCAGCATCGGGTGCATCCGGCCGCCGTCCTGCTTCAGCAGCACGTTGGCCGGTTTCAGGTCCCGGTGGACCACCCCGTCGGCGTGGCTCGCGGCCAGCGCGTCGCAGATCTGGGCGGTGAGCAGGGCGGCGGCGACCGGTGTGAACGGTCCGTTCTCGCGCAGGTGGCGGTGCAGGTCGGGGCCGTCGACGAGGTCCATGACCAGCGCCAGCAGATCGCCCTCGACCACCAGGTCGCGGACCCGGACGATGTTGGGATGGGTGAGCCGGAGCAGCACGGAGCGCTCCCGCAGGAACCGCATCACGACATCCGCGTCGTTCGCCAGCTCCTCCTTGAGGACCTTGATCGCGACGGTCTCGCCGGGCTGGCCGGGCACGGCCGCCTCGGCGCCCGCGGTCTCTCGCTGGCGGGCTCGCCAGACGGTGCCCGTGGCGCCGCGTCCGAGCGGCTCCTCGAGCAGGTACTTGCTGCCTACCGGCCGCACGTCATGTGCTCCCTGCTGCTTGCTTGCCTGTCCCCCGCGCCCTCCGGGGCCCGCGCGGGTTTCCGCCCCACTGTAGTGCCGCCGCCCGTCGTCCCTCCGGCTCTTCCCGGCTCTCCCAGGGCGACGTACGTGGGGGACGCCTTACATGTTCGAAGGAAAGACGTACGAGTCGGGGCGCTTGGTTGCCCGCACACGGACGTGACCGATCTCAAGGCGGTATCAAGCAGACATCCGCCGGGCACGGGGCAGGCACTTTTGGGGTCAGAGCCGACCAATCAAGATCACTTGGCGATGGGCGGCGGGCACGTTGTCAGTGGCAGGTGCGAGGATGCTGCCAGTTACTGGCCGACGTGCTCGTGCGGCGGTGGGGGGAAGCCCGCGGTGGGGGACCGCAGGGCGGCTTCGCCCTCCCCGTTCTCGGGCGCCCGCGCAGAAGGGACCGCTGACGGCGATGCAGATCCGGCTGACCGTCGTAGACCCGCTGGGCCCGCCCGCGCCCCAGGGCCGCGCCGCGAGCCGCGACGTCCTGGTCACCGCGCCCGCGGGCACGGCCCTGGCCGCGGTGGCGTCGGCGCTCGCCGCCGTGACCGGCGGCGGCGAGGGCGGGACGGCGTCCGAGCGGGGCGGCCGGGAGCGCGCAGGCGGCGAGCGGGGCGGCCGGGAGCCCGGCGCGGGCCCCGTGGTGCTGTACGCCGGGGCGGAGCGGCTGGACGCCCAGCGCTGCACGCTCGGCGAGCCGCCGCTGCTGGACGGCGCGGTGCTGTCCCTGGGCGCCCCCGCCGAGGCCGAGCCGCACCCCGAGCTCGACGAGGCCCCGGCCCAGCTGCACGTGGTCGCGGGACCGGACGCGGGCGGGGTCCACCTGCTGCACGGCGGGCAGATCACCGTCGGCCGCTCCGCCGACGCCGACGTGCCGCTCGACGACCCCGACGTCTCCCGTCTGCACTGCGCGGTGACCCTCGCCCCGGACGGCCGCGTGTCCGTCGCCGACCTCGGCTCCACCAACGGCACGGCGCTGGATGGCAGGGAGATCGGCTCCCGTCCGGTCCGGTTCGCGCCCGGCGCGCTGCTGCGCATCGGAGAGTCGGCCCTGCGCCTGGCCCCGGCCGCCGGACCGGCGGCCCGCGTGGCGACGGCCCCGGACGGCGAGGGACACGTCCGCGTGCCCCGCGCGGGCGCGCACGGCGCGGCGGACTCCAGGAGCGCCGCGGGTACGGCCGGCGGGACGCACGCGCGCGTGCCGGGCGACGGCGGGCCGGCACCCGTCGCTCCGGGATTCGGCGGTACGGGGCCCGACGGCACGGCATCCGGCGGCACGCCTCCTGCTGCGGGCGGGGCGACGAGCGCCGGCACCGGCATCGCGCCGGGTCTGAGCACCGGCAGGACCCCGGGACCGGCGGCCCAGGCCCCGGACGGACCGGACGCGCCGGGCCCGGCGGGCGGTGCCCTGCGCGGGGAGCACGGCTACGCCGGCTCCCCCGTGCTCCCCGCGCAGGGCCGCGCGCCCGGGATCGAGAGCCACGGCGGCGACACCCACGCGGGACGCTCCGGAGCCGGCGCCCACCCCGACGCCTTCCCGGGCGACCCGTACGGGAGCCCGCACACCCCCTTCGCCGACCCGTACGGGGACGTCGAGGGCCGCGGCCGCAAGGGGACGCCCGTGCGGGGCACCGAGGTGCCGCAGGGCCTGCGCAGGCGGGGCGGGCTCGGGGCGTGGGCCCGGCGCCTGACCGGCGGGCGCGGCGAGAGCGCGCAAGACCGCGGCGCGGCGTACGACGGCAGGGTGCCGCCGGCGCGCGGCGAGGCGCCCGCGGCGCAGGCGGGCCCGCACCTGCCGGAGACCTGGCCGGACCCGGCGGCGCTGCTGCTGACCGCGCTCGGCCCGGGGCCCCGGCTGTGGGAGCGCGGGCCGGGGCACCCGGAGGCGCTCACGGTCCGGCTCGGCACGGCCGACCGGACGGCCCCCGACGGCTCGGGGCGGCTGCTGCCGGCGGTGCCGGTGACCGCGGGGCTGCGTGAGGCGGGGGCGCTGGGCCTGGCCGGGCCGCGCGACCGGCTGTCCGGGCTGGCCCGCGCGGTGCTGGCCCAACTCGCCGCGCTGCACTCCCCCGAGACGCTCGAGATCGTCCTGATCGCCGCCGACCGCACCCGCACCCTGGAGGAGCGCACGGCCGAGTGGGCGTGGCTCGGCTGGCTCCCCCATGTGCGCCCGCGCCACGGCCAGGACTGCCGGCTCCTGCTGGCCCACGACCTCGAACAGGCCACGGCCCGCACCGACGAACTGCTGCGCCGCCTCGACGACCACCTCGCCGACGCCCGGCGGACCGAGGAGGCCGCGGAGACCGACGCCCCGGTCGGAGCCGGGTCCGCGCACGGCGCCGCCCGGCGGCCCTCCTGGGCCCGGGACGCGGACCCGGCGGGCGCGCGGGCCTTCGCCGGGCCCTACACCGTGGTCGTCGTGGACGGCGACCCGGGCGGGGCCTCGGTGCGGGAGGCGGTGGCGCGGCTGGCCCAGGAGGGGCCGCGGGCCGGGATACACGTGCTGTGTCTCGCCGAGGCGGCGCCCGCCTCGCCCGCGTCGCCGGTGGCGGAGACCTACGAGGCGGCGTGCGCGGTGTCGCCGGTGTTCCGCGAGTGCGGCGCCGTCGCGCTGCTCAGCGGCGACGTGGCGACGGCCCTGCGGCTGATGCGGGTCGCCCGGCCCGGCACGGAGGCCCACCGGCCGGGCACGGCGCCCGCCCCCGCACAACAGCACCAGCACCAGCAAGGGCGCCCGGAGTCCCCCGCCCCCGTCTCCCCCGGCACGGTCGCGGTCGTCGACGCCGTCTCCCCCGCCTGGGCCGAGCGGTTCGCGCGGGCCCTGGCGCCGCTGCGGACGGCGGACGCGGCCGGCGGCGACCGGCCCGCGCGGGTGTCCGCGCCGCTGCCGCTGTCGGCGCGGCTGCTGGACGAACTGGGCCTGGCCCGGGCCACCCCGGCCTCGCTCCAGGCCCGCTGGGCGGACGCGGCCGACGACGCCGGGTCCCTCGGCGGACGCGCCGTGCTGATACTCGGCGCCGGTCCGCGCGGGCCCCTGTGCGCGGACCTCGTGGCCGACGGACCGCACCTGCTGATCGAGGGACCGGCGGGCAGCGGCCGTACGGAGCTGCTGCGATCCGTCGTCGCCTCGCTCGCCGCCGCGGAGCGCCCGGACCGGCTCGGCATCGTCCTGATGGACGGCCGCGACGGCGTCGAGGCGGGCGGCGGACACGGCGACGGTCTGCGCGCCTGTACGGACGTACCGCACGTCACCACCCACCTCACCGCCAACGACCCGGTGCGGATGCGGGAGTTCGCGCAGTCGCTGAGTGCCGAGCTGAAGCGGCGGGCCGAACTGCTGGGGCTGTCCGACTTCGCCGAGTGGCACGCCCGGCGGGAGGTGTCCGGCCGTATCGTCGCCCAGCGCACCGCGCCCGGCCGTTCGGTGCCGGGCCGCACCCCGGGCGTCCCGAGGCAGGCCGACGGGACGGGGGCCGGCGCCGGCAGGGCCACCGGAGCGACCGGCGCCGGGCCGAACGGCCCGCAGGCGGCCGGTGCGGCCGATCTCGACGCGCCGCCCAGCTCCACCCTGCGCCTGCGCCCCGCGGCGGCCCGCTCGCGCGCCACGGCGGTTCCTCCGCTGCCCCGGCTGGTCGTGGTCGTGGACGACCTGGACCTCCTGGTCTCCCCCGCGCTCGGTTCGCCCGGGCGGCCCGCGGCCGGCTCCGTGATCCGCGCGCTGGAGGCCGTGGCCCGGGACGGCGAGCGGCTCGGCGTCCACCTGGTGGCGGCCACGGCCCCCGGCGGTCGTACGGCGGAGACCGAACCGGCCCGCCGCGCCACCTTGCGGGTCGTCCTGGACGCCCCGGCCGGCGGTCGCGCCGGCGCCTCCCGCATCGAGCCGGGCCGGGAGGCCGGCGGGGAACCGGCGCCCGGACGCGGCCGGCTGACCGGCCCGGACGGCCGGGTGACGCCGTTCCAGGGCGGCCGGGTCACCGGCCGCATCCCGCGGACGGCGACCCAGCGCCCCACCGTGGTCCCGCTGGAGTGGCACCGCATGGGCGACCCGCCGGCCCGCCGCCCGGTCCGGGAGCTGGGCAACGGGCCGACCGACCTGGCCCTGCTGGCCAGCGCGCTGGACCGGGCCGCGAAGGAGGTGTCGGCCGCGGAGGTCCCCTCGCTGCTGTGACCTCCCGCGGCGTCCCCGCCGTCTTCGCGCCGCCTCCCCGCCGCGCCGCCCCACCGCCTCCGCACCGTCTTCCCACCGTGCCGTCCCGCCCCGGCGCCCCGGTGGTCAACCCCTCCTGCTACCCGCGACCGCGCCCCTTGACGCCCCCGCCGGCCCACCTCGGCACGCCGTGCGGCGACCGCCCCTGACGTGGTGTCACGACGTGTTAACGATCGCCCGGCGGACCCCGTGGGCGCTCTTGCCGACGTCCGGGCCCCGGCGTAGACCAGAGCGCACGGAACAGCGCTCGGGCGTTCGACGAGGAACGAAGAACGGGGCATTGATGCGCAGCACGAGCAGCACCATCCCAACACGCAGGGCCGCCAGGGCCGCGGCGGTCGTCGCCGCGGGCGCCCTGGCCCTCTCCCTCACCGCGTGCGGCGGAGGCGACGACAAGGCGGGCGGCGGCGAGAGCAGCAAGGCGAGCGGCGGCGGCACGGAGACCGGAGCCGGCGTCACCCTTCCGAAGCTGGACGGCACGACGCTGGAGGTCGCCGCCGTCTGGACCGGCGCCGAGCAGACCAACTTCAAGAAGGTGCTCGCGGAGTTCACCAAGCGCACCGGCGCCAAGGTCACCTTCGTCCCCGCCCAGGACCCGATCATCAACTTCCTCGGTTCGAAGATCGCGGGCGGCCAGCCCCCGGACGTGGCGCTGCTCCCGCAGCCGGGCGCCATCAAGCAGGCCGTCGACAAGAAGTGGGCCAAGCCCATCGGCCCCGAGGCGCAGGCGCAGCTCAGCAAGAACTACTCGCAGGGCTGGCAGGACATCGGCAAGGTCGACGGCAAGCAGTACGGCGTCTACTACAAGGCCGCCAACAAATCGCTGATCTGGTACAACGCGAAGGTCCTGGAGAACGCGGGGGCGAGCGAGCCCAAGACGTGGAAGGACCTGCTGTCCACCGCGCAGACGGTCTACGACTCCGGTGTCACCCCGTTCTCGGTCGGCGGCGCCGACGGCTGGACGCTCACCGACTGGTTCGAGAACGTCTACCTCTCCCAGGCGGGCCCGGAGAAGTACGACCAGCTCGCCCAGCACAAGATCAAGTGGACGGACCCGTCGGTCAAGCAGGCCCTGACCACCCTCGCGCAGATCTGGTCCAAGAAGGACTACCTCGCCGGCGGCCCGGACGGCGCCCTGCAGACGGAGTTCCCGGCGTCGGTCACCCAGACGTTCACCGGCGGCGACCAGCCGAAGGCAGCGATGGTCTACGAGGGCGACTTCGCGCAGGTCAACATCGGTGAGACCAAGGCGAAGGTGGGCAGCGACGCGAAGGTGTTCCCGTTCCCGGCCGTGGGCTCCACCGCGCCCGTGGTCTCCGGCGGCGACGCGGCGGTGATCCTGAAGGACTCCAAGGCGGCGCAGGCGCTGGTCACCTTCCTGGCCTCGCCGGACGCGGCGACCATCCAGGCGAAGCTGGGCGGTTACCTCTCCCCCAACAAGAACGTGCCCGAGTCGGCCTACCCGAACGAGGTGCAGCGCACGATCGCCAAGGCGCTGATCGCCTCCGGCGACGACTTCCGCTTCGACATGTCCGACCAGGCGCCGCAGGCGTTCGGCGGCACGCCCGGCAAGGGCGAGTGGAAGGACCTCCAGGACTTCCTGAAGAACCCGTCGGACGTCGCGGGCGCGCAGGCGAAGCTGGAGAAGGACGCGGCGGCGGCCTACGGCGGCGGGAGCTGATCCCATGGAGATCATGAGGACCGGACACCCTCGGACCGCGAGAACGGGACCCCCGGGGACCGCCCTGGCAGCCGGATCCCCGGGCACCACGCGCGCCGCCCGACTCCCGAGGACTCCGGGGACAGCCGGGTCCCCGCGGGCCGCGCGGACCGGACACCGCGCACGACGGCGGGTCCGGCGATGACCTCGGCCACGGCGGCGGGGGCCTCCCCGGCCCCCGCCGCGCCCCGCAGCCGCAAGAGCGTGACCGGCACCCGCAAGATCGTGGCGGCCCTGTTCCTGCTGCCCGCCCTGGTGCTGCTCGGCGCGCTCGTGGTCTACCCGATCGGGTACTCGGTCGTCCGCAGCTTCTACGACTCCTCCGGCGACCACTTCGCCGGGTTCGACAACTACCAGGCCCTCTTCACCGACGACGGCATCCGCACCGCGCTCAAGAACAACGTCATCTGGGTGGTGTTCGCGCCGACCGTCGCCACCGCGCTCGGGCTGGTCTTCGCGGTGCTGACCGAACGGGTGCGCTGGGGAACGGCGTTCAAGCTGGTCGTCTTCATGCCGATGGCGATCTCGATGCTGGCGGCCGGGATCATCTTCCGGCTGGTGTACGACCAGGACCCGGACAAGGGCGTCGCCAACGCGGTGTGGGTCGGGGTGCACGACACCTTCGCCCAGTCGTCGGCGTTCCCTAAGGCGCACCCGGGCCGCCGGTCGCCGCTCGCGCCCGACCACGGCGGCTTCCTCACCACCGCGCCGGTGCACACCGGGCAGTCGGTGGCGCTGCCCCTGGTCGGCGTCGCCCCCGACCAGATGCCGGACGGCGCGAAGCGGGCCGTCCAGGCGCCGGACGAGCCGGGGCGGATCACCGGCACCACCTGGCAGGACTTCACGCGCGGCAAGGGCGTCGGGAAGCTCGGCGCGGTGGACCCGTCCGAACTCGGCTATTCCGGGATGCGGATCGAGGCGGTCAAGGACGGCACGGTGGTGGCGACGGCGAAGGCCGCCGCGGACGGCACGTTCTCGCTGCCCGCGGAGGCCGACGGGGCGCGGCTGAGGCTGCCGGCGGGCAACTTCAAGGAGCCGTACAACGGGGTGGACTGGCTCGGCCCGTCGCTGGTCACGCCCGCCATCATCGGGTCGTACGTGTGGATGTGGGCCGGGTTCGCGATGGTGCTGATCGCGGCCGGGCTCGCCGGGGTGCCGCGCGAACTGCTGGAGGCGGCGCGGGTGGACGGCGCGAACGAGTGGCAGGTGTTCCGCAGGATCACGGTGCCGCTGCTGGCGCCGGTGCTGGCGGTCGTCGCGGTCACCCTGATGATCAACGTGTTGAAGATCTTCGACCTGGTCTTCATCATCGCGCCCGGTTCCTCGCAGGACGACGCGAACGTGCTCGCCCTGGAGCTGTACCGCAAGGGCTTCTCCGAAGGGCGGCCCGGCGTCGCCAGCGCGATCGCGGTGTTCCTGCTGCTGCTGGTGATCCCGGTGATGCTGTTCAACATGCGGCGCTTGAGGCGGGAGGTGCGGCGATGACGACCGAAGCCGTCACGAAGACGACCCGGCCCGCACCGCCCGTCGAGGCGAGGCGGTCGCTCGGCGCCCGGCTCGCCGAGCTGGTGAGCGGCGGCCTGGTGCGGGTGTTCCTGATCGTGGTGGGGCTGTTCTGGCTGGTGCCGACGGTCGGACTGCTGCTGTCGTCCCTGCGCTCCCCGCAGGACATGGCCGCGAGCGGCTGGTGGACCGTGTTCACCAAGCCCTCGCAGCTCACCTTCGACAGCTACCGGAAGCTGCTGGAGAACAGCGACATCACCCACTCCCTGCTGAACACCGCCCTGATCACCGTCCCGGCGACGGTCCTGGTCGTGGTGGTCGGCTCGCTCGCGGGTTACGCGTTCGCGTGGATGGAGTTCCCCGGCCGCGACTGGTGGTTCCTGGCGGTGGTCGGGCTGCTGGTGGTGCCCGTGCAGGTCGCGCTCATCCCGATCGCCGAACTGTTCGGGAAGATCGGCCTGTTCGGGTCGATCCTCGGCGTGGTGCTGTTCCACACCGGCTACGGGCTGCCGTTCGCGGTGTTCCTGCTGCGGAACTTCTTCGCGGAGATCCCGCGCGAGCTGCTGGAGGCCGCCCGGCTCGACGGCGCCGGCGAACTGCGCCTGTTCGCACGGGTGGTGATGCCGCTCGGCGGGCCCGCGATCGCGAGCCTCGGCATCTTCCAGTTCCTGTGGGTGTGGAACGACATGCTGGTCGCGCTGGTGTTCACCAAGTCCGGCACCCAGCCGATCACGGTCGCCCTCCAGACGCAGGTACGCCAGTTCGGCAACAACATCGACGTACTGGCCCCCGGCGCGTTCATCTCCATGGTGATCCCGCTGGCCGTGTTCTTCGCCTTCCAGCGGCAGTTCGTGTCCGGGGTCATGGCGGGCGCGGTCAAGTAACCGCACAGCGGTACGGATGCGAGGGGACGGGCCGACACCGGTCCGTCCCCTCACGTTCACCCGCCGTCCCCCGCATGCCGCAGCGGAGCGTGACCGATTCACTCCATCGGCCGTTGCCGGGCACAGCCCCGTCGTGACGACGGGGCCGACCGCCCGCGCCGCCCCCTGGACGGCCCCGTGTCCGACGCCGCCGCCCCGGACCGTCCGGCCGCGCCCCCGCCCCTCGGCCGGCAGGCGGGTGCGGCGGCCCTCCGTACCCGCCATGACCTGCGGACCTGCCCGCCGGCCCCGGACGCGCGCGACACCGGCGCACCGGTCCGGCGCCCGCCCCTCGCACCGCTTCTCGCGCCGTCCCTCGCGCCGTCGCCCGCCCGGCGTTCCCCGGCGGCGCCGTCGCGCTCCTCCGCGCCCCGTGGGCGTTCCCCGGTCGCCACCGTGCCGCAACCCGCCGGCCGCCAGACCGTCACCGAGAGCCGTCGAGGGCCGTTTGTCCTTCCGGGAGTCCGCGTGCGCGCCGGCACCTCGTGGCCCACGCCCGCCCGGCCCCCCGCCTGGCGGCCGTCGGGACGCCCGGGCCGGCCCCGCGCGACGGCGGACCCGGCCCGCCGGCCCGCCCGACGGTCCGTACGCCGGCGGGCGCGCCGGGACGACGGGCCGGGACACCGACGGGTGGGCCGGACCAAGGCAACGACAGAGAGAGCAGCATGCCCCGCTTCAGCATCATCGTCCCGTCCCATGGGGTGGCGGGCCGGCTGTCCCAGGCCCTGGACTCGGTCCTCGCCCAGTCCTTCGCCGACTTCGAGCTGATCCCGGTGTGCGACGCGCCCGACGCTCCCGCCGCCGACGTCGCCGCCGGATTCGCCGCACGGGACCCACGGGTGAGAGCGGTGCACTCGCCGCCGTCGGCGGGGCTCGCCGGGGCGCGGAACGCCGGGATCGGCGCGGCACACGGCGCGTACCTGCTCTTCCTCGACGGCGACGACCTGCTCCTGCCGGGCGCGCTGACCGCGCTCGCCGGCCGGCTGGAGGAGACCGGCGACGTGGACGCGCTGTACTTCGAGCACGAGCGGGCCCCCTGGTGGGAGGGTCCGCCGGCCGGCCCGGCCGAGCCGCTGCCGGCGGCGGCTCCCGCGCACGCCTTCCCGCCCGGCGAGGTCCCCCGGCTGACCGGCGTGCGCCGGCCGGCCTGGAGCGCCGCCCACCGCCGGTCCTTCGTGACCGGTCACGGCCTCGCCTTCCCCGCCGGACACCACACCGACCTGGGCTGGGGCGGCCTGGTCACCGTGGCCGCCCAGCGGATCGCCGTGCTGCGCCGGGCCGTCGTACGGCACCGGGAACGCCGGCAGGGCAGCCGGCTCGAACTCCCGGGCGAGCACCAACTCGACCTCCTCGACCAGTCCGAGCGGGTGCTCGCCCGGGCCGCGGAACAGGGTCTCGCGGCGGAACGGTTCACGGCGCTGTTCGAGCAGGTGCTGTCCGCCGTGCTGGAGACCGCCGCGCACCCCGGCCGGGTGCCCGCGCGCCACCGCCGCGCCTTCCTCCGCCGCGCCCGCGCCCTCCACCGCCGCCACCGCCCCGCGTCCCCGGCCGGTCGGCCCCGTCCGGCCGGGTCACGGCCGTCCGGCGGCGGACCCGTGCCCCGGGCGGCCGGCCGCCTCGGCCTGTCGCCCCTGCTGCCCGCCGCCGTCGCGCACCCCGTCTTCCGCGCCCTGTGCGCCGCCGGCCGGACCGGCGCGCGGGCCGCCCGGGTGCGCGCCGCCGCCCTCGCGCGCGCCCAGGGCCTGGCGACGCGCCTGGCCTACCGGTGGCACCTGCGCCGGCCGATCGACGAGAACCTCGTCGTGTACTGCGCCTACTGGGGCCGGGGCTACGCCTGCAACCCCGCCGCCCTGCACGCCGCGGCCCGCGAACTCGCCCCGCACCTGCGCTCGGTGTTCCTGGTCGAGGCCGGCCAGGAACACACCGTGCCCGCCGACGTCGACCACGCGGTGATCGGCAGCCGCCGTCACTGGCGGGTACTGGCCCGCGCCAAGTACCTGGTGAACAACGCCAACTTCGCCGACGCCGTCGTCAAACGGCCCGGCAGCGTGCACCTGCAGACCCAGCACGGCACGCCGCTGAAGACGATGGGCTGCGACCAGTCGACGTACCCCGTCGTCGCCGCGCAGAGCGGCAGCTTCACCAAGCTGCTGCGCCGCGTCGACCGCTGGGACTACAACCTCTCCGCCAACCGCCACTCCACCGAGATGTGGGAGCGGGCCTTCCCCGGCGGGTACGAGGCCCTGGAGTACGGCTATCCGCGCAACGACCTCTTCTGCACCGCCCGCGCCCAGGACGTGGCCCGCGTCCGCCGTGAGCTCGGCGTCCCGGACGGCGCGACGGCCGTCCTGTACGCCCCCACCCACCGCGACCACCACACCGGCTTCGAGACGGGCCTGGACCTGGACGCCTTCTGCGCGGCGGCCGGCGAGAACGTCGTCGTGCTGCTGCGCGCCCACTACTTCTACGACCGCGGCGGGCGGCGGGGCGGCGGCCGGGTCATCGACGTGACCGCGCACCGCTCCACCGAGGAGGTGTGCCTGGCCGCCGACGCGCTGGTCACCGACTACTCCTCGATCATGTTCGACTACGCCAACCTCGACCGGCCGATCGTGATCCTCGCCGACGACTGGGAGGTGTACCGGGAGACGCGGGGCGTCTGTTTCGACCTGATGGACTGCCCGCCCGGCCCGGTGGCGCGCACCCCCGAGGAACTGGCGCGCCTGTTCGGCGACGGCTCCTGGGCGGGCGCCCGGTCGGCGGCGCTGCGGGCGGTGTTCCGCGAGCGGTTCTGCCAGTTCGACGACGGGCGGGCCGCCGAGCGCGTCGTACGCCGGGTGTTCCTCGGCGAGCCCCCGGAGTCCCTGCCGCCGGTGGTCCCCCTCGCCCGGCGCGTCCCGGCCCCCGCGGCCGCCCTCGTAAGGAGCTGACGACAGCAGTGCCCCGATTCAGCGTCATCGTCCCCTGCTTCAAGGTGCAGGGCTTCCTGCGCGAGTGCCTCGACTCGGTCCTCGCACAGTCCTTCCGGGACATCGAGGTGATCGCCGTCGACGACTGCTCCCCGGACGGCTCGGGCGCCATCCTCGACGAGTACGCGGCACGCGACCCGCGGATGCGGGTGCTGCACCTGCCGGAGAACGTGGGGCTCGGCCGGGCCCGCAACGCCGGACTCCCGCTCGCCGTCGGCGACTTCGTGCTCTTCCTCGACAGCGACGACACCCTCACCCCGGGCGCGCTGCGCGCCATGGCGGACCGGCTGGCCGAGACCGCCGACCCCGACGTGCTGGTCTTCGACTACGCGCGCACCTACTGGTGGGGCGGGACCCGGCGCAACGTCCTGGCGGGGGTGCTCGCCGAGTGCTCCGACGGCACCTTCACGGCGTCCGAACACCCCCGGATCCTGGACCTGTTGATGGTGGTGTGGAACAAGGCCTACCGGCGCGGCTTCGTCGAGGAGCACGGCTTCGCCTTCCCGCCGGGCTACTACGAGGACACGCCGTGGACGTTCCCGGTGATGCTCAGCGCGGAGCGGATCGCCACGCTCGACCGGATCTGCCTGCACTACCGCCAGCGCCGGCAGGGCAACATCCTGTCCACCACCAGCCGCAAGCACTTCGACATCCACGACCAGTACGAGCGGGTGTTCGCGTTCGTGGACTCCCGTCCCGAGCTGGCGACCTGGCGCCCTTACCTGCACCGCAAGATGGGTGAGCACTGCCTGGACATCCTCGCCAAGCCGGACCGGCTGCCCCCGTCGGACAAGGCGGAGTTCTTCCGCGGCACGGCCCGCGTCTTCCGCGCCCACCGGCCCGCCGGAGCGCCCGTGGAGGGCGAGGTCCGGGTCCTGGAGGGGAGTTACGCGGCCTACCTGCTGCGGCGACAGTCGGGCCGGGCGGAACGTGAGCTGGCGCGGCGGGCGTCGAAGGTCCGCAAGGCGGCGGGCCGTCGCGCCAGGGACGGCTGGGCCGCGCTGCACACCCGCCGGCCGCTGGACCACGACCTGGTCCTGTACTCGGCGTTCCACAGCCGCGGTGTGCTCGGCGACCCGGCGGCCGTGCACCGGGCGGCCCGCGAGATCGCCCCGCACCTGCGCGCGGTGTGGGTGGTCAAGAACCCTGAACTCGCCGAGGAGACCGGGCTGCTGCCCCCCGATGTGGAGTACGTGCTGCCCGGCACCCCGCGCCACCGCGCACTCGCCGCCCGGGCCGCGTTCCTCGTCAACAACGTCAACTGGCCCCACGCGCAGACCAAACGCCCCGGCAGCGTCCACATCCACACCCACCTCGGCACGCCGCTGAAGTACATGGGCGCCGACCTGCTGGACAAGCCGGGTGCCCGGCGCGGTCTCGACGTGCCGCGGATGCTGGCCCGCGCCGACCGCTGGGACCACAGCCTGGTCGCCAACCGCCACTCCGAACTGGTCTGGGAGCGCGCCTACCCCTGCCGTTTCGCCTCCGCGCGCACCGGCAGCCCCCGCAACGACGTGCTGGTCGGCGCGGCTCCCGAGGACGGCGCGGCCGTCCGCGCCCGGCTCGGCATCCCGGCGGAGCACACGGTGGTGCTCTACGCGCCGACCCGGCGCGAGTACCGGCACGGCGGGTACGTCGAACGGGTGGACCTGGGCCGCTTCGCCGAGGAGCTGGGCGAGGGCCACACGCTCGTGGTCCGCCTGCACCCCTCGCTGGCGAGCGGCCCGGCGCGCGGCATGGGCCTGACCGAGCTGCACCGGCGCGGGGTGCTCGTCGACGCGACCGACGAGCCGTACGTCGAAGAGGTGATGCTCGCCTCGGACGTGCTGGTCACCGACTACTCCGCCCTGATGTTCGACTACGCCAACCTGGACCGGCCGATCGTGGTGCACGCCGACGACTGGGGCGCGTACGCGGCGAGCCGGGGCGTCTACTTCGACGTCACCGCCGAACCGCCGGGCCATGTCTCGCGCTGCTACGAGGAGTTGGCCCGGCTGCTGACGTCCGGGCGCTGGCGGGACGCGGAGTCGGCGCGGCTGCGGACGGCGTTCCGGGCGCGGTTCTGCGAGTTCGACGACGGCTGGGCGGCCGAGCGGGTGGTGCGGACGCTGATCCTCGGCGAGGAGGACTGGATCCCGCCGCGGCCACCACCTACGGTCCGGCCCGCGAGGGCGGGCGAGGCGGACGGCCGGTCCGGCGGGACGGGCGCCCAGGTGCCCGCGCAGGCCTCGGGCCACGACCGGCTGACGTCGTCATGAGGCCGCCCGCCCCGGCCCGGGGTGCCCTCGCCCGCCTTCGCGGCCCGCTGAACCTGGTTCGCCGGCTGCCGGCGGTACCGCGCGGGCCGCTGAACCTGGTTCGCCGGCTGCCCGCGGTGCCGCGCGGGCCGCGTCGCTGGGTGCTGCTGCTGGCCGTGCTGTTCGCGCTGCTCCAGCTCGGCACCGTCACCGGCCGGGACACCCCCGACACCAAGAACTACCTGTCCTACGCCCTGAGCCTGCGCGGGGAGGGCAAGCGCGAGACGGCGGCCGTCACGATCGACTACGCCTGCGCCGGGGAGGCCGTCCGGGCCGACCGCAGGCACAGCGTGGACGTACTGCGGTTCGGCGCGCCGAGCCCGGCCGCCCGGGTGGCCGCCGAGTGCCGGGCCGAGCTGTGGCGCGAGGTGGACGCCCGGCTGCGGGCCGGGCAGACCGGCGGGCACACCCTGCCGTTCATGTCGGAACGGTTCATGCGGATCTTCGAGGTGCGGCCGGGTTACCCGGTGTTCCTGATCCCGTTCGTCACGGCGTTCGGCGTGACCTGGGGGCTGTGGGCGGCGGGCGTGGCCGTCACGGCGGCGGGGGGCGCCCTCGTGTACCTGCTGCTGCGCACCCGGCGGGTCCCGGTCCCCCTGGCGCTGACCGGCCAGGCCCTCTACTACGTCCTGCCGTGCGGCACCACCGCCATGCGGCCGATGGCCGAGGGGCTGATGCTGGCGCTGACCCTGGCGGCGCTGTGGGGCTGCGCGCTGGCCTTGGACGGACGCCGGCGGCCCGGCGTCACCCTGACGGCCTGCGCGCTGGCCGCGCTGTTCGCGGTCAAGCACTCGCAGGCGCTGTTCCTCGGCGCGAGTCTGGCCGCCGCGGGCGCGCTGATCGCCGTACGGCGCCGGCGGCGGGGACGGCCGCCCGGCCACGAGGTCCTGGCGCTCACGGCGGTGGCCTGCTGCGCGGTCGCCGGCACGCTGCTGCTGGCGCGGGCGCTGCACTACCCGACCGAGACCGACAGCGTGCAGGACCTGCTCACCGATCACTACGCCCGCCCCGACCGGGCCCACCCGTGGCAGGAGCTGCTGCGGCTGGAGGCGGACTTCTGGCGGGAGTGGCTGCGGCGGCGCCTGTGGCAGCCGGTGTTCGCCGCCCTGCTCGCGGCGGGCGCCTGGGGCGCGCTGCGGCGCGGCGGCCGGACCTTCGGCGCCTTCGCGGTGGCGTCCGCGTTCACCGGGATCCTCACCCAGGCGGCCCACCCGGACATCACCGTGTGGGGCGAACGCCTGATCGTCCTGACCTGGCTGCTGCCGGTCGTGGGAGTACCGCTGCTGCTGGAACAGCTGACGCGGTCGACGCCGGCAGCGGCGGGGAATGCACCGGCGCCCCATCCGGCGGCGAAGGCGCGGGAGCCCGGTCCGGCCGCCGGAGCGCCGGGACACGGGCCCGCGGCGGAGGTGCCGGGGCCTCGCCCGGGGGGCGATCCCGGCCCGGCACGCCCGGACGACCGCCCGAGCCGCCCGCTCCCCTCCTGAGGGCCACGGAACGGGTGGAGGCGCCGGTGGCGGCGCCGGGGCCGGTCGGTGCCTTTTGGCCGACCGTGCGGCGTATCGGCGCGGGCGCGGCGTTCGCGCGGTCTACGATCCGCCGTGATGAGTGCCTTCCGGAGCATGCCGTCCGCCCTCGCACGCGCGTCGACGAGGCACCGCCTGCTCGCCCTGACGGCCGCCTGGCTCCTCACCCGCGCCGCGATGCTGTGGCTGCTCGCCCACGACACGCGGCCCCTGCTGGGCCGGGGCGCGGTGGCCCGCGAGGTCTGGAAGCTGTACCACCACTGGTACACGGTGCTGTCGCACGGCGCGTTCCCCGCGCACGACACCCTGTGGCAGTACCCGCCGGGCGCCGCACCGGTGCTGCTCTCGCCCGCGCTGCTGCCGGGCCTGACGTACTTCCAGGGCTTCGTCGCGCTCACCCTGGCGGTGGACGCGGTGATCGCGCTCGCGCTCGCCCGCGCGGGCACGCGGCCCGGCCGCAGTCTGCGCGGCGCGGGCTACTGGACGCTGGGCCTCCCGCTGCTGCTGCACGTCCCCCTGGCCCGCTACGACATCCAGGTCACCGCCTTCGCCGTGCTCTCGCTCCTCGCGCTGCGCCGCTCCCCGCGCGCCGGGGGCGCCCTCGCCGCGCTGGGCTCGCTGGTGAAGGTGTGGCCGGCCCTGGTGCTGCTGGGCGTGGACCGGGGCCGTACGACCCGCTCCGCGTGGACGTGGGCCGCGCTCGCCGGGGCCGCCGCCGCGCTGGTGCTGGCCGGGACGTTCCGCAACCCGCTGGCGTTCGCGCGCCAGCAGGGCGGGCGGGGCGTGCAGATCGAGTCGTTCGGCGGCACGGCGCTGGCCCTCGCCACGCACGCCGGCTGGCCGGGGAGGGTGCGCTACCAGTACGGGTCGCTGGAGTTCACCGGACCGCACGTGGCCGCCGTGGCGCACGTCTCGCTGGCCCTGTCGGCGGCGGCGTTCGCCCTGCTGCTGTGGTGGCGGGTGCGGGCCCGCCGGTGGACGCCGGCGACGCCGTACGACGCCGCGCTGAGCGCCGTCCTGCTGTTCACCGTCACCAGCCGGGTGATCAGCCCCCAGTACATGATCTGGCTGCTGGGGCTGGCCGCGGTGTGCCTGACCTCGCGGCAGACCACACAGCGTCCGGTGGCCGTGCTGGTCGCGGCTGCCTGCCTGGTCAGCGTGGTCGCCTACCCTACGCTGTACCACCTGGTGGCGGCCTGCACATGGACGGGTTGTGTGCTGATGCTCGTCCGCAACGGTTTGCTCGCCGCTGCCGCGGTACTCTCATTCGCCCGGCTGTGGCGCTCGGCGAAACCGCTCGCGCCCCACACGCAACCCGAACCGGACCCGCGCCGTCTTCCGCAGGGGACGCTGAGTCCCTCCTGACGGCAGACCACCGACCTCCGCCTACGAACCCGGCCCGTGGATCCCATGCACCCGCACCCCCACCAGACCCCCCACGTCAGCGTCGTCGTCATCGGATACAACGACGTCGCCCACATAGCCCACGCGGTGCGCTCGGCGCTCGCGCAGGGCCCAGCCGTCCGTGAGGTCGTCGCCGTCGACGACTGCTCGACGGACGGCAGCCACGCGCTGCTGGAGCGGCTCGCCGCGGGCGAGCCCAGAGTGCGGGTGATCCGGCGCGAGACCAACAGCGGCGGCTGCGGCAGCCCCCGCAACGCGGGCATCGACGCGGTGACGTCGCCGTACGTGATGTTCCTCGACAGCGACGACGTGCTGCCGCCCGGCGCGGTGGACGCCCTGCTCGCCACCGCGCGCGAGGAGCGCGTGGACGTGGTGAGCGGCCTGTGCGTGCGCCGGGAGCTGCCCTCCGGGCGCGAGGTGCCCTGGCAGGAGTCCCTGTACGCGCACGCCGCCGTCCTGACCGGCCCCGAGCGGCTGCCGCGCCTGGTGCACGACACCCTCTGCGTCAACAAGCTGTACCGCGCCGACTTCCTGCGCGAGAACGCCGTCCGCTTCCCCGAGGGCCGCTTCCCCTACGAGGACATCGTGTTCACCGCGCGGGTGCTGGCCGCCGCTCCCCGCCTGGCGCTGATCCCCGACCGGGTCTACGTGTGGAACGTGCGCCGCTCCGCCGAACGGCTGTCGATCTCCCTGGACCGCGCGGACGTCGGCAACTGGCGCTCGCGCACCGAGGCGAACCGGCAGGCCTACGAGATCCTGCTGGGCGCCGGGCAGAAGAAGCTGGCGCGGGCGGCCCGCGCCAAGTTCCTCGACCACGAGCTGCGCATGTACGCGCGCGAGCTGGGCCTGCGCGACGCGGAGTACCGGCGCGCGTGGTGGGCGCACACCCGCGCGTACCTCGGCGAGTACGACGCCGCCGACTGGGCCGCCGACCCGGCCGCGCCCGGCCGACTCCTGGCCCGGGTGATCATGGCCTCGCCCGAGCCGCGCGACCTGCCCCGCCTCCAGGAGCTCGCCGCGCGCCCGGCCCGCCTGTGCCCGCCCTACGCCCAGTCCGCGGACGGCACCCCCCTCTGGTCCGACGACCTGCCCCGGGTCACCCTGGAGCCGTACCGGACCCGGCCGGCGCACCAGCTGCCGCTGGCCGTGGACGCGGCGCTGCGCCCCCGCGCGCGGGCCACCGTGCTGCGGCTGCGCCTGCACGAGATGTACGGCAGAGTGGCGGCGGCCGGGCCCCGGTCGCTGGAGATGGAGTGGCGCCACCGGGAGGACAGGCGCCCGGCCCGGCGCGCCACCGTCCCGCTCGTGCTGTCCGCCGACGACACCTGGTCGGCCGAGACGGCCGTGGACCTGGCGGCGCTCGGCGCGGGCACCTGGGACCTGCGGCTGCGGGTGCTCTTCGCCGACGGCACCGGCCGGGACGTGACGGCGCACGCCCGCGCGGGCGCCGGTCTACTGCGCCGCAGCGTCGTGCCGAGCCTCCGGTTCGGCGTCCTGCTGGCCCAGCCCTACGCCACCCACTCCGGCGCGCTCGCCGTGCGCCTGGCGACCGGCCTGCGCGGCGTGACCTCCGTGCTGCGCGGCCGGCTGCGCCGCCTGCTGCGCTGACGAGGCCGGCGAGAACCGATCCGAGCGACCCCGCACCCTGGGCACACTGACGAGGAGAGGCCGCACATGACCTGGCTGATCACCGGCGGCGCCGGTTACATCGGAGCGCACGTCGTCCGCGCGATGACCGAGGCGGGCGAACGGGCCGTGGTGTACGACGACCTGTCCACCGGCACGGCCGACCGCGTCCCGGACGGGGTCCCGCTGGTGGTGGGCTCCACCCTGGACGGTGACCGGCTGGCCCGCGCCCTCGCCGAGCACCGGGTCGACGGCGTCGTGCACCTGGCGGCGAAGAAGCAGGTCGGCGAGTCCGTGGACCGGCCGCTGCACTACTACCGGGAGAACCTCGAGGGGCTGCGCGTGCTGCTGGAGGCGGTGACGGCGGCCGGTGTCGGCTCGCTCGTGTTCTCCTCCTCGGCGGCGGTGTACGGCATGCCGGACGTGGACCTGGTCACCGAGGAGACACCGTGCGCGCCCATGAGCCCGTACGGCGAGACGAAGCTGGCCGGGGAGTGGCTGGTGCGGGCGACGGGCCGCGCGACCGGCCTGGCGACGGCCGCTCTGCGCTACTTCAACGTGGCGGGCGCGGCGCGCCCCGAGCTCGCGGACACCGGTGTCTCCAACCTCGTCCCGATGGTGTTCGAGCGGCTGACGGGGAACTCCTCCCCACGGATCTTCGGCGACGACTACGCCACGCCCGACGGCACCTGCGTACGCGACTACATCCACGTGGTGGACCTGGCGGAGGCGCACGTCGCCACGGCGCGCGCCCTGCGCTCCTCGCCCGGCGCCTGCCTGACGCTGAACGCCGGCCGCGGCGAGGGCGTCTCGGTGCGGGAGATGATCGACACGATCAACGCCGTGACCGGTCACCACCGTCCCCCGACGGTCGTCCCGCGCCGCCCCGGCGACCCCGCCCGGGTCGTCGCCTCCGCCGACCGCATCGCCACCGAGCTCGGCTGGAAGGCCCGGCTCGACATCGACGACATGATCACGTCGGCCTGGGCCGGCTGGCTGCGCCTGCACCCGGAGGCGGCCCGCGACTGACGGCCCGCCCGCCGCGTACGACAAGAGGGAGCCCGCGGGCGCGGGCTCCCTCTTGTCGTACGCCGTCCTTCGCCGTCCCCGCCGGCCGCTACAGCGCCTTGATCGCCTCCGCCGTGCCCCGGGCGAGGGCGCCCAGGTAGCCCTTGGGGAGCTTCGGCGAGCGGATGACGACCGAACGCCAGTACAGCGGGCCGGAGATCAGGTCGAGGGCCAGGTCGCGGTCGAGCCCGGACCGGATCTCGCCACGCTCCTCGGCCGCCGCGAGGATGCTGCTGGCGACGCTCTCCTGGCCGTCGCGCAGCGCCTTCTGCACGGCGTCGGCGAGGTCCGGGTTGCGGGCCGCCTCGGCCTGGAGGTCGGGGATGATCTGCGAGGCCACGGGGTGGCGCAGGGCCCGGGAGGTCACCTCGTACAGCAGCCGGAGGTCCGTCTCCAGGGAGCCGGTGTCGGGGGCGGGCAGGCCCTGGACCGCCAGCGCCGAGACGACGTCGAGCACCAGGTGCAGCTTGGAGCGCCAGCGGCGGTACACCGCCGTCTTGCCGACCCCGGCGCGCCGCGCGATGCCCTCGATCGACATCCGCGCGTAGCCGACGGCCGCCAGCTCCCCGAAGACGGCCGCCCGGATCGCCTCGGTCACGTCCTCGCGGAGTACGGCCGCCCCGGCGGGGGCGCGGCGGCGCGGACGCGTCTGGGGTTCGCCGGCGTTCGTCGTCATGCCGTCCAGCATAGGGCGTCACGACGATACGGTTGCGTTCCGACGTCGCTAGGCCCTACTCTCACGTTGCGACGATACGGTCCCGTTCCGACGTAAGAGAACGTGAAGAGAACCGTAAGGAAACGGACGGCGGACCCGGAGCCGCACGCCCGTACCCCCTCCCCCCGACGAAAGCAGCGGATGTGAGCCAGGTCCTCCACACACCGCCCCCCGCCCCGGCCCACGCCGAGGACGACCTCACGGCGCTCGCCGCCCGGTACGGCCTGTCCGTCAGCGGCGCCCGCCCCTCCCTGTCCCAGTACGTCCGACAGCTGTGGGCGCGGCGGCACTTCATCACCGCGTTCGCCACCGCCAAGCTCACCGCCCAGTACAGCCAGGCGAAGCTCGGGCAGGTCTGGCAGGTGGCCACCCCGCTGCTGAACGCGGCCGTCTACTACTTCATCTTCGGCGTGCTGCTCGGCACCAAGCGCGGCCTGGCCGACTACATCCCGTTCCTGGTCACGGGCGTGTTCGTGTGGACGTTCACGCAGAGCTCGATCATGGCGGGCACCCGGGCCATCTCCGGCAACCTGGGCCTGGTGCGCGCCCTGCACTTCCCGCGTGCCGCCCTGCCCATCTCCTTCGCCCTCCAGCAGCTCCAGCAGCTGCTGTTCTCCATGGCCGCGCTGGTGTTCATCCTGTTCCTGTGCGGCGTGCCGGTCGGCCTGTCCTGGGCGCTGACGATCCCGACGCTGCTGCTGCAGTTCGTGTTCAACGCGGGCGTCTCGATGATCATGGCGCGGATGGGCGCCAAGACGCCGGACCTCGCGCAGCTGATGCCCTTCATCCTGCGCACCTGGATGTACATCTCCGGTGTCATGTTCAGCATCGACAAGACGCTGAAGAACACCGACCTGCCGGCCGCGGTGAAGACGCTGCTGGAGGCCAACCCCGCCGCCGTCTACATCGACCTGATGCGCTTCTCGCTGATCGACAGCTTCCACGCCAAGCAGCTCCCGCACCACGTGTGGGCGTACGCGCTGGGCTGGGCGCTGCTGGCCGGCGTCGGCGGCTTCGTCTACTTCTGGAAGGCTGAGGAGAGGTACGGCCGTGGCTGAGCCCAGCACCGAGAAGGTCCCCACCGTCGTCGCCGACAAGGTCGACATCGTCTACCGGGTGCACGGCACCGGCGCCGGACGGGGCAGCGCGACCGCCGCGCTCAACCGGATCCTGCGGCCCCACAAGGCCGAGAAGGCGGCCGGCGTGCGGCGGGTGCACGCGGTGAAGAAGGTGTCGTTCGTCGCCTACAAGGGCGAGGCCATCGGCCTGATCGGCACCAACGGCTCCGGGAAGTCCACGTTGCTCAAGGCGGTGGCGGGCCTGCTGCCGGTGGAGAACGGCAAGATCTACACCAACGGCCAGCCCTCGCTCCTCGGCGTCAACGCGGCGCTGATGAACGACCTGACCGGCGAGCGCAACGTCCACCTCGGCGGACTGGCCATGGGCATGTCCCGGGAGCAGATCAAGGAGCGCTACCAGGACATCGTCGACTTCTCGGGGATCAACGAGAAGGGCGACTTCATCACCCTGCCGATGCGGACGTACTCCTCCGGCATGGCGGCCCGCCTGAGGTTCTCCATCGCCGCCGCCAAGGACCACGACGTCCTCCTCATCGACGAGGCCCTCGCCACCGGCGACCGCGCCTTCCAGAAGCGCTCGGAGGAGCGCATCCGCGAGCTGCGCGAGCACGCGGGCACGGTCTTCCTGGTCAGCCACAACAACAACTCCATCCGCGACACCTGCGAACGCGTCCTGTGGCTCGAACGCGGCGAACTGCGCCTGGACGGCCCCACCGACGAGGTCCTGAAGGCCTACGAGACCTTCACCAACAGCAGGTCCTGACCCCCGGCGGGGAGAGCGGGTCCCGACCGTCCGGCAGGGCCGGCGGAACGGACCGGCCCGGCAGGGCCGGCGGATCCGGACCGGCAGACGCCGACGGCAGGTTTGAACCGTCCGGCCCGAGCGGCCGCGGTCCCCCGGCGCGCAGCGCGTGCCGTGCGGGCCGCGGCCGCTCGCGTCCCGTCAGGGATTCACCGCGTACAGGACCTGGCCGCCGGCGCCCCGGGCGACCGGGCGCAGGCCGGGGGCGGGGCGGGGTGTGGCGGTGTCGACGACCCAGCGCACGGCGTACGCCCGCAGGATGTCCCGGCGCACCCCGGGCGGCGTGCCGCGCCGGTAGTAGCGCTGGACGGCCCGTTCGCGCCCGTCCTCGTCCGCGAGGAAGAACTCCGGGTAGCCGGGGGCCACGGTGTACGCGCCATAGGCCGGGATCAGCCGGGAGGGGAAGTCCCTGGCCATGACGACGTCGCCGTACCGCACGTGCGGGGTGATCCAGTGGTAGCCGGCCCACGGCCGGGTGTAGTTGGCGGCGAGCGCGGCGGGCAGCCGGGCGCGGCCTACGACGTAGCCGAGCACCCCCGACTGGGTCCACGCGCCCGCCGCCAGCGCGGCGGCCAGCGCCCAGGCCCAGCGGATCCGCACCGCTCGCGCGCCTCCCTCGACCACCGCCAGCGCGGCGGCGAGCTGGGCCGGGACCAGCGCCGCGGGCAGGGCGCGGCCCCAGGAGTAGTGGCCGGTCACGAAGCCCGCCGCGCACACCAGCGCGCCCAGCGCGAAGAAGACGACGAGGACGTCCCGACGGTCGCGCCGCCACCGCGGCACCAGCGCGGCCACCCCGAGCAGCGCCAGCCAGTAGCGGCCGGCGAAGTGGTCGTAAAGGGCGCGGTGCACCTCCTCCAGGTCGCCGCCGGCCGAGGACAGCGCGAAGAAGTCGTAGTACGGCCACAGGCCCAGCACCAGCAGCCCCAACGCGGTCCCGACGGCGATCCGGGGCCACCTCTCGCGCGGGGGCCGGGCGCAGACCACCGCCGCGAGGGCGCCGAGGGTGTCGACGACCCCGGTGAACTGGTGGCACAGCAGGATCACCGCCCACAGCGCGCCCAGCCCGAGCCACACCTCCCAGCCGGCCGGCGTGCGCAGCGCCCGGGTGAGCCAGGCCCAGTGGTGGAAGGCCAGGCCGAGCGCGAGCACGCTGGGGTACGACACCGTCAGGGCGAGCGAGTTCAGGGAGAGGAAGCCGCTCCAGTTGATCAGGACCGTGCCCCACAGCAGGACCAGGCTCAGGGCGGCCACGGCGGGCGCGGCCGGGTGCGCGCTGAGGGTCCGCACGTACCGCCGTACGCCCGTCGCCAGGAGCACCAGCCCGGCGAGCGCGGCGAGGCGCAGCACCACGAAGACCGACAGTCCGCCGGCCCGGGCGGCACAGCCGAGCACCAGCATCCACGGCGAGTAGTACGGGCTGGGGGTGTCGGTGCGGACGAGCGGGTTGCCCGGGTGCACGAGGTCGTGGCGCAGGCGCTCGACGGTGGCCGCGTGCATGCCGAGGTCACCGGCCCACGGCAGCCGGACGATCACCAGGAGCAGCAGGACGGCGAGGAGGGCGACGGCGGCCCAGGGGGCGGCGGAGTGTCTCGCGGCCACCGGCGGCCGCAGCGCGGCTCGGCCGGCGGGGCGTGCCTCAGGCGTCGCGAAGCGCATCGTCGCGAAGCGCATCGTCGCGAAGCGCATCGTCGCGAAGCGCATCGTCGCGAAGCGCATCGTCGCGGAACGGCCGGCCACCGGTGGGGTTCACGATCACCCGGCAACATTACCCGAATGATCACAAATAGCCGCAAAAGGTACATTGCCGCGCGGCGTGCGCCGAACAGCGACAGGAAAGCGACAAGAGGGCGCCCCCGGACCGGAGTCCGGGGGCGCCCTCCCTCAGGGGCCTCGCCCGCCGTCGATCACCGGCCGGGCGATCGACGGCGGGCGGACGCCTCACGAATGCGTGCGCAGCAGCGTCCGCATCGTCCGCATCGCCACCGACAGGTTGGCGAGGTCGAACGCGTCCGAACCACGGATCTCCTCCAGGGTGGTGCGCGCCCGGGACAGGATCGCCGCGTTCTTCTGCTCCCACACCTGGAACCGCTGCTCCGGCGTCGAGGTGCCGTTGCCGGCGGCCAGGACGTCCGCGGTCAGCGCCGCGTGCGCCGCGTACAGGTCCTCGCGGATCGCCGCGCGGGCCATGGACTGCCAGCGGTCGGCGCGCGGCAGCTCGATGATGCGGTCCATCAGCTGGGTGATGGCGAGCCGGTCGGCGAGGTCGTAGTACACCTCGGCGACGTCCATCGGGTCCTTGCCCATGCGGTCGGCCACCGAGACGATGTCGAGCGCCGGGAAGGCGGAGGAGAACCCGGCCACCCGCGTGGCCAGCTCGTCCGGCACGCCGGCCGCGGACAGCTCGTCGTAGACCTGCTGGTACCAGTCCAGGTCCGCGCCCTTGAGCAGCTTGGGCAGCTGCGCCCACACCTGCTCGACCCGGTCGGCGAAGAACTCCACCGTCTCACCGAGCTGCAGCGGCTGCGGCCGGTTGTTCAGCAGCCAGCGCGTGCCGCGCTCGACCAGCCGGCGCGAGTGCAGGCGGATGCGGGTCTGGACGTCGGCCTCGACCTTGTTGTCCAGCGCCTCCACCGCGTCCCACACCGGCGCCGAGCGGAAGATCGCGCGGGCCACGGTCTGGGCCCGGACGATCTCCTCCAGCGACGCGCCGGTCTCCTCCCGCAGCCGGTGCAGATAGGTCGTGCCGCCGGTGTTGACCGTGTCGTTGACCAGGACGGTCGTGGTGATCTCGCGGTGCAGCGGGTGGCTGTCGATCTGCTCGCCGAACTGCTCGCGCAGCTGGGTGGGGAAGTAGGCGTGCAGCAGGCCGCGCAGGTACGGGTCGTCGGGCAGCGAGGTGTGCAGCAGCTCCTCGGCGACCGTGATCTTCGTGTACGCCAGCAGGACGGCCGTCTCCGGGCCGGTCAGGCCGTTTCCGGCGGCCAGCCGCTCGCGGATCTGGCGGTCGGTGGGCAGGAACTCCAGCGCCCGGTCGAGGTGGCCCTCGCGCACCAGGTGCTTCATGAAGCGCTGCTGGGCGTGGACCATGTCCTTGGACTGGGCGAGCGCGTTGGCGATCGCCGTGTTCTGCGCGTAGTTGTTGCGCAGCACCAGCGCGCCGACCTCGTCGGTCATCTGGGCGAGCAGCTTGTTGCGCTGCTTGACGGTCATGTCGCCGTCGGTGACCAGGCCGTTGAGCAGGACCTTGATGTTCACCTCGTGGTCGGAGGTGTCCACGCCCGCGCTGTTGTCGATGGCGTCGGTGTTGATCTTGCCGCCGGAGTGCGCGAACTCGATCCGGCCCAGCTGGGTGCAGCCCAGGTTGCCGCCCTCGCCGACGACGCGGACCCGCAGGTCGCCGCCGTCCACCCGGATGGCGTCGTTGGCCTTGTCGCCGACGTCCGCGTTGGACTCCGTGGACGCCTTGACGTACGTGCCGATGCCGCCGTTCCACAGGAGGTCCACCGGGGCCGTCAGGATCGCGCGCATCAGGTCGGCCGGGGTCGTCTTGGTGACGCCGGAGCCGAGGCCGAGGGCCTCACGGATGTGCGCGTTGACCGGGATGGACTTGGCGCTGCGCGGGAAGATCCCGCCGCCCGCCGACAGCAGCGTGGTGTCGTAGTCGGCCCAGGAGGAGCGCGGCAGGTCGAACAGACGGCGGCGCTCGGCGTAGGAGGTGGCCGCGTCCGGGTTCGGGTCGATGAAGATGTGCCGGTGGTCGAAGGCGGCGACCAGGCGGATGTGCTCGGAGAGCAGCATGCCGTTGCCGAACACGTCACCGGACATGTCGCCGATGCCGACGACCGTGAAGTCCTCGGACTGGGTGTCCACGCCCAGCTCGCGGAAGTGCCGCTTGACCGACTCCCAGGCGCCCCGGGCGGTGATGCCCATGCCCTTGTGGTCGTAGCCCGCGCTGCCGCCGGAGGCGAAGGCGTCGCCGAGCCAGAAGTCGTAGGACTCGGCGACCTCGTTGGCGATGTCGGAGAACGTCGCCGTGCCCTTGTCGGCCGCGACCACCAGATAGGTGTCGTCGCCGTCGTGGCGGACCACGTCGCGCGGGGGCACGACCTCGCCGGCGATCATGTTGTCGGTGATGTCGAGCAGCGCCGAGATGAACGTCTTGTAGCTGGCGATGCCCTCCGCGAGCCACGCGTCGCGGTCCACGGCCGGGTCGGGCAGCTGCTTGGCGACGAAGCCGCCCTTGGCGCCGACCGGCACGATGACGGTGTTCTTCACCATCTGCGCCTTGACCAGGCCGAGGATCTCGGTGCGGAAGTCCTCGCGCCGGTCGGACCAGCGCAGGCCGCCGCGGGCGACCTTGCCGAAGCGCAGGTGCACGCCCTCCACCCGCGGCGAGTACACCCAGATCTCGAACGCCGGGCGCGGCGCCGGCAGGTCCGGGATGGCCTGCGGGTCGAACTTCATGGAGACGTAGTCGTGCGGGCGGCCGGGCGTGGACTCCTGGAAGAAGTTGGTGCGCAGCGTCGCCTTGATGACCGTGAGGAAGGACCGCAGGATGCGGTCCTCGTCGAGGGAGGCCACCTGGTCGAGGGCCGCGTCGACCTCTTCGAGCAGGGCGTCCACCAGCTCGTGCCCGGCGCGCTGCCGCTCGGGCGCCATCCGCGCCTCGAACAGGGAGACGAGCAGACGGGTGGTGTGGACGTTGTTGCGGAGGGTGTCCTCCATGTAGTCCTGGCTGAAGGTGGAGCCCGCCTGGCGCAGGTACTTGGCGTAGGCACGCAGCACCATCGCCTCGCGCCAGCTCAGCCCGGCGCTCAGCACCAGCGCGTTGAACCCGTCGTTCTCCGCCTTGCCGGTCCAGGCGGCGGCGAACGCGTCCTGGAACCGCTCACGGGCGTCGTCGCCGAGGTGGTCGCCGATGCCGGCGGCGTCCTTGGGCATCCGGAGGCCGAAGTCGTAGATCCACGCCGTGGTGCGGTCCGCGCAGCGCAGCTCGTAGGGCCGCTCGTCGGTGACCTCCACGCCGAGCCGGCTCAGCACGGGCAGCACCTGCGAGAGGGAGACCGTGCCGCCCTTCTGGTAGATCTTGAAGCGGCGCTCCTCGGGCGCGGCGCCCACCGGCTCGTAGAGGCTGAGCGCGAACGTCTTGTCCTGGTCCAGCTGCTCCAGGTTGACCAGGTCGGCGACGGCGGAGCGCGGGGTGTGGTCCGCCTTGTAGCCCTCGGGGAAGGCGGCCGAGTAGCGGCGCAGCAGTTCGGCGGCGCGCTCCTCGCCGAGCTCGGCGGTCAGCGCCTCGGAGAAGGCGTCGGCCCAGGAGCGGGCGGCCTCCACCAGACGGGCCTCGATGCGCTCCTTGTCGGCGTCGGACAGCTCCGGCAGTTCGGTGCCCTGCGGGACGCGGACGACGAAGTGCAGCCGGGACAGGATCGACTCGGTGTTCCAGGCGGTGAAGTCGACGCTGGTGCCGCCGAGCTCCTCCTTGAGGATGTCGATGATCCGCAGGCGCACGCCGGTGGTGTAGCGGTCGCGCGGCAGGTAGACGAGGGCCGAGTAGTAGCGGCCGTACTCGTCCTGGCGCAGGTAGAGCCGCAGCCGGCGGCGCTCCTGGAGGTACAGGACGGAGGTGACGATCGACTGGAGCTCGGCGGCCGGGGTCTGGAACAGCTCGTCGCGCGGGTAGGTCTCCATGATCTGGAGCAGATCGCGGCCGTCGTGGCTGTTGGGCGAGAACCCGGCGCGGTCCAGGACCTCCGCGACCTTGCGGCGGATCACCGGCACCCGGCGCACCGACTCGGTGTACGCGGCGGACGAGAACAGGCCGAGGAAGCGGCGCTCGCCGATCACCTCGCCCTTGTCGTTGAACTTCTTGACGCCGATGTAGTCCAGGTACGACGGCCGGTGCACGGTGGCCCGGCTGTTGGCCTTGGTCAGCACGAGCAGCTTGTGCTCGCGGGCCTTGGCGCGGGCGTCGGCGGGCAGCCGCTCGAAGGACGGGCTGACCGGGTGGCTGTCCTCGCCGCCGTGCTGCGGGTCCGATCGCAGTATGCCGAGCCCGGTGCCGGGGACGGCGGCCAGCGAGTCGTCGTCGCGCAGCTGGTACTCGCGGAAGCCGAGGAAGGTGAAGTGGTCGGCGGACAGCCAGCGCAGCAGCTCGCGGGCCTCCTCCACCTGCGGTCCGGGCAGGTCGGCGGGGACCGGCTCGTCGGGCAGGCCGTCGGCGATGCGGGTGGCCGCCTCGCGCATCTTCTCCCAGTCCTCGACGGCCTCGCGGACGTCGGAGAGCACGCGCAGCAGATCGGCGGTGATCTGCTTGAGGTCGGCGCGGTCGGTCTCGCGGTCGATCTCGACGTGGATCCAGGACTCGATGTGCGCGTCGTGCGGCAGCGCCTCGCCGGGCTGCGCGGCGGGCAGCACCTCCAGGAGCTTGCCGGTCAGGTCGCGACGGACCACGAACTGCGGGTGGACGACGACGTGGATGCCGCGTCCCTGGCGGGTCAGCTCGTTGGTGACCGAGTCCACGAGGAAGGGCATGTCGTCGGTGACGACCTCGACGACGGAGTGGCTGCAGGTCCAGCCGTTCTCCTCGACCGTCGGGGTGTGCACCCGCACGTTGGCCGTGCCCTGCGGGCGGGTGGCGGCCAGCCGGTAGTGCGAGATGGCGGCTCCGAAGACGTCGACCGGGTCGCGGTCGGCGAGGTCCTCGGGGGCGGTGTGCAGGTAGTAGCGCTGGAGGAACGAGAGCACGGCGTCCCGGTCCGGGGTGCCCTCCCCTGTCGTCCCGGACGGGAGGTGCCCCCCGGCCGGACTGTTCTCAGCTACCCGAACGGCCCTTTCGAGCAGATCGGCCTTGGCTTCGTCCAGCTTGGTCTGCATTGTCCTCTGGCTCCTGTCGCGCGCCGTTGCGTGACGTTGAAGGAAGTACGGTCTCTTCCCCTTCGGCGTAACGTCCCGGTCCGGGGTGTCCGGCCCATACCGACGCTATGCCGCGAGGTGAGATGAGCGGGGGGTTATCGGCCATCTTCGACGCCCCCGAGGGGTGTGACGCTGCTCTCTGCGGCGCCGCTTCCCGGGGTTGACGCGGCGTCCTGGGGGCCGTATCGGCCCCGTCCCGCCCGCGAGGATCAGCGACCGCCGCCCGGTCACGGATGTGGTCCGTGCACACCGGGCGCAGAGCGGAGGCGACGGCGCCCCCGCGAACTATCGCGCTGATCACGCCACAAGGCTATCGCTCTTGCCGGGTCACCCGTCATGAGCCGTATGTGTACAAAACCAGGGGTGGAACTTTGACGTTCTGCACAGGGTGCCGGAGCCGGGACAGGGCGTAGGCGCCACGGGGGGCGTACGCCCACGACGCCGCGGCCGGGCGCCGCCCGCCGGGCGCCGCCCGACGGCCGAGAGGCCGGGGCCGCTCGCCGGGCACCCGACGACCGAGGTCCTCACCGCTCGTCGAGGGCCCGGGACCGGGTGCGGCTCACCGGGTGCCCGGGACCGCGCTCAGCGAGTGCCCGGGCTCGGTCGCTCGCCGTCCGCTCGCGCGGGCGCCGCCGCGCGCTCAGGCCGCCAGGCGCTGCGCCTCGGCGACGGCCTCCCGGAGCGTGTCCACCACGGGCACCCCGGCCTGCTCCAGGCTGGCCCGGCTGTGCGAGCCGCCCGTGTACAGCACCGCCAGCGCCCCCGCGTGCCGGGCGGCCACGGCGTCGTCGGCGGCGTCCCCGATGACCACCGTGCGCCGCGGGCTCACCGTCCCGGCGAGCGCGCCCAGGTGCCGCACCATGTGCTCGGCCTTGCTGCCACCGGACGGCCCGGTGCGCCCGTCGACGCGTATGAAGTGCGTCTCGATGCCGAAGCCGCGGACCAGCGGGACGAGGTCCTCATGGCCGTACATGCTCAGGATCGACTGGCTGTGGCCGGCCGACGTCCAGCCCGCCAGCAGCTCCACCGCTCCCTCGGCGAGGCCGCAGCGGGTCCGGTGCTCGACGTAGTGCCGGTGGAACACCCCGTCCATGAGGTCCCACTCGGCGGCGGTGGGCAGCCGCCCCATCAGCCGCTCGTAGAACTTCGGGATCGGCACGCAGTACAGCGCGCGGTACTGCTCCAGTGTGATCGGGGCCAGGCCTATCTCGGCGAACGCCGCGTTGGTCGCGCCGACCACCGCGTCGTTGTCGTGGAACAGCGTGCCGTTCCAGTCCCAGACGATGTGTGCCGCCGACGGCGTCCCCGTCCCCGAACCCGAGTGCATCCCCATGCCGGAAAACGTACTCGCACCCACTGACAATCAGGAGTCCTCGCGCGGGGCGACCAGGTTCGCGATCTCCTGCGTGGCGTACCAGAGCAGGTCGTGGTCCTCGGTCGCGTCCACGGCGGACCGCGCGTCCTCGTCGCCGCCGTCCGCCGCCAGGGCCCGCGCCGCGGCGGTCACGGCCGCCTCGGCGTCGCCGGAGTCGACGTGCACGGCGGCCGCCTTGGCCAGCGGCACCGTCCCGGCCAGCCGGACCTCGCCGGGCTCCGGGCCGGCCTCCCGTCCGGTCCCGGCGCTCACCGCGCCGTCCGCGACGTCCACGGCGACCACGACCCGGCGGCGCGGCGCGTCCGGCGCGTCCGCGAGCAGCCCGAGCGAGGCCAGGGCGGCCTGGGTCAGGGCGGCGTACTCCAGTTCTTCGGTGTCCTCGGACGCGTACCACTCGCGCAGGGCTGGGGTGACGGCGTAGGCGGTGAACGGCTCCGTGCCCAGCCGTCCCGTCCGGTGCGCCTCGGCGAGACCGGGGAGGGTCAGGGGGACGTAGACGCGCATGGGCTGGCCGCTTTCGTGGTCGGAGGGCTCCGGAGGCCCGGGGCGGGGCCGCGGCGGCTCCTGGCCGGCCACGGCGCGCCGGGAGCACCCGGACGGCCTTCAGGATACGTGCGGGCGTCCCCGTTCGTGTCCCTGACCGCACTCCCCCCGGCGTCCACCCGACACCTCCTGATTCACCCGGTCCGCACCCTTTTTGCCCTTTCGGCACGGGGGTCGCCTTCCGCACGACCACCCGGATGAGTGAACTCGCCGGCCGCCCGACCCGCCCCTCCGGTTCCTTGCCCGCCCGGAACCGGTTCCCGTACAAGATCCCCTGCAGGAAGTTACTGACTGGTACGAACGCGTCACAGAACGGGGACCCACTCGTGAACAAGGTCATGACCAGGGCACAGCGCCGCCCGGGCGGCCGCCCGCCGGGACGTCACGACGCCCGCCGCCCCGGAGGCGCCCCGCCCCGCGCACCGGGCGGTGGCCGTCCGCCGGGCCCGCCCCGGCGGACGGCCACCGCCTCTCCCACCCCTCCCACCCCTCCCGCCGGTCTCCGGCCGGCCCCGCACCCCCTCACCAGCGACCTCTTCGCCGACCGGCTGCTGGCCGTGCTCAGCGGGCAGCGCCCCGTCCACTGGATGCTCCGGCACACCGCGGGCCGCGCCTACGACGAGTTGGTCCGGCTCGCCGAACGCGGCCCCCTGCGCACCCGCGGGACCCGCCCGGTCGTGCGCGACATCGGCTACTACGAGGCCCGGCCGGGCGCCATCGAGGTCTTCGCCCGCATCGGCGCCGGCGACCAGCTCCGCGCCCTGGCCTTCCGCCTCGAACAAGGCCGCGACCACCGCTGGCGCTGCACAGCGGTGGAACTGGGCACCCCGCGCCCCTGACAGCCGCAGACAGCCACCCCCGTAGCCGCGGGCAGCGCCACCGCGCCACCCGTAACCGCGGGCGACCGTGCCGCAGGCGATGGGGGTCCACCCTGCTCCTCAAGAGCTCGGGGAGGGTGGGCGCAGCGGCCCCCGCCCGCGCGGGCCAGCGCCCCCACCCCGCCCCCGACGCCCCGCCGGGCCACCCACCCCTCCACAAAGCGGCACACACCCACACAGAGGGGCCGGGCGCCCAAAAAGCGCCCGGCCCCTCACACCCCCGCTCCTCAAGGAGCGATGGTCACTTCTTCCGGCGGCGCCCCGCCTTCGCCTGCTTGCGCCGCTCCGCCCGAGTGAGCCCGTCCGACTCCGACCGCACCGGCTCGTCGTCGCTGGCGAACTCGCCCTCGACGACACCACCCTCACCGTCCACCGTAGGAGCGGAGAAGTGCAGCTCACGCCGCTGCGGAGCATCCAGCCCCTTGGCCCGGATCTCCGGCCGCGCACCCGCCTGCGCCGGCACCGCGTCCTGCGGCGCCTTCTCCAGGGACGGCGCGGCGTCCTCGACCGGAACCTCCTCGACCTGCTGCTCGACCTGGACCTCCAGGTTGAACAGGTAGCCGACGGACTCCTCCTTGATGCCGTCCATCATCGCGGAGAACATGTCGAAGCCCTCGCGCTGGTACTCGACCAGCGGGTCCTTCTGGGCCATCGCGCGCAGACCGATGCCCTCCTGGAGATAGTCCATCTCGTAGAGGTGCTCGCGCCACTTGCGGTCCAGGACCGACAGCACGACCCGCCGCTCCAGCTCACGCATGATCTCCGAGCCGAGCTGCGCCTCACGCGCCTCGTACTGCTCGTGGATGTCGTCCTTGATGGAGTCGCCGATGAACTCCGCCGTCAGACCCGCACGGTCGCCGGCGGCCTCCTCCAGCTCCTCCACGGTGACCTTCACCGGGTAGAGCTGCTTGAAGGCGCCCCACAGCCGGTCCAGGTCCCAGTCCTCGGGGAAGCCCTCGGCGGTCTCGGCGCCGACGTAGGCGTCGATGGTGTCGTCCATGAAGTGCTGCACCTGCTCGTGCAGGTCCTCGCCCTCCAGGACGCGCCGCCGCTCGCCGTAGATGACCTCGCGCTGGCGGTTGAGCACCTCGTCGTACTTCAGGACGTTCTTACGCGTCTCGAAGTTCTGCGTCTCGACCTGCGACTGCGCGGAGGCGATCGCGCGCGTGACCATCTTGTTCTCGATCGGCACGTCGTCGGGGACGTTCGCCATCGACATCACGCGCTCGACCATCTGCGCCTTGAACAGACGCATCAGGTCGTCGCCGAGGGAGAGGTAGAAGCGGGACTCCCCCGGGTCGCCCTGACGGCCGCTGCGGCCGCGCAGCTGGTTGTCGATCCGGCGCGACTCGTGCCGCTCGGTGCCCAGCACGTAGAGGCCGCCGAGCTTCTCGACCTCGTCCTTCTCGGCCTTGACCGCCGCCTCGGCCTTCTCCAGGGCCGCGGGCAGGGCGGCGGCCCACTCCTCGATGTGCTCCTCGGGGTCGAGGCCGCGCTGACGCAGCTCCGCCTCGGCGAGGTCCTCGGGGTTGCCGCCGAGCTTGATGTCCGTACCGCGGCCGGCCATGTTGGTCGCCACCGTCACGGCGCCCTTGCGGCCGGCCTGGGCGACGATCGACGCCTCACGCTCGTGCTGCTTGGCGTTGAGCACCTCGTGCTGGATGCCGCGCTTGCTGAGCTGCTGCGAGAGGTACTCGGACTTCTCGACCGAGGTGGTGCCGACCAGGATCGGCTGGCCCTTCTCGTGCTTCTCCGCGATGTCGTCGACGACCGCCTCGAACTTGGCGATCTCGGTGCGGTAGATCAGGTCCGACTGGTCCTTGCGGATCATCGGCTTGTTGGTCGGGATCGGGACCACGCCGAGCTTGTAGATCTGGTGGAACTCGGCGGCCTCGGTCATCGCCGTACCGGTCATGCCGGAGAGCTTGCCGTAGAGGCGGAAGAAGTTCTGCAGGGTGATCGTCGCGAGCGTCTGGTTCTCGTCCTTGATGTCCACCCCTTCCTTCGCCTCGATCGCCTGGTGCATGCCCTCGTTGTAGCGGCGGCCGGCGAGGATACGGCCGGTGTGCTCGTCGACGATCATGACCTCGCCGTCGATGACGACGTAGTCCTTGTCGCGCTTGAAGAGCTCCTTGGCCTTGATGGCGTTGTTCAGGTACCCGACGAGCGGGGTGTTCACCGACTCGTAGAGGTTGTCGATGCCCAGCCAGTCCTCGACCTTGGAGACACCGGACTCGTGGATGGCGACGGTGCGCTTCTTCTCGTCGACGTCGTAGTCGCCGGTCTCCTCGACGCCCTTGAGGGGGTTGCCCGCCTCGCCCTTCTTCAGGCGGGTGACCAGCTTGGCGAAGTCGCCGTACCACTTGGTGGCCTGGTCGGCCGGGCCGGAGATGATCAGCGGCGTACGGGCCTCGTCGACGAGGATCGAGTCGACCTCGTCGACGACCGCGAAGTTGTGGCCGCGCTGGACCAGTTCGTCCTTCGACCAGGCCATGTTGTCGCGCAGGTAGTCGAAGCCGAACTCGTTGTTGGTGCCGTAGGTGATGTCGCAGGCGTACTGCTCGCGGCGCTGGGCCGGCGTCATGTTGGCGAGGATGCAGCCGACGCTCAGACCCAGGAACCGGTGGACCCGGCCCATCATCTCCGAGTCGCGCTCGGCCAGGTAGTCGTTGACCGTGACGATGTGGACGCCGTCGCCGGACAGCGCGTTGAGGTACGCGGGCAGGGTGCCGACGAGCGTCTTGCCCTCGCCGGTCTTCATCTCGGCGACGTACCCCAGGTGCAGGGCGGCGCCGCCCATCAGCTGCACGTCGTAGTGCCGCTGGCCGA
Organism: Streptomyces sp. NPDC018610; assembly: GCF_044391765.1. NCBI lineage: Bacteria > Bacillati > Actinomycetota > Actinomycetes > Kitasatosporales > Streptomycetaceae > Streptomyces > Streptomyces sp. NPDC018610. The sequence goes on from NZ_JBISAL010000001.1 coordinate 1,248,313, forward strand.
GGACGCGCTTGGCGGCCTCGCGTACGGTGGCGAACGCCTCGGGCAGGAGGTCGTCCAGGCTCTCGCCGTCGGCGTACCGCTGCTTGTACTCGTCGGTGAGCGCGCGCAGCTCGGCGTCGGAGAGGCCGACGAAGTCCTCTTCGATGGAGTTCACCTGGCCCGCGATGCGGTGCAGCTTGCGCAGGATCTTGCCTTCGCCTGCACGCATGATCTTCGAGAGGACGGACACGGGGGTTGGTCTCCTTGCCGGTCGGGCCTGGGACGGTCGGTTTCCATTTGACTTGACTGAGCAACGGCCATCGTATGCGAGGACCCCGCCACGCCGGGAGGGCCTGCCGCGACGGCACGCGTCCACTGCTGCGCGTCGCCTTCACAAAGGACAACGGACCGGGGCCGCCGATGGTGCCGCCTTCCCCCGACGAATCGCGCGAATGGTGACCGTCCGCCCACACACCGCGAAATGAATGGCGTCCGTTCGCGCTGCCCGAGCAGAATCAGCCGATGGAACCCGCCGAGCTCACCACCGACCGCCTCCTGCTGCGCACCGTCGGCCCCGCCGACACCGACGCCGTCCACGCCGCGGCGCAGGACCCGGACATCCAGCGCTGGACCACGATCCCCTCCCCCTATCAGTACGAACACGCGCGGGGCTTCACCGACCAGCAGGTTCCCGACGGCTGGGCCGACGGCTCGATGTTCACCTTCGGCCTCTTCCTGCCGCACGGGGAGCTGGCCGGCATGCTCGGCATCACCATGCGCTCCCTGGGGACGGGCGAGATCGGCTTCTGGGCGACGAAGGAACACCGCGGCAACGGCTACGTCGGCGAGGCGGTCGACGCCACCGCCCGCTGGGCCTTCACCCACCGCGGCGTCGACCGCCTGGAATGGCGCGCCGAGGTCGGCAACCGGGCCTCGCGCGCGGTGGCCGAACGGGCCGGTTTCACCGTGGAGGGCACCTTGCGCGCCGCGCTCAACAACAACGGGGTGCTGCGGGACTGCTGGGTGGGCTCTCTGCTCCCCTGCGACCTGGGCCTCGCCTCGACGGCCCCCTACCTGCCCGCACGCGTGTGAGCGCGTCCGCCCACCGGACCGGGCGGACCGACCCGGTCCGGCCTGCCCGCACGCGTGTGAGCGCGTTCCCTCCCGGAGGACCAGCGCGCACCGGGCCCGTCCGCGCCCGCCCGCGCGCGTGAGCGCGCCTCGCCAGGAGGCGCGGCCGGCGTCGGTCCGGGCGGCGCCCGCCCGCGCGTGAGCGCCCCCGGCGGGCGATTCCGCAGCCCGGGCCCGCACTGTCAGTGCGGGCCCCTATCGTGCGGAGTCATGACCTCGCTCCCGCGCCCCACCACCGACCTCTCGGCGGACGAAGCCCGCCGGATCGCCCTGCGCGCCCAGGGCTTCCTCGGCGCTCCCGACCGGCGCTCGGGCGTCCGGGGCGTCCTGCGCCACCTCGGCGCGGTCCAGCTCGACACCATCTCGGTCCTCGCCCGCTCCCACGAGCTGATCCCCTACGCGCGCCTCGGCGCCGTCGGCCGCGAGGCCGTCGACCGCGCCTACTGGTCCGACACCCACGCGTTCGAGTACTGGTCGCACGCCGCCTGCGTCCTCCCCATCGAGGAGTGGCCCCACTTCGCCTTCCGCCGCCGCGCCTACCGCGACCGCCCGCACTGGAACCACCGGCTGCCCGAGGGGGTCTACGACCAGGTCGTCAAGCAGCTGCGCGCCGAGGGCCCGCTGACCGCCACCGAGCTGGGCGGGGCCAAGAAGACCAACGACTGGTGGGACTGGTCCGGCACCAAGGTCGCCGTCGAGCGCGCGCTGATGTACGGCGAGGTGGTCTGCGTCGAGCGCCGCGGCTGGAAGCGGGTGTACGACCTCGCCGAGCGCGCGGTCCCGGCGGAGCTGCTGCACGACGAGCTGGACGACGCCGAGTGCCTGCGCCGCCTGGTCCGGCTGGCGGGCCGGTCCCTCGGCGTGGGCACGCGCGCGGACATCGCCGACTATCACCGGCTCAAGGCCGATCAGGTCGACGCGGTGATCGCGGAATCGGGCCTGGTCCCCGTCACGGTCGAGGGCTGGTCCAAGCCCGCCTGGGCGGATCCGGCGGCCCTGGCGACGCCCCCGCGCGGCCGGCACCGCACCACGCTGCTGTCGCCCTTCGACTCCCTGGTCTGGGACCGGGCACGCACCGAGCGGATCTTCGGCTTCACCCACCGCCTGGAGGCCTACGTCCCCAAGCCCAAGCGGGTGTACGGCTACTTCGCGATGCCGGTGCTCGCCGGGGGCCGGCTCGTCGGCCGGGTGGACCCCGCCCGCGAGGGCCGCACGCTGGTGGCCAGGCAGGTCACCCTGGACGGCGCCCGTGCCGTGCCGGCCGTGGCACAGGCGCTGGCCGAGGCGGCGGGCTGGGTGGGCTGCACGGACGTACGCGTCGAACGGGTGGACGCCCCCGAACTGCGCGATCCGCTCGCCCGGGAGCTGGCCCGCGTCCTGGGCTGAGCGCCCGGGCCCGGTTCCTGCGCTTCAGCGGATCTCGAGGATCTTCTCCCGCATCGCGTAGACGACCGCCTCCATCCTGGAGTGCAGCTGCAGCTTCTCCAGGATGTTGCGGACGTGGTTCTTCACGGTGTTCTCGGAGATGAACAGTTCCTTGGCGATGTCCCGGTTGTTCATGCCGGTGGCCACCAGCTTGAGGACCTCCAGCTCACGGTCGGTCAGCCGGGGGGCGGGGACGAGACGGCGCTCGTCGGTGCGCTGGATCATCGACTTGAACTCGGTGAGCAGCTTCGACGCCATGGACGGGCTGATCTGCGACTGGCCGTCGGCCACCGCGCGGATGGCGGTGGCCACCTCGTCGGTGGAGATCTCCTTGAGGAGATAGCCGGTCGCGCCCGCCTTGATGGCTTCGTAGAGGTCGGCCTCCTCGTCACTGATCGTCAGCATGATGATCTTGGCGCTGGGGGCGACCTCCTTGATCGAGGTGCACGCCTCGATCCCGCCCCGCTTGGGCATCCGGACGTCCATCAGCACGATGTCGGGCAGCAGATCGGCCGCCTTGTCGACGGCCTCGGCGCCGTCCCCGGCCTCGCCGACCACCTGGATGTCCTCCTCGGCGGCGAGCACGATCTCCAGGCCGCGGCGGAAGAGGGCGTGGTCGTCCACGACAAGGACCCTGATCGGCTCGGCGCGGGACGCGCCCGTGTCCGCGCCTGTTCCGTCGAGGCCGTCGGCGCCCTCGTCCCCCGGCGGTCCGAAGCTGTCCGTCATCGTCGTTCCTCCCCCTGAGGCTGTGGCCGAGTGTGCGGTGCCGTGGCCAACCCAAGGCAACGGCCCAGCGGTTGGGCCGTTGCGGCCATGATTCCATGTCCGGTCGGCACTGCGGTGACCAAGCGGGGCGCGAACGGGGCGCGAAGGGGTCGCACACGGGTGCCCCTGGGGGCGCACACGCGCCCCAGGGGCACCGCCGGCTGCCGGGCGGGCGGAGGATCCGACCGGGGTCAGCCGGGACGGGCCGGGATCAGCCGCCCAGCGTGCCGCCCGCCTCGGGCGAGTGGTCCTCGGCGACCATCGTGTCCGTCCTGAGGTGGATCACACCGTAGTCATAGGCGTGCCGCCGGTAGACGACGCTGGGCTCCTTGGTCTCGGAGTCGACGAACAGGTAGAAGTCGTGCCCGACCAGCTCCATCTCGTAGAGCGCCTGGTCGAGGGTCATCGGAGAGGCGACGTGGGTCTTCTCGCGGACGACGAGGGGTCCGTCCCCCTGCACCTCCAGCGAACCGACCTTCTTGGTGGGCACCTGGCCCGCCTCGTCCTGAGCGGTGGTCAGGCCGTTGCCGTTCAACGTCGCCGCGCCCGGCACGTGGTCGGCCACCTCGGCCGCCGGGATCCTGCGCGCGCCGCGACGCGAGAAACGCTTGTCGTGCTGCTTGCGCAGCCGGGCACCCAGCTTCTCCGCCGCCATGTCGAGCGCCGCGTACGGATCGCTGGCCGCTGCCTCCGCCCGGATCACCGGACCGCGGGAGCGGAGCGTGATCTCCACTCGGTCGCATCGGTCGGCCTGTCGGGGGTTGGGCTCCTTGGACACCTCGACGTCGAGGCTGATCACCTTGCCATCGAGCTTCTGGATCTTCTCCAGGTTCAGCTTCTCGGCCACGTGCTTGCGGAACCGCTCGGGCACCTCGGTCTTGCGGCCCTTGACGACGATGTCCACGCAGAACTCCGTTCCCGGATCGCCCCGCTTCGACGGCGGAGCATCTCCCTTTCGCACCCGGTTCCGGTCAGGCCCGGAACCTCGGACTCGGTGACGTCCACCTCCTCCTCCCCCGCGGGCGAGATCTCCACCCTGCCGATGGGGGTGAATGCGGATAACCAGCCGACCCGCAAACCCTCAGCACGGCATTCCGATATGGCGGGAGCGGCCTGCGCCTTTCCCTCACAACCGAACATATCTCGCCCGGACGGATGACGTCACCCTCTACTGAGGCGTACCTCCGTTCAGGTGAATTACGCCTGTCATTACCTGCAACGACGCAAGTTCTCAGTCAGTTCCGGTTTATTTCGAAGGAATCCGGCGAGGACGCGACGACCGCCGCGCAGATCACTTCTCCGGCGCCGTACGTGCCCGCCAATTCCGATGCGCCATACAACGGGTTCCCCTCCTTCCGCCGTGTTCCCGAGTTCCGTTCCCCCATCCCTTCCCGGACCGACGCCGCGTACACGGCCGATGTCACCGCACGCGCCGCCTCCGCCAGCGAGGCGCCCGTGGTCATCAGGTCGTCGACCAGCACGACCGGTCCCTCCTCCAGCAGCCGGACACCGCCCGGCGTCACCTCCAGCGCACCGGCGAGGTTCGCCAGCCGCTGCCGGGAGTCCAGCCCCGACTGGTCGGCGACGGCACGCCGCTGCCGCAGCACCGCCGGCGCCCGGGCGGACGTCCCCGACCGGCGCAGCTCCGCCGCCGCCGCGAGCGCGATCCGCCGCGCCGGATCGTGCCCCCGGGCCCGCACCGCACGCCGCGCCGACGGCACGGGAACGAGCAGCACGGTCCCCGGGTACCCGGCCCGCCGGACCCGCACGGCCCCGCCGCCACCGTGCCCCGCCCGCCGGAGCCCGGCCCGCACCGCGCCCGCCAGAGCGGCGCCCAGCGGGGCCGCGAGAGCCAGCGCGCCGCGCTCCTTGTGGGCGAGGAGGGCCGCCCTCACCTCGTCCGCGTACGGAGCCGCCGCGTGCACGGCGGGCAGCCCCGGCGGCTCCGGCGCCGGACGCACCCGGCGTGGCGGGGACCCGCCGAGGACGGCACGGCACCGGGGACACAGCACCGTGCGCGGCCTGCCGCAGCCGGCGCACTCGGTCGGCAGCACCAGGTCGGCGAGGTCCCGCCACCACCCGTGCACGAGTCCACTGTGCCGACGCCGCGCCACCCCGGCCACCCCTGTGGAGAACGCGGGAGAAGACCCTGTGGACAACTCGGCCCACACCCGCCAGAGCTCCACCCACACGAGTGAAAGGAGCACGCCGCCTCGCCGACGACGGACGAACCTCGTCGCCCGGCCCCGCAGCCGATCGGCGGGGCCGGCTACCGGCCCTGGGCTCCGAGCTTCGGGCTCCTGGCTCCGGGGGACGAACGGCCGCCGACTCCGACGGCGGGTGACGTACAGCGTCAGCGCCACCCCGGACGGACCGGCGTCATCACCCCGGACGGACCGGCGTCATCACCCAGGACAGACCGGCGTCATCACCCCGAACGGACCGGTGTCACCCCGGATAGACCGGCGCCGCCCCCTCCTTGAGCACCTTCTGCCACTGCGCCCCGGCCGGCAGCCGGACGATGCCGTCGGCCGACGAGTACGCCACCAGCGGCATCCGGTCGTCCTCGGACGCCGCGATCGACTGCACTCCGGTGAGCGCGGCCGGCGTGGGCCCCTCCGGCGTGGAGCCGTCGACCTGGACGTACCGCATCGTCTGCACGCCCCCCTGCTCCTGCCCGGCCACCACGAGCCGGCTGTCGCCCGCCCACGACATGGCGGTGACGTCCTCCAGTTCGGGGGCGGCGGGACGCAGCTCCAGCACCGACACCATCGGCCGGTCCCCGTCGCCCCCGTCCCCGTCACCCCCGTCGCCGCTCTCGTCGCGCTCGATCCGCCCGACGAGCAGGGAGCTCTTGCCGTCCCCGTGCACCACGACCAGCGCTATCCGCACTCCGTCGGCGGCCACCCGCACCGCGTCGATGCGCCCGTCCAGGCCGGGCACCCGCACCTCGAGCGGCCGGCCCGCGCCTTGCTCCAGCACCAGCAGGCGCGGCCGGGCCGGATCGCGGTCGGCCACCCACAGATCACCGCGCGCGTCCCAGCTCGGCGACGTCAGCCGTTCCTTCTCCGTCTTGCCCTGGCTCTGCAGCACCGGGTCGCCGAGCGGGCCGCCCGACACCAGCGATCCGACGAACAGCGACCTCTGGTCGAAGCCGATCCCGGCGGCGGTGCGCTCGTCCCACGACACCGCCGCGGAACTGAGCTTCTGCACGCCCTCGCCCAGCGCGCCCGGCACCGGTTCGGCGCTCGTGCCGGTGCTGCCGCCGGCCATCCGCACCAGCCGGCGCTTGTCGTCGAGGAAATACAGGTACTCGGGCCGCTTCTCGGAGCCGCGGGCGGCGACGGTGCGCGCCTGGTCCTCGCCGAGCGTGCACAGCGTCCTGCCGTCCGCCCCCTGAAGGGTCACCGTGTCCACGGTCGGGGTCAGGTTCTGCAGCGTGAACAGCAACTGGGCCGCCATCTCCGAGCACCGCGCGTGCCCGACCCGGGAGCCCTTGTCGTTCAGCGGCACCGTCAGCCGGTTCTGGTCGTCGGGCGACAGCGCGGCCGTGCCCCTGCGCAGCCTCGCGCCGGACGGGAAACTCGACCTGACCACGGGCCGCAGCCAGGCGGTGGGCCCGGCGATGACGGAACTCACCGTCCGCGTCATCGCGTCCACCCGCCGGCGCACGAAGACGGGGTCGGCGACGGCGGTCGCCGGGGTGCCCGCCGTGGTCCGGGTGTTGGAGGCGAAGTAGTACTTGTCGACGGACATGTAGTTGCGCTGGAAGTCCGACTGCCCCATGACGACGCCCTGCGGCGGCGCGTCGATGCGCCACTGCTCGGTCTTCTTGTCCCGCGTCAGGTGCACCGCCTGCCCGTAGTGCCCGTCGAGCGGCGTGTACGACTGCTCCCGGTCCACCCGGGCCACCTTGCTGCCGGTCAGCGTGACCGCGTAGTCCCCGGCGTCCTCGCGCCCCGTGGAGCGTCCGGTCTGGATGTCCGGCCCGTTGGCGAGCACGGTCGTGGACTGCTCGGGGTCCCACTGCTGTGAGGCCGCGCCGGTCAGATACTGGCGCGCCGTCGCATACGTCGGGTCGTCGCTGGTCAGCGCCTCCAGGAAGCCCTGCACGATCTCCGCGGGCGGGGCGTCCTCCCGGGGCGGCATCGCGAACACGCGGACCTCGGCGTCCTGGCGCTGGGTCGACTCGACGTTCCGCAGGTCCCCGTTGTCGGGCATCGAGGCGCACCCGGCCAGCAGGACCGTCCCCCAGGCGGCGTACGCCACCGCGCGCAACGGCCGACGCCGCGCGCCCCCCTCGCGCTCAGCGCCCACGGAATGCCTCCCCTTGCTGTTCCGCGTCCCGCGGCCCGGCTCCCTCCGGGTCCGCGGAGCCCGCGCTCCGGTCCTGCGCCGCTTCCGTGGCGGACATCGCGCCCGTGCCGGACATCGTGTCCGTGCCAGTCACCGCGTCCGGCCGCCGCCCGCCCGAGGCGGGGCGGGGCACCACGCGTGCGCCGTTGCCCGGCAGTGCCGTCGGATCGGCGGTGGCGGTCGTCGCGGCCGGGCGGGCCGCTATCGGGCCCCGGCCCGCCGCCGTCCGGTCGCCGGTCGCCTGCACCGGCACGGTGGCCGGCTTGCCGCCGCCCTGGGAGCCGGCGGCGTCGCCGAGTCCCCGGTTGCGGCGCGAGTCCTTGGGTTCGAGCGGGATCGGCGAGCCGCGCAGCGGTTCGTCCGCCGTCCTGGGCAGCGTCAGCCGGAACTGCGAGCCGCCGCCCGGCTCGCCCCACGCCTGCAGCCAGCCGCCGTGCAGCCGGGCGTCCTCCAGCGCGATCGACAGCCCGAGGCCCGTACCGCCGGTGGTACGCGCGCGGGCCGGGTCGGCGCGCCAGAAGCGGCTGAAGACGCGGGTGGCCTCACCGGGCTTGAGCCCGACGCCGTAGTCGCGGACCGCGACCGCGACCGCGCCGCCCGCCGCGGCGAGCTTGACGACGACGTCCCGGCCCTCGCCGTGCTCGACGGCGTTGACGACGAGGTTGCGCAGGACGCGCTCCACGCGGCGTGCGTCGGCCTCGGCGACGACGGGCTGCTGGTCGCCGACGACGCGTATCAGGGTGCCCTTGCGCTCGGCGAGCGGCTCGGCCCCGCTGACCACCCGCCGTACGACCTCGCGCAGGTCGATGGCGTCGGCGTCCAGCGCCGCCGCGCCCGCGTCGAAGCGGCTGATCTCCAGCAGGTCGGCCAGCAGCGACTCGAAACGGTCGACCTGGTCGAGGAGCAGCTCCGCCGAGCGCGCGGTGACCGGGTCGAAGTCCTCGCGCGCCTCGTGGATGACATCGGCGGCCATCCGCACCGTCGTCAGCGGCGTCCGCAGCTCGTGCGAGACGTCGGAGACGAACCGGCGCTGCATCCGGGACAGGTCCTCCAGCTGGTTGATCTTCAGCTGGAGGTTCTGCGCCATCTTGTTGAAGGCCTCGCCCAGGCGTGCGATGTCGTCCTCGCCGGTGACCTTCATCCGTTCCTGGAGGCGTCCGGCCGACAGCCGCTCGGCGATGCCGGCCGCCATCCGCACGGGCGTGACGACCTGGCGCACGACCAGCCAGGCGATGGCCCCGAGCAGGACGACGACGAACAGGCCGGCCGTCGCCAGGGTCCCCTTGACCAGGCTGAGCGACTTCTCCTCCTGGCTGAGCGGGAAGAGGTAGTACAGCTGGTACGGGTCGCCGTTGGGGTCGTTGACCTGCTTGCCGATGACCAGGGCGGGCTGCGGCTGCTTGTCGGTGTCCTTGTAGATGATGCGGGTGTAGCTCTGCGCGGCGGTCACGCTGTCGTTGATCCGCGCCCGCAGGTCCTCGGGGACGCTCGCGGTGGGGTCCACCCGGCCGGAGGCGCGCGGGCCGCGGCCGCCGGCGCCGTCGTCCCCGGTGGGGAGCGTGACGACGTCGAAGGCGCCCTGGCCGCCGCTGGAGAGCGAGGACACCAGCTCGCTCATCCACGAGATGAGGTTCTGCGAGGAGCGGCCGTCCCCGGAGGTGCCGTCGTCGGCGGTGCCGGTCGCGGCCTCGTCGGCCTTCTGCTTGGCCACCGCGAAGCCTCCGGTGGCCTGGCTCTGGGACGCCTTGACCTTGGCGTCCAGCAGCCCGTTGCGCACCTGGCCGATCACGACGAAGCCCAGCAGCAGCACGACGCCCAGCGACATCAGCAGCGTGGTGGCGACGACCTTGAGCTGGATGTTGCGCCGCCACAGCCGCATGACCGGCAGCAGCGGCCGGCGCACCCAGCGTATGAGCAGGCGCAGTACGGGGCTGCCCTGCACGCCTCCGTGCAGCAGCCCGCCCTCCAGGAGGCGTCCCCAGCGGGAGCCCGCACCCGTCCGGCCGACAGGCCGCCCCGTGCGGGTTCCGGACCGTCCGGACGCCGAAGCGGCACTGTCCCCGGACATGTCAGCTCGGTCCGGCCTTGTAGCCGACCCCACGGACGGTCACCACGATCTCCGGCTTCTCCGGGTCCTTCTCGACCTTGGAGCGCAGCCGCTGGACGTGCACGTTGACCAGGCGCGTGTCCGCCGCGTGGCGGTAGCCCCACACCTGCTCCAGCAGCACCTCGCGGGTGAAGACCTGCCAGGGCTTGCGGGCGAGCGCGACCAGCAGGTCGAACTCCAGCGGGGTCAGCGCGATCGACTGCCCGTCCCGCTTCACGGAGTGCCCGGCCACATCGATGACGAGGTCACCGATGGCCAGCTGCTCCGGCGCGGGCTCCTCCGACCTGCGCAGCCGCGCCCGGATGCGGGCCACGAGCTCCTTGGGCTTGAACGGCTTCACGATGTAGTCGTCGGCGCCGGACTCCAGGCCCACGACGACGTCGACCGTGTCGCTCTTGGCCGTCAGCATCACGATCGGCACGCCGGACTCCGCCCTGATCAGGCGGCACACCTCGATGCCGTCCCGGCCGGGCAGCATCAGGTCCAGCAGCACCAGATCGGGCTTCGCCTCGCGGAAAGCGGCCAGCGCCTTGTCGCCGTCGGCCACGAACGACGGCTCGAAACCCTCACCACGCAGCACGATCCCGAGCATTTCGGCCAGTGCGGTGTCGTCGTCGACGACAAGGACTCGTCCCTTCATGAACGACATCATCCCATTCTCGTAACGGCTGCGAAGATCCAGGTGAGGCAGCTCACTGGCCTGTGACGATAGTCGTACGGAGCCGTCACTGTCTGCCCTCGCCCGAAGAACGCCTGCGCAGCCTCCACGGGAAGACGATCCGGGGGCCCGGGAGCGAAAACGGGCCACGCGGTCAGGCGGTCGCCTGCCGCGAGCGCGCGCACAGCTCGGCGAGCCCCTTGCCGGTCACCGGCGACAGCGCGCCCTCCTCGGTGACGATCGCGGTCACCAGTTCGGGCGGCGTCACGTCGAACGCCGGGTTGTAGGCCTGCGTGCCCAGCGGCGCCACCGGGATGCCGCTGCCCGCTCCCGTCGCCGGGATCTGGGGGGCGATCAGCTCGGTCACCTCGTACCCCGGCCGCTGCTCCACCTCGATGGCCGTCGCGTCCGGGGTGTCCAGGTCCACCGTCGTCACCGGCGCCACCACGACGAACGGCACGTGGTGGTAGCGGGCGAGCACCGCCAGCGGATAGGTGCCCACCTTGTTCGCCACCGATCCGTCCGCCGCGATCCGGTCCGCGCCCACCAGCACCGCGTCCACCTCGCCGGCCGCGAACAGCGACCCCGCCGCGTTGTCGGTGAGCAGCGTGTACGCCAGGTCGTTGCGGGCCGCCTCGTACGCGGTCAGCCGGGCGCCCTGGAACAGCGGCCGGGTCTCGTCCACCCACAGCCGGCGCAGCCGCCCCGCCCGGTGCGCGGCGAGCGCCACCGCGAACGCCGTGCCCTCCCCGCCCGACACCAGCGACCCGCTGTTGCAGTGGGTGAGGACCCGGTGCCCGCCGCCGGGCAGCAGCTCGTCCAGCAGCGCCAGCCCGTGTTCGGCCATCCGCGCGCTGGCCCGGGCGTCCTCCTGGTGCAGCTGCCGCGCCGCCGCCAGCGCCGCCGGGGCGGCCTGCCGGGGATCACCGGTCCGGGCGAGCGCGGCCCGGTAGGCGGACTGCGCCCGGCGCACGCCGACGGACAGGTTCACCGCCGTGGGCCGGGCGCCGGCCAGCGCTGCGGCGGCGTCGTCCACGTCGAAGCCCCGGGCGGCGGCGAGCGCGACGCCGTACGCCCCGGCGATGCCGAGCAGCGGCGCCCCGCGCACGGCCAGCGAACGGATCGCCTCGACCAGCGCGGGCGCGTCCGTGCACACCAGTTCGACCTCCTCGGCGGGCAGCCGGGTCTGGTCGAGGAGCACCACGACCGGACCCTCGGGCGGCTCCTCCCAGCGGATGGCCGGGGAACCCGCCGGCCGGTTGTCCTCGCGAGTCTGCGCGTACTGATCAGCCATGCCGTCAGTCTTCCCCGTATCCCCCGGACAATAGAAGCGGCACAGCCCCTACCGCGCCCGGTCACCCGAAGACCACCCCATGGCACGATGGCAGCCAACCTGCCGCCGCGACCGCGGACGGGCACCGTGAAGGAGCCACGATGAACGACACTCCGGGCTGGTCCTCGCCCGGATCCGCCCCGTCCGACGACCAGCGGCCCGGCGCGACCGGACCTGGCGACACCGCCGGCCGCCCGGGTCCCGCGCAGCCCGCGGACCAGCCGGACGCGCGGCCGGACGCCCCCGGCGGGAAGTGGTCCAAGGAGCAGCCCCCGCCGGGCCAGTGGTCCGCGCCCACCGGAGCCCCGGCCGCCCCCGCCCCCGGGCAGGCGCCACCGCCGCCGCCGCCGGCCCCCGGCTGGGGCGGCCCGCCGCCCGCGGGCGGCGGCCCCGGCGACTACGGCCCACCCGGCCCCGGTGGATACGGCGGCTACGGCGGCTACGGCCGACCCGGAGGCTACGGCGGCCCCGGCGGGTACGGCGGCCCCGGCGGCTACGGCGCCTGGGGAGCCGGCTGGGGCGGCCCGCCGCCCGCGGCCAAGCCCGGCGTCATCCCGCTGCGCCCGCTGGGCGTGGGCGAGATACTCGACGGCGCCGTCTCCACCATGCGCGCCCACTGGCGCACCGTCCTCGGCATCTCCCTGGCCGTCGCGGTCGTCACCCAGATCGTCCTCATCCTGGTGCAGCGCCTGCTCCTCGACACCACCCGCAGCGACGCGCTCAACGACCCGAACGCCACCGCCGAAGATCTCCTCCGCGCCATGAGGAGCGCCCTGCTCGGCTCAGGCGTCGTCTTCCTGGTCTCCATGATCGGCACGGTCCTGGCCACCGCGCTGCTCACCACGGTCACCAGCCGCGCCGTACTCGGCAAGCCCGTCACCCTCGGCGAGGCCTGGCGTGACGCCCGCTCCCAGATCCCCCGGCTCTTCGGCCTGATCGCCGTCCTGATCCTCATCGGTCTCGGCGTCTTCGGCGTCGGCCTGCTGCCCGGCATCCTCGTGGGCCTGTCCGGATCGCCCGTCGCGGGCACCGGGCTCGCCGCCCTGGGCGCCCTGGCGGCCGGAGCGGTCGCGATCTGGCTGGCGGTCCGCTTCTCCCTGGCCTCCCCCGCGCTGATGCTCGAGAAGCAGGGCATCAAGAAGGCGATGAGCCGCTCGGCCAAACTGGTCAACCGGTCCTGGTGGCGGGTCCTCGGCATCCAGCTGCTGGCCGGCGTCATCGCGGGCATCGTCTCCGCGGTGATCGTCATCCCGTTCAGCCTCGTCGGCGCGGCGATGAGCGACGACGGCGTCTCCGGCCTGCTGAGCGGCAACGGCGGCCTCAGCTGGACGTACCTCCTCGTCAGCGGGGTCGGCGCGGTGATCGGGTCCATGATCAAGTTCCCGATCTCGTCCGGCGTCACCGTGCTCCTCTACATCGACCAGCGCATCCGCCGCGAGGCCCTCGACCTCGAACTGGCCCGCGCCGCGGGCGTCCAGGGCCCCGGCTCGGGCGTGCCCGCCTCGGGGAGCTGATGCGGTGAGCACGCCGGGGGGAGTTCTCACCGCACTGCCCGCGCTCCCGCGCGCGGCGGCGCACGAAGCCGTACGGCCCGCGCTGCCCGCGCGCGCCGCCGCCCTCCTCACGCAGTCGCGCTCCGACGGGCAGCCGCCCGTCACCCTCCCGCGCGACCCCGCGCGGGAGGCGGCCCGGCACGAGCTGTCCAAGCGGATGTACCACGAGAACGACCCCGGCCTGCTGCAGCGCGCCCTCGACCACTTCTGGAACTGGATCGGCAAACTGTTCGACTCCGCGTCGGCCGCGGCGCCGGGCGGAACCGTCGGCCTCGTCGTCGTCATCGCGGCCGTCCTGGCGGTGCTGGGCGCCCTGTGGTGGCGTCTGGGCACACCCCGCCGCGAACCCGCCTCCGCCGCCGCCCTGTTCGACGACCGCCCGCGCAGCGCCGCCGACCACCGCGCCGCCGCCGAGGCGCACGCCGCCCAGGGCCACTGGAACCAGGCCGTGCGGGAACGCATGCGCGCCCTCGTCCGCGCCCTGGAGGAACGCGCCCTCCTCGACGCACGCCCCGGCCGCACCGCCGACGAGGCCGCCGCCGAGGCCGGCCGCACCCTGCCCGACCACACCGACCGGCTCCACGCCGCCGCCCGCGACTTCGACGACGTCACCTACGGCGGCCGCAGCGCCGACGAGCAGGCGTACCGGCGCATCGCCGACCTCGACCACGACCTGGAACGCGCCCGCCCCCGCCTCGACGCCGACGACCCCGCCACGGCCCCCCACACCCACCAGGGAGCCGCCGGATGACCGCCCCGCCCGACACCGGCGCCGCGCCCACCACCGGCACCGCCGCCGCGGCCACCTCCGTCTCGCCCACCGCCCGCCAGGCATGGACCCGCGCGCGCGGCATCGTCCTCGCCCTCGTCCTCCTGCTCGCCGCGGCCCTCGCCATCGCCGTACTGCGCTCGGGCGACCAGCACGGCCGCCTCGACCCGCGCTCCGCCGACCCCTACGGCAGCCGCGCCGTCGCCGCCCTCCTCGCCGACCACGGAGTGACCACGCGCGTGGTCACCACCCTCGACCAGGCCCGCACCGCCGCCACCCCGGACACCACCCTGCTCGTCGCCGTCCCCGACCTGCTCACCGACCACCAGCAGACCCGGCTCCGCACGGCGACCACCTCCTCCGGCGCACGCACCGTCCTGATCGCGCCCGACACCCCCTCCGTCGGCCGTCTCGTCCCCGGCGTCACCGCCGACCCCGCACCCAGCTTCGACAACGCGCTCACCCCCGCATGCCACCTGCCCGCCGCACGCCGCGCGGGCACCGCGGAGACCGGCGGCGTCCGCTACTCCGTCACCGCCCGCGACGGCGACTCCTGCTACCCCAGCGACGGCCTGCCCACCCTGCTGCGCATACCGCAGCCCCGGGGCGGCGACACCGTCGTCCTCGGCGCCCCCGACATCCTCTACAACGACCGCCTCGACGAGCAGGGAAACGCCTCGCTCGCCCTCCAGCTCCTCGGCTCGCGCCCCCATCTCGTCTGGTACCTGCCCTCCCTCACCGACGCCTCCGCCCCCGACACCGGTGAGCGCGGCTTCTTCGACCTGCTGCCCTCCGGCTGGCTCTGGGGCACCCTCCAGCTCTTCGTCGCCGCCGCCCTCGCCGCCCTGTGGCGGGCACGCCGCTTCGGTCCCCTCGTACTCGAAAGACTCCCCGTCGCGATCCACGCCTCGGAGACCGCCGAGGGCCGCGCCCGCCTCTACCGCAAGGTGAACGCCCGCGACCGCGCCGCCGACGCCCTCCGCTCCACCACACGCACCCGCCTCGCCCCCCTCGTCGGACTCCCCGCCGCCCAGGCCCACACGCCCGAGGCGCTGCTCCCCGCGCTGTCCGCTCACCTCCACGGCGACGCGCAGCCCCTTCAGGACCTCCTCTTCGGCCCGCCGCCCGGCGACGACGCGGCCCTCGTCTCCCTCGCCGACCGACTCGACGCCCTCGAAAGAGAGGTACGCCGTCCATGATGGACCCGACCACTGACAACGCCGGGCGCCCCGGGGACGCGACCGCCGCCCGGTCCTCCCTCGAAGCCCTGCGCGCCGAGATCGCCAAGGCCGTGGTCGGCCAGGACCCCGCCGTCACCGGCCTTGTCGTCGCCCTGCTCTGCCGCGGCCACGTCCTGCTCGAAGGCGTCCCCGGAGTCGCCAAGACACTCCTCGTCCGCACCCTCGCCGCCGCCCTGGAACTCGACACCAAACGCGTCCAGTTCACCCCCGACCTGATGCCCAGCGACGTCACCGGCTCCCTGGTCTACGACGCCCGCACCGCCGCCTTCTCCTTCCAGCCCGGCCCGGTCTTCACCAACCTCGTCCTCGCCGACGAGATCAACCGGACCCCGCCGAAGACCCAGTCGTCGCTGCTGGAGGCCATGGAGGAGCGCCAGGTCACCGTCGACGGCACGCCCCGCGCGCTCCCCGAGCCGTTCCTCGTCATCGCCACCCAGAACCCCGTCGAGTACGAGGGCACCTACCCGCTGCCGGAAGCCCAGCTGGACCGCTTCCTGCTCAAACTGACCATCCCCCTGCCCACCCGCCAGGACGAGATCGACGTCCTCACCCGCCACGCCGCCGGCTTCGACCCGCGCGACCTGCACGCCGCCGGCGTGCGCCCCGTCGCCGGCCCCACCGACCTCGACACGGCCCGCGCGGCGATCGCCAAGACCACCGTCTCCCCCGAGATCACCGCCTACGTCGTCGACATCTGCCGCGCCACCCGGGAATCGCCGTCCCTCACCCTCGGCGTCTCCCCGCGCGGCGCCACCGCCCTGCTGTCGACCTCGCGCGCCTGGGCCTGGCTGACCGGCCGCGACTACGTCATCCCCGACGACGTGAAGGCCCTCGCCCTGCCCACGCTGCGCCACCGCGTCCAGCTGCGCCCCGAGGCGGAGATGGAGGGCGTCACCGCCGACTCGGTGATCAACGCGATCCTCGCCCACGTCCCGGTCCCCCGCTGATGGCGCTCACCGGACGCACCGCCCTGCTCGCGGCCCTGGGCTCCCTCCCCGTCGGCCTCTGGGACGCCGGCTGGACGGGCATCCTCGCCGTGAACGCGCCCCTGGCCCTGGCCTGCGCCTGCGACTACGCCCTCGCGGCCCCCGTACGCCGCCTCGGCCTCACGCGCTCCGGCGACGCCTCCGCACGCCTGGGCGAGACCGCCGACGTCACCCTCACCGTCACCAACCCGGCCCGTCGTCCGCTGCGCGCCGAACTCCGCGACGCCTGGCCGCCCAGCAGCTGGCAGCCCGGAACGGAGACGACGGCCTCCCGCCATCGCGTGACAGTGCCGCCGGGCGAACGCCGCCGTGTCACGACACGACTGCGTCCCACCCGCCGCGGCGACCGCCAGGCCGACCGTGTCACCGTCCGCTCCTACGGCCCCCTGGGCCTGGTCTCCCGCCAGGGCGCCCACCAAGTGCCCTGGACGGTACGGGTTCTGCCCCCGTTCACCAGCCGCAAGCACCTGCCGTCCAAGCTCGCCCGGCTGCGCGAGCTCGACGGCCGCACCAGTGTCCTCACCCGCGGCGAGGGAACCGAGTTCGACAGCCTGCGCGAGTACGTGCCCGGCGACGACACCCGCTCCATCGACTGGCGGGCCACCGCCCGCCAGTCCACGGTGGCGGTACGCACCTGGCGTCCCGAACGCGACCGCCACATTCTGCTGGTCCTCGACACCGGCCGCACCTCCGCCGGCCGGGTGGGCGACGCACCGCGCCTGGACGCGGCCATGGACGCCGCCCTGCTGCTGGCGGCACTCGCCTCACGCGCCGGCGACCGCGTCGACCTGCTCGCCTACGACCGTCGGGTACGCGCCCTGGTGCAGGGCCGCGCCGCGGGCCACCTCCTTCCGGCCCTGGTCGGCACTCTGGCGACGCTGGAACCGGAACTCGTCGAGACGGACGCCCGCGGTCTCACGGCCACCGCGCTGCGCACGGCGCCGCGACGCTCGCTGATCGTCCTGCTGACCAGCCTGGACGCGGCCCCCGTCGAAGAAGGGCTGCTGCCGGTGCTCCCTCAGCTCACCCAGCGCCACACGGTGCTGCTCGCCTCGGTGGCCGATCCGCGCGTCGCCCGCATGGCCGAGGCCCGGGGGAACGTGGAGGCGGTCTACGAGGCCGCGGCAGCCGCCCGTTCCCAGACGGAGCGTCATCGCACCGCCGAGCAGCTCCGTCGGCACGGGGTCACGGTCGTCGACGCGACGCCGGACGACCTGGCGCCGGCGCTGGCGGACGCGTATCTCGCGTTGAAGGCAGCCGGGCGGCTCTGACGAAACCTGAGGCGCCGGCGGCTTCGCGATGTCCGGTCCAGGGGGCGCAAGCCCCCGTCGGGGCGCAAGCCCCCGTCGCCTGCCCCGCCCACACCCCGATATGAACCTGGACGGGCCCTGAAACGCAGAAAACCCCGCACCGTGAGGTGCGGGGTTTTCCCTAAAATTTGTTCGGCGGTGTCCTACTCTCCCACAGGGTCCCCCCTGCAGTACCATCGGCGCTGTAAGGCTTAGCTTCCGGGTTCGGAATGTAACCGGGCGTTTCCCTCACGCTATGACCACCGAAACACTATGAAACTGTCAACCGCACCACGCCGTGACCTGGCATGGGGTTGTTCGTGG
>NZ_JBISAL010000002.1:0-65920 GCF_044391765.1 Streptomyces sp. NPDC018610
TGTTCCCCGGGTTCACCCGCACCGCCGCACACCCCGCCTCGATCGCGGCGAACACGTACTTCGGCTGGAAGTGGATGTCCGCGATCACCGGAATCCGCGACTTCCGCGCGATCGTCGCCAGCGCGTCCGCGTCGTCCTGCGTCGGACACGCCACCCGCACGATCTGACAGCCCGACGCCGTCAGCTCCGCGATCTGCTGCAACGTCGCACCGATGTCCGACGTACGCGTCGTCGTCATCGACTGCACCGACACCGGCGCGCCGCCCCCGACCGCCACCGGCCCGACGTGGATCTGCCGCGACACGCGCCGCTCGGCGATCGGCCGGGCCGGTACCTCGGGGACTCCCAAGGAGATGGCGGTCATGGCCTCAGTCCCGGTTTCCTGAGACGGTCTCGCGCATGGCGCGCAGGGACTCCTTCAGCGACCCCATGGTGGCCAGCACGGCGGTGGGCTCGTAGCCGCAGTGCGCCATGCAGTTGGCGCAGCGCGGGTCCTTGCCCCGGCCGTACTTGTCCCAGTCGGTCTTCTCGATGAGCTCGCGGTAGGTGGGCACGTAACCGTCGCTCATCAGGTAGCAGGGGCGCTGCCAGCCGAAGAGCGAGTAGTTCGGGATCGCCCACGCGGTGCACGGGAAGTCGACCTTGCCCTCCAGGAAGTCCAGGAAGAGCGGGGAGTGGTTGAGCCGCCACTTGCGCCGGTTGCCGCCCGAGAAGGCCTTCTTGAACAGTTCGCGGGTCTGCTCCACGCCCAGGAAGTGCTCCTGGTCGGGCGCCTTCTCGTAGGCGTAGGCGGGCGAGATCATCATCTCGTCCACCTTGAGGTCGTCGTTGAGGAAGTCGAGGACCTCGACGATGGTCTGCGGGGTGTCGGTGTTGAAGAACGTGGAGTTGGTGGTCACCCGGAAGCCGCGCCGCTTGGCCTCCTTGATGGCCGCCACGGCCTCGTCGAACACGCCTTCCTTCGCCACCGACTCGTCGTGCCGCTCGCGCAGCCCGTCGATGTGCACGGCGAAGGCGAAGTAGGGAGAGGGCCGGAACTTGTCCATCTTCTTGCGCAGCAGCATCGCGTTGGTGCACAGGAAGACGTATTTCCGCTTGGCCACCAGCTGACGCACGATCTCGTCGATCTGGGGGTGCATCAGGGGTTCACCGCCGGCGATGGACACCATCGGCGCGCCCGACTCCAGCACCGCCCCGACGGCCTGGGCGACCGGCATGCGCTGCTTCAGCACCCCGGCCGGGTGCTGGATCTTGCCGCAGCCCTCGCACTTCAGGTTGCAGGCGAAAAGCGGTTCCAGCTCCACGATCAGCGGGAACT
This sequence comes from Streptomyces sp. NPDC018610, assembly GCF_044391765.1. Taxonomy (NCBI): domain Bacteria; kingdom Bacillati; phylum Actinomycetota; class Actinomycetes; order Kitasatosporales; family Streptomycetaceae; genus Streptomyces; species Streptomyces sp. NPDC018610. The sequence continues at coordinate 1,319 of NZ_JBISAL010000002.1, forward strand.
TGTCCCGCTTGCGGAGCTTCTGTTCGGCCAGATATGTAGCGACCTTGATGGACTGGCGCAGTGGCATGGCCATCTGGCTCACCTCCTGTGGAGTAGCACATTGCGGTGCCATTCGAAGAAAGTCGGCAGTACGGAACGGAGTACACGGAAGGCTGATATTCCACCGCGCACGGTGCCGATCCGGACGAGTTCGTGTTCCGGGGCGTCCACGACCACCCGGACGGCCGCAACCGGGCGCACGCCCGTGCGCACGGCGCTCAGCAGGGTGGCGGCCGACTCCATGTCGACCGCGATCGCGCCGGTGGCGCGCAGATCGGACCGCTCCGGGCCCCGCACGACGTGGTCGGAGCCGGTGAGCGGCCCGGTGTGGACGGTGCGTCCGGGCAGGGCGCGGCTGAGTTCCTTGACGAGCAGTTCGGCGCCCACGCACGGGACGGTCCCGCGCGGGTCCCGGGTCTCCTCGGCGACGACCAGGTCGCCGGGGTGCATGCCGGGGGCGAGTCCGGCGCAGAAGCCGGTGGCCAGTACGGCGGCCCGCTCCAGCTCCGGCCCAGCCAGGGCCCCGGCGACGGAGCTCTCCGCCGCGCGGGGTCCCATGCCGGTGCGCAGGACGGTGACGGACCCGCCCGCGCCCCACCCGTCCGGCGCGGTGCCGGGGTGCAGGACGCCGCCCCGGCGCCGCGCGCCCCTCTCGCCCATGCGCAGAGCGAGGTGCTCGATGCCGAGCGCGCAGGCGATCAGCAGCGGGGCCGGGGCGGGCTGGGTCGCCATCAGCTGCCCTTGGCCTCGGCGAGGGGGCGGCCGGCCGGCGCCTTCTCGGCGAACGGGTCGCCGTGGACGTACCGGCCGAGCGCGGTGAGCGGGAACACCTGTCGGTAGAGGTGGTAGTTGATGGAGAAGTCCCAGGGGAAGCCGGTGCCGGTGAAGTACGGCTCGTCCCAGGAACCGTCCTCCCGCTGGGTGTCCGCCAGCCACGCGACGCCGCGCTCCACGGCCTTGGAGTCCTTCTCCCCTGCCGCCAGCAGCGCCATCAGCGCCCACGCGGTCTGCGAGGCGGTGGAGGCGCCCTTGCCGCCCCACTTCCGGGCGTCCTTGTAGGAGCGCAGGTCCTCGCCCCAGCCGCCGTCGTCGTTCTGCACGCTCTCCAGCCAGGCCACCGCGCGGCGGATGGCCGGGTGGGAGCCGGGCAGGCCGGCGGCGGTCAGGGCGGGGACGACGGACCCGGTGCCGTACAGGTAGTTGACGCCCCAGCGGCCGAACCACGAGCCGTCCGGCTCCTGTTCGGCCAGCAGCCACCGGATGCCGCGCCGGGTGCGCGGGTCGTGGGCGAGGCCCTCGGCCGCGAGCATCTCCACCACGTGCGCGGTGACGTCGGCCGACGGCGGGTCGATGACCTCGCCGAAGTCGCAGAACGGCAGCCGGTTGGGGAAGGGGCTGGTGTTGTCGACGTCGAAGGCGCCCCAGGCGCCGTTCTTCGACTGCATGCCGAGGCTCCAGCGGACCCCGCGTCCGATGGCCCGGTCCACCCGCTCCGGGTCGTGGTGGCGGACCCGGCGCAGGGCGAGGGCCACCTCGGCGGTGTCGTCGATGTCGGGGTAGTTGTCGTTGTGGAACTCGAACGCCCAGCCGCCGGGCGGCAGTCCGGGGCGGCGCACCGACCAGTCGCCGGGCCGGACGATCTCCTCGCCCAGCATCCAGTCCGCCGCCTTCACCAGTTGCGGGTGGTCGGCGGGCAGTCCGGCGTCGGCGAGCGCGATGGTGGCCAGGCAGGTGTCCCAGACCGGCGACTGGCAGGCCTCGATCATCCGCGAGCCGTCCTCGCGCCACACGGCGAAACGGTCCAGCGACTCCAGGCCCGCGCGCATCACGGGATGCTTCAGGTCGTAACCCATCAGGTGCAGCGCGATGATCGAGTACACGGCCGGCGGCTGGATGCCGCCCCAGCAGCCGTCGTTCTCCTGCCTTTCGATGATCCAGCGGGCGGCGGTGTTCATGGCGTTCCGGCGCAGCCGCTTGGGCGCCGCCTTGCGGTAGGCGTGCAGGACCTTGTCGATGCGCTGGAAGGCGCCGTCCCAACTCGCCGCCGGTGCCAGGGGCTTGACCGGGTTGGGGTGGACGGGGTCGGTGTGCAGCTCGTCCAGCGGGAACGGCGCGGGGCGCACCGGCCGCTTCGCGGAGACGATGGTGAGCGGCACGATGGTCTGCCGGGCCCAGCAGCCGAAGTCGTAGATGTTGAGCGGGACCCACGTGGGGAAGTAGATGAGCTCGGGCGGGAGTTCGGGCAGGTCTTCCCATTTCCACCAGCCGAACAGGGCGAGCCAGATCCGGGTGAAGACGCGCGCGGCGGCGATGCCGCCCGCGGCGCGGACCCAGGCGGCGGCCTTCGCCATGTGCGGGGCGTCGGGCGCGTCGCCGGCCAGGCGCAGGGCGACGTAGGCCTCGATGGTGGCGGACAGCTCGCCGGGTCCGCCGTAGAAGGTGGCCCAGGTGCCGTCCTCGCGCTGCTCGCCGCGGATGAAGAGCGCGGCGGCGTGGGTGGTCGCCTCGTCCTGGATGCCCAGGAACTGGCGCAGGAGCAGGTCTTCGGCGTCCATCGTGACGTTGGTCTCGAGGTCGCCCTTCCACCAGCCCTCGGCGTCCTGCTTGCTCAGCAGGAAGTCGGTGGCACGCCTCACGGCGTGCTCCGCGGCTTGTTGTACCCCGGCCGCGACGGGGGTGGTGAGTACGGGTTCGCTGGCCGCGGCAGCGCGGGTCGGCAGTGTCGCCCCGGTGCTTCCGTCGGTCGTCGCTGTCATGGCTTCCCCTTCGTGCAGTCGTGCAAGTCGTGCTGCTGTGGGTCCGCCGTCGGCCGGTGCCCGAAACCTTCCTGCACCGGCCGGCGACTAAGCGAGGGTGGTTCGACCGATAGGGATCATCTCTTTCGTACGACGACGAAGTCGGCGAGCGCCGTGAAGGCGGACCGCACCTGGTCGGGCATGTCCACGGCGTCGAGGGCTTCGATGGCGATGGTGTGCTGACGGCGCGCTTCCTCGGCCGTCCATTCGCGGCCGCCCGCCTCCTCGATGAGGGCGGCGCGGGCCGCGAACTCCTCCTCGGAGAAGTTCTCGAAGTCGCTGCTCTTGGCGTCGGCGGCGAGGATCTCGCCGAGCCGCTCGGAGGCGTCGCCGCCCGCCGCGAGCGCGGCCACGACCGGCAGGGACTTCTTACGCTGGCGCAGGTCGCTCCAGGTCTGCTTGCCGGTGGCGTCCGGGTCGCCCCAGATGCCGAGGAGGTCGTCGACGGCCTGGAAGGCCAGGCCGAGGTGGTAGCCGTACTTCTCCAGGGTGTCGGCCGTGCGGTCGTCGGCGCCGCCGAGCACGGCGCCGATGGAGGAGGCGCAGGCGAGCAGGGCGCCGGTCTTGTTGCCCTCCATCTCCAGGCACTCCTCGACGCTGACCCGGTCGCGGTGCTCGTAGGAGATGTCCTGCGCCTGGCCGTCGATCAGGGCGCGGCTCGCGGTGGTCAGCCGGCGGGTGGCGCGGCCGGCCTCGACCGTGCCGAGCTCCAGCAGGACCTCGTTGGCCAGGGCGAACAGGGCGTCACCGACCAGGATGGCCTGGGCGGGGCCGTGCACCTTCCAGACGGTGTCGCGGTGCCGGCGCTGCTCGTCGCCGTCCATCAGGTCGTCGTGCAGCAGCGAGAAGTTGTGCACGAGTTCCACGGCGACCGCGCCGGGCACGCCGGCCTCGGGCGCGGCGCCGGTGACCTCGGCGGACAGGACGGCGAGGGCGGGGCGCACGGCCTTGCCGCCGTCCCCGTGCGCCGGGTTGCCCGCGGCGTCGATCCAGCCGAAGTGGTAGGCGGCGACGGTGTCCATCGGAGGGGCCAGTCGGTCGACGGCCGCCCGAAGGACCGGGGTGGCCAGGGTCCGGCCGCGCTCCAACAGCGCGGTCACGTCCACCGCGGTCCGAGCGGCCGTCGAGGCCGGGGGCACAGTGGGCACAGTCTCTCCTCTTGTCACGGTGCCGGAGGTACGGGGGCCTGCCGCCGGCTGCTGGTCGAGCGTCATGCGGCCGCCTCCTCGGGGAGGAAGAGGCGGGTCGGGCGGGGCCTGCCGAGCGCGGGCAGCGCGGCGTCCGCCGCGCTCACGCCGCTGCGGACCGCACTCTCCATGGTCGCGGGCCACCCGGTGGCGGTCCACGCTCCGGCCAGGTACAGGCCGGGTGCCTTGGTGCGGGCGCCGGGCCTCAGCCGGCCGACGCCGGGGGTGGGGGCGAACGTCGCCGTGCGCTCCCGGGTCACGAAGAAGTCCACGACCTCGGCGTCGCGCGAACGGGGCAGCAGACGCCGCAGCTCGGGCAGGTAGCGCTCGCGCAGGACGGCGACGGGCGTGTCGATCTCGTCCTGCGCCACCGACTGGGACAGCGCCAGGTACTGGCCGTGCGTCAGTCCGGAGGCCTCGGTGCGGTCGAAGACCCACTGCACCGGGGTGCCGAGGGCGGCCACGAAGGGCGCGTCGAGCACCTTGCGGTCGTAGCGGACGTGGACGTTGAGGATGGGCGCGGTGCCGATCTCCAGCAGCCGCTGCGGCGCGTCAAGGGCGCCCGCCGGCAGCAGGTCGTGCGCCTCGCGCTGCGGTACGGCGAGGACGACCGCGTCGGCCTCGAGCGTCTCGCCGGGAATCTGAACGCTCCAGCCGCCGTTCTCGTCGAAGGAGACGGAGGTGACGCGTGTACGGACCTCGGTACGCACGCCCGCGGAGTCGAGCGCCCTGCGGGCCAGCCGGTCGTGCAGTTCGCCCAGCGGGACGCGGGCCCAGCCGATGTCGGCGGCGCCCGGGTCGGACAGCAGACCGGTCTTGAACACCATCGCGGCGAGCCCCAGTGAGGCGTCGGCGGCTCTCGCGTTGAGGGTGGCGACCCCGACGAGGTCCCACAGTGCCTCGACGGCCCGCGCGGACTGGCCGTGCGCGGCCAGCCAGCTGCCGAAGTCCACGTCGTCCAGGGCCGGGTCGGTGAGGTCGAGGGCCTTGAGCGCGAGTGCGGCGCGGCCGACCCGGGCGCGCTCGGCGAGCGAGAGGTGCGGGTAGGAGGCGAGGCTGCGCCCCAGATGCAGGGGTACGGGCAGCGGGTCGCGGCGGAGTCTGCCGAGCCGTCGTCCCTCGGGCCTCGCGAGGTCCAGGACGGGTACGTCGAGGCGGCTTTGCAGCGGGGCGAGGGCCGCGCCGCCGATGCGGTCGAGGAACCAGCGGTAGGCGGTGCAGCAGCGCAGGTAGACGTGCTGCCCGTTGTCGACGGTGAGGTCGCCGCGCCGGAAGGAGAAGGCGAGCCCGCCCAGACGGGGCCGGCCCTCCAGCAGCGTCACGCGCACGCCCGCGTCGGCGAGCGCGAGCGCGCAGGTGAGCCCGGCCAGCCCGCCGCCGACCACGACCGCGTGCCGGCCCGAGGGGCGGTGCGTGCCGGCGAGCGCTTGCTGCGGTCGCGTGCCGTCGGTCATCGTGCGCCCTCCCCGGTGCGTCCGCCGCGGTGCGCGGGTGCCCCGCGGCCGGTCGTCGCCGTCAGTGACGCCGTCCGGCACCGCGGGGTTGCCCGCCGGCCCTCGCCGGATCGGGCGGTGAAGACCTGTGCGTCCATCAGGCACGCCTCCTGACGGCCTGCCTGCTCACATGCCGGGTGTCGAGGCCGGACAGCCCGCGCACGGCCACGTACGCCTTCTCCCGGCCGGGCAGGGAGACCCGGCCGCGCAGCACGGCCTCGGGGTCGCGGGCGATGCGGTCGAGCAGCCGCCGGTAGATGCCGGCCATGGCGGCGACGCAGGCGCCGCTGCGCCGGTCCAGCATGGGCAGCAGCTGGTAGCCCTCGGCGAACAGGGCGCGGGCGCGCCGTACTTCGAAGTGGACCAGGCCCGCGAAGTCGGAGCCCTCCGGCGGGTTCGGTCCGTCGAACCCGGCCGAGCAGCCGAACTTGGCGAGGTCGTCGGCGGGCAGGTAGGTGCGCCCGCCCTCGGCGTCCTCGCGGACGTCGCGGAGGATGTTGGTGAGCTGGAGCGCGAGCCCCAGCGTGTCGGCGTACTCGGGGGCGCGCTCGGCGCCCCGCGCGCCGGGTTCGGTGCCGAACACGCCGAGGGAGAGCCGTCCGATGGCCCCGGCCACGCAGCGGCAGTAGACCTTGAGGTCGTCCCAGGTCTCGTAGGTCTCGCCGCGGACGTCGGCGAGGACGCCGTCGATGAGTTCGTCGAGGCCGTCGAGCGGGATCGGGAAGGCGCGGGCCGCGTGGGCGAGGGCCACGGCGACGGGGTCGGTGTCGTCGTCCTCGACCGCGCCGTCGCGGATCCTGTCGAGCAGCACCCGGGTGTCCTTGAGCCGGGCGGCCTTGACGTCGTCCGCCAGCGCGCCGTCGCCGATGTCGTCGACGCGCCGGGAGAACGCGTACAGCGCCGACATCGCGCGGCGCTTGGACGTCGGCAGCAGCCTGATGCCGTAGGCGAAGTTGCGGGCCTGCTGCCCGGTGACGGCCTCGCAGTAGCTGTAGGCGGCGAGTACCGGTGCGGACGCGTGCTGTTCCGACTCCACTGCCCGGATCACCCCTCTCCTCGCAGAGTCACGCCCACCTCGCGCAGCAACTGGACCTTGCCGGGCTTGGGCGGGCCGGGAAGTACGTCGTATCCGGCGGCGGTGATCGCGTCGATCGCCGACCTTCCCCCCGCCACGAACCCCGCGAGCAGCAGCTTCAGCCTGCCGTGGACGCTACCCACCAGGGGGGCGCCTTCATTCAGGAGATCGCGGGCGCGTTCCGCCTCGTACGCGACCAGGGCGCGCACCGATGCGCCGGCGGTGGGCGCCGCGAGGTCCGTCTCCCGGACGTGGAAGCGCTTCATGTCGGCGGCGGGCAGGTAGACGCGGTCGCGGCCGAGGTCCTCCTTGACGTCCTGGAGGTGCTCGACGATCTGCAGGGCGGTGCAGATCGCGTCGGAGCGGCGGATCCGCTCGGGGGTCGAGGTGCCGGTGACGCCGAGGACCAGACGGCCGACGGGGTTGGCGGACAGCTCGCAGTAGGCGAGGAGGTCGTCGTAGGACTCGTACCGGGTGACGAGCTGGTCCTGGCGGTTGGCGGCGATCAGGCCGAGGAACGGCTCGGGGGTCAGGGAGCACCGGCGGACGGTGGGCTCCAGCCGGCGCAGCAGCGGGTGGCGGGGCGTGCCGGTGAAGACCCGGCGCAGGTCGGCCTCGAAGGCGTCGAGGAGGACGAGGCGGTCCTCCGCGTCGGCGGCGGACACGCCGAGGAGCCGGGCGTCGGCGCCGCCGGGGGCCAGGTCGCCGTCGCCGATGTCGTCGACGAGCCGGGCGAAGCCGTAGACGGCCATGAGGTCGGCGCGCCAGGGGCGGGGCAGGAAGAACGGTGCCACGGGGAAGTTCTCGCCCGCGGCCTTGTCGAGGGTGGCGCGTTCCGCATCGCGCGCCGTGACGGTTCGCGTCATCGCCCGCTGCCCGGGGCGTGGACGGCACATGCTGCGTTGAGCTGGGGAGTTTCCGTAGCCATTGCCGTCACATCTCCCGTTCTACACTGCCGACCCGACACACACTATTTCGGACACGCCGCCCTGCCGTCCGCGGGGCGGCTCTGATGGAGGGTGTCGCGCATTATCTCCCCACTTGCCGCTTTCCGGGACCGGTACAGCTTACGTTGTACAACGCAGCGAGCCGCATGGGGGTGTCCTGCACATCACAACAACACACCGATCGCCATCAAGATTCCTTGGCGACACGGGAGTTGACGTTTCCTTTGCACACGCCGGGCCCCGCCGGAAGGATTCCGGCGGGGCCCGCGGCGGCCGGGCTCACTTGCCCGTGAACTTCTCGTACTCCTTGAGCACCTCGTCGGTGGGGCCGTCCATGCGCAGTTCCCCGCGTTCCAGCCACAGCACCCGGTCGCAGGTGTCCCGGATCGACTTGTTGTTGTGGCTCACCAGGAAGACGGTGCCGGCCTCCTTGCGCAGCTCCCGGATGCGCTCCTCGGAGCGGGTCTGGAAGGCGCGGTCGCCGGTGGCCAGCGCTTCGTCGATCATGAGGACGTCGTGGTCCTTGGCGGCGGCGATGGAGAACCTCAGGCGGGCCGCCATGCCGGAGGAGTACGTCCGCATCGGCAGGGTGATGAAGTCGCCCTTCTCGTTGATCCCCGAGAAGTCGACGATGTCCTGGTAGCGCTCCTTGATCTCCTCGCGGGACATGCCCATGGCCAGGCCGCCGAGGATGACGTTGCGCTCGCCGGTCAGGTCGTTCATCAGGGCGGCGTTCACGCCGAGCAGGGAGGGCTGGCCGTCGGTGTAGACCTTGCCCTTCTCGGCCGGGAGCAGGCCCGCGATGGCGCGCAGCAGGGTGGACTTGCCGGAGCCGTTGGAGCCGATCAGGCCGATGGCCTCGCCCTTGTAGGCGACGAAGGAGACGCCCCGCACGGCGTGCACCTTGCGCACGCCCCGCGCCGAGTCGCCCGAGCCGCGCTTGACGATGCGGCTGAGGGCGGCGGTGGCGCTGCCCTTGCCGGACCGGGCGCCGTTGACGCGGTAGACGATGTGCAGCTCGTCCGCGATGACGGTGGGGACCCGTGCCCCGGCCTGCGGCGCGACGCCCGCCGTCGTGTTGTGCTCAGCCACGGCCGTACCTCTCCTCGGACTTCCAGAAGAACACGAAGCCGCCGGCGAACACGACCACGGCCCAGAACAGGGCGATCGCCCACACGTGCGGCGGGAGGTTCGAGGAGGCGTAGCCGTCGATCAGCGCGAACCGCACGAGGTCCATGTAGACGGCGGCGGGGTTCGCCTGCATCAGCCGGATGAACCACTCGGGCTTGCCGGCGAGCATGCCGCTGATGGAGAACATCACACCTGAGGCGTACATCCAGGTGCGCATGACGAACGGCATGAGCTGGGCGAGGTCGGGGGTCTTGGCGCCGAGCCGGGCCAGGACCAGCGCCAGGCCGGAGTTGAACAGGAACTGCAGCGCCAGCGCCGGGACGATCAGGAGCCAGGACGGCTTGGGGTAGCTGCCGAACCCGATCGTGATGACGAAGACCACGATCATCGAGAACAGCAGCTGCTGGAGCTGCTGGAGCGCGAAGGAGATCGGCAGGGAGGCGCGCGGGAAGTGCAGCGCCCGCACCAGGCCCAGGTTGCCGGAGATGGCGCGCACGCCCGCCATGACCGAGCTCTGGGTGAAGGTGAACACGAACACCCCGGTCACCAGGAACGGGATGTACGCGTCGTGGCTCATCCCCTTACTGGCCTTGAGGATGAGGCCGAAGATGAAGTAGTACACGGCCGCGTTCAGCAGCGGGGTCGCCACCTGCCAGACCTGGCCCAGCTTGGCCTGGCTGTACTGGGCGGTCAGCTTGGCCTGGGAGAAGGCGAGGATGAAGTGGCGCCGGCCCCAGAGCTGGCGTACGTACTCCCTGAGCGGAGGCCGGGCGCCGCTGACGGACAGCCCGTACTTGGCGGCGAGCTTCGCCGCCGGGAGGCCCTCGTCGGGCGGCGCGGCCGCGCCGAGGGCGACTCCGCCGTCATGCGTTGTCTCACTCACAAGGTTTGCTTTCGTCTTCTCGTGCGCAGCCGGCGCGGCTGCACGGCGGGGCGCGGGCACGGGCCGGGCGATGGCCGGCCCTGCCGGGAACGAGCTTCTCAGATGACCGGCGGCCGGCCCAGCCGGGTGAGCCGCCACACCGTGCGCCACTTCATGGGCCGGCGCGGTCCGCACGGGCTGCTCCAGCCTTCCCGGAATCCGCCGAACCAGGCCTTCAGGGCCGGGCGCGAGGGCCGGCGGGCGAGGGTGAGCAGCAGCCACACCCCGAGGTAGACCGGGACGAGGAGGGCGGGCAGGTTGCGGCGGGCCAGCCAGACCCGGTTGCGGGCGACCATGCGGTGGTAGACGGCGTGCCGGGAGGGCGCGGTCGTCGGGTGGTACAGCACCATGTCGGACCGGTAGTCGATCATCCAGCCCGCGTCCAGGGCGCGCCAGGCCAGGTCGGTCTCCTCGTGGGCGTAGAAGAACGCGTCCGGCAGGCCGCCGACCTCGGCGAAGACCTGGGTGCGCACGGCGTTCGCGCCGCCGAGGAACGTGGTGACCCGCGAGGATCGCATCGGGTCGGAGGCGCGCAGCCGGGGCACGTGGCGGCGCTGGGTGACGCCGGTCTCCGGGTCGGCGATGCGGAAGCTGACGATGCCCAGCTTCCGGTCTGCCGCGAAGGCCTGCCGGCACAGCTCGGCGGTGTCGGGCCGGGCCAGCAGTCCGTCGTCGTCGAGGAACAGCAGGATGTCGACGTCCCGGCCGCCGGGGCCGAAGGCCTCGATGCCGACGTTGCGGCCGCCGGGGATGCCGAGGTTCTCCGGCACCTCGACCGTCCGTACGCCCTCGGGGACGTCCGGGACGGGCGAGCCGTTGCCGACGACGACGACCTCGACGCGGTCGCCGTCCTGCTTCGCCACCGAGTCCAGCAGCGCGCGCAGCTCGTCGGGGCGGTTGCCCATGGTGATGATCACCGCGCCGACCTTCAGTGCCCTGTCCATGCCGCCGCTCACTTCAGCCTGCTGGAGGCGAGGATGGACACCAGGTGCAGCAGCGTCTGCAGCAGGGCGATGCCCGCGAGGACGGCGGTGCCGAGCCGGGTGAAGAACAGGTCGCCCCTGGCCTGGTCCACGATCGCGAGAACCAGGATGAGCAGCGACGCCTCGATCCCGAGGATCAGGCGGTGGAACTTCAGCGCCCCGGCGGCCCGGCGGGCCAGCGCCATGCCGGAGGAGCGCGGCTCGGAGGCGGCCTCCTTCACCGGCGGCAGTCCGCCCTGGTGCCGGGCGACGCCGACGAGGTCGGTCTCCGCCTTGATCAGGATGGCGCCGAGGGCGGCCAGGGTGCCGAGGAAGGCCCACAGCCAGTCGATCCGGCCGCTGCCGAACAGGTCGGCGGCGCGCAGGCCGAGCCCGACCAGGACGGCGGCGTCGGTCAGGTACGCCCCGACCCGGTCCAGGTAGACCCCGCCGAGCGAGAACTGCTGCTTCCAGCGCGCGACCTCGCCGTCGACGCAGTCCAGCAGCAGGTAGAGCTGGACGGCGACGACGCCGAGCACGGCGCCGGGGATCCCCGGCACCAGGAGGGCCGGGGCCGCGAGGACCCCGAACACGGTCATCAGGTAGGTCAGCTGGTTGGGCGTGACCCGGGTGTTCACCAGGTGCCGGTCGATGCGCAGCGACAGCTCGCGCATGTAGAGCCGGCCGGCCCAGTGCTCACCGCTGCGCCGGTCCTTCACCCCCGCGGGGTGGACGACCGGGCGGAGCTCAGCTACCGATGGCTTTTGCATAGTCGGCGTATGCGTCCCTGATCTGGTCGGTGGAGAGGTCGAGGTGTTCGAGGATGGTGTAGCGGCCGGGGCGGGTGTGCGGGGCGAAGTCGACTGCCTGCACGAACTCGTCCAGGTCGAAGCCGATGTCGCCCGGCAGGACGGGCAGGCCGTGGTGGCGCAGTACGTCGGCCATCCGCCCGGCCGTCTCCGTGTCGCCGCGCAGGTACGTGGCGAAGGCGCCGCCGAGGCCGCACTGCTCGCCGTGGAGCGCGTTGCGCTTGGGGAACCGCAGGTCGAACGCGTGACTGATCTCGTGGCAGGCGCCCGACGCGGGGCGGCTGTCCCCGGCCACCGACATCGAGATGCCGCACAGCACCAGGGACTCGGCGAGGGTCGTCAGGAACTTGTCGTCGCCGATGCCGCCGGGGTGGCGAAGCACCGCCTCGGCGGCCTGGCGGGCCATGGCCGCGGCCAGGCCGTCGACCTTCTCGCCGGTCTCGCGGTGCGACAGCTCCCAGTCGGCCACGGCGGAGATCTTGCAGATCACGTCGCCGATGCCGGCCCGGACGTAGCGCACCGGCGCCTCGCGGATCACGTCGAGGTCGATGACGATGCCGATCGGGTTGGGCACCCCGTACGAGCCGCGGCCCGCGTCGTTGTCGAGCGTGGCGACCGGCGAGCACAGTCCGTCGTTGGCCAGGTTGGTGGCGACCGCGACCAGCGGCAGGCCCACGCGGGCCGCCGCGTACTTGGCGCAGTCGATGACCTTGCCGCCGCCGACGCCGACCACCGCGTCGTAGCGGCCGGCCTTCTTGATGGAGTCGGCGAGCCGGACGGCACCGTCGATGGTGCCGTCCGCGTCCGCGAACCAGTCGGCGCCCGGGAAGGCCGGGCCGAACCGCTCGCGCAGCACCCGGCCGGAGCCGTTGCTGATGGCGAAGGCCAGCCGTCCCGAGGGCGAGATCCGCTCGTCGGAGAGGATCACGGCCAGGTCGTCGAGCGCCCCCGGCCGGATGTCGACGACGATCGGCGAGGGGATGAGCCTCGTCAGTACCGGCACGCGATCTCCCGGCCCTTGGCGAGGTCGTCGTGGTTGTCGATCTCGACCCACGCGACGTCGCCGATCGGAGCCACGTCGACCTTGAAGCCGCGGTTGACCAGCTCCTGGTAGCCGTCCTCGTAGTAGAGCTGCGGGTCGCGCTCGAAGGTGGCCTTCAGCGCGTCGGCCAGCTCCTCGGCCGCCTCGCCCTCGATCAGGGTGACGCCGATGTACTCGCCGGTGGCCTCCGCGGGGTCCATCAGCTTGGTGATCCTCTGGACGCCCTTGTCGGGGTCGACGACGACCTTCATCTCCTCCTCGGCCAGGGACTTCACGGTGTCCAGCGCGAGGATGATCTTCTTGCCGTCGCCGCGCGCGGCGAGCAGGGTCTTCTCGACCGAGACCGGGTGGACGGTGTCGCCGTTGGCGAGGATGACGCCGTCCTTGAGGGCGTCACGGCCGCACCACAGGGAGTAGGCGTTGTTCCACTCCTCGGCCTTGTCGTTGTCGATCAGGGTGATCTTCAGGCCGTACTTCTGCTCCAGCGCGGCCTTGCGCTCGTAGACGGCCTCCTTGCGGTAGCCGACGATGATCCCGACCTCGGTCAGGCCCACCTCGGCGAAGTTGCCGAGCGCTATGTCGAGCACGGTGATGCTGTCCTCCGCACCCTCGGGCCCCACCGGCACCAGTGCCTTGGGCAGGGTGTCGGTGTAGGGGCGCAGGCGCCGTCCGGCGCCGGCCGCCAGCACGAGGCCGATCATGCGGGTTCTCCTTCGTCGTGTACGGCGGGTGCACCGTCCTTGTGGGCGGCCACCCAGAAGCGGATGCTCTCGGTGAGCACCAGCACGGCCACGAACACGGCGAGGGCCGTGAGCGCGACCTTGAACTGGACAGCGGTGAGCAGCGCGGCGAGCACGGTGACGAGCAGCGTCCGCCCCTCCTGCCCCCCGATGGCGCGCACCAGGCGGGCCGGTGGCGCTCCGGCGTCGCCGCGGATGCGGTACACCGTGTCGTAGTGATGGTAGGCGACGGCCGCCACCAGGCCGAAAGCCGCCGGCAAGGCCCCGTTCACATCGGCCCTGGCGGCCAGGGCCAGGACGGTGCCGTACTCGGCGGCGCGGAAGAAGGGCGGCACCAGCCAGTCCAGGGCGCCCTTGAGGGGGCGGGCCACGGCGAGGGCCGAGGTGAGGACGTACACGAGGGCGCCGAGGAGCGGCCAGGGCCCGCCGAAGTCGGTCAGCGCGGACGCGGCGACGACGGCGAGGGCGCCGAGCAGGGCGACGGCGGGGGCGGCGACGCCGGGGAGCCGGCGGGCGGGGCCGCGGAAGAGGCGTGCGAGGCCCCCGGCGAGCGGTCCGCCGTCGGCGAGGTCGGCGAGCGCCGCGGCCGCGCGGTCGGTGCGGGTGGCCCGGCGGGTGACCGACCGCAGCAGCCGGCCCGCGGTGGTGTACGCCGCCGCGAAGGCGCAGCCGACGAGCAGCGCGTAGAAGGTGATGCGGGGGGTGGTGACCGCGGTGAGGACGGCGATCATCGCCCAGCGTTCGCCGATGGGCAGGACGATCATGCGGCGCAGCCAGACCGTCCAGCCGACGCTGTCGAGCTTGTCGGAGAGGGCGGCGGTGGGGCTGGTGTTGGCGGTGGCGTCGTGGTTGGCCTCGTTGAAGGAGAAGTCGACCACGTGCCGGCAGGTCTGCAGGACCATGGCGCCCAGCGCGAGGGCCCACACGTCGTCGCCGCCGCGGGCCGCGCCGAGGGCGAGGCCGGCGTAGTAGGCGTACTCCTTGGCCCGGTCGAAGGTGGCGTCCAGCCAGGCGCCGAGCGTGGAGTACTGCAGGGAGTAGCGGGCGAGCTGTCCGTCGGTGCAGTCCAGGACGAACGAGGCGATCAGCAGCACGCCGGCGGCCACGAAGCCGCCGCGGGTGCCGGTGGCGGCGCAGCCGGCCGCTATGAGGGCGGTGAGCAGGGAGGCGGTGGTGACCTGGTTGGGGGTCAGGCCGCGGCGGGCGCACCAGCGGGCGATGTAGCGCGAGTACGGGCTGATGAAGAAGGTGGTGAAGAAGCCGTCGCGGGCCTTGACGGCCGACTTGAGGCGGACGGCCTCGTCGTCGACGGCGGCGACGGCCTGCCGCGCCTCGTTGCGCGCCTGGGGGTCGGCGGGGACGGCGGCCACGAGACTGCCCAGCTCCGGGCGGTGCACGTCGGCGCCGTCGGCGTCGAGGGCGGCGGCGATCCGGTCGGCGAGACTGTCGGCGGCCGGCGCGGCGCCGGTCTGGTCGGTGGTCTCCCGGGCCATCGCGCGGGTGAGGGCCTGCCGGGCGGCGGGCTGCGCGGTGACGGCGCCGGGGACGGCGGCCAGCGGGAAGCGGGGGTCGGTCAGTCCCAGACGCAGCGCGTGCGGATGGCCGACGAAGGCGGCGTCGACGACGGCGACACGGTGGCCGGCGGGCACCTGGGCGAGGAGGGCCTCTGCGTCGCCGGCGTCGGCGGCGGGGCGGACCTCGAAGCCGAGGGACCGCAGATCGCCCTCGATCGACGAACCGGGGACCGGTTGACCGGTGAGGATGGCGGTCGACAACCGAACTCACTCCCTGTGCCGACGCGTCCGCGCCGGTCATGTGCATGATGGGGCGCCGCTTGCCTGAGGCACCCGGGCGGCATGTCGGCGAAGGCTATCGGATGCCCGAAGGGCCGCGTTCACCGCCCGTTCACGGACCGCTCGACGTCGTCCGCCCCAGCCTGCGCCGCGATCATCATGGGCGATAGGAGCGCCGGGCCACAAACTCCGGCCGCCCGCCACCGCCCCAGAACGGGCATACGTCGCATACGCGCGGTGGCGGGGTTCGGCGCGGGCTGGCAGTGCGGCGGGTGGCGGGGACGGGACGGGGAGACGGGGGGCGGGGACGCCCGGCGCGTCACGCCGCCTCCGCCGGTCCGCGCGCCGGGGCGCTCGCGCCGCGGGGTGCGAGCCGTCGCGCTCCGGGCCGCCCCGAGCCGTCACGCACACCCGAGCCGTCGTGCACGCCACGAGCCGTCGGGCGCACCACCTCGGACGATCCGGGCGGACGCCCCGGGCGGACGCCCGGGCGGGCGTCACGGCG
Organism: Streptomyces sp. NPDC018610; assembly: GCF_044391765.1. NCBI lineage: Bacteria > Bacillati > Actinomycetota > Actinomycetes > Kitasatosporales > Streptomycetaceae > Streptomyces > Streptomyces sp. NPDC018610. Next base: position 16,759 of record NZ_JBISAL010000002.1, read on the forward strand.
GTGGGCCCGCGCGGGGTGCGCGCCGGGGCGCGCGGGGTGGTCGCGCTCTGACCTGCGGTTCGTTTGCGCAGGTCAGAGCACATGACAACGGTGTTCAGTGCCGCGTTGCCCGATACCCCCGCCCCGTAGTTCACTGTGATCCCGGACGGAACACAGGAGGGCGGGCAGTCTCATGGGGGCCGGTCACGACCACGGGCACGCACACACGCACGGCGCCACCGGCACGGCGGCCGCCGCGCACGTCGGCACCCTGCGCATCGCGCTGTCGATCACGCTCGCCGTGACGGTGGTGGAGATCGTCGGCGGTGTGCTCGCGGACTCCCTCGCGCTGGTGGCGGACGCCGCTCACATGGCCACCGACGCCTTGGGGCTCGGGATGGCGCTGTTCGCCATCCGCATCGCGAACCGCCCGCCGAGCCGCAACCGCACCTTCGGCCTGGCCCGCGCCGAGATCCTCGCCGCGCTCGCCAACTGCCTGCTGCTCCTCGGCGTCGGCGGTTACGTCCTCTTCGAGGCGATCCAGCGGTTCGTCACCCCGGCCGAGACCCACGGCGGGCTGATGATCGTGTTCGGTCTGATCGGCCTGGTGGCGAACTCCGTCTCGCTGACGTTGCTGATGCGGGGCCAGAAGGAGAGCCTCAACGTGCGCGGCGCGTTCCTGGAGGTGGCCGCGGACGCGCTCGGTTCGCTGGCGGTCATGATCTCGGCGGCGGTGATCCTGCTCACCGGCTGGCGGACCGCCGACCCGATCGCCTCGCTGGCCATCGGGCTGCTGATCGTGCCGCGCACCGTCAAGCTGCTGCGCGAGACCCTCGACGTGCTGCTGGAGGCGGCCCCGAAGGACGTCGACATGGACGAGGTCCGGGCGCACATCCTGGCCCTTGACGGAGTCGAGGACGTGCACGACCTGCACGCCTGGACGATCACCTCCGGTCTGCCCGTGCTGTCCGCGCACGTGGTGGTCAGCTCCGAGCTGCTGGGCGCCATCGGCCACGAGAAGCTGCTGCACGAACTGCAGGGCTGCCTCGGGGACCACTTCGACGTGGAGCACTGCACCTTCCAGCTGGAGCCCGGCGGGCACGCCGAGCACGAGGCGGGTCTGTGCCACTGAGCGCCCCCGCGCTCCCGCCCCGCGCGGTGTCCCCGGACGGTTCCGGGGGCGCCGCGCAGGGCACGATCATCTACCGGGTCCCTCTTCCGGCACCGGCCGGCGCCGGCCGGTGCCGGCCGCCGTCCACGCCCCGCGCGGGACATGCGGGCGGGCCGGAAGTGCCGGGAGTGCCGGTCGCGTGCGGCAGACTTGGGGCTCGAGGACCGATGTGAAGGATGGGTATGCCGATCACACCTGCCACCGCTGCGCACAACTCGTCGAACGGCACCGTGGACACGATCTTGCTGGAACTCGTCGACGAGGACGGTGTGACGATCGGCACCGCGGAGAAGCTCGCCGCCCACCAGCCGCCGGGGCAGCTGCACCGCGCCTTCTCCGTGTTCCTCTTCGACGAGCAGGGCAGGCTGCTGCTGCAGCAGCGCGCGCTCGGCAAGTACCACTCCCCCGGTGTGTGGTCCAACACCTGCTGCGGCCACCCCTACCCCGGTGAGGCGCCCTTCGCCGCCGCGGCCCGGCGCACGTACGAGGAGCTGGGGATCTCGCCGTCGCTGCTGGCCGAGGCGGGCACGGTCCGCTACAACCACCCGGACCCGGCCTCGGGCCTGGTGGAGCAGGAGTACAACCACCTCTTCGTCGGCCTGGTGCAGGCCCCGCTGCGGCCGGACGCGCAGGAGGTCGGCGACACGGCGTTCGTGACGCCCGTCGAGCTGGCCGAGCGGCACGCCCGGGTCCCGTTCTCCTCCTGGTTCATGACCGTGCTCGAAGCGGCCCGTCCGGCGATCAGGGAGCTGACGGGTCCCGCGGGGTGGTGAGGTCCGCGGGCCCGGCCGGGCAGTAAGGGGACAGGAGCGGCGTGCGGGTGCGGGCGCTCGACGGACGGGGCGGCTGTGACACGGCCCGGCCCGGCGCGCGGGTGCTCGTCGGTGGGGGCGGTTCCGGCACAGGCGGACCCGGCGCGCGGTGCGGGCGCTCGACGGACGGGACGGTTCTGTCACGGGACGGCCCGGCGTGGGCGGCTGTGGCGTGGGCGGTCCCGGCGCGTGAGAGCGGACGGCTGTGACGCCCGCGGTTCAGCGCTTGGGGGCCAGCGGCAGGGCGGCCCAGATCACCTTGCCGCCGCTCGCCGTGTGCTCGACGTCGCAGACCCCGCCCGCCTCCCGGGCGATCTCGCGGACCAGCAGCAGCCCGCGCCCGCCGGTCCGGGCGTGGTCGGTCTCGAGCGCGGTCGGCCGGTAGGGGTGCGCGTCCTCCACGGCGACCCGCACCCAGTCGGCGCCGACGGCCACCTCCACCGCGAGCATCGGCGACAGCACCGCCGCGTGCCGCACGGCGTTGGTGACCAGCTCCGACACGATCAGCAGCAGTCCGTGGACGAGGTCGCCCGGCGCCGGGACGCCCTGGCGCCGCAGCAGGTCCCGCACCGCGTGCCGGGCCTGCGGGACGGAGGCGTCGACGGCCGGCGCGGTGAACCGCCACACTCCCTCGTACGGCAGCGGGTCCGGCGGCTCGGCGTCGCGGGGTGCCTGTGTGCCGCCTGCTGGGCGCGGGCCGTCCCCGTGCCCGTGGTCGTCCATCGTCCGGTCGCCGCCCTCGCGCTCGATTGTCCCCACCCGTCGAGTGTTGGCGCCCCGGTGCCCGGCCCCAAGCACTGAACACAAGTCAGCTGCTTCCCGGCACATTGCGGTCGTATGTGGACGGCCTCTTCCCGTACGTGACCATTCCTGTCCGGTCCGGATCGGCTTCGTGAACTCTTCGGGTTGTACGGGTTCCGCGCCGGCCGCAGGACCGACCGCCGGCCGCCCGGACCGCTCGCGGCACCGGCCACCGCCGAACCGTTCCTTCACGGAGCCGGCCGCCGCCCGCTGCCGCCCGGGCCCCGCGGTGATCGCCCGCCCGGCCGGGCGGATAGCATCCGGCGCATGGAGCCGCAGCTGCTGCACGAGGTCACCGACGCGGTCGCCACCGTCGTCGTCCACCACCCGGCCAAGCGCAACGCCATGACGGCCGCGATGTGGCGGTCGCTGCCGCCCCTCCTGGACGCCCTGGCGGCCGATCCGCGGGTGCGGGCACTGGTGCTCACGGGCGCGGGCGGCACGTTCTGCGCCGGCGCGGACATCTCCACGCTGCGCGGCTCGCCCGACGAGGCGCAGCGGCTGGCGGTGCGTGCCGAGGAGGCCCTCGCGGCGTTCCCGAAGCCGACGCTGGCGGCGGTGCGCGGGCACTGCGTGGGCGGCGGCGCGCAGCTCGCGGCGGCCTGCGACCTGCGGTTCGCCGAGGCCGGCGCGCTGTTCGGGGTGACCCCCGCGAAGCTGGGGATCGTCTACCCCGCCTCCGCCACTCGGCGGCTGGTCTCCCTGGTGGGGCCGGCCACCGCCAAGTACCTGTTGTTCTCCGGCGAGTTGGTCGACGCGGAGCGGGCGCTGCGCACCGGCCTGGTGGACGAGGTGCTGCCGGAGGGCGAACTCGACAAGCGGGTCGCCGAGTTCACCCGGATCCTGACGGCGCGCTCGCAGCTGACCCAGGCAGCGGCGAAGGAGTTCGCCGACGGCCGCACGGACCGGGACGCCCACTGGGCGCGGCAGGCGCGCGGCAGCGGCGACACCGCCGAGGGGGTCGCCGCGTTCCTGGAGCGCAGGGCGCCGCACTTCACCTGGAGCGCGTCCACCGGAGGGTGAACCGGCCGCGGGCCCGCAGGGCCTCGACCAGGTGGGCGGGCGCCTTGTCCGGGGATCCGGCGTCGCAGGGCGGCCGGGATTCGTACTCCGTGCCCGGCGGGACGGACCGGGCGAGGTCGTCGCCGCCGATCCGGCCGACCAGGGTCGGTCCCCCGTCGATCCCGGCCAAGACGCCCGCCCCGGTGACGCACTTGCCGTCGACGACGACGCGCCCGCCCGTGGGTTCGGCGCCCCGGGCCGTCAGCTGTTCCAGGGCCGGCCAGTGGGAGGTCGCGCCCCCCTTGAGCGGTCCGGCGGCTCCCAGCAGCAGGGAGCCCATGCCCGGGGTGTGCCGTTCGGCACCGGCGAAGACCTCCACGGGGCCGGTGGCGTCGAGGCTCTGGACGTCGTCGAAGAGGACGACGAGAACGGTTCGCTGCGCCGTGCGGACGATTCTCGGCGGGCCGCGTGGTGGCGGCGACGACGGGTTCCCCACCTTTCCCGCCATGGCGGCCCGTGGCCGCGGGGTGGCGCCGCCGCCCGGAGGCCGGTCCCGGCCGCGCGGCCCGGCAGGCCGTGATCCGCCCCGCCGTTCCCGCCGCCCTGATCCCCGATTGTCGGCGCCACCTGCCACAATTGCGGCGCAACCCGAAGTGGAGAAGGCGGTACGGGAACGTGACGACACCCCTCACAGGGTCCATCGAAGGCAGGATCGCCGAGGAGCTCGGCGTACGGGAGCGGCAGGTCAAGGCCGCCGTGGAGCTGCTCGACGGCGGTTCGACGGTGCCCTTCATCGCCCGCTACCGCAAGGAAGCGACCGAGATGCTCGACGACGCGCAGCTGCGTACGCTCGAGGAACGGCTGCGCTATCTGAGGGAGCTGGAGGAGCGGCGGGGCGCGATCCTGGAGTCGGTGCGCGAGCAGGGCAAGCTCACCGACGAGCTGGAGGCGCGGATCCGGGGCGCGGAGACCAAGGCGCGGCTGGAGGACGTCTACCTGCCGTACAAGCCGAAGCGGCGCACCAAGGCGCAGATCGCGCGCGAGGCGGGTCTGGAGCCGCTGGCCGACGGCCTGCTCGGCGACCCGTCCGTGGACCCGCTCGCCGCGGCGGCGGCCTTCGTGGACGCGGACAAGGGCGTCGCCGATCCGCAGGCCGCCCTGGACGGCGCGCGGGCGATCCTCACCGAGCGGTTCTCGGAGGACGCGGACCTGATCGGCGAGCTGCGCGAGCGCATGTGGACGCGCGGGCGGCTGGCGGCGAAGGTCCGGGAGGGCAAGGAGGAGGCGGGCGCGAAGTTCGCCGACTACTTCGACTTCACCGAGCCCTTCACGGAGCTGCCCTCGCACCGGATCCTGGCGATGCTCCGCGGCGAGAAGGAGGAGGTCCTCGACCTCGTCCTGGAGCCCGAGGAGCCGACCGACGGCCCGTCGTCCTACGAGGGCGTCGTGGCCCACCGGTTCGACATCGCCGACCGGGGCCGGCCCGCCGACAAGTGGCTCAAGGACACCGTCCGCTGGGCCTGGCGCACCCGCATCCTCGTCCACCTGGGCATCGACCTGCGGCTGAGGCTGCGTACGGCCGCCGAGGACGAGGCGGTCGACGTGTTCGCGGCCAACCTGCGCGACCTGCTGCTGGCCGCCCCGGCCGGCACCCGCGCGACGCTGGGCCTGGACCCCGGTTTCCGTACGGGTGTGAAGGTCGCCGTGGTGGACGCGACCGGCAAGGTCGTCGCCACGGACGTGATCCACCCGCACGTCCCGGCCAACAAGTGGGACGAGGCGCTGGCCGGGCTGGCCCGGCTGGCGAAGGAGCACGCGGTCGAGCTGATCGCCATCGGCAACGGCACCGCGTCCCGCGAGACCGACAAGCTCGCCGGTGAACTCATCTCCAAGCACCCGGAGTTGAAGCTCACCAAGGTGATGGTGTCGGAGGCGGGAGCCTCCGTGTACTCGGCCTCCGCCTACGCCTCGCAGGAACTGCCGGACATGGACGTGTCGCTGCGCGGCGCGGTGTCCATCGCGCGCCGGCTGCAGGACCCGCTGGCCGAGCTGGTGAAGATCGACCCGAAGTCGATCGGTGTCGGGCAGTACCAGCACGACCTGTCCGAGGTGAAGCTGTCCCGCTCGCTGGACGCGGTGGTCGAGGACTGCGTGAACGGCGTGGGCGTGGACGTCAACACGGCGTCCGTGCCGCTGCTGGCGCGCGTCTCGGGCATCACCGGCTCGCTCGCGGAGAACATCGTCGCGCACCGGGACGCCAACGGCCCGTTCACCTCGCGCACGCAGCTGAAGAAGGTCTCCCGGCTCGGCCCGAAGGCCTACGAGCAGTGCGCGGGCTTCCTGCGCATCCGCGGCGGCGACGACCCGCTGGACGCCTCCAGCGTGCACCCGGAGGCGTATCCGGTGGTGCGGCGGATGGTGAAGACCACGGGTCAGCAGGTGGCGTCCCTCGTCGGCAACACCGGGGTGCTGCGCTCGCTGCGGCCGGCCGACTTCGTGGACGACACGTTCGGTCTGCCGACGGTGACCGACATCCTCGCGGAGCTGGAGAAGCCGGGCCGCGACCCTCGGCCCGCCTTCAGGACCGCCACCTTCAAGGAGGGCGTGGAGAAGATCTCCGACCTGTCCTCGGGGATGGTCCTGGAGGGTGTGGTGACGAACGTGGCGGCCTTCGGCGCGTTCGTGGACGTCGGTGTCCACCAGGACGGTCTGGTGCACGTCTCGGCGATGTCGCGGACGTTCGTCAAGGACCCGCGCGACGTCGTCAAGCCGGGCGACATCGTCAAGGTGAAGGTGCTGGACGTCGACATCCCGCGCAAGCGGATCTCGCTGACGCTGCGCCTGGACGACGAGGCGGCCCCGCAGGAGAAGCAGGGCGGCGGTGACCGGCGCCGGCGCGGCGGGCGTCCGCCGCAGCAGCGGCAGGGCCGGGGCGGCGGCGCGGCCGGCGGCGGCTCCCGCCAGGCCGCGGCGCCCGCCAACAGCGCGATGGCCGACGCCCTGCGCCGCGCGGGCCTCCTCGACACGAAGAACGCCCGCCGCTGACGCGACGCCCCCCGCCCCCGGGCTCGCCGCACACCCGGGCGGGCCCGGGACCCGGGGGGCGAACCTCCGTGGGGCACTGAGCCCGGACAGGGGTTCCGAGAGGCGACGCCTTCGAGGGCGCGGGGCGAAGCCCCTGTCGGGGATGCGGAGGCGGAGCCCCTGGAGGACACCCACGGGCAGAGCCCCCTGGGGTGCGGGGGGCGGAGCCCCCGGCCGAGGCCCGAGGGCGGAATCCCGGAGGCATCACGGGCAGAGGCCCCGCCCAGGCCCGGGGGCGGAATCCCCGCCGCGGTCGAGGGGACGGAGCCCCTCTCGAGGAGGGGAACGGATAGGGGCGGCGGTGGCGAGAACCTCTGGACCCGCACCCGAGCCGGCGCCCGCGCGTCCCGCCCCTCCCGGCCCCACGCGCCCCCGCCGCCGCACCGTCAGCGGGCGTGCGGCCCCGGGGGCAGGGCCGAGTGGGGCCGTGGGGCGGCCGCGCCGCGCGACGCCGGGCCGGGCAGGAACGGACCCGGCGGCTGCCCCACCCGCATCACTTCCTCGAGCTCCCGAAGTATGCTCGTGGCCGCGTCGCGCACACGTGCGGGCACATCGCCCCGCTCGGCGACGAGCTGGTGGTAGATGGGGGCGTCTTGGAACATGGGCAACCAGGCCTTTCGGTCGGCGGTCTCTCTCCGCTGGGCAACGGTTGCCGAGTGTAGGCCCCCGCACCGACCGCCCTTATGGCCGGTACACCCGCCGCACCGCCGCCGGACCCACACCCCTACACCTGATGCTCCGTCACCTTGCCGTCGGTCACCTCCAGGTGACGGGTCGTCCGGACCGCCGACAGCATGCGGCGGTCATGGGTGACCAGCAGCAGTGTTCCCTCGTAGGAGTGCAGGGCGGACTCCAGCTGTTCGATCGCGGGCAGGTCCAGGTGGTTGGTCGGTTCGTCCAGGACCAGGAGGTTGACGCCCCTGCCCTGGAGGAGGGCGAGGGCGGCCCGGGTGCGCTCGCCGGGCGACAGGGTCGCGGCAGGTCGCAGCACGTGCTCGCTCTTCAGCCCGAACTTGGCCAGCAGCGTACGGACTTCCACCGGTTCGGTGTCCGGGACCGACGCCCGGAAGGCGTCCAGCAGCGTCTCGTCGCCGTGGAAGAGACGGCGCGCCTGGTCGACCTCGCCGACCAGGACGCCGGAGCCCAGGGCCGCGTGCCCGGCGTCCAGCGGCAGTCGCCCCAGCAGCGCGGCCAGCAACGTCGACTTGCCCGCGCCGTTCGCTCCGGTGACCGCGACCCGGTCCGCCCAGTCGATCTGGAGGGAGACCGGACCGAACACGAAGCCGCCGCGCCGCACCTCGGCGTCCCGCAGCGTGGCGACGACCGCGCCGGAACGCGGGGCCGCCGCGATCTCCATGCGCAGCTCCCACTCCTTGCGGGGCTCCTCGACGACCTCCAGGCGTTCGATCATGCGCTGGGTCTGCCGGGCCTTGGCGGCCTGCTTCTCGCTGGCCTCGCTGCGGAACTTGCGGCCGATCTTGTCGTTGTCGTTGCCCGCCTTGCGCCGGGCGTTCTTCACACCCTTGTCCATCCAGGAGCGCTGCGTCTGGGCCCGGTCCTGGAGGGCGGCCTTCTTGTCGGCGTACTCCTCGTACTCGTCGCGGGCGTGCCGGCGCGCCACCTCGCGCTCCTCCAGGTAGGCCGCGTAGCCGCCGCCGTAGAGGTTGATCCGCCCCTGTGCGAGGTCGAGTTCGAGGACCTTGGTGACGGTGCGGGTGAGGAACTCGCGGTCGTGGCTGACGACGACCGTCCCGGCGCGCAGGCCGGTCACAAAGCGTTCGAGGCGTTCGAGGCCGTCCAGGTCGAGGTCGTTGGTGGGCTCGTCCAGCAGGAAGACGTCGTAGCGGGACAGCAGCAGCGAGGCGAGGCCGGCGCGGGCCGCCTGCCCGCCGGACAGGGAGGTCATCGGCTGGTCGAGGTCGACGGCCAGACCGAGGGAGTCGGCGGTCTCCTCGGCCCGCTCGTCGAGGTCGGCGCCGCCGAGGCCGAGCCAGCGCTCCAGGGCGCTCGCGTAGGCGTCGTCCGCGCCGGGCGCGGAGTCGACGAGGGCCTGGGTGGCCTCGTCCATCGTCCGCTGGGCGGCGGCGACGCCGGTGCGGCGGGCCAGGAACTCCCGCACGGTCTCGCCCGGCCGCCGGTCGGGCTCCTGCGGCAGGTGGCCGACGGCGGCGGTGGGCGGGGAGAGGGTGAGTTCGCCCTGTTCGGGGGTGCTGAGTCCGGCGAGCATCCGCAGCAGCGTGGACTTGCCCGCGCCGTTGGCGCCGACCAGCCCGATGACGTCCCCGGGGGCGACGACGAGGTCGAGCCCGGTGAACAGCGCGCGGTCGCCGTGTCCGGCGGTGAGGTTCTTGGCGACGAGGGTGGCAGTCATCAGGCAGCAGATCCTAGTGCCCGCCGGACGCCGTCGGCGCGGGCCCGGGTGCCGGCCCTGCCCCTGGCCCCGCACCGGCCACCGGGCCCGTGCCGGGGCCGGTGCCGGGGCCGCGTGGCAGGCGGGGACGCCGTGGCTCCTTCCGGCGCGGGGGCGCGGTGGGCACCGCGTGACACGGTCGGCTACGGTCCTGACGTGGACGGTGGACCGGGCAGTGGGCCGAGTGACGATGTCGTGGTGGTCGGTGGCGGGGTCATCGGGCTGACCACGGCGCTCGTGCTGGCCGAGCGCGGCCGGCGGGTGCGGATGTGGACGCGTGAGCCGGCCGAGCGGACGACGTCGGCCGTGGCGGGCGCCCTGTGGTGGCCGTACCGGATCGAGCCGGAGTCGCTGGTCGGCGACTGGGCGCTCCAGTCGCTGGCCGTGTACGCGGGGATGGCCGCGCGCCCCGCGCGGACGGGTGTGCGGATGGTCGACGGCGTGCACGGCGAGACCCGCTTCGACGAGCTTGGCCCGTGGGCGGCGCGGGTGCCGCACCTGCGCGTGGCGTCGGCCGGCGAGTATCCGGGGACGGCGCTGTGGGGGCGGCTGCCGCTGATCGACATGCCGGTCCACCTGGCCTGGCTGCGGGAGCGGCTGCGGGCGGCGGGCGGTGTCGTCGAGGAGCGCACGGTCACGGATCTGTCCGCGGTGGACGCGCCGGTGGTGGTGAACTGCACGGGGCTCGGCGCCCGCGATCTGGTGCCGGACCCGGCGGTGCGGCCCGTGCGCGGCCAGCTCGTCGTGGTGGAGAACCCGGGGATCACGACCTGGCTGACCTGTGTCGACCACGCCGCGGCGGCCTCCGTCTACTTCTTTCCGCAGCCGGGCGGCCTCGTCCTCGGCGGGACGGCCGAGGAGGACGACTGGTCCCTGACGCCCGATCCGGCGGTGGCCGAGGCGATCGTCGCCCGCTGTGCCGCCCTGCGGCCGGAGATCGCCGGGGCGCGGGTGCTGGAGCACCGGGTCGGACTGCGGCCGGCCCGGCACGCGGTGCGCATCGAGCGCGAGGCGCTGCCGGGCGGGCGGATCCTGGTGCACCACTACGGGCACGGGGGCGCCGGGGTCACCGTGGCCTGGGGGTGCGCGCGTCAGGCGGCCGGGCTGGTGGGCCCGCCCGCCTGAGCCCGTCACCGGGTCACTGGCCGGGCACCCGCCGCGCGGCGCCCCCTTCCCGGACGGCGTCCGGGGACTTCACGGCGGGGAGTGCCGCGGATCCTGCCGCGCCGGCCGCCGTCGTGGCCCCCGTGGTGGCGCCCGCCGCAGTGCCCGCCGCGCCGCCCGCCGTGGCGCGGGCGAACGCCGCCGCGCCGCCGACCAGCGGGACCCTGGCCGACGTACGGGACAGGTCCACCGTGAGGGTGGGGGTGCTCGACGGAGGGTCGATGAGGTCCTTGTCGGTGCCCGCCACGATCAGCGCCAGGCGGTGGCCCGCGGGCACGACGTGGTCGGTCGCCGCCAGGTCGAGGGTGATCGTGTACGCCTTGCCGGGGGTGAGCGGACGGCCCCTGCCGTCGCCCGCGTAGTTCCCGAGGTCGGCCCAGCCGCGGCTGACGACCGTGTGGTCCACGGCCTTCGTCTTCGCCTTCGTCTCCTTGTAGCAGGCGCTGTCGCCCGCGGTGCTCGCGCCCCAGCAGGTGCGGTCGGCGAGGGTGGTGATGCCCTCGTCGGCGTCGCCGTAGTCGCGGATGGTGTCGGGGCCGAGGTCGACCAGGACGGCCGAGAGGTGGGCCGTGGGGGTGGTCGGCGTCGCGGTGACGGTCACCTCGGAGGAGCCGGCGAGCCGCAGGTCCCGGCTGAGCGGCCCGGTGACGAAGCCGGCCTTCTCCGGCGTCGGCCGGTCGACGCGCGCCGCCCAGTCGGTCTCGCTCAGCGAGGGATCGTCGGTGAAGGTCTCGGTGCCGCGGGCCGTGCGCAGACCGAGCGTGCCGACGCCCGCCCGGCCGCCGGGGGCGGGGCGCAGGGTGGTGGCGGCGGTGCCGCGCGGCGGCCAGAGGGCGGAGGTGGCCCACTGGTCGGGGTGGCGTTCGACGTCGGCCACGGGCTCGCGGTCGACGCCGTTGTCGTAGCCGAGCAGTTCGTGGTCGAACCAGCGGTGCAGGGTGTCGACGAAGGCGCCGCGGCGGTAGTCGAAGGGGTCGACGTGGCCGGTCTGGGAGAGCCAGATCTTGCGGTGCACGCCGTTCTCGGCGAGGGCGTCCCACCACTGGCCGAAGTTCTTGGTGCGGACGTTGAGGTCCTGCATGCCGTGGACGAGGAAGACGCTGGCCCGCACCTTGGCCGCGTCCTTGACGTAGTCGCGCTCGGTCCACCAGGACGTCCAGTCGCCGGTGCGCGGGGCGCCGTCGACCATCTTCCGCTGCACGGCGGCGCAGTGGGCGCGGGCGGCGTCGCTCTCGACGTAGTCGGACAGCCAGTCGGGACCGGAGTCGTACAGCGGGGCGCCCTGGGCGAAGTAGTAGTCGTACCAGGAGGAGATGGCGCTGATCGGCACGATGGTCTTCAGGCCCTTGACGCCGGTGGCCGCGACGCCGTTGGCGATGGTGCCGTCCCAGCTCTTGCCGATCATGCCGGTCTTCCCGTTGGTCCAGGTGGCCCTGACGGTGGTGGAGCCGGTGCGGGTGGTGTAGGCGCGGGCGCGGCCGTTCAGCCAGTCGATCACCGCCTTGGCGGACCGGACGTCGGACTTGCCGCCGACGTCGACGCAGCCGTCGGAGCGGTCGGTGCCGGCGAGGTCGACGCCGACGAAGGCGTAGCCGCGGGGCACGAAGTAGTTGTCGTAGAACAGCGGCATCTGGACGACGTGGCCGGCCGCGTCGTACGTCTTGGTCTGGCTCTCGTTGCCGCGCCCGCAGCAGGAGTAGTACGGGCTGGCGTCCATGATGACGGGCACTTTCCGGCCCCGCAGGGCGGGTTCGCGGGGACGGACGACATCGGCGGCGACGCGGTCGGTGCGTCCGTCGCCGTCGCCGTCGAGACCCGTGTCGACCCACACGGACTCGCGGACGGCGTCCGCGTAGGAGTAGACGGGCCGGCTCTCGCGCGGAGCCCGGCCGTCGTGCGGGGCGCCCTGCGCCGCCGCCGGGGTGAGGAAGGCGGCCGCCAGGACGGCGGTGGCCGTCACGATCAGCCATCTCCAGATGGTCATGCGCATGCTGTTCGGCATGAGCGGGACGGTACAGCGGACAACTCCCGTGCAGAAGAAGGCGACTGACGTGTCGCCCCATTCGCCGGGAAGAGACGGAGCCGCGTGCCCGGCGCATGTCGGCCGAATGGCGATCGTGTGACAAGGGTGGCCATGGACATGCCTGCGCCCACAGGGACTCAATAGGCTCCGAACAGACTTCACGTTCCTACGACTTGGAGCTGACGTGCACCGCAGAATCCTCGCGCCGGGCGCACTGGCGGCGGCCTCCCTCCTGCTGGCGATCCCGGCATCGGCCGCGAGCCACTCCCCCGGCGCGCCGGGCATCGGCGACCCCTACTACCCCGACTACGGCAACGGCGGCTACGACGTCTCCCACTACGACCTCAGGCTGAAGTACCAGCCCGTGACGGACGAGCTGGAGGGCACGGCGACGATCACCGCGCGGACCACGCAGGACCTCTCCAGCTTCGATCTGGACTTCCTGCTGGACGTGAGCGAGGTGCGGGTCAACGGCGCGAAGGCCGCCTTCACCGCGTCCGGGCAGCACGAGCTGGTGGTCACGCCGAGAACGCCGCTGGACAAGGGCACGCCGGTCACCGTGGTCGTCCGCTACAGCGGCGTTCCCTCCACGAAGAGCGCGTACGGCTTCACCACCTGGCACCGCACCCCGGACGGCGCGATCGCGGCCGACGAGCCCGAGGCCGCCTGGTGGTGGTTCCCGAGCAACGACCACCCGAGCGACAAGGCCACCTACGACGTGTCGGTGGCGGTGCCGGACGGCACCCAGGCGATCTCCAACGGCACCCTCCAGTCGACCTCGTCCCAGCTGGGCTGGACCCGCTACAGCTGGCGCCAGAACAAGCCGCAGGCGACCTACCTGGCCACGCTGGCGCTCGGGAAGTTCGACATCACCACCGGCGTCTCCGAGGGCGGGGTGCCCGTCGTCAACGCCTACAGCAAGGACCTCGGCGACAACGACGGGGCGGCCCGGGCGAGCGTGGAGCGCACCGGGGAGATCGTCGACTGGCTGAGCGACCGTTTCGGGCCGTACCCCTTCAGCTCGGCCGGCGGCTACGTCCCGAACACGACCACCGGGTACGCGCTGGAGACGCAGACCCGCGTCTTCTACAGCCCCAAGCAGTTCGCGAAGGGCTCCAACGTCTCGGTGGTCGTGCACGAGCTGGCCCACCAGTGGTACGGCGACGACGTGTCGGTGAAGGACTGGAAGGACATCTGGCTCAACGAGGGCTTCGCGACGTACGCGCAGTGGCTGTGGTCGGAGCACGAGGGCGAGGGCACGGCGCGGCAGCTCGCCGACTACGTGTACGCCTCGCACCCGGCCGACGACCCGTTCTGGACGGTCGCGCCCGGTGACCCGGGAGCGGACGACCAGTTCGACGACGCCGTCTACGACCGCGGCGCGGCCGCCCTCCAGGCGCTGCGCGACGAGGTCGGCGACACCGCGTTCTTCCGCATCCTGAAGGGCTGGCCGCAGGCGCACGCGTACGGCAACGCGTCGGTGGCCGACTTCGAGAAGTACGCGGAGCAGGTTTCCGGCAAGCCGCTGGCGGCCCTGTTCGACACCTGGCTCTTCCAGCCGACGAAGCCGGCCGCGTCCGCGGCCCGGTCGCTCGCCGGGGCGAAGGCGGGCGCGGCGATCGCGCGGCCGAAGTCCTGGAAGAAGATCGAGGCCGCCCACGAGGCGCACAGGGGATGAACGACGGCCGGGCGCCCCACGCGGGCGCCCGGCCTACCCCTCGTGGTCGTGGACCGTGACGGCGATCCCGCGCCGCACCGGCCGGTCCGTCATCAGCGGCTCGTTGCGCTCCCAGCTGCCACCGGCGAGGCCGCAGCCTGTACGGGGCATGTGCACGGAGGCGTCCAGCTCGACCACCCGATCGGCGAGCCTGCCGAGGGCCGTGTCGATCGCCTCGTACCGGACGGGGACGCCGTCGCCGCCCCTCGGGTGCCGCGCCGGCCGATCATGTCGGCCACCCACACGTCCCGCTCGGCCTGGACCAGCTGGACGGCGCCGAGGCCGAAGGCGTTCGCCGCGCGGCCACGGTGCCGGGCCCGGCAGGCGGCCTCCGGCTCGGGCCGGCGGCGGGAGAGGGCCAGGACGAAGCCCTCGCCCCAGCCCCCGATGTCATCGCGGACGTGGGCGATCGCCGTGACGCCCTTTGCCGACGGCGCGGTGGCGTCACCCCGGACATGGCCGATCTCCGGCATGACGCCACCGTAAGCGCTGCCACTGACAGTGGCGCCGGGCGGGCTACCGCGTGAGGGCGGACTCCTCGGTCACCCTGCGGCGCACCCCGAACCAGCCGGCCACCAGCAGGAGCGCGATCAAGGGGATGATGAAGAGGGTCTTGCGGCCCACGTCCGGGTCGTTCCACATCAGGCCGAGGCAGGCCAGCAGGAAGGCGACCGTGGCGATCTCGGTGACCGGGCTGCCGGGCAGGCGGAAGTTCGGACGGGTGATGAGGCCCGCCTTGGCGCGGCGGACGAAGACCAGGTGGCAGATCATGATGATCACCCAGGTGCTGACGATGCCGAGCGAGGCGACGTTCAGCACGATCTCGAAGGCCTGGCTGGGCACCCAGTAGTTCAGGCCGACACCGAGCACGCACACCGCGCAGGTGAGCAGGATGCCGCCGTAGGGCACCTGGCTGCGGCTCATCACACGGGTGAACTTGGGCGCGGAGCCCGCCATCGCCATGGAGCGCAGGATGCGGCCGGTGGAGTAGAGGCCGGAGTTCAGCGACGACATCGCGGCGGTGAGCACCACCAGGTTCATGACGTCGCCGGCCGCGGGCACGCCGATCTTCGACAGGACCGTGACGAAGGGGCTCTCGTCGCCCGAGTAGACCGAGCCCGGCAGCAGCAGCGCCAGCAGCACGACCGAGCCGACGTAGAAGAGGGCGACCCGCCACATGATGGAGTTCACCGCGCGCGGGACGACCTTCTCCGGCTCGGCGGTCTCGCCCGCGGCGACGCCGACCAGCTCCAGCGCGGCGTAGGCGAAGATCACGCCCTGCATGACGAGGACCACCGGCATCGCGCCGTGCGGCAGCAGCCCGCCGTGGTCGCTGATCACGCTCAGGCCCGGCGTGTGCCCGTCCACCTGGTGCTGGGTGGCCAGCAGGAAGATGCCGATCAGCATGAAGGCGACCAGGGTGGCCACCTTGACGATCGCGAACCAGAACTCCATCTCGCCGAAGATCTTCACCGAGATCAGGTTGACGGTGAGGACGACGGCGAGGGCGATCAGGGCCAGCACCCACTGCGGGATGGGGGTGAAGAAGCTCCAGTAGTGCGTGTAGAGCGCGATCGCGGTGATGTCGGCGATGCCGGTGGTCGACCAGTTCAGGAAGTACATCCAGCCGGCGACGTAGGCGCCCTTCTCGCCGAGGAACTCGCGCGCGTACGACACGAAGGAGCCGGAGGAGGGCCGGTACAGGACCAGCTCGCCGAGGGCGCGGACGACGAAGAACGCGAAGACGCCGCAGACCAGGTAGGCCAGGGCCAGTGCCGGTCCCGCGTTGTGCAGGCGGCCGCCGGCGCCCAGGAAGAGCCCGGTGCCGATCGCACCGCCGATGGCGATCATGTTGACGTGGCGGTGCTTGAGGTCCTTGCTGTACCCGGCGTCGCCCGCGTCGGCGGGGGTTCCGGTCGTCCCGGGATGTTCGACGACCGGCGCCGTGTGCACGTCCTTGCTCAAGGGGAAGATCCACTCTCTGGTGCCCCGGGCGGGGTGGGCCCGGGTGTCCGTACGTTTCCGGCCCGCACTGCCCATGGGCGCGGTACAGACCAGGAAACCAGCTTCCCAGCGAGATCACTTTCATGCGATGGCCGATGTCACAGAGCGGGACTTCTCACATGACCTGCGCAGATCGGTCACCGGCTTTCACACCAATGGTGTAACAGCGATACTGCTGCACATGACGACGACCGACACCGGGGAGCCGGCCCTCACGATCGACGAGCTGGCCGCGCGGGCCGGCGTCACGGTGCGCACGGTCCGCTTCTACAGCGGCCGCGGTCTGCTGCCGCCGCCCGAGATCGGTCCGCGCCGGGTGGGCCGCTACGGCAGGGACCACCTGGCGCGCCTGGCCCTGATCGAGGAGATGCAGCACCAGGGCATGACGCTCGCCGCGATCGAGCGGCACCTGCGCCAGCTCCCGCCGGACCTGACCCCCCACGATCTGGCCGTGCACCGGGCGGTCGTCGCCTCCTGGGCCCCGGAGAGCGTGGAGACGGTGTCCCGGCGCGAGCTGGGGCGGCGGGCCGGCCGGCCGCTCACCGACGAGGAGCTCGAGCGGCTGGCGGCGATGAACGTGCTGGTGCCGGACGGCCAGGCGTTCCGCGTCGACGCCGGGCTGTTCCGGCTGGGCGTGCGGCTGCTGGACGTGCCGCTGTCCCAGGAGACGATCCTCGCGGCCCGCACCGCGCTGGTCGAGCACGCGCGCGCCGCCGCCCGCGATCTGTCGGGACTGCTGCGCGACGCGGTCGTCGAGCGGGACACCGAGGACGTGAAGTCGCTGTCGGCCCATATGCACCCCCTGGTGGTGCAGGCGCTGCTGACCACCTTCCAGCGGTCGCTGAAGGAGGAGCTGCGGGAGTGGGTCGACACGGCCCGGGCGGAGGACGCGCCCTCCGGTGACACGGAGGGCGCGTCCTTCGGTGGTACGGAGGGCGCGCCGTCCAGGGATGCGCGGGAGGCGCCGCCCGGTCGCACGCGGGGCGCGCCGTCCGGTGGTGGGGACGCGTCCTCCGGCTGAGCGCGGCGGCTCAGCGGGCGTCGGTGAAGGTCTCCCCGCGCTCCGCCTTGGCCACCAGCAGGGCGGGCGGGGTGAACCGCTCGCCGTAGCGCTCGGCGAGTTCCCGTGCGCGGGCCACGAAGCCGGGCAGCCCGCCCTCGTAGCCGTTGACGTACTGGAGCACGCCGCCGGTCCAGCCGGGGAAGCCGATGCCGAAGATCGAGCCGATGTTGGCGTCGGCGACCGAGGTCAGGACGCCCTCCTCCAGCAGCTTGACCGTGTCCAGGGCCTCCGCGAAGAGCATGCGCTCCTGCATGTCCCGGAACGGGATCTCGTGCCCGGCCTTCGCGAAGTGCTCGCGCAGGCCCGGCCACAGGCCCGCCCGCCTGCCGTCCTCGCCGTACTCGTAGAAGCCGGCGCCGCCGCTGCGGCCGGTGCGGCCGAACTCGTCCACCATGCGGTCGATGACCGCCTCGGCGGGGTGGGCGGGCCAGGTGCCGCCGGCCTCCTCGACGGCCCGCTTCGACTCGTTGCGGATCTTGCGGGGCAGCGTGAGGGTCAACTCGTCCATCAGGGAGAGCACCTTGGCCGGGTAGCCGGCCTGGGCGGCGGCCTGTTCGACGGAGGCGGGCTCGATGCCCTCGCCGACCATCGCCACGCCCTCGTTGATGAAGTGGCCGATGACGCGGGAGGTGAAGAAGCCGCGCGAGTCGTTGACGACGATGGGCGTCTTGTTGATCTGGCGGACCAGGTCGAAGGCGCGGGCCAGGGCCTCGTCGCCGGTGCGCTCGCCCTTGATGATCTCCACCAGCGGCATCTTGTCGACCGGCGAGAAGAAGTGCAGGCCGATGAAGTCGCCCTGCCGCTCCACGCCCTCGGCGAGGACGGTGATGGGCAGCGTGGAGGTGTTGGAGCACAGCAGCGCGTCCGGCGCGACGACGTGCTCGATCTCCTGGAACACCTTGTGCTTGAGCGAGGGGTCCTCGAAGACGGCCTCGATCACCGCGTCGCAGCCGGCGAGGTCGGCCGCGTCGGCGGTCGGAGTGATGCGGGCGAGCAGCGCGTCCGCCTTCTCCTGGCTGGTACGGCCCCGGGAGACGGCCTTGGCGCACAGCTTCTCGGAGTAGGCCTTGCCCTTGACGGCCGCCTCCAGGGAGACGTCCTTGAGGACGACCTCGATGCCGGCGCGGGCGCAGCTGTAGGCGATGCCGGCGCCCATCATGCCGGCGCCGAGGACGGCGACCCTTGCGACCTTGCGGGGCTCGACGCCCTTGGGGCGGTTGGCGCCGGAGTTGACGGCCTGGAGGTCGAAGAAGAACGCCTGGATCATGTTCTTCGAGGTCTGCCCGGCGGCCAGCTCCACGAAGTAGCGGGCCTCGATGACCTGGGCGGTCTCGAAGTCGACCTGGGCGCCCTCGACGGCGGCGGCCAGGATGTTGCGGGGCGCCGGGTAGGGCGCGCCGCCCGTCTGCTTGCGGAGGTTGGCCGGGAAGGCGGGCAGATTGGCGGCGAACCTGGGGTTCGACGGGGTGCCGCCCGGGATGCGGTAGCCGGGCTTGTCCCAGGGCTGCTGCGACTGGGGGTTGGCGTCGATGAAGGCGCGCGCCTTGGCGATCAGCTCCTCGGGCGTGGCGGCCACCTCGTGGACGAGGCCGTTCTCCTGGGCGCGGCGCGCGTTGTACTGGGTGCCCTGAAGCAGGACCTTCAGCAGCGCGTCGGTGATGCCGAGCAGTCGTACGGTGCGCACCACACCGCCGCCGCCGGGGAGCAGGCCGAGGGTGACCTCGGGGCAGCCGATCTTGGTGCCGGGGGTGTCGAGGGCGACGCGGTGGTGGCAGGCCAGGGCGAGTTCGAAGCCGCCGCCGAGGGCCGCGCCGTTGATCGCGGCGACGACCGGCTTGCCGAGGGTCTCGATGCGGCGCATGTTCCGCTTGACGGCGAGGCCGCCGTCGAGCAGGTCCTGCGCGGTGTCGGGGGTGACGCGGATCAGGTCGCGCAGGTCGCCGCCGGCGAAGAAGGTCTTCTTCGCGGAGGTGAGGATGATGCCGCGGACGGAGTCCGGGTCGGCCTGGAGCTCGGCTTCGAGGCGGTCGGCGATCGCGGCGAAGGAGTCGCGGAACGCCTGGTTCATGGTGTTCGCGGACTGGTTCGGGTCGTCCAGGACGAGGGTGACGACGCCGGTGTCGTCCTGTTCCCAGCGGATGGTGTTGCTCTCGGTCATGTCAGGGGTCTCCGTTGAGGTCCGGTGCTGAGGGCTGCGCTGGGAGTCAGAGGCGCTCGACGACGGTGGCGACGCCCATGCCGCCGCCGACGCAGAGGGTGGCGAGGCCGTAGCGCTTGTCCTGGCGCTCCAGCTCGTCGACGAGGGTGCCGAGGATCATCGCGCCGGTGGCGCCGAGCGGGTGGCCGAGGGCGATCGCACCGCCGTTGACGTTGACCTTGTCCAGGGACAGGCCCATGTCCTTGACGAAGCGGAGGACGACGGCGGCGAAGGCCTCGTTGATCTCGACGAGGTCGATGTCGTCGATGGTGAGGCCGGCCTTGGCGAGCGCCTTGCGGGTGGCGGGGGCGGGGCCGGTGAGCATGATGGTGGGCTCGGAGCCGGAGACGGCGGCGGAGACGATCCGGGCGCGCGGGGTGAGGCCGTAGCGCTCGCCGACCTCCTTGGAGCCGATGGCGACGAGCGAGGCGCCGTCCACGATGCCGGAGGAGTTGCCGGCGTGGTGGACGTGGTCGATCTTCTCCACCCAGTGGTACTGCTGGAGGGCGACGGCGTCGAAGCCGCCCAGCTCGCCGATGTCCGCGAAGGACGGCTTCAGCTTGGCCAGGGAGTCGGCGGTGGTGCCGGGGCGCGGGTGCTCGTCGTGGTCGAGGACGACGAGGCCGTTGCGGTCCTTGACCGGGACGACGGAGCGCTCGAAGCGGCCGTCCTTCCAGGCCGCCGCCGCGCGCTCCTGGGACAGCGCCGCGTATTCGTCGACGTCGCGCCGGGAGAAGCCCTCGACGGTGGCGATCAGGTCGGCGCCGATGCCCTGGGGCACGAAGTTGACGGCGAGGTTGGTCATCGGGTCGTTGAACCATGCGCCGCCGTCGGAGGCCATCGGCACCCGGGACATCGACTCGACGCCGCCGGCGAGGACCAGGTCCTCCCAGCCCGAACGGACCTTGGCGGCGGCCAGGTTCACGGCCTCCAGGCCCGAGGCGCAGAAGCGGTTCTCCTGCACGCCGGCGACCGTGTCGGGCAGTCCGGCCGCGAGCGCGGCGATGCGGGCGATGTCGGAGCCCTGGTCGCCGACCGGGCCGACGACGCCGAGCACGACGTCGTCGACGGCCGCCGGGTCCAGGTCCGGGAAGCGGCGGCGGATCTCGTGGATGAGACCGACGACCAGGTCGATGGGCTTGGTGCCGTGCAGGGCGCCGCCTGCCTTGCCGCGCCCGCGCGGGGTGCGGATCGCGTCGTACACGTACGCTTCGGTGCTCACTGACAGGCCTTTCGATGAGGGTTTCGGTGGCTGTGCGGTGCGGAGGGGCGCGGCCGGGCCGCTCGGTCAGGCGTCCGCCGGCAGGTCCCAGTCGCGGGCCACCTCGGCCGCGTGGTCGCCGGGCAGGGCCGGGCCGGTGCGGACGGCGGTGGGGGTGGCCGAGAAGCGGGGCGCGGGGGCGGGCTGGGTGATCCCGCCGTGGTCGGTGAAGGTGCCGCGGGCGGCGAGGTGCGGGTGGTGCGGCGCCTCGCGCAGCGACAGAACGGGGGCCACGCACGCGTCGGAGCCCGCGAAGACGGCGGTCCACTCCTCGCGGGTACGGGACTTGAAGCGGGCGGCGACGGCCTCGCGCAGCTCGCCCCAGCGGGTGAGGTCGGCGTGCGCGCCGGCGAGGCCGGAGGGCAGGTCGAGGAGGGCGGCGAACTCGTCGTAGAAGCGCCGCTCCAGGGCGCCGACCGCCATGTACGCGCCGTCGGCGGTCTCGTAGGCGCCGTAGTACGGGCAGCCGCCGTCCAGGAGGTTGGAGCCGCGCCGGTCCTGCCAGGCGCCGGCGGCGAGCATGCCGTGGATCATCGCGCCCAGATGGGCGGTGCCGTCCACGATGGCGGCGTCCACGACCTGGCCGGCGCCGCTCTCGCGGGCGTGGTGCAGGGCGGCGAGGACGCCGACGACGAGGTAGAGGGAGCCGCCCGCGTAGTCGCCGAGGAGGTTGGCGGGGACGGCCGGGGGGCCGTCGGGGGCGCCGATCATGCCGAGGGCGCCGGTGACGGCGATGTAGGCGATGTCGTGTCCCGCGCGCGGTGCGAGCGGCCCGTCCTGGCCCCAGCCGGTCATCCGGCCGTAGACGAGCCGGGGGTTGCGGGCGTGGCAGGCCTCGGGGCCGACGCCGAGGCGCTCGGCGACGCCCGGGCGGTAGCCCTCGATGAGGACGTCGGCGCGCGCGACGAGGCCGAGGACGCCGGCCCGGCCCTCGGGGGACTTCAGGTCGAGGACGACCGAGCGCTTGTTGCGGTTGGTGACGTCGCGGGCCGGGTCGATGCCGAGGCCGGCGCCGCCGGGGCGGTCCACCCGGACCACGTCCGCGCCGAGGTCGGCCAGCAGCATCGCGGCGAACGGGCCGGGGCCGATGCCGGCCAGTTCGACGACGCGCACGCCGGTCAGCGGGCCGTGCCGCCCCGGCGTCTGTGCCGTTGCCATCCTGTGGGCCCCCTCGTCGCGACCACTGTGACACAACCGATGTGACACCGCCGATGTTAAGAACGTGTTCCACCCGGCACAAGCCCCGCACGAGCAAGCGCTTAGCCAAGGCGCACCGAAGTCGTACCCGGCGCGGCGCCGGCCGTACCAGGGACCACCCCCTCGCCGCCGCACCCCGGGAGGCCGGCGCACTCCCTCGCCACGGTTCCCGGCGGCCGGCGCGCCCTCCTTACCGTGAGCGCGCCGGCGGCCGGCGCACCCCCTCGCCGTGAGCGCTCCGCGCCCTCGCGCTAGCCTCGGCCACCGACAGCGGCGCGGGCTGCGGGAGCGAGGGGTGTCATGAGCAGGCTGAAAAGGTCGGAGCGTCCGTACGACGTCGTGCTCTTCGGGGCCACCGGTTTCGTGGGGAGGCTGACCGCCGAGTACCTGGCGGCGCACGCCCCCGAGGGACTGCGCTGGGCCGTGGCGGGCCGCAGCGAACGCAAACTGGAGGAGCTGCGCGAGCGGCTGCCCGGCGGGGCGTCCGTCGGGGTGCTGCGGGCGGACGTGGCCGAACCGGACTCCCTGCGCGCGCTGGCCCGGCAGGCGCGCGTGGTGGCCACCACCGTCGGCCCCTACGTGACGTACGGCGAGGAGCTGGTCGCCGCCTGCGCTGACAGCGGTACGGACTGTCTGGACCTGACCGGCGAGCCCGAGTTCGTGGATTTGGTGTATGTCCGGCACGACGCACGCGCGCGGGAGACGGGGGCGCGGCTGGTGCACGCGTGCGGGTTCGACTCGGTCCCGCACGATCTCGGCGTGTACTACACGGTGCGGCAGCTGCCGGAGGGCGTGCCGCTGACCGTGGACGGGTTCGTCCGCGTCGACGCGGCCTTCTCGGGCGGCACGTTCGCCTCGGCGCTGGGCCAGTTCTCCCGTCCGCTGCGGATGCGGGCCGCCGCGCGGGACCGGGCGCGCCACGAACCGCGGCTGGTGGGGCGGCGGGCCTCGGCGCCGGTGGCCGCGCCTCGGTTCGCCGGGGAGGTCGGCGCGTGGGCGCTGCCGCTGCCGACCATCGATCCGCAGATCGTGGTCCGCTCCGCCCGGGCTCTGGAGCGCTACGGCCCCGACTTCCGCTACCGCCACTACGCGGCCGTACGCCGCCTGCCGGTCGCCGTGGGTGGGGTCGCCGCCGTGGGAGCCCTCGCCGCCGCGGCCCAACTCGCGCCCGTGCGCGACTGGTTGTCCGGCCGGCTCAAGCCGGGGGACGGACCGAGCGCCGAGAGGCGGGCCAGGAGCTGGTTCTCGGTGCGGTTCGTGGGCGAGGGTGGCGGCCGACGGGTGCTCACCGAGGTCGCGGGCGGCGACCCCGGCTACGACGAGACGGCGCGGATGTTCGCCGAGTCGGCCCTGTGCCTGGCCCTGGACGACCTGCCCGCCACGGCCGGCCAGGTGACGACGGCCGTGGCGATGGGCGATGCCCTCATCGACCGGCTGCGCGCGTCCGGCCTCACCTTCCGCACGGCGGCGGCCCGCTAGGGCCGCGGCAGGCAACGTTTGCCCGTCAAGGAGCGGCGTCCGGTGCGTGCTCTCGCCGTGCCGGCCGGAAGCCCTCGTACTGGACGTACTCGGGCTTTCGGCCGGTGCGGCGAGTGGGGGTCCCCCCTGCTCGAAGAGCTTGGGGGAGGCGTGCCGGGCGTCGCGACGGGGCGAACGTCGCCTGTTGCGGCACTAGGGCCTGTCTGACGCATCCCCGTCGTTCGCCCGCGGGGCGGGCCTCCCGGGTCCTCCGGTGGCCTCCCGCAGGGCGCGGCGGCACAGGGCGTCGGCCCGGAGGGTGGTCTCCGGCAGGCGGTAGGCCGGGGTCAGGGCGAGGGTGTGGGCGCAGGCGTCGTCCAGCGTGGTGCGGTGGCCCACGGAGACGAAGACCGGCTTGACGCCGTCGCGGGTGCGCAGGGCGCGGCCGACCTCGTCGGCGCCGGCCAGCAGCGGGGAGGCGCTGCCGCGCGCGGTGCCCGGGTCGTCGTAGGCGAAGGTGAACGGGTTCTTGGCGACGCCGATCGTCGGGAGGCCGGTCAGGACGCCGAGGTGGCTGGCGAGGCCGAACCGGCGGGGGTGGGCGAGGCCGTAGCCGTCGCAGACGACCAGGCCGGGCGGGCGGTCCAGGGCGTCCAGGGCGGCGAGCACGGTGGGGATCTCCCGGAAGGCCAGCAGTCCGGGCACGTAGGGGAAGGAGATCCGGCCGACGGCGGTGGCCTCGGCGACCACCCGCAGCGTGGCCGCGTCCAGCACGACGGCGGCCGCCGCGACGACGTCCCGCTCGTCGTCGTAGGCGACGTCCACCCCCGTGACGTGCCCCGTCCCGGGCGGCGGGCCGGGCTCGTCCAGCACCACCCGCGCGCGCAACTCGTCCTGCACGGCACGTGCCTGTTCCGTCGTCGCGGGCCAGCCCGCGGGTATGCCTACGGTCGTCGTCATGGTGGTGACGAGCGTACGGCTTCGCCGACCACGGCGGATGCGGCGGGGCCGTGCCGGGGGCGGCCGGCGTGGCGGGGCGACTCGCGGAGGCTGTCCGGTTCACGGGGCGCGTCGCCAGGCGGGTCCGCGGAGATCGGGCCCAGGGAGGCGACGCGGGCGGCGCGCGGGGGCCGCGTGCGGGAAGCCGGCGCGGGCGGGCTCGCGGGAGGCCGGGCGCGGGGCCCGTCCTGCCCGCGGGCCCGGCATCAGCCCTTGTCGAGCGCCTGCCGCAGCTGCTGCTTGTTCATGTCCGAGCGGCCGTGGATGTCGCGCCGCTTGGCCTCCTCGTAGAGCTGGTCGTAGGTGGGGCCCTCGGAGCCCCGGCCCGAGCGCTGTCCGCCGCGCTTGCCGGAGGACATGTCCTGTGTAGAGGTGCGGCTGGAGGTCTTCGACTCGCCCGAGCGGGCACGCTCCTTGTTCACCGTGCGGGCGGCGATCTCCTTGGCGCGGCCGGTGCTCTCGCCCCGGTCCTGCGCGCTCTCCTTGATGTGCTCGTACTGGCGCTCCCGCTTGGAACTGGATCCGCGTGGCATGCCGTTCACTTCCTCTCTGTCAAGGGACGGATACCCGCATCCTGGAACAGTTCGTCATATCAGGCGATATTCAATCCCCCAGTCGAGCGAAGTGTCCCTTGTCGCCGGATACCCGGGGGCCGCGCACGCGAACGCGGCCGGAGCGCGTAAGGCGGATCACGTCCGTGCATGAAGGCGGTGACAGAGGTCACTCGCTTCTCGTGTGCACGGACCGGCTGGTTCCGTCGTCTCCTCCAGTGCCCGGCCTCGTCCACCCGAACGTCCGTCCAGCCGTCGTACGTCATACGTCACAAGGGAGCAAGGCGTTGTCCACCGTCATCGAGCAGCCCGTCGAGGCGCGCCTCGTCGCCGCCGCGCCGCGGATGCCCAGCATTCCCGCCACGCTGCACTACGACCGCCGGGACCCGTTCGCCGTCCGCATGACCTTCCCGGCCCCGGCCACCCTCGAAGGCGTCGAGGTCTGCTGGACCTTCGCCCGCGAGCTCCTGGAGGCCGGTCTCGACGAGCCCGAGGGCGACGGCGACGTGCGGGTGCGGCCGTACGGGTACGACCGCACCGTCCTGGAGTTCCACGCCCCCGAGGGAACCGCCGTGATCCACGTCCGCAGCGGTGAGATACGCCGGTTCCTGCGGGCCGCGAGCGAGCTGGTGCCCACCGGTCTGGAGCACCTTCAGCTGGACCTCGACCACGGCCTGGCCGAGTTGATGCGGGACGCCTGCTAGGTCGTTCACCCGGGTCCGGACCCGAATCCGGGTCCGGACCCGTGCCGGGAGTGACGGACGGAGCCGGTGGCCCCGGTCCCGGCCGCCGGCCCGCGCGGAACGGCCGTCCGGGCGGAGTGCCCACATCGACCCGATGGCCGGTCAGCCCGCCGCCGAAGCGGCGGGCGCCGTCGTCGCCTCGGTGAGCGCCGCGCGGACCTCGCTGACGACGCCGCGCAGGGCGGGGGCCGCCGCCGCGCCGCGTTCTGCCAGCTCCTCGACGCGCCACCGGTCGGGCTCGCGGCCCGGATCGGGAACGACGGTGCGCAGCCGCGCCGCGGCGGCTAGGGCGACCGCGGCGGCGGTCCGCTCGGCGACCTCCGCGGCCGGGCGGGCCCCTTCCAGTGCCTGCCGGGCCTCCGCGCGCAGCGCCTCCGCCGCGGCGACGCGCTCCAGGCCGTACGCCACGGACGGGAAGAGCCCGAGGACGCGCCGCCTCTCGGTGCGCAGGTACCCCTCGGCGGCCAGCTGCTCCCGCAGGTCCGCGAGGGTGTGCCGGGCGCGCAGCGTCACCCAGGTCCCCCAGCGGCGGGGGCAGGATTCCCGCACCAGGTCGAGGAGGCCGTCGAGCACCGCGTCGCCGGAGCGCGAGTCCAGGTCGACGGGGGTGGCGACGCCGTCGTCGTCGACGAGCAGCCCGCTGAGGGCCAGCTCGGTCAGCGCACCGGCCCGCACCAGGTGGCACAGGTGCGGGGCGTCGGGGGCGTGCTGCCGGTCGGTGTCCCAGGCCAGCAGGCACAGGCGGGCCGGCAGCGAGAGCGGGGACGGCGGGAGCGGACCGTCGGACACGTCGGACACGGGGCGGGCCTCCTTCGCACGGTGGGCCCGGGGGCCGGCCCACGCCGGTAATTCGTTGACAGCCGCACCGGCCCGCTCGTACGGTTTACAGCGGTCCTGTTGCCGTCGATTGGAGAAGGACGTTGCTCGTCTGAGGTCCTGAGACACCGCGTCACACCGAACAGGTGTGTGCGTCGCGTGCGACCTCGGCGTCCGAGCCGTCCTCCGGAAGACCGGCCCAGGGCTTTTCTCATGCCCCGCGGCTCCTCTCCCACACGGCGTCCCGCCCAGCGGTGTCTCGACACGCGTCTGCCCCAGACCGCACCCAGCAACCGCGAGGCGCCCATGTCAGCATCCGTCACCTGTACCTCCCTGTCCTTCTCCTGGCCCGACGGCACCTCCGTCCTCACCGGCCTCGACATCGCCTTCGGCCCCGGCCGCACCGGACTCGTCGGCGTCAACGGAACCGGTAAATCGACCCTGTTGAAGCTGATCGCGGGCGAGCTGACGCCGTCCGACGGCGTCGTCCGCGTCACCGGCGAGGTCGGCCACCTCCCGCAGAACGTCACGCTCGCCACCGGCCTGCGGGTCGACGAGGCCCTCGGCATCGCCGCGCGGCGGGCCGCCCTGCACGCCATCGAGGCGGGCGACGCGGCCGAGGAGCACTTCGAGGCCGTCGGCGACGACTGGGACGTCGAGGAACGCGCCCTGGCCACGCTCGGCGAACTCGGTCTCGGCCACATCGGCCTGGACCGCACCGTCGGCGACGTCTCCGGCGGTGAGTCGGTGCTGCTGCGGCTGGCCGCGCTGCTACTGCGCCGCCCGGACGTCCTGCTGCTGGACGAGCCGACGAACAACCTGGACCTGTACGCGCGCCGGCGGCTGTACGAGGCCGTCGCGGCCTGGCCCGGCGTGCTGGTCGTGGTCAGCCACGACCGCGACCTGCTCGAACTGGTCGACCAGATCGCCGACCTGCGCGCCGGTCGGGTCACCTGGTACGGCGGCAACTACTCGGCGTACGAGGAGTCCCTCGCCGTCGAACAGGACGCCGCCGAGCGGATGGTGCGTGTCGCCGAGGCCGATCTGCGCCGACAGAAGCGCGAACTGGCCGACGCACAGGTCAAGTTGGCCCGCCGCAAGCGGTACGGGCAGAAGATGTGGGACAACAGGCGCGAGCCGAAGATCGTGATGGGCGCGCGCAGACGGGCCGCCCAGGAGTCCGCCGGCAAGCACCGCATCCTGCACGAGGAGAAGCTCTCCGCGGCCAGGGAACGTCTGGACGAGGCGGTGGAGGCGGTGCGCGACGACGACGAGATCCGCGTCGAGCTCCCCCGCACGGCGGTCCCGCCCGGCCGTGACGTCCTCACCCTGCGGGACCTCCGGCCGGCGTACGGCGCGCGTGTGACCGGCGGGCTCGACCTGCGCGGTCCCGAGCGGGTGGCGCTGGTCGGGCGCAACGGCGCGGGCAAGACGACCCTGCTGCGCACCATCGCGGGGGAACTGCCGCCGGTGTCCGGCGAGGCGGTGGCACATGTGCCGCTGCGGTTCCTGCCGCAGCGGCTGGACGTCCTCGACGACGAGCTGAGCGTCGTCGAGAACGTGGCCCGGTTCGCGCCGGACGCCACCGCCAACCGGATCCGGGCCCGGCTGGCCCGCTTCCTGTTCCGGGGCGCCCGGGCCGACCGGAAGGCGGCGACGTTGTCGGGCGGCGAGCGCTTCCGGGCCGCGCTGGCCGCGCTGATGCTGGCCGAGCCCGCGCCGCAGCTGCTGCTGCTCGACGAGCCGACGAACAACCTCGACATGGCGAGCGTGCGCCGGTTGACGAGCGCGCTGGAGTCCTACGAGGGCGCGCTGATCGTGGCCGGCCACGACCTGCCGTTCCTGCGGTCCATCGGGGTCACCCGCTGGCTGATCGTGGAGGAGGGGGAGTTGAGGGAGACCACGTGGGAGGCGGTCGCGGCCACGGCGTGAAAGCGCGACGAGGACCGTGTACCCGGCCCGGAACACCGGGGGCCGGGTACGCGGCGTGCGCGGGGCGGGGTCCGCTGCGCGAGTGGGACTCGGCGTGCGGGGCGGGCTCCGGTGCGCGAGTAGGACTCGGCGTGCGGGGCAGGTGTCGTACGGTCGCCGCGTGACGTCCGCGCGTCCGGATCGTTCGGCTGGGGTCCGGCCGGGTCCGCTCACGTACCGTCATGCGCCCTGGTGCGGTGGCCTGATCAGCGGTCTTTACAGCCGCCTTAACCTACGGCTTCGTAACCTACGGGTTCGTAGCCTACGATCCCGTAGGTTCCCGGCACCGCTCGCCGGTTCGCTTGTCCGTCCCCCGCTTGTCTGTGCCGGCTCCCGCCCGGCTCGCACGTCCCCCTGGAGTCTCCATGACGATCACTTCCCCTCACCTCGGCAGCCCGTCCGTCTGGACCGACGCCCGGCTGCTGTACGCGCTGGAGGAAGTGGTCGAGAACGAACTCAACCGGCACCTCAAGGTCGCCAAGGACTGGATGCCGCACGAGTACGTCCCGTGGAGCGACGGCCGCAACTTCCCCGGTATCTTCGCCGACGGCGAGGCGTGGGACAAGGAGCAGTCCAAGGTCACGGAGATCGGCCGGACCGCCCTCGTCGTCAACCTGCTGACCGAGGACAACCTCCCCAGCTACCACCACGAGATCGCCAGCCTCTTCGGCCGCGACGGGGCCTGGGGCACCTGGGTGCACCGCTGGACGGCGGAGGAGGGCCGGCACGGCATCGTGATGCGCGACTACCTGCTCGCCTCGCGCGCGGTCGACCCGGACAAGCTGGAGCGGTTCCGGATGGCGCACATGAGCGAGGGCTTCGAGTCCGACAACAGCCACTCGATGCTGCACTCGATCGCCTACGTCGCCTTCCAGGAGCTCGCCACCCGCATCTCGCACCGCAACACCGGCCACCAGTCCGGCGATCCCGTGTGCGACCGCATGCTCGCGCGCATCGCGACCGACGAGAACCTGCACATGGTCTTCTACCGCAACCTGCTCAAGGCGGCCTTCGAGATCGCCCCCGACCTGACCATGCAGGCGGTGCGGGACGTGGTGGTGAACTTCCGCATGCCGGGCCACAGCATCCCCGGCTTCGAGCGGGCCGCGGCGCAGATGGCCATCGGCGAGGTCTACAACCTGCGCATCCACCACGACGACGTGCTGCAGCCGGTGCTGCGCTTCCTGAAGGTGATGGAGATCGACGGCCTCGGCCCCGAGGGCCGCCACGCGCAGGAGGAACTGGGCCTGTTCCTGGGCGGGCTGAACGCGGAGGCGTCCAAGTTCGACGAGAAGCTCGCGGCGCGCAAGGCACGGATGGCGGCGCGCGCGGGCGCCTGACCGCCCCCGCTCTCCGCCCCGGCTCCGGGACCGCCTCCGGGACCGCGCGCCTAGCGCGCGGTCCGGCGCAGGCTCAGCCGCTCCTTCTCGGACAGGCCGCCCCACACGCCGAAGCGCTCGTCGTGCGCCAGCGCGTACTCCAGGCAGGCCGGGCGCATCTCGCACATGGCGCAGATGCGCTTGGCCTCGCGGACGGAACTGCCCGGCTCGGGGAAGAAGAAGTCGGCCCCGGTCTGCGCGCACAGGGCCTGGGCCTGCCAGGCGGGGTCGGCCGGAGTGATGGTCTCGGTGTGCATGATCGAGAGCGTGGCAGGCGGCGAAAAACGTTCGATCAACGCGCGCTCAACGCCGCACCCCGGGGCCGCCGGCCACCTCGATGATGGCCCGGCGGCGACGGCCGCGCACGGCGGCGCGCCCGGCCGCGCGCCCCGGCGGCGATCGCCGGTGGGCGGTGCGAGACTCGGCAGAGCAGACAGCGGGTCCCTTGCGAGGAGGGCGCAGATGCTCACCACCCGTTTCGTCGACGGCGCTCCCGTCTGGACCGACGTCGGCGCCTTCGACCTCGACGGCGCCCGCGCCTTCTACGGCGGGCTGTTCGGCTGGGAGTTCCGGCCGGCGGGGCCCGGGGACGGCGGTTACGGCCTCTTCCGGCTGGACGGCCGGACCGTGGCCGGCTGCGCGGGGCTCGCGGCGGGGCAGGGGCCGCCCTCGTGGACCGTGTACTTCCGCAGCGCCGACGCCGGGGCGACCGCCCGAAACGCCGAGCGGGCGCACGGCACGGTGCTGGTCCGCCCGACGGATGTGACGGACCAGGGGCGCATGGCGGTCCTCGCCGACCGGGCGGGCGTGGCGTTCGGGCTGTGGCAGCCGGGGCGGACCGGGGGCGTGGATCTGGCGGGCTCCCCCGGCGCGCTGTGCTGGGTCGAGCTGTACACGCCGGACGTCCCGGCGGCCGCCGCCTTCTACCACCTGGTGCTGGGGCTGGAGACCTCCGCGGCGTCCTTCCCCGGTGGCACGTACACGTGCGTCAATCCCGCCGAGGGCGGCGCGGACGCCATGTTCGGCGGCGTCGTCCCGCTCGCCGACGATCCGGTGGAGGCGGCGGCCGGCGCGTACTGGCTGCCGTACTTCGCCGTCGAGGACGCGGACGCCGCGGTCGCCCGGACCGGCGAACTGGGCGGTACGGTCCGCGTGCCCGCCACCGACATCCCGGGCGTCGGCCGCGTGGCACGGCTCGCCGATCCCGCCGGCGCCCGCTTCGCCGTGCTCCGGCCCGCCCCGCGCCGGGAACCCTGAGCGACGGGCCCTAGGCCGAGGCGCGCCGCACCAGGGTCGTCGGCAGGACGACGCTGCGCGGCCCGTCGCCTGCGTCCTCGCCGGTGTGCTCACCGGGCTGCGGCCGGTCCAGGCCGCGCAGCAGGAGACGGGCCATCAGCCGCCCCATCTCCTCGATGTCCTGGCGCACGGTCGTCAGCGGCGGATCCGTCTGCTCGGCCACGGGCAGCATGTCGTCGAAGCCGACCACGGCGACGTCCTCGGGCACCCGCAGCCCGCGCTCGCGCAGCGCGCGCAGGGCGCCGGAGGCCGCCAGGTCGTTGGCGGCGAACACGGCGTCGAGGTCCGGGCGCCGGTCCAGGAGTTCGCGCAGGGCGCGCTCGCCTCCGGCGGGGGTGAAGTCGCCCTGGACGATCAGCTCGGGGCCGGCGTCGCCCATGACGTCCCGGAAGCCGTCGAGCCGGTCCACCGCCGAGGTCTGGTCGAGGGGACCGGCGATGTGCCCGATCCGGGTGCGTCCGGTGCGGAGGAGATGGCGCACGGCCTCGCGCGCCCCGCCCCGGTTGTCGCTGTCGACGTACACCACGGCGCGCCCCGCGCCGGCCGGGTCGGGTTCGCGGCCGGGGGCCCCGGGCTGCGGGCCGTCGCTCCAGCCGGGCCGCCCGCCGAACACGGTGGGCACTTCGGCGCGCCGGATCAGCCCGGGCAGCGGGTCGTCGAGGTGCAGGGAGAAGACGAGCGCGCCGTCGACGTGGCCGCCGGCCAGGTAGCGCCCGACCCGGGCATGGTCCTCGCGCCCCTCGGTCAGCAGCAGGACGAGCTGGGCGTCGTGCGCCGTCAACTCCTTGCTGATGCCGCGCAGTTGCAGCGCGAAAAAAGGGTCGGCGAAGACCCGGGTCTCCGGTTCGGCGATGACCACGGCGACGGCGTCGTGGCGCTTGGTCACGAGGCTGCGGGCGGCCTGGTTGGGCACGTACCCGAGTTCCGCCACGGCGCGCCGGACCCGTTCGGCCAGCGGTTTCCTGACGCCCTCGGCGCCGTTGACCACCCGGGAGACGGTGGCCCGGGAGACCCCCGCCCGCGCGGCCACGGCCTCCAGCGTGGGTCGCGACGCTGTCTCGGACACTTGCGCACTCCTCACCGCGGGACGCGGATCAGGATAGCGGCGCGGCGGACGGGGCCCGGGACGCGGCCTCGGCCGGCGCCCTCGGCCGGCGACGCTCCAGGGTCTTTCGAGAGGCCATGGGGCCTGTCTGACGAATCCCCGTCGCCGCGAGCCAGGCGGGAATGCGTCAGAGGGACCCTACGAACGTCGACAACGCTCGTGATCGATACACCTGGTGCCGCGGCAGGTGACGTTTGCCCGTCGAGGAGCGGCGTCCGGTGCGTGCTCTCGCCGTGCCGGCCGGAAGCCCTCGTACTGGACGTACTCGGGCTTTCGGCCGGTGCGGCGAGTGGGGGTCCCCCCTGCTCGAAGAGCTTGGGGGAGGCGTGCCGGGCGTCGCGACGGGGCGAACGTCGCCTGTTGCGGCACTAGGACCCGGGGGCCGCGTGCCGGGCGCGGCTGGGCTGCACCCGCTTGGGCTCGCCCGGCATCTTCGGGTACTCGGGCGGGTAGGGCAGGTCGCCGAGGCCGTGGTCGCGTTCGTCGCGTGCGGCCAGTTCCAGCAGCGCGTCCAGCGAGAAGGCGTGGTCGTCCATGTCGGCGTGCACGTCGCCCGCCTCGGCGAAGCGGGCGGGCATGGTGACGATGTCGAAGTCCTCCGGGTGCGCGACGCCCACCTCGTCCCAGCGCAGGGGCGCCGAGACGGGCGCGCCGGGGCGGGGGCGCACGGAGTAGGCGGAGGCGATGGTGCGGTCCCGGGCGGTCTGGTTGTAGTCCACGAAGATCCGGGCGCCCCGCTCCTCCTTCCACCACTTGGTCGTCACCTGCTCGGGCATCCGCCGCTCCAGCTCCCTGCCCACCGCGATGGCGGCCCGCCGCACCTGAGTGAAGGTCCAGCGCGGCTCGATGGGCACGAAGACGTGCAGTCCGCGCCCGCCGGAGGTCTTGGGCCAGCCGCGCAGCCCGCCGAACTCTTCCAGCACGGCGCGCAGTTCCCCGGCGGCGCGGACCGCGTCGTCGTAGTCGGTGCCGGGCTGCGGGTCGAGGTCGACGCGCAGTTCGTCGGGGTGGTCGACGTCGTCGCGGCGGACCGGCCAGGGGTGGAAGGTGAGCGTGCCGTACTGGGCGGCCCACACCACGGCGGCCTGTTCGGTGGGGCACATCTCGTCGGCGCTGCGCCCGCTGGGGAAGGTGATGTGGGCGGTCGGGATCCAGTCGGGCATGCCCTTGGGCGCGCGCTTCTGGAAGAACCACTCGCCGGTGACGCCGTCCGGGTAGCGCTCCAGGGTGGTGGGGCGGTCGCGCAGCGCGCGCAGGATGCCGGGGGCGACCGCCTGGTAGTAGCGGGCCACGTCCAGCTTGGTGTAGCCGCGCTCCGGGAAGAACACCTTGTCCGGGCTGGACAGCCGTACGGTCCGGCCGGCCACGTCCAGTTCCACCGCTTCGCCCATGCGAGCCACGGTAGGCGCGGCGGCAGCGCCCCGCACACCGGGCGGAGCCGGTGCGCGGGCGGGCGCGCGGGAACGATCGAGGGCGCGCACAATCGCTTGCATGGATCTGCCCGTGATGCCGCCCGTCAAGCCGATGCTCGCCAAGTCGGTGGCGCGCATCCCGCCGGACATGCAGTACGAGGCGAAGTGGGACGGGTTCCGGGCGATCGTGTTCCGCGACGGCGCCGAGGTCGAGCTGGGCAGCCGTACCGGAAAGCCGCTGACCAGGTACTTCCCCGAGCTGGTGGCGGCGCTGAAGGAGCGGTTGCCCCAGCGGTGCGTCCTGGACGGGGAGATCGTGATCGCCCGGGAGGGACGGCTGGACTTCGACGCGCTGACCGAGCGGATCCACCCGGCCGACTCCCGGGTGCGGATGCTGGCCGAGCGGACCCCGTCCTCCTTCGTGGCCTTCGACCTGCTCGCGCTGGACGGGGAGTCGCTGCTGGAGGCGCCGCTGTCGGACCGGCGGGCGCTGCTGGTCCGGGCGCTGGAGGGGGTCACGGCCCCGGTCCATGTGGCGCCCGCGACGACCGACGTCGAGGTGGCGCGGCGCTGGTTCGAGCAGTACGAGGGCGCGGGCCTGGACGGGGTGATCGCCAAGCCGCCGGGGCTGCGCTACCTCCAGGACGAGCGCGCCATGTTCAAGATCAAGCACGAGCGCACGGCGGACGTCGTCGTGGCCGGCTACCGTCACCACAAGAGCGGCCCCGTCGTGGGCTCGCTGCTGCTCGGGCTCTACGACGACGAGGGCCGGCTCCAGCACGTCGGCGTTTCGGCGGCGTTCCCGATGAAGCGGCGGGCCGAGCTGATCGAGGAGCTGGCGCCGCTGCGCATGGACGACACGGCCGGCCACCCGTGGGCCGCCTGGTCCGAGGAGGCGGCCCACGAGTCGGCCCGGCTGCCGGGTGCGCCCAGCCGCTGGTCGGGCAAGAAGGACCTGTCGTGGGTGCCGGTGAGACCCGAGCGGGTCGCCGAGGTGGCGTACGACCACATGGAGAACGGGGCGCGGTTCCGGCACACGGCGCGCTTCCGCCGCTGGCGCCCGGACCGCACCCCGCACAGCTGCACCTACGCCCAGCTGGAGGAGCCCGTCCGCTACGACCTCGCCGAGATCCTCGGCCGGCCGCCCGAGGGCCCGGACGTCACGGCGTCATCAGCACCTTGACCGCGCCGTCCTGCTTGCGCTGGAACATGTCGTACGCGTGCGGCGCGTCCGAGAGCGGCACCCGGTGGGTGGCGAAGTCGTCGACGCCGAGGATGTCCTCGTCCGCCAGGTAGGGCAGGATGTCGTCGGTCCAGCGGCGCACGTTGGCCTGGCCCATCCGGATCTGGAGCTGCTTGTCGAACATGGTGAGCATGGGCAGCGGGTCCGCCGAGCCGCCGTACACGCCGGAGAGCGAGATGGTCCCGCCCCGGCGCACCAGTTCGATGGCGGTGTAGAGGGCGGCGAGCCGGTCCACGCTGAAGCGCTCGGCGAGCGGTCCGCTCAGGGCGCGGGGCATCACGGCGGCGGCCTGCTGCACCATGCGGGCGACCGCGCTGCCGTGCGCCTCGGTGCCGACCGCGTCGATGACGGCGTCGGGGCCGCGCCCGTTGGTCTCGTCGCGGATGGCGGCGACCAGTTCCTTCTCGCTGTCGAAGTCGCGCAGGTCGTACGTCTTCACGCCGCGCCGGCGCGCCCGCTCCAGCCGCTCGGGGACCAGATCCACGCCGAACACCTGCTCGGCGCCGCGCACCCGGGCGATCCGGCAGGCCATGTCTCCGATGGGACCGAGGCCCAGGACGGCGACGCTCCCGCCGGGCGGGACGTCGGCGTAGGCGACCGCCTGCCAGGCGGTGGGCAGCACGTCGGAGAGGTAGACGAACCGGTCGTCGGCCGGGCCCACGGGGACCTTGATCGGCCCGTAGTGGGCCTGCGGGACGCGCAGGTACTCGGCCTGAGCGCCGGGAACGGCGCCGTAGAGCCGGGTGTAGCCGAACAGGGGCGCGCCCATGCCCTCGCTGGTGACCTGGGTGGTCTCGCACTGGGTCTGCAGGCCCGAGGAGCACATGAAGCAGTGGCCGCAGGAGATCTGGAACGGGACGACGACCCGGTCGCCGCGCTTGAGGTTGGGCACCTCCGGGCCGACCTCCTCGACGATGCCCATCGGCTCGTGGCCCAGGATGTCGCCGGGTGTCATGAACGGGGTGAGGACTTCGTACAGGTGCAGATCGGAGCCGCACAGGCCGCTGGAGGTGATCCGGATGACGGCGTCCGTCGGCTCCTCGATCCTGGGATCGGGGACGTCCTCCACCCGGACGTCGCGCTTGCCCTGCCAGGTCACTGCCTTCATCGTGTCGCGCCCTTTCGTCGCGGTCCGTCACCTTCGCGGACGGCCGGGTACCCGGCCCCGTACGGGCGAACCGCCGGGGGCCGACCGGCCCAGTGCGGGAGGCGCGGCCGGAGTCGAGCGGGTAGGGCCACCGATGAACGGATGAGCACATGACCGGCGGGCCGGGGCGCGAGGACGGACGCGCGGCGGCCGGGCCAGGACGGCGGGCAGCGTGGGCATGGGACGAAGAGCGCGCGGACGGCGGGCCCCGGTGGGTGCGGCGCTGCTGGCCGCCCTGGCGGCGACGGCCGCCTGTGTGGCGGCGGGCTGCACGGCGCCGCACGGCGGGGGTCAGGACGGACGGGGCGGACACGCCGACCGGCCGGGTCGGGAGTCCGGGCAGCCGCGGACGCCGCGTTCCGGGCACACGGGTCCGCTGCTCGCCGTCAAGATCGACAATGTGGCGCCGGCCCGCCCCCAGACGGGCCTGGCCGCCGCCGACGTGGTCTACGCCGAACAGGTCGAGGGCGGTCTGAGTCGGCTGCTGGCCGTCTACGCCACGAAGCTGCCGCCGGTCGTCGGTCCGGTGCGCAGCGCGCGCGAGTCCGACCTGGAGCTGCTGCGCCAGTTCGGCCGTCCCACGCTCGCCTTCTCCGGCGCGCAGGCCAGGCTGCTGCCGCTGATCGACGCGGCCCCGCTGACCGCGAGGACGCCGGACGACGAGCCCGACGCCTACTTCCGCGCCGCCGGCCGGGCGGCTCCGCACAACCTCTTCGTACGGCCCAACCGGCTGCTCGCCGCCGCGCCGGGAGCGGACGCGCTGCCCGCCGGCTTCCGCTACGGCCCGGCCCCCGCGGGCGGCCGTCCGGTGGCCTCGCGCACCGTCCGCTACCCGGCGGCCCGGTTCACCTTCACCTGGTCCGCGCCGCGCCGCGGCTGGCAGGTCGCGATGGACGGCGCGGCGGCCACCACGACCGACAGCGGGCGGCCCGCGCCGGGGACGGTCGTGGTGCAGCACGTGAGGGTGCGCAGGTCGAGCCTGCACGACAGGCTCGGCAACTACACGCCGTACACCCGCACCGTGGGGTCGGGGACGGCGCAGGTGCTGCGCGACGGCCGGGTGTACGAGGCCGTCTGGAAGCGTCCGCGCGCCTCGGACGGCACCGATTTCACGACGGCCGACGGCGCCCCCGTGAACTTCGCGGCGGGGCAGGTGTGGGTGGTCTTCGTCCCGGACCGGTGACCGGCGCCGCACGCGGGCGGCCCGCGGCCCGCGCCGGCTTCAGGCCCGCGGCGGTTCGGCCGGGTTGCGCAGGCCCTCGGCCGCGTCGGCCACCCGCCGGATGAGGTCGAAGAACTGGGTCTGCTCCGCCGCGCTGAGCGGGCCGAGGAAGACCTGGTTCATCCTGGCCGTGCGCACGGCGAGCTTCCGGTGGGTCCGCACCCCGTCCTCGGTCAGCCGCAGCAGGAAGCGGCGGCCGTCCCGCGGGTCGCGGACCTTGTCGAGCAGCCCGCGGCGGCCGAGCCTGCTGATCACCTCGGCGATGGTGGACCGGTCCAGGCCGACCCGCTCCCCCACCGTGCGCTGGTCGAGCCCCGGCTCGGCGACGAGGGTGTTCAGGACGGCGAACTGCGGCGAGGTGATCTCCTCGGAGACCATCGCGTTCCACAGCAGGTAGTGGGCCTGCTGCAGCCGCCGGGCCAGGTGCCCGGGGTGGGTGGTGAGGTCCACCGCGGCCATGTGCGCTCCTCGCGAGAGTTTGTCGCTGCCCCACAGGAATCCGTAGGTGTACTGAACGATACAGCGCGTGGCCGCACCGCGGATCAGCCCTCTCCGGTGACTGAAAGGCCATTTCATGGGGCTCTTGACGGTTCCCGTACCGAGTGGCAGCGTGTGGGCGTCCTCGCGGAAATAATCAGTGCGCTGACTATCTAGGCGCTGAGGCCTTCGTGCCGCGGGGTGTCGCTCGGTAGAGATGGGGCTTGTTTCGATGGACAAGGTGGTCGCCACGGCCGTGGAGGCGGTGGCGGACGTGCCGGACGGCGCGTCGTTGGCGGTGGGCGGTTTCGGGCTGAGCGGCGTACCCAACGTGCTGATCCAGGCGCTGCACGAGCGCGGGGCCGGCGGACTGTCGGTCGTCTCCAACAACTGCGGCGCGATGGAGTCCGGGCTCGCCGTGCTGCTGGCGGCCGGGCGGATCGCCCGGGTGACCGGCTCGTACATCGGGGCGAACAAGGAGTTCGCCCGCCAGTACCTGTCCGGGGAGCTGGAGGTGGAGCTGATCCCGCAGGGCACGCTGGCCGAGCGGTTGCGGGCCGGCGGCGCGGGGATCCCCGCCTTCTACACGCCCGCCGGGGTCGGCACCCAGGTCGCCGACGGCGGGCTGCCCTGGCGCTACGACGGCTCCGGCGGCGTCGCGCTGGCCTCGCCGCCCAAGGAGGTCCGCGAGTTCGACGGCGTCGAGTACGTGCTGGAGCGCGGCATCCGCACCGACTTCGCGCTGGTGCGCGCCGCGAAGGGCGACCGGCACGGCAACCTCGTCTTCAACAGGTCCACCCGCAACTTCAACCCGCTCGCGGCGATGGCCGGCAAGGTCACGATCGCGGAGGTGGAGGAGCTGGTCGAGCCCGGCGAGCTGGACCCGGACGCGGTGCACCTGCCGGGGATCTTCGTGCAGCGCGTGCTGGCGCTGACCCCGCGGCAGGCGGCCGACAAGCAGATCGAGAAGCGGACGGTCTCCACGCCCGCCGAGCAGGGGACGGTGAGCCGCTGATGGCCTGGACGCGCCAGGAGATGGCCGCCCGCGCGGCGCGCGAGCTGCGCGACGGCCAGTACGTCAACCTCGGTATCGGACTGCCGACCCTGATCCCGAACCACCTGCCCCCCGGCGTCGAGGTGGTCCTGGAGTCGGAGAACGGCATCCTGGGCACCGGCCCCTACCCCGCCGAGGACCGGGTCGACCCGGACCTGATCAACGCCGGCAAGGAGACCGTCACGGTCCTGCCGGGGGCGTCCTTCTTCGACTCGGCGCTCTCGTTCGCGATGATCCGCGGCGGCCACATCGACGTCGCCGTGCTCGGCGCCATGCAGGTGTCGGCCGGCGGTGACCTCGCGAACTGGGCGGTGCCCGGGAAGATGGTCACCGGGATCGGCGGGGCGATGGACCTGGTGCACGGCGCCCGCACGGTCATCGTGGTGATGACCCACACCGCCAAGGACGGCTCGCCGAAGATCCTCGAGGAGTGCGCGCTGCCGCTGACCGGCAGGGCGTGCGTGGACCGGATCATCACCGACCTCGGCGTCCTCGACGTCACCGACGACGGACTCGTCCTCGTCGAGACCGCGCCCGGCGTCACCGCGGACGAGATCGCCGCCAGGACCGATGCCCGGCTCACCGTCGCGCAGGACCTGTCGGGAGGGACGCCGTGAGGACCGTCTACCTGGTCGACGCGGTGCGCACCCCGATCGGCCGCTACAACGGCGCCCTGGCGGGCGTGCGCCCGGACGACCTGGCCGCCCACGCCGTCCGCGAACTGCTCGCCCGGACACCCGGCCTGGACCCGGCCCGGATCGAGGACGTGTACTTCGGCAACGCCAACGGCGCCGGCGAGGAGAACCGCAATGTCGGCCGGATGGCCGCCCTGCTGGCCGGGCTGCCCACCAGCGTGCCCGGCGTCACCGTCAACCGGCTGTGCGCCTCGGGGCTGGAGGCGGTCGTCCAGGCCGCCCGCGCCATCGCCGTCGGCGACGCCTCGATCGCGGTGGCCGGCGGTGTGGAGTCCATGACCCGCGCCCCGTACGTGCTGCCCAAGTCGGAGCGGCCGTTCCCGGCCGGGCACGCCGAGCTCTACTCGACCACCCTCGGCTGGCGCATGGTCAACCCGCGGATGGAGCCGCGCTGGACCGTCCCGCTGGGCGAGTCCGCCGAACTCGTCGCGGACAAGCACGGGATCACCCGCGAGCAGCAGGACGAGTTCGCGCTCGCCTCCCACCACAAGGCCGCCAAGGCGCAGGCCGACGGCCTCTTCGACGCGGAGCTGGCCCCCGTGCCCGTCCCGCGGCGCAAGGGCGACCCGGTCCTCTTCGCCGCCGACGAGTCCGTGCGTCCCGACTCCTCCCTCGCGGCGATGGCGAAGCTGAAGCCGTCGT
The DNA here is from genome assembly GCF_044391765.1 of Streptomyces sp. NPDC018610. Classification (NCBI taxonomy): domain Bacteria; kingdom Bacillati; phylum Actinomycetota; class Actinomycetes; order Kitasatosporales; family Streptomycetaceae; genus Streptomyces; species Streptomyces sp. NPDC018610. Next base: position 56,854 of record NZ_JBISAL010000002.1, read on the forward strand.
TCCGTACCGAGGGGGGCACGGTCACGGCGGGCAACGCCTCCCCGCTCAACGACGGCGCCGCCGCCCTCCTGCTCACCGACGAGGAGGGCCTCAGGGCCACCGGCCGCGAACCCCTCGCCCGGATCTCGGCGACCGGAGTCTCCGCGACCGACCCGCACTACTTCGGTCTCGCCCCCGTCGAAGCGGTCGAGCGGGCCCTCGCCAAGGCCGGGAAGGGCTTCGCCGACCTCGACGTCCTCGAACTCAACGAGGCGTTCGCCGCGCAGGTGCTCGGCTGCCTCGCCGAGTGGCCCGAGTTCGACCCGGCGGTCCTCAACCCTCAGGGCGGCGCCATCGCCCTCGGCCATCCGCTCGGCGCCTCCGGCGCCCGCCTCGCCGGCACCGTCGCCCACCAGCTCGCCCGCAAGGGCGGCGGGACCGGCGTCGCGACCCTCTGCATCGGCGTCGGCCAGGGCCTCGCCCTCGTCCTCGAACGCTAAGGAAACGTCAGGTATCCCCATGGCTCTCACCCAGCACGACATCGACCAGGAGATCGCGGCCGAGCACGCCGCCTACGAGAAGCGCCGCGCCGACGGCGCGCCCGTCGAGCACCACCCGCGCCGCGACTACGCGCCGTATCGCTCCTCCGTCCTGCGCCACCCCAAGCAGCCGCTGGTCGCCATCGACACCGCGAAGGACCCGGAGCTGGTCGAGCTGTCCTCGCCCGCGTTCGGCGAGCGGGACATCACCGGGATCGACAACGACCTCACCCGCCAGCACACCGGGGAGCCGGTCGGTGAGCGCATCACGGTCTCCGGGCGGCTGCTGGACCGCGCCGGGCGCCCGGTGCGCGGCCAGCTCGTCGAGATCTGGCAGGCCAACTCCGCCGGCCGCTACGCCCACCAGCGGGAGCAGCACGACGCCCCGCTCGACCCCAACTTCACCGGCTTCGGCCGGACCCTGACCGACGGCGACGGCTTCTACCGGTTCACCACCGTCCAGCCCGGCCCCTACCCGTGGCGCAACCACGTCAACGCCTGGCGGCCCGCGCACATCCACTTCTCGGTCTTCGGCTCGGCGTTCACCCAGCGGCTCGTGACGCAGATGTACTTCCCGAACGACCCGCTCTTCCCCTACGACCCGATCCTGCAGTCCGTGACGGACGACGCCGCCCGGCAGCGGCTGGTCGCCACCTACGACCACAGCCTGTCGGCGCCCGAGTTCTCGCTCGGCTACCACTGGGACATCGTGCTGGACGGCCCCGCCGCCACCTGGATCGAAGAAGGACGCTGACCTGCCATGACGAAGATCGACACAAGCGCTCCGGAGGGCGCGCCGCCCACCCCGTCGCACACCGTGGGTCCCTTCTACGGGTACGCGCTCCCCTTCCGCGGCGGCGAGGACGTCGCACCGCTCGGGCACCCCGACACGGTCACCGTGCACGGGTACGTGTACGACGGCGAGGGCCGGCCGCTGCCGGACGCGCTGGTGGAGGTGTGGGGACCGGACCCGGACGGCGCCCTGCCGGCCGTGGACGGCTCGATGCGGCGCGACCCGGCCTCCGGCGGCTTCCTCGGCCGCAACGGCGTGGAGTTCACCGGCTTCGGACGCATCCAGACCGACGCCGACGGGCACTGGTACGTGCGCACGCTGCGGCCCGGCGCACGCGGGCGCAACGCTCCCTACCTCAGTGTGTGCGTGTTCGCGCGCGGGCTGCTCGTGCACCTGTTCACCCGGATCTACCTGCCGGGCGACGAGGCGGCGCACGCCGCTGACCCGCTGCTCGCCCGGCTGGACGAGGAACGGCGCGGCACGTTGATCGCCACGCCGGAGGCCGGCGGGGCATACCGTTTCGACATCCGCCTTCAGGGCGAGGGCGAGACGGTCTTCCTGGAGTTCCGGTGACACCACCCACCCCCGCCCCCACCCCGTCGGCCGGCGGGACCAGCGCCGAGCCCGAGTCCGACGTCGGTCTGCTCGGGCCCGGCTGGGTCGCGTCCCCCGCCGCGTCCGCCACGAGCGACACCGCCTGGTTGCGGGCGCTCCTCGACGCGGAAGCCGCCCTCACCCGCGCCCAGGCCACGCTGGGCCTCGCTCCGGACGGGGCGGCCGAGGCGGTCACCCGGGCGGCCCGGCAGGGCCGCTTCGACGTGCGCGCGCTCGCCGAACGCGCCCGCGCCGGCGGCAATCCGGTCATCCCCCTGGTGGCCGAGCTGACCCGGGCGGTCGGCGAGGAGCACGGCCCCTATGTCCACCGCGGCGCGACCAGCCAGGACATCATGGACACCGCGACGATGCTCGTCGCCGTGCGCGCCCTGGACCTGATCCGCGCCGATCTGTCCCGCACCGCCGCCGCGCTGGCCCGGCTGGCCGCCGAGCACCGCGACACGGTGATGCCCGGACGGACCCTGACCCAGCACGCCGTGCCGACGACGTTCGGCCTCAAGGCCGCCGGGTGGCGGTCGCTGGTGCTGGACGCCCACGACCGGACCGGCCGGGTACGCGACTCCCTTCCCGCGCAGCTCGGGGGCGCGGCGGGGACGTTGGCGGCCTTCTCGGCGTACGGCGCCGAGGACGCGACCGCGCTGCCCGCCGCGTACGCCCGCGAACTCGGGCTGCGCGAACCGCTGTTGCCCTGGCACAGCCTGCGCACGCCGGTCGCCGACCTCGCCGGGTGCCTCGCCTTCACGGCCGGGGCGCTGGGCCGGACGGCGGCGGACGTACTGGTGCTGTGCCGCACCGAGATCGCCGAGCTGGCCGAGGGCAGCGGCGGCGGCTCCTCGGCCATGCCGCACAAGGCCAACCCGGTACGGTCCACCCTGATCGCGGCCGCGGCCCGGCGCGCCCCGCAGCTCGCGGCCACCCTGTACGGATCGCTCATGGCGGAGGACGAGCGCCCGGCGGGCGCCTGGCACGCCGAGTGGGAGCCGCTGCGCGAACTGCTGCGCCTGGTCGGCGGCGCGGCGCGGGACGCCGTCGAGCTCACCGAGGGACTGCGGGTGGACACCGACGCGATGCGTGCCCACCTCGACCTCACCCACGGGCTGATCGTCTCCGAACGGCTTTCGGCCGAGCTGTCCGGCCGGCTCGGTCGCGCCCGCGCCAAGGAACTGCTCACCGAACTCGCCCGCCGCTCCTACGCCGAAGGCCGCAGCCTGGGCGAACTCCTCTCCGAGCAGGAGGAGTTGAAGGGTGTGGACCTGAGCGAGCCCACCGATCCCACCCGTTACACCGGCTCCGCCGGAACCCTCACCGACCGTGCTCTGGAGCGACGTTGACCCTGCACCACCTCCTCGAAGGACCCGCCTCCGCTCCCCCGCTGCTGCTCGGGCCGTCCCTCGGCACGTCGTACGCGCTGTGGGACGGGGTCGCGCCCGAACTGGCCGTCTCGCACCGGGTGGTCCGCTGGGACCTGCCCGGGCACGGCGGATCGGCGGCCGGGCGGATCGGTCCCGGCACGACCGTCGGCGACCTCGCCGCCCTGGTCCTGGAGCTCGCGGACTCGCTCGGCATCGAGCGGTTCGCCTACGCCGGGGTGTCCCTGGGCGGTGCGGTGGGGCTGCACCTCGCCGTGCACCACCCCGAGCGCGTGGCGTCGCTGGCCGCGCTCTGCTCCTCGGCCCGCTTCGGCGACCCGGAGCCGTGGCGGGAGCGGGCCGAGCGGGTACGGCGCGAGGGGCTGGACTGGCTGGTCGAGAGCGCGGGCGCGCGCTGGTTCGCCGGTGACTTCACCGTGCCCCGACTGGTCCGCGACCACCGGGAGGCCGACCCGGAGGCGTACGCCGCCTGCTGCGACGCGCTGGCCGCCTTCGACCTGACCGACCGGCTGCCCGAGATCGTGGCGCCCACGCTGCTGGTCGCGGGCCGCGAGGACCCGGCCACTCCCCCGGCGCACCTGCGGCGCATCGCGGACGCGGTGCCGGGCGCGGCGCTCGTGGAGATCCCGGGCGCCTCGCACCTGGCGCCGGCGCAGTGCCCGGAGGCCGTGCTGGCCGCGCTGCGCGCCCACCTCTCAGGTGCGCCGCGGCGGGGCATGGAGGTGCGGCGCGAGGTGCTGGGCGACGCGCACGTCGACCGGGCGCAGGCCCGGCAGACCGCGTTCACGGCCCGGTTCCAGGACTTCATTTCCCGCTACGCGTGGGGCGAGATCTGGACCGACCCGACGCTCACCCGGCGCGAGCGCAGCATGATCACGGTGACGGCGCTGGTGGCGCACGGCCACTACGACGAGCTGGCCATGCACGTCCGGGCGGCACGGCGCAACGGGCTCACCCCAGACGAGATCGGCGCGGTGCTGCTGCAGAGCGCCGTGTATTGCGGGGTGCCGGCGGCGAACTCGGCGTTCGCGGTGGCCCAGCGGGTGTTGGCGGAGGAGACCGGGGAGGCCGGGAAGTCGGCCGAAGGGTGACTCACGGGCCGCCGGCACACGGGACGGGCCCCGCTGCGCGCGGAGCGGGGCCCGTCCCGTGTGCCGGCGCGGCACGTCGCTCGCATGGCCGGTCCCGGTCATCGGCCGGGGCTGTCGCTCGCGGGGGCGGACGGGGTGTTCAGGTCAGGCCATGGGCCGCTTGCAGGGCTTCACGGGCCTGGGCCGCCAGGCCGTCCGCGCCGCAGGAGACGGCCAGGGCCAGGCCCCGTTCGAGTTCGGCGGCCGAGCGGGAGGCGATGCCGTGCTCGACGCGGGCGGCGGCGTGTTCGTACTGGCACGGGGACGCCTCCAGGTAGGCGACCGCCTGGGCGGCGAGGCGCACCGCGCGCTGGCCGGTCTCCAGGGCCGCGGCGCACCGCAGCGCCTCGCCTATCGCGGTGTCGGTGCCGAACCGCTCGGCCTGGCGGCGGACGTCGGCGGCGAGCCGGGCGGCCCGGGCCGGGTCCTCCACGGCGAGGGCGCGGGCCAGGTCCGCGGCCCAGGGCACCATGACCGGGTTGTGGTGGCCGCGGACGGCCGCGGCCTTCTCGGCGGCCTCCAGCTCGTTGACGCCCTCCTTGGTGCGGCCGGCGGCGAGCAGCAGCCTGCCGCGCACGCTGCGCGGGTCGGGGATCACGATGGTGGCCGGGTAGGGCGGGGCGAACTCGTACCGCTCGGCGATCGCCCAGGCCTCCTCCACGTGGCCCCGGGCGAGCAGCGTGTCGACGAGGTTGCAGGTCGCCGTCCAGTACAGGGGCAGTCCGCGGCCGACCCGTTCGGCGATCCGCAGCGACTCGCGCAGGGATTGCTCCGCCTCTCTGAGCCGGCCGCGTCTGCGGTGGCCGAGGCCGACGTAGGCGTGCGCGAGGGCGAGGTGGCCGCCGCTCCAGCCCGCGGTCTCGTAGGCGCGCAGGCCCTCGTTGTAGAACGCCTCGGCGCGGTCCAGGCGGTCGCTGTAGGCGTAGGCGCCGGCGAGCATCAGGAGCAGTTCGATGCCCCACTCGGTGTCGGTCCAGCCGAAGCCGGGGGCGAGGCGGCCGTTGACGAGGGCGCGGTCGCACAGCTCGACGACCTCCTCGGCGTTCTCGCCGCGGGCCATGGCGTCGAAGCCGCGCAGGATCAGCAGCGCCCGCTCGGAGTTGTCGCGTCCGGTGCAGCCGGCGGCGAGTTCGGCGAGCCGCTCGGAGCGGTCCGGTGAGATGGTCTCGCCGGTGTGCAGGCACTCCCACATGTGCTGCACGGCGTGCAGCCGCAGCCGGGTGGGGCCCGGTTCGTGACGGGCGGCCTCGGCCTCGACGGTGCGGACGGCCTCCTCCAGCTGGTTGTTGTGGAGCAGGGCCTGGGAGAGCCGGCAGACGGCGTCGACCCGCGCCCGGCCGTCCAGTCCGGGCATGCTCAGGGCCGACCGGAGGTGCTCGATGGTGGTGGCGGGCGCGGTCAGGAGCGTGGCGCAGCCCAGTTCGTAGAGCACCCGTGGGTGGACCTCGGGGGTGGGCGGTTCCCGCAGGGCCCGCTCCAGGCAGCGGCGGGCCGCTTCGGGGGCTCCGACGGCGAGGTGTTCGCGGGCGGCCTGGCGCAGCTGGTCGACGAGTTCCTCGTCGTCGTCCGGGTGGACCTCCAGCAGGTGCCGGGAGGCGGCCGCGGCGCCCCGCCCGGATTCGGTGACGACCTGGGCGGCGATGCCGTGCATGGCGGTGCGCAGCGCGTCCGGGATGGAGTTGTAGACGGCGGTGGCGATCAGCGGGTGCACGAACTCCAGGTCGCCGTCGCCGCCGCGCGGGCCCGCGGACTCCGGCTCGGTGAGGATGCGGGCGGTGCGCAGCAGTCCGGCGCAGCTCACCGCCTCCTCCCGGCTCATGGTGGCGAGTTGGGCGACCAGGTCGACGCTGATGCCGGTGCCGAGGATGGCGGCGGCCCAGGCGAACCGGGTGGCGTCGATGCCGAGTTCCTCCAGCCGGGCGACGAGGCCGCCGCCGCGGGCCGAGCGGTTCAGTTCGCGCAGTTCGCCGGCGCGGGCCTCGACCGGTTCCAGTTCGCCGTCGCGGACCTTGGCGAGGAGTTCCACGGCGTCGTAGGGGTTGCCGCCGGTGACCGCCCAGACCTCGCGGCAGAACGGGGCGTCGGCGTGCGTGCCGAGGGCGGTGCGGGTGAGTGCGGCGGTGGCGTCCGGGGACAGGGCGCGCAGGTCGTTGACGCCCGCCGCGGCGGCCATCCCTGCCAGCAGCCGGGCGCTCTCGCCGCTGACCTCGCCGGGCCTGCGGGTCACGACCAGCAGCACGGACAGCTCGTCGAGGCGTTCGGCGAACGCGGCGAGCCAGCGCAGGGACTCCTCGTCGGCCCAGTGGGCGTCGTCGATCAGCAGCACCAGCGGCCACTCGCGTCCGGCCAGCCGGCGCACGGCGTTGACCAGACCCTCGCAGACGTCCAGCGGGTCGGCCTGCCGGTCGCCGGGTTCCGCTATGCCGAGGGCCGGTCCGGCGATGCCGTACCAGTCGCCGAGGTATTCGCGTGCCTCCTCCGGCAGCATCGACAGCAGTGCGGGCTGCAGCAGTTGCCGCACCACGTTGAAGGGGACGGAGCGCAGGATCTCGCCGCCGCGCGCCCACCACACGGTGCAGCCGCGCTCCTCGGCCATGCGGCGGGTCGCGTTGAGCAGGGCGGTCTTGCCCAGTCCCGCGTCGCCCTGGAAGACCAGCAGGCCGCCCCTGGACGTGCGGTCGGCGCACAGGGTGTCCAGCGCGCCCACGACGGATGTGACTTCCTCGTCGCGTTCCCACAGGGAAGCCGAGGCGGCCGGGTCCGGCCGTGCCTCCGTCATTCCGCTACCTCCCCAAGTCGCCCGAACGCCGTACGAATCCCGAGCGTATCCCCCGAAGAGCCCAAGCGGAGGCCGGTCCGCGCACGTGTTGCCGTGACGGGTGACAGCCGGTACGGCCGGGCGACGCGGCAGGCCCGCGACCTGCGCGGAAAAAAGCGCCATGTCAACGAGCGCGGCTTGAACGGAATTTGACGCTGCGTAGGCCATCCCATGGTGAGGCCGCAGGGATCCGCGGCGGGCCGACGGCTCCTACGGCGGGACCGGGACAGGGGCCGGCTCCCTGCGGCGGGGCCGGGTTCGCCGCGCGCCGAGGGGCGACGCGACGACGAGATCGCCAACCGCGTCCAAGGAGTCAGGCCTTGCCGGTGGAGGGCATGGGTCTTCCACGCCGGGAGCGCGGCCCGCCCCGGGCCGGTCGTCCGCGTGCGGCGGCGACGCCCGCGCGGCGCGGCGACGTCCGGAATCGGGGCGGAAGTGTCCGGTTCGAGGAGGTGGGCGGCATCCGGATCGGGGCGGTGGCGTCCGGATCGGGCCGTGGGACCGCGTCGGGGCGGGGGCCTCTCATATCTCTTTCACGGACGCCTCATACGGTGGGGACATGACGCAGGTGACTCCTCCCGGGTGGTACCCCGACCCGGGGCAGACAAGTGACGGCCCCGCCACCGAGCGCTGGTGGGACGGTGGGGCATGGACGGACCGGACCCGCCCGGCCGGTTCGGCCGCCGCGTGGGGTCCGCCGGCGCAGCCGCCCGCCGTGGGCTCCCAGCCGACGTACCCGGGCGGTCCCGCCTCCCAGGCGCCCGCGGGCCACCCGGGGTATCCGGCGTACCCGGGGTATCCCGGACACCCGGCCCCGCCGGCGGCCGGCGGGCGCCGCGGGCTGCGCACGGGCATCGCCGTGGCGGTGGCCGCCGCGGTGCTGGCGAGCATCGGGGTCGGTGTGTACGTGCTGACCAAGGACGACGCCGGCAGCGACCGGGCCGCCTCCGGGCAGGGCCCGAACGGACAGGGCGGCGGCCGGAACGGCTCCGGCGGCCAGGGCGGGCCGTTCGGCGGCGGACCGGGTGGCAGCGGCGGCAGCGGCGGGTTCGGCGACTCGGGCGGAGCCGGCGGCTCCGGGGGTTCGGACGGCTCCGGCGGCTCGGGCGGCCAGTCGCCCGAGCCCGAGCAGTCCGAGCCGCCGAAGATCAAGAGCGGCTCGGTGGCCGACCCGGCCAGCGGCATCAGCCTGCCCATCCCGAGCGGCTGGTACGGCCAGCAGCTCGTGGGCGGCAGGGGCGCCGGGGTGAACTCCTCCGACACCTACAAGTGCCCCGGCGACACGTCGCTGAGCTGCAACAAGGGCGGCGCGTACTCGTCGCCGACAGCGTCGCCCGGCTCGGCGCAACAGGTGGCCGAGGCCGACATAGCGTCCAACGCCAAGCAGTCCTACGGCGACGCGTACGGGGGCATGACCTCGCACAAGGTGCTGGCCTCCAAGGCGGTCACCGTGGCCGGACAGAAGGGCTACCTGGTGCGTTGGAAGGCGGTCACCGACAAGGGTTCCGACGGCTACGTCGAGTCGCTGGCCTTCCCGTCCCCGGCCGACTCCCGGCTGATGGTCGTCGTCCGCTTCGGCGTGGACGTCGCGCAGGGCCAGTCGGTGATCGACGAGATAACCCGGGGCATCAAGGTGTCCTCGGGCGACGGGAGCGGTCAGAACGTGTGACCCTCCCTCCCCTCCCGGGGAATACGTCGGGCGGGGGGGGGGCGCCCGCCCCCCCCCCCGGCCCCCCCCCCGCCGCCGAGGGCGGCGCCCCCCACACCCACCGCGGGGCCCACATCTACTCCCGCCAAAGAAACATCGACACCCCCGCGGACGG
>NZ_JBISAL010000002.1:65927-504092 GCF_044391765.1 Streptomyces sp. NPDC018610
TACGGGGGGGGGGGGGGGGGGGGGGGGCGCCCCCGGGGCCCCCCCCCCCCCCGGGGGGGGGCGGGGGGGGGGGGGGGCGCCCCCCCCCCCCCCCCCGCCCCCCCCCCCCCGGCCGGGGTGCGCGCCGCCCCCGTCCCCACGGTGCGGCGCGAGCAGGTCGCCGTCCAGTCATCCCTCGGACGGCGGCCTGAGTCTTCAATCGAGGCCGAGCGCGGGCAGCACCGCGGCCTCCACGAACCGGACCATGTAGTCCGGGTCGGCGTACTCCCCGTCGAGAACGGGTCGGATGCGCAGCACGCCGAACATCTGCGCGGGCACGTACTCCAGCGCCGGTTCGCCGGCGCGGACCTCGCCCCGCTCGACCCCGCGCCGCAGGATCTCGCGCAGCGCGGCGACCTCCGGCTCGACCAGCGTCTCGCGCAACGCCCGCTTCAGTTCGGGGTCCTGCGTGATCGCGTGGCCGAGCGCCTGGAGGAGCCGGGTGTCCTTGCCCGACCACTCGCCCGCGGTCCGCGCGACCAGTCTCAGGTCCTCGGCGAGCGACCCGGTGTCGATCCCCGTGAACCGTGCCCGGCGGTTGGCCCGCAGCGCCGCCACGACGAACTGCGGCTTGTTCTTCCACTGCCGGTAGAGCGTGGACTTGCTGCACCGGGTGGTGGCGGCGACGCCCTCCATGGTGACGGCGTCGTACCCGCACTCGCGGATCTGTTCGAGCACGGCATCGAAGAACTCCTGCTCACGCTCGGGCGTGATCTTGGAGCGGCGCGAGGCGACAACCGTGTCCGGTCCGTCCGCGGCCTGCGATGTCATCGCTCTTCTCCTCACTCGTGATCGTGATCCGGGTCCGGCCACTGTCCAGTGTGGCGCGTGCCGTGTGACGCACATTGATCGATACGTCAGTGTACCGGTACCGCGACGTATCGGTACACTGCCGTATCGGTACGGTACCGTATCGATGAGATCGTCCGAGCCCGCCGCCCGGCAGGACCGGCGAGCACGCACACGCACCACGCCAGCGAAGGGGCCGGGGCATGACACTCCTGGACGAGGCCGCCGCAGCGGAGCCCGGCAGGCCCGCACGGCCCGCACGGCCCGCACTCGTACGCGAACTCCTGCTCGTGGCCGGGCTGTTCCTGGTCTACAAGGTCGGCAGACAACTGGCCGCCGACCACACCGGCGAGGCCTTCCACAACGCCCGGGACGTGTGGGACCTGGAGCGCTGGGCCCACCTGCCCGACGAGGGCCGGGTCCAGTCCCTGCTGCTGCACGGCGACACCCTGGTGCACCTCGCGAACACCTACTACGCGACCGTGCACTTCCCCGCCACCGTGGGCCTGCTGGTGTGGCTCTACCTGCGCCGCCCGGCGCACTACGTCTGGACCCGGCGGGTGCTCGCCGCGGTGACCGCGGCGGCCCTGGTGCTGCATCTCACCTTCCCGCTGGCCCCGCCGCGGATGCTCGGCGCGGCCCACCTGGTGGACACCGCGCGGGTCTACGGGCCCTCGGTGTACGGGCCGCCCAAGACCGACCACCTCTCGAACCAGTTCGCGGCGATGCCCTCGCTGCACTTCGGCTGGGCCCTGATGGTGGCCCTCGCGCTGATCGCCGCCACCCGGTCGCGATGGCGCCGGCTGTGGCTGCTGCACCCGCTGTTCACCCTGCTGGTGATCGTGGGCACCGCGAACCACTACTGGCTCGACGCCCTGGCGGCCACCGCGCTGCTCGCCCTCGCCCTGGTGGCGATACCGCGGCCGCGCCGCGCAGCGGCCGCCGGCCGGATCCCGGCCCAGGCCGCACCGGCCGGGGAGAACGTCCTCGTGGGAGCGGCCCGATGAGCGCCGCCCTGCTCGCGGTGCTCCTGTCGCTGGTCTCGGCCGTCGCCTACGCGGCCGCGGCCGTCGCCCAGGAACGGCTCGCCTCGCGCACCGCGGGCACCGGCGCGCTCCGGCTGCTGCGCTCGGGCGCCTGGTGGTGCTCCGTCGCGCTGAACGGGTCCGCGGCCCTGCTGCACGTGGTGGCCCTCAAGTACGGCCCGCTGACCGTGGTCCAGCCGCTCGGCGCGCTCACCCTGGTGGCGGCCGTGCCGATGGGGGCGCGGCTGGCGGGACGACGGGTCGTGGCGGCCGAGTGGCGGGGCACCGTCCTCACCCTGCTCGGACTCGGCGCGCTGCTCCTCGCGGCGTCCGGACCGGCGCCCCACCGGGTGCTGAGTCCGGCCGAGGCGCTGGCCGTCGCCGGTGCGACGGCCGTCCTCATCGGCGCGCTGTCCCGGCCCGGGGCGCGGCCGGGGCTGCGTCACGCGACCGCCTCCGGACTGGCCTCGGGCGTGGCCTCGGCGCTCACCCAGACGGTCACGGTGGCCGCCACGGACCACACCGGACCTCTGCTCAGCGCGCGTGTGATCATCGTGGCGCTGCTGGTCGCGGCCTTCGCGGCCGGCGGGCTGCTGCTGTCGCAGACCGCCTACCGCGGGGGCCTCGGCGCCCCGCTCGCGGTGGTGACGCTGGCCAACCCGGTGGCGGCCGCCGTGATCGGCCTGACGCTGCTCGGCCAGGGGCTGCACGGGGGCGTACGGGGCGTGCTGTTCGCGCTGGCCGGGGCGGCGCTGGCCTCCTGGGGCGTGGTCGCGCTCTCACGGGCGGCGCCGCGCACCGCGGACGCCGGCACCGCGGACCCGGAGCCCGGACCCCCCGGCCCCGCCGAGGACGACGGCGACGAGGCGCACCCCGTGGCCGCGGTCCTGGCGCTGGAACCCCGGTCGGCGTCCCGAGAGCCGGCGCTGCTGCCCCGGCGGCGGCGGTCCGGACCGGAGCACCTCACCCCGCTGTGACGACCGCGCCCCGGTGACGGTCACCTCGTCGTGACCGTCACCGGGGCGCGCGGGCTTGCCGGCCGGCCGCGTCAGCCGAGGCCGCGGGAGTCCTGCTTGAGGGCGGTGTCGACGGTCAGCGCCGTCGCCACGACCAGGCTCAGCAGCGGCTCGGGCAGCTGGTAGTGGATCTGCAGGACGTAGTTGTCCGCGGTGGTGAACATGGTCTTGGCCAGGCCCTCCCAGGTCTTCGTGATCCGGGCGACCTCGTTGTCGGCGTGGTCGACGATCGCGAAGTTCCAGGCGCGCCAGTTCTCCGCCTTGATCGCGCCGACCTGCTGGCCGCCCGCGTTCATCGCAAAGTTGATCTTGCCGAAGACGTTCCGCTGGACGATCTCGCCGACCTGCGTGCCGTCCGGACGGGAGACGATGACCCGGGACTTGAAGATCTTCGCGGGCCGGGTGAGGACCAGTTGCGGCTGACCGTATCCGTCCCGGATCTCCAGCTTGTGCGTCATGAACTGGTCGAGGCTGGAGACGAACCGGAGGATCTTCTTCAGCGCGTTCTGCCCGATCTCGGTGACCGCGCCGATCTGATTGCCGTTCTGGTCGAAGACCTTGTACTCGTTGGTCAGCTCGATCAGCTTGGCCTTCTGGTTCACCACGAGCACCGGCTCGCTGAACAGCGTGCCGCCGCCCGCGCCGGCGCCGGCGACACCGGCCTGCTGCCGCACCTGGTGCTGCACGCGCGCGTCGGGGGCGGCCGGCTGGGCCGGCACCTGCGGCGGTACCTGCTGCCCCGCGGGGGCCTGTTGGCCGGCGTGGGTGTGCTCGGTCCATTGCGAGCCGTCCCAGTAACGCAGCGTCTGGGCCGCGCCGTGCGGATCGGGGTACCAGCCTGCAGGGGTGTTCGAATGCGTGGTCACCGGGGCACACTACCGCGAGCCGGCCGGAAAGCAACCGCCCTCCCGCTCCCGCCAGTGCGCCCCCGCGATCCCAGGTCAGCGCGTCGCGATCGCCGGATCGCTCACGCCGGGACGGCCGTTCTCGACATGTCCGGCGAACCGCCGCAAGAAGCCCCCGTCGGTCTCGGAGGTGACGGTCAGGTCGTACCAGCGTCCGCTCGCCGCGAGGGAGAAGCGGCGGCGCACCGTGGCGCCGGGGCCGACCCGGACGGCGGCGACCTGCCCGCCGTAGCCGTTCGCCACCTTCAACGTCACCGTCGAGCCGCCCTTGTTGGTGAAGGTCAGCTCGATGTCGTCGCCGGCGTACCGGGCGATCACCTCGGGGCCGACGGCCTTGCCGGGGTTGCGGAAGGCGCGCAGGAAGCCGTTGGGGCCGTGCACGGTCAGGTCATGAGCGCCGCCGGAGTAGACCGAGTTCCAGGTGTCGGCGACGGTCTTGCCGGCCTCGGTGGTGTAGGTCCAGGGGCCGTCGGTGCGGTTGGCGGAGGTGACGAGGAACGCGGCGCCCGCACCGGCCCCAGAGGAGAAGGTCAGCGCGAACCTGCCGGTCGTCGTGTCCGCCGTGCCGTCGACCACGGGCGCGTACTTCAGCGGCCGGGTGGGGCGCCCGCCGCGCTCCTGCTTCGGCAGGGCGCCCTGGGCGGGCGGGACCGGCACGTAGTCGGGGTGGCGGTTCTTGTCCGGCGGCCGGTAGCCGGCGGTGTCCGGGAGGGCGGCCGGCCGGGTGTCGGCCCCGGCGAAGTCGAAGGCGGCGGTCAGGTCGCCGCAGATCGCGCGCCGCCAGGGCGAGATGTTCGGCTCGTGCACGCCGAAGCGGCGCTCGATGAAGCGGATGATCGAGGTGTGGTCGAACGTCTCGGAGCAGACGTATCCGCCCTTGCTCCACGGCGAGACGACGAGCATGGGCACGCGCTGGCCGAGCCCGTACGGCCCGGCGACGTGGCCGGCGTCGCCCTTGAAGACGTCCTGGGTGACGTCGACCGTGGACAGGCCCCGGTCGGCGGAGGCCGGCGCGAAGGGCGGGACGAGGTGGTCGAAGAAGCCGTCGTTCTCGTCGTAGGTGATGAACAGCGCGGTCTTCGCCCACACCTGGGGGTCGGAGGTCAGCGCGTCGAGGACCTGGGACACGTACCAGGCGCCGTAGTTGGCGGGCCAGTTGGGGTGCTCGGTGAAGGCCTCGGGGGCGACGATCCAGGACACCTGGGGCAGCTTGCCGCCCTGGACGTCGGCCTTCAGCCGGTCGAAGTAGCCCTCCCCCTTGCGGGCGTCGGTGCCGGTGCGGGCCTTGTCGTAGAGCGGGTCGCCGGGCTTGGCGTCGCGGTACTGGTCGAAGTAGAGCAGGGAGTTGTCGCCGTAGTTGCCGCGGTAGGCGTCATCGATCCAGCCCCAGCCGCCGGCCGCGTCGAGGTCGTCGCCGACGTCCTGGTAGATCCTCCAGGAGACGCCCGCCTTCTCCAGCCGCTCGGGGTACGTCGTCCAGCCGTAGCCGGCCTCGTCGTTGCCGAGGACGGGGCCGCCGCCCTGGCCGTCGTTGCCGACGTAACCGGACCACATGTAGTAGCGGTTGGGGTCGGTGGAGCCGATGAACGAGCAGTGGTAGGCGTCGCAGACGGTGAAGGCGTCGGCGAGCGCGTAGTGGAAGGGGATGTCGTCGCGGGTCAGGTACGCCATCGTCGTACTGCCCTTGGACGGCACCCACTTGTCGTAGCGGCCGCCGTCGAAGGCGGCGTGGCCGTCGTTCCAGCCGTGCGGGAGGTCCTGGATGAAGGCCAGGCCCAGATCGTCGGCGTCGGGGTGGAAGGGCGGTATCTCCTTGCCGGCGGCGTTCGTCTGGTACCAGACGCTCTTGCCGCCGGGCAGGGCGACCGGGCGCGGGTCGCCGAAGCCGCGTACGCCCTTGAGGGTGCCGAAGTAGTGGTCGAAGGAGCGGTTCTCCTGCATGAGGACGACGATGTGCTCGACGTCCTCGATCGACCCCGTGCGACGGTTGGCGGGCAGGGCGGCGGCCTGCTGGATGCTTCCGGAGAGCGCGGTGAACGCGGTGGTCGCGCCCGCGATCTGCAGGAAGCGGCGCCGGTTGACTTCGGGCGTGGGTGACGGCATGGGGGAAGGACCTCTCATCCTGGCGCACGGACGGCCGGTACGGAATCGGTGCTGTGCGCAGCGAGTGTTCCAAGAGCACCGAACGCGGGGGAAGGGTGCGGTGTCGTCCGTGTGACGGTGAGAGGTACGTGCGGCGACGGGTTTCGGCCGGGCGCCGGCCCTCCCGGCGGTGGAGGGGCGGCGCCCGGCCGAAGGGCGCGCGGGGCCGGGCCCGCGGGGGCCCGGCCGGCCGCGGTCACGGTGCGGAGTAGGCCTCCACCTCGCTGAACTGGCCCGCCGGCCAGCCCGTGTTGCCGGTGACCGTCAGCCGCAGATAGCGCAGGCTGGTGCCGCTGGGGAGGTTCACGGTGACGGTGTTGCCGGTCGCCGGATCGAAGCGGTAGCCCTGTGCGCCGGCCACCGTCGAGTACGCCGATCCGTCACCGCTGCCGAGCACGGCGACGGTCTGGGTGCGGGCGCCCCACGCCGGGGACGGCGGCAGCTTCAGCACCAGCCGGCGCACGCTCTGGCTGGAGCCGAGGTCGACGGTGAGGGACTGCGGGAAGGCGTTGTTGGCGGACTCCCAGTAGCTGTTCGCGTCACCGTCGACGGCCTTGCCGGGTGTGTAGACGTCCTGGGAGCCGGTGGCGGTGGCCGGGCGGCCCTTGGCGAGGTCGCGGTTCGGGTCGGGGTCCGGGTTGCCCTGGCCCGGCTGCGGCCAGCTGGAGCAGCTCGACCAGGTGGTGTTCCAGCCGGAGTTGCCGCCGCCGTCGGTGAGCGCGAAGCCGCCCGAGCTCGCCGGGTAGGGGCAGTTGTAGATCCCGGCGGCGCCGACGCCGGTCGCGGTCACGTTGCGGAAGGTGGCGGCGCCCGGTGTCTCGGCCTGGACGACGACCGTGCCGGTGTTCCTCACGGTCGCGCCGTTCACGGTGACGTTGCGGACCGGGTTGCCGGTGCCGCCGCCCGAGACGAACTCGAAGGCGCTGTAGGGGCTGTCGGTGATCGTGGTGTTGGTGATGTTCACCGTGGCGTCGATGGCGCTGTCGTAGGAGTCGACGCGCAGCGCGCCCATCGGGTGGCCCCAGTTGGGGTTGATCGCGCCGGTGCGCACGAGGGTGTTGCCGTCGACGGTGATGGTGCCGGCGAGCGGGTTGAAGGGGTCGGCGAACTTCTGGTTGGAGATCGCGATGCCGCTGCCGAGGGCGTTGGTGTCGGAGATCAGGTTGTTCCTGACGGCGATGTCGGTGCCGCCGTAGATCGCGATGCCGTTGGCCAGGTTGGGCTGGCTGATGGTGTTGTTCTCGAAGCTGCTGCCGGTGTCCGGGGCGTTGAGGGACCACATGGCGAGCGAGTCGTCGCCCTGGTTGCGCAGGAAGTTCCCGCGCACCTTGACGCCCTTGGCGTTGCCGTTGAGGTTGAGGCCGTCGGCCGTGGTGTCGAGGATGCGGTTGTTCTCGACGACCAGGTTGTCGTTGGTCCCGGTCAGCCACAGGCCGCACTTCAGGTGCTGGATCCACATGCCGGAGACGGAGGAGTTCGGGCCGAGGGAGCCGTTGACGAAGTTGTCGGGGCTGGAGTCGTTGCGCTCGGTGACCTCGCCGATGACCGCGAAGTCCTTGAGGTGGACGTTGCCCGCCGAGCTGCCCTGGTTGACGAAGCTGGAGCTGTGCACGACGGAGTACCAGCTGCCCGCGCCCTGGAGCGTGACGTTCTGCACGCCGCCGAGCGAGGAGGTCAGCCGGTAGTCGCCGGGTGGGATCCACACCACCCCGCCCTGGGCGGCGTTGACGGCGTCGCGGAAGGCCTGGGTGGAGTCGCCCCGGCCGCTGGGGTCGGCGCCCTTGGCCGTGACGGAGACCGATCCGGCGGGCTGCGTGGCCGCGGCGGCCACCTGTTCGAAGTCGGCGACGTCCACCGTGACCTGGACGTTCGCCGCCTCCACGGCGATCTTGTCGCCGGCCTGGACGTCGCGGCCGAGCAACAGGCGGGCGTTGTCGTAGAAGTGGTGCGTCCTGGCGCCGGCGATCCAGCCGGTGTCGACGTAGGAGTACTTGGAGGTGACGGCGATGGTCTTGTCCAGCCGGACGCCGTTGACGTAGACGTTCAGCGTGCCGGACTGGCCGTCGGGGACGTTGTAGGAGACGTTCACGGCGTTGGCCGCGCGGGGTGCGGTGAACTCGACGCGCTGTCCGGCGGACAGGCGCACGACCTGGCGGCCGGAGGCCTCCGAGGCGAGGGTGCCCTGGGTGTGGTCGGGCCCGATCCGGGTGCCGTTGGTGGTGGCGGACTCGGCCTCGACCGAGGTGAAGGGGAGGGCGGCGCCCGCCGCCGCGTGGGCGGCGGGGGCCGTGAGGGTGCCGAGCATGCCGGCGGCGAGGGCGACGGTGACGCAGACGGCCGGCAGGCGCCGGGCGGCTTCGGACGTGCGGGTGCCGTGCATGTGCTGATCCCTTCGAGTGGGGGTGCGGGGATAGCGCTGTGCGGGGTGGTACGGCCCTCCGGCCGCGCGGTCAGGAACGCAGCCAGACCGCTGTGTCCTGGGGAAGCCGGCCGGCCGTGTCCAGCGGGCCGCTGGCCAGCAGGATCCGCGAGTGGTCCGGCAGTTCGGCGGGCTCGGCGGAGAGGTTGACCACGCAGACCGTCCCCTCGGCACGGCTGAAGGCGAGGACGCCGTCGGGGGCGGGCAGCCAGGTCAGGGGGGCGCCGCCGAACGCCGGGCGCAGACGGATCGCCCGGCGGTAGAGGGCGAGCATCGAGTCGGGGTCGCCCGCCTGGCGGTCCACGGCGTACGAGACCCAGTCGGCCGGCTGGGGAAGCCACGGCTCCTCGCGGGAGCCGAAGCCCGCGTGCGGCGCGTCGGCGGTCCAGGGCAGCGGGACGCGGCAGCCGTCGCGGCCCGGGTCGGTGCCTCCGGAGCGGAAGTGCATCGGGTCCTGGATGCGGTCGACGGGGATGTCGGCCTCGGGCAGCCCGAGTTCCTCGCCCTGGTAGACGTAGACCGCGCCGGGCAGCGCGAGGGAGAGCAGGGCGGCGGCGCGCGCCCGGCGGGTGCCCAGGGCGAGGTCGGTGGGGGTGCCGAACGCCTTGGCGGCGAAGTCGAACCCGGTGTCGGCGCGGCCGTAGCGGGTGACGGTGCGGGTGATGTCGTGGTTGCAGAGCACCCAGGTGGCGGGGGCGCCCACGGGGGCGTGCTCGGCCAGGGTCTCGTCGATGGACGTGCGCAACCTCTCCGCGTCCCAGGGACAGGACATGAAGGCGAAGTTGAAGGCGCTGTGCAGCTCGTCGGGGCGCAGGTAACGGGCGAAGCGCTCGCTGTCGGGCAGCCACACCTCGCCGACGAAGACACCGCCGTACTCGTCCGCGAGCCGGCGCCAGGAACGGTAGACGTCGTGCAGGTCGTCCCGGTCGACGTACGGATGCGGGCCCCGGCCCTCGGTGAAGTCGGGCAGCGCGGGGTCCTTGACGAGCAGCGCGGCCGAGTCGATGCGCACTCCGGCCACTTGGCGCTCGAACCAGAAGCGGAGGATGTCCTCGTGCTCCTGGCGGACCGCCGGGTGGGCCCAGTTGACGTCGGGCTGCTCGGGGGCGAAGAGGTGCAGGTACCAGTCGCCGTCCGGGAGCCGGCTCCAGGCCGGGCCGCCGAACTCGGATGTCCAGTTGTTGGGCGGGAGTTCGCCGTGCTCGCCTCTTCCGGGCCGGAAGTGGAACAGCTCCCGCTCGGGCGCGCCGGGGGCGGCGGCGCGGGCGGCACGGAACCACGGGTGCTGGTCGGAGACGTGGTTGGGCACGATGTCGACGATGGTGCGGATGCCGAGCTCACGGGCCTCGGCGATCACCTTCTCCGCCTCGGCGAGGGTGCCGAAGGCGGGGTCGATGGCGCGGTAGTCGGCGACGTCGTAGCCGCCGTCCTTCATCGGGGAGAGATACCAGGGGCTGAACCAGAGCGCGTCCACGCCGAGTTCGGCGAGGTACGGGAGCCGGGAGCGGACGCCCGCGAGGTCGCCGGTGCCGTCGCCGTCGCCGTCGGCGAAGCTGCGGACGTAGACCTGGTAGAGGACGGCGTCGCGCCACCAGTCGGCGTCGTCGCGGCCGTTTCGGGCATGGGTGGGCTGTCCCACTGTGCCTGCCTTTCTGTGTCGGTGCGAAGGGGCGGTGTCAGCCCTTCGTGCTGCCCGCGCTGATCCCGGCGATGATGTGCCGCTGGAAGACGAGGAAGAGGGCGACCATCGGGATGCTGGCGATCACCATGGCGGCGATGAGCACGGTCAGCTGGATGTTCTGCGACAGCTGCACCAGGGCGACGCTGATGGGCTGCTTGCCGGTGTCGGAGAAGACCATCAGCGGCCACAGGAAGTCCTGCCAGACCGCGACCAGCGCGAAGATCGACACGACGCCGAGCACCGGCCGGGAGATCGGCAGCACGATCGACCACAGGATGCGCAGCTTGCCCGCGCCGTCGATCTCCGCGGCCTCCAGCACGTCGCGCGGGATCTGGTCGAAGAACCGTTTGAGCAGGTAGAGGTTGAAGGCGTTGGCGACGGCCGGCAGCCAGATCGCGAGGGGGTCGTCGAGCAGGCTGGTGTGGATGAGGGGGAGGTCGGCGACGGTGAGGTACTTCGGCACGACCAGGGCCTGGGCCGGAACCATCAGGGTGGCGAGGATGCCGCCCAGGATCACCTTGCCGAAGGCCGGTCTCAGCTTGGACAGGGCGTAGGCGGCGGCCGTGCAGAACACCAGCTGGAAGGCCCAGGCGCCGGCGGCCTGGACGACGGTGTTCCACAGGTGCTGCGGCAGCTGCATCAGGTCCCAGGCGTCGGTGAAGGCTCCCGCGTGCCAGTGCTCGGGGACCAGGGTGGGCGGCGTCCGGGCCACCTCGTCGGGCGACTTGGTCGCGCCGGTCACCATCCAGTAGACGGGGAAGAGGAAGGCCAGCGTGAACAGGGCCACGACCGCGCCGAACACGGTCCAGTACAGGGCCTTGCCGCGCGGGCGGGCCAGGGTGGCCGGGGAGACGAGGGTGCGGGTCGCGCTGCTCATGCGTACTCCTCACCGGAGCCGGACCGGGTGAGCCGGAGATAGATCGCGGAGAAGACGCCGAGCAGCACCAGCAGCATGACGCTCAGCGCGCAGGCGCCGCCGAAGTCGTTGTAGAGGAAGGCGTACTTGTAGATGAGGTAGAGGACGGTGACCGTGGCGCTCTCCGGGCCGCCGCCCGTGATCACGAACGGTTCGGTGAACACCTGCATGGTGGCGATGACCTGGAGCAGCATCAGCATCAGGATCACGAAACGGGTCTGCGGGATCGTGACGTGGCGGACGCGCTGGAGGATGTTCGCGCCGTCCAGTTCGGCGGCCTCGTACAGTTCGCCGGGGATCGACTGCAGGGCGGCGAGGTAGATGAGGACGGTGCCGCCGAGGTTGGCCCAGGTCGCCACGAGGACCAGGGAGACCAGCGCCGTGTCGGTGCCGTTGGTCCAGTTCGAGGTGGGCAGGTGCAGGGCGCGCAGCGTCTCGTTGGCGAGGCCGGCGCCGGGGTCGTAGAACCACTTCCACAGCAGGGCGCTGACCACCGGCGGGATCATCACCGGCAGGTAGACGACGACGCGGAAGAAGGCCTTCGCGTGCCGGAGTTCGTTCAGGACGAGGGCCAGGACGAACGGGACGGCGAAGCCGATCAGCAGGGCGAGCAGGGTGAAGGTGAGGGTGTTGCGCCAGGCGGCGCCGAACTCGGGGTCGTGCAGGACGTGGGTGAAGTTGTCGGTGCCGACCCACTCGGGCGGGTTGCCCGGCGTGTACTTCTGGAAGGCGATCACGACGGCGCGGATCGCCGGGTACCAGGAGAACAGGGCGAAGCAGATCAGACCGCCGAGGAGGAAGGCGTAGGCGCGGGCCTGTTCGGCGAGGCGGCGCCGCCTCCGGTCCCCTGCCCGGGGCGGCGCCTGTACCGGGTGGACGGCCATCGCCTCGGCGGGCCGCCGCTCGGCCGTTTTCGTCATCGTCGGTCAGCTCCGGGCCAGGATGCCGTCGATCTTGCCGGAGGCGTCCTTGATCAGTCGGTCGATGTCGGCGTCCTTCTTGGTGAGGACGGCGGAGACGACGCCGTCGAGGACGGAGTAGATCTGCTGCGCGTTCGGCGGCTCGACCTTCAGCTGGATGTTCTGGTTGCCGTCCAGGAAGGGCTGGTAGTTCTCCACCGGGACGTTGGCGTTGGCCTTCTTGACCTGCTGGTCGGTGGCGTCGGCGGCGCCGGTGAACAGACGCGGCTCGGGCAGGCCGACGGGCGCGTTGTTCTTCTTGGCGCGGGCGTAGTCGCCGAGGAAGCCCTTGCCGGGGGTGAGGAACATATGGTCGAGGTACTTCAGGCCGGCGCGGATCTGGGCGGGCGTGTCCTTCTTGTTGAACATGTAGCCGTCACCGCCGACGAGGGTGCCCTTGCCGCCGGGCATCGGGGCGAGGGCGAGGTCCGTGTAGTTGCCGCCCTTCTCCTTGACCAGGATCGGGATGTTGTCGGGGGCGGCCAGGTACATGCCGAGCTTGCCCGTGCCCATGAGCAGCTGGACGTCGTTGATGACGAGGAGCTGCTTGCTGCCCATGGAGTCGTCGGTCCAGCGCATGTCGTGCAGGTTCTGCAGGACGGCCCGGCCCTCGGGGGTGTCGATGATGGCCTTCTTGCCGTCGGCGCTGACGATGTCACCGCCCTGGGAGTACATCTCGGCGGTGAAGTGCCAGCCGCCCTGGTTCTGGGCGCTGTAGTCGGCGTAGCCGACGGTGCCGCCGCCGAGCGCGGCGATCTTCCTGGCGTCGGCGCGGACCTCTTCCCAGGTGGTCGGCGGCTTCTCGGGGTCGAGGCCGGCCTTCTGGAAGAGCTTCTTGTTGTAGATCAGGCCCATCGAGTAGCCGGTGCGCGGGATGCCGTAGACCTTGCCGTCGACGGTGTAGATGTCACGCAGCTGCTTCTGGAGGGTGCCGTAGCTCTTCAACTCCTTGACGTACGGGGTGAGGTCGGCGGCCTGGCCGGTGTCGACGACGTGCTTGACGTCGGTGAAGTACGTGTAGAAGACGTCCTCCATCTGGCCGCCGGCCAGCTTGGCGTCGAACGTCTTGGGGTCCTCGCAGGGGAACGCGTCGTGCGTGACGACGTCGATGTCCGGGTTCTGCTTCTCGAAGGACGCCGTGTCCTCGTCGAAGAACTTCCGGTCGACCTTGGCGCTCTTGGGCGGCTCGCAGTTGACCGTGATGCGGGTCTTGCCGCTCGCCGTGTCGTCGTCGTTCGAACCGCACGACGTCACGGCGAGGGCGAGGGAACAGACGCCGATCGCGGCGACGGCGTGTCGGAACCCGGTGCTTCTCATCGGTGGACCCCTCTGGGCAGGAGCGGTGGGCGCCGCACACTCAAGCACCGGAGAGGGCTGGGCGCAAGATCTCGCGCAGAATCCGCAATTATTTGACAGCTGACAGGATCTTTGAGACGGGAATTTGCTGGGGGTGTAGCGGGTCCGCACGAAGGCGGAGAAAGCGATTGCAGGCCCGTGACGAGTCGTCACGGGCCTGGGCGGGGGCGGAGGCGGGCGCGGGCGCCGGGGCGTACGCGGGTGCGTGGGTGGAGGACGTGCCAGTCGGTCGCGGGGCCGGGCGGGCTGGGCGCAGGGCCCGGGTGGCTTGGGCGTGGGGCCCGGGTGGCCCGTGGAGCGCGGGCGGCCTGGGCGTGGGGCCCGGTCGGTCCGGGCTCGGCCGCCTGGGGCCCGGGGTCCGGTCGGGCCGGCCCCGGAGCCCTGGGCGCGTCAGTCGCGCGGGGCCTGCGCGGTGGAGCCGCGTACGACCAGTTCTGGTTCGAACAGCAGCTCGTCGGCCGGTACGGCGCTGCCGGCGATCTGCGCGTTGAGCAGCTCGACGGCGGCCTTGCCCATGGACTCGATGGGCTGGCGCACGGTGGTCAGCGGCGGTTCCGTGCAGTTCATCAGCGCCGAGTCGTCGTAGCCGACGACGGAGACGCGCGACGGGACGTCGAGGCCGCGGCGCCGGGCGGCCCGTACGACGCCGAGCGCGAGCGGGTCGCTGGCGCAGATGAACCCGGTGACGCCCCGGTCGATGAGCTTGGTCGCCGCCGCGTGGCCGCCCTCGATGGAGAAGATGGCGCGGGCGACGAACTCGTCGGGCAGTTCGGCGCCGAGCGCGCGGGCCGCCGCCAGCTTCCGCGCGGAGGGCACGTGGTCGCCCGGGCCGAGGACGAGGCCGATCCGCTCGTGCCCCAGGGAGACCAGGTGCCGCCAGGCCTGCTCCACGGCGACCGCGTCGTCGCAGGACACCCCGGGAAAGCCCAGGCGCTCGATCCCCGCGTTGACCAGCACCACGGGGATGTTGCGCTCGGCCAGCAGCCGGTAGTGGTCGTGCGGCGCGTCCGCCTGCGCGTAGAGGCCGCCGGCGAAGACCACGCCGGAGACCTGCTGCTGCAGCAGCAGCTCCACGTAGTCCGCCTCGGACACCCCGCCCTTGGTCTGCGTGCACAGCACGGGCGTGAGCCCCAGCTGGGCCAGCGCTCCGCCGATCACCTCGGCGAACGCCGGGAAGATGGGGTTCTGCAGCTCCGGCAGGACCAGGCCGACCAGCCGGGCCCGCTCGCCGCGCAGCTGCGTGGGCCGCTCGTAACCGAGGACGTCCAGCGCGGACAGCACCGCCTGCCGGGTGGCAGCGGAGACGCCTGGCTTGCCGTTGAGCACCCGGCTGACCGTTGCCTCGCTGACTCCGACCTTCTTCGCCACTTCCGCAAGTCGTCGCGTCATGCACGCAAGCCTAGCGCAAGAAGCGCAAGCAACTTGCGTAACGCGGGGGTGGACTCGTCGCGTCCGGCGTGCCTCCCGCGCGCGGGGCCGGATGCAGGGGGATGCCTCGGGGACACCCCGGTCCCGGACCGGCTCGGGGCGGGGGCCGCGGGCGAGAGCGCCGGGCAAGGGCGTCGGGCAAGGGCGCCGGGCGCGAACGTACCCGGCTCCGGAGGGCATGACGCGCCGTCCGGCCCGTACAGGCGGACCCGGGTGCGGGCGGCGGCCCGCCCCCGCCCGGTGGCCGGGAACGACCTCCCCGAGCTCGCCCGGACCAGGCTCCTCGGAGCCGTCCGGGGGCCCGCTGAGCCGTTCCTTCGGTGGCCGTGCGGAGCCCTGCCGGGCCGGGTCTGACGCCCGGCGCCGTCGGCGACCTGAACGCCGGCGGTGCCGGGCGTCAGGCCTCGGGTGCGGGAACCACGCTGAGGTGGCCGGCCGGGCGGCGGGCACGGCGCGGCCGGTGCCGGGGCCGGGCGGGCCGGGGCGGCTCGCGCAGGACCAGGGTCAGCCGGGTGTAGCCCAGCTCCCGCAGGGTGGCCGGGGTCTCCTCGACGACCCGGCAGTCGGTGGCGCCCCAGCGAGGATCGGGGTGCAGCAGCGGACGGACCGCGCCGTCGGGCTCGGCGGCCGCCGGGCCGACCGCCCGGATCCAGTGCGGCAGGCCGTGCCGGTAGGCGGCCTCCATGATCGGGTCCTGGGCGATGTCCCGGCGGATGGCCTGCAGACCGGGATCGTGGCCCAGACGCTCCGTGGTCGCCGCGAACTGGGCCAGCATCGGCAGGCACCAGCGGGACTCGTGGTCGCCGAGGACGGACCCGGCCTCCGGGTGGAACAGCACGAAGCGCAGGAAGTTCTCGCCGGGCATGGCCGTCGGGTACGGGCCGACGCCGCCGAAGAGCGACGTGAAGGCGCCGTTGGTCAGAACGACGTCCCACCGGTGGTCGACGACGAAGGACGGGAAGGAGACGGCCTCCAGAAGCATGGCGTAGTCCTGCAGGTAGGCCTGCGCCTCGGGACTGACGGGAGCGGACCGCGGCACCGGCCGTTGTCCTCCTGCCTGAAATGCCATCGGGAGGTCACCCCTCTTGCCTCTGCGGCCTTCACGCGGCGCCTTGATCCTGCTGTTCGGACGGGGCCGTGTCAACTATCGTGGCATTTCATGCCGCTCGACGGCTGAAATTGGCCACAGTTGTGGCGAGACCTGGATGTGAGTTCGAACAACGGGCTACTCTCCGGGAGGTTCACGGCACCCTGCCCTGTGAGAAGTCTGAGAGAGACGTAGGAGATCTGTCGGTGACGGATGGCATCGAGGATCCGGGTACCGTGGCGTCGGCTGTCCTGTCGGCGGTCGTCGCACGTGTCACCACGCTCGCCGAACGGCTGGGCGTACCCCAGGCGGAGGTCTTCGACGTCGCCCGCCTGTCCGTGGCCTGCGGCGTGCCCGAGCCCGTGATCAAAGCACTGCTGAGCGGCCGGCCCGCGGGCGAACCGGATGTGCAGGCCCGCTTCCTGCAGCGGCTGGACCTGCTGCGCCGCACCCGGCTCAAGCCCAACCGGCGGCGCTACACGCAGCAGGAGATCGCCGACGGCGCGGGGATGTCGCGCCAGCAGGCGGGGGCCCTCATCAACGGCGACCGGCGCCCCACCATGGAGCACTGCGACGCCATCCAGCGGTTCTTCCGGGTGCACGCGGGCTTCCTGACCGCCGAGGACCCGGAGGCGCTCGCGGGCGCCCTGCAGCGCACCGAGCAGGAACTGCTGCAACGGCTCGCGGACCGGGAGCGGGAGGCGGCGGCCGCAGCCGACGACCCGCTGGAGCGGCTGCTGCAGAACCACGGCGTCCGCGGGATCGCCTGGCGGGCCGCGCAGCTGCCCACCGACCAGCACCGGGACAAGGTCGCCGAGTGGCTGGACATGCTCCTGGAGAGCGTCAAGCGGCCCGAGTCGTGATGCTGGGCAGGGGCGCGGGCATCGGCAGGGACATGCGCCGGCTGTGCGGTGCGCTGGTGGGCGAGCTCGCCCTGACCGCGCCCGCCCCGCCCGCCGATCTGCTGGCCGGCCTGTGCGAGGCGATGAGCAGGCGGCGCGGACGGCCGGTGCGCTTTCGTACGGCCGCCTTCCCGCCCGGGACGGCCAGCGGGCTGTGGCTGGACATGAGCGACCAGGACCTGCTGCTCGTCGAGGAACGCACCGCCCCCGACCACCAGTTGGTGATCCTCGGCCACGAGCTGTGGCACATGCAGGCCGGGCACCACAGCCACCACGTCGAGGGGGCGTCGGTGGCCGCGCGGCTGCTCGACGAGGGCGCCGATCTCCGGGCGACCGTCCGCAAGGTGGCCGCGCGCAGCCGGTTCGACCTGGCCCAGGAGGAGGAAGCGGAGAGCTTCGGCCTGCTGCTCGCCAGCAAGTGCCGTACGTGGCTGGCCGGTTCCTCGCTGCGCGGGCCGGTGCAGCGCGATCATCTGGCGGGGCGGATCGAGGCGTCGCTCGGTTACCTGGGCCGGCGCGTGGAAGCGGAAGGCGACCTCCCGCCCCGGGACCGCCCCTAGGGCGTCTGACCGTTCGCGTCGGATCAGCCCGCGGCGGTCTGGTGATGGGGGCACCTCCCACGCCGTTCAGGCAGTGGGGGAACATCGCAAGGCGGAGGGTCGTCCTCGTACCGGGTGTACCGGGGCGTGCCCGACAGCGCGGCCGGGGGCACCCCCTGCTCGAAGAGCTCGGGGGAACGGCGCCAGGCGTCGCGGGCCCGGCGGGAATCGACAGACAGGCCCTGGACCAGCGCCGTCCCCGCGTCCGGCGGGCGAACCGGAGCGCGACGCGGGGGCGTTGTCAGTGGTGGGCGGCAAGCTGGTGTGGCACCGCGCCCCGCGCACGACCGGGCGCGGGAGAGTGTGACGCCGAAACCGGGGAGAGCCACCCATGCCGACCGCCGTACTGACCGACCACGAGCGCACCGCCGTCCAGGCCTATCTGCGGCTGCTGCACACCGTGCGCGCCGCCTTCGACGCCCCGCCGGCCGCCGGCCGGCCGGCGCTCGTCCCGCCCTCCGTCCTCGCGGAGGCGGAACGGGCCCTCGACCGGGCCGGCCTGACGGGCAACGAGGAGGCCTTCTTCGACCTGCTCGACACCTGGTCGCGCACCTCCTGACGGACCGCCGCCGTGCCCGGCCCGGGCACGGCGGCCCGGGCCAGGTCCGAAGGGTCCGGCCCGGGCCCGAGGAGTCCGGACCGGGCCGAGCGTGCGGGCCTGGTCAGGAGTGCGGGACGGTGACCGCGGTGGCGACCAGGTCGCCGCCGACGGTCCACCGGCCCTCGAAGCCGGTGAGGCGGCGGCCGCCGACCACGGGGCCCGGGACGAGCAGCGCGGCGCGGAAACGACCGCGGCGGGGCGTGCCGGGGTCCGGGTACACCTCGATGTCCGCCTCCGAGAAGTCGAGCCACTTCCCGGTCAGCGGGAACCACGCCTTGTACACGGACTCCTTGGCGCTGAACAGCAGCCGGTCCCAGTGGACCGCGGTGTCCCGGGCCGCCAGGGCGGCCAGCCGCCGCGTCTCGCCGGGCAGGGCGACGGCGTCGAGCACTCCGTCCGGGAGGGGCTCGTGCGGCTCCGCGTCGATGCCGAGGGAGGCCAGGTCGGCGGCGCGCACCAGGGCCGCGGCGCAGTACCCCTCGCAGTGGGTCATGCTGCCCGTCAGGCCCAGCGGCCAGACGGGCGCCCCGCGGTCCGCCGGCACGAGGGGCTGCGGCTGGACGCCCAGTTTCTCCATGGCGCGCCGGGCGCAGCCCCGTACGACGGCGAACTCGCGGCGGCGCTTGTCGACGGCGCGCGCCACGACCGCCTCCTCCTCGGGAAACAGCGGGGGCAGGGCGCCCTGCTCGTCGCCGTACGCCTCCACGGCCACCACCGAGGCCGGGAGCAGCTCATCGATCAACGGTTCGATCCTCCATCGGCAGTATCCGGCGCAGTCCGCCCGGCGGTCCCGGCCGCTTGCGCCACTCGCGGGGGTATCCCACCGACACCTCCTCGAAGCGGACGCCCTCGTGCCAGGTGGTGCGGGGGATGTGGAGGTGACCGTAGACCATGGCGGCGACGCGGAACCTGCGGTGCCAGTCGGCGGTCAGCCGGGTGCCGCACCACATGGCGAACTCGGGGTGCCACAGCACGTCCATGGGGTGCCGGTCCAGCGGGTAGTGGTTGACGAGCACGGTCGGCAGGTCGGCGGGGAGCCTCGCGAGTCTGCGCCCGGTTTCGGCGACCCGGGCCCGGCACCACGCCTCCCGGCTCGGGTAGGGGTCGGGGTGCAGCAGGAACTCGTCGTTGCAGACGATCCCGGTTCCGTGCGCGTAGGCCAGCCCCTCGTCCTTGGTGGTGCAGCCGGCCGGCAGGAACGAGTAGTCGTAGAGCAGGAACAGCGGGGCCACGGCCACCGGTCCGCCGGGTCCTTCCCAGACGGGGTAGGGGTCCTCGGGCGTCGTGACGCCGAGGTCGCGGCAGAGTTCGACCAGGTGCTCGTAGCGGGCGACGCCGCGCAGGGCGACGGTGTCCTTCGGGTGGGTCCACAGTTCGTGGTTGCCGGGTGCCCAGACGACCTTGCGGAAGCGGCTCGCCAGCGTCTTCAGCGCCCAGCGGATGTCGGTGACGGTCTCGGCGACGTCCCCGGCGACCAGCAGCCAGTCGTCCGGCGAGTCCGGTTCCATCCGTTCCACCAGATCGCGGTTCTCGCGGTATCCGATGTGCAGGTCGCTGACGGCCAGCAGCCGTCCGCCACCGTCCGCCGTCGCCATCACCCTCGCCCCCCGTCACACGCCCGTCGGGCACCACAAGAACACACGGGCGGACACCCGGACAAGGGGAATCCCCGGCCACCGGCCCGGCCGCGTGGCCGAAACCTTCTGCCCGAAACCGTCCGCCCGGATCCCTGCTCCCGGGCCCACGCCTCCTGATCGCCCTCCCGCGTCCGCGCTCGCGAACGCACGCTCCGGCTCCGCCGGCGGTCTTCCGCGGATTCTTCTCTTCCGGGGTGTATCAGGAGCGCCGCCACCGACTCTCATGGGTGGGGATGCGGAGAAGACGGGGGACGGGAACGGGGGACACGGGGGAACGGGGGCTCGGGGCGGCCGGTCGCGGTACGGGGGGCGGCCGGCCGCCGCGACGCAGTTCCCCCGGCATTCAGGCGAGATACGCCAGCCCGGGGTGGACCCGTGTGTATCCCTCGACCAGCCTGCGGGCGACGTCGACGGAGTCGACCAGCGGGTGCAGCGCGAAGGCCTTGACCGCCGCCTCACGGGAGTGCGACTCGGCCGCGGCGAGCACCTCGCGCTCGA
Organism: Streptomyces sp. NPDC018610; assembly: GCF_044391765.1. NCBI lineage: Bacteria > Bacillati > Actinomycetota > Actinomycetes > Kitasatosporales > Streptomycetaceae > Streptomyces > Streptomyces sp. NPDC018610. The sequence continues at coordinate 85,927 of NZ_JBISAL010000002.1, forward strand.
CCGCCTTGACCGCGCAGACCAGGCCGGTGGCGTGGCCCGGCAGCGGATCGACGGAGACCGGGTGGGCGCCGCCCGCGTCGACCAGGCAGGGCACTTCGATGACGGCGTCCGCGTCCAGCACCGAAAGCGTGGTGCGGTTGCGGACGTTGAGGATCAGCGTGGCGCGTTCGTCGCGGGCGATGGCCCGCATCAGGGCGAGGGCCACCTTCTCGTAGCCGCCCGAGAGGTCGTCCTCCTCCCGCTCCCCCGCCCCGGCAGCCTCCCGGTTCTCGGCCATGTAGGTGGCCTCGCGCTCGGCGCGGGTGCGGTTCCACGTCTCCAGCGCGGGGGCGCGCGGGTCGCCCAACCGCTCGTAGAACGCCGCCTGCTGGTCGCGCAGGAAGGCGCCTCGGGTCTTCTCGGCGCGCTGGTAGGCCTCGACGGCCTCACGGTTGAAGTAGTAGTAGTGCAGGTACTCGTTCGGGATCGCGCCGAGGGAGCGCAGCCAGTCGGGGCCGAAGAGCCGACCCTCCTCGAAGGAGCCGAGCAGCTCCGGATCGCCCAGCAGGCGCGGGAGTCGGTCGCGTCCGGCGACCCGCAGCCCCCGCACCCAGCCGAGGTGGTTGAGGCCGACGTAGTCGATCCACGCCTCCTGCGGAGCGACTCCGAGCACCCGGGCGATGCGGCGGCCGAGGCCGACCGGTGAGTCGCAGATGCCGATGACGCGGTCGCCGAGGTGGCGGGACATGGCCTCGGTGACCAGTCCGGCCGGGTTGGTGAAGTTGATGACCCAGGCGTCGGGCGCGAGGCGGGCCACCCGCCGGGCGATGTCGGCGGCGACGGGCACGGTGCGCAGCCCGTAGGCGATGCCGCCCGCGCCGACCGTCTCCTGGCCGAGCACGCCCTCGGCGAGGGCGACCCGTTCGTCCTGCGCGCGACCTTCCAGGCCGCCGACGCGGATAGCGGAGAACACGAAGTCGGCGCCGCGCAGCGCCTCGTCGAGGCCGGTGGTGGCCCGCACGGCGGGGGCGTCCGGCACTCCGGCGGCCTGTTCGGCCAGCACCCGGGTCACCGCGGAGAGCCGTCCGGCGTCGACGTCGTGCAGGACGACCTCGGTGACCCGGCCCTCGGCGCGGTCCGTCAGCAGTGCCCCGTACACGAGCGGCACCCGGAATCCGCCGCCGCCCAGAATCGTCAGCCTCACCCTCGCACCTTCCCGCCACGGCGTCCGGCCGGCGCCGGCCCGCCATGAACCCTACTCGTCGGGCGCGCCCCTGCCCGCGCACCGGAGTGCGGGGCGGCCGGTGCGCGAGGGAGGCGGGGACGCGATCCGGACGCGCCCGCCTCAGGCGGTGACCTGACGGGCTGGCACATGGTTCGATGCGAACCCACCACCCCTCATGGACATGGCAGGTTCGTATGAGACGTCAACTGTTCGCCGTCGTGACCCTGTCGGCGGCCGTCGCCCTCGCCACGGCCGCCTCCGCCGTGGCGGCCGTGCCGGTCTGGCAGGAGACCGGCACCGCGTACGTCGACTCGCTGAGCGGCAGCCAGGGCCTGGCGAGCCGCGCGGACGGGTCCCTGCTGTACCGGGGGCTCGCCTCGATCCCGCTGGACCTGCGCGTCAAGGGCTGGAACCACGTCGGCGACCCGGACGTCGCCCGGGACTACGTCTTCGACGCCTACCAGGGCGCGGACGACGCGACGTCGAAGATGTACGCGGTGACCACCCCGGCCGGCAAGCGCTACGAGTACGTCCATCCGCTCGACGCCGGCGAGAAGGTGAACAACTCCTTCGCCGCCGTCTCCCCCGACGCCCAGTGGCTGGTGTCGGGCGAGTGGGGCGACCAGGGCCGGCTCCAGGTCTTCCCCGCTCCCCTGCTCAACCCGGCCACCCCCGCCGCGGGCGGCACACTGGCGCAGGCCCCGCAGATCACCCTCGACAAGCCCGTGCGCGACATCCAGGGCTGCGACTTCGTCGACGGCACGCGGCTGCTGTGCGCGTCGGACGACGGCTCGAGGTCGCTCTTCCCCGAGGACCGGCCGCTGCTCCAGGTGGACCTGGACCACGCGCTGGACGGCTCGCCGGTCACCGGGCATGTGACGAGCCTGTTCGCGCTGCCCCAGCGCAGCGTGTGCTCGGGGACGTTCGAGGCGGAGGGCGTGGACTACGACGCCGCCCGAGGCGTCCTGCGCGCCGAGGTGGTCCCGCCGAGCGTGTGCAAGGTGGCGACGACCGTCCACTCGTACCGACTCCGGTAGGGACGCCGGACGCCGTACCGGCTCCGGCCGGACGCCCGCCCGTACCGCCTCCCGCAGGCCCCCGGTCGTCCGACGGCCCCGCGCACCGGCGCGGGGCCGTCGCGCGTTCAGCGCAGTTCCGCCCGGAAGGCCACCGGGGTCTGGCCGGTGTGGAGTTGGAAGAACTTGGAGAAGTTGGCCGCGTCGGGGAAGCCGACGGCCGCGCCGACCCGGCCGATCGGCAGGCCGGTGTGGGCGAGCAGCCGCTTGGCCTCCAGCACCACGCGCTTGTCGATGAAGCCCTTGGGGGTCTCGCCGGTGGCGGCGCGGACCGCTCGTACGAGGGTGCGGCGGGAGTAGCCGAGGGCGTCGGCGTAGGCGCTGACGCTGTGGTTGGTGGTGAAGCCCTTCTCGACCGCGTCGCGGAACAGGGTGAAGGTGGTGTCGGCCTGCCGCCGGGTGGCTTCCGCCGAGCTCGCCGCCAGATGGGCCAGACGCAGCAGGAACGCGGTCAGCGAGTGGCGCAGCACCGCGGTGTGCAGGCTCAGGGGAAGGGTCTCGGTGTCCTCGTACTCGCGGCGCAGCTGGCCGAGGGCGGCCTCCAGCGCCTCCCGCTGGGCGTCGTCGGGGTGGAGCAGGGGCGGCAGGTCGTAGCGGTACAGGCCGGTCGCCTCGACGGTGGCGCGGGGCAGGAAGCCGGGCTGCATGGTCAGCACGGTTCCGCGGTACTCGTCGGTACCGGAGAAACGATGGACCTGTCCGGGGCGGACCCACAGCACGTCGTGCGCCTCGATCTCGTACTCGGCGAAGTCGACCATGTGCCGCACGGGGCCGTCACCGAAGAGCATGACCACGTGGAAGTCGATGCGGTGGACGCGATGCAGAGGGGCCTCGGCGTGCCAGGTGCGCCCGCCGCCCATGGGGCCTATCTGGAGCCCGACGCCGCCGAGGCTGAGGTCGACCGGGAAGGGGAAGGTCCTGATCCCGTCGCCGTCGCCGCCCCGGGCGCCCGCTCCGTGCTGGGTGATTGCGTCCGCCATGTCCCTCTCGTACCGCCTTGACCGCCCGCCGTCCGGATCGTTCGTCGCGGGGTGTCCCATTTTCACCACAGGCTGACACACGAAGACCTTCCGGCGAAAAAGTCTGACTTTTAAGTTCGAACACGTCCGGCACCATTTCCGCTTCTTCCGAGGACTTCTTGAAGATGAGCGAGCAGACAACCGACCGCTTCGAGTGGACCGACCTCGACCGGCGTGCCGTCGACACCGCCCGCCTGCTGGCGGCCGACGCCGTGCAGAAGGTCGGCAACGGCCACCCCGGCACCGCGATGAGCCTGGCCCCGGCCGCGTACACGATCTTTCAGAAGGTGATGCGGCACGACCCGGCCGACCCGGAGTGGACCGGCCGGGACCGCTTCGTCCTCTCCCCCGGCCACACCTCGCTGACCCTCTACACGCAGCTCTACCTCGCCGGGTACGAGCTGGAGCTGGACGACCTGAAGGCGTTCCGCACCTACGGTTCGAAGACGCCCGGTCACCCTGAGTACGGGCACACCGCGGGCGTGGAGACGACGACCGGGCCGCTCGGTCAGGGCGTCGCGATGGCGGTGGGCATGGCGATGGCCGCCCGCTACGAGCGCGGTCTGTTCGACCCGGAGGCGCCCGAGGGCGCCTCCCCCTTCGACCACACCGTCTGGGCGATCGTCTCCGACGGCGACCTGGAGGAGGGCGTCTCCGCCGAGGCCTCCTCGCTGGCCGGGCACCAGAAGCTCGGGAACCTGGTCTTCCTCTACGACGACAACCACATCTCCATCGAGGGCGACACCGCCACCGCCTTCTCCGAGGACGTGCTCAAGCGCTACGAGGCCTACGGCTGGCACACCCAGCGCGTCGAGCCGACCGAGGACGGCGACGTCGACGTGGCCGCGCTGTACACGGCGCTGACGGCGGCGAAGGCCGAGACCGGGCGCCCCTCGATCATCGCCATGCGCACGATCATCGCCTGGCCGGCCCCCCACGCGCGGAACACCGAGGCCGCACACGGCTCGGCGCTCGGCGAGGAGGAGATCGCCGCCACCAAGCGCCTGCTCGGCTTCGACGCGGAGCGCACCTTCCAGGTCGAGGAGGACGTCCTCGCACACACCCGGCAGGCCCTGGACCGCGGCGCCGAGGAGCACGCCGCCTGGGACAAGCGGCTCGACGAGTGGCGCGGCGCCCAGCCCGAGCGCGCGAAGCTGCTCGACCGGATCGTGGCCGGCCAGCTCCCCGACGGCTGGCAGGACGCGCTGCCGGTCTTCGAGGAGGGCAAGGCGGTCGCCACCCGCGCCGCCTCCGGCAAGGTGCTCCAGGCGCTCGGCGCGGTCCTGCCCGAGCTGTGGGGCGGCTCCGCCGACCTGGCCGGCTCCAACAACACGACGATCGACAAGACGTCCTCGTTCCTGCCGAAGGGCAACCCGCTGCCGGGCGCCGACCCCTACGGGCGCACCGTCCACTTCGGCATCCGCGAGTTCTCCATGGCCGCGGAGATGAACGGCATCGCCCTGCACGGCAACACCCGCATCTACGGCGGCACGTTCCTGGTCTTCTCCGACTACATGCGCAACGCGGTGCGCCTGGCCGCGCTGATGCAGCTGCCGGTGACCTACGTGTGGACGCACGACTCCATCGGCCTGGGCGAGGACGGCCCGACCCACCAGCCCGTCGAGCACCTGGCCTCGCTGCGCGCCATCCCCGGCCTGAACGTGGTCCGTCCCGCCGACGCCAACGAGACCGCCGTCGCCTGGGCGGAGATCCTGCGGCGGCACTCCACCGACCCGGCCCCGCACGGTCTGGCGCTGACCCGCCAGGGCGTGCCGACGTACGCGCCGAACGACGACGCGGCCAAGGGCGGGTACGTCCTCCGGGAGGCGTCCACCGGCACCCCCGACGTGGTCCTCATCGCCACCGGCTCCGAGGTGCAGCTCGCCGTGGCCGCCCGCGAGAGCCTGGAGGCGGAGGGCATCGGCACCCGGGTGGTGTCGATGCCGTCGGTGGAGTGGTTCGAGGAGCAGCCCCGCGAGTACCGCGAGCGCGTGCTGCCGCCGTCGGTGCGGGCGCGGGTCGCGGTGGAGGCCGGCATCGGGCTGACCTGGTACCGCTATGTGGGTGATGCGGGGCGCATCGTCTCCCTGGAGCACTTCGGCGCCTCGGCCGACGCCGGGATCCTTTTCGCCGAGTACGGCTTCACCCCCGAGAACGTCGTCGCCGCGGCCCGCGAATCGCTGGCCGCCGCGCGCGCATGATCCGAACGCAACAAGGAAGATGATCACTGTGACCGAAGCAACCGCGACCGCCGGAGCGCTCGAGCGCCTGTCCGCCGAGGGCGTGTCGATCTGGCTGGACGACCTGTCGCGGCCGCGGATCGACTCGGGCGACCTGGCCGGTCTCGTCGAGAGCAAGCACGTGGTGGGCGTGACCACCAACCCCTCGATCTTCCAGGCCGCCATCGGCTCCGGGGAGGGCTACGAGGCGCAGCTCGCCGACCTGGCGGTGCGCGGCGTCACCGTCGACGAGGCCGTGCGCATGATGACCACCGCCGACGTGCGGGCCGCCGCCGACGTGCTGCGGCCGGTGTACGACGCGACCGGCGGCCGCGACGGCCGGGTCTCCATCGAGGTGGACCCGCGGCTCGCCCACGACACGGTGGCGACCGTCGCCGAGGCCCGTCAGCTGGCCTGGCTGGTGGACCGCCCCAACGTGATGATCAAGATCCCCGCCACCCGGGCGGGCCTGCCGGCGATCACCGAGGTCGTCGGAGCGGGTATCAGTGTGAACGTGACGCTGATCTTCTCCCTGGAGCGCTACCGCGAGGTGATGGACGCCTACCTCGCCGGTCTGGAGAAGGCGCGTGCCGCGGGCCGGGACCTGTCGCCGGTCCACTCCGTCGCCTCCTTCTTCGTCTCCCGGGTCGACTCCGAGATCGACAAGCGGCTGACCCTGCTGGGCACCGAGGAGTCCCTGGCGCTGAAGGGCCGGGCGGCCCTGGCGAACGCGCGGCTGGCCTACGAGGCGTACGAGCAGGTGTTCGGCTCCGCCGACGGTTCGACGCCGGCCGGCGAGCGCTTCGCCGCCCTCAAGGGCGCCGGCGCGAACGAGCAGCGTCCGCTGTGGGCGTCGACCGGGGTGAAGGATCCCGCGTACAAGGACACCCTGTATGTGGACGAGCTGGTCGCGCCGGGCACGGTGAACACCATGCCGGAGGCCACGCTGGACGCCGCCGCCGATCACGGCGTCGTCACCGGTGACACGGTGACCGGCGGCTACGAGCGGGCCCGTGCCGACCTGGCGGCGGTCGAGCGGCTGGGGATCTCCTACGACGAGGTCGTGCAGCAGCTGGAGGACGAGGGCGTCGCCAAGTTCGAGACGGCCTGGCAGGACCTGCTGGACGCGGTCGCGAAGTCCTTGAACAGCAAGGGAGTTGACGCGGAATGAGCAAGAAGCCCGCCGAACCGGCGACGCCGGGAGCGGACGCGGCGAAGGAGCCGTCGGCGCAGGCCGCCGCGGTTCCGGAGGGGCCGGGTCCCAAGGCCATGCAGGCCGGCGAGCCGGCCGTCGAACAGGCGCGCCGCCGGAGCGCCGCGGCCGCGTCCGACGCCGCCGCCCCCGGAGCCGACTCCGGCTCCGGCTCCGGCTCCGCACCGTCAGAGACGCGGACGGCGCCCACGTCCACCGCCGACTGGGTGAATCCGCTGCGTGACGCCCGCGACCGCCGGCTGCCGAGGATCGCGGGCCCGTCCGGGCTCGTCATCTTCGGCGTCACCGGCGACCTGTCCCGCAAGAAGCTGATGCCGGCCGTCTACGACCTGGCCAACCGGGGTCTGCTGCCGCCGGGCTTCTCGCTGGTCGGCTTCGCCCGCCGGGACTGGGAGGACCAGGACTTCGCGCAGGTGGTGCACGACGCGGTCAAGGAGCACGCGCGCACGCCGTTCCGCGAGGAGGTCTGGCAGCAGCTCGCCGAGGGGATGCGCTTCATCCCCGGAGACTTCGACGACGACACGGCCTTCGAACAGCTGCGCGCCGCCGTGGACGAGCTGGACTCCTCCCGGGGCACGGCCGGCAACTACGCCTTCTACCTGTCGGTGCCGCCGAAGTTCTTCCCCAAGGTCGTCGAGCAGCTGAAGAAGCACGGTCTGGCCGAGGGACCGCGGGGCTCCTGGCGGCGCGCCGTCATCGAGAAGCCGTTCGGCCACGATCTGGACAGCGCCTGCGAGCTGAACCGGATCGTGCACGAGGTGTTCGACCCGGAGCAGGTCTTCCGCATCGACCACTACCTGGGCAAGGAGACCGTCCAGAACATCCTGGCGCTGCGCTTCGCCAACCAGATGTACGAGCCGATCTGGAACCGCTCCTACGTCGACCACGTCCAGATCACCATGGCCGAGGACATCGGCATCGGCGGCCGCGCCGGCTACTACGACGGCATCGGCGCGGCCCGCGACGTCATCCAGAACCACCTGCTCCAGCTGATGGCCCTCACCGCGATGGAGGAACCCATCGCCTTCGACGCGGAGGCGCTGCTCACCGAGAAGCTGAAGGTCCTCAAGTCGGTGCGGCTGCCCGACGACCTGGGCGCCCACACCGTGCGCGGCCAGTACGCCGAGGGCTGGCAGGGCGGCGAGAAGGTCGTCGGCTACCTCCAGGAGGAGGGCATCGACCCCAGGTCGAAGACCGACACCTACGCGGCGGTCAAGCTGGAGATCGACAACCGCCGCTGGGCCGGCATCCCGTTCTACCTGCGCACGGGCAAGCGGCTCGGCCGCCGGGTGACGGAGATCGCGGTGGTCTTCAAGCGGGCCCCGCACTCCCCGTTCGACTCCACGGCCACCGAGGAGCTGGGCGAGAACGCCATCGTGATCCGCGTCCAGCCGGACGAGGGCATGACGGTACGGTTCGGCTCCAAGGTGCCCGGCACGTCGATGGAGATCCGGGACGTGTCGATGGACTTCGCCTACGGCGAGTCCTTCACGGAGTCCAGCCCGGAGGCGTACGAACGCCTCATCCTGGACGTGCTGCTCGGTGACGCCAACCTGTTCCCCCGGCACCAGGAAGTGGAAGAGTCCTGGAAGATCCTCGACCCGATCGAGGCCTACTGGGACGAGAACGGCAGGCCCGCCCAGTACCGGTCGGGAACGTGGGGTCCGCGGGAAGCCGACGAGATGCTCGCACGAGACGGACGGAGCTGGCGCAGGCCATGAAGATCGACCTGACCGACACCACGGCAAGCAAGATCAACAAGGCGTTGGTGCAGGGCCGCCGCGCGATCGGCACCCCGGCCGTGGGCATGGTCCTGACGATGATCATCGTCACGGACGAGGAGAACGCCTACGACTCGATCAAGGCGGCCGAGGACGCCTCGCGCGAACACCCCTCGCGCACCCTGGTCGTGATCAAGCGGCAGGCCCGCACGCTGCGCGACCGCACCCACTCCCGGCTGGACGCGGAGATCCGGGTCGGCTCCGAGGCCGGCACCGGCGAGACGGTGGTGCTGCGCACCTACGGCGACGTGTCCGACCACGCCGACTCGGTGGTGCTGCCGCTGCTGCTGCCGGACGCGCCGGTCGTGGTGTGGTGGCCGGTGGACGCGCCGGAGAACCTGGCCGATGACCCGCTGGGCGCGCTGGCCCAGCGCAGGATCACCGACCTGTACGCCTTCGACCGCCCGCTGGAGGTCCTGGACAACCGGGCGCGGCACTACGCCCCCGGCGACACCGACCTCGCCTGGACCCGGCTGACCCTGTGGCGTTCGATGCTCGCCGCCGCCCTCGACCAGGCGCGGACGGAGGTGACGTCCGCGGCCGTGGAGGCCGAGGCGGACAACCCGAGCGCGGAGCTGCTGGCCCGCTGGCTGGAGGCCCGGCTGGGCGTGCGGGTCGAACGCGTGGGCAGCGCCGGCCCGTTCGTCACCGCCGTACGGCTCGGCACGGCGGACGGCGAGATCGTCATCGACCGGCCCGCCGGGCCGCTGGCCACCCTGACCCTGCCGGGTCAGCCCTCGCGCACGCTGGCCCTCAAGGTCCGTCCCACCTCGGAGCTGATCGCCGAGGAACTGCGCCGACTCGACGCCGACGAGATGTACGCCATCGCCCTGCGCGGCGACGGCATCAAGGAGACCGTCTGACATGACCGACACCCCCAAGCTCACCCGGCGGCCCGAGTGGACCGCCCTGGCGGACCACCGCGACCAGTGGACGTCGCACCTGCGGGAGCTGTTCGCGCAGGACCCCTCCCGCGCCGAGCGCTACACGGTGCGCGTCGGCGATCTGCGCATCGACTACTCCAAGCACCTGATCACGGACGAGACCCTGGGCCTGCTCCAGGAACTGGCCACGGCCACCGACGTGTTCGGCCTGCGCGACGCGATGTTCCGCGGCGAGAAGATCAACGTCACCGAAAAGCGGGCCGTGCTGCACACCGCGCTGCGCGCCCCCGGGGACGCGGTGATCGAGGTCGACGGCGAGAACGTCGTGCCCCAGGTGCACGAAGTCCTCGACAAGATGGCCGACTTCGCCGGGCGGGTCCGCTCGGGTGAGTGGACCGGGCACACCGGCCGGCGCATCAGGAACGTCGTCAACATCGGCATCGGCGGCTCCGACCTCGGCCCCGCGATGGCGTACGAGGCGCTGCGCGCCTTCACCGACCGCGGCCTGACGGTCCGGTTCGTGTCCAACGTCGACGGCGCCGACCTGCACGAGGCCACCCGCGACCTGGACGCCGAGGAGACGCTGTTCATCGTCGCCTCCAAGACGTTCACCACGATCGAGACGATCACGAACGCCACCTCGGCGCGCAACTGGCTGCTCGGCGAGCTGAAGGCCGGTCCGGAGGCGGTGGCCAAGCACTTCGTGGCACTGTCCACGAACGCCGAGAAGGTCGCCGACTTCGGCATCGACGTGGCCAACATGTTCGAGTTCTGGGACTGGGTCGGCGGGCGCTACTCCTACGACTCCGCCATCGGCCTGTCCCTGATGATCGCCATCGGGCCGGACCGGTTCCGCGAGATGCTGGACGGGTTCCGCATCGTCGACGACCACTTCAAGAACGCGCCCGCCGAGGCCAACGCGCCCCTGCTGCTGGGCCTGCTGGGCATCTGGTACGGCAACTTCTTCGACGCGCAGACGCACGCGGTGCTGCCGTACTCGCACTACCTGTCGAAGTTCACGGCCTACCTGCAGCAGCTGGACATGGAGTCCAACGGCAAGTCGGTGCAGCGCGACGGCGAACCGGTCCAGTGGCAGACCGGCCCCGTGGTGTGGGGCACGCCCGGCACCAACGGGCAGCACGCCTACTACCAGCTCATCCACCAGGGCACCAAGCTGATCCCGGCCGACTTCATCGGCTTCGCCAACCCGGTCGGCGAGCTGAGCGACGAACTCAAGGCCCAGCACGACCTGCTGATGGCGAACTTCTTCGCCCAGACCCAGGCGCTGGCCTTCGGCAAGACCGCCGAGGAGGTACGCGCCGAGGGCGTGGCCGAGGAGCAGGTCGCGCACCGCACCTTCCACGGCGACCACCCCACCACCACCGTCCTGGCGACCGAGCTGACCCCCTCCGTCCTCGGCCAGCTGATCGCGCTGTACGAGCACAAGGTGTTCGTCCAGGGCGCGGTGTGGAACATCGACTCCTTCGACCAGTGGGGCGTCGAACTCGGCAAGGTGCTCGCCAAGCGCGTCGAACCCGCCCTGACCGAGGGCGCCGACGTGCCCGGTCTCGACCCGTCCACCGCCGCCCTCGTGGCCGCCTACCGCACTCTCAGGAAGTGAACTGACATGCAGCTCGGACTGATCGGTCTCGGCAAGATGGGCGGCAACATGCGGGAGCGCCTCCGCAACGCCGGCCACACGGTCGTCGGTTACGACCAGAATCCCGAAGTCACTGACGTGGAGAGCATGGTCGACCTCGTCGACGCGCTCGACGCCCCGCGCACGGTGTGGGTGATGGTCCCGGCCGGCGGTCCCACCCAGCACGTCATCGACCAGCTCGCCACCTTGCTCAAGCCGGGCGACGTGGTCGTGGACGGCGGCAACTCCCGCTGGACGGACGACGAGAAGCACGCCAAGCAGCTGCACGCGCGGGGTATCGGCTTCGTCGACGCCGGCGTCTCCGGCGGCGTGTGGGGCCTGAAGAACGGCTACGCGCTCATGGTCGGCGGCGAGAAGGAGTGCGTCGACCACCTGAAGCCGATCTTCGACGCGCTCAAGCCCGAGGGCCCGTACGGGTACGTCCACGCGGGCAAGGTGGGCGCCGGCCACTTCGCGAAGATGGTCCACAACGGCATCGAGTACGCGATGATGCAGGCCTACGCCGAGGGCTGGGAGCTGCTGGAGAAGGTGGACTCCGTGGACAACGTCCGCGAGGTCTTCCGGTCCTGGCAGGAGGGCACCGTCATCCGCTCCTGGCTGCTCGACCTCGCCGTCAACGCGCTCGACGAGGACCACCACCTGGACAAGCTGCGCGGCTACGCGGAGGACTCCGGCGAGGGCCGCTGGACGGTGGAGGCGGCCATCGACAACGCCGTGCCGCTGCCGACGATCACGGCCTCCCTCTTCGCCCGGTTCGCCTCCCGCCAGGAGGACTCGCCGCAGATGAAGATGGTCGCCGCGCTGCGCAACCAGTTCGGCGGGCACGCCGTGGAAGCGGTGAAGAAGGCCTGACCCACTCGGGGAGACGGTGAGGTGAGCGGGGTCCCGGCGGGAGCGCCGGGACCCCGCTCCCGTGAGGGGCCCGTCTCAGGAGGGTGAGGTGCCGTCGCGGTCCGGCGGTACGGCCGCGTCCAGGAGTGGGGCCAGTTCACGGGCGACGGTCGTCAGGGGCCGTACGCCGCATTCGGCCCGGGCCATCAGGATCGCCCCCTCCAGGCTGCTGATCATCAGCGTGGCCAGCGACTCGGCCCGCCCGGCCGGCACCCCCATGTCCGTCAGCGCCTCGGCCACCGGGCCCCGCCAGGCCGCGAAGGCGGCGGCGGTCGCCTGACGGGTGGACGGGCCGCAGGAGGCGTGGTCGACGGTCGCCGCGGCCACCGGACAGCCGCCGACGGCGCCGGCCCTCTCGTACTCGTCGGTCCACTGCCGCACCATCGCGGCGAACAGACCGCTCGGCGTCGGTTCGGCCAGGTCCGCCAGGAAACGGGCGACGCGCCGGCCGGCGTAGCGCCCGGCCCAGGCCACCGCCTCGTTGACCAGTTGCTCCTTGCCGCCGGGGAAATAGTGCTGGAGCGACCCGCGCGGCGCGTCCGCGTGGGCGGCCACGTCCCGCATGCCCGTGGCGCCCACCCCGTCGCGACGGATGAGCTGGGCCGCGCTGAAGACCAGCCGCTCGCGCGGCCCCCGCCCGCCGTCCCGCGCCTTGGTCGTCATCCTCGATCCCCCCGACGTCGTGACCGGCTGTTCGGCCATCACCCTATGACCGCCGTCATAATCGCCGCTACTATGACCGTCGTCATAACGGCCCGGCCTCAGGACGGTCTCCCATGAACGTCGGCTTCATCGGTCTCGGAGTCATGGGCCGGCCCATGGCGCTCAGGCTGGCCCGCTCCGGCACCCCCCTGCTCGTCTGGAACCGCACGGCCGCCCGCGCCGACGTGCTGCGCGCCGCCGGCGCCGAGGTCGCGGCCGGCCCCGGCGAGGTGTTCGCCCGCTCGGACGCGGTGATCCTGATGCTGGCCGACGAGGCGGCGACGGACGCGGTCCTGGGCCGCGGCACGGCGGAGTTCGCGGCCCGTGTCGCGGGGCGGGTGGTCGTCCACATGGGCACCACCGCGCCCGAGTACTCGCGCGGCCTGGAGACCGACGTCCGGACGGCGGGCGGAAGCTATGTGGAGGCGCCCGTCTCCGGGTCCCGCGTCCCGGCGGAGGAAGGGCGGCTGGTGGCGATGCTGGCCGGGGAGGACCGGGCCGTCGAGTCGGTGCGCCCGCTGCTCGCGCCCCTGTGCGGCGAGGTGTTCGTGTGCGGTCCCGCGCCCGCCGCGCTGCTGATGAAGCTGTCGGTGAACCTGTTCCTGATCACCCTGGTGACCGGGCTCGCCGAGGCCTTCCACTTCGCCGGGCGGCAGGGACTCGACGCAGGGCTGTTCCTGGAGGTCCTGGGCGCCGGCCCGATGGCCAGCCCGGTCTCGCTGATGAAGGCGCCGAAGCTCCTGGCGGGCGACTTCGCGGTGCAGGCGGCGGCGCTCGACGTGCTCAAGAACAACCGGCTTATCGCCGAGGCCGCCCGCGCGTGCGGCATCGCCTCGCCCCTGCTCGACGTGTGCCACACGCTGTTCCGGGAGACGGTCTCGCTCGGGCACGGCGGCGAGGACATGGTGGCGGTCCTGCGGGCTCTGGAGGCGCGCACCGCTGCCCGGGCCTGACCGGCCCCGGCAGCGGGTTCAGCCCTCGTTCGCGCCCTGGGGAATGCCGTACGCCCGCTCCACCCTCAGCCGCAGGACGAGCCGCCGGTCGCGGACCATCGCGGCGCGGTACTCGTCCCAGTCTGAGTGCTCCCCGAGGACGTCGCGGTACAGGCGGATCAGTTCCTCGACGGTCTCGTCGTGCGGGTCCGCGGCGACGGGAGACAGCTCGGCCGTGCCCTCGGCGACCGTGTAGGCCCAGCGGTCGGAGCTGGTGACGTGGTACGAGGCCCGCGGGTCCCGGCGCAGGTTGCGGGTCTTGGCGCGGTCGTCGGTGATCGAGACCCGCACGACGCGCTCCTCGGGATCGTAGGCGTGACTGACGTTCGACAGCTGGGGCCGGCCGTCGCGCTTGAGGGTGACCAGCACCCCGCCGTGACCCTCGGCGAGCAGGGCGAGCAGGGCTTCGGTGGCGGGGTCGCGCGTCGTGTCCTGAGTCATACCCGGGTCAACCCCTCCGGCCGCGCCGGGCATTCCCGTCGGCGCCGCCCTCGGGGCCCTCGGCCGCCAGGCGTAGACAGTGTCTACGCGCCCTGGTAGACAGGACGCATGACAGAGTCGGACGAGAGTTCGAAAGCACTGCGCGACCGGCTGGTCGACGTGGGCGCGCGGCTGGTGGCCGTGGAAGGCGTCCAGGCGCTGACCCTGCGGGAGATCGCCCGCCGGGCGGGCGTCTCGCACGGGGCTCCGCGCCGTCACTTCCCCACCCACCTGGAACTGCTGTCCGCCATCGCCCGCCGCGGCTTCGCCGAGCTCGGCGAGCGGACCACGGCCGCGATCGGCGACGGCACGGCGAGCCCGCGCGCCCAGCTGACCGCGCTGGGGCGGGCCTACCTGGAGTTCTCGACGACCGAGCGCGGAATGTACGAGCTGATGTTCCGTCACGACCTGCTGGCGAGCGGTCACATGGGACTGCGGGACACCAGCCTCCCGCTCTTCGGCGTCTTCGTGGACCTGGTCGGGCGGGCCCATCCGGACCGCGACGCCCGTGTGACGGCCGGCGCCCTGTGGGCCAACCTGCACGGCATCGCCCAGCTCTGGAGCTGGGGCAGCCTGCGACTCGCCGCCGGGGCCGACGACATCGCGCCCCTGCTCCGGGCGGCCCTCGACGCGCACCTCGGGCCGGAGGAGGGCCGGTGAGCCGGCGTCAGCGGGTGGTGACCCTCACCAGCAGTGTGGCCGGGGCGGTGATCGTCGCCCTGGACGGCACGGTCCTCACCGTCGCCCAGCCCAGGCTGCAACACGATCTGCACGCCTCGTACGCGCAGGTCCAGTGGACGAGCACCGGGTACCTGATCGCGGTGGCGAGCCTGCTGGTGTTCGCCGGTCGGCTCGGCGACCTGCCCCGCGGCCTGACCCGCAGAGGGCGCCCCCTCGGGCACCGCCGGCTGTTCGCCTTCGGGATGCTGGGCTTCGGGGCGACGTCGGCGGGCATCGGGTGCGCGCCCTCGATCGGCTGGGTGATCGCCCTGCGCGTCGCCCAGGGGGTGTTCGGGGCGTTGGCGCAGCCGGCCACGCTGGGGATGCTCCGCGCCGTCTTCCCGCCCGACCGGCTCAGCATGCCCCTGGCGGTGCGGACGAGCGCCATCGGCGTGGCGGCGGCTGCCGGGCCGGTGGTGGGCGGCGCGCTGGTGGCGGGGCCCGGCTGGCGGGCGGTGTTCTTCCTGAACGTCGGGCCCGCGCTGCTGTTCGGACTGCTCGCGCTCACGCCGTACGGGACCGGGAAGACCGAGCACACCGAGCCGGACGGAGGGGCCGCACAGGCGGGGCGTGCCCCGTCGACGGCCGCCCGGCTCGACCTGGCGGGCGCGCTGCTGCTCGCCGTGGCCCTCGGCTGCGCGGTGCGTACCCTGGTCGCGTCGGCGGATCCCGGCGGCCCGGGCCCGGACGTCGCCGTCGTCGCGGTGGCGGCCGTGGTGGCAGCGGCCGCCTTCGTCCGGCACGAGCGCCGTACCGCCGACCCGCTGCTGCCGCCCGACGTCATCGGGTCGGCGGCCGTCGGCTCGGCGCTGGCGATGCTGGTGGCCGCGTCGGCGGCCCTGTCGGGCACGCTCTTCGTCCTCACCTACGTCCTGCAGGACACCCTGGGTCTCGATCCCTTCCAGAGCGCCCTGCGCTGCCTGCCGCTGGCGCTGCTGATGGTGCTCGCGGCGTCCGCCTCCCCGGTGCTGCTGCGCCGCCTCGGAGCCCGTCGTACGACGACGACGGCGATGGTCCTGCTCGCGCTGGGCGTGCTGGTGCTCGCCCGTGCGTCGGGCACCGCCGCCCTGTGTACCGGATGCGCTTTGCTGGGCGCCGGGTTCGGCACGGTGATGGTGGCGGCGACACACGTCGTCGTACGGGAGGCGGCCGTCGGCTCCGCCGGTGTCGCCGGGGGCCTCCAGCAGACCGCGATGAACGTGGGTCCGGCCCTGGGCGTGGCCGCGGCGACCGCGCTGCGCACGGACGGCGGCGCGGGGTCGGCCCTGGTGGTGCTCGCCGCGGTGGCCGGGGCGGGCGCGGTGGCGGGCCGGATGCTGCCGGGGCCCGACCGCGCCGCGGCCGGCGGGGCGGACGCCCCGGACGCGGCGGCGGACACGGCGACCGGGACGGGCGGGGCGGTGCTGTCTCAGGACAGGTGAGCGACCGCGTCCAGATGCGGCAGGTGGTGGTCGAGGCGCTCCCGCTTGGTGCGCAGATAGGTGATGTTGTTCTCGCACGGCGGGATCAGCAGCGGGACCTGCTCGGCCACCTCGACGCCGTGCCGCACCAACGCCTCGCGCTTGCGGGGGTTGTTGGACATCAGGCGCACCGAGCGGACCCCCAGGTCGTGCAGCATCCCGGCGGCGACGCCGTAGTCGCGGGCGTCGACGGGCAGGCCCAGGGCGAGGTTGGCCTCGACCGTGTCCAGGCCCTCCGCCTGCAGGGCCATCGCCCGCAGCTTGGCCAGCAGCCCTATCCCCCGGCCCTCGTGGCCCCGCAAGTAGACGACGACGCCGCTGCCTTCGGCGACCACGGCGCGCAGGGCGGCGGTGAGCTGGTCGCCGCACTCGCAGTGCTGGGAGCCGAAGGCGTCGCCGGTCAGGCATTCGGAATGCAGCCGGACCAGGACGCGTTCGGCGCCGATGTCGCCGTGGACCAGGGCCACTTGTTCGTCACCGCGGTCGTGGTCCAGGTAGCCGATCGCCTGGAATTTCCCGTGGACAGTGGGCAGCGGGGCATTCACGACGCGTTCCACACCCGTGCGCCGGGAGGACTTCTTGCCGAGTACGCCGATGTTTTCTGTCATGATCTGGTCCTAAGCGAAGACGAAAGGCCGGAAAACTATGAGTGGTTCAGGAACGCGGCCGGCGGTGTTCGGCCCGGACGGCCTGTTGCCGGCGGACACGACGGAGGACGTACGGGACCGGGGAGCGGGCCGGTCGCGGCAGGTGGCCGTCCTGCCGGTGGGGAGTTTCGAACAGCACGGCCCCTTCCTGCCGTTGGCGACCGACACCCTGATCGCCTGCGCCGTCGCCCGGCAGATCGCCGGCGCGTACCCGGTGCACCTGCTCCCGCCGGTGACGATCTCCTGCTCGCACGAGCACGCGGCCTGGCCGGGGACGGTCAGCATCTCCTCCGTGACCCTCCACTCGGTGGTGCGGGACATCGCGGACTCGCTCCGCCGCTCCGGCGTCGAGGCCCTGGTGGTGGTCAACGGCCACGGCGGCAACTACGTACTGGGCAACGTGGTCCAGGAGTCCTCCGCACGGGGCGAGCACATCGCGCTGTTCCCCGCCGCGGAGGACTGGGAGACGGCCCGGGAGCGGGCCGGCGTGCGCACCTCGCTGCTCACCGACATGCACGCCGGGGAGATCGAGACCTCCATTCTTCTGCACGCTCACCCCGAATTCGTCAAAGACGGCTACGAGAAAGCGGACTTCGTCGCGGACGACCGGCGCCATCTCCTCACCACCGGAATGTCCGCCTATACCGAATCGGGCGTCATCGGCCGTCCTTCCCTGGGTTCCGCGGAAAAGGGGAAGGAACTGCTGGCCAGCCTCGCCGATTCCTTCCGGCCGTATTTCTCGCTGCTGACGTCGTCCTGAACTCCGGTGCCGGGCCCCGGGTCGCGCCCCGTGGCCCGGAGCCCCGCCGACGTGCCGGTGCCGTGGCCGGCGCCCGGGGGGCCGGCCGACGCGCCGGAGCCACTGCCGGTGCGCCGGCGGGCGACCAGGACGAGCGCCCCCGGCAGGCTCGCCGCGAAGCTCAGCACCCCGTAGACCACGGCGACCGCGAGTCCGGTGCTCGCGCCGAGACCGGCGGCGCCGAACGCCCACGCGGTGGCGCCCTCCCGGGGGCCGAACCCGCCGACGTTCAGCGGCAGTCCCATGGCGACGAGCGCGAGCACGGCGAGCGGCAGCAGCACGGCGACGGAGGCGGCGCAGCCGGCGATCCGGGCGGCGAGCACGAACGTCGCGAGGTGCCCGGCGAGCACGACGGCGGAGGACAGCGCGACGCCCGGCCCGTTGCGGCGGGACAGCAGCCCCTCGCGTGACTCGCCGAGGGCACGGCGCAGGGCGCGGCCCCGGCGGCCGGACGCGGTCCGGTTCATGCGCAGCGCGAGTCCGACGGCCAGCGCGCCCACCACGGCGAGGGCCACGAGCGGTCCGAGGTGGCGGGCCTGCGAGCGGACCGGGGAGGGCAGGACCGGCAGCACCGCCACGGCGGTGACGGCGAGGGCGATCTGCCCGGCGACCCGCTCCAGGACGACGGTCCGCACGCCGCGGCCGACGTCCCCGGCGCTGCGCCCGTGCCGCACGGCACGGTGCACGTCGCCCAGCACACCGCCGGGCAGCGCCGCGTTCAGGAACAGCGCGCGGTAGTAGTCGGCGACGGCCGCGCCCAGCGGCAGCCTGACGCGCAGGCCCCGGGCCACCAACTGCCAGCGCCACGCGCTGAACACGGTGGTGACGGCGCCGATCCCGACCGCCGCGACGAGCCCGGGGGCGTCGATCCGCCGCAGCCCGTCCAGGAAGACCCCGGTGCCCAGCCGCCACAGCAGCACGGCGAGGATGAGGGCGCCCGTGACGGTGCCGAGGTGGGCGCGCAGCGCGCGGGAGTCGAGCCGGGTCAGGAGCCCGCGGGCGCTTCGGACGACGGGAGGTGACGGGTCGGGGCCGGTGAGGACGGCGTCCGTCCGTGCCCTCGGCACGTCCATGGTCTGCACGCTCACACGCCACCGCCCGTGCCGCCGGGCAGGGCCAGCAGGTCGTCGTGGTGCACGACCGCCCGCAGTTCGCCGGCGGCGCAGGCCGCCAGGCGCTCGGCGAGGTAGCGGTCGGCGCGCGGCTCGAGGGCGGGGCGCTGTTCGACGGCCGCGCCGACCCAGCCGCGCAGCCACTGGGCGGTCAGTTCGCGTTCGCCGGGGCCGAGCCGCCAGGGGCTCGGGCGCACGGTGACGGTGGCGCCGTGCCCGGCGAACGCCTCGCGCGCGGCCGTCACCGCGTCGGGGCCGAGCAGGCCGGTGCGGCGCTGGTGGGCGTTGAAGGCGTCGGTGAGTTCGGCGTCGAGCGGGTCGGCCGGGGTGAGTTCGACACGGCCGGCCACGGACAGGGTCAGCAGGGCCGGGCAGCCGGCTCCGGCGCAGGCGGCGGCGAGGGCGCCGACCTCCTCGCGGGTGAGCACGTCCAGCAGGGCGGACGCCGTCACCAGACCGGCTCCGGTCAGGACGTCGGGAGTCAGCCGGGCCACGTCGCCGCGCCGCGTCTCCACGGTGACGCGGCTGCCGTCGGCCGCGGCGCGCGCGGCGGAGACGGCGGCGAAGTGCAGCAGGTAGGGGTCGCGGTCGTGCAGGATCCAGTGCTGTGCGCCGGCCAGCCGGGGGGCGAGCCAGCGGCCCATCGAGCCGGTGCCGCAGCCCAGGTCGTGGACGACGAACCCGCCCTGCCGGCCCGCCGGTCCGGCGAGCCGTTCGCCCAGCGGTCCGAGGAGGCCCTCGGCCCGCGCCGCCGCGTCGGCCGGCTCCCTCAGCCGCAGCCACTCGGGCGCGTACCGGGGCGGTTCCTCGGGCGCGTCCGCCCTGAGCCGCACGGTGGCGCGCTCGCCGGGGGCGGCGACGGGACCGGCGCCGGCGATCACCGGGGCGGGACCGGTCCGTGCGGGGGCCGTCGTCCTCCTCATGCCGCCCTCCTGGGTTCGCGCGGGAGCCGGCCCAGTACGCCGGCGAGGCTGCGGGCGGTCATGGCCCAGCCGTCGAGGGCGGCGCGCCGGCCCCGGGCGGCGGCCTTGAGCCGGCGGCGCACGTCGGCCTCGCCGAACCAGCCGCGCAGTTCGGCGGCGAGGGCGGCGGGGTCCTCCGGCGGGACGAGGATGCCGGGGACGCCCCCGTCGGGGGCCCGGCCGACCGCCTCGGGCACGCCGCCGACGTCCGTGGCCAGGACCGGGACGCCGCGTGCCAGCGCCTCGGTGACCGCCATGCCGTACGTCTCCGCGTAGGAGGCGAGGACCATCAGGTCGGCGGCGGCGTAGGCGGCGTCGAGGTCCGCGCCGGTGCGCGGTCCGGCCAGGTGGAAGCGGCCTTGCAGGCCGTGCTCGCCGATCAGCTCGCGCAGCCGGGCGACATAGGCCGGGTCCTGGGTCAGGGCGCCGACGCACACGCACTCCCACGGCAGGTCGGTGACCGTGGCCAGGGCCTCCACCAGCCGGTGCTGTCCCTTGCGCGGGGTCACGGCGGCGACGCACAGGAGGTGGGAGACGCCGTCGGTGCCGGGGGCGAGCGGCGCGATGTCGGCGCCGGGGGCGGCCCTGTGCACCCGGTCGGGGGCGAGGCCGTGGTGGGCGACGAGCCGGCGGACCGCCCAGTCGCTGGTGGCGACGACGGCGGGGACCGCCCGCAGCACCTCGCGCTCCCTGGCGTCGAGTTCGGCGGCGACGGCCGCCTCGAGCCCGGTCTCGTCGCCGAGCGGGAGGTGGACGAGGACGGCCAGACGCAGCCGTCCGCTCTCGGGCACGACGGTCTCCGGGACGCCGCAGGCGACCAGCCCGTCCAGGAGGACGATGGAGCCGTCCGGCAACTCGCGCAGCACCCGGGCGAGTTCCGCGCGGGCGCGGTCGCCGGGCCGGGGCCAGTCGCCGGGCACGGGGTGCGGCCGGACCTGCCAGCCGAAGCCGGGCAGGTCGAGGCTGACGCGGCGGTCGTAGGCGTTGCCGCCGCTCGGTGTGGCCGGGTCGTCGACGCCGCCCGGCAGGACGAAGTGCACGGTGCGCAGCGACATGGGGATGATCCCGACGTTGTCCAGGCCCGCGCGCTGCGCGGGGACGTAACCGAGGGACGGGGTGCGGCGGGTGGTCGTGTCGCTCACAGCGCACGCTCGTAACTCGCCCAGGCGACGTGCGACTCGTGCAGGGTGACGGTGAGTCCGGCGAGTCCCCTGGCGCCCTCGCCCAGGGCTCCCTTGTGGATCCGTTCGGCGAGCCGGTCGGCGACGACCTTCGCGAGGAACTCGGTGGAGGTGTTGATCCCGGCGAAGTCGGGTTCGTTGTCGAGGTTGCGGTAGTTCAGCTCGCTGACCACGGCGCCCAGCTCCTGGGTGGCCAGTCCGATGTCGACGACGATGTTGTCGTCGTCCAGCTGCTCGCGCCGGAAGGTGGCGTCCACGAGGAACGTGGCTCCGTGCAGCCGCTGCGCGGGCCCGAACACCTCGCCGTGGAAGCTGTGGGCGATCATGATGTGATCGCGGACGGTGATGCTGAACAACGGACGACCCTCCAGGTGCGGCGCGTCTGGTCCCCCGCCGGTACCTGCCGGGGGATGCCGTGTAGTACGGCTCCACGCTTCCCCTTGTTCAGCCGTCGCGCACCCTTTTCTGAGGTCAGGCGCTCGTGTCGTACCGGACCCGGTGGCACAGGGCCGGAATTCCGCCGGAGGCGAGCTTCGGCATGACGTGGGGCAGTTCCTCGAACGTGCTCTCGCCCGTGATCAGGGCGTCCAGCGCCGGGTCGGCGAGCAGGTCCAGCGCGAGGGCGAGCCGGTCGGCGTAGGTGCGGTTGCCGCGGCGGGGGGAGACGGTGCCGACCTGGCTGCTGCGGATGACGAGCCGGCGCGAGTGGAAGGCCTCGCCGAGCGGGAGGGAGACCTCGCGGTCGCCGTACCAGCTCAGTTCGAGGACGGTGCCCTCGGGGGTCAGCAGTTCGAGCGCGCGGGTCAGGCCCTGCTGGGTGGCGCTGGCGTGCACGACGAGGTCGCAGCCGTCCAGGGCGTCCCCGGGGGCGGCGAAGCCGACGCCGAGCGCGTCGGCGACGGCGGCCCGCGCGGGATCGGCGTCCACCAACTGCACGCGCGCACCGGGGAACCGGGCCAGCAACGCGGCCACCGAGCAGCCGACCATGCCGCCGCCGACCACCGCGATCCGGTCGCCGACCAGGGGCGCCGCGTCCCACAGGGCGTTCACCGCGGTCTCGACGGTGCCCGCCAGGACGGCCCGCCCGGCGGGCACGCTCTCCGGCACCACGGTCACCGCGCTCGCCGGGACGACGTAGCGGGTCTGGTGCGGGTACAGGCAGAAGACGGTGCGCCCGGACAGCGCCGCCGGCCCCTCCTCCACCACTCCCACGCTGAGGTAGCCGTACTTCACCGGCCCCGGGAAGTCGCCCTCCTGGAACGGGGCCCGCATCGCCGCGTGCTGGCTGACGGGCACCCCGCCGCGGAACACCAGCGTCTCCGTCCCCCGGCTGACCCCGGAGTACAGCGTCCGGACGACGACCTCGTCCGCGCCGGGCTCCGGGAGCACCTCGTCACGTATCTCGCCGCGGCCGGGCGAGGCGAGCCAGAAGGCGCGGGCGGAACTGTTCATCGAGCGTGCTCCTGAACGATCGGGAAGTGGTCGACGTACCGAGGTGTGCACAGGCCGCGCACAACGTACGCGGCGTCGATCGACTCTGTCACTCTGTCGGAGGGTGTGCGGTGGCCCTGAACAACACGTACGACGCGAGGCCGGTCCAGCAGGAGACCGCTGTGGGAGCGGGTGTGCAGATCCTGCTGCTGGTCCTGCTCGGCACGGCGATCGGCATGGGGCCGGCGGGCTGGGTGACCGGCCTCGTCTTCGCGGTCGGCACCTGGGCCGTGCTGTCCAGGGCCGTGCTCCGCTCCCGGCTCGCCTCGTTCGGCCCTGCCAACCGGGTGACGCTGGGGCGGGCCACGCTCGTCGGCGCTGTGACGGCACTGGTCGCGGACTCCTTCGAAAGCTCCCCTCCGGTGTCGCTGCTGGTCGGTCTGACCGCGGTGGCGCTGGTCCTGGACGGCGTCGACGGCAAGGTGGCCCGCCGCACCGGCACGTCCACGGCGCTGGGCGCCCGTTTCGACATGGAGGTCGACGCGTTCCTGATCCTGGTGCTCAGCGTGCACGTGTCCATGGACCTCGGCCCGTGGGTGCTGCTGATCGGCGGCATGCGCTACGCCTTCGTCGCCGCCGCCCGCGTCCTGCCCTGGCTGAACGCACCGCTGCCGCCGAGCACCGCCCGCAAGACGGTGGCCGCCTTCCAGGGCGTCCTCCTGCTCCTGGCGGACGCGCGTCTCCTCCCCCGCCCGGCAGCCCTCTGCGTGGTGCTGCTGGCGCTGGCGCTGCTGGTGTGGTCGTTCGGGCGGGACGTGCTGTGGCTGTGGCGGACCTCGCCGGTGCGTGCGGTCACCGGGAGCGAGGGGGCGCGGGAGCCGGTCGCCTTCCCCGAGCCCGCCCGAGTCGCCTTCCCGAAGCCCGCCCTCCCCGGCGTCGAGGACCGAGCCGAAGAGGTGCTGGAGGCGGCGCGGGCGGTCTGACGCCCCGGCGAGGGGCGACGCTTCGAGAAGCCGGAGGGCGCGGAAGGCGCCGGGCCCGGACCCGCGCCCTCCGCGCCTGGATCTCACCGGTGCCGCCGGGGCAGCACCACCAGCGACAGCAGGACCATTACCACCGTGACGGGCCACACTGTGAGCGCCCACGGGCCCAGGGCCGTCAGCGCGGCGAAGCCGTACAGAGCGGCCGGCCACTCCAGCAGCGCGCGGACCGCGGGGGGCGGCGCCGCGGACCACCGCACCACGAGCGCCGCGGCGACGGCGAGGGCGGGGTAGAGCCACAGCCTCCCCTCGGCGGGTCCGCTGCCCAGCACGTCGTGGAAGAAGGGGAAGAACCAGGGAGCGGTCCGCTCCCGGATCGCCAGCTTCACGGTCCATTCCCACTCGAACGGGAGGTCACCGGCGAGCCTGAGGGGAAGCTGCCAGCCCGTGACCAGGAGCACCGTCCACAGCAGTGAGCTCAGGGCGGCGACATGGCCCAGACGACTGAACGCGTCGGTCTCGGCGGACGGGGTGCGCCGCACGGGCGACGCGTTGCCGCGCGATGTCGACGGCGCCCGCTTCGGGGCTGGTCGCGGGGTGGGTCTCGGGGCCGGTTCCGGGGCCGGACGCGGCGCGGGCCGGGGGCGCGGTACCGACGGCGTCGCGGCCTGCTGCGCGAGGCGTCGTCGGCGTGCCTGGCGCATGCGCTCGGTCTTGTCGTCTCCCATGTCGTGCGGTACTCCGTGTCGTCCGTCGGGTCACAGGGGCCGGCGTGACCGGCCGCGGGGGCCGGGCGGGGCCGGCGGCATCGGCGGCCCATGCGGCCGCGTCGCTGGGCGGCGGCCTACCGGGGGCCGGGGCGGGAGACCTCCCGGCGGGCGAGAAGGGCCTGCTGCATCTGCTCCGTCGTCGACGCGTCCATGGTCTCGCCGCGGTACTCCAGCGGGTCGACGCGGCGGCGCTCGTCACCGCAGACCGGGCAGTCCGAGCGCCGTCCGGTACGGACCCAGATGCTCTGGAAGGCATGCTGGCCGGGCGCCTCGCCCAGGACCTGCGGAAAGAACCAGTGATCCGGCTCCATGGCCATCAGCACCATGGGCAGGTGCTCCGCCAGCGGCTTCGCCAGGAAGCGGGCGATCCGGTCCTGGCCGTCGTCCGCGTGCAGCAGTGCCAGGGCGATCTTCGCGCCGGACGAGGCGACGTGCTGGATGTCGGGCAGCAGCCCGGGGACCGCGAAGCTGCGACCGGTGCCGTAGTCCGTCTCCGGCCGCATCCCGAGGTTCCCCAGGGACTCGCGGACGCCGCCCGTCGAGCACGCCCAGCACGGCAGCGGGGGCCTGGAGAAGACGATCTCACCGCCGGCCGCCCCCTGGTAGAGCCCGACGAACACGGCGGGCTTGCCGAACCAGTAGGCGAGGTGGTTGAGGCGTTGCTGGGCGGCGTTGTCGTCGGTCGCGGCGACGACCAGATCGACCTGCGGCAGGATCTTCCCCCACCGCTCGGCCTCGATACCGGCGACGCTCGCCACCACGGCCCTGGTCCTGCTGCCCGGATGGACCCTCCGCAGGTGGCGCGCGGTGGCCTTCGCCTTCGGTGCGCCGATGTCCTTGGCGGTGAACAGGGAACGGCCGATGTTGGCGGCCTCCACGTGATCGGGGTCCACCACCGTGATCCGGCCGACGCCGGAGCGCACCAGCACGTCGGCGAGGTAGGAACCGACCGAGCCCGCGCCCACCAGCAGGACGTGACGGCCGGCCAGCGCCGGTGACAGCAGACCGCCGGTACGGGCGAACAGCGCGCGCCCCACGGCCCTGCGGCGGGTCGGTCCGAACCAGCCGCCGAGCCTGCGCGCCGGGCGGGAGCCGGCCGGGCCGGCGGGTACGGGCGCGGGACCCGGCAGCGCGGTGACGTCGGACGCCGGCGCCGCCGGGCGGGAGACCGCGGGCCCCGCGGCGCCCGGCCCGGCCTGCCCTGCCGGTGCCTGCCCTGCCGGTGCCTGCCCCGGATGGTTGCCCGTCGCCGCGACCGCCTGCCGCGCCGTCCGTGCCGGCGGGTCGCCCTCGTCCGGCGTGCGCGGCGCCGTCGACGTACCGTCCCCTCGCGAACCGAGCGCCGACGACGTCGTGTGCGCGCCGCCCGCCTCGCCCGCCGTACCCGCCGTGCCCGCCGTGCCCGCCGTACCCGCCGTGCCGAGCATGGACCGGAGCGCGTGTGCCAGACGGTCGGCGGGGGCGGACGCCAGGTCCCACGGCACACTGCGCACATCTGCCCCGCCGCTGCCGTCGACGCCGTACAGGACGGGTGCGGCGAAGGGGAAGTGCGCCGTCGCGAAGAGGTGCCGACCCGGCCCGAACAGGTCGTCCGGCAGCGGCACGCTCACCCCGTGGACGTCGTCGAGCACCTGCACCGAGCTTCCCGGGAAGGGCAGCCCCGCCCGTTCGACGGCCTCGCGCAGCGGGACGCGGATCGGGCGCATCCGCTCCAGGGTGAACCGGGGCCCGTCGAACGTGCCGCAGAAGAAGGACATCCGGACGCCCGGGCTGGTGCGCAGCTCGTGCGGGGAGAGCGGGCTGCCGGCGTCGTGCGTGACGATCGGCGCGATGTACCGGCCGAGCTGCGGATTGGCCTCCAGGGCCGTGGCGAACTCGTACCGGTCCTGGTGGGAGGGCTGGGGCGTGCGGGCCGGATGGGAGTGCACGATGCCCTTGAACCGCTGGGCCCCGGACTGTTCCCGGCGGGTGATCTCCTCCAGCAGCCACTCGGAGTTCTGGTACTCGACGCGGGTCACCCGGGCGGTGGGATCGTGGATGAACGAGGTCACCACGTCCTGGCCCCGCAGCCCGAGCAGTGCGCCTCCCTGCTCGGGCTCCACGGCCCCGAGGGTGCCGTCCAACGCGTCGAGAACGAAGTCGAAGATGCGAACAGCCAGCATGCCGGGGTCTCCTCACCGGATCAGGGGAAAGCACGGGCGGACTCCGGCAGCCCGTGATCACGGGCTGCCGGACGTCCTCGAGGCCGTGCTCCAAGAACGCCGCGGGCCCCGGCGGCTTCGGCCGTGCCGTCAGCGGCGGGCGGGAAGCGGGACCGTCACTGGTTGTAGTTGAAGGGGAACGAATGCCCCAGCCGCACGAAGTCGACGCCGAGCGCCCAGACCGCCGAACGCGAGTACGCCGTCTCCAGGTCGGGCACGCCGCTGCCGAGGCTGCTGCTCAGGCAGATCTTGCCGCTGTGGTACAGGTGGGTGCCGTGCTGGTCGAGCTTCGGGACGTCCTCCAGTGCCGGTTCCAGCAGCCGTACGTCGTACTGCGTTCCGTTGAAGCCCGCGCACATCACATAGGTGTTCCCGAACTCCGTCGTGATGCTGTAGACCCACCCCTCGGCGCCGGGGGTGTCCTCGTAGTAGGCGTTCTCAGGCAGCTTCCGCCGTGCGACGCGCCGCTCCTCCGCGAGGCGCTCCGCCTTGCCCAGCGCGGCGAAGGTGCCGTGCGGGACCTTGGACAGCGGTGCGTCCCGCTCGGTGCCGGTGCCCAGACGGACCCGGCCGGTCCGGTCCACGTACACCTGCTCGTCGGGGACGGTGGGCGCTTCGGAGCTGCGTCGCTGGCTCGCGAAGAAGCTGTCACGCACGGCGTTGAGGTCGTACAGGTCTGCCATGGACGAGTCGCCTTCCGCTGAGGGGGATCGATGTGGGGAC
The DNA here is from genome assembly GCF_044391765.1 of Streptomyces sp. NPDC018610. Classification (NCBI taxonomy): domain Bacteria; kingdom Bacillati; phylum Actinomycetota; class Actinomycetes; order Kitasatosporales; family Streptomycetaceae; genus Streptomyces; species Streptomyces sp. NPDC018610. The sequence continues at coordinate 113,034 of NZ_JBISAL010000002.1, forward strand.
GGGACCGGTTCCGGACTCCGCGCGGCGGAGCGGCGTGGCCGGTCAGGCGTGCAGGGCCGGATATCCGACGAGGCTGTCGCGCAGGGCCCTGGTATGGCTCCCGTCGGGGCCGAAGGCCGTGACGTGGTCGGCGAGCAGCGCGTCGAACAGCCGCCGTGCGGCGGCGATGTCGCCCGCGCCGTAACTCCAGTGCGCCTGGTCGAAGCGCGCTTCCAGGAGGGTCCCGTCGAGCGCGCCGCTCGCGCCTCCCACCGCCGCGAGCAACTCGCCCAGCTGGGCGGCCGCTTCGGCCGGACGCCCGCACTCGCCGGTGCAGCGGGCGAGGTTGAGCCGGCAGACGACGGCGATAGGGTCGGTGACGGGCAGGCGGGTCGTCAACTGGGCTCGCAGCAGTGTCAGCAGGGACACCGCCTGCTCGGGCAGGCGCGCCTCCCGCAGGGCCTGCCCGAGGTTCAGCGCGACGAGCCAGGTGACGCGGTGGTCGGCGGAGAGCGCGTCGATGGCGTCCTGGAAGACCTCTTCCAGCCGGTCGACGCGCTGCCGGGGGCCTGCCGCGGACATGGCGCTGTGGAACGCGGCCTCGACGCGGTGCACGGCTGCGGCCTGATCGCCGACGGGGCGGCGGCGCGGTGGCCGCACGGAGGCGGCGGAGTCGACCTCGTGGAGGCGGGCGAGCACCTCGGCCGTGCCGGTGGGACGGTCGGCCGGGGACTTGGCGAGCAGATCCCGCACCAACTCGTCAAGAGCGGCGGGCACTTCGGGACGTTCGCCGCGCAGTGGAGGTACGGGCGCCTCCTGGTGGGAGTTCCAGTAGTCCGTGAAGTCGACGGCGTCCGGGAACAGCCTTCGGCCGGCGATCGCCTCGAAGAGAACGCAGCCGATGGAGTACAGGTCGGACGCGACGCCGGGGACCCCGCCGATGAACAGCTCCGGAGGGGTGTAGGCGGGGGTGCCCACGAAGTGGCCGTGCCGGGTGAGCCCCGTCTCGGTGAAGCCGGACTCGCGTGAGGAGAGGGGGCGGGCGATGCCGAAGTCGATCAGGACCAGCCGTGAGCGGGTGCCGCCCGGTACGGAGACCTCGGGGCACAGCATGAGGTTGGCCGGCTTGAGGTCGCGATGCACCAGGCCCTGCGCGTGCACCATGGCGACCGCCTCGCACAACTGCCGGGTCAGCGACACCGCTTCGGGCACCGAGACGCGGGGGCGCGCGGTGAGGTACTCCTGGAGGGAGAGGCCGTCGAGGAACTGGGTGATCAGGTAGAGGCGGTGTCCCCGGCCGGAGGGTTCGGTGCCCACGTCGTAGATCTTGACGATCCGCGGGTCGTCGATGGCCGCGAGGACCTTGGCCTCCCGCACGAAGCGCCGGGCGAGCGCGTCACCCGGCTCGCGGACCTGGAGGGACTTGATGACGACCGTGCGGTTCAGCAGCAGGTCCCGGGCCTTCCAGACGTCCGCCATGCCCCCGGAGAGCTGCTCACGGAGTTCGTATCTGGCCGGTCCTGCGGTCGGCACTCGCACTCTCGTCACCCCCCGGTGCAATCGACGTGGAGCGCACTATTGCACACCGTCAAGGGAGTGACCAGCCGTTTGCGGGATGTTTGTGGTCAGAAAAGGACGACACCCTCGGAAGGCCGCGGCCCGACGGCGCGGAAGATCACCCGGCGGGCTCCGGGGGATGCGAAGATGATGCCCTGACAGCCCCTCACCCCCCGTGCGACCGGCGGCGGGACGCGAGTTCACGACGGAGCCAGGCATCCATGACCTCCCTCAGCAGCGGTGAAAGCGGCGCCGCCCAGCCGTACGCGATCGACACGAGCAAACCGCACCCTGCCCGGATGTACGACTACTTCCTCGGCGGGAAGGACAACTACGAGGTCGACCAGCTGGCCGCCGAGCAGTTCATGAAGGTGGCGCCCGAAGTGCGGGCGGGGGTGCTCGCCAACCGGCGTTTCATGCACCGCGCCGTGCGGCACGTCGTGGCCGAGGGGGGCGTCCGGCAGATCCTGGACGTGGGCACGGGTCTGCCCACCGAGCCCAATGTGCACCAGGTCGCGCAGGCCGTCGCCCCCGACACCCGCATCGCCTACGTCGACAACGACCCGATCGTCAGCACCCATTCGATGGCGCTGCTGGACGGCGCCGGCGGCACCTCCGTCGTCCTGGTCGACCTGCGGGACCCCCGCGCGGTCCTCGAACACCCCGAGGTGCGGCGGGTCATCGACTTCGACCGGCCGGTGGCGCTGCTGCTGGTGGCCGTCGTGCACTTCCTCTCCGAGGCGGACGACCCGGCGGGCGTCGTCGCCACCCTGCGCGACGCGCTGCCCACCGGGTCCTACCTCGTGCTCTCGCACGCCACGGGCGACGTCCACGACGACCGGCGCGAGGACGCCGCCGCCGTCTACAACAAGGCCACCGCCACCCTGAACCTGCGGACGCACGCCGAAGTCGCCGACCTCTTCGGCGACTTCACGCTCGTCGACCCCGGCTTGGTCAAGGTCACGGACTGGCGCCCGGACGAACCCCTGGAGCGCGGCGCCCCGCCCATCGGCATCTACGGGGGCGTGGCCCGCAAGGACCGCTGACCGCTCCCCCTCCGCCGGGCCCGTCCCGGCGAAGGCGCCGGACGGCAACGCGCGCCCGGCGCGCACGGTGGCGCCGACGTGACGACGTGCCGGTCACCGGTGGGCGGGGCGCTGCGCACCCGCCCACCGGGGCGCCGGCGTCGGCGGCCCGACTACGCCGCCTTCCGCTCCCCCTCCCGGTGCGCGCGCACGATCTCCGCGTACCGGTGTCCGCTGCCCTTGATGGTGCGGGCCTGGGTCGAGTAGTCGACGTGGACGAGGCCGAAGCGCTTGTCGTAGCCGTACGCCCACTCGAAGTTGTCCAGCAGCGACCAGGCGAAGTAGCCGGCCAGCGGGGCGCCCTTGCGGGCGGCGGAGGCGCAGGCGGCCAGGTGCTTGACCAGGTAGTCCTGGCGCTCGGGGTCGTCGACGGCGCCGTCGGGGCGGACGACGTCCGGGAAGGCGGAGCCGTTCTCGGTGACGTACAGCTTCCGGGCGCCGTACTCGTCGGTCAGGCGCAGCAGCAGCGTCTCGATGCCGTCGGCGTCGATCTCCCAGTCCATCCCGCTGCGCGGCACGTCCGGGCGGCGCACGGCGCGCACGTACGGGGCGGGGCCGGTGGGGTCGTCGGCGATGTGGGCGGGGAAATAGTAGTTCAGGCCCAGCCAGTCGAGCGGGGCGGCGATGGTCTCCAGGTCGCCCGCGCGCTCGGGGAGTTCGACGCCGTAGACCTCGCGCATGTCGGCGGGGAAGCCGCGGCCGTGGACGGGGTCCAGCCACCAGCGGTTGACGTGGCCGTCGTGCCGGCGCGCCGCCGCGACGTCCTCCGGCCGGTCGGTGGCGGGGAAGACGGTGGAGAGGTTGTTGACGATGCCGACCTTGGCGTTCGGCGCGGCGGCGCGGATCGCCCGGACCGCCAGGCCGTGGCCCAGCAGCAGGTGGTAGGAGGCGCGGACGGCCGCGGTGAGGTCGGTGAGGCCGGGCGCCATCTTGCCCTCGAGGTGGCCGATCCAGGCCGAGCAGGACGGCTCGTTGAGGGTGGTCCAGTGGGTTACCCGGTCGCCCAGGCGGTCGGCGACGACCGCGGCGTAGTCGGCGAAGCGCTCGGCGGTGTCCCGCTCGGGCCAGCCGCCCCGGTCCTGGAGGACCTGCGGGAGGTCCCAGTGGTAGAGCGTGACGGACGGGGTGATGCCGGCCGCCAGCAGACCGTCGACCAACTCGTCGTAGAAGGCGAGGCCCTTGGGGTTCACCGGTCCGTCGCCCCCGGGCAGCACGCGCGGCCAGGCGATGGACAACCGGTAGGCGTTGGCGCCCAGTCGCCGCATCAGGCCGATGTCCTCGCGCCAGCGGTGGTAGTGGTCGCAGGCGGTGTCGCCGTGGTCGTCGTTGTCGATCTTTCCGGGAGTGTGGGAGAAGGTGTCCCAGATGGACGGCGAGCGGCCGTCCTCGGCGACGGCGCCCTCGATCTGGTAGGCCGAGGTGGCCGTGCCCCACAGGAAGTCGTGCGGGAGGGCGGCGAGGTCGATGGTCACAGGAGTCCCTTCGGGATCGGGAAGGCCGGTCACTTGACGGCGCCCGCCGTCAGCCCGGCGACGAGATAGCGCTGGAGCAGCAGGAAGCCGGCGACCACGGGCACGCTGACGACGAGCGAGGCGGCCATGATCTGGTTCCAGTACACGTCGTTGAGCGTGGAGTAGCCCTGCAGGCCCACGGCGAGGGTGCGGGTGTCGTCGTTGGTCATGACGGAGGCGAAGAGCACTTCGCCCCAGGCGGTCATGAAGGCGTAGACGGCGACCGCGACGATGCCGGGGACCGCGGCCGGCACGACGACGCGCAGCAGCGCGCCGAGCGGGCCGCAGCCGTCGACCATGGCCGCCTCGTCCAGATCGCGCGGCACCGAGTCGAAGTAGCCGATCAGCATCCAGATGGAGAACGGCAGGGAGAAGGTGAGGTACGTCAGGATGAGGCCGCCGCGGGAGCCGAACAGGGCGATGCCGGTGGCGTTGCCGATGTTGACGTAGAGGAGGAACAGCGGGAGGAGGAAGAGGATGCCGGGGAACATCTGCGTCGACAGGACGGTGACCGTGAAGACACGTTTGCCGCGGAAGGAGTAGCGGCTGACGGCGTACGCCGCGAACACCGCGATCACCACCGAGCAGACGGTGGCCGCGCCCGCCACGATCAGCGAGTTCACGAAGTACTTCGCGAGCGGCACCGTCGACCAGATGTCGATGTACGGCCGGAAGGTCAGACGGCTGGGCAGCCAGCGGAACTTGCCCGACACGTCCTGCAACGGCTTCAGCGAGCTGGAGACCATGACGTAGACCGGGACGAGGACGAAGCCGGCCAGCAGGGTCAGGAAGATCCGCCGGGCCCACAGGAACGAGCGCGGTGTCGCCATCGGCGAGCGGGGGACGGCCCTCCGGCCGGACGTCGTGGCGCTAGACATCGGCCGTCTTCCTTCCCCGGGAGGTCACCAGCAGATAGCCGCCCGTCACCACCAGCAGGAACAGCAGCAGCAGGACCGACATGGCCGAGCCGGTGCCGAAGTTCCAGCTGACGAAGGACGCCTGGTAGATGTGGACCGAGATCAGGTCCGCGGCCTCCGGGGCGGACCGGCCGAACAGGACGTACGGCGTGTTGAAGTCGTTGAACGTCCACAGGAACAGCACCAGCACCAGCACCTGGTTGACCGGGCGCAGCGAGGGCAGGGTGATCCGGCGGATCTGCTGCCGGACGCCGGCGCCGTCGAGCGCGGCGGCCTCGTACAGCTCGCGCGGGATGTTCTGCAGTCCGGCCGTGACGATGAGGAAGGCGAACGGCCAGCCCTTCCACACCGACACCACGAGCAGCGCGACGAAGCTGTTGTCGCCGATCAGCCAGAAGGACGGCTTGTCGGTGAGGTGCAGCTGGTCGTGCAGGACGTGGTTCACCAGGCCGTTGTCGTGCTGGAACATGAACACCCAGGTGATGACGGCGGCGTAGACGGGCAGCGCGTACGGCACCAGGAACAGCGCGCGCAGCAGGCCGCGGCCCCGGAAGGCGTCCTGCATGAAGATCGCCGCCGCGGTGCCGATGAGCCAGCACAGGCCGACCGAGAGCAGGGTGAAGGCGACGGTGACGAAGAAGGAGTGGAGCAGCGCCTCCCCGACGGGCGCGTCGAAGTCCACCGACATGCGGTAGTTGTCGAGGCCGCTCCAGGGCGCGGTGCTCCAGTCGCGGATGTAGAACTGGGTGAGCTCCTTGAAGCTCACCACGACGCCGATCACCATCGGCACGAGGTGGACGAGGAGTTCGAGGAGCAGGGCGGGCAGCAGGAGCAGGTACGGCAGCGACACGCGGCGCAGCCGGCCGGTGGGGCGGCGCGGGCCGCGCGCCGCCCCACCGGGGACCTTGCGTGCGGACCGCGCCTTCGCCCCCGTGTCCGTGGGAACGGTGGTGGTCATCTCGCTCACTTCGCCGGCATCTGCTGCTGGGCCTTGAGGAGCTTCGCCTTCACCGACTCGGTGGTCACCGCGCGGCCGGCGGCGGCGTCGGCGAAGAGTTCCTTGACGGCCGTGCCGACCGTCGTCTCGAACTGGGACTCGGTGGCCACCTGGGGCAGCGCGGCGGCGCTGGTGGCGAGGGTGCTCTTCAGGACCGCGTTGGCCGGGGTGTTGAAGGCCGGGTCCGACTGGGCTCCCTTGACCGGCGGGATGGTGCTGTACGCCTTGTTGAGGATCTTCTGCTCGGCGTCGCTGGTCATGAACTTCACGAACTTCGTCGCGCCGTCGATGTTGTGGGTGTTGTTGAAGACCGCCATGTTGATGCCGGCCACCATCGAGTTCACCTGGGCGCCGGCGCCGGGGGCTCCGGACTGAACGGGCACCGGTGCGATGCCGTAGGCGTCGTCGCTCATGCCCTGGTTCTTGAGGTTGGCGGAGGCCGACTGCCACAGCAGCATCGCCGTCCGGCCCTTGGCGAAGTCGCTGACGGACTGGTTCTGCGCGTACTCGGCGTTGCCCTGCGGGATGGCCTTGTCCTTGGCCATCAGGTCGACGTACTGCTCGACCGCCGCGACCGCGCCGTCGTTGGCGAAGTCGGGCTTGCCGTCGGCGCTGAAGAAGTCGGCGCCGTGCTGCTTGGCGAAGACGAAGACGTGGTGGATGTTCTCCGAGACGTTGGCGCCCTCGGCGCCGAGGACCTGCTTGCCCTTGGCCTGGATCTTCTTGCCGTCGGCGACCAGCTCGTCCCAGGTGGCGGGCGGCTTGGCGATGCCGGCGTCGGCGAAGATCTTCTTGTTGTAGTAGAGCGCGTACGCCATCGAGTACAGCGGTACGGCGGCCGGGTCCTTGCCCTGGACCCCGGTGGAGCCGAGGGCCGAGTCGACGAAGCGGTCCTTGCCGCCGATCTTGTCGAAGTTCTTCGCGTCCCACGGCAGCAGCGCCCCGGTGGCCTGCAGGGAGGCGCTCCAGGTGTTGCCGATGTTCAGGACGTCGGGGCCCTGACCCGACGTGGTCGCGGTCAGGATCCGGTTCAGCAGATCCGACCAGGGCACGACCTCCAGCTTGACCTTGATGCCCGTCTGCTTCTCGAACTTGTCGAGCTCGGGCTGGAGGACCTGCTTGTCGACCGCGATGCTGGTGCCCTGGTTGGAGGCCCAGTAAGTGAGCGTCTTCGGCTTGTCGTTGGACCCGCCGCCGGTCGACGAACCGCCTCCGCAGGCCGAGGCGGCAAGGGCGAGAGACATGGTGACGGCGCCTACGGCCGCGGCTCGGATGCTGCGCATGGCTCCTGGTGTCCCTTTCCGGGAGTCGAAAGACCCGAGGGCACCCCGGGACGCTGAGGGGAGCGTGTGTCCCCGTTCGACTTCCGAAGCACCTCATGGCTTAATTTAGGACGTGAGTTAAACCTTCCGAAGCAGGTCCGTCAAGGGATGCGGCAGCGGTGAATCGGCCCGCGACACGGACGGAGGCCCCCGTGCCGGGGACATACGGGCCACTCGACGCGTCTGACCTGCGACGGAACAACGACCGGGTGCCAGTGCAACGGTTGGGTATCGACGGCCCGCACGAGGGCCCGGAGGTGAGCCGTCCCGACTCGCCGACGACGACCGGGGACCGCGATTCGATCATCAGCTCGTGACGCGACTCGCACCACCTCTCCTGACACTCCCTTCACGCGGAGGAGGATGTCACGGGTGAGAGAGCGCTCTCAAGAGGGGGATCGTTCAATTCCTGAACCTGGCGGAGATGTTGGGGCGCGGATGGGGCGGGGAGTGGGGAAGGTGGGGCCGGGCCCTCCCGCGCAGGAGAGGACCCGGCCTGAGGGCACTTGGAGGGCGGCTGGTCCGGGGATCGGCTCTCCGGCCGGAGGCGGGACCGAGCCGGGGCCGAGCCGGGCCTACGCCGACGCGGACCCGGACGCGGAGGCGGACCCGGACGCCGTCCCCGACCCGGACGCCGACCCCGACGCCGACGCGAAGCCGGACGCCGGGACCGGCGCGGGGGCGTAGCCCGCCGGACGGGTCGTGAAGGTGCCCCGGCCCTGGGTCCGGCCGCGCAACCGGGTCGCGTAGCCGAAGAGTTCGGCCGGCGGCACGGTGGCGGTGATCACCGCCGTACCGGTCCGCGCGACGTGGCCGGAGATCCGGCCGCGCCGTGCGGCGAGATCGCCGAGCACACCGCCCACGGCGTCCTCGGGCACCGTCACCGTCACCTCGGCGACCGGCTCCAGCAGGCGCATCGCGCAGGCACGCAGCGCCTGCCGCAGACCGAGCCGCCCCGCCGCGCGGAAGGCCGTCTCCGAGGAGTCCTTCACATGGGTCGCGCCGTCGGTCAGGGTCACCCGCACACCGGTCACCGGATGACCGCCGAGCGGCCCCTCGGTCAGCGCGTCGCGGCACCCGGCCTCGACCGCCCGGACGTACTCGCGCGGCACCCGCCCGCCGACGACGACCGCTCCGCATCGACATGGTCGGCCGGTCCGAGGGGCTCGACGTCGAGCACGACGTGGGCGAACTGCCCCGCCCCGCCGTCCTGTTTGACGTGCCGGAAGACGAGACCCGACACCCCGCCGACGACGGTCTCGCGCAACGCCACCCGCGGCCTGCCGACCTGGACGTCGAGCCCGTGCGTGCGGCGCAACGTCTCCACGGCCACCTCCAGGTGCAGTTCGCGCATCCCCGAGAGCACGTTCTGCCCGGTCTCGGGGTCGGTGCGCACGACCAGCGAGGGATCCTCCTCGGCGAGCCGGACGAGGGCCGGGGCCAGCCGGTCGATGTCGGCGCTCCGGCGAGCCTCGACGGCGACCGACACCACCGGCTCGGCCGTGCCGGGCGGTTCGAGGGCGAGCGGGGCGGCGGGGTCACACAGGGTCGAGCCGGCCCGGGCGGATTTCAGCCCGACCACGGCGACGATGTCGCCGGCGAGCGCGCGTTCGAGCGGCGTCCGACGGTCGGCGTGGACGCGCAGGATCCGCCCGATGCGCTCGGTGCGCCGCGCGGTGGCGTCCCACACGGTGTCTCCCTTTCCGATCGTCCCCGAGTACACACGGAGGTAGGTCAGCCGCCCCGTGGGCGTCACGTTCACCTTGAAGGCGAGCGCGGCGAACGGGACGCCGGGATCGGCGGTCCGCTCCTCGCGCCTCGATTCGTCGCCCCCGTCGCCGTACGCGCCCCGCACGGGGGGCACGTCGAGTGGCGAGGGCAGGAAGGCCACGACGGCGTCGAGCAACGGCTCGATCCCGCGGTTGCGGTAGGCGGAGCCGCACAGCACGACGACGCCGTCACCGGTCCGGGTCAGCTCACGCAGCGCGCCGGAGAGGGTGGCGTCGCTGAGCGTCTCCGTCGCGCAGAACTCCTCCAGCGCGCCGGGATGCAGTTCGGCGACCGCCTCTTCGAGAGCCCGCCGCCGGTACGCGGTCTCCTCGCGGAGGGCGTCCGGCACGGGACCGACGTCCGCGGCACCGCCGTCGTCGTCCCAGACGAGGGCGCGCATGTGCACGAGGTCCACGACACCGCGGAAGCCGTCCTCCGCCCCGATGGGCGACTGCACGGCCAGCGGGGCCGGGTGCAGCCGCTCCCGGATGGACGCCACGGCGGAGTCCAGATCCGCCCCGGCCCGGTCCATCTTGTTGACGAACGCGATCCGGGGCACGCCGTGCCGGTCCGCCTGCCGCCACACCGACTCGCTCTGCGGCTCCACACCGGCGACGGCGTCGAACACGGCCACCGCGCCGTCAAGCACCCGCAGCGACCGCTCCACCTCGTCGGTGAAGTCGACGTGCCCCGGGGTGTCGATGAGGTTGATCCGGTGCCCGTCCCAGGTGCAGCTGACGGCAGGCCGAGAAGATGGTGATCCCGCGCTCGCGCTCCTGGGGGTCGAAGTCGGTGACGGTCGTCCCCTCATGCACCTCGCCCCGCTTGTGCGTGGTGCCGGTGGCGTAGAGGATCCGCTCGACACGTTTCTCCGGTGCCGGCCGCGCAGCGGGCACCGGAGAAACGAAGACACCAGGATCACCTCGAACCGCGACGGGGGGACGACGGCGGCGGTGATGCACATCGTCGTTCCCCTTCTCCTGTCACGAAGTCACGTACCGCACCGAGGCGGTGCGCGCGATGCCGTGTCGACAGTACGAAAAGCGCTGTCGAAGAGCCACGGATTTTCCTTCGTGCAGCGACCACGACACGGCAACGCGGCCGAACAGCTCTTCTCAGGGGCCCTGGTCGAGGCCTGAGAGACCCGGCGCAAGACCTCGGGCCGGCGATACGGTGCCTTCCGGCCGAGCTCACACCCTCAGCGGCGCGGCCCGATCGGTGCCGCCGCGTTCGGCCTGCGCGGGTTGAAGAACCAGAGCCCCTGCGAATAGGTGGCTCCCAGCACGCGCCCGTCGTCGAGGAGCCACGGGTTGGCCTTCTGGAAGGGAGCGAAGTTGTCGTTGGAGACGATCACTCCGTCGACCTCGCCCGCGATGCTGATCACGAGCGCGTCCCCTCGGCCCTCCGTGCCCGCGGGTGGCTGCACAACGGAGTTCGCGGCGATCGCCTCCTCGACCAAGTGGCGCTCTTCGGGCACGACATCGTGCCGGAGTGTGGCGTCAACGACGACGTGGATGTCCCGGTCGGGGTTCTTGTACCGCAGCGACTTGACGGCGGCCTGAAGCGCCTGGAAGCTGGGCCGGCCCCCGGCAGCACGGGGCGGGCGCCCGTTCCACGCGAGGTTGGAGCCGTCCACGACCAGGGGCGGAGCGGGTTTCCCGCGCGCCGCGGCCGCCTTCGCCATAGCGGCGGGGCTGGGAGCGGGGGCCCGCCCCGTTCCGTCCGTTCGCTGCACCACGGGTGACGATGTGTTCGCGGCGTGCTGGGGGCGGGAGGGCCGGGATGCCTCCCGGCCGGTCGTGCGCAGCTCGAAGAGCTCGTCGAGCTCCTTCTCGATCTCCGGAGGGACCGTGCTGTCGCCGAAGACCTTCACCTCGTCGTCGAGGATGACCTCTCCCGTCTTCTGCAGGGTGGCCTTGACCGAAAGCAGCCCTTCCTTGCTGTAGGTGTACTCCAGGTCGAAGACACCGTCCTGCGCCTGGGACCGCCGCGGGTAGGCGAGCACGAGCTCGGTGAGTTTGACGTTGTCGGGGTGGTCGACGGGCCGGTCGGGGTCCCCTTCCCACACCTCGACGGTCAGTCTGGACACCCCGTCCCTGGAGGGCTGGTAGGACTTGACCCGCTGCTGCGGCAGCCGCTGGTTGCGGTCGATCAGGGCGCTGAACGCCCGCTTGCCCTGACGGTCCTTGGTGACGGTGCCCAGCGCGTGAGTGTTGACGACGCGGATGATGCTCCGCAGTTCGCCGTCCATGGCAGCGGCGGCGATCGCGGCGCCCTCGGCCACCGCCGTCATCGGATCGCACAGGGCCGGGGCGACCAGTTCGCAGTCGAGCGCCTCGGACACGGCTTCGCGCACGGCCGGGATCTGGCTGCTTCCGCCGATCATCAGCACGGCCGTGAGGTCGCCCGGATCGATGCGGGCCTGCTCCAGGCACTCCTCCACGGGATCGAGGCAGCGGCTGATCAGGTCCTGGATCGCGGCGGAGAACTCGTCCTGGCCGATCTCCACGGCCTGTCCGTCGGGAGTCGGGATGCGCACGGACTCCTCGGTGGACAGCCGGATCTTGCTGCGCTCGATGTCGAGGTTGAACTTGCGCTTCTCGGACTCCGTCCAGTTCCTGCGCGCCGGCGCCCGGTCCAGGACCATCTTGCGCAGCCGCGCGTCGATCTCCAGCCCGCCGAGCCGGTTCACGCCCCGGCTGGCCTTCTCGTCGAAGAAGCCGCCGTCGTGCAGCAGCAGCGTGGCGTCCATCGTTCCGCCGCCCCAGTCGAAGACGAGGAACTCGCCGTCCTCCTCAAGGGCGTGCGCGTACGCGATGGCGGCGGCCGTGGGTTCGTTGAGCAGCGTCTTGACCTTGATGCCGGCCGCTCGGGCCGCTTCCCGGGTACGGAAGCGGGCCGCTCCGGTGGCGTTGGCGGGCACCGTGATCACGGCTTCCCGGACTTCGGTCGCCGCCTCCTCCTCGGCGGCCCGGGCCATGGACCTGAAGACGCCGGCGGCAGCGGTGGTCGCGGCGAACCGCCGCCCTCCGACCGTCACGAGGGGCTCTTCGCGCAGCAGCCGCTTGCACGCCTCGACGGCCTCCTCGGACCGGAGCTTGGCCTCCCAGCCGAACAGTGCTCCCGCGCGCAGGGAACTGGTGCCCACCACGGACGGGTACAGCTTCTCGAAGCCCGGACGCTCCCAGTCCGCGTCGAGTCCCTGAGCGCCGAGTTCCAGGACTTCGACGTACTCGCCGTTCCACTGGGCCACCACAGAGTTGGTGGTGCCGAAGTCGATGCCGGTCGTCACCTGTCCTCCCCCACTGCCATGTCGGGTGCCGGCACGCGCCGCAGATGCCCGGCGAGAATCACCTTGCCGGTCAGCTCGTCCACGTATGCGGGGCGTAGCACCTCGAACGCCTCTCCCTCGCCCTCCGTGACGACGAAGCGGTCTCCCGCCTGCGGTTCGGTCACTCTCAGGATCCGCAGTTCCCGCAGGTGTTCCCGCAGCGCCCCGCCGAGCAGGTCACCCCCGTGGTCCGCCTGCGCCCACACCAGCGCGTCCGTCTCGGCGAGGCGTCCGGCGAACTGGGCGCGGGTGCGGAACTCGTCGAGCACCGCCTTGCGCACGGCCATGTTCAGGGCGGTGGCCGGCGCCTCCTCGGCCAGGTTCTCCGCTCGCAGTACCGCGGGGACGCGTTCGACGACTCCCTGGATGATGGTCTTGGCGTCGACGGGTTCGGGGGCAGGGCGTTGCGCCGCCCCAGTGGGCGCCTGTCCCGTTTCCCTCACCTTCGCCCTGCGGCGACTCAGTCCCCCGGGCTTGTGCGGGGCGACCGCAGGCCCTTCGCCCGGCTGTATCTGCCCACAGTGCGGGCAGATACGCCCCGCTCGCCGATTCTTGGGAACCGTTGCGATCTTCTTCTTGCCGCGCTGGGCCGCGGTCTGCCCTTGGTGAGCCATGAGCTGGTTCTGCCTCGCTCGGATCGTGCGTCGTCGGTGGAATCGGCCGTCAGGAGCGGGGCCCGTGACGGTCGAGGTGCGGTGCGGTGCTGCGGAAGTCGTCGAGGAGTTCGACGGCGGCCCGGACCCGGATGGACTCGAGTTCCGCGCCGCTGGTGAGCGGCGTCCGCCGGGCCAACGGCTCCAGCGCCGGCACCAACTGCCTCGGGACGGCGTCCGGCAGCACGTACCGGGACCTGTCGAGGGGTACCTGGAAGAAGACGTCGAATGCGGACTCGTGGCGAAGGGCCTCGTCCAGACGGTCCTGCGCCGCGTTGAGCCGCATTTGGCCCGCTTGATCGCCCTGCTCCTCGTAGTGCCGGTACAAGGCCCGGCAGTGCGCTTCCCAGCCCTCCGCCCCATGGTCCAGGCCGACTTCCAGGAACGGGTTCGTCAACGGTCCCCGGTTGTTTTTCGGGGTCGCCTTCCAGGTGCGGACGTGCGCGAGATTGCGTTCCGCCGCGGGGCCACCGTTCTCCGCGGCCTTGACCGCGTACTCCTCCGCCAGCGCGAGCCTTTCCCGGGCGGCCCGGTCGGTCTCCGCGCTGACGGACGTGGCGGCGGCGACATAGGCGGCGATGGTGTACGCCTCGCACATCACTTCCGCCGACAGCGGGCCCTGCCCCTGCTTCTGCAGGAACGACTTGGCCTGGCGCCCGGCCTTGTCCAGGTGACCGGATCTCAGCAGGTCGTAGGCCCGGTTGAGGGCGACCAGGGCGTAGAAGTCGCTGCGCCACGGCTCGACGGCTTCGCTCGGCCGCCACAGGGCGGCCATCAGCTTCCACAGGCCCCTGTCCCGAACCGTCTCGGCGCTCCACTGGCCGTGCGTCGCACCTGACTTCAGGTCCCGCAGTTGGATCTGCTGGGCGCGTGGCAGAGCCGCGTCCAAGGCGTCCAGTGACGGCAGGTGGACGTCACGCACGACGTCGTACAGCAGATCCCAGACGTCCTCGGGCTCCTGCCGCACGATGGTCTCGCCGCTGAGGAAGGCGCGGCGGCGCAGAAAGCCCTCCCAGCCGAGGCGCTCGGCTTCCTGCGGCTGGACCGTCCTGGGAGCGAGCCGGGCCCTCAGGTACAGCGCTTCCTCCTCGCCGCGCGCTTCCCAGGGTTCGTCCTCCGGCAGCAGACCGCCGTGGTCCACGAGGTCGTCGATGACGGACAGCGGCGACCAGGGGAGGACGTCCGCCAGAACAGCGTTGGGCAAAGGGATCGCGCCACGCGTCGCGGCGGTGACGAACAGGGAGAACGCCGGACCACCCGAGACCGCGCGAGTCCTCGTGCCGATCAGCTGCAGCCCGGGTGCGGTCGAGCACAGGACGCGACACCGGGCGAGACCCGCCTCGTTGAGCCAGTGCACATCCGCCGCCCAGAGGCTCCGCAGGTGCTGGAGCACGGCTTCGGGCGCGAGTTCGACGAGCCCGGCGCGGACTGCCGGAAGCAGGGTTTCCCGGTCCGGTGTGCCCGCCAGGGCCTGTTGGACGGTGGCGCGCTGGTCATCCGTCAGGGTGGCCAGCGGCTCGACGTCCTTCAGCAGTTCCACTACGGTCTGGACCGCTTCACCGCCGTTGACTCCGAGCCATCGCCACTTGCGCTGCGCGAACCCGCTCGTGCCGCCCGGAGTGCGGCTGCGTCGTCGCTCACGTTCGCGCGCCAGGCGTTCTCTCTCGGCGGCTATCGCCGCTCGGCGGGCGGCGACCGGATCGGTCATGTCGTACACCCCGACAGGTTAACCGTCCACATGAACATCACCTAGCCCTCACCTCGACCACACACATCCAGGGGACGTCCCGCCGGTCGTGGGTTCGCGGCCGCGCGGAGCGGGAGCGCCCTGCCCGAGCGCTCAACCCACCTTCTTCCACTTCTCGCACCCGTTGGTCTTGAAGTACTCGCCCTTGTTCAGCGTGACCCGCCCGGGCCCCTGGAGGTTGTTGTTGGCGATGATCGAGGAGAACTCGCCGCTGGCGTCCTTGGCCCGTTCCCAGTAGCAGCCGAACTGGTTGTCGGGGCCGGCGGTCTTGTAGGTGCCGGCCTTGATGTCCTCGCCGATCACGTACTCCCCCTCGCCCGAGAAGCTGGTCGCCGGGCCGGACTCCTCCGTCTTCTGAGGCTTGGCGGTCACCGTCCTGGTGACGGTGGGCGCGGGGGCGGTGTCGCCCTTGCCCGCCTTGGCGGTCTCGGTGACGGTGACCGTCGGCCGGGGCGCGGCCTTCGCGTCGGCGGATTCCTCGTCCGCCGCCCCCGCCGAGCCGCCGCTGTTGCCGATGCCGACTCCGATGAACAGGGAGACCAGGGCGACCGCGCCGTACTTCAGCCACTGCTTACGGCTGCGGGCCGGCTGTACGGGGCCGGTGGGCGTGCCGAGGCCGAACGGGCCCTGGGCGCCGTTGTCGGACTGCGGGACGGGCTGCTGGAAGGTCATGGTGTGCTCCGTTTCCGTGGTGCGCGCCAGGTGGTGGCTGACGCGTGGCGCCTGAGACGAGTCGCTGCCCGACGGGACGGCCGTCCGGCGGTCGGCGGCCTGTCGCCGTCGTGAGGTTCCGTGGCTGTGCGGCGCTGTCCGGTGGTCGCGGATCCCGCGTCCGGTACCGGAGGCCGAGTGGCGGGTCGTGTCGGTGATGCGGCCACCGCACCCTGCGGTGGCGTCCGCCGATCCCTCCCCCCGTCGGCCGAAGCGCACGGCCGAGTCGGCCCAACCGAGGCTTCGGATGCGCCGGGTGACCGAGCATAGCGCACAACTTTGGAAAAGGTTGGAGCATCTTGGAATTGAATGGCCGAGACGGTACGCTGCCCGCATGACCGCATCGCTGGAGGATCTGGAAGAGCGGCTGTCGGAGTTGCGTGCCCGGCTGCGTGAGGCACGCCGCGCCCGTGACGCGGCCGCCGTGTCCCGTATCCGCGGTGAACTGCGCGAGGCGGAGGCCGCCTGGGAGAAGGCGTTGGACGCCGAGGAAGCGACCGAGACCGCAGCCGGCGAGCAGCGGGTCCCGCCCCTCGCAGCCCCTCCCCGGAGGGCCCCCGCGGCACCGCCCTCGCGGTCGGCCACACGCGAGAAGCGCTCCCTTCATGGAGCCGTCCCCGTCCGTGAGCAGGTGCACCAGTCACTCACCCTGCTCGGCGCACCGGCCGCCCCCAAACTCATTTCCTCCGTTTACGAGGCTTTCTTCAGCGAACCCCTCGTCGCCACCAAGCTCGCCTCGCTCCGCCGCGACGAGGAACGGTCCTTCAGCGCGCAGGGGTACGCCCGTCCGTACTACATCTGCGCGGCCCTCACCCACGACCGGCTCACTCCCGCGCGCGGACTGCTGGCCGTGTCGGTCTGGCCCCTGGAGCGGCGCGTGATCGGCCCGCTCAGCCCGCGCGTCGACTTCCTCACCCATGCCATCGGCACCGCCGAGCAGATCCAGCGGCTCACCGGGGCCGGCCACCCGCCGTCCGACGCCGCCTGGCAACTGCTGCGCCGTTTCGCGCTCAACATCCCCGGCGCGTACGACAACGACGACCTCGATCCGGCCCGGGTGATCTCCGCGGCGCACACCGAGGCCGCGGTCCACCAGGAGTCCGACGACGCCGAGCGGGGTGCCGCCGCGGACCGCGCACGCACCCGCCTCAGCGACACCCAGCAGTTGTTCGGCGCCGCGCCACTGCACAATGCCCTGCGCGACGCGGGCGGCGCGAGCCGCTGACACCCGGCGGAAGGAGCCCGGAGCGGCCTCACGGGACCACCGGGGCCGCATCGCACAGCACCGTGCCAGAAGACCGTGTCCACCGCGTAAGAAGAGAAAATGTCTCCGCAGCACCCCGTTGAGCCTTCCGGCGGCCGGCTCGCCGCCCTGCGCGGGCCGCGCCCCCCGCAGCCGTACACCGCACGCAAGATCACCGCCCTGACCGCCAACCCGGCGTGCTCCCGCCGCGCCGTGCTGGACGCGGCCGGAGTCGACAAGGCCCTGCTCGCCCAGCGCATGGGCTACGAGCCGCGCTTCGGTCAGTCACCCTTCGCCATAGCGCGGGAGCAGGCGTTCGAAGCTCTGGTGAAGTGGGGCGGCTACGCCGAACTCATCCGACTGCTGCGCGAACAGCTCGACGTGCCCGTGGAGGAGGCCGGCGTCACCGATCTGAACGAGGTGGGCGGCGACGTCTCCCTGGCCCGGCGGGCGAAGGAGACCCGGAGCCTGCTGGCCCGCCTGGCCTCCGGCGGCGACGAACGGCTGATCCTCGACCGGCCCGTGCTGACCCTGGAGGTCGCCGGCCAGACGGCCTATCTGGAGCCGCAGGCCCTGACCCACCGCGTCGGCGGGAAGTTCTACGTCGTCGAGATCCGTTCCTTCCCCGCGATCGACGGGCAGGCGAACCCGACGGCCGTCGCACAGACCGCCAAGCAGGCGGCCGTGTCCGTCCTCGCCCTGCACCGCGCCTTCGAGGCCCTCGGTCTCGACGCCGGACAGATCGCCCACGAGTTCCTCCTCATCTGCCCCAAGGACTTCTCCAACCGTCCCTACGGCCGCATGGTGGACCTGCGTCAGGAACTCGACGCCCTGCGCTTTCAGTTGACCCGGCTGCGTCGCGCCGACGACCTGGCGCAGGCGCTGCCGCCCTCCGCGACCCTCGACACCGACCGTGACACGGACGAACTGGGCTCCTCGGTGGGCACGTTGGACGCCTCCTACACGCCCGACTGCCTGTCCTTCTGCGAAATGGCCCGCTACTGCCGCGACGAGGCCACCGCGTGCGCCTCCCCCACCCGGCTGGGCGGTACCGTGCGCAGCGCGCTCCCGGGCGTCGACTCCACCCGCACCGCCCTCGCCTACCTGGACGGCGTGCACGCGCCGGGCTCCGCCGAGGCCGCGGCCATCGGCCGGCTGCGCGCCGCCGAGCGACTGCGCCGTCTGCGCCGGGGTGATGTCGCATGAGCGCACTCGCCGCCGTGGCCTCGCTCCGGGCCACCGAGACGGGCCGCGCCGAGCGGCTGACGACGGTACGCCACGCACATCTGGACGAGCGCCCCTTCGTCCTGATCCCGCTCACCCTCGCCGGGGAAGCGTGCGCCCCGCTCGCCGCCCTCGCCGGCACCGATCCGCAGCGGCCGGTCCTGCTGACGGTACGTCAGCCGCGGGACCGGGCAGAGCGGTTCCGTTTCGTCGAGCGCCTCGCCGCGCTGCTGCTGCCGTACATCGAGGAGTGCCGTACGGCGGAGACGGAGACGTACACCGTGGGCCGCGGCGCCGACAAGGAGGAGCGCCGACGCTTCCTGCGCGCGCCCCAGCTCCTGGTGCCGAGCGGCGAGGGCATCGCGTACGTCCGGCTGCTGGGCCGGCTGACGCGGCTGCGCGCCGTCGAGGGACCGTACGCCGTGGACCTGTCCGTGCCCGCCCTCGGCAAGTGGCTGACCTGGTTCGCGGACCGAGCGGAGTTCCCCGGTTCCTGTCTGCTGCAGGCCATGACCCGGCTGCTCTCCTCGCACTGGGCGACCGGCCAGAGCCCGGCCGAGGACTCCCATCTCGCCTCGCTGCTCGCCTGGATCGCCCCGCCCGACGGACAGACCGGCGCGCAGGCCGCCCGGGAGGCGGAGGAACCGCTGCGCTTCCCGCCGGCCGGACCGGCGACGGATCCCGTTTTCGACCGGACGCTGCACGACCTGATGTCCCGTTACGACGAGGCAGGTGACGACCGCGGCAGGGAGGCCGTGGGCCGCCAGATCGACCGCGAGCTGCGCGGCCAGATGCTGCCGACCTGGGAGCTGGTGTGGCGCGGGGTGGATCTGCTGCGCGAGCTGCCCGTGGGCGCGCACGTGGCCGAACGGTGGACGTACGACCGGCGGCAGTTCACCGAGTACGCGACCTACCTCGACAACGACGGCCGTCCTCAGGCCCGCCGTGACCACGCCGTGGGCGCGGCCCGCCGCCTCGCGCGCATGGAGGAGGCCATGGCGCGGTACGACGCGGAGCGGGCGTTCGACGACCCGTTGGTGATGGCGGAGTACGAGCTGGCGGGCGAGGCCTTCACCGGGGTGGTCACGGCCCGGGACGAGGACCGTTTCGTCCCGGGAGCGCGCGCTCCGGTATGGCGGCCGACGATCACCGTACGCAGCGAGCTGCCGGTGCGCGTCGCCCCGCGGACGAAGGTCAAGTGCCCCTCGCGCCCCGGGCAGCCGGCGGAGATCGTGGAGGTGGTCCCGGACAGTGACGGCAGCACGGTGACGATTCAGCTGAACGGCGGCTTCAACCGGGCGCGCAAGCCCCCGGCCCTGCCGGGGGCCCTGGCCGAGGTCGGCGAGACGGTCACGTACACCTCCGTCGATCCCAAGGCCATGCCGTCCGTCCTGCCCTCCGAGGAGGACACTCCGTGGACCCACGGCGGCCCGCCCGAGCCGTACGAACCGACCGACGAGGACGCAGAGGAGACCTGGGAATGACGGCCGCCCTTCGGACCGTACCCCCGGCCACGCCGGGCCAACTCGCCGACCGGGCGGTCGCGGGCATCCTGTCAAGCCTGGACACGGCTACCGGCCGGGGCGTGGTCGTCGACTCCCCGCCCGGCGCGGGCAAGTCGACGCTGGTCAAGCGCGCCACCGGTCACCTCACGGCGGCCGGACACCAGTTGATGATCGTCGCGCAGACCAACGAACAGGTCGACGACCTGGTCGACAACATCGCCCGGGAGTATCCGGACCTGGCCCTCGGCCGTCTGCACGCGAGCACCTTCACGCTCCCCGAGCGCGTCCGCCGGCACGCCAACGTGACCGGCAGCAAGGAGATCACGGACCTGCGTGACCTCCCGGTAGTCGTCTCCACCGCGAAGAAGTGGTCGTACGTGAGCACCGACAAGTGCGACCCGTGGCGCTGGGCGATCGTCGACGAGGCGTACCAGATGCGGTCGGACGCCCTGCTCGCCACGGCGCCCCTGTTCGGGCCGGAGGACTCCCGGGTCCTGTTCGTGGGCGACCCGGGCCAGTTGGACCCGTTCGCCACGGTGGACACCGACCGCTGGCAGGGACTGAGCTGGGACCCGCTGCGCAACGCGGTCGATGTCACCCTCGCCCACAACGAGAACTTGGAGCGCCACCAGCTGCCAGTGTCCTGGCGCCTCCCGGAGATGGCGGCGCCGCTGGTGGAGAAGGCGTTCTACCCCTTCTATCCGTTCGCCTCGGGCACGAAGGCCGCGGACCGCGTCCTCGCCTACGGCAGCCGGGCACACCGCGCGACCCCCGAGGACGCCGTCCTGGCCCGCGCGGCGGAGTCGGGCTGGGGCCTGCTGGAGCTGCCGGCCCGGCACACCCTGGACGACGACCCGGAGGTCGCCGAGGCCCTCGCGGCAACGGCGGCCCGTCTCCTGGAACGCGGCGCCCTGGTGAACGGCGAGCCGCTCGACGAGTCCCGCATCGCGATCGGCACGGCACGCACGGTGCAGGCGGAGGAAGTACGGTCCCGGCTCGCGGCGCGCGGCCTGCTGCGGATCACGGTGGACACGGCAAACCGTCTGCAGGGCCGCGAGTTCGACGTCACCCTCGTCTGGCACCCGCTCTCCGGCCGTCAGGACGCCTCCGCCTTCCACCTGGAGACCGGCCGCCTGTGCGTCCTCCTCTCCCGCCACCGCTTCGCCTGCGTCGTGGTCGCCCGCGCGGGCATCACCGACCTGCTGGACCGGCATCCGCGCAGCAGCCCGGTGTACCTGGACGTACCGCCCAAGTTCCCGGACGGGTGGCGGGCTCATCAGGTGGTGATGAAACACCTGAGCGGCGAAAACCCCAAAGCTCACTTCTGATTTTTACAACATCGCCATAGAATCCGTCCGTCCGTGGGGCGCGTGCGACAAGGCGAATATGTCGCACGTGGAGGGGATCAGTCGGAGAACGTCGGGCCCACCCGCGTTGCCGCACACTTCTCGGAAATCCACGTCCCCCTCTCCGGACCTGAGCAGTGCAACGTGAGAGCAGGGACACCGTGACGACCAATCCGGGAGCATTCGGGGGCGACAGCGACTTGGAGCGCCTCAAGGCGATCCTCGCGGGTTGGCGAACGTCGCTCGTGGACCTCAGCGGACGCAACCGCCTGCTGAACTTCAGACACACCCGCACTTCCACGCTGGAGTTGACGGCTCCCTCGCCGTCGGCCCTGGTGGCCCTGCTGGAGAACCACGCCCTGCACTTCGCGGCACTTCCGGACGAAATCCTCGCGGAAGGGGAGGAGTCGGAACTCCCCCCTCCCGGTGAGAACGACGTCGTCACGACGAAGACCACGGCTCCCGCTCTGCAGAGGGCGCTGCGGTCCTTGCGTTCCAAGGCGACACAGGTGTTCAACGACTATGGTCTGTGGACCCTGCATCTGGGTGTCGGCGTCCTGCACTGGCGCGAGGACGGAGCCGCCACCAGCAGTCAGGCGCCGCTGGTCCTCTTCCCCGTGGAACTGGTACGGACGCCCACCGGTCAGGTGCTCCTCCAGGCGAACAGCGACGAGGAACCGCAGCTCAACCCCGCGCTGCCGATCAAACTGGAACAGTTCGGCATCGACTGGGCGCCCGTCGCGGAGACCGAGTGCCGTGACGTGACCGCGGTGATCGAGGCCGTGCGCAAGGCCGTGTCAGGCAAGTCGCAGTGGGAGGTGGAGGAGCGGGTCGTCATGGCGCTCTTCGCCTCCCACAAGGAGTCGATGTACCGGGATCTGCTCGAGAACGAGGACCGGCTCCTGGCGAGCGACCTCGTGCGCGCGATCGCGATCGGGCCGGGCGTGGCCCTCGCCTCCGACCGCTTCGACTTCGAGGAAGTGCCGGCGGAACGGGTCGACGAACTGGCGCCTCCGGAGGACACTCCGCTGGTCCTGAACGCGGACACCTCGCAGCGGCAGGCCGTCGCGGCTGCCGTGGCGGGCCGGTCCTTCGTCCTCGACGGCCCCCCGGGGACAGGCAAGAGCCAGACCATCACCAACATCATCGCCGGACTGATGCACGCCGGTCGCAGTGTGCTGTTCGTCAGTGAGAAGGCGGCGGCACTGGACGTCGTGCTGCAGCGTCTGAAGTCGGTGGGGCTGGACTCCTATGCCTTCGCCCTGCACAGCCGCAACACCAGCCGTAAGGCCGTAGCACAGGAACTGGGCCGGGCCCTCTCCGAGCAGCCCCAGGCCTCGGAGCTCCCCGCTCAGGAGAGGGCTCAGGCGCGCCTCGACCGCGAAGCCCTGTCCGCGTACGCCACCGCGATGAACGAGACTCGCCAGCCTCTGGGCCGCACGCTGCACGATGTCATCGGCCAGGTGGGGCGTCTCGATGACGCTCCTGTCGCCTACCTCTCCGCCTCCGGTGACGGTACGCCCGCGCGGTTCGACGCTTCTTCCCTCTCCGCAGCCGATCTGGAATGCGTGCTCAGCGCCGCCGACGCCGTCAAGGACGCCTGGCAGGCCGTGGCCGACCCGGGCTTTCCGTGGCGGGGCCTGCGCACGGACCAGGCTCACCCCGGACCTGTGCTGGAGGAAGCTCGCTCGGCCCTGAGCGGACTTCTGTCCGCCCTGGACGGTTACGAGGCGCTCAACGCCGACGGCGCGCCGTTCACGACGTCTGCCCAGGTCGAGCGACTCATCCTGCTGCTCGGCCTGCTGGGCGAACGGCAGCCCGTGCCCGAGTGGTGGCTCACCGATGTCGACGTCGCGCACGCCGTGACCGATCCGGTCGAGTCCTTCCTCACCGCACTGCGCCGAGTGCGGCGTGCCCAGCAGTCGGCTCAGGACCTGGTGGGTGACCATTGGCAGGAGGTGTCTCCACGTCTTCGGCCGGAGCCGCCTGCCGCGGAGCGGGCTCTGCTCTCCCTGGAACCACGGGGACTGGAGTTGACCGGACTGACCGAGCGGCAGGCCGAGGATCTCGGACGGGACACAGCGGCCGCCGCGGACCTGCTGGAGAACGCCGTCGTCTCGGCCCGCGAGCTCGCCCGGGCCCTCGGTGTCGCGGAGCCGGGCTCACTGGCCGAGGCGACAGCCCTGTGCGATCTGGCGGAACTGTCCGGTGTCCCGCATCGCCCGCTGGAGCGCTGGTTCGCTCCGGAGGGTTTCACCGCCGCGCAGCAGGCGGCTTCCGTGATCGTGGCTGCCGCGGTGGAGGAGTTCGTCATCCGTCGTGACCGCACGGTCGCAGCGCGGACGATCGCGCAGGAGCATGCCGGTCCGGGATGGGCTGACATGCCGCCCCACCTGCCCCGACAGCCGGAGGCGGCGGAACTCGCACTCGGTGCTCTGGAACCGCCCGGTGTCGATGTCACCATCTTCGGCAGGGACGAGGCCGCCTCGCTCGCCTCTCGCTGCGAACGCCTCGCGGACATGCTGTTGGGCACGGCCGAGCGCGCGGCGTCGGCAGCGGATCTGCTGGGCTGCGAACTGCCGGACACCGCGTCCGGGACGCGGATCGTGGCGGATCTGATCGCGCTGGCGACCACCGCGCACCGAGCCCCGGACGCCTGGTTCGATCCGGCGGTGCTGCCGCAGGCGCGCCGCGCCGTGGACGAACTGCGCCGTCTCATGGGCGCCCTCGACAGTGCCCGGCAGGAGGCGCACGACGCGTTCGGTCCCGACACGCCTCACACCGCCGGCCTGACCGACGCGGTGCGCCGTCTGTCGGAAAACGGCCGCCGCTTCGCGGCCGGGTTGTCCTCCCAGGTTCGGGCCGACCGGAAGCTCATCGGTGGGATCAGCACCGGAGGTTCCTGGAACAGCGGTCTGCAGCAGGAGATGCCCAAGGCGGTGGCCTGGTGGCAAGCGCACCGGGCCGTGCGTGCGGCGGTGGCCGAGCACGCGGAACTGCTCGGTCCCCATGCCGGCGACGGCCTGCCCGACCTCGAGGCACTGGACGGCGCGCTGCGTCAGGCCGAGGACGCCCACCGGCTCGCCCCTGCCGTGGTGGCCGACCCCGACCGCCGCCGTCGTCTCGCCGCACAACTGGCTGACGGATCCGTTCCCGACGGCGCCCTCGCCGAGTGGGGCGAGCAGTTGGAGAACGATCTGAGCGCTTGGTCGGCGGCGCTGCGGGAACCGCGGCTGCGCGAGCACGGCACGGCTCTCGGCCGGCTCGGGCCGACAGCAGCCGCCGCTTGGCTGCGTGCCCATGTGCCGGCCCTGGAAGCCGCCGTCCGGTACATCGACGTCGTCCAGGACGTCGGGGGCCGGGAGTTCGCCAAGGGCGCGGGGCACACCCTCGCCTCGGCGCGCGCCGCCGTGAGCGCGGCACACGCGGCGCAACGGGAGCACATCGCTTTCATGTCCGAGGAAGCCCATGACCGGGAACTCCTGTGTTCCTGGTACGCCGGTCTGGACACCCGTCTCGATCACCGGCCGGCCACCGACGGCTCCGAAACGGCGGAGGAGGATCTGCTGCACCGGGCCGTGCGGTTGTCGGTCGCGGACGGCGGGACCGGTCCGGAGCCGACCGCTCCGGAAGCGGTCGCCCTCCTGGGCGAGTACGCCCCCGGCGGCCGCCCCCGCACGGCCGCCCTGGCGACGGCGCTCACCGCCGCGTCCGACGCCCACCGTCTGGCCGGACCGGTCCTGGCGGAGCCGGGACGGCGCGGCGGTGTCGCCCGTGCCCTCTGCGCCGGACGGTCCGTCGTTCCGGGCCTGCTGGAAACGGCCGGCCGTCTGCGTAGGCAGTGCGCCGACTGGGAGGCCTTCACCGAGGGTCCCGCCCTCTCCCCTGCCGCCGCCGGGCTGCGGGCCCGCTCCCTTCCCGAGGGCATGACCTGGCTGCGCGCCCACCTCGATCCCCTGGAGGACGCCGCTTCCCTGATCCACTCGGTGGCTCGGGCCACCGGCTCCCCGACGGAAGGAGCGGACCGGCTGTCACTGGGCGCTGCCCGGTCCTCGGTGGCGGCGGTGGTGACGGCGCGCGCCGCCGAGGAGGACTTCCTGAACGGCGAGGCGGAACATCGCCGCCTGCTCGGCGAGCTCTACGACGGCGTCCGCACCTCCCAGGAAACCGTCCTCGGCGCCCTGGACTGGGCCCTCCGGGCCAGGCGCACCGCCTCCGGCACGGGTTCCGCGGCTCCCCTGCCCCCTGCGGCCGGCCGCCTGTTGCTGCGCGCGGAGCCCGACTCGTCGGTGGAGCGCCGCCACCGCGACTGGCTGGAGCGCACGGAGGTGCTCACCAGCCGCTTCGAACCGGCCCGGGCGGCCGAGATCCGTGCCGAACTGGAAGCCGGATTCGCCGCTGCCCAGGCACTCTTGAGGCGTATGTCCGACGATCCCTACGGACCGGACGCCTGGATCCGTTCGGCCCAGGCCCACGACGTCCTCAGCGGTTACGGGCTGGCGGAGTTGCCGGCGCAGTTGGCGGATCGCGACATCCCGGCGTCCGCGTTTCCCGCCGCCGTGGAACGCACCGTGCTGCGCGCCTGGGTGGAGCACCAGATGGCGGCCGACAGCCGGCTCGCGGTGGTGCGGGCCAGTGAACGGGATCAGCTGGTGGAGCGGTACCGCCGGCTGGACCGAGGGCTGGTGGAGGCCGCCCACGCCACGGTGATCACCGCGTGCAACGCCCGGCGCCCCCGCCGGGCGACGACTGGACAGGCGGCCGTCCTGAGTCGTCAGGCGAAGCTGCAGCGGCGGCACAAGCCGGTTCGACGGCTGCTGGACGAGACACGGGACGTCGTGCAGCGACTCAAGCCGTGCTTCATGATGAGCCCGTTGACGGTCAGTCAATACCTTCCGGCGGACTTCCGCTTCGACGTGGTGATCTTCGACGAGGCCTCCCAGGTGCTGCCGCAGGACGCCGTGAACGCGGTCTACCGAGGCGATGCCCTGATCGTGGCCGGCGACCCGCGCCAGCTTCCTCCCACGTCGTTCTTCAGCGCCGGAGGCGACTCCGACGAGGACGACGAGTGGGACGAGGAGACGCCGGACTCCTTCGAGTCCATCCTGGACGCCTGCAAGGCCAGCGGAGTGCTGCGCGAGCTGTCGTTGCGCTGGCACTATCGGAGTCGGCACGAAAACCTGATCGCCTTCAGCAACCACGAGTTCTACGACAACTCCATGGTCGTGTTCCCGGGCGCGGTGACGGACGGCCACGACGTGGGAGTCGCGTTCCACAAGGCCGACGGCGTGTACGACCGCAGCAACCGGCGTGACAACGTCCGTGAGGCCGAGCTGGTGGCTGAACGGGTCATCCACCACTTCTCGACGCGGCCCCGGCTGACCTTGGGGGTCGTGACCCTCTCCAAGGCGCAGGCGGACGCCGTCGAGGAGGCCGTCAACAAGGCGCGTCAAGGTCGGCCCGATCTCGACCCGTACTTCACCGAGGACCGTCTCGGCGGCTTCTTCGTGAAGAACCTGGAAACGGTGCAGGGTGACGAACGCGATGTGATCGTCCTGTCGGTCGGATACGGCCCTGACGCTCAGGGCAAGCTGCGCTCCACGTTCGGCCCGATCAACCGCGAGGGCGGCTGGCGGCGTCTGAACGTGGCCGTGACCCGCGCCCGTCACCGGGTGGAGGTCGTGGCGTCCTTCCACGGTTCGGACCTGCCGGACAGCACGAACAAGAGCGTGCAGCACCTCAAGCGGTACCTGCAGTACGCCGAGCAGGGCCCCGCGGTCCTGGCGATGGCCGCACCGGACGCCGACGCCGCGCCGGAGAGCCCGTTCGAGGAGGACGTGCTCGACACGCTGCGCGACTGGGGCTACGACGTGCAGCCGCAGGTGGGTGTGGCGGGCTTCCGGATCGACATGGCGGTCCGGCACCCGGGGGCTCCCGGCTCGTACGCGCTCGGTATCGAGTGCGACGGCGCCATGTACCACTCCTCACGCGCGGCCCGCGACCGTGACCGGCTGCGGGAGGAGGTTCTCCGCGGTCTGGGATGGAGTCTTCACCGGATCTGGGGGACCGACTGGTACCGCAACCGCAAGGAAGCACAGCGACGGCTGCGCGAAGCGGTCGAGGCCGCGTGTGCCGTCGATCCTCACCAGTCGGACCCGGAGCCGGAACCGGCCGCGGCGGCCGAGCCGGCGACGGCGGAGGTCGCGATCGTTCCCGTCGAGGAGTCGGACCGCTCGACGTGGAGCCGGCCGTACCGTGCCCTGCGGCGGGAGGAACTGTACGAACTGCGGCGTGTCCTGGGCATGCAGATGGGGCTCGGCGACATCGATCTCCGCGAGTCCCAGGCGCTCGGCCTGGTGGCGGAGGTGGCCCGTCACATCGTCTCGGTCGAGGGCCCCGTCGAGGAGGAGGTGCTGATCGGCAGGATGCGGGAGGCCTGGGACCTGGACCGGGCCGGGCAGATCGTGCAGGCCAGTGTGCGAAAGGCACTGACGCGGCTGGGCAGCAAGAAACTGGCGGTGCGGGTGGGAACGGCGTGGAACCTGCCGGACCGTAAGGTGACGACGGCCCGTACGCCGAGCGCGGACTTCGACCGCAAGAAGGTCTCGCACGTTCCCCCGGCCGAGCGGCAGGTGGCCTTGCTGGGCATGCTGTCCGAGTCTCCCGGGCTACGTCGTGAGGAACTCGCCAGGGAAACCGCCCGGTTCTTCGGATGGCTGCGACTCGGGACCGACATACGGGCCGCGTTCGAAGCAGACATCAAGGAGCTGATTGCTTGCGGGCTGGTCATCACGGGCCCGTCTGGACTCGTGCCGGCGGACGACACCGTCGGGTGACGCCCCGCCGCTCGATGTGCTGCTGGGACGACCGCCAGCCGTCAATGACAGTGAAACCCATAGCGGGGCGGGGATGTCGGCAAGAATGTCGTGCAGTCGGTGGGTGAGGGGGACGAGTAATGGGTGCGGCTTTATTGGCGCTCGCGGCCGCGGTGATCGGGGGCGGGGTTTCCCTGGCTTCGGTGTTCCTCGCGCAGCGTGGCACAGAACGTGTATGGACTCGTGACCACGAGCGGGTGGAGCGGCATCGTGAGGAAGACCGGATCCGCGCGTGGGACAGCCGGTTACTGGAGGACCGGCGGGCCGCTTACACGCGGTTGAACGCCACGGCGCGAGCGGCTCGGGACGCTCTGGCGGGGTGCATGCACGGTTTTCGCCAGACCGGCTCCCTTGACAATACGCAAAGGGCGGACCTGGAGGAACGCTGGAGTGCCTACGTCATCCAGCACGCGGAGTCCCACATGATCGTGTCCGATGCTGTGCTGCCGCTTCTGGGAGCCGTCAACGGTTCGCTGCGGCAGATCTACGGACTGGTCAAGCGTCTGGACGCGGATCGGTCGGAGCAGGAGGAGGGCCTCCAGGAACTGAGCCGCCGGATGGACGGCCTGTGGGACCGGCTGACCGACCTGCGTGACGAGATGCGCCGTGACCTTGGCGTCACCGCACGCGTGGAGGCGCCGAGCAGGTGAGCGGGCGAGGGTCGAGCCCACTGCAGCGGGCTCGACCCTTCCGTTCCGGATCGTAAGACGAAGCCCGTATGGCGGGCGCGGTTCCAGGCCGGCTACGGCCGGACAAGGCCCGCTTCACAGCCCCTCGGGAGACATGTTCCCGAGGCCTCAGGCGGAACCGCCGAAAGCAATGAGACGCACGTGCTCCGCCAATACCGCGCGGGCGCCCTCGAAGTCGGCCAGGCGGGCCGCGACCGTGGTGACGGCGAGGTGTTCGGGGAGGGCGGCGGAGAACTTCAGGCCGCGTACGGCGCGCCGGTCGACGTCCGGCAGGACCAGGTTCCCGTCGACGTTCTCGCGGGCCGCGCGCCAGTCGGCAGGGGTGAGGTCCTCGCGCAGGCGCAGCCAGCAGTCGGTGGGGCGTTGCAGGGGATCGGTGACCGATTGCAGGGTGGCGGCGAGGGTGGCGTTGGCGCGGTAGCCGGCCCAGGTCCACCAGCGGACGTCGGTGCCGGCGCGGGTGACGAGGGTGCCGCCCGCGCGCACGGTGTCGGGTGCGTCGCTCTCGCGTTGCTCGGCCAGGCATGCTCCGGCGCGGCGGGTGAGGGACACGGGCGGGTCCTCGCCCAGCAGTACCTCGCGCATGGCGCGGGTGAGGGCGTAGGAGAGGCCGGCGATGCCGCCGTTCATCCACTTGGCGATGCCGCCGCCGTCGGCGGGTTCGACGAAGACGCGTTTGCGCGTCCAGTCGATGTAGGTGACCTGCCAGCTGCGTCCGCCGAGCAGCAGTCGCCGGGGCCCTGGCCGTTCCTCGGTGAGGACGCTCGGGTCGGTACGGCCGATCTCGGTGCGGCCGGAAAGGACGGTGAACTGTGGGGGGGCGGTGAAAGACGCCGTGAGTTCGATGAAGTGCCGCTTGCCGAAGCGTCGTTCCGCCTCCGGCCCGACGAACAGCATGCCGCCGTCGGTGTCCAGGAAGCCCTCGTCGGTGAGGTGGCGCAGGATCGGCGCGGCGGAGTGGTCGAAGGGGGCGAGGCCGTTCCACTGCTGGTCCCACAACTGGTCGCCCAGTTTGTGCTGTTGCAGGGTGACGGCGAGCAGTTGCTGGGCCACGAGGTGGCGCGGCTCGGGCGGCGGGAGGACCGGCTCCACCCAGCCGCGTGCCCACAGCAGGAGCAGCCCGGCCGCCTGCAGCAAGGTGTCCTTGCGGGTGGTGAGGAACAGGCAGTTGCGCACGGTGCCCGCGCGCCGGCCAGTGCGTCCGATGCGTTGCAGGAAAGAGGCGACGGTGCCCGGTGAGTCGATTTGGATGACACGGTCCAGATCGCCGACGTCGATGCCGAGTTCGAGGGTGGAGGTGGAGACGATGACGCAGTCGCGGGCCTCGGCGAAGGCCTGTTCGGAACGGGTCCGTTCGTCGACGGAGAGGGAGGCGTGAGACAGGAAGACGGTCACCTCGCGGGCGCGCAGAGCGGCGCCCAGTTCCTCGACCTGTCGGCGCGAGTCGCAGAAGACGAGCCGTTTCTCGCCCCGGTGCAGGGCCGCGATGAGTTTGGCGGCGTTGTCCAGGGAGCCCACGTAGTCGAGTTCCACCTCGCCGGCCGGCCTGGGCGGCTGCTCCGCGGTGGCCTCGTCGCCGCTGTCCGTCCCGCCGGGCGCGGGCAGTACGACCCCGGGGGCCACGACCTGCCCGGTACGGCTCTCCGTTCCGGCCCCTTGCAGCCACTGCAGCAACTGCTCCGGGTTGCCGACGGTCGCGGACAGGCCGATGCGCTGGATGGGCTGCCCGGTGACGCGTTCGAGCCGTTCCAGTACGGCCAGCAGGTGCCAGCCGCGGTCGTCGCCCGCGAAGGCGTGCACCTCGTCGACGACGACGGCCCGTACGCCGCCCAGCAGCCTCGCATGGTCGGTCTTGACGCCGATGAGCATCGCCTCGAGCGACTCGGGCGTGGTGAGCAGGATGTCCGGTGCGTCGGTGCGGATGCGCCGGCGCTGCGATTCCTTGGTGTCACCGTGCCAGAGGGCGGCGCGCCGCCCCAGCCACTGAGCGTAGGTGTCGACACGGCCGACCAGGTTGTTGAGGAGTGCCTTGAGCGGACACAGGTACAGCACCGAGGTGCCGGTCCACCTCTGTTCGGCCATCGCCGACAGCAGGGGGAAGCAGGCCGCCTCCGTCTTGCCGCCCGCCGTCGGCGCCAGGAGGACGGCGTCCTCGCCGTCCATGAGCGGGGTGATCGCCGCCCGCTGGAGGGGGCGCAGGTCGGGCCAGCCGAGGGTGTTGACAATGTGGTGCAGGACGACGGGGTCGAGCCGGTCGAGTACGTCGGCCTCTCCCTCGGCCGGTCCTGTCCCGGCGGGGCCGGCGGCGTCCGTCATCACAGCTCCAGGTCGATGTCGTCGGCGGACGCGGAACCGCCGGTGACCGCGGCGGCCAGGTTCCGCTCCACGTCGGTGAGCTCGCTGCTCGCGACGGTCAGCTTGTAGTGCCGACGGGGGTCGAAGTCGTCGAACTGGTCCACCCGGTCGAGGACATCGCCGACGAGCTTCTTGAGGAACAGCCGGGGCGCCACTCCGACCTTTCCGCCCAGCGCTCCACCGACGGCCCGTGCTAGGTCCGCGACGTAGACGTCGTCGACGACCGTCCGCACGCGCTCGGGTGACGTGGCCGCATCCGCGTACAGGTCTCGGATGGTGATGCCCAGGCCGACCAGGGACTCCTGGGTGAAGCCGGGCAGGCGGATCTGGACGGCGCGGGGGTTGTCGAAACGCGGATCGGTGGTGAAGTCGGTGGCGAGCCGCTGAGCGAGCGGGGCCAGTCGCTGGACGCCCTGCTGACCGTCGTAGAAGGCCGGTGTGCCGGTGATGACGAGGTACAGACCGGGGAAACGGCCGGAGTGCACCTCGTCGATGAGCTGCCGCAGCGCGTTGAGTGCCTTGTCGCGGGCGTCGGAGCGGACCCGCTGGAGCGTCTCGACCTCGTCGAGGACGACGAAGAGTCCGGTGTGCCCGGAGTCGCGCAGCACGGTGAGCAGGCCCTGCAGGAAGCCGAGCGCCCCGAAGTGGTCGAGGTCGCCGCGCACCCCTGCGGACCTCCGGGCGGAGGCGGCGACGTGCGGCTGGCCACCGAGCCACGCGAGTACGGCCGCGGCGGTGGCCTCGTCGCCCTCGGCGAGCGCGGCCCGGTAGCCGCGCAGGGCGGTGGCGAAGGACGGTGCGTGCCGGGACACCTCGGCGAGCCGCGCCACGAGCAGCTTCTCCACCTCGCCGGGCAGCTCCTCCTCTGTCGCGCCGGCGGCGAGGGCGTCCTCCTCCAGGGCGTAGAACCAGGCGTCGACCACCGGGCGCAGGGCGCTGGGCGGGAAGCTGGAGGTGGTGAGGCGTTCGGTGAGTCGCCGGTAGACGGTCTCCAGCCTGTGCAGCGGCGTCTCGTTCTCCGAGATCTGGATCTCGGCCACGGCGAAGTTGCGCCGCTTGGCCCGCTCCCCCAGCCAGCGGGTGAAGAACGTCTTGCCGGAACCGTACTCACCGCGCACGGCCTTGAACACGGACCCGCCCGACGCGACGGCGTCCAGTTCCGCGTCGAGGGCCGCCTCGAACCGGTCGAGCCCCGTGGCGAGCAGGTCGAGCCCGCTCTCGGGTACGGCCCCACGGCGTAGGGCGTCGATGACGGTACGGCGGCGGGCCGCGCTGACCTGTGCGGGGCGTTTGGATCCGGTGGTACTCACGGGGACCAGTGTCCCATCCCCCTGTGCACCAGGGCTTCCGCGACGGTCACGATGCCCGGTTCGCAGGCAACGGGAGGAACACCCTTCTGAAGATCGCGGGGACGACGGCCGCGCCCAGAGCCACATATGCTCGGGAGGCAGCTGGTACGGACAGTTCATCCTGGGGCGTGGAGTCGCATGGCCGACGAGATCAAGTACGAGTACAAGACCGTGCGGGCAGTTCGCGGCACCGGCGGCTTGGTGATCTCGAAGATGCAGAAGGACGGCTGGGAGCTCGTGGAAGAGGCCCAGGGCCCGCTTCGCTCCACCCTCAACTTCCGTCGGCCGAAAAAGCCGCTGCCGCGGCTCCTGATCGGCACGGTGGCCGCCGTCCTCGTGGTGCTGGCCGTCGTCATCGGCGTCGCCTCCGCACTCAGCGGCGGAGGCAAGAAGAAGGACGAGTCGGACAATTCGACGGCCACTGCAAGCGAGAAGCCTGTCGCTGCTCCGACTCCGACCGTGGCCGAGTCGGCCACCGCTGAGGTGATCACCCCTCAGAACGACCTGGAGTTCGCAGCGCTGCTGAAGACGGATCACTGCGACGACGCGAACATGGACTTCGCGACCAGGCACAAGGGCCAGACGGTCGCGTTCAACGGCTCGATCGTCAACATGGCGCACCACGGTGACTACGACACCCGCTTCGACATCCTCTTGGGCCCGGGCGACAAGGGGCCGAACACGGCAGTCGGCCCGGCCTTCAAGTACGAGGACGTCAACATCTCCGACCTGAAGCTGACCGGCAAGAAGGTTCCCGCCGCCGTCGGCGCGGGCGACAAGTTCCGCTTCGTCGCAGAGGTGGGCGAATTCAACGCGGCTCAGTGCCTCTTCTTCCTCGACCCGGTATCGACGGAGATCCGGTAGTCAAAAATGGGCAGCCGTGTCATCCGCCGACGGCGGGCCGCCCCTGGCTGCCTCGTTCGCCGCAGGCCGCGGCGCGCCCGTTGTCGCTCTCTTCGAAGCCTTGGTCCTGACACCTCTGCCGGATGACCCTCGCGATGATCTCGTTTCTCTGTCAACCGGCTTGACCGTCACCGCAGAGCGCTGCTGGAATCACTCTCCGTACAGGCAACAAGGCGGGAAGTGGAGTCACATGGCGGCGCTCGACAACGTGAAGCTGAAGGACGTACTGGCGGACGTCGCCTCGGGGTCCTTACAACTGCCCGACTTCCAGCGGAACTGGAAGTGGGATGACGACCGGATCCGGGCGATCATCGCGACGGTCACGCTGGACTATCCGCTCGGTGTCGTGATGACGCTGCAGACCGGTGGCGCCACCCGGTTCCGGTCCCGGACCCTCACCGGCGCGCGGCCGGACGGGGATCCCACGGCCGACCTCCTGCTGCTGGACGGACAGCAGCGCCTCACCTCCCTCTTCCAGGCCCTGTGGCTCGACGCCCCGGTGGAGACGGCGGACGCCCGGGGCAAGCCCATCCAGCGGTGGTACTACGTCGACATCGCGAAGGCCGTCGGGCCGTCCGCGGACCGTGACGAGGCCGTCGTGTCCGTGCCGGCCGACAAGGTGCTGCGGACGGACTTCAACCGCACCGTGGTGCTGGACCTGAGCACCACCGAGGCCGAGTGCACGGCCGGCCTCTTCCCTCTGCACTTCGTCTTCGACGCCCAGCGCGTCAACGAGTGGAAGAAGGCGTACATCAAGGCGGACGAGGACCGGAACTGGGACCTGTGGGGCCAGTTCGACGAGGCGGTCCTCCAGCAGGTCCGCGCCTTCCAGGTCCCGATGATCCGGCTGGCCGCCTCCACCTCCATGGACGCCGTCTGCGCGGTGTTCGAGCGGGTCAACACGGGCGGTGTGCCCCTGAACGTCTTCGAGCTGCTCACCGCGACCTACGCCGGGGACCGCGACTACGTCGAACGCACCGGGGACTACTACCAGCTTCCCGAGGTCTGGCGGGAGATCAAGCAGGCGCTGGCGAGCAAGTTCCCCGTCTTCGGCCGCCTGGAGAGCGGCCTCGAGAACGGGCTGAGCAGCATCGACTTCCTGCAGGCCATCGCGCTGGTGCGCACCTGGGAGCGGAAGCAGCAGGGACTCGGGGCAACGGTGTCCTGCAAGCGCCGCGACCTGCTGGACCTTCCCCTGGTCGACTTCGTGCGCTTGGCGCCCAAGCTCGCCGACGCCTTCGCCTGGGTGGGCGACTTCCTGGAGCGGCAGTGCATCGTCCGCCCTGCCGACCTGCCGTACAAGACGCAGCTCGTCCCCCTCGCGGCCGTCCGCGCCATCCTCGACACGGCGACGGACGGTCTGGGGGCGGAGGAGAGGATCGAACAGTGGTACTGGTGCGGGGTGCTCGGGGAGATGTACGGCGGCTCCACGGAGACGCGCTTCACCAAGGACGTCGAGCAGCTCGTCCCCTGGATCGCGCAGGACGAGAAAGCGCCCGAGACGGTCACGGAGGCCTTCTTCTTCGCCGACCGCCTCGACAGCCTGACCACTCGCAACAGCGCCGCCTACAAGGGAATCTACGCCCTGCTGATCAAGCAGGGGGCGGTGGACTGGCACCACACGGACGCTCCGCTCAGTCCCGGTCGGCTGGACGAGTACAGCGTGGACATTCGGCAGATCTTCCCCAAGACGTGGTTCCGGCGGGGTAACAGCCATGGCCTGCCCACGAGTTCAATCGTGAACAAGACCCCCTTGTCCTACCGCGCGGCGATGGACATGACGGGGGCGCCGTCGTCGTACCTGTCCACGCTGATCGCTGCGTCCGACATGCGTCCCGAGTGGTTCGACGACGTCCTGACCACCCACCTGATCGATCCGGACGCGCTGCGGGAGAACGACTACGAGCGCTTCTACCGTGACCGTTCCAAGCAGTTGCAGGACCTAGTGCACTCCGTCATGGGCAAGAAGACGATGCTCCGCGACCTGCCGGAGGACGACGCCCGATGACGACCAGGCCTCACGAGCAGGACGTCACCTCGCTCAAGGGCAGGACCGTGTCCGTGCAGGAGATCCTCGACCTGTTCCAGGTCAGGGTCCGCGACCACCGGACGGTGCACCGGATCTCGCAGGCCCTGACGGACGCCGGGCTGACCACGCTGCCGGACTTCGCCGTCTGCGGTCTGCGCAGCACCGTCGACGTCGTGCCGCTGGCGGCCGTTCCCGCACAGCGCACGCCGGCCGACGCGGACGACGAGGCCGACGCGACGGACGAGGCCCTGCCGTCGCACGCCCTGCCGCAGCGGCTGCTGCTCGGCGACATCCCGTCCGCTCGGCGCGGTCTGGTGTCCGTGGGTCCCGGCACTCCCCTGTCCCAGACGACCTTCCTCATGCGCACCAAGGGCCTCTCCCAGATCCCGGTGACCACCGGCATGGCGCAGGTCCACGGGGTCGTCACCTGGGGTTCCGTGGCCAAGATGTACGAGGCGGGGAAGCCGGCCACCCTCAACAACGCGATGGAGAAGGACTCACTGCCCGTCTTCGACGCCCGCCAGGAGTTCTTCGCCGTCCTTCCGGTCATCCGCGAGCACGGCTACCTGCTCGTCCGCGGCGACGACGGCTGCCTCTCGGGCATCGTCACCGCCACGGACGTCACGGAACGCTTCGAGGGGGCCGCGCGCCCCTTCTTCATCGTGGGCGAGATCGAGTCGCTGCTGCGCCGCTGCCTGGGCGCGGCACTGGACGCGGAGACCATCAAGGCGGTCCAGACGAACAAGAAACCGGAGCAGCGCACGGGGCAGGTGTCGGACCTGATGTTCGGCGACTACCTGCGGCTCCTGGACGGCGACCAGACGAAACAGTCCCTCGCCGAGCGGGCCGACCGCAACTGGGAGGCGCTGAAGTGGCACAACATGCCCCGGGAGCAGTTCATCGGCCTGCTGAAGCGGGTGAAGGACATCCGCAACCGGATCGCCCACTTCGACGAGAAGCCGCTTCCGCCGGAGATGATCGGCGAGCTGACGACCTTCGCGGAAGTGCTGCGGGCGTTCGCGTCGTGAGGTAGCGGGGCGTGGCCGCTCCCCACGGCGGGCACGCGATCTCGGCCCGCGCCGTCTTCGTGCGGGTGTCCCGCACCTCGCAGCCCCGGCGTTCCGCGTACCCCGACACCAGGAGCAGCCCTCGTCCCGAGCCCGTTTCAAGGGAGCGGGCTCGGTGGCGAGGGCTGTTCGGTGCCCGCGTTCACCTCCTGCGCGGGTGAGACCGCCGTCTGACGACGGACCGCACTCGGGGTGCCTCCATGGCGGAGGCGCCCCGAGCCATTCGTCAGCCCGCTCCGAGGGCGAACTGTTCGCACAGCAGCGCCTCGTGGAGCCGTAGGGTGCGGCCGTCCGGCAGGGTCTCCAGGACCTGTACGCCGTCGTAGTTGAGGAGCTGCCGCAGGACGGCTGCGAAGCCGTCGCCCCGGGTGACGGGCATGCCGGCGCGCTGGGCGAGCGCGGTCACGGGCAGGGTGCCGCCCGCGTCCAGCAGGGCGGCGAGCGCCTTGTGGACCTGCTCCTGCTGCGGCTTGCGGGCCAGTCCGCCGAGCTGCGCCTGGTACGTCTCCGAGTCCAGCAGCGCCGTCACCAGCGTCTCGGTTCTAGAGACCACGGTCGGGGTGAGCAGGGCGTCGTCTCCCCCGGTGGTCAGCGC
Source organism: Streptomyces sp. NPDC018610 (assembly GCF_044391765.1). Classification (NCBI taxonomy): domain Bacteria; kingdom Bacillati; phylum Actinomycetota; class Actinomycetes; order Kitasatosporales; family Streptomycetaceae; genus Streptomyces; species Streptomyces sp. NPDC018610. The sequence goes on from NZ_JBISAL010000002.1 coordinate 149,794, forward strand.
GACATCGAAGAGCGCGTCGTGGGTCCGGGCGACCTCCGCTTGTTCCTTCTTCACCTTCCCGGTCGGCTTCTTGGGAGCGGAGCCCGTTCCGGCCGCAGGCCGGATGGTGGGCTCACTCGCCGACGGCGTCCTTCCGGTCTCCTCCAGGGCCCACCAGTCCGGCCGCTGGTCGCCCAGTTCCCGCCACCCCTTGGGGGGTTCCGCACCGAACGGCAGGAAGGCGAGCACCGGGATGGTGACCTCGGCGAGTGAGGCCCCGCCGTGGTAGCCGGCCTTGAGAGCGGTGTAGCGGGAGTCGGCGTCCCACAGGGCGACGACGGACGCACCTGGGCCGGGCCAGACCACCCGCGGTCCGGACAGCGCGATCTCCCGTTCGGCGAGCGGTCCATCGCCGGGCAGGCGGTGGCGGGCGGACGCGGGTTCCGATGTGATGTCGACCTTCGTGCCGTGCCGGTCGACGACATGGCCGTGGTCGCTGGTGAGGACGACCGCCATGCCCTGGGTGGCCGCCACCCGAAGCAGGTCGCGCAGGCCGGGCACGTCGTCGATCCGCCAGGCGCCGTCGCCGAGCTTCTGCTCCTTGGCGAGCCGGTCGTCGATGGCGTTGAGGACGACGGCGACATGGGTCCTTCCGTCGCCGAGTGCCTCGGTGAGCGCCGGGCCGAAGGTGTCGCCCGCGGTCTCGGTGCGCAGGTCGTCCTTGTGGAACACGGCGGCCGGGGCCCCGCCCCACAGCTTCAGTGCGGGGAAGAGCCGCTTCTCGTCGGCCTGGACGCCCTTCATCAGGGCACCCGCGAAGAGGGAGGTGCGGGACACGGCCGTCACGGTGGGCAGGGCGGCGGCCATCGCCCGCCGGTGTGGCGTGTCGCCCTCGGGCAGCGGGTCGAACTCGGCCCACGAGCGGCGAAGTTCCTCACCGAGTTCGTTGGCGATGGCGGCGCTCATGCCGTCGAGGACGAGCAGCAGCACCCGCCGTTCCTCCCCGCGCCGGACGACCGGGCCGACGACGCGGTCGAGGAAGGTCTCGACGGTGAGCATGGAGCCGGGCTGGGTGCCGGCCTGCGTCCAGGCGGCCAGGGAACGGGCGAAGGACGCGTCGATCTGCCGGCGCCGGTCCCTGACGCGGGTGCCGAGGGTGTCGTAGGCGGCCTTGAGAACGGGGTCCGGGTCGCCGCCGGCCTCGATGTGCTCCAGGGCGAGGTCCGCCCAGCCGGTCTCGGCGACGTGTCGCCGTATGGCGTCGGCGACGGTGGGCGCGTCGGCGGGCGGGTCAGTGGCCAGCCAGCGGGCGAGGCGCCGGCCCATGCGGGCGCGTTCGATGCGCGCGGACTCGTCGGGCTCGGCGGCGAGCCGGTGGTCCTCCAGACGGCGGACGGCGTCCGACACCGCGGCCGGGTCGCCCGCCGCGAGGGCTCGGCCCACGGCGGTGAAGCGTGCCTCGAGCCCGCCGCGCAGGACGGGGCTCGCCTCCACGGCCTGCTCCGCGCCGAACTGGCGGGCCAGCGCGGACGCCCGGTCGAGCACGATGCCGACGGTGCGACGTGCCTCGCGGGCCTGGTCGGCGCCGGTGCCGCCGGTGCGGTGTCCGCTCGCCAGAAGCGTGGTCACGTGCTCCTCGGCGGCCCGTCCGAAGACGGTCACCAGGGTGTCGAGCTGGTCGCCGGTCGCCGGGGGCTGGTCGCCGAAGTAGCGTTCGGCGCGGCCCCTGGCCCGGTAGGTCTCCGGGGCGGGTTCGGCGTGCTGCCACAGAGCCGCGCACACCAGGCCGAAGGCGGCGGCGTCCGCTCCGCGTTCGGCGTCGAGGAGGGCGAGCAGGGCGCGTCCGGCGAGGCCCGCCTGGTCCTCCTCGCCGAGGAAGGCGGCCAGTCCGGCTCGTTCGGGGCCGCGCAGGGTCAGGAACCGTTCGGGGGCACCGGGCCGGGTCGACCAGTGCAGCAGGGCCTGGGCGTCGAGCCGGTCGTCGCCGGGGCGGCGCGTGCCGCCCTCGGTGTCGTAGCGGCCCAGGCGCAGGCGGCGCTGGGCGAGCGCGGTGAGGGCGTACTGGCGGGACAGCCAGCCGCCGGGCACGGCCGACCAGCCACCGGGCGGGGTGGCGTCGAGCAGGGCCTCGGCGGCCCAGTTGACGTCCTTGAGCCGGGGGTCTATCTGCCGGGCGCCGAACGCTTCACGGACCACGTCCCAGCTGTCGACCGTGTCGATGCGCAGCTTGTGGACGCGGGCGATGATCGCCGGGTCGAGTTCGTACTGCTCGCGGTCGGTGAGGACGACCAGGACGGCGGGGCCGGGGCGGCGACCCGCCAGGTGATCGAGGACGAGTTCGTGGACGGCGAGCGGGGAGGGCGCCACCACGACGCCGGCCGTGCGGCCGTCGCCCCAGACGGGTTCGGCGGGGCCGTCCCACTGCGGCGCGGACCGCAGCAGCACGATCCGGCGCCGCCCCTGCTCCTCTCCCGTCAGGGAGGTGGCGAGGGACGACTGCGAGGACAGGTACTGGGTGACGGTCGCGGTGTTCAGCCGGACCGCGCCCGGCGCGGCGGCGGCGGTGTCCGTCATTCGATGACCTGCCAAGTGATCTCGATGGTCGCGTTCGGGTGGCGGGCGGCCAGTTCGGCCAGCTCCGCCTGGAGGTCGGCGGCGGCCCGCGACACGATCGTGCTGCGGCGTCCGGACTTCCGCGCGGTGCCGTCGGCGCTCGCCGGGGAGGGCGGCGTCTCCTTCGACGGGGTGTACGGGATGCGCGGATCGCTGGTGGGCGTGTCCAGGGACAGGTCACCGGCCGTCGGCTGCGGTGCGACGGGCGCGGGCGGCGGGGTGGCGGCGGCCTGGGTGCGCTTGATCAGGGCGACGACCTCGCGCTGGGTGCGGGCGAGGGCGTCGCGCAGGTCGGCGGTGCGCTGGTCGTCACGGGCCACGTTGCGCAGCGAGTCGAGCAGTGCCTCGCCCTCGGGGCCGAGTCCGGCGGCGAGTTCCAGGGTGGACCAGGGGGCGGAGGCGACGGCCTCGGCGACGGCGCGGGCCTTCTTGACGGAGGTGCCGTACCGGTCGGCGCCGGCCTCGCCCAGGTCGAAGGAGGCGAGGGCTTCCACCGTCTTCTTCGCTCCGGCCGCGCCCTTGCCGGCCTCCGCCGTGAGCGCGTCCAGCAGTTCCAGGGAGCGGCGGGCGAGGGCGAGCCGTCCGGTGTCGGCGGTCTGGTCGAGGCCGAGGAAGGTGGCGTGGGCCTCCAGCTGGTGCACCAGGTCGGCCGCGTGGTCCCGGTGGGCGCGGGCGGCCTCGACGATCTGGCGGGCGAACTGGTTGACCATCCGGCCGCGCCGCAGCGCGGGCGGCTTCGCTCCGAAGATCGTCTCGAAGCGCTGCCGTGCGGTGTCCCAGTCGGACTCGGCGGGCAGCGGCTGGCTGCGCAGCGCGTCGTGGTCCTTGATCGCGGTCAGTTCGGGCGCGGGGTCTAGGACGGTGCCGCCGCGCACCCACACCCGGTCGTCCATCTCGGCGAAGGCGGCGACGACGAGCCGGGCGAGGAAGTCGGGCAGGCCACGCGGGTCGGGCTTGTCCGTCCAGTCGGTGAGCGTGATCAGGGACAGGTCCCCGGTGACGCCCTGGGAGCGGGCGAGCTGCCGGAAGTGGTCGGCCCAGTAGCGGGACAGCTCGAAGTACGCCTCCTTCTGCTGTCCGAGGCGCAGCGGCCCGGCGATCCGCTGCATGAGCTTGCGGTCGGCGGCCGGGACCTCCACCCGCCCGTCGCGGGCCTCGGCAGCGGCCCGGACGTGGGTGAACACCTTCTTGGTGTCGGCGGGCTTGACCGCGGTGCCGGTGGCGTCGGGGTCGAGGTCGGGGTGGGCCGGGTACTGGTGGGCGAGCAGCTTGCCCGCGACGTGCCGGATGCCGTCGTGCATGTTCTGCCCGAAGGACAGGGTGAGGCTGTCGATGTCGGGCAGGGCGACGAGGTGGTCGTCGAAGTCGGGCACGACGTCGGCGGCCTGCTTCTGGGCGAGGCCGTACGCCTGCTTGAAGGCGCCCTTGACCTGCTTGAGCAGGGCCTCGCGCTGGGTTTCGAGGAGGCCCTTGGCGCGGCTGCGGTTGTCGGCGTTGAGGTGGCCGGCGTACTGGGTGTCGAAGCGGTGCTCGTCGGCGAGGGCCTTGTCGATGACGACGAGGCGCCGGAAGTCGGCGAAACGCTGCGCGGACAGGTGCGCGGGCAGCCAGCCGACGGTGCGGGACCGCTCGCCCTGCTGGCGTTCGCGCAGCCGCTGGATGCGGTTGACGTCCTCGACCGGACCCCACTCCCCCTCGTCGAAGGGGAGGTCTATGGCGATGCGCCAGCGGCCCTCTTCTTGGGGCATCAGGTCGTGGTCGGGCAGCTCGTCCTCGTCGGCGAGGTTGCCGAAGACGATTTCGGTGGTGCGGGCGGTACCGCGCCAGGTGAAGCTGAGCTGGTCGCTCAACTGGCCGTGCTCGACGCCCAGTTCCTCGGACAGCAGGCGGCGGGCGAGGGCGACGCGGTTGCCCGGGTTGTCGTTGACCTGGGCGTTGGCGATGACGGAGTCCACGTCGACGCCGGAGAGTTCGAGGCGGACGCCGGGGTTGGCGTCGGTGCCGGTCTCCTTGATCTCGGGGAACCGGGCCGCCCACTCGGCGACCTTGTTCTTGATGATGCCGACCTCGGCGCCCGGGATGGGGGCGAGGACCGACCCGTGATTGAGCGCGCCGAGCCGCCGGATGGTCAGCTCGGACAGCGCGGGCACGCTGGGCGCGAGCGCCGACAGCAGCAGCGTGCACACGAGCCGGTTGTCGCCGGTGAACATCCGGCAGCCGTTGAGCTTCTTCGGGTCGGTGAGGGACTCGGGCCGGTTGCGGTACTGCTCGACGTCGTCCTCGGTGATGTCGTACGAGCTGAGCAGGTAGGGCCGCAGCTTGGTCCGGTAGAGCTTGTCGGCGGCCTCGAAGACGACCTTCAGGCTGTCGGTGAACGGCTTGTCGCCGCCCTGTGCGATCACCGGGTAGAGGTCGCCGACGGGGACGAGCTGGCCGAGGCGGATCTCGTCGCGGTGGTCGGCGAGGAGCTGGCCCATCAGCTTCAGACCGGTGCGGGAGCGCTGGAGCGCGGACGAGATGTGGACGAGGGTGTCCATGAACGCCGGCGAGAACGGGTACGTCAGCCGGAACGACTCCGCGTCCGCGCCGGTGGTGCCCTTCTCCGAGCCGAGCAGGGTGTCCCAGACCTGCGGACCGACCCGCTTGGTCTGCTCGAAGGCCGCGACGACCAGCTTGGCCGCCTCGTCGTCCTTGGGCCTGAGGAGGCGGGCGTGGGCGATCTGCGGAAGGTTGCGGTCCTCCAGGGTGATCTTGTCGAACCGGCCGGAGGCCAGGTTCAGCGTGTCCTGGATGGACGACTCCGCCGCGCCGGACACCTCCTCGCCGACCAGCTCGCGCAGGTCACGCTGGCGGGCGATGAACGACACGACGGGGATGGCGCGGCGGGCGTCGCCGCCCTCCACGAAGTTCGTGATCTTGCTGGCCTCGCGCGCCACGAACTTCTCGTTGTGGATGAGGGTGGCCAGCCACAGGATCAGCTCGTCCATGAACAGGATCAGGCCGTCGTAGCCGAGCGACTTGGCGTGCTCGGCGATGACGGACAGACCGGCGTCCAGGGAGATGAAGCCGTGCTCGTCCTCGGCGGCGTTCTTGGTGAAGCCGGGCAGGAGGTTGGTGCCGGCGTCGTTGACCAGCTTGGCGCGCAGCTCGGCCGGGGTGGAGGGATTGGTGAGGTTGAGCGGGACGCCCGCCTCGTGGTTCTCCTCGGCGGCGAGCGCGATGTCCAGGAGCTGCGGGGTCCAGGCGAAGCCCTCGCCCCACTCGTCCTCGTCGTCGTCGCCCGCGCCGCTGCCGCCCAGGCCGCGGATGACGGCCTCGTCGCCCGTGCTGGCGCGCAGCGCGCGGATGTCGTCGAAGAGGGAGTCGGTCCGGTACACCTGCGGGGTCGGCGCCTGCGGGTGGAGCTTCTTGACGTGGTGCACGTACCCGCCGAGCACCCGCTGTTCCAGGGCCTTCGCGCCGAGCATGTGGTACGGCACGAGCAGGAACTTCTTGCCGTCGGTGCTCAGCCAGTCGTGCCTGGTCAGCACCGGGTCGAACTCGGTGCGGGCGCGGGCGGCCGGGTTGCCGCTGAGCAGCGCGTACAGCACGGCCATGAAGTGCGACTTACCGGAACCGAACGAGCCGTGGAGATACGCCGCCTTCGAGCGGTGCCCGTCCAGCGCGGACTTGATGAGCTTCAGCGCCTCGTCGAAGTTCTCCAGCAGCCGTTCGGTGACGACGTAGTCCTTGAGCGCGTGCTGGGCGCCCTCGGGTGTCGTCGCCTCGGCGAGGGACAGCACGAAGTCCGAGGTGGAGATGGACTCCTTGATGTCGATGACATCGCGGAGGAGCGGCTGCTGGGCCATGGGGTGTCTCGCTCTCCTTCTGTGGAGGTCCTCTACGCGCACTCAGCGGCGCACTCGATGGTGTGAAGCTGTCCGTCCGGGCTGGCAGCCTCTTCGGAACCGTCGGTATGGTCGATGGTATGGCAACCAAGAAGTACACCGTGACGCTCCCCGAAGAGCTGGCCGAGGCCATCCGCGCCGAGGTCGGCCCCGGCGGTTTCAGCCGCTATGTCACGCACGCCATAGAGCGCCAGCGGGAGCAGGAGCGTCTGCACGAGGCGGTGCAGTGGTGGGAGTCCGAGTACGGGGAGATCACCGAGGCGGAACTGGCCGAGGTGGAGGCCGAGCACCGCGACCTGGAGCGGCGGCACACCGAGCGGACCGGGGCCCACGAAGCCGGTGAGCAACGGCACGGGCAGAAGCGGGATGCCGCATGACCGGGAACCGGATCTACGTACTCGACAGCGAAGGGCTTTCCCAGTGGATGCGCGGAGGGCGTCGCATGGGTGCCTACCTGAGGCACGCCGACGATGCGGGTATCCCGGTCGTCACCACCTCCATGACTCTCATCGAGGCATACGACCCGACGCGCCACCTGCCGAAGTGGCACTGGGCTCTCTCCAAGATCCGTATCGAGCCGGTGACGGAGGAGATCGCCAAGAAAGCGACCGGGCTCTTGACGGAGGCGGGCCTGCACGGCCACAAGCACGCCATCGACGCGGCCCTGGCCGCCGTCGCCCTGCGGCACAGCGGCCCGGTCACCGTGTTCACGTCGGACGAGGACGACATGCGCAAGCTGTGCGCCGACCGCGTCCTGGTCGTGAAGCTCTGAGCCGAACACGGACCGTCCCCCTTCGTACTTCGCTTCCCCGGAGTGTCCGCCCTCCCGGTACGGGGAGGGCAGCGGCACCCACGGCCTGCCCCATCCTACGGACGCCCGAACGCCGACGGTCACCGCGGGCCGACCCCGCGTGAGCGGGTTGACAAGCGCCGGGCGCACGGGCCGGCACCGGGGACGCCAGGCTGTCGCCGAGGTGCCGGCGGGGACATTGCGCCAGTACGACCGGCTCCGCACTCCGGTCGCTGAACCTCGTCACGCCCCCGCCGTCATCCGCCGGGCGGTCGCGGCGGGCGCCGTCGCCCCGATCGGTACTCGTCGAGCAGCCGACGGCCCACGACCGTGAAGGGATGCTCGGAACCCAGGCCGCGTTCCCGCCGCGCGACGACACGGTCATCAGCTCGATTCCCTCCTCAACGCGACCGCCCCGGTCCTCGGTGTGACCGTCCGTCCACCCGTCATCGCTCGGCGATGTGCGGCTCTCGCAGCCCGGCCTACTTGCGGGCCGCGGCCTCGTACCGGTCGACCTGGTCACGCAGGAGCTTGGTGGCCGTGTCGGCATCCGTGTTCGTGAGGCCGCCGGCGCCGGCGTTGATCAGGGCGGGCCCGTCGAGGGTGAACTGCTGGAGCAGCGTGGTGCCGTCGCTGTCGATGCGTACGCCCAAGGACCGGTCGCCGAGCTTGTCCACGCTCATCGGCGAGTACTTCAGCACGGACCCCTGATAGGTCTCCTGGTGGCAGGTCTCGAGCGCCTTCTCCATCGCGGTGAACGACTCGGCGGCGTCGCTCGCACTCGCGTACTGCCGGATGCCCACGGTCGCCACCGTGGCGGTCAGCCCTCCGCCCTTCTGGAAGCTGCGGGAGACCTGAATCCGCGCCTTGTGCGGCTGGTGGTAGTCGCAGAACGTCTTGTCGCCCGAGCCGGAGTCGCCGTCGGTCGACCAGCCGGCGGGCATCTGCGACAACGGCAGCAGAGCGGAGGTGAGCTGGGCTTTGGTGAGGAGCGCCGCGTGGGGAGTCGGGGAAGAGGATTCCGGGCCGGCCGCGGCGGAGCTGCTGGGCGTGGCAGGCTGCGCAGCCGTGGGCGTGGCGGCGCCGCCGCACGCGGCAAGCGCCAGGGAGAGGGCGGCAGCGCCCAGCGCGCCGAAGTATTTCCGGTGAAGCACGGAGATCGTCCCCCCGAGAGACATGGAGACGGAGTGGAGCGGATGGATGCCACATGAACTTACATGTTCATGAGAATTGAACCACTTCGGGTGGGCCCGTCGGCCAGGGGGCCGGGGTTTCGACCTGTCGTGCGCCGCCCCCGGCGCCGGATCGCTGGACTGCCCGCCCTCGGTGCCGGCGAGCCGACTCGACCGTCTCAACGGCATGATCGGCATGGCCACGGTCGGGCTGGGCGTCATCCCCTCCGCGGCGCCCGTCAAGATCGTTCCTGCCAACGGCTTCTGGGTGCTCGACGACCGCCTGGTCGTCGCCGAGGACCGGCACGCCGGGCTGTGCCTGGACGACGCCGACAACAGCGCGCTCTACGGAAAGGTCCGGAAGACCCTCGGCGAGTCGGCGGTGTACGGGGTTGACGCCCACAACGTCATCGTCTCGGCCCACCGATCCCTGAACCCACGGTGATGGCGTTGCGTGCGTACGTCCGGGACACGCGCATCGCGAACAGGCGTAGCGCCGGCGACCCCGGGCCCGCACCTCCGTCGAAGACGGAAGGCCGGAGCCTCGGGCAGCCAGGAGGGCACTCGCGCATCAGGACCTGGGCTCCTCCAGCTTGACGGCAGTGGTGTCCGCGCCGTGCGGTTCGGCGTCCGCCGAGGCGAAGGACTCGTACTCCTCCACGACTTCGCCGTCCACGACGTCCTCCTCCGTCACTCGGCGCGACGGGTCCGCCAGTGGCAGGCCGGCGAGGTGCTTCTTGAGTCTTTTGGCCATCGGCAGGTAGGTCGCGAAGGTGAGCCCGCCGGAGACGGCGGCCCCTACGAGGGGGATGGCCTTGGAGACGGTCTTCGCGAAGGACTGCTTGGTCATCTGAACGCCGAGGTAAGCCGCGGACTTCTTCACGAGCGGGTAGATGACACCCTTGGTGAGCGCCTTCTGGGGCAGCTTCTTCGCGACCTGCTTCGACATCATCCCGGCGACCTTCCCCACGGCAACGTTCGCCGACTGGGTGCCGAACATTACGCCGAAGAACAGCGTGAGCACCCCCATGGTCGCGTCATCGACGTCGTCGCCCTCGTCGGAGAACAGATCGGGCCAGCTGTAGAGATAGGCGAGCTTCTGCGCGATGCGCAGCATGTGGCCGACGTACTGGGCCACGTCGGCGGGCACCGTGGCGGGAAGGGCGAGGATGCCGGGTATCCCGGCGGCGGCCGAGAGAGCGCTGACTTTGGCGGTCTCGTAGCGGATGGAGTCGTTGGCGATCTTGTCGAGGAGCTCGACGGTGATGCCCGCCGCGGCGGGAGTCTCTTCTACAGCTCGTCGGATCTCCTCCTCGGAGCAGTGGCGAGCCAGCGCGCTTCGGAGGTACGCCTCCCTGTGGATACGCACGCCCGGAAGCTTCGCCGCCGCCAACAGCACCGTGAAGAAACGCGACTCGGGGTTCTCGACCTCTTTACCCTGCTTCATGGCAGGAACTTACAGGAGCTCCGCGCTCCAAGGGCCGGCATGCACTGAGCGTTCTCCATCCCCGCTCCGAGCCGGCCGGATGAAGGATGAGGGCCGCCTGGACGAGGCTGGTGATCCGGGTGGTCGAGCACCGTAGTTCGCGCGCAGCAGCCACCAGGGCTTGAGGGTGGCGATGGGCTGCTCGGCCGGTGACACGTGGGTGGGCCTGAGTGCCGGCGCCGGCTCCGTGCGCTTCGACGTGACGTGGAAGGAGTACCAAGGGGCACAGAGCGAGGCGCCGAGCGGGTCCTGTCGGCGGACGGTTCACGGACGGTGGAAGACGTCGAGCGGGCCGTAAGCAGTCGGCTTGCTGTCGGCCAGCTCGGGATGGTCGCCCACGCGGTCCCGGAGGATGCCGACGGTGTCGGGCCACACGGTGAAGTGCCCTCCGTCGCCGACGAGGACGCGGTCCCAGTCCTGGGAAACGGATACGCCGGCTCGGTCGATGACGAACCCGCGGCAGTCGGCCGCGTCCTGGTCGAGCGTGCGCACCAGGGTGGCGACTGCGTCCTCGCGGTCAGGAGCAGGGATATCGCTGATCTGGAAGACGAGCTTCTGGATATTGCCGTCCAGGCACTGCACGGTCACGGCAAGGGACTCGTCGCGCCCCATCCAGCCCTGGAACTCGACATTTCGGTACTCGTCCGAGGTCAGCGCTGAGAGAAGGGTGTGGACCCCGCCCACCAGCGGCTCTCGCTTGCCCTGGACCGTGTCGCGGAAGCCGAAGAGATTGCCCGTGAGCGGGTGCTGGACGAAGAGCCCCGAGGTCGCCAGCTGGTCGATCAGGTTCTGAGCGGAAGCGCGGGTAAGGGCGGTCCGATACCAGATGAAGAAGCCCTTGGCCGTGGCTGCGTCGGCCGCCGCGGTGGCTCTGGCATTCTCGCCGAGGCACTCTTCGAAGATCGCCAGGGCCTGTTCGCGGGGGACCGGGGGGCTGACGTAGTTCCTCGCCCGGATGTGGGCGGCGAACTCGGGGAGCAAAGCGACGTGGTGTCGCCGTACGTAGTAGGCGAGTTCGGTGGGCCACACGTAGGTGCCGTCCGTGATCAGGGAGCCGGCGCCGGTGATCCAGACGTCGTCGGCGATGACGTCGCGCTCGGCGCCCATGACCGTGTAAATCTCGTGGCTTGCTTCGAGGTAGGCGAGCAGTCGTTCTTCGTCCCGCTCGCCGGTGCTGCGCGCGGCGTCCCGAAGGGAGGGGGCGGCCGCTCCGTCGTCGGCTCCGCCGAGTTCTCGGTAGAACCCCGCCTGCTCGATCATGGTGTCTCCAGTCATGCCTGCCACCTAGTGCTGAATCGTCGGCAGGTAGGTACGCCAGTAGCCATTGTTGCCGATGGTGGGGGTCTGGTTGAGCCCAAGGTCGGGCGAGGTGCCGACCTTGTCCGTGGGCGCTGTCACGGGGACGCCGAGCTCGTCGGCCACGGTCTGGGCGAGTGGGATTTCCGGCGGCCGGGCGTCGGCACCGGAGTGGCAGGAGACCAGGCGTACCGGCTGGCCAGCCCTGTATTCGGGGTTACTGCGGATCGCGTCCACGATGTGGTGCGGGTTGACCTCGAAGTCGGTCAGGTTCTTCCCGGCGGCGTTCAGACGGCCGGCAGCGAAGACACCCCTGTCGGTACCGTGCACGATCACGTCGTGCACTCCGGGTATGCGGCGGACGCGTTCGAGGTTGTTCAGGGTGGCGTTGTCGTAGCCGACCGTCGTGGTGTTCTTTCCGTAATAGACCGGGTCGCCCGAGACCAGCTCGTAGTCGCCGGCCCGCGCCGGGGCGGCGGGAATCTTCGAGTCCGGGGATTGGATCAGCTTCCAGGTACGGGACTTGCCCATCTCGTCGAGGGCCGCGCTGTTCAGTCGGAAGCCGTTGAACAGGCCCTCCATTCCGCCGTTCTCGGCGACGATTCGGGCTGTGCTGCCGCCAGCTCCGAAGGCGCCGCCGTACTCCATGCCGTAGAGGGCGGAGTTGCTCACCTCGTCGAGGCTGAGGCCCTTGCTCTCGCCGGTGGCGATGGCGACGGGCTGGGTGACGGCGAGGTCGACGGTGATCGACTCGAGTCCACCGATGGCGGCCGTGGCCAGGGTGGTGCCGGCGATGGTGGCGATCTCGGTGGACACGGTCACGCCGAGCGTGGCGGACAGCTCCAGGATCGAGGCGGTGGCGGCTGCCGCGGCGCCTTCGGAGATACCGAGCGTGAAGACCGCGAGGGCTGTGCCGGCGACGATGGTGGCACCGACGATCTCCAGCTCGTGTTCCAGATGCTTGACGGCCTTGTGGACGACGTCGGCGTACTGGTCGAGGGCCTTGGCCATGTCGCGGGCGCCATCGATCATGTCCTGGAGCCAGCCGTGGCCGCCGTAGTAGTAGCGGCGCCAGAACGGGTCGTCGAAGGCGGATATCGCCTCGCCCTTGTTGTGCTCGATGATGCCGCGCGCCGACTTGTTCGCGGCGGCCGTCACGTCTTCGAGGTCGTCGGCGAAGTCCCGCCAGGCCTTGGCCGCGTCGCGCAACCCCCCTTCGTCGGCATCCGGCCACCACATGCCGGTCAGGTCCTGGACGATCTCCTTGGCCTTGTCGGCCGCGCTCACCGCGTGTTCCCCTTGCCGTCGTGCGGGGCGGGCTGGATCTTGCTGAACATCGAGCGGACCAGCAGTTCGTTGTCGATGTGACCGTCGGCCATGTCGGTCATGGCCGCTTCGATGCTGGCCAGGCCGAGCGCGAGAATCCCGGCGGCGGTCTCCATCCTCTTGACGTGCGGACCGTAGGACTCGTGGAACTTCCGTCCCTGTTCGTCGTCACCCCACGGCGAGCCGGCCGCCGCCAGAGCGGTCTTGAGCTTGGTCAGCGCCTTGGCCAGGTCGGAGCTGTGCGTGTGGAACTGCGGGGCCGTCGCCTTCAGATCGGCGATCTTGATGTCGAGTATCTTGCCGTCGCTGTGGTCGCCCATGGCGTCTTCTGCTCCCCCTGAGTCGGCTGACCGGCCCGAAGACGGTAGTTCACCAAGCCGGTTCGCCCTCGCGATCCGGGTCAAGGGGTGGCAAATTTCTCATCAAGGTGGGCAAAGGGTAGGGCTGTACTGCCCGCCTCAGATGGGTCTTCCCGGTACTCGGTGACCGGCTGAGCCACCCGTCCATCACGCGGCGGGCGGGATGGACGCGATCATTTCGTCGCACCGAAGGGTGCGCAGACCGGGTTCACCCGGCAGGACTCCACGACTTCGGCCAGGGCCGCTCAGGGCTGAAGGTGTCGCGGGAGCGGACGTGCGCGGGGCCCTCGGCAAGCGGTGCACTTGCCGAGGGCCCCGCGTCTGTTCAGAGTGCCGCGAAGACGACGAACTCGGTCCAGGCCGTGGGGTCCACGGCCAGTGCGGCTCGGGTCGTGTCCTTCGAGTCGCGGACGTGGATCCTGGCGGGGGTGGCGGCTACCTCTACGCATTCGCCGCCTTCTTCGCTGCTGTAGCTGCTCCTGCGCCACGTCAACTGCTCTATGGGCGGCTGATGTACGTGCGTGTTCATGGCTCTCCCAGCAACTTCTCTACGTACGCCACTGATTCACGAGGGGTCAAGGCCTGGGCCCGGATGATCCCGTACTTGGCCTCCAGCGCACGGACGCGTTCCCGCTCCGTCTGCAGGCGGCTCACGTTCTGTACCTCGGCGTACGCGATCCTCCGCCCTTCCTTCGTCTCGATCAAGGTGAAGGGACCAGCCATACCAGCGTTCTCTTCACGGTCGAGTGGCATCACCTGGATCTCGACGTTGCGCCGCTCCCTCGTCAGAAGGATGTACTCGAGCTGGCCACGCAGGACTTCCCGCCCTCCGATGGGACGCTTCAACACGGCCTCATCGATGACAAAGCTGGCGAGCGGCGCGTCACGGCCAGACAAGATCTCCTGCCGGGCCAGGCGTGCGGACACTCGCTGTTCGATCAGCTCGTCATCCATAGGTGGCCGCATCATCATGAAGACGGCCCGCGCGTACTCCTCCGTCTGCAACAGCCCCGGCACCGCCTGGTTGGCATACACGTGGAGCTCAACCGCCTCGGCCTCCAACCTGGCCGCGTCCCGGAAGAACGCCGGATACTGAGCCCGAGCCACCTCCTCCTTGCCAGCGCTCAACACCCCGCCTGCCCCGAGCACTTCATCCGCCTGGTCGATGAACCTCGGCGGCGGGATACGTCTGCCCTGCTCGAACGACGCGATCGTCGAGGCCGAGTACCCGGTTAGCGACCCGAACCTCGCGCGGTCCATCCCCGCCCGCTCCCGGAACAGCTTCAACTGCCGTCCGAACAAGCACAGAATGCCCGTCCCGACCTTGTACTCCGGCTGCTGAACCTCGTCGTCCACGTCGCAGCTCCTCTCGCACACCCGCCCAGTCAGCCAACTCGGGGCCCGGGGATCGGTCACGCCCAACACCACGTACAAGCGAACCGCCCGCGTGTACAGCCCCCACCCGTCAGCTCATCGCTCCTGGTCAACGCTACGCAGAGTCCTTCACGGTTAACTCCATGAAGTCAGCAACTCCCCCGAATGGGCATATGCCGCAGCACCCCACGCCCGAACGCGAGTTCACCATGCGCTTCACCTCGACGCCGCGCGGTGCCCGCCTCGCCCGCCGACTCGTCTCGCACCGCCTGGACGACTGGGGCCACCCCTACGCGAGCCCGGTCAACGAGACGCTCACCCTCATCACCGCGGAACTCACCGCCAACGCCGTACGCCACGGCCACGTCCCCGGCCGGGACTTTCACGTCCAACTCACCTTGGTGGAGGACACCTTCCGCATCGAGGTGACCGACACTCGCGCCGAGAAGCGGCCCCCGGCCAGTCCCCCGGCGGCCGACTCCCTTTCCGAGTCCGGCCGGGGCATGCTCCTCGTCGCCGCCCTCTCGGACGACTGGGGCGTCAGCCCTCGCCCAGCAGCCCCGGGCAAGACCGTGTGGGCGGAGCTGCACGTGCAGGCAAAGGGCCACCCGCTCACGCACCGGGTGGCCCCTGAACCGACGGATGCCGATCTACTTCTGGCTACTTCTTCGTTGCTGCGCGACGCCCACGAGTCGCAGCCGGAGGACGCCAGCCACGGAGGTCGTCGTCGGTAAGTCCATGCTCGCCCTGCTTCTGCTGGCGGTAGCTGGCGAAGAAGTCCGCCGGGGAGCCGCTGTAGAGCATGTCGAACTCGTTGTGCCACTGGGACAGCCACGGCTGCAGCTCCAGCAGGCCGGCGAGGAACGGGGTGATCTCCTCGGTGGTCAGCGCGGTGTTGGTGAAGTACGTCGCCAGGGCCTGCGCCTGCTCGCGGTGGTCCCAGCCGGCCCAGCCGTACAGCTCGGGGGTGGCGGCGTTGGTCTGCCCGTAGGAGATGAACCGCTCCTTGGGCACGTCCAGCTTGCCGCGTGCCTTCCAGTAGGACGGGCGGAGGAAGTCGGCTGAGGTGTACTTCGGCGGCACGGGGATGGAGTCACGGATCTTCCGCTTGGCCAGCTCGTCGGGAGCGGCGTCCTCCTTGCGCTGGAGGTCCCACACCTCTTCCCAGTCCGCGCGCTTCTTCAGTCCGGAGGGCTTGTAGCGCAGCGCTGAGAGGAACGGCACGTGCTCGTCAGTGATCAGCTCAGCGACGACCTTCGCCAGTTCCTTGTGAGGCGCGTAGAGCTTGGCCACGGAGACGAAGTCCTCGTCGCGAGAGAGCTCGTCGGTGAGGCGGGCCAGGGTGAGGATGGTGGGCTGACCGCCCTCGTCGAACCAGAGGTCGCGGGTCTCCATCCGGTCGAGCAGCCAGGAGCGCAGGGCCTTCTCCTGGAGCGCGTCCCAACCCTCGGTGGCCCAGCGGCGCTTGTACTCGGGGCGCTCGACCATGCCGATGGCACGATTCGACTCGATGGCGTCGATGCGCTTCTGGACGATTTCGCGGTAGGGGGCGGGCCAGTGGGCGGGGATCTCCGTGATGGGGGTGGAGTTGTGCCGCTTGAACCACTCGTCACTGGCTTCGCCTGCGGCAACACGGCGTGCGAGCACGATCTCGAAGGCGCGCTCACCGAGGGCGAGTTCGGGGATGTTGGGGTCGTCGGGGTCCTCGGAGACGCGCAGGTCTTCGGAGTGGAGGTTATAGAGAGAGTAGACCTGCCAGTCCAGCTCCTCTTGCATGGAAATCATGCGAGCGCGGGTCGACTCCCAGGTCTTGCGGGCTTTGCGGAGAACACCGACAGAAAGATCTTCCCCACAGCTCACAGCTACAGGACTCTTAGCAGCAAGCTCCTTAGCAAGGCTATCTAGCCTGGTAGCGAGCTTTAGCGGAAATTTCACCGGAAGCGGCAATTTCGCCACATTAGTGCCCGTAAACTCATAGCGATCAGACCAGGGATGAGCGCTAACACGAGCCCCTTCACCCCCGACCGGGTCACCACCCTTGGGATAACTCACTTGCTTGAGCCAGAATGTAGCGGTGGAACTATTAAGTACCCCCAGATAGTCAAGGTGTTGCGCTTCGGTAGCATTCGCAGGCAATTTTATGACCGGAGCAGTCTGCTTGAAGAGAGATTGTCCACGATCAAGACAGAACTGGCCATGCGAAGAGTCACGCGCAAAGGAGATGAGCCACTTGTGAGTGCCCTCGTCTTTTGGAAGCTGATGCCACTCCCACCAAGGCCGCCCAGCGGTGTAGTAGCTTACCCCGGAGAAGGTTGCTCGCCCTCCCAGTTCGGTTCGATAAGGCCAGAGCGCCGACGATGCCGCCACCACGGAAGGCAGGCTGATCAGCACCCTACTCTCCGAGTACGGATAGAAGGCGCGGTTCTGACTTTTAGCATTCCAGTCTCGCACCTCCTCCCCAGAAATGACGGTCCTCAAGAAATTCGTCACTTCGGCTGGCCACGCCCGTTGCGCGCGAATCATGACTTCGTCCGCAGCCGTCATACCTACATACCCAAGCCTCTTCGCATGCTCCCCTAGGCTGGAGAGTGAATGCTGACTGATTGCCTCGTTCAACTCAAGACCGCCGTCGGCCAAAATCCATGGCTGTCGAGCAAAGTAACGCTGCCGATCGAGATCATCGACCGAGATCCACGGCGTCGCAGTGCCTGGCCTATCTACGTGACTAACAATTGCAGACCAAACCAGGCCATTTTCCGGGCTCTCAGGCGCTTGAGGTTCGCCCTGCACACTGCGCACGGTACGTACCGTCTTGGACCGCCCAGCTCCACTGCGTCGTTTTCCGACTAGAATAACCGTTGGCGTACCATGACCAGGAATGTAAGCACCTGACGTGTCAATAACCTCCATGAGTTCAACTCGATCGCGGAAAAATTCTTCGACAAGCTTCTTGCCGAACTCGCGCTTCATGAAAGAGTTCGCCGTGATCTGCCCAACAAAACCATACCCATGCCCATGGACATCACCATGCTTGGCCAGCTCGAAGAAACGTTGCGCAAACGGGACAGAGAGAGCGTATGTGCCTGCACATGCGTCATACAACTCTCTATACAGCGCATTCAACTTCTTGTCGCTGACCGTGATGTAGGGAGGGTTACCCACTACCACGTGATAGCGGCCTTGTTGAAGGATTCCCGGATGATCCTGCAAATCTTCCGTGGCGTAGGCGAACGAGGCCAGCGGGTCGCCCGATTCGACCTCATCCCCACCAAGCGTCAACTCCAGCTGTCGGGCCTTAATCAGGGAATCGCCTGACGCCAAGTGAATTGGCCACTCGTAATTTGCGGCTTCCGTCAGTGTCCACACGCTGCTCACCGCCATCGCTGCCACCAGCAGCCGGAAACGTGCAATAGCCACCGCAAACGGGTTGATGTCCACACCATGTACTGAGTTCAGCGCGGCCCGCACCCGCTCGTGCACGTCCTTCCCCGGCTGCCCCTCCGCCCACAGCCGCACCAACCGCCGAAACGCCCCCAGCACGAAGTGCCCCGACCCGCACGTAGGGTCGATCATCTTCAGTTCCTCGTACCCGAACTCCCGTACCGCCGGGTTCATCGTCCGGTCGAGGATGAACTCCTCCACGAACTCTGGCGTCTGGAGCAGCGCGTACGTCTTCCGGGCGGCCTCGCTCAGGTCCTGGTACAGGTCGCCCAGGAACCGCGTGTCCCAGCCCTCCGTGCCGTCCTCGTTCAGCGGGTCCGTGAAGTCATGGACGAGGACACCCGCCTCGTCGCGCTGGCGCCAGAACTCGACCAGCTCCCGCGCACCGTCGTGCGACAACGGGACCTGGTACAGCGGGTTGTGCCGCTTGTCGAAGAGGAGCCGGCCCGCCTGGCCCTGACCCAGCTCGTCGAACGCCTTCTCCAGCCAGCCGCGGTACGTCGGGTTGTCGTCCGACTCCACGTACGCGTCGTACCGCGACTCCGCCAGCTCGCGCCGGTCGCCGTCCGGCCCCGTCAGGTACGGCTCGGGGATCAGCCGGTTGTCCTCGCAGAACCGTACGAAAACGGACCCCAGCACCCACGCCACCGCGACCTGCGTGACCCGCTCGTCCAGCCACGAGTTCCACGTCGCCGCCGTACGCCCCAGCTTGCGCGCCTGGTCGTACTCGGCCCGCAGCCGCGCGCCGACCTCACCGAGGGCCTTCACCTGCTTGCCGAGGTCGGCCTCGACCGCCTTGACCTGCTGCTTCAGGTCGTCCAACAGAGCCTTGCGGTCGATCACTTCGCGTCTCCCTCGACACCACTTGCCACAACCTTGCCGGACCCGCGGTGTTCGTTGCCCACCCATGCGTCCGGAAGCTGGATCCACTCCCCCAGGCCGGCCTGGTACGGCACGGCCACCTGCCCGAGCCTCGGCTCACGCGAGGGGTCGCTCTGCGGGACCAGGAGCCACAGCCCCCGCCCACCCCGCCGGGCCGCCGACGCCAGCCGGTGCAGGACGCCCATCGCGTCGTACCGGGCGAACACCCCGGCCTCCGTCAGCAGGACCGGACCCGCACCGCCGCCACCGTCGCCCAGCAGCTCCACGATCCTGGGCTCGACCGAGCCCCACGCCGTGCGCGCGTACTCCGCGAACCGCACCGCGCCCTTCGAGCCCGGCTCGGCGGCGTCCGCCTTGAGCAGGGTCTCCCAGGTCGGCTTGGTGCCCGGAGTGACCTGGCCGTGCAGGGCTTCCAGGAACAGCTCGGTCACCGACAGGGCCTGTGCGCCCAGCCGTTCGGCCCCCAGTTCCCGTACGGCGTCCCGCACGAGCTGCTGCCGTACGGTCAGCACCCGGTACCCGTCCCGGCGGGCCGAGGCGAGGAGGCGTTCCTCCGCGCGCACCGCCTCCGCGAGCTGCGGGTCGTCCGCGTACCGGGTCACCGTGCCGGTGCGCGTCGACTGCCGCCACGCGCCCGCCGTGAGGTAGCTGGAGGCGTCGTCCACCCGCGTCGGCAGGTAGCGCAGCGTGCCCGTGTCCTCGCGCATGCTCAGCGACAGCTCGAAGCCGGCGTCGCGCAGGGCCTTGGTGAGCGGGCCGCCGGTCGGCAGTTCGTGGGTCGTGCCGCCGCGGCCGTCCGGGACGACCAGCTCGGGGAAGCGGGAGCGGACCCGCTCGTGCACGTCCTCGCCGGTCAGACCGGGCTGCCGGCCCTCCGGAACCCCGTCGATCCTGCGGCTCAGCCCGGCCTGGGTGAGGCGCAGCGCCCGGACGAGGGACAGGTTGCGCGGGTAGATCTCCAGGCGCGGGGTGGCGGCGGCGTTGACGGACGCGGCGGCGGCCAGCTCCACCATGCGCCGCTCGTCCCAGTCGACGGCGCCGGGCGGGACCGTCAGCGCGCCCAGTTCGGCCAGGACGGTCGCGGCCGTCGGCAGGGTGTCCAGCTCGGCCAGCCGGCCGGCGGTCTTGCCGAGGCGGGTCGCGTAGTCGAGCAGGCCGGGCGCGGTCGGGGTGTCCGGGGCGTCGTTCTCGCGGACGTCGAGGGCGAGCAGGCCGGCGCCCAGGGACTCGTCGGTCGCCTTGCGGTTCGGCTGGTGCTGGAACTCGGCTTCCTGCGGCACCAGCTGCTCGATCTCGACGACGGCCCGCACCGCCGCCAGTGCCATCGCACGCCGCTGCTCGCGTCCGGCGAGGTGCGTGCCGCGCCTTACGGCGAGGGCGTCGGCGATCTCCACGGCGGAGGCGACGCGCCCCATGCCCTCCAGCAGGTCGATGATCTCGTCCCGCAGTGCCTGGACGGCGGGCTCCGCCTTCCAGCGCCTGCGCTCCTCCTTGAGCATCTGCGGGATGCGGCCGTGACTGAGGCCGAGCGCGTCGGCGACGTCCTTCTGCTTCGGCCAGACGCCGATGCCGGGCAGGACGCCGTGCTCGTCGGGCAGGCGCAGCAGCAGCCGCACCATCTCCGCCTTGTTGCGGTTGGAGCCGTTGTTGTTGACGGCCGGCACGAAGACGGTGGCGAGGGTGTCGAGGCTGACGGAGCGCAGGGTGCGGGCGGACAGCGCGCCCGCCGACTCGCTTGTCGCGAGCCGGCCGACGAGGGCGGACTCGGCGGCGGTGAGCTGCTCCAGCTCCTCCTTCGCCTCCGCGCGTCCCTTCGGTGTGAGCGGGGAGACGGGGATCTCGCGCAGCCGCTCGCCCCATTCGCGCTGGCGCTGCTGGACCTCGTTGCGGGTCTTGGCGCCGAGGCCGGGGGCGTTGACGAGCTTGCGGCGGCTGTAGTCGAGGAGTTCGCCGACCGTGGTGAGGCCCAGGCCGTAGAGGAAGGACTGCGCGGTGGGCGTGAGGCCGGAGACGGTGAGGGGGGTGTCGCGGGTGACCTCGGCGGCGAGGCGGTCGCGCTGCTGCTCGGCGGTCTCCGGCTCGGCGTCCGCGATGGCCGCGGCGGCGCCCTCGGCGGGTGCGGTCCTGTCGGCGGCGGCCGCGGGGCGGGCGCGGTGGCTGGAGGGGACGGTCTGCGAGGCGTCCAGGAAGACCTTGCGCCAGGCGTCCCGCATCGGCTTGAGCTCGGGGAACCGCTTGCCCGCGTCGCGGTGCAGGGCCTTCTCGAAGAAGGCGACTAGCCCGTCCCGCACGGCCGGGTCGAAGGCCTCGGCCGCGATGGTGGGGTGCGGCCACTCCTTCTGGTCGGTCATGCGCGGCAGGACGCTGCCGTCGCCCCACTTGGGCAGTTCGCCGGAGGCCATCTGGTGCAGGGTGACGGCGACGGCGTACCGCTCGGCGTGCGAGTCGTAGGAGCCGCGGGTGATGACGTCGACGAAGGGGTCGAGGTAGCCCTCGGTGCCCGCGTCGGTGTTCTTCGCCGGGTAGCCGGCCAGCGAGAAGTCGATGAGGACCAGTTCGCGGGTACGGTTGGGGCGGACGCGGACGGCGATGTTGTCGGGCTTGATGTCGCGGTGCCAGACGCCCTCGCCCTCCAGGAAGTCGACGGCGCCGAAGAGGTAGTCGCCGTACGCCTCCAACTGGTCGACCTGGAGGCGGCCGTGCTCGCGGAGCTGGCGGGCGACGGTCTCCTCGCGGCGGCGCGGGCGGGCCGCGCCCTCGGCCGCCTGGCCGCCGTCGTCGCGCTCGTCGCCGACGTACTCCAGCGCCAGGACGGTGCGGCCGCCGATCTGCAGCGGCTCGGGCTCGACGAGGCGGATGATGCCGGAGTGGGGGCGCAGGCGGCGCATGGCCTCGGCCTCGCGGACGAGGATCTCGCCGCGGCTGTCGGACAGGGCGACCTTCAGCACGGCCAGCGGGCGCGTCCTGCGGGTCTCCGCCTCCAGATCGCGCACGAGGAAGGCGCGACTGGTGGAGCCGGTGCCGAGACGGCGGCGGACCTCCCACCGGCCGGCGAACACGTCACCGGCGACGGCCTCCAGCGGGTCCTTGTCGACGGTCGTCCCGGTCTCCTCCTCGCCCTGCCCGTCGAGGGCAGCGGCGGGGGCGGTCAAGGAGTCCTCGACGACCTCCAGCAGCTCCAGGAACTCGTCGATACTGGAGAGGCGCTGGCCGGGCCGGTAGGCGGTGGCGGCCTGCACCAGGAAGTCCACGTCCTCGGAGAGCCCGTCGACCAGGGAGCTGGGGCGCAGGCCCTCGCCCGCCTCCAGGCGGGCCAGCAGCTCGGCCTGGCTGGCGGCCGGGGCCTTGCCGGTGACCAGCAGGTAGGTGAGGACGCCTAGCCCGTACACGTCGAGGTAGACGGGGTCGGGGTGGAGGGCGGTGAGTTCCGGGGCGAGGTAGGCGTCGGCGTCGTCGGACAGGTGCATGGCGGACAGGGCGGTCGGCGCGAACCGTGTCATGCCCTGGCCCTGCGAGGAGTCACCGCTGCGCTGGGTGGCGATCTGCCAGTCGGAGATCTGCAGCTGCGGGGTGAGCCAGGCGGCCTCCTCCCCGACCGCCTGCCCCTTCCGGCCGCGTGGCCGGGGGACGACGTGGACGGAGCGGGCGGCGAGCGCGCGGTGGTGGATGCGGCTGGCGTGCGCGGAGCGCATCGTCTCGGCGAGCTGGCGGACCAGTGCCATTCGGCCGAGGATGTCCAGTTTCTCGCCGTACCGGACCAGGTACTCGTCCAGCTTCAGGGTGTCCGGGTGGTAGTCGAAGATCAGCGCGGGGCCGGCGGCGTGCCCGGAGGGGAAGTACTGCTTGAGCTGGACGACGCCCGGGTGCTTGAACCGGCCCAGCACCGCGGCCTCGCGCCGGGCGGCGTTCTCCACGGACTGGCGCAGGGAGGCGTCGGAGCCGCGCTCGCTGAGGTAGATCCGCACGCGCGCGGCCTCGGGCAGGTCGCTGTGGCGGGCGAGGTAGTCCGCCCAGGTCTCTCCGGAGTCGAAGGACTTCCGTTCCAGCTCGTACGGGCCGGCCTTGTACTGGGCGTCGCTCTTGCGGATGCCGATGTTCTTCAGGGCCGCCGCGACTTCGCGGGAGCCGATCGCGGTGACGCGGCGGCGTTCGTCGGCAGGGGGCTGCTTGAGCATGTCGACCAGCTCGCCGACAGTGTAGACGCCGTTCTGGTCGTGGGCGGGCAGCCGCACGCGGAGGCTGTTGTCGGTGAAGCAGACCGCCTCGGCGACCCAGACCCGCTTGGCGCCGGTCTGGGCGAGCAGGCCGGCCAGCTCCTTGGCCTTGCGGTTGACCAGGTGCAGCGGGTTGCCGTGCGTGCGGCGGTAGCCGCCGGGCGTGGTCTGCACCCAGGTGCCGTTCTCGGAGGTGACCGAGCCGTGCCAGTCCTTCAGCTCGATCATGCACAGGCCGCCGGGGGCGACGACCAGCAGGTCGACCTCGCGGACGTGGCCGGTGTTGGCGGTGAAGGTGAAGTTCGACCAGGCACGCCAGGGGTCGGCGTCCGGCAGTTTCTCCCGGATCGCCTCCAGGCCGCGGCGTTCGTGCTCGAACTCGGACTCGGTGACCGTGACCCACCGGCCTTCCCGCATGCCTGTTCCCCACTCCTCGTGTCCCTCGAGGGCCGCCGTTACCCATGGTCAGGCCCTCGCTGCGCATCCTAGTGGTTGCATGGGACATGAGAAGAGGCGGTGAAGGACGGGACTATAGGACATACGTCCCGCACGAGAGGAACGGCCTGCTCCACGTCGCACCGACACCGGCGGTGGGGGGACCCGTTCGATGACAAAAGCGGGCAAAGCACCCGCCAGGTGGCACTGCTGGTCAGTTCTGCGAGGACGAGCGCCCGCTTCGCGGTCCTTCCGCCGTGGAACTCGGGGCTTCGCCCCGAATTGGCCGTTTCCCTTGGTGCGCGGACAGGCGTTCGGCGTCGGCTTCGTGATCTCCTCGCCGTACCGCTCCTTCGGCTGTTCGACGCTGATGCCCTCGGTCCCGACCGCTCCACGTTTCACCGGTTCCGCGAAGTCCGCGTCCGCCTGCGAAGTGGTACTGGTCGCCGAACCAGAGAGCCGTACAACTGTGCGTGAAGTAGAGTGACATGTGCTGCGCATCCTCCCGGAGGGGTACGAGTGCGGAGTTCATGTGCCTCTCTGCGGCATGTGAGCAGTGGTGGTGAATCGCCGTACGCGTGCGTGCGGTGTGTGAGCGGATGCCCGGTGGGCCGTCCCCCCACCATTCCTGCTCACCACCAAGGAGTGGTCACCCATGGCTCCTGTCGAGTACCAGCCTGCGCGTCACGCCCGGTTCCGCAAGATCCTGGCGGACGTCGCCATCAATGTGGTCGCCAACCTGTTGGTGGCGGCCATGATGTCGGCAGCACACCTGCTCTTCTGAGGCAGGCCAGTGGCGGGCTCCCGGGGGGCCCGCCACTCCACAGCGATCCGAGGGCTCAGAACAACATCATCTCGTTCTTCCGCTTCTCCCTGTTCCGCGCCCGCCGCGCCCTGCGGCCCCGCCCACCCCCGACGTGCCGGGCGATCCTCAGATCGGGCGGGATGGACTCCTGGGTCGGTCGGAGCCCGTGCACATCGGTCTCCCCGACCAGTTCCCTGAGGTGCCGCCGGGTCTCCTCGTCGGTGGAGTAAAGCACGGTCGCCCGGCTCGCTCTGGTCAGCAGGACGTGGTAAGCGTTGCGAACGCAGCGGGCGAAGGCGTCGTCGTCGAGGGTGCTCGTGCGCACCTTCGGATCGAGCGATCCCGGTTTCGACACCCGCATCACCCCGGCATCCGGGTCCTTGCGCTGCCTTCCTCTCTGGAACACCCACCGGTCGGTGCGCCAGACCATGTCGTCGCCCATGATCACCCCGCACCAGTCCCACTCGAGCCCCTGAGCGGTGTAGACACAGCCGATCTGTCCGATACCGGCGTCATGCACGGGCCAGATCCTCGACGGCGGCTCGCCGTTGGCGCAGAAGGACTCGCTCGAGGAGTTCCACGGGCGGTGCCAGTCACCGATGCGCACGTCGTTCTCGAGGTTCTTGTCCCTGTCCGGTTTGCTCCAGGGCCAGCAATATCCCGCCACCATCCGGGCGGTCGCACCGGCATCGAACTCGGTGCGGACGATGTGCTCCAGCTCGCCGGGCGTGTCGACGACCTCGATGTGCATGAGGCCGTCCGGGACCCACTCGTACGCCTCCTGCGGTGAGACACCAAGCAGCGCACGGACCCAGCGGATGTAGGCGTCACTGCCTCCGCACCTGTACTGCTCCACCAGACGGTAGTGGCGGAAGACGGCACCATGCCGTCGCGCGGCGTCCTCGATGAGTTCTGCCGTGCCCACCTCGTACGGGCGCACGGTCTGAGCCCCGTCGAGGAAGAACACGGTCAGGCGGGACGCCTCGATGAGTTCGTCCACCTGCGGCTTGGTACCCCGCTTCTCCGCGGGCAGCCGCCAGTGCGTGGTCCTGTCCCGCAGCCGGTGCGCCTCATCGCAGATCAGCGCGTCCAAGGGTGGCTCCGGCGGGTTCACGAAGTTGCTGAAGTACGCGAAGCGCTCACGGAACTCGGTCTCGGTGTACCCGACGTTCTCCTTGATCGCGGCGTTGAAGGCCCGCGATCCGCTCGCGTACCTCACCGTTCGGCCGGCGGCTTCGAAATCGGCTCGTAGTTGCAGTCCGATGGCGCTCTTGCCGGTGCCGGCTCCACCGGTGACCAGGAAGACCGCACGCTGCGGACGAGGGACCAACGCCTCCCGGCCCGGGGCGTCCAGAATCAGTTCCGAAGCCTCGAGCACCTCGTCGGCGACCTTCTTCTGCCGACCTCTCAGAGTGAAGACCGTGTCCTCACCGTTCGACTTGACCATGGCGTCGAGCAGCGGCGTGTTCCGGAGGTTCATCCGGTGCAGGATGTACTCGGCCGCCGAGCAGTCGTCCTCTTCGGTGAAGTGGCACCGCAGATCCTTGAGAAGTCTGACCCGACTGTCGCTCGTGTACGTGCGGGCACAAGGCCCCGTGGGTGCGTCGACACCCAGCAGTGGCCGGACGGACTCGTCCGTCGCGTTGTGCAGGTAGGCGAATCCGCCGCATTCGAACTGCAATCCGTTCAGCGGACCATCAGGACCGGTGAACAGCGCGTGGTACTGACCGAGCTGAAGAGCAGGATGAGGGACGGGTTCCTCGATCCCCGGCACATGGACGAGATCAGCCGTCGCGGCCTCCACCCTTGTCACCGACGACCACTGCTTCAGCTCGACGAGCTGCACGGAGAGGGTTCCTTCCGCGGGGTGCCTGCCCACGAGGACCACATCGATCTGGCCGTGTGTTGTCGCTGACCCGTGGGCGGCGTCCACGGTGGGCGAACACTCGACGATCATCTCGACGTTGCCGCGTCCGGCAGCGACCAGGTCTTCCGCCAGCGAGACGAGGCTGCGCGCCCACGCCGAGCGCTCACCGACGGAGGACTCACCTCGTTGGAAGTGCACCCAGCGGGCCGCGAGGTGGGGCACCAGGCGGCGCCGTGCGTTCAGAGCGAGCAGGTCCCGTGCCGCCAATCGCAGCAGGAGCATGGACACCAGGAGGATCCCCCAGAGCACGAGTGACTCGTGCGGGTGGGGGCGTGTCCATGCAGGAAGCCCGTCGGGCCGCAACCGGTATCGGGGATCTTATGCACGCACCGGCTCGGCCCGGTAACCAGGAGCGGAAATCAGTCCGTTCAGGCAGAGTGAGCGGCTTGATCACGCCATGCGCGGGAGGACCCGGCCCTATGGACGGGAGCGGTCAGGCCAAAGCCAGGTCCCGCTTCGAACCTCCCACGAGTTGACGCAACTTCTCCCGCGTCTCCGGGTCCGTCGAGTAGACGATCGTGCCGATCATGCCCCGTGTCAGCAGCACCTTGTACGTGTTGCGGATAAGACGGTCGACGTCGGCATCCGAGGTCGACCTCTTGAAGACAGGATCCTTGGACGCCGTTCGGTCCGTGACCCAGCGGTCGCCGCGCCAGACCAGGTCGGGGCCGATGATGACGCCGGACCAGTCGTACTCGAAGCCCTGGGCGGTGTAGACGCAGCCGACCTGGCCGAAGCCGGCCGGGTCGGTGGCCCACAGGGCGGACGGTGGCGCGCCGGAGACGGAGCGTTCGCCGCGGAGGTTCCAAGGACGGGCCCAGTCACCGATGACCACATCGGCCGGTAGCGGGTCACCCGGCTTGGGCTCCGGGGACCAAGGCCAGCAGTAGCCGGCGGACATGCGTGCGCCGTATCCCTGAGCCCGGCGCGCTTCCAAGAACTCCTCCAGCTCCCGCGGGCTGCCGGCGACGAGCAGTTGCATGCGGTCGTCGGGTTCCCATATCACCGGCCCGCCCGGCAGGAGATCCAGGAGGCGCACCACCCAACGCAGGTAGGCGTCGCTTCCGCCGCAACGGAACTGGCTCTCCAGCGGCACCACATGACACTCGAGACCCTTCCCGGCCGCAGCCGCCTCGATCTCCTCGACGGTGCCCATCTCACCGGGGCGCACCACCTGGTGCTCGTCGAGGAGGAAGACGGGGACACGGGCGACGTCGATGAGTTCGTCGATCTGCCGCTTGCCGGTTCGGTGAGCCGCCGGTGTGTAGCGGTTGGCCGAGGTCTCGCGGACCCGGTGGGCCTCGTCGCAGATCAGGACGTCGAGGGCGTTCTTCTCGGCCGTCATGAAGCTGTTGAAGTACTTGAACAGGTCCTGCACCTCGCGCTTGCGCGTGCCGGCGACCTTGCGCATCGTCTTGGTGAAGGACTGGGAGCCGGTCGCGTGCAGGGCGGGGACCCCCTGCCGGTACAGCTCCCCGAGCAAAGAGAGCGCGATGACGCTCTTGCCGGTGCCGGGGCCTCCGGTGACGACCACTACCTCCTTGTGGTCGGACTGCTTGGCCTTGCGGACGGCGTTGAGCACCATGCGATATGCGACCTGCTGCTCATCCAGCAGCACGAACTGCTCGCGCTCACGCACCTCCTGGGCCGCGACCGACATCAGCTGCTTGGACGGCACCGTCCTGCCCGCTTGCAGTTCGTCGGCCGGGCGTGCCCCCGGCACCTTGTCGCTGAGCCTGGAGCGGAGATGGTCGATGAACTCACCACGCCGCTCCCCCGTGAACAGCTGACCACGGTCGTCGAGTTCCACCGCCCGAAGGGCGCCCACACCGAATTCGGTCGCGTTGTGCAGATACGCCACGCCACTGACCCGGCTCGGGTGCTCGGCCACGGCACCGTTGAAGTTGACGAGGTACTCGCAGTAACGGCGCACCTGCTCGATGGGGTTGAGGACGGGATGCGCGTAGGCATCGATCCGGCAGAGGGCCGGGTCGTCCTCGTCCGGCTCGGCCTGGCTCCACTGCTTCAGTTCGACGACGACGTACGACGGCTCGCCCGTGACGGGGTGCACTCCCGCCAGCACGGCGTCGGCGCGCTTGCTGTTGAGCGGGAGCGCGTACTCGAGCATCACCTCCACCTCACCGAGTCCCGCGTCGTTGAGTACACCCGCCAGTGCGGGGATGCTCCGCTCCCAGGAACGGACCTCGGAGGTGCCGGGGCGATATCCGTGCATGTGGACGAACTGCTCGGTGAGGTGGAGGTACAGCGAGCTGTCCAGCGCCCGGGCAGCGATCGTGTGTGCGGACTCGCGGAACAGCAAGGACTTCCCCCAGGCAGCACGAAGTAGCTCGTGCGGGTGGGGGCATGTCCTTCGAGACTCCACCGAGGCGGAGCGGAAGCCCGTCGGGCCGCTATGACGATGTGATCAAGAATACCTGCCTGTCCTCGGTGAGGGACGGTGGTCCCCCAGGGTCGGGCCAGCAGGTGATCCGCTGTCGAATGCTCCGCAGAAGGCTCCCGATAGCAGCGGCGGCCCCGGACGACGACCCCTTGCGTGTAGAGCCGCACGCGGCCATATGCACCCGACACCCGCGGCGAACGCCTCCCTCACCTGTCCGCCCACACCCCGGAGGCCGGCCCGCGCGACGGCTGGCGCGGCCTCCTGTTCGTCGAGGCCCTGGCCGAGCGCTGGGGCTGGAGTCCCCGCGCCGACGGCGGACCCGGCAAGACGGTGTGGGCGGAGTGCGCCTCGTAGGCAACGGTGCCCGCAAGGCGCGGGTCAGACCGTGCCGACCCCGTTCGAGTACGACTTCATGCTGTAGGTTCCGAAGCCGTTCTCGACGGGGTCGCCCGTGTTGTTGACGCAGTGTCGGATGCCGCCGCCGCCCGCGCCGTTGAGGCAGACGTCCATCAGCGAGGTGAGGACGACGCCGGGGGTGTCGGGGACCTCGTAGGCGCGGTCGGTGTAGATGTTCGCCTCCAGGTTGAAGAAGGCGTAGCTGCCCAGGCCCCAGGCGTGGTGCTCGGTGACGTGGTCGGCGACCTTGTAGGCGGCGAAACCGTTGGTGGCGCCGTGTCGCCAGGCCGACTGCGTCGGGACGTCGTACGGGTGCTCGTTCTGGAAGAAGTAGGTGCGGCCGTGGTTGCCGTTCCAGAGCACCTCGTAGTTCTGGTGGTGCTCGACGAACAGGCCGTAGGCGGTGACCCGGTCGCCGTTGACGAGGAAGCCGACGCCCGCGGGGTTGACCGCCCATCCGACCGAGCCGTCCAGGCCGTGGTCGGCGCGCCAGGCCCACACATGGTCGACGATCACGTCGTTGCTGTCGATCCGGATGCTGACCTCGGTGCCGCCGGAGACGGCGCCGCCGATGCGCGGGAAGATGTCGAAGAGCGCGGTGGGCCGGTGCGCATGGTTCTTGCGGCTGCGGCCGTCGCCGACGCGCAGCAGCACGGGGGAACTGGCGGAGGCGGCTTCCAGGATGACGCCGGCCACGGAGACGTCGTCGATGTCGGCGACCTCGATGAGCGCGTTGTTCCTGACGGCCTGGAGGGTGGCCAGGCCGAGGCCGAGGACGACGGTGCCGGGGCGGGACACCCGCAGCGGCGCGGACAGCGGGTAGACGCCCGGGGTGAACAGCAGGTGCTTGCCCCTGGCGAGCGCCGCGTTGATGCTCGCGGCGGAGTCGCCCGGCTGTGCGACGTGGAACTCGGTCAGCGGGACGCTGTGGCCGGCGGCCGGCCCGTGGGCCCAGGAGGTGCCGGTGCTGTCGCGGCGCAGCGCGGGGACGAAGACGTGGTAGGCCCCGTGGCGGTCCACGGTCAGGAACGGCTTCTCCCGGATGACCGGGGTGCGGTCCACGGTCGTGTAGGGCGGGGTCGGGAAGGATGTGGCGGGCGCGCCCTGGACGCCGACGAAGACCATGTTCCAGTTGGAGCCGGTCCAGCTGCCGATGGTGTCGTTGCGCGACAGCCACTGCTGCTGCGAGCCCGAGTCGATCCGGCCGTCCACCAGGCTGTCGGCCAGGAAACCGCCACTGGACCACCCGTTTCCGGGCGGGCTCGGCATGAGGATCATGTTGCCCTTGACGTGGACGCGGCGCATCGGTGCGGCCTGGGCGACGGCCCAGCGGTCCAGCCCGTCCGGCGGCACGATGGTCAGGTTCTCGGCGGCCCGCCAGAAGTCCTGGGTGCCGTTTCCCTCGAACCACTGGGCGTCGACGGTCACATGACCGTTGATCACGACGTCCTCGGGGCTCGCGCCGAGCCCCAGTACGTGGGTGTAGAAGCCGACGTTGATCTCGACGTTGTACGTGCCCGGCTTGAACGCCAGGGCGTAGCGCTCGGTGCCGAACTGGTTGGACTCCTGGACGGCGAACACGGCGTCGATCCGCGCCTGGATCGCCGCGTCGCCCATCGACGGGTCGAAGACCAGGACGTTCCGTCCCAGACCGGCCGTCCCGTGGCCGGCGCCGCCGTGGCCGCCCGGGCCGGCGGCGGAGGCGGGGGGCGACGCGAAGGCGGATCCTGCGGTGGCGCCGGCCAGCGGCACCGCTGCGGCAGCGGCAGCCGCCCCGCGGAGCATGGCACGACGAGAGGGAATCACGGACACGGCTCTCCCTGAACATGGTGGGCATACGGGACCGCGGCTGGTCCCCAACCGCGAGAGAGCGCTCTCAGAGACGGAGTGAATCATCACCGGTATGCAGCGTCAACAGGTCCGTACCAGTAACAGCTCGCCCCGCCAGCCGAGTTGTCCAGCGCTGCGTCACGCCGTGGGATACGCATAGTGGGGCATCCGCTCGGCCCCGACATCACGGCCGTCACCGACGGTCACGCGGGTTGCGGGCCGAAGAGTCTCCGGTTCGCCGGCGGCCGTGACAGGCCGCCGGCGCGTGTACGGATCGTGCCCCGGCGACAGCCGCCAACGCGGGGAGTTCCAGGCTCAGGGGCCCAGGCGCCGAAGTCACCGCTGCGCCCGGTCACCGGGCGAAGCGAGCGGCACCCGGGACAGCGGCAGATTCCCGGGCCGGGACCGCCCGGGCACCCCGACGCGCCGGGCGGCGGCCGACGTGGTGTCGGCCGCCGCCCGACGGGAGGGGTTCGCGGTCAGGTGCGAGGGAGGCGGCCCGGCGTCAGCCGGTGGCGCTGCCCGCGACCCACTGGCTCCACGGCATGTTCCAGTCGCTGAGCCCGTTGTCCGGGGCCAGCTTGGTGGTGTCGTCGGAGTTCTTGACGATCACGACGTCACCGATCAGCGAGTGGTCGAAGAACCACGCGGCGGGCTGCTTGCTGTCGCCGCCGTTCCTGGCGTCCTTCA
Source organism: Streptomyces sp. NPDC018610 (assembly GCF_044391765.1). Classification (NCBI taxonomy): domain Bacteria; kingdom Bacillati; phylum Actinomycetota; class Actinomycetes; order Kitasatosporales; family Streptomycetaceae; genus Streptomyces; species Streptomyces sp. NPDC018610. Next base: position 181,097 of record NZ_JBISAL010000002.1, read on the forward strand.
GGCCCACACAGCCGTGGCTGGTGTTGAGCTTGCCGAAGACCGAGTCGGCGCCCCAGTAGTTGCCGTGGATGAACGTGCCCGAGTCGGTCAGGCGCATGGCGTGGGGTACGGCCGCGATGTTGTACGAGGGCTTGCCGTCCTTCTCCGTGAGGTTGACGCTCGCGGCGTCCATCCGGATGTGCCGGAACTTCTCGGAGACGACCATCTGGCCGTTGTACGTCGGGTGCTCGGAGCTGCCGGACGAGATCGGGATGGTCTTGATCGTCTTGCCGTTCCGCACGACGGTCATCTGCTTCGTCCCGGCGTCGACCGTGCTGATCTGGCTCCGGCCGATCTTGAACGTGACCGTCTTCCGCACGCCCTGGGAGGTCAGGTTCACGGTGACGGTGGAGCCGGGCTTCCAGTAGCTCTGGGGGCGGAAGTCCAGGCGGCCGTCGTTGAGCCAGTGGCCGACGACCCGCTGGCCGCTGCTGGAGCTCACCTGGATCTTCGACTGCACGGCGGCCTTGTCGGCGACCGCCTTGTCGAAGGTGACCGTCACCGGCATGCCCACGCCGACGGTCGAACCGTTCTCGGGGGACAGATGCCCGATGAAGTCGTTGCCCGGGGAGACCGTGGTGATCGTGGCGTTCTCGGTCGCGGAGCGGCCCTGGGCGTCCGCGGCCTCCGCGGCGATCTGGTACTTGGTGGCCCGCTGCAGGCCGCCGTCCGGCGTCCACGAGGTGCCGTCCGCGGACAGGGTGCCAGGAAGCACGGTGCCGGTCGCGAGGGCGGTCATGGTCACCTTGGTGAGCTTGCCGTCGCCGACGGTGACCTTGACGGGCGCGTCGACCGCTACGTTGTGGGCGCCCTGGCCGGGCGTGATCTTTATTCGGGCGTCGGAGACGTCCTGGGCGGCGGCCCGGTCCGCCGGGGCCGACGTCTGCGTCTGGCCCGCCGGGGCCGACGTCTGCGCCGGATCCGCCGGAGCCTGCGTCTGCGCCTGGTTCCGGGTGCCGTCGTTCCCGGTGCCGTCGTTCCCGGTGGCGGCCATGGCGGTACCACCGAGGGCCGAGACCGCGAGCACGCCTCCGAGTACGCCGGCGGCGGTCGCCAGCCTGGTGTGCCGTTTACGTGCCGTGATCAAACGCTTCTCCCATGCCCTTGGTGTGTGAGTGCTGAAAGCCGGCCGCTGAAGGAGTGCAGCCACCTTTCGACCCACTTTTACACACCGACTAGGCCAAAATGGGCATACTGTGCCGAAGGCCACGTACCTCCGGTGGGCCACCCGCGACGCGGTGTCCACAGACTGGGACCGTGCGTGACCGGGCCCGGTCGGCGCCAGCACCTGCACCTGCACGCCGATGCCACGACGACCGCCTGCCGCCCGCCGGGCGCGCCCCGGGCCGCCCGGCACGTCCGCGTCGCCTCCGGACCACCCGGCACGCCCGGTCGCCGGCCCGTCGGTCAGGCCGATGTCAGGAGTGCCGTACCGTCTCCCCCTCGGGCGCCCGGTAGCAGCCCGAGGTGACCTCGATGCCGATGCTCGGGGTGGTCCGCTTGCTGTAGGCGACGATCCACACGCTCGCCTTCGCGGAGTCGTTGTCGGCGATGATGTTGAGGTTCTTGTTGGCGCTGTTGTCCTGGTAGGAGCTCTTGATCACCCAGCCGCCCGTGGCCAGCTTCCCCTTCAGGTTCCTCACGGCCTCGTCCACGTCGGCGCCGGAGGTGGGTTTGAAGTTCCACGGGTGGTAGACCTGGAAATACGTGTCGGGGTCCTTGCCCTCGCACGCCCTCACACCCGGTCCGGGCTCGGAGGCGCTGCCGGGGACACCGAGGAAGTCGTAGATCTGGCTGGAGACCGATTTCACCTTGGCGACCGCGTCGTCGGTCGAGGCGGTGCCCGCGTCGGGGATCTTCGCGCCGGCGTCGTCCGACGTGCCGGCGCCGGCGGTCGGGGGCTTGGTGTTGTCGTCGTCCGTCATGCCACATCCGCTGAGGAGGAGTCCGGTCAGTACGAGGGGGAGAGCGAGGGAGGCGCCGCGCAGGCGATGCCGGTGGGGGGTGGGGAACGGTGCGCGGAACATGTGGGTCCTAGGTGTCGTTCGGCGGGTCCGTGAGGGTGCGGGTGCGACTCTACGAGCAGGGGCCTGCTTCACTTCGGTGCGGTGACGTCGCCGTACTCGCCGACCACCACCAGCGCCTGGTTCTTCAGCGCCGTCGAGCCCTTGTTCCAGTACTGGCTGTGGCCCTCCGCCCCCGAGGTCGCCGTGGGACCGCTGCCCTCGGCGCCCGTGTTCATCTGGTTGGCGCCGAAGATGTCGTCGCTGGGGATGATGAACGTGCCGCCGCCCAGCTTCCACTGGCTGCCGCCGTGGCCCCAGCGGCCGATGTCGGGAACCGGGTCCCCGTCCGCCTCCTCGTTCCACACGTGCCCCTTGGGGACGTCCATCTCATCGGCCGAGCCGACCTTGACGCCCGGGCTGCCCGCGAAGATCACGTCGTCCGCGTTGAGATGGCCGGTCTGGGCCGCGGCGCCGATGAGCGTGGTGCCGTAGGAGTGCCCGATCGCCGTGCGGTGCGGATCGCCGGCGCCGCTGTGCGAGACGTCGAGGCCGTCCATGAACTGCCGGTAGGCGGGCGCCCCGTCGTAGGCGTAGTGCTCGAACGGGGAGTCCTTGACGATGTCCTGGGGCGCGTCGTAACCGAGCCAGGTGATGGTGGACACGGACGCGTTCGGAGTGGCCTGCTGCGTCTGGCGCCACAGTTCGGTCATCCGGTCGATGTCGCCGCCGATCTTGCCGAGGTTCGACGTCGTGCCGGGCACGTACACCGCCTGGTTCTGCGCGGTGTCGGGGTTGCCCGTGGCCACGACGGCCCTGCCGTGGCCCTCCGGGCTGAAGGCGAGCAGGTAGGCCTCGGGCAGTCCGCCCTCGCCCGTCTGGTCGAACCTGGTCCGGATGGCGTTCATGCCCTTGAGCGACGACTGCAGGTGCCGGTACTCGTCGCCGTACTTCTTGTCCCACTCCATCCATTCGTCGGTGTGCACCTTGGACGCCCAGCCGCCCGCGCTGATCCACGTCCACTCGTTGGCGGGCGGTTTCGGGATGGAGTCGATCCGCAGCTGGTACTCGGCCTGCTTCTCGTCGAGGACGATGCGGTTGGCCTCGTCGCGGGTCTCGGACGGGAGCCCGTCCAGCCGCCCGACCACATCGGGGTGGAGGGAGAGGTAGGCCTCCCGCTCCTCCGGGGTGAGCCCCTTCCACCAGTCGGCGTTCTGCTGCGGGCTGCCGTCGTGGGGAGGCGCGGCGATGGAGTCCAGGTAGTTCTTGGCCGCGTCCCGGACGCCGGCCATGTCCGACTGCGCGTCCTTGAGGTCCTGGTTGGACACGGTGAGGTCGTCGTCCGCCTTCAGCGCCCTGATCTTCGGCGCCCACTTGGCGTCCGCCTCCGTGGCCTCCTTCAGCGCCGCGGTGATCCGGTCGGCGACGTCGAGGGCCTCGGCGTGGTGCGGGTTGGGGTCGAAGTGGGCCGACTGGCGGGCGATGCCCTGCACCGCCGGGTCGGTCGCCCCGCTGACCGTGCCGCCCTTGGCGGGCGTCTCGGAGCCGTCCTTCGCCGGGCCGTCCGGGTAGGTGACGCTGCCGTCCGCGTTGACCGTCAGCTTCTGTGCCTGTGCGTCGTCGAGGGCGGACAGGAGCTTCTTGCGCGCGGCGTCGATGTCGTGGGCGAAGCCGCCCAGCGCCGTGCTGACCAGACCGCACTCGATCTGCGTGTAGTGGAAGTCGGCCGCCAGGTTCTTCAGTTCGCCGAGCGCGGCTTCGAGGGCCTGGCCCTCGAGGGACTTGCGCATGCCGGCGGCGACGACGTTGTCCAGGTGGTCCTTGGCCGCGCTCGCCATGTCACTGGTGGCACGGTAACCGTCGGCCGCCTCCTCGAACTCGGAGGGCTTCAGCTTCTTGAGTGTCGCGAGGTCCATGGCCGCCGCTACCGTCCGGCGTCCTGGCCGCCGACCGCGGGCGTGTCGGCGTACTTGGTCTTGATGACGCCGAACGCCGACCTGACGGAGTCGTCCGTCATCAGCAGGTCGTGGCCGACTTTCTCGAGGACGTCCTTGACGCTGCCGCAGCGCTCCTTGACGCTCTTGACGTAACGGGTCCAGGAGTCGTACACGTCCTTCTGGGCGGCGGCGGACAGGCATCCCGAGCCGACGTCGGTCCCCTTCTGGCCGTCGTCCAGGCGGCTCAGCGCCTTGTCCACGTTCGTCTTGAGCCCGTCCACGCCTTCCGCCGCCTTGTTCCAGGCCGCCTGGGTGGACTTCACCCCACCGGTGACGGAGCTGACCGACGGGCCGGGACCGTCACCGGCCGGATACTGGTTGAGCTGCATGTGCGTCGCGTGCCGCTCGGCGGCGTCCTGCTTCAGCCGCTCCCATTCGTCCCACGCCATGCGTGGTCTCCTCCCCCGTGGCCCGGGTGCTCCCCGGAAGTGCCGTCCTGCTTCCATGTGTCCGTCGAGGTCACCACGGCCGACGGTACGGGGCGCGCGCGCCGTACGGCGTCCGTTCGATCACTCAATCGGCCCCTGAGTATCCGTACCTGGGCGGGGGAAGCCGAGTCACGCCGTCGCGCGTGCGCGGGCGACGACAGGATTCGGCCACCGGACGGATGCCGGATCTTACGGCATATCAGCTGTTAGACGCCGGAATCACAGGAGTGGCGCACGGTCAACAGGGCGTGCGAAGTTGGCTGGAAAGCGCTGGCGGAACGTGTCAGGGCATACCGCCGCCTCCCGCACCGGCCACCGGTCCTCGCAACAGCCTGGCGGCCGCCGACGGCTCACCGGCCGAGCGCCCGCGCCGGGCGCGCCCGGTGAGCGACGGCGGCTGCCAGGCTCCGTCGGCCCGGTAGAGGTAGGCCCGCGCCCGCGAATGTCACAGGCCTGTCCTATGATCACCGCACTTGATCACGCGGTGCCGCGCACCGCCCGGTCAGGCAGGCGGGAGGCGTGCTTGCCTCTCGACGTACGATCCACGGCAACGCGTAATGAGGACACCGCAGATGAACGACACCTCGCCCTCCTTCGAGGTCCTTCCCGGCTCGCCCGACTCCCCCGTGATCCTTCACGTCCCGCACTCCTCGCGGACGATTCCCGAGGACGTGCGCGGCGGGATCACCCTCGACGACGCCGCGCTCGAACGCGAACTGGACCACATCACCGACTCGCACACCGCGCGGATCGCCGCGGCGGCCGCCGCCCGCTGCCCGGTCGCGCCCTGGCGGTTCGTGAACGGCCTCTCGCGGCTGGTGATCGACCCCGAGCGGTTCCCCGACGAGCGGGAGGAGATGCTGGCGGTGGGCATGGGCGCGGTGTACACGCGGACCACGCACCGCGCGCCGCTGCGTCCGGCCGACCACGACGGACAGCCGCTGATCGAGCGGTACTTCCACCCGTACGCCGCCGCCATGACCGACGCGGTCGGCGAACGGCTGGCGGCCGTGGGCCGGGCGGTGATCGTGGACGTGCACTCGTACCCGACCGCGCCGCTCCCCTACGAACTGCACGGCGACGGACCGCGCCCCCCGATCTGCCTCGGCCACGACGCCTTCCACACCCCGCCGGAGCTGCTGGCCCACGCGGAGAAGGCGTTCGCGGGCTTCGGCGGCACCGGGGTGAACAGCCCCTTCGAGGGCGCGTACGTACCTCTGAGGTACTACGGGAAGGACCCGCGGGTCAGCGCGCTGATGATCGAGATACGCCGGGACGTCTACATGAGCGAGCCGGGCGGCCCGGCGGGCCCGGGGCTGGACGCGCTCGCCGAGGCGGTGGCGCGACTCGTCGACGCGGTGGGCAGGGGCTGACGTCCCCCGGTCGCCGGGGTCCGGACGACAGGGCCGGCCGACGACCGGGGCGTCACCGACCGCCGCCGGCCCCGGCAGGACCGTGCCCCCCTCCGCAAACCCCACCCGATCACTTGGCCACGTCCTTGGAGCCCGGAGACAGCCCACCGAACTGCTCGGTGAACTTCTGGTAGGCCTTCGCCCGATCGGCGGGTGAGGGTGACTGGGCGTCACGCGTGATGTCGCTCCATACCGTGCCGTCCTGCCTGGACCTGAACTCCTTCAAACGCTTCTGATAGTCCTCGTCCCAATCCTGGACGATCCCGACCCGAGCAGTGACGAGCACCCCCGTCAGCGCAAGGACGAGACAGGCCACGAACCAGAAACCACTGTGCGCGATCACTCCGGCGACCAGGGAGAGTGCCGCGATGACACACACCCTGCCCACTCCGGCCGCGAAGCCCTCATCGCGCAGCCAGCGGCCGAGGTCTTCCACCGGCGGACGATAGGCCGCTCCCAGTCTGAGAACCGTGCGCAGTCGGCCCAGGAAGGCGGCCAGCGAAAGCGCGCCGAACTCCCCGGCGACCCTCCAGGCGACGTCTGGCCGCGCCCATCCCCACATGAGCCAGGAGACCGAGACCAGGACCACGCCCCACACGCCCATCCATGCCGCCGCGCGGGTCACCGCACCCAGCTGGGCCCTGGACGAACACCGCTCCGCCTCGAGCCGGGCCCAGTCCCGGTCCCGCCCCTCTCGCGCATGCTCCAGGACCCGGGCCATCCTGGCTTCCGCCGCCTCCTTCGCGGTGCGCTCGGCGGCTTCGGCGTCATCGAACTCGGCGGTCGCGTACGCGGCGAGGGCGGTACGCACCACCCACCCGATGGCCGTCTCCGGGCCACCGTCCCGCGAGCGCATCCAGTCGTACCACCCGACCCGTCCAGCGGGGGGAGGCGTCGCCCTCTCATCGAAGGCGCGCAGCCGGGCCACGGAACTGTGACGGGTGAGGAGACCCACCAGCAACAGTACTTTCGCCTCGCCGCGCGCCCACTCGCTCACTCCGCTGGGCAGATCGGGCGCACGTTCGATCATCCGCAGCCAGGCCGCCTGCGCCTCGGTCCAGGCGTCCTGCATCCCAGCCATCCAGCGCAGCCGGGTGAAACCCGCCAAGGTCTCCAAGAGGCCTCCCTCGCGGAGAGCCTCGAACAGCTCCAGCTCCGGACCGCTGTTCTCGAATCCCCGCAGACACGCACGCGCCAGCATCTCCCCGGTGACGGCGGTCCCCCGCCAGACCGGCTCCCCTTCCGGATCGAGTCGGCACAGCAGGCGCAGCACCTTCAGGTCGTCCCCCACCTGCGGATCCGCGAGCGCTTGGTCGGTCGCCTCTCGGTGGGTCTCGACGCCGCCGACCGGATCGTCGAACTGGCGTAACCAATCGGACAGTTCCTGGACCTTGTCCGAGCCGCCTCGGGCCGCTGCCCCGCCCTCGAAGAGCTGCTCGCGGGCGACGTCCCAGCCGGCTCGCAGGGTCACCGCCAGATCCCGCGGGGTCGTGTGGGGTACACCAGCCAGTCGGTACGGCTTCGGCCGGCGGGGAACGGACGAGAGGTCGACGGTGAACGGGCGGTCCCCGGTATACCGCTTCAGCGCCGAAGCGAACGACGCGTCATCGAGAAGCGCTCTGCTCTTGATCGCTTCCAATCGCTGATGGCGCCAGTTGTGCGGCGCCTCGACGACGAGGCCCAGAATCCCACCCCGGGCGAACAAGGCGGCTCCTGACATGCCCTCCCACGGTGATCTTCCGCTCGCCAACTCGGGTGAGACGTCCTTGACGTCCAGCACATATCGACCGCGCACGATGCCGGACGCCGGGCGTAACGCGCACTCGATGTGTTCGATGTCCAGGTTCCGGCCCTGCCCCCACTGGGCCCGGGGAAACCCCATCGCCTGGCAGCGGACCGGCGACTCGTCCGTGAGCCGCGCCCAGGTCACCGGCCGCAGACGGGTCGCCGTTTCCGGTCGGACCAGGGCTCGGCGCGAAGCGAGCAACGCGGCGTCGCACTCCCCGTCATGCCGCCGCCAGACGACTTCGCACTGCTGAGCACCGCTGCCCCGCACCACCATCGCGCGTGCGCTGCCGTTGTCGCCGACGACGTGCGCGGCCGTGAGCACCAACCGGGCCGCCAGCAGATAGCCGCTGCCCGTCCGGCCGTCGCACAGCACGGCGGCGACACGCTCATGGCTGGGGCCGAGCGAAAGCCCTCCAGGCAGGGGGCTGTTCACAGGGGCCCTGCCGTGGTGAAACCGGCGGTGCCGCCTTCGCCCTCCGCGGCGACGAGCAGCGGATCACCGTCTGCCCGCCTAGGTTCCAAGGTGAACGACACGCGATGGGTGCGCGTCCTGCTTCTGCCCGCGTCCACCTCCCCCGAGAGGACGTACGCCTTGATTCCGCCCCGCGCCCGGACATCTCTGCGCAATTCGACGGTGAATTCCATCTGGATGGGTCCGACTTGGAAAGTGACGTCGTTCCCTGCTCCTCGTGCGGCCGCATTCAGCAACTCGTTGCGAATGGCTTCCACCGCTTCGGCGAGTTCCAAGTCCCTGGCCGTCAACGCGCCCCCTCGGTCGATGGTCTTGCTCGCGGTCTCTGTCTTGAGGTCTGTACCACAGCGCGAGTCGGGGCCCCACGGACCGCGTCGGAGTGATCCTGATGCGTGCGGCCCCTTCCGCGTCAAGGGATCTCTTCCCGCAGGAGGGTCACAAGCTCCTCATGCTTGTAGCCCCAGAGGCGGGCGACCTCGTTCGGATCACCCAGCCCGTCGACCAGCGCCAGATGCCTGGCCAGGTGGCTTTCGACATCGGCCCGGTTGGCCTCGCCGTTCCCCGAGGAGATCCACTCGGACAGCTCCGCGACGTTCGCGGCCAGGTCGTCGCTCGCACTCGCCTTGAACTTCCACCGCAGCCAGTTCGTCCCCTTGAGCACGGCCCGAGCACGGTCACTGGCGTAGGAGAGACCCTGGGTGTGCGAGCCGTACCGGAGGAGACCGGCGGACTCGAGGATCAGCAGGGACCGCACCAGGCTCACGTCCTCCTCGCACCAGTCGGACGGTGAGAGGGCGGGCAGGTCGTCACCGGGCTGGGCCCGCTTCACGTCCCTCGCCGCGTTCATCCACTTCGAGGCGGCGTTGGCGTCTATGTCGGCCCGCGCCGCCAGTCGGCTCGCGCCCAGTTCGAGAATGTGATCGGCGGTGGCCACCCCCGCGGCGAGGAGCACCATGGGGTTGACGTCGGCCTGCTTGCGCAGGAGGCCGGTCACCGGGGTGCCGCTCAACCTGTCCTGAGCGCTTCGCTTCTTCTTGGCGTCCCGCGCTTTGAAGGCGTTGAGCTGCGCTTCCTTGTGCAGGGCCGCGATCTGTTTGAGGATCGGCGGTTCTTTGTCGATCTGAAGCTTCAGCCACTGACGGGCGGCGTTGCGATCTAAGTTCTGTCCGGGCACGGATGCGGGATCCGGCTGCGCACCAGCACTCACAAACCCTCCGAGTAAGGTCACTGCCAAGCAGGCGGTCATTATCCCCGTCCCGATGTCGGAACAACAGGGCGACGGCGGTGATGCGTGCACTGCACCGGCGCGCGTACGGAGCCCCGCCGGACCACACCGCCCCTCCCTTCCCCCCAGCGGCGATACCGACTCCGTCTGTCCTGTCGTCGACGGTCTCGGCACCCGCCTTGAGCGAAAGGTCCTTGTGAAGCCCACCTTGGCCGCCGGCAGCTCTGGCAGGCACGGACCGGATCTTCAGCCCCTTGTGAGCCGTAGGGGGCAGACCGTCGGCCACATCGGAGTCGACGACCGTCGACGCAGGCCTCGACGAGCCGAGCCGCCGCGGGCCGCACCCCGGCCCACGCAGGCGGAGCCTTCGAACCGATGACTCCGCATCCCCCGGCACCGGGATGATGCCCTGCACACCCAGGGAGAGCGCGGGAAAGAAAAGCACCCGCTTCCGGCCATGAGCCGGAAGCGGGTGCCGATCACCCCTGCCCGAAAACGAGCCTGCGGGGTCATTCTGGTGTCCGAGGGGGGACTTGAACCCCCACGCCCGATAAAGGGCACTAGCACCTCAAGCTAGCGCGTCTGCCATTCCGCCACCCGGACCAGGTGTCTGCCGCCCTGCGGGGTGTTCCCCGCGGCGACATGGACAACAATACCAAGCTTTCGGGGTGCCCTTCACCTGCGTATCCGTCCCGCACGTGACGGCGGGGAGCCAGGGCGTCGCAGCTCAGCGGGGGTGCGCACCGACCGTGGCGGACGCGTCACGTTTCGTCGCGCTCCGGCGTCGTACGGGCCGACCGGGCCGTACGAGCGACGGCGCCGAGGCCTCGTCGCCGCTCACGGACAGCGGACGACCTGTCCGGCGTAGGACAGGTTCCCGCCGAAGCCGAACAGCAGTGCCGGCGCGCCCGTCGTCAGCTCGCCGCGCTCGACCAGCTTGGACAGGGCCAGCGGGATGCTGGCCGCCGACGTGTTGCCGGAATCGGTGACGTCACGGGCGACGACCGCGTTGACGGCGCCGATCTTCCCGGCGAGCGGCTCGACGATGCGCAGGTTCGCCTGGTGCAGGACCACCGCGGCGAGTTCCTCGGGTGCGACGCCCGCCCGTTCGCAGGCCTGCCGGGCCAGCGGCGGCAGTTGCGTGGTGGCCCACCGGTAGACGCTCTGTCCCTCCTGGGCGAACCGCGGGGGCGTGCCCTCGATCCGTACCGCGTGCCCCATCTCCGGCACCGACCCCCACAGGACCGGCCCGATCCCGGCGCTCTCCCCCGGCCGGCAGGCCTCGACCACGGCGGCGCCCGCGCCGTCGCCGACGAGCACACACGTGCTCCGGTCGGTCCAGTCGGCGACGTCGGACATCTTGTCGGCGCCGATGACGAGGGCGCGCGTCGCGGCCCCCGCGCGCACGGTGTGGTCGGCGGTGGCCAGGGCGTGGGTGAAGCCCGCGCACACGACGTTGACGTCCATCGCGGCCGGCGACGGGACGCCCAGGCGGGCGGCGACGCGGGCGGCGGTGTTCGGCGAGCGGTCCACGGCCGTGGAGGTGGCGACCAGGACCAGGTCGATGTCGGCAGGGGTGAGGCCGGCCGCGGCGAGCGCCTTGGCGGCGGCGTGCGCGGCGAGTTCGTCGACCGGTTCGTCGGGCGCGGCGATGTGCCGGGTGCGGATCCCCACCCGGCTGCGGATCCACTCGTCGCTGGTGTCGACCAGGGCCGCGAGGTCGTCGTTGGTCAGCACCTTGGCGGGCTGGTAGTGGCCGACGGCGCTGATGCGCGAGCCGTTCATGAGTGGTCCCCCTCGTTGCCGTGGGTAGCGGGACCTCAGTCTGTTCAGTGACTCGCGAGTACGGCGGCAGGTGAAGTCACAGGAAACACGTGCCCGGCTTGTCGGCTCCCGTCAGAGGAGCGGCGCGGTGCCAGGGCGGCGGCTCGGCGCCGCGCTTACGGGTGATCGGCGTTCGACCGGTGTCGGGCGGGTACGTGGGAGGGGGCGGCGCGGACCGGTGCGGCCACGGGGGCGCGCCCCTCACGCCGGGGGGTCGTGTCCCCGGTCGCGTGGGTCCACGCACGGCGCGCACACCCCACCCGTCCACTACGACGAGATCACCGAGGTCACCTCGCCGCACGCCGGGCCGGTGACTCGTGGCAACCTCTGCACAAGGGCCGTCATGGCCGCCAGTACGCACGGAACCGGGGCTGATCAGGACATGGGACGAGTGACGGAACGACGCAAGGTCATCCGGATCCGGGACGGCGCGGTCTCCGCCCGGCCCGATACGCTCGTCGCCGAGGAGCCGCTGGAGATCCGGCTGAACGGCAAACCGCTCGCCATCACCATGCGCACCCCGGGCGACGACTTCGCGCTGGCGGCCGGCTTCCTGGTCAGCGAGGGGGTGCTGGCCGAGGCGTCGGACCTGCTGAACATCGTGTACTGCGCGGGAGCCGGGGTGGACGGTTCGAATACTTACAACGTGGTGGACGTGCGCACCGCCCCGGGCGTCGCCCTGCCGGACATCACTCTGGAGCGCAACGTCTACACCACCTCCTCGTGCGGCCTGTGCGGCAAGGCCAGCCTGGACGCCGTCCGTACGACGGCCCGCTGGCCGATCGCGGACACGCCTGCGCTCCGCGTCGATCCGGAACTGCTCGCGGACCTGCCCGACCGGTTGCGCGCGGCCCAGCGGGTCTTCGACCGGACCGGCGGGCTGCACGCGGCGGCCCTGTTCACCGAGGACGGCGAGCTGCTGGACATACGGGAGGACGTGGGCCGGCACAACGCGGTCGACAAGCTGGTCGGCCGCGCCCTGCAGAGCGGCGATCTGCCGTTGTCCCGCACGATCCTGCTGGTCTCCGGCCGGGCCTCCTTCGAGCTGGCCCAGAAGGCCGTGATGGCGGGCATCCCGGTGCTGGCGGCGGTCTCGGCGCCGTCCTCCCTGGCCGTGGACCTGGCCTCGGAGACCGGGCTGACCCTGGTGGGCTTCCTGCGGGGCAGGTCCATGAACGTGTACGCGGGCGAGGACCGCGTCGTCCTGCGGACGGCGACGCCTCAGGGCTGAGGGACGCGGACGCCTCGCGGCCGAGGAAGCCCATGGGGGCTCACGTCTCGTGACGGACCCCTCACGGCCGACGGGCGGCGGTCCGGCCGGGAGCGGACGTATCGGGCACCGGCAGCCGCCGCCGACGCGTCACCCCCGCGTGCCGGAGACCCGGACCAGCAGTTCCACGAACCGCTCCCGTTCGGACGGTGACAGCGGCTCCAGCAGCGTGTCGTTGGCCTCGCGGGCCGCGCGCTCGCAGCGCGTCAGCAGCCGCCCGCCCTCGGCGGTGAGGGAGACCGCGTTCTTGCGCCGGTCCCGCGGGTCGGGCTCGCGCAGGACCAGGCCGGCGGCCTGGAGGTCGTTGAGGACGCCGACGAGATCCTTGGGGTCCAGTCCGACGCCGCGGCCGAGGTCGGCCTGCGCGACGGGGGCCAGGTCGCGGACGGCGGAGAGCACCACGTGGTGCCACATCTTCAGGCCCTGCTCCGCCAGCGCCGCGGCGACCAGGGCGCGGCCCCGGTCGGCGGCCCGGCCGAGGAGCCAGCTGGGCAGGGAACGGATCTCGGCGAGGGGGGCTTCGGCCATGGCGGCAGCCTATCCAAAAAGTCATTGGACTTCCCCATGAAATCGGCGCTACGGTAAGACTCGTTGGGTCTCCCAATGAATTGGGGGGCACGCTCGCCCCGTACCGAGTGGATCGGAGCCCTGCGCACCGACAGCGCTGACAGCACCGTCAGCACTGGCCTGAGTTTTCGAGAATCCTGGGGGTCGAATGCGTGTCATGCGACGCGTCCGGTACGAGCACACCGGTGGTCCGCTGTTCGTGGAGGAGGCGCCCGTGCCCGAGCCGGGTCCGGGCGAGCTCCTGGTGCGCTGCGAGGCCGTCGGCGTCACCCTGCCCGTCGTCCGCAAGGTCACCGAGGCCGCCGAGCCGATCGCGCTGGGCGGTGAGATCGCCGGCGAGGTCACGGCCGTCGGGGCGGGCGTCACCCGCTTCCGGGCCGGCGACCGGGTGACCGGGCTGTGCTTCGGGCACGGCTACGCCGACTTCGCCCCGCTGCACGAGGCGATGGCCTCGCCCGTCCCCGACGGGGTGTCGGCCGTCGACGCGGTCGCCCTGGTCCGCAGCGGGCTCGTCGCCCTCGGGGCGCTGGAAGCCGCCCGGCCCGCGCCGGGCGAGGCGGTGCTCGTGACGGCCGCGGCGAGCGGCGTCGGTCACCTCGCGGTGCAGCTCGCGCGCGTCCGGGACGCGGGCCGGGTGGTGGGCGCGGTGTCGTGCGCGGCCAAGACCGGCTTCGTACGGTCCCTGGGCGCCGACGAGGTGTTCCGCTACGACGACGGCGACTGGGGCGAGCCGGTCGACTACGTCCTGGACGCGGTCGGCGGCGACCTCCTCACCCCGGCCCTCGCCGCCCTCGCCCCCGGCGGACGGCTGGTGGCGTACAGCTCGGGCGGCGGGACGGTACAGGCGTACGACCTGCTCGTCGGCGCCAAGTCGGTGATCGGCTTCCAGATGGCCCGTATCGCGCGGGGCGAGCCGGAGCGCTATGAGCGGTGGCGGCGGGAGCTGTGGCGGCTGTTCGGCGAGGGCGCGGTGCGGCCCGCCGTGCACGGGGAGTTCGCGTTGGAGGACGTGGCGAAGGCACATGCGGTGATCGAGTCGCGCGGCAACCTCGGCAAGGTGGTCCTGCGCCCCTGACGCGGCGAGGGGCTGACGCGCGCCGACGTCAGCGGGGGCACGGCCCTGTGCCGACGCCAGCGGGGCCAGCGCCCGTGCCGACGTCAGCGGGGGCAGCGCCCCGTATCCACGTCAGCGGGACACGGCCCCGGGCCGACGTCAGCGGGAACACGGCCCCGTGCCGCCGTCAGCGGGAGCGCGACCCCGTGCCGACCGCCGTCCGTGACTCCGCGGTCGGCGGGGCGGCTGCGGGCTCCTCACGGGCCTCCGGGTCGTGCGCCCGGCGCTTGGCGATGACCGCGCACACCATGAGCTGCATCTGGTGGAAGAGCATCAGCGGCAGCACGGCGAGGGAGGCGTGCACGCCGAACAGGACGCTCGCCATGGGCAGCCCCGAGGCCAGCGACTTCTTCGAACCGGCGAACTGGATGGCGATACGGTCCGCCCGGCCGAAGCGCAGCGCCTTGGCGCCGTACCAGGTCAGGGCGAGCATCACGGCGAGCAGTACGGCCTCCACGGCGAGCAGTCCGCCGAGGCGCGCGGCGCTGACCTGGTGCCATATGCCCCGCACCATGCCTTCGCTGAACGCGGTGTAGACGACGAGCAGGATGGAGCCGCGGTCGACCAGCCCGAGAACCTTCTTGTGCCGGGCGACGAAGCCGCCCACCCATGGCCGCAGCAGCTGTCCGGCGACGAACGGCACGAGCAGCTGCAGCACGATCGTGACCAGGGAGTGCGCGGAGAAGCCCCCGCCGCCGCTGCCCAGGAGGGCGGCGGCGAGCAGCGGGGTCAGCACGATGCCGACCAGCGAGGAGAAGGAGCCGGCGCAGATCGCGGCGGGCACGTTGCCCCGCGCGATGGAGGTGAAGGCGATCGACGACTGGATGGTGGAGGGGACCAGGGTGAGGAAGAGCAGTCCCTGGTAGAGCGGCTGGTCGAGCAGGACGGGGACCAGGCCGCGGGCGGCGATGCCGAGCAGCGGGAAGACCACGAAGGTGCAGGCCAGCACCGTGACGTGCAGCCGCCAGTGTCTGAGCCCGTCCAGTGCTTCGCGGGTGGAGAGGCGGGCGCCGTAGAGGAAGAACAGGAAGGCGATCGCGGCCGTGGAGGCGCCGGAGGCGACATCGGCGCCCGGGCCGCGGGCCGGCAGCAGCGCGGCCAGGCCCACGGTGCCGATCAGCAGCACGATGTACGGGTCGACCGGCATCCAGCTCGGCCAGCGCAGGCGTTTCACGGGGCTCCACTTGCTCGTGCTCTTCGGCGGTCCGGGGGCGTACGCCCGTCCGCGCCCGTGGGGTCACGGGACCGACGGGTTCCCGCTCCCATGGTCCTCTCACCGCGGCCATCGGGAAACCGTGCCACCGTTCTGACTGTCATCGTGTTCCGTGATAGGCGCGTAGACTCGCGGTGTGTACGACCCGGCCCAGTTGCGCAGTTTCCTCGCCGTCGCCCAGACGCTCGGCTTCACGCGGGCTGCGCGGCGGCTGGGGCTGCGGCAGTCGACGGTGAGCCAGCACGTACGCCGTCTGGAGGAGGCCACCGGGCGGCCGCTGTTCACCCGCGACACCCACTCGGTGGAACTGACCGAGGACGGCGAGGCCATGCTGGGTTTCGCGCGGCGGATCCTGGAGGTGCACGAGCAGGCGACGGCGTTCTTCACCGGCACCCGGGTGCGGGGCCGGCTGCGGTTCGGCGCGTCCGAGGACTTCGTGCTGACCCGGCTGCCGGAGATCCTGGAGGGCTTCCGCTACGAGCACCCCGAGGTCGATCTCGAACTGACGGTCGAGCTGTCGGGCACGCTCCACGAGCAGCTGGCCGCAGGGAAGCTCGACCTGGTGCTGGCCAAGCGGCGCCCACAGGATCCGCGCGGCGAACCCGTGCGGCAGGACCGGCTGGTGTGGATCGGCGCGGAGCGGCTGCGCCTGGACCCGGACCGCCCGGTGCCGTTGATCGTCTATCCGCCGCCGGGGATCAGCCGGGCGCTCGCCTTCGAGGCGCTGGAGCGGCAGGGGCGGCCGTGGCGCGTGGCGTGCACCAGCGGCAGTCTCAACGGGCTGATCGCCGCCGCCCGCGCGGGCCTCGGCGTGATGGCCCACTCACGCGGCCTGATCCCGCCGGGCCTGGTCCAGGTGCCGGAGCGGGCCGGCCTGCCCGAACTGGGGCAGGTCGACTTCGTCCTGGTGCACGGCCGTCACCGCCCCTCCGCCCAGCCCGCCGCCGACGCCCTGGCCACCGCCATCCTCACGGGCGGCGCCCGCCTGAACCCCCGGTGAGAAGGGCGTCCGGGTTCCGGCCGCGCGGCGCTCGCGACGGGTGCGCCCGACGTGAGGGCGGCGTCTCGCCTCGTACAGATTCGGTGGAGATTACGGCAGCGAAACTTACCGAACCGTAGGAATTTCTGTCCGGCCGCGCCCGTTGTGCGCACATTTTCCGGCGGTGACCTGTGTGTATGTGAGCACTGCTCGCCTTCGGACCCCCTCCCGCCGGGTGGTCCCGTGGGGTAGCTTTCACCGCGCTGTGCGGGGCGTCACAGGCTTCCGGAGGCAATGGCGCCTCGGGACGGACCGAAGACCGAGGAGCGGGAGCGGGGTTTGCGCGAGTTCACCACCCCTCCGTCCACGTCGGCACCGCCGGTGGGCGGGCTGGCCGACGTCGTGTTCCAGTACGCCCAGGACGACCCGCCGCACATCGCCCTCGGCCGCAAGGACGAGGACGGGACGTGGCGGGACGTGACCTCGGCGGAGTTCCGCGACGAGGTGCTCGCCCTGGCCAAGGGGCTGCTCGCCGAGGGAGTCCGGTTCGGCGACCGGGTCGCGATCATGTCCCGCACCCGCTACGAGTGGACGCTGTTCGACTTCGCGCTGTGGACCATCGGCGCCCAGGTGGTGCCGATCTACCCCACCTCCTCGGCCGAGCAGTGCTTCTGGACGCTGTACGACGCGGAGGTGTCGGCGGCGGTCGTGGAGCACGAGGACCACGCCATGACCATCGCCACCGTCATCGGCCGACTGCCGAACCTGCGCCGGCTCTGGCAGCTGGACGCGGGCGCCGTCTCCGAGCTGTACGACGCGGGCGCGCACATCGATGACGACGTGGTGCACCGGCACCGCGAGGCGGTCACCCCGGACTCGGTCGCGACGGTCATCTACACCTCCGGCACCACCGGACGCCCCAAGGGCTGCGTCCTGACCCACGGCAACTTCATGTTCGAGGCGGACACCGTCCTCGGCCGCTGGGAGCCGGTGTTCCACTCCAAGAAGGGCGACGAGGCGTCGACCCTGCTGTTCCTGCCGCTCGCCCACGTCTTCGGGCGGATGGTGGAGGTGGCCGCCGTCCGCGGCCGGGTGCGCCTCGGCCACCAGCCGCAGCTGCACGCCGCCGCGCTGCTGCCCGACCTCCAGGCGTTCCGGCCGACGTTCATCCTGGCGGTGCCGTACATCTTCGAGAAGGTGTTCAACGCGGCCCGCCGCAAGGCGGAGCGGGAGGGCCGCGACGGGCCCTTCGAGAAGGCCGTCGAGGTCGCCGTGAAGTACGCGGACGCGATCGAGGCGAAGGCGTGGGGCATCGGACCCGGCCCGTCGGCCGCCCTGCGCGTGCAGCACCAGTTCTTCGACAAGGTCGTGTACGCCAAGGTGCGTGCGGCGATGGGCGGCCGGATCCGCAACGCGATGTCCGGCGGCTCGGGCATGGACCGCCGGCTCGGCCTGTTCTTCGCGGGCGCCGGCGTGCAGATCTACGAGGGTTACGGGCTGACCGAGTCCACCGCCGCCGCGACCGCCAACCCGCCCGAGCGCACCCGGTACGGCACGGTCGGCCAGGCGATCCCGGGTGTGAGCGTGCACATCGCCGACGACGGAGAGGTGTGGCTGCGCGGCGGCAACGTCTTCCAGGGCTACCTGAACAACCAGAAGGCCACCGACGCGACGCTGCACGACGGCTGGCTGGCCACCGGCGATCTGGGCTCCCTGGACGAGGACGGCTACCTCACCATCACCGGCCGCAAGAAGGAGATCCTGGTGACCTCCGGCGGCAAGAGCGTGGCGCCGGGCGTGCTGGAGGAGCGGGTGCGCGACCATCCCCTGGTCTCCCAGTGCATCGTCGTCGGGAACGACCGCCCCTACGTCGCCGCCCTGGTCACCCTCGACCAGGAGGCGGTCGAGCACTGGCTGCAGATGCGCAACAAGCCGAAGCAGACCCTCGCCCGGCTGGTGCGCGACCCCGATCTGGAGACCGAGGTGCGGCGCGCGGTGGTCGCCGCCAACACCCTGGTCTCCCAGGCCGAGTCGATCCGCACCTTCCGCATCCTCGCCCAGCCGTTCACCGAGGAACACGGCCTGCTCACCCCGTCCCTGAAGCTGAAGCGCAGGGCGATCGAGAACGCGTACGCCGACGAGGTCGAGGCGCTGTACCGGGCATGAGACCGGCCGGAGCGGGCAAGGGACCCGCGCGGGCCCGGACGCGGAGCCGGGCGTCGGACCCCGGGGATCGACGCCCGGGGCTCAGGGCTCGGTGCCGGAACGCGCCGGGGCCCTGACACCGACCCGGAGACGAGTCCGGTCGGCCGGCCGGGCGCGGGCCGACGGCGGGTTCCGGACGGATCCGGCGGTCAGGAATGCGACGGGGCCCGTGATCGTTGACGATGTGAGTACCACCTGACGACAACCGAAGGATCAAGAGCTCGTGAGCAGCAAGGTCCCCCCGATCATCCTCAACAACGGCGTCGAGATGCCCCAGCTGGGCTTCGGCGTCTGGCAGGTGCCGGACGACGAGGCGGAGCGCGCCGTCGCCACCGCCCTTGAGGCCGGGTACCGCAGCATCGACACAGCGGCGATCTACGGCAACGAGGAGGGCACCGGCAAGGCGATCGCCGCCTCCGGCCTCCCGCGCGAGGAGGTCTTCGTCACCACCAAGCTGTGGAACAGCGATCAGGGGTACGACGCCACCCTGCGCGCGTTCGACACCTCCCTGGCCAAGCTGGGCCTGGAGTACGTGGACCTCTACCTGATCCACTGGCCGCTGCCGGCCAGGGGCACCTATGTCGACACGTACAAGGCGTTCGAGAAGCTGTACGCCGACGGCCGGGTCCGTGCGATCGGCGTCTCCAACTTCCTGCCGGAGTACCTGACGCACCTGATCTCCGAGACCTCGGTGGTCCCGGCGGTCAACCAGATCGAGCTGCACCCGCACCTGCAGCAGCACGCCGCCCGCGAGCTGCACGCGGAGCAGGGCATCGCCACCGAGGCCTGGTCGCCGCTCGGCCAGGGCAAGGGCCTGCTGGAGGTGCCGGCGATCGTGGCGATCGCGCGCAAGCACGGCCGCACCCCGGCCCAGGTCGTGCTGCGCTGGCACATCCAGCTCGGCAACGTCGTGATCCCCAAGTCGGTGACGCCGTCCCGGATCGAGGAGAACATCGCGGTGTTCGACTTCAGCCTGGACGAGGAGGACCTCGCGGCGATCAGCGCGCTGAACGAGGACCGGCGCCTCGGCCCGGACCCGGCCACCTTCGACGTGGGCTGACGGGCAGGACGACGGGACGGGCCCGGACCGCGCGAGTCGCTCGCGGTCCGGGCCCGTCCCGTCCTCGCGTCCCCGTGTCCCGTCGTCCCGTGTCCCCGGTGCCCCGTGTCCCCGGTGGCCGGTCGGTTCAGGAGGGGCGGACCGCCGTGTGGACGGTGTGGGCCTTCAGGACGAAGACGTCGTTCCTGCGGTGCACGCTCGCCCCGTCCTCCGGGTCGAGGAGCCGTTCGAGAGTGGCGCGGTCCTCGGCCGAGAGGTCCTCGCGCATCCCGTCGTACAGGCGGGTGAGGGTGGCGGCGACGTAGGCGCGGACCGGGTCGGAGACGGGGGCGGGCAGGTCGAGCAGGAAGCTGCGGGTGCCGGTGGGCTTCAGCCCGGCGGCCGCCATGAGTGCCAGCCAGTCCTCGGCCTCGGCGACGGAGCCGGGCAGTTCCTCGCGCATGCGGTGGAACGAGCCGGCCTCGATCGCGTCCATACGGGCCTGCAGGCCGGGGCGGCCGATGCCGATGTCCCGGGGCAGGAAGCGGGCGGGCAGGCCGCCCTCCAGCAGGGCGAGGGTCCCGCCGGGCGCGAGGTGCCCGGCGAAGGCCGCCACGGCGGCGCGCTGGTCGCCGAGGTGGTGCAGGCTGTTGCTCGCCCACAACAGGTCGGCCGGGTACTCCAACTGGGCCAGTGCTTCGGGGAGTTCGCCGTGGACGGTGGTGAGGCGACCAGTGTGGCCCAGCCGGTCGGCGCGGGCGCGGGCGCGCTCCAGGAGCGGCTTTGAGCTGTCCACCGCGACGACCCTGGAGGCCGGAAAGGCCTCGGCGAACTGGCAGGTGACGACCCCGGGTCCGCTGCCCGCGTCGACGATCAGACCGGGCTCTCCGGCGACCTCCCGGGCCAGCCAGGCCATGACCTGCTCATACAGGGGTGCGAAAAGTTCCGCCTGGGACTCCAGCAGCGGGGCCAGGACGGCCCAGTCGAGGTCGGCGCCGCCGTGATGGGCGTGGGTGTGGCCGCCATGGTCCTTGTCGTGGCCGTGAGGGTCGTGGCCGTGACGGACGTGGTCGTGCCCGTCGTCGTGCGGGCCGTGGTGGCCCCGGTGTTCCTGCGCCATGTCGGTCAGCCTCTCCTGTGGATGACGCCAGCGTGCGCCGACGCACCGCGCGGAGGCCACTCGCGTTGCCGGGACGGCAAAAAACAGGTGAGGGATTTCCACAGGGTCCCGTCCAGGTGTGAGCCCGTCCGGAAACGGGCGGGCTCACACCTGGACGGGACCCTGCGGCTCGAACCGTACGGCGAGGAGGGTGTGTCCGGGCCCGGGACCGCCCCCAAGCCGGTCGGGGCCTCGGCACGCCCGCTCGCCTCGCCACCGGCCGTCCCGGTGACGTGTGTCCGTGTCACTCGTCTCCGGTGCACGCCGCCCAGCCGCACCGCGGCACGCGCCCCGGTACCGGGGTGGTGCGGCCGCCGCCGCACCTGACGGTGCCGTACGAACCGGAGCGCCCGGACGGCGACTTGCCCGTGCGTCGAGAGGGCGATCCACCGGGGCCGGGGGCCCACGAGAACCGACTGGCCCATGAGGGCCGACCGGCCCGGACGACCGGTCGGCTGGGCCGGCCCGGACCCGACCGGCCCGGGCCGCCCCGGAGGATCACCCCCGCGTCACCGCCCTACGGCAGGGGCGGGTACGCGTTCTTCATCAGCTCCTGGAACTGCGCGGAGAACCAGTGGCCGGCCACCGGAGCGTTCGCGAGCGCTCCCGTGGGGCTGTTGCCGTTGCGCGCGTTGCCGCCGTACGTCGGGTCGCACATCCGGTCGAAGCCCTTGCCCTCGTCGTTGGCGATGGCCGAGCTGGACCCGTCGGACTGGCCCGGGGGCTTCACCCAGACGTAGGCGTCGATCCCGGCGGCGGGAGCCGCGGTCGGCCGTTCGCCGAGGCCCGCGCCGCTCTGGTTGCACCAGTTGCCGGTGTGGATGCGGCGGTCGATGCGGCCGCCGTTGACGTAGGCGTCCACCGAGGTCAGCGGGCCGGCCCCGGTGGGCCGGGCGGAGCCGCCCCAGCCGTTGCGGGAGGTGTCGATCAACATGCCGAGGTTGGAGTTGAAGCCCGCCGCGACGAGCTTGTCGCGCAGCCCCTGCGCGAAGGACTGCTCGTCCACGTACTGGTTCCAGTCCACCCACTTGGACTGGCGCACGGTCTGCCCGTTGACGCTGTCGGTGACCTTGAAGTAGGGCTCCTTGGTGGCACCGTAGTTGGCCGTGTTGACGATGAAGCCGGCCACGTCGTTCACGCTCGCGCCGTTGCTGGTCGCGACCTTGTGGAACTCCTGGACCGACGGGTCGAGGTTGGTGTCCCAGCCCAGCCAGCCGTGGTGGCCGGCGTCGATGTAGTTGTAGACGTTCGGGATCGCGCCGAGCTTGTCCAGGGCGTAGCTGACACCCTTCTCGTAGTTGCCGTTGGCCTTCATGGTCACGCAGGCGTCGGTGGTGGTGTTGGTGCCGCCTGCGTTGGTGACCAGGTTGGGCAGCGAGTCCGGCTCGATGACGGTGGCGATGCGCAGGCCCGCGTACTTGGAGTCGGCCAGGATCGAGGCGATCGGGTCGATGTACTGGGTCTGGTACTTGGCGAGGTCGGTGGCCGCGATCTCGCCGTTGGAGGCGAGGGCGGAGCAGTCACGGCCGGGCAGGTCGTAGATGACCAGCTGGACGACGAGGTCGCCGGAGCCCTTCTGCTTGAGGGCCTCGTCGAGGTGGGCGCGCAGGCCCATGCCGCCGTTGACGCCGTTGATGGCGGCGATCCGGTCCAGCCAGACGGCGGTGGGCTGGTTGGAGATGCGGCTGCCGCCCGGCTCGGCGGCGGCCAGCTTGGACCACTCCGGGTCCACGTAGACCTTGGCACCGACGTACGGGTTGTCGACCCTGCCGCTCGGGTCGGTGCCGCCGCCTCCGGTGCTGCCGCCGGTCCCGCCGGTCCCGCCGGTGTCACCGCCGGTGCCGCCCGTGCCACCGGTGCCGCCGGTGTCCCCGCCCGTCCCTCCGGTCCCGCCGCCCGTGCCGCCGCCGTTGTCGACGTTGCAGGTCACGCCGTCGAGGGTGAAGGCGGCCGGGACCGCGTTGGTGCCGCTGTAGGTGCCCTGGAAGCCGAAGCTGGCCGAACCGCCCGTGCCGAGCGATCCGTTGTAGCTCTCGTTGGCGGCGGTGACGTTCGCCCCGGACTGGGTGATCTTGGCGTTCCAGCCGCTGGTGACCTTCTGGTTGCCGGCGTACGTCCACTTCAGCGTCCACGAGGACTTGGCGGCGCCGTTGTTGGTGACGGTGACGTCGGCGGTGAAGCCGGTGCTCCACTGGTTCAGCTTGTAGTCGACGGTGCAGGGCGCGGCCGTGGCGCCCGCGGTGGCGGGTACGGCGGTGAGCGCCATGCCCGTGCCCCCGGCGACGAGGGTCAGGGCGGCGAGCATCGCTGTTCTGGTGCGGCTCATGAGTGGGGAATTCCTCCTGTTGAAAGGGGTGTGCGGGACTTCCGGAAGAGGGGAGTCACGGGTTGAGGGCGCGCAGGTGGTCGCGCAGCCCGGCGCCGTACGCGGTGGGTGTGCCGTCGTAGGCGGAGATCAGGGAGGGGCCGGAGGAACAGTCCCAGGTGTTCCAGGTCCAGCCGAGGTAGGACAGGTCGTGGTCGTCGAACCACTTCATGACCTGGTCGGTGAAGCCGTGCGAGCAGGTGTTCTCGCCGATCTCCCCCGCCACCAGCGGCACCTGGGCGGCGACCGGGGCGAGCGTGGAGTTCCAGCAGCTCTCACTGGCGCAGGTGTTGAAGTTGTACACGTGGTAGGCGGCGACGAGATTGCCCGCCGGGTCGGTGGGCCGGTACGTCAGCCACTGGCTGAGGTCGTTGGAGTAGGCGAGCCCGCCGGCCAGGATGAGGTTGCGGGCGCCGGTGGCCCGGACGGTGTCGACGAGATCCTGCATGCCGGCGACCTCGTAGCCGATGCCCGGGCAGGTGCCGCCGTCGCGCCAGCACTTCCACGCGTCGGCGGTGCTGGACGTGGCCCGGTCCGGATACGGCTCGTTGAACAGGTCGAACGCGACGGCCTGGTCGCCCTTGAAGGTGTCGGCGACCGAGGACCAGAACGCCGGCGTGTACTGGGCGTCGGGCATGGGTTTCTGGCAGGTGGCGTGCACGTCGGAGCAGCCCGCCGAGTTGCCGGTGTACTGGCCCCAGGTCCAGTGCAGGTCGATGACCGGGGTCATGCCGTGCGCCTCGATCCGGGTCACCAGGTCCTTGACGGCGCCGACGTAGTTCGCGCCCGCGTATTCGGGTTCGATGTTGGAAAGACCCAGCCAGCACTCCTCGTTGACGGGGATACGGACGGTGTTCGCCTTCCAGTCGGCGATCGCCTGGATCGCCGCGTCGTCCACGGGGCCGTCGAAGAAGCCGTAGCCCTGGACGCACATGAACTCTCCGCCGGAGCGGTTCACGCCGAGCAGCCGGCGGTCCTTGCCGTCGGCGTCGACGATCCTGTCGCCCGCGACGTGCAGGGCGGGCGCCTTGCCTCCGCCGCCGCCGGTGGGCGGCGGGTCGGTCGGAGGCGTGGTGGGCTCCGAATCGACGTTGCACGTGGTGCCGTTGAGCTTGAACGTCGTGGGCACGGCCGTGTTCCCGGCCCCCGAGGCGAGGAACCCGGCGCTGACGCTCGCACCCGTGCCGAGCGCCCCGTTGTAGCTCTCGTTGACCGCGGTCACCGCGGTGCCGGACTGGGACCACTTGGCGTTCCAGCCCTGGGTGACCTCCTGGCCACCGGCGAAGTCGAAGGTGAGACTCCAACCGGTGAGCGCCGCACGGTTGTTGGTGATCTGGACGGCGCCCTGGAAGCCGGTGCCCCACTGGTTGGCGACGGAGTACGCCACCGTGCAGGCGGGTGTGGCTCCCTGAGCCGTGACGGCCGGTACGACCACGCTCCCGAGGAGCGCGACCGCTCCGGCGACGGCCAGGGGTAAGGGACGCGGGGGGTGTCGCATGAGCGACTCCTTGCAGATCTGGCGCGCCGGGGCCGGCGCGTCGACTGATGGAATCGCTCCCACTGGTGCGAGTGAAGGTAGCGGCAAGTTCGGATGAAGAACAGAGGGGCCACAGACTTTCGACCGACTTTTCCACGACCGGGCCGGTCGGAGGGGTGCCGAATCTTTTCGGTTCTTCAAGTACTTGACCGTGCCCTGACACATACGCACTATGGGAGCGCTCCCACTGGTCAGGGCTTGTTGCTCCTCCCCCACACCTCTTTCCGAGCCGCAAGGAGGGACCAGCACATGTATCCCGCACACAGACCCGGACGCCGGACGGCCCGGCGGCTGTGGACCGCCGTTGTGGCGGCCCTGGCACTCCCCACGACCATGCTGGCCACCGGTTCGGGCACGGCGCACGCGGCAGGACTCGCGTGCAGCGTGGACTACAAGACCAACGACTGGGGCTCCGGCTTCACCGCGGACCTGACGATCACCAACCGCGGCACGGACTCCGTCAACGGCTGGACCCTCGCCTACGGCTACTCGGGCAACCAGAAGCTGACCAACGGCTGGAACGGCAGCTGGTCGCAGTCCGGACAGTCGGTCACCGTGAAGAACGCCTCGTACAACGGGACGATCGCCGCCGGGGCCGCCGTCAGCACCGGCGCCCAGTTCACCTACAGCGGCACCAACACCGCGCCGACGAGCTTCACGGTCAACGGCACCACCTGCGCGGGCGCGCACCAGCCGCCGATCACCGTGCTGACCAGCCCGGCCCCGGGCGCCACCTACTCGCAGGGCGACGCGGTGCCGCTCGCGGCGACCGCGGCGGCGGCCGACGGCGCCAAGATCACCAAGGTCGAGTTCTACGACGACACGACCCTGCTGGGCACGGACACCACCGCCCCGTACACCCTCTCGGCCTCCGCGCTCAGCGTGGGCAGCCACTCCCTGCTGGCGAAGGCCTACGACAGCCTCGGCGCGTCCGCGGAGTCCACACCGGTCGGCGTCACCGTCGCCTCGGGCCCCGCCGTGGTGGCATCACCGGCCCAACTCGGCGTTCAGCAAGGCAAGTCGGGCACCTTCGACGTGAAGCTGTCGACGCAGCCGAGCGCGAACGTGACCGTGAGCGTCGCCCGCACGGACGGCAACACCGGGCTGTCGGTGACCGGCGGTTCCTCGCTCACCTTCACCCCGGCGAACTGGAACACCGCGCAGAAGGTGACCGTCACGGCCGACTCCTCCGGGACCGGCGCGGCGACCTTCACCGCCTCGGCCGCCGGCCACGCCAAGGCCACGGTCACCGTGACCGAGCTGGCCGCCGCCAACGCCTACGACGCGCGGTTCCTGGACCTCTACGGGAAGATCACCAACCCGGCCAACGGCTACTTCTCGCCCGAGGGCATCCCCTACCACTCGGTGGAGACACTGATCGTGGAGGCGCCCGACTACGGCCACGAGACCACGTCGGAGGCCTACAGCTACCTCATCTGGCTGCAGGCGATGTACGGCAAGGTGACGGGCGACTGGTCCAAGTTCAACGGCGCCTGGGAGATCATGGAGAAGTACATGATCCCCACCCACGCCGACCAGCCGACCAACTCCTTCTACAACGCCTCCAAGCCGGCCACCTACGCGCCCGAGGCGGACACCCCGAACGAGTACCCCGCCAAGCTGGACACCTCCGTGTCCGTGGGCACGGACCCGATCGCGGGCGAGCTGAAGTCCGCGTACGGCACGGACGACGTCTACGGCATGCACTGGATCCAGGACGTCGACAACGTCTACGGCTACGGCGACGAGCCCGGCAAGTGCGAGGCCGGCCCGACGGCCACCGGCCCCTCCTACATCAACACCTTCCAGCGCGGACCTCAGGAGTCGGTCTGGGAGACGGTCCCGCAGCCGACCTGCGACGCCTTCAAGTACGGCGGCAGGAACGGCTATCTGGACCTGTTCACCGGCGACTCCTCCTACGCCAGGCAGTGGAAGTACACCGACGCCCCGGACGCCGACGCACGCGCCGTGCAGGCCGCGTACTGGGCCGATGTGTGGGCCAAGGAGCAGGGCAAGGGCGGTGACGTCTCCGCGACCGTGGGCAAGGCCGCGAAGATGGGCGACTACCTGCGCTACGCGATGTACGACAAGTACTTCAAGAAGATCGGCAACTGCACCGGTCCGTCGACCTGCGCGGCCGGCACCGGCAAGGACGCCTCCCACTACCTGCTGTCCTGGTACTACGCCTGGGGCGGCGCCACCGACACCAGCGCGGGCTGGGCCTGGCGCATCGGCTCCAGCCACGTCCACGGCGGCTACCAGAACCCGCTGGCCGCGTACGCGCTCAGCTCCTACGCCGACCTCAAGCCCAAGTCGGCGACGGGCGCGACCGACTGGAGCAAGTCGCTCCAGCGGCAGCTGGAGTTCTACCAGTGGCTCCAGTCCTCCGAGGGCGCCATCGCGGGCGGCGCGACCAACAGCTGGCAGGGTCGCTACGCCACCCCGCCGGCCGGCACGCCGACCTTCTACGGCATGTACTACGACGAGGCGCCCGTCTACCACGACCCGCCGTCCAACCAGTGGTTCGGCTTCCAGGCCTGGTCGATGGAGCGCGTCGCCGAGTACTACCAGCAGACCGGTGACATCAAGGCGAAGACCGTCCTCGACAAGTGGGTCAAGTGGGCGCTGGCCAACACCACGGTCAACCCGGACGGCACCTTCCTGATCCCCTCCACGCTCAAGTGGTCCGGCAAGCCGGACACCTGGAACGCCTCCTCGCCCGGCGCCAACAGTTCCCTGCACGTCACCATCGCCGACTACACGAACGACGTGGGCGTGGCCGCCGCGTACGCCAAGACCCTGACGTACTACGCCGCCAAGTCCGGTGACGCCAAGGCCAAGTCGACGGCGAAGGCGCTGCTGGACGGCATGTGGGACAACGACCAGGACAGCCTGGGCGTCGCCGTCCCGGAGACCCGCACCGACTACAGCCGGTTCGGCGACAGCGTGTACGTGCCCAGCGGCTGGACGGGCACGATGCCGAACGGCGACAAGATCGACTCGTCGTCCACGTTCTCCTCGCTCCGGTCCTTCTACAAGAACGACCCGGCCTGGTCGAAGATCGAGGCCTATCTGAAGGGCGGGGCCGCTCCCACCTTCACGTACCACCGGTTCTGGGCCCAGGCGGACATAGCCCTCGCCATGGGTTCGTACGCGGAGCTCCTCGAATAAGTCCCCGCTAAGGCTCCGCGTACCGCGCGCCGGGTGGACTCCATTGCTGCTGGGGTCCACCCGGTCGTCGTGCGCCGCTCAGCCGCCGGCCGGCCTGCGGAAGGCCCGCAGGGTGAAGACCGGGTCCGGGCGGGAACGGTCCTGGTCCGGAAGGGCGCCCAGCCGGGCGGCGAACTCCTCGGCGAGCGGTTCGCCGGGCGGCAGCGTGACGAACCAGCCGCGCCGCAGGTCGGCGATGGCGCTGCGGGGGCTGCGGCCCTGGCCGCGGCCCGGGAAGCCGGCCCGGCCGGCCGGCAGCAGGCCGTGCTCGGCGGCGTGCCGGACGACGACGTCCTCGGCGTCGTGGGCGGGGCGGTGCGGCCGGTCGGCGAGCACCGCGTCGATGTCGCTGCCCACGTTGTGGGCGGCGGCCTTGTCGACGGTGGTGATGTAGAGGCCGCCGGGCCGCAGCACCCGGGCGCACTCGGCGACGACGGCCCCGACGTCCTCGGGCGGCAGCAGATGCAACAGCCAGACGCTGGTGACCGCGTCGAACCGCCCGCCGAGGAAGGGCAGGCGGCGGCAGTCGGCGCGGACGACGGCGCCCGGCAGCCGCGCGGCGGCCCGGCGGGTCATCTCGGGCGCCCGGTCGGCTCCGGTCACCCGCAGTCGGGCGCGGCCCGCGGCGAGGCGGCGGCTCACCATCCCGGTGCCGCAGCCCACGTCCAGCAGGTCCCGCGCCCCCTCGGGCAGCAGGCCGAGGACCGCCTCGGCCGCCGCCCCGGCACGCGGCTCGCCGCCGCGTGAGGCGTCGTAGAGCTCGGCTTCCTTGTCGTAGTCCAGCATGTCCCCCCCGTTCCGCGCGGTTCAGTGCGCGCCGTGGCCCGGCGCGAGGTCCTGGATGCGGCCGGCGAGCTCGACGTCCTTCTCGGTGACGGCGCCGCCCGCGCTGTGCGTGTGCACGCTGACCCCGACGGTGTCGTAGCCGAGGGTGAGGTCGGAGTGGTGGTTCAGCTCCTCCTGCACCTGGGCGATGTGCACCACCATCGCCGTCGCGGCGAAGTGCGAGCCGAGCCGGAAGGAGCGGGTGAGCCGGTCCCCGTCGAGCGACCAGCCGGGCAGCTCGGCGAGCCGGTCCTCGATCTCCTTCTGCGACAGGGGTTCGACGGGCATGGGACCACTCCCTTTCCGGTGCGTCGCCCGACGGGCGCGTACGCGTGGCGGCGTGCCTGTGGCGCCCGGCCGCCGCGCGGGCGGTGCGGAGCGCACGTGTTCAGCCTGCCACAGGAGCGCCGTCGCGTCCCTGCTCGGCCGGGGTCCGGGGGGCCGCGGCCGGTGAGGGCGCCCTCGCCCGGCGGCGGTTCGGCTACGGTCGTCGCCATGACCACTGTCGCGATCGATGCCGCCGTGCTTCCCACCGCCCCCGCCGGCCGGGGCGTCGGCCCGCTGTTGCGGGCCTGGCGGGAGCGGCGGCGGGTCAGTCAGCTGGAGCTGGCGCTGCACGCGGACTCCTCGGCCCGGCACATCAGCTTCATCGAGACCGGCCGGTCCCGGCCCAGTGAGGAGATGGTGCTGCGGCTGGCCGAGCGCCTGGACGTGCCGGTGCGCGAACGCAACGCGCTGCTGCTGGCCGCCGGTTACGCCCCGCACTACCCGGAGACGCCGCTGGACGCCCCCGCGCTGGGCGCGCTGCGGGAGGGCCTGGAGCGGCTGATCGTCGGCTACGAGCCGTATCCGGCGCTGGTCGTCGACGCCCACTACGACGTGGTGACGGCGAACCGGGGCATCACGATGCTGCTGGAGGGCGTGCCCGAGTCGCTGCTCGTGCCGCCGCTGAACGCGATGCGGCTGACCCTGCACCCCGAGGGCCTCGCGCCGCGCATCCGCAACCTGCGCGAGTGGCGCGGGCACCTGCTCGCGCAGATGGAGCGGCAGATCGCGCTGCACCGCTCGCCGCGGCTGCGGAAGCTGTACGAGGAGGTGGCGGCGTACCCGGTGACGGAGAGCGGCTTCGGCCTCGCGGAGGAGCCGGCCGGTGACGTGCCGTACTTCGCGCTGCCGATGGTGATCGAGCACGACGGCCGGCTGCTGTCGTTCGTCTCCTCCATCTCCACCTTCAACACCCCCATGGACGTGACGGTGGCCGAGCTGGCGATCGAGACGTTCCTGCCGGCCGACCCGGCGACCGTCAAGTACCTTCGTTCGATGATGCCTTGAGATGCTGTGACAGACTGCTGGGCGTACTTCGGCGCGTTCGGGGAGGCGTGGCGTGAGTGAGCGGCGGCCCGCGCCCACGGTGGGCCAGGTGGTGCTGGGCAGGAGACTGCAGGAGCTGCGGGAGGCGGCGGGGCTGACCCGCGAGGAGGCCGCGCGGGTGCTGCGGGTCGCCCCCGCGACCGTGCGGCGCATGGAACTGGCCGAGGTCGCCCTGAAGATCCCGTACGTGCAGGTGCTGCTGACGGCGTACGGGGTGGGCGAGCAGGAGGCGGACGCGTTCGTGCGGCTGGCCGAGGAGGCCAACCAGCCGGGCTGGTGGCAGCGGTTCAGCGACGTGCTGCCGGACTGGTTCAGCCTGTACGTGAGCCTGGAGGGCGCCGCCCGGCTGATCCGCTGCTACGAGCCGCACTTCGTGCCGGGGCTGCTGCAGACCGAGGACTACGCGCGCGCCGTGCTGGAGGCCGGTACGGTCGGGCAGGCCGGCCGGGAGGCGACGGAGCGGCACGTGTCGCTGCGGATGGCCCGGCAGGAGCTGCTGGAGCGGCCGGACCCGCCGCACCTGTGGGTCGTCGTCGAGGAGACGGTGCTGCGCCGGCCGGTGAGCGCCCGGAGCGGGGTGATGCGCGGGCAGCTGGACAAGCTGCTGGAGCTCACCGAGCGGGACCGGGTGACGGTGCAGGTCGCCGAGTTCGCGGCCGGCCCGCACCCGGGGACGTACGCGCCGTTCTCGCTGTTCCGCTTCGCCGAGCCGGAGTTGCCGGACCTCGTCTACACGGAGTACCTGACCGGCGCGCTCTATCTGGACTCCCGGCAGGAGGTGGCCACGCATCTGGAGGTGCTGGACCACATGACGACACGCGCCGCCTCGGCGGAACGCACCCGCGCCCTGCTGCTGGAGTGCCGCGCGGGGTGCTGAGCCCGTCCCGGGCGGCCGCCGGGGCCTGTCCTGTCGTTCCCGCCGGGCCCGCGACGCCTGACGGGAACGGCCGGACAGGCCCTATGCCGCTCCGCCCCGGGTGTCGCGCTCGTCGTCG
This sequence comes from Streptomyces sp. NPDC018610, assembly GCF_044391765.1. Lineage (NCBI taxonomy): Bacteria > Bacillati > Actinomycetota > Actinomycetes > Kitasatosporales > Streptomycetaceae > Streptomyces > Streptomyces sp. NPDC018610. Next base: position 212,134 of record NZ_JBISAL010000002.1, read on the forward strand.
ACGATCTCGGCGTCCACCACGCCCTCGTCGCCCTGCTCGGGCCCCTCGGTGCGCTGTCCTTCGGCGCCCTCTGCCGGGTTCCGCTGTGCCTGGGCGTACATGGCCTGGCCCATCCGCTGGCTGACGGAGGCGAGTTTCTCCACGCCGGTGCGCAGCGCGGCGGTGTCGGCGTTCTGTTCCAACAGGGTCTTCACCTCGGCGGCCGCCGACTCCACCTCGCCCTTGGTGTCCGGGGGGACGCGGTCGCCGTTCTCGCGCAGGAAGTTCTCGGTCTGGTACACGAGTTGTTCGGCCTGGTTGCGGGTCTCGGCGGCCTCGCGGCGCCCCCGGTCCTCCTCGGCGTACTGTTCGGCGTCGCGCACCATGCGGTCGATGTCGTCCTTGGGGAGGGCGGAGCCGCCGGTGACGGTCATCTTCTGTTCGCGGCCGGTGGCCAGGTCCTTGGCGGACACGTGCATGATCCCGTCGGCGTCGATGTCGAAGGCGACCTCGATCTGCGGCACTCCGCGCGGGGCCGGCGGCAGGCCCGTGAGGTCGAAGACGCCCAGCTTCTTGTTGTAGGCGGCGATCTCGCGTTCGCCCTGGTAGACCTGGATGCCGACCGAGGGCTGGTTGTCGGCGGCGGTGGTGAAGATCTCCGAACGCCGGGTGGGGATCGTGGTGTTGCGCTCGATCAGCTTGGTCATGATGCCGCCCTTGGTCTCGATGCCGAGGGACAGCGGGGTGACGTCGAGGAGCAGGACGTCCTTGACGTCGCCGCGGATCACGCCGGCCTGGAGGGCGGCGCCCACGGCCACCACCTCGTCCGGGTTGACGCCCTTGTGCGGGTCCTTGCCGGTGAGGTCGCGCACCAGGTCGGTGACGGCGGGCATCCGGGTGGAGCCGCCGACCAGGATCACGTGGTCGATCGCGGACAGCTCGATCCTCGCGTCCTCGACCGCCTGGTGGAACGGCTTCCTGCAGCGGTCCAGCAGGTCGGCGGTGAGCTCCTGGAACCGGGCGCGGGTGAGCTTCTCGTCCAGGTGCAGCGGGCCCTCGGCGGAGGCGGTGATGTAGGGCAGGTTGATGTTCGTCTCGGTGGACGAGGACAGTTCGATCTTCGCCTTCTCGCCGGCCTCGCGCAGCCGTTGCAGCGCCATCTTGTCGGTGCCGAGATCGATGCCGTACTGCCCCTTGAACGTCTTGACCAGGTGCTCCACGATCCGCTGGTCCCAGTCGTCGCCGCCGAGGCGGGTGTCGCCGTTGGTGGCCTTGACCTCGATGACGCCGTCGCCGATCTCCAGCAGGGACACGTCGAAGGTGCCGCCGCCGAGGTCGAAGACGAGGACGGTCTGCTCCTCGCCCCGGTCCAGGCCGTAGGCGAGCGCGGCGGCCGTGGGCTCGTTGATGATCCTGAGCACCTTCAGGCCGGCGATCTCCCCGGCCTCCTTGGTCGCCTGGCGCTGCGCGTCGTCGAAGTACGCCGGCACGGTGATCACGGCGTCGGTGACGTCCTCGCCGAGGTAGGCCTCGGTGTCCCGCTTCAGCTTCTGCAGCACCCGCGCGGACAGCTCCTGCGCCCGGTACCGGGTGCCGTCGACGGAGCCCTGCTCGGGGAAGCGCCAGTGCGCGTCGCCCATGTGCCGTTTGACGGAGCGGGCGGTGCGTTCGACGTTCGTGACCGCCTGCCGCTTGGCGACCTCGCCGACGAGCACCTCGCCGTTCTTGGCGAAGGCCACGACCGACGGCGTCGTCCGCGCGCCCTCGGCGTTGGCGACGACCGTGGGCTCGCCGCCCTCCAGAAGGGCCACCACCGAGTTCGTCGTCCCGAGATCGATCCCGACCGCACGTGCCATCGTCGTCCCCTTCCGCCGTTCGTCGCCGGGGCACCGCCCCCTGTTCCAGCCCAGGACGAGAGCGAGCCGTTGTCAATGCCGGGTACCCCGGCGGGCGCGGACGACGATGCCGCGCACCCGGGGTCGGGGGCGCGGCATCGGGGAGCGGCGAACCCTGTCGGGCGCGTCGCCCCGTGTCAGGCTAGCTTGGCGTCCAGGGTGATGGTCGTGCCGGTGAGGGCCTGGCTGACCGGGCAGTTCTTCTTGGCGTCCTCGGCGGCGGCGACGAACGCGTCGTTGTCGATGCCGGGGACGGTGCCCTCGACGGTGAGGTGGATGCCGGTGATGCCGGTGCCCGGCTGGAAGGTCACGTCGGCCTTGGTCTCGATCTTGGTGGGCGGGGTGCCGGCGCCGGCCAGGCCGTGCGAGAGGGCCATGGAGAAGCAGCTGGAGTGGGCGGCGGCGATCAGTTCCTCGGGGCTGGTTTTGCCGTTCGCCTGCTCGGCGCGCGACGGCCACGACACCGGCTGCTCACCGATGCCGGAGGAGTCGAAGGTGACGACGCCGTTGCCCTCGAGCAGGTTGCCTTCCCAGACGGTGTGAGCGGTGCGCGTTGTTGCCACGGTGTGATCCATACCTTTCGACTGGGGACCCGTTGCCTGGGTTCCGTTGCCTCCATCCGATCACATCCGTGGCGCGTGCACGCGGCGAACGGGCCGGGAGGCGGGCGCGTTTCGGGAGCTGGTACGAGCGGGGCGGGCGGAGGCGAGCAGGGCGGGCGGGAAAGGTCCGGGGCAGGGCGGCGCAGGCGGAGCCGGTCGGGAAGGCCGGGCGCGGGCGGGGTCCGGCGGGGATCCCTCAGGCGGCCCGCTCGTCCGGCCGGGCCTGGAGCGGCACCTGCGGGCCGGCGGCCTCGCCGAGCCAGCGGCGCAGGACGCGGTGGACCTGCTCGGCGCCGACGAGTTCCGTGTCCTCGGGGACGGGCGCCGAGCACAGCAGCGGGGACAGCAGGAAGGGGCGGGACTGCGCGCCGCCGAGGCCGCCGTGGGAGCCGATCTGCTCCTCGAAGGCCAGCACCTCGCCGTCGGCCGGGTCATGGCTGGAGTTGACCATGATGTCGGCGGTGTGCGGGAAGGAGTGGGTGCGCCGGACGGCCTCGGCGGCGCCCGGACCGAACACGGCGAGCGGGCCGGGATCGGCGTCGAGGTCGGCCAGCGGTATGCGGGCGCCGCGCGCGCCGAGCACCACGCCGCCGTGTTCCTCGCTGCGCACGAGCAGGAAGCCTATGCCGGGATGGTCGGCGAGGGTGGGCAGCAGCGCGGGGTGCCGGGCGGCGATCTCCTCCTCGCTCATGCGATGCGGCACGTCCGGGAAGGAGACCAGGCCGAGGTTGCCGGAGGCCAGCACGACCGGCTCCGGGCGGCGGGCGGGCCGGTGGTGCTCGCCGTCCTCCTCCACCGGGCGGCGCAGCGCGGCCCGAACGGCGGCCCGGGCCTCGGCGCCGCTGCGGGTCCTGCGCGCGCGGCGCGGCACGGGCAGTCCGCAGCCGGCCCGGACCAGGTCGCCCAGGGTGAGGCCGTAGCGGGCGCGGAACGTCTCGCCGGGGCTCTGTCCGTGGTCGGACAGGACGACGATCCGGTACGGGCGCGGGGCGTGCTCGGCGACGTTCTCGATCAGCGCGAGGGCGCGGTCCAGGCGTCGCAGCACCTTCGCCGCGTCCCGGCTGCGCGGTCCGGAGTGGTGGGCCACCTCGTCGTAGGCGACCAGGTCGGCGTAGACGGCGGTGCGTCCGGCGAGCAGGTCGCCCATGACGGCGGCGACGACGACGTCCCGTTCGACGACGGTCGCGAAGGCGCGGATCAGCGGGTAGAGGCCGCCGCGTGAGACGCGGGGGCGCTGTCCCCGCAGCCGGGCGCGCACGGACTGGCCGATCTCGCGGCCGGTCTCGGCGACGAAGGACAGGGCGGTGCGGACGGCGCCCGCGGGGTCGGAGAAGTAGGCGAAGTAGCCCGCGCGGGAGCGGGTGCCGGGGCCGCGGCGCGCCGAGACGGTGAGGACCAGGGCGGATTCTCCGGCGCCGCCGCTGAACAGGTTGCCGCGGCTGGCGCCGTCGTCGGCGAGCAGTCCGCCGTGGCCGGTGCGGGCGACGGCGCGGCGCTGGAGTTCGACGGCGCTGCTCGGGCGGTTGCAGACCATCACCTCGCCGGTGTCCTTCTCGTACCAGCGGAAGGCGGGGACGTCGTGGTTGGTGCCGTGCAGGATGGCGAGCTGGCTGGCGCCGGTCTGGCTGGACCAGTCGGTGCGCCAGGGAGTGAGCCGGTGCGTGGGCCGGGCGGGCTCCTGGCCGGTCCGGACGCCCAGCCAGCGCGCCACGGTCGGCATCAGGCCCTCGTCCACGGCGTCCCGCAGCACGTCGTGGCCGACGCCGTCGAGCTGGATGACGACGGTGCCGGGCGTGGTGGAGCACGGCGGCAGCCTTCTGCGCCGGCGGTCGGCGAGCCGGTGGAGCCGGCTGCGGTAGGCGTCGTCGTCGCGGACGGCGAGGGCGGCGCCGGTGGCGGAGGCGACGGCGGACATCACGGCGGCCACGATGACGGCGGTCTCGGGCGCCGCCTCGGGCCGGCCGGAGGGGTTGACGCGCAGGGCGAGCAGGAGCAGGGAGCCGTTGAGGAAGAAGACCAGCAGGCCGAGCACGAGCGCGGGCACGAGCAGCAGCAGCCGGACCAGCAGCGGCCAGACGACGGCCGACAGGACGCCGAAGGCCCCGGCGCCGAGGGCGGCGGTCATGGCGATGGTGGTCGCGCTGTCGCCGTCGGGCGACTGGAGCTGGAAGTCCGGCAGGATCCCGGCGAGCACCAGCATGGTGACCGTGGAGACGGCCCACACCGCGACGCTCCGCCCGACCTGACTGGCGGCCCGCCGCCACCACCCGCCACGCACGACACACCTCACGTCCCGGCCCGGTCGTCCGCACGGGCCCGCCCCAGCTTGTCATACGTGTCGAGGGCGCCCTGGACCCGTGGTGGGCCGCGGCGGCCCTGAGCCCGCGGACCCGGGACGCGCGGCGACAGCGGACCGGACGGGCCGGCGAGGCGCACGCACCGACGGGTCACCGAGCCGGCAGGCCGCACGGGAGCCGGCTCCGCGGCCCACGCCCCCGGCCGCTACCGCCCGTCGTAGCCGGCGGTCGGCATCGACAGGCGGCGGTGCACCCGGGCCTTCATCTGGGCGTCGTAGCACGGCTCGGCCTGGCCGACCGTCTCCACCCGTACCCCGCGGCGCGCGCACTCGGCGGTGAACTCCTCCACGGAGGACAGCGCCCGTTCCAGCACGCGCCGGCTGGGGGCGACGAACAGGTCGACACCGGGCCGCACGCCGTCCCACAGCGCGCAGTGGTCGGTGCGCAGTCCGCGTACGAGCAGTTCGCGCGCGACCACGTAGCCGTGCTCGGCGGCCCACTGGGCGCACATCGCGTGCTGGCCGCGGGAGTCCACGAGGAAGGGCTCGTCGTTCAGCTCCTCCAGGGGCGTCAGGCTGGCGATCGCCGTGACGCGGACCGGTGTCGCGGCGGCCCCGCCGCGGGGATCGGGCACTTCTCCCATGGCGTCCCCCTCACCTCCGGGTTTTCGCCGCCGACCCTACCGCTGCGCGTAGGGTCGGGGGGAGTCGCGCGAAGGAGGCAAAGAAGGTGCCGGTGGAGATCACCTGGTGGGGTCACGCCACCTGTACGGTCGAGGATTCGAACGTGCGCGTGCTGACCGACCCTCTGTTCGCCCGCCGGTTCGCGCACCTGCGCCGGCGCCAGGGCGCGCTGCCGCCGCCGGACGCCTGGCAGGCGGACGTGGCGCTCGTCTCCCATCTGCACGCCGACCATCTGCACCTCCCCTCGCTGGCCCGGCTCGCGCCGGGCACGCGCCTGCTGGTGCCCCGGGGCGCGCCCAGGGCGGTGCCGGGGCTGCGCCGGCTGGGGCGGCCCGGCCGGCTGAGGATCACCGAGGTGGCGCCGGGCGACCGGGTCGAGGTCGGCCCGGTGGTGGTACGGGTGGTGTCCGCGGCGCACGACGGACGGCGCCTGCCGCTGGGCCCGCACCGCTCCCCCGCGCTCGGCTACGTCGTCGAGGGGCGGGCGCGGACGTATTTCGCCGGGGACACGGGCCTGTTCGAGACGATGGCCGAGGAGGTGGGGCCGGTGGACGCCGCGCTGCTCCCGGTGGGCGGCTGGGGGCCGTACCTCGGGGAAGGGCATCTGGACGCGGGGCGCGCGGCGCAGGCGCTCGCCCGGCTCGCGCCGCGCACCGCCGTGCCGGTGCACTACGGCACGTACTGGCCGATCGGGATGGACGCCGTGCGCCCCCATGAGTTCCATGCGCCGGGTGACGAGTTCGTGCGCCATGCCGCGCTGCGCGCGCCCGGCGTGGCGGTGCACCGGCTGGCGCACGGCGAGAGCGTGCGCCTGGAGGTCGTACGGTGATACGACTGGCCGCCGCCGTGTCGTCGGTGGTGCCGACGGAGACCACCCAGCAGGCCTTCGGGTACCCGTCGTTGTTCCTGCTGGTGCTGATCGGGGCGCTGGTGCCGGTGGTGCCCACGGGCGCGCTGGTCTCCTCGGCGGCGGTGGTCGCCTGGCACCGGACCGCACCCCTGTCGCTCGCGCTGGTGTTCGTGACGGCGTCGCTGGCCGCGTTCTGCGGGGACGCGGCGCTGTACTGGCTGGGGCGGCGCGGGCTCGGCTCGAAGAACGGCTCGCGCTGGCTGGAGGCGATCCGCTCCCGGGCGCCCCAGGACCGGCTGGAGCAGGCGCAGCGCAAACTCGCCGATCACGGGGTGGCGGTGCTGGTGCTGTCCCGGCTGGTGCCGGCCGGGCGCATACCGGTCATGCTGGCCTGTCTGCTGGCGAAGTGGCCGCTGCGCCGCTTCGCCCGCGGCAACCTTCCGGCCTGTCTGGCCTGGACGGTGACGTACCAGGTGATCGGGATCCTCGGCGGCGCCCTGTTCGAGGAGCCCTGGGAGGGGGTGGCCGCCGCGATCCTGCTGACGGTGCTGGTGGGCGCGGCCCCCGGCGTCTGGCGCCGGATACGGCAGTCCGCGCCGGCCCACCGGTCCTCGAACTGACCGGGCGCGCCGGCCCACCGGTCCTCGAACTGACCGGGGGCGGCCGTGGGCGCCGGTGGCCGCTCTTCGTGCCGTCGGCCGCCGGGACGGTCCCGCCCCGGACGTCAGTCCAGCACCCGGGACGCCCCCACCGGCAGGTCCCACAGGTCCTCGCGGCGCAGGCCCGCCTTCTCCCAGGCGGCGCGGACCCGGGTGAGGGGTTCCAGCACCGGTTCGGCGGACAGGACGAACGTGCCCCAGTGCATGGGGGCCATCCGGCGGGCGCCGAGGTCCTGGGCGGCCTGGACGGCCTCCTCCGGGTCGCAGTGGACGTCGCTGAGCCACCAGCGCGGGTCGTAGGCGCCGATGGGCAGCAGCGCGAGATCGATGCCGGGGTAGCGGCCGCCGATGCGGGAGAACCAGTGGCCGTAGCCGGTGTCGCCGGCGAAGTAGACGCGCTGCCCGTCGGGGGCGGTGAGCACCCAACCGCCCCACAGGCTGCGGCAGGTGTCGGTGAGGGTGCGCTTGGACCAATGGTGGGCGGGCACGAAGTCGACGCGGACTCCGGACAATTCGGCCGCCTCCCACCAGTCCAGCTCGGTGATGCGGGTGAACCGGCGGCGGCGGAACCAGCGGCCGAGCCCGGCGGGCACGAACACCGGGGTGTCGCGCGGCAGTCGGCGCAGCGTGGGCGCGTCCAGGTGGTCGTAGTGGTTGTGGCTGATGACGACCGCGTCGACGGGCGGCAGCGCGCTCCACGGGACGCCGACCGGGGTGATGCGGGCGGGGGTGCCGATGATGCGGCGCGACCACACCGGGTCGGTCAGCACGGTCAGCCCGCCGATCCGCACCACCCAACTGGCGTGCCCCGCCCAGGTGACGGCCACGGTGCGGGCGTCCACCCGGGGCAGCGGGCCGGGTTCGTAGGGCAGCAGCGGGACGTCGGCCAGGCCCTCCTTGCCGGGGCGTACGGCGCCCTCACGGGCGAACCTGGCCAGCGCCTTCAGCCCGGGCAGCGGTGCGGTGAGCCGGTCGTGGAAGGTGCGCGGCCACATCCGCCGCTCGCCCGGCGGCCGGGGGGCGGCGGGAGGCGGGTACGGGGCGCTCCCGGGCGGCGGCGCGAACGGGGGCGCGAGGGTGGAGGACGTGGCCGGCGGCTCGTCCGCTCTCCGGGCGCCGGGCCCGTCCGCCGCGCCGGGGCTCGCCGACGGGGGCGCGGACGCGGCCGTGGCCGTCAAGGGGGACGTGGTCGTGGACGTGGTCGGCTCGGACTGCTGCGTCATCGGGGATGCTCCCATCGCTGAGCGTCGTCGCGAAGATCGTCGAAGACCGACTTCATGGAGATCAACGCGGCCCGCACGTAAGGCAGTTCCAGTGGCTCGGGCGACTGGAGGCACCGCGTGCGCTCCTCGTCCGTGGCGTCGTCGAGCAGCGCCGCCGTGGACAGGCGTACGCGCAGTGCGCCGAGGTCGTCGCCGAAGCGCTGGCCGCCGGGCGCGGGCGCGCCCAGCCGGGCGCCGAGGAATTCCTCCAGCTCCTGCGCGTCGCCGACCCCGCGGGCGGTGAGGGCCGGGCGCAGCGGGCCGAGGTCGGCGTAGAGGTGCCGGCCGGCCTGCGGGGGCCGGGCGAGGGCGCCCGCGGCGACGACCGCGGCGTGCGCGGCGCGGGCCAGGTGCGCGTGCAGCCGGACGGTGGCGGTCAGGCGTGCGGTCACGGGGTCGGGTTCGTCCAGGGCCCAGGCGGCCGCGGCGGCGACGGGTTCGGCGATCCGGGCGTCCAGCGCGGTGAGCACGTCCAGCACGCGCGCGTGCAGCGCGGCGCCGGTCGCGCCGCCCGGGAAGCGGGCGACGGCGGCGGGCCAGCCACCGGGCAGGAGCGCGCCGGCGAGGTCGGTGACGACGGTGACCCGCTCGGGCAGCATCTCGGCGGGGCTGACCAGCACCGTCTCGTGCGGCGCGTGTACGGTGTCGCGCCAGGTCTCGTCGCTGACCAGGTGCAGTCCCTCGCCCGCGGCGGCCTCGACGGTCTCGTGCAGCACCTCCGGCGGCGCGACGGTGGCGGTGGGGTCGTCGGCGACGGACAGGACCAGCAGCCGCGGGTCGCCGCCCTCCGCCCTGACCCTGCGGACGGTCTCCAGCAGGGCGTACGGGTCGGGGACGCCGCCGCTCTCGGCCGGGGTGGCCACGGGGAAGGCGGGTCTGCCCAGCAGGCGCGCGTACGGCGCCCACCAGGCGGCGCAGGGCCGGGGCACCAGGACGTCGCCGCCGAGCGCGGCGGTCAGCGCGAGCAGCAGTGCGGGTGCGCCGGGGGCCGCCGCCAGGCGGTCGGGCCGGGTGGCGAGCCCGCGGCGCAGCCAGTAGCCGCCGGCCGCGTCCAGGAGCTCCGGGCAGCCGCCGATCGGCCTGTCCCGAATCCGGCCGGCGGCCCCGGCGAGCACGGCGGACAGCTCGGGCAGGACCGGCAGTCCGTCGTCGGGGAGGGCCGACGGCCCGTAGCGGACGGGGCCCTGGCCTTCCCGGTCCGTCCGCCGCATGGGTACCTCCGCACAGTCCCTGATGCCATGTCCTGTCGCCGATGCCGTGTCCGGGTCCTGTCGCGGCCGGGTCCCGGGAGGTCCCGGTGAGGTGGACCGCGCGGCCCGCCCGGGTCGCCCGGGCACCGCGCGGGTCCGTCCACCGGGGCCGGTCGGGGCCGCCTCGTCCGTCCTGCCCGTCTCGTCGGTTCCCTTCGTCCGTCCGTACGGCGAGGCCGATACGGCCGGGGCCGCGTCCTCGGCGGTGCGGGTACCCACTCGGACGCGGTCCCATGGGTCGCACGGGGCGCGCGGGGCGGACGCGAACGTCACCGGGCGCCGCAGCGGTCCGGACATCGACCTCCCCGCGCCGGGTCAGCCACCCGCCCTGCGCCGCCACACGCGGTGCGCCGCGCCGCACAGGGACACCGCGATGAGCACGCCGCCGCCGATCAGCGCGGGCAGGGACGCGGTGAACGAGCCGCCCGTGCCGGCCTGCACACCGTGCTGGGCCGCGGCGCCCGCGCAGGACGGGTCGGCCATGTCGGCGTCGGCGCAGTCGGATCCGGGGGCGTGGCCGGCCGGAGGACGCGCGGGGTCGTCGGTGTCGTGGGAGGTCGAGTCGCGGCCCGGCGTACGCGACGCCCCCTGGTCGTGCGGGACGGAGCCGGAGCCCTCGTCGCGGCCGGGGGCGCGGGAGGGCGTCCCGGTGGGCCGGGCGGGGTCGTCGGGGGCGGCCGGGGCGGCGCTGCGGGACGGGGCACGGGTGGGGGCGGACCCGGTCGCCGGGTCGCGACCGGGGTCGTAGCCGTACGGGACGCGGCCCGCGTCGCCGGCGGAGTCCTCACGCGCGGGGTCCTCGCCGGCGGAGTCCTCACGCGCGGGGTCCTCGCCGGCGGAGTCCTCACGCGCGGGGTCCTCGCCGGCGGAGTCGTCCGGGGCCGGGGCTTCGCGTACGGAGCCGTCGCGTGCCGGGTCGTGGGCGAGCGCGTCCTGGAGGATCGGATCCCCGGCCGGATCCCCGGGGACGTCCTGTGCGACGTCGTCGCCGGGACCGTCGGGCGCGGCCCGCGGCACGGCGGCGCGTTCCTGGCCTCCCCCGCCCCTCGGCGCGGCCGGGCAGGGGGCGGGCGCGGCGCCTCGGGCGGCGAGCGGGACCGGGGCCGGGGCCTCCCGGGCCATGGCGTCACCGCCGGGAGCGCAGCCGGCGCGGACGACGGCGCCGGCCGGGCCAAGCGGCTGTCGCAGGACGTCCGGGTGCGGTGCGGGTCCGGCGGCCGGGGCCGCGTACGCGGCCGTCGCGGCGGAGCCCGCTATGAGGGCGGCCAGGACGGCGGCGGGCAGGACGCGGGGGCTGGTTCGGCGCATGGGCTGGGCTCCTCGGACCGGCGGCGCGGGCGGCACGGAGTTCCGTGCTCTCCGCTGCCATCACAGCCCCTCGCCCCCGGCGCCGCGCGCGGCCGAGCCCCATTCGCGGGACACCGACGACCTATCGGGTGACGCCCGCCGCCGCGACGACGGGACCCCCGGACGGCGAGCCGTCGCCCCCCGCACCGCCGGTCGGACGACACGGACGCACCGGCGCGCGGTCAGCCAGGTCCACGGGTCCGGCGGACCCAGCCGGGCGGGCCCGGCAGGCGGGAAGGGCCAGGGCCCTCCGCCCCGACAGGGCCGACAGGGCCGACAGGGCCGACAGGCCCGGCAAGCCCCGCAAGGCCCGCGAGGCCCGCAAGGCTTACGCCGCGTCCCGCATCACCTGTTCGCGGAGCCGGTCGCAGCAGCGGCTGATCAGTCGGGAGACGTGCATCTGCGAGATGCCCAGCCGCTCGGCGATGCGGCTCTGCGTCATGTCGTCGAAGAACCGCATGCGCAGGATGGCCCGCTCGCGTTCGGGCAGCGCCGCGAGCCACGGCTTGACGGCCTCGCGGTCCACGACGGTGTCCAGCGCGGCGTCGGGCGAACCGAGGGAGTCGCCCAGGCGGTAGCCGTCCTCGGCGCCCGGCAGCTCCGCGTCCAGCGAGAGCGCGGTGAAGCTCTCCAGCGCCTCCTGGCCGGCGCGTACGTCGTCCTCGCTCAGGTCGGCGCGCTCGGCGATCTCGGCGACGGTGGGCCTGCGGCCGGAGATGGTCCGGGAGAGGACCTGGTCGGCGGAGCGCACGCGGTTGCGCAGTTCCTGCACCCGGCGCGGGACGTGCAGGGTCCACATGTGGTCGCGGAAGTGCCGTTTGATCTCGCCGCTGATGGTGGGCACGGCGTAGCTCTCGAAGGCGTGCCCGCGCTCGGGGTCGTAGCGGTCGACCGCCTTGACCAGACCGAGGGCGGCGATCTGGCGCAGGTCGTCGAGGCTCTCGCCGCGGTTGCGGAACCGGGCGGCGAGCCGTTCGGCCATGGGCAGCCAGGCCTCGACGATCTCGTCTCGGAGGGCGTCGCGCGGGGGCCCCGGGTCGAGTTCCGAGAGCCTGCGGAAGGCGTCGGCGGTCTCGGGGGCGTCGTCGTGCGGGTGGTGCCTCGCGCTCGGTCGCGTGTCCATGGTGCGTCGCAGCTCCCTGAGAAGTGCTCTGGGTGGACGGTCACCGCGGGAGCGCGGACGCCGGACCGGACGACCGCGGCGTGTGAGCGGTCCTGCCGCGCCGCTCCCACGGACGTGCCTCCGGCCCGAAGCACTGGGGGTGCCCCTGCCCCACGCGACCGCGGGCAAACACCCCTCTTCCGGCCGTGTCGGCTCCGCGTGCACGGGTACGCGGTCGCCACCCCGACGATGTGGAGGGAGACATGCAGCGAGGCAGCGACCGGCTGAGTGTCCACCGTGACGACGAGATGAAGCACGAGCTGCAGGGCCTGCTCAGGTCCGGCCACCCCACGCGGAGCGAGGAGTGGCACGACCCGGAACCGACCGCCGAGGACGACCCGCAGGTGTGGGGCGGACCGGTGGCGCCGGGCGATTCCCGGGCGTCCCTGGAGACCGTGCGCCTGGAGCTGGCCCGGAACCTGGGCCGTACGGCGTTCCCCGCGGGCCCGGCCGATCTGGCCCGCACCCTGCGCCGCAAGAACGCGCCCGACGCGCTCATCGAGGCACTGGAGCGGCTGCCGCGCAAGGCGCAGTACGCCAACGTCCAGGAACTGGCGAAGGAACTGACCCACACCGAGCGGCCTCCGCGGGAGGACCGCGCGTAGCCCCCAGAGGGGCGGAAAGGCAGGTGGGGCCCGACGTGAGGGCTGAACTCGTCAGGGACGTCATGACACCGGGTGTGGTGGCGGTGCGTCCGGACGCCTCGCTCGTCGAGGCGGCCCGGCTGATGCGCGCCCAGGACATCGGAGGCGTCGTGGTGGCCGACGGGCAGGAGGTGGTCGGTGTGCTCACCGACCGCGACATCGCGGTGCGGGCCGTGGCCGAGGGCCTGGACCCGCAGACGGTGAGCGCGCGGGCCGTGTGCACGCCCGATCCCCTGGTCGTCGGACCGCACGACCCGCTGCGGGCGGCGGTCGCCCTGATGCGGGAGCACGCCGTGCGCCGGCTGCCCGTCGTGGAGGACGGCCTGCCGGTCGGCATGGTGAGCCTGAGCGATCTCGCCGAGGCCCGGGACCCGGACTCGGCCCTCGCCGGCATCGGGCGGGCGGAGCCGGACGACGGTACGGACCGCGGCCCGGACGTCGCCGCCACCAGGGCCGTCGGCCCGGGCCCGGGCGGTCCGGGTGCCGGCTCGGGCCCGGGCGGTCCGGGTGCCGGCTCGGGCCCGGGCGGTCCGGGTGCCGGCTCGGGCCCGGGCGGTCCGGGTGCCGGCGGTCCGGGTGCCGGCTCGGGCGTCGGTCGGGGTGCCGGCGCGGCGCCGTGAGGCGGGACGCGCTCGGCCCTACGGCGCGCCGGACAGCCGTACGGCACGCCCCGGAACGCACGGTGGGCAGCCGCCGCCGGCCAGGTACGAGCCGCCGGGGACGAGTGACCCCCGGCGGACGACGAAAGGATTTCGAACCATCATGCGCATCGCATTTCTGACCGCACCCGAGGGCGTCGAGCAGGTGGAGCTCACCGAGCCCCGGAAGGCGGCCGAGGACGCCGGGCACGAGACCGTGCTGGTGTCCACGAAGCCCGGGGAGGTCCAGGGCTTCGACCACCTGGACAAGGCGGACACGTTCCCCGTCGACGCGGTCGTCGGGGACACCTCCGCCGACTCCTTCGACGCGCTCGTCCTGCCGGGCGGCGTGGCCAACCCCGATTTCCTGCGGACCGACGAGAAGGCCGTCGCGTTCGTGAAGGACTTCTTCGAGCAGGGGCGCCCGGTGGCCGCGATCTGCCACGCGCCGTGGACGCTGGTCGAGGCGGACGTCGTACGCGACCGGACGCTCACCTCGTGGCCGAGTCTGCGCACCGACATCCGCAACGCGGGCGGCACCTGGGTGGACGAGCAGGTGAAGGTCTGCTCGAACGGCCCCAACAAGCTGGTCACCAGCCGTAAGCCGGACGACCTGAAGGCGTTCTGCGAGACGTTCCTGGACGTGTTCGCCGAGCACCGGAAGGCCGGCTGACGCCAGGCCGCATCGCATGAGGGTGCCCGTCGGCGCGCCGCAGGAAGCGCGCCGGCGGGCACGATCGTGGGAGCGGGCCGCCTGGCCGTCGGAGCGGTCCGCCTGACGGCCCCTCCCCCGGCCAGGACGCCGTCGGGCGTGGAGCGCCGTCGGGTCCCCGGACCAGGACGCCGTCAGGCGGAACCAGGACGCCGTCAGGCGTGGGGCGCCGTCGCCTCGCCCGCGCCGCGTTCCCGGGCGCCCTCGCGGGTGCGGCCCGCGGCGACCGGACGGCGCGGGTTGCGGCGCAGGTACTCGCCCTCGAGCTGCGCCATCCGCTCGTTGTGGGCCCGCAGCGCGTCGTTCGAGCCGTACAGCAGCGTGTCGTGACGTGTGCGGTGGATGGTCTCCAGCTCCTTCATGAGCTGTTGGTCGTCCAGCCGGCCCGGGTCGACTCCGGTCATGGTGTTGCCCCGCTCGTCGTGTTCGTTCATGCGGTCCGGGTACCCGCCCGGCGTGCACTACCACCGAGCGGCCTCCGGGAGGGAGCCATGGATCTCGCCTTTCTGCATCCACTGTACGAACACCCGGGCCCCTGGGCCTCCGTGTACGTCGACACCTCCCGCCGTGCGGAGGACACCGCCCACGAGGTGCACCTGACGGCCCAGGCGATGGCCCGGGAGCTGGCGCGGCAGGGCGCGGACGAGGACACCTGCCGGGCCGTGGAGAGCGCCATCGAGGACCTGCGCCACTCCCCCGACCCGCACGGCCGGGCCCTGTTCGCACGGGCCGGCCGGGTGGTCCTCGATCCGCGGCTGGCCCGGCCGCCGCGGGGCGGCAGCTGGGCGGAGTGGGCGCCGCTGCCGCGGGTGGGACCGCTGCTGGAGCTGGCGGGCGAGGATCCGGTCGCGATCGTGGCGTACGTGGACCGCAAGGGCGCGGACTTCGAGCTGCGCAGCGCGCTGGGCCGGGAGCAGGCCGGCACGGTCGTCGGGCAGCAGTGGCCCATCCACCGCACGAGCAGCGTCGACTGGTCGGAGCGGCACTTCCAGCTGAAGGTGGAGAACACCTGGGAGCACAACGCGGCGGAGATCGCCGACGCGCTCAGTGTCTGCCAGGAGGAGACCGGGGCGGATCTGCTGATCATGGTCGGTGACGACCGGGAGCGGCACGAGGTGCGCGAGCGGCTGCCCAAGCGGCTGCACGACCAGGTGGTGGAGGCCGTCCACGGCGCCGGCAGCCGGCTGCTGGACGAGGACGTGGAGGAGATCCGGGCGGAGCACGCGCGCCGGCGGCTCGACGGCGAGCTGGACCGGTTCCGGGCCGCCCGCGCCCCCGACGACGAGGGCCGCTCCGGCGCCGTCGAGGGTGTGCCCGCGCTGGTCGAGGCCGCCCGCGAGCACCGGCTGGAGGAGCTGCTGATCAGCCCGGAGGGGGCCGACGCCCACCGCGAGGTGTGGATCGGCGAGGACCCGGACCAGGTGGCGGTGCGCCGTACGGACCTGAAGATCCTCGGCGAGCAGAACTCCTGGCCGGCCCGCGCCGACGACGCCCTGATCCGTTCCGCGGTCACCACGGACGCGGCGGCGCTGTCGCTGGCGCCGGCCGGTTCGGCGACCGGCGAGGACGCGCCGGCCGGCGGTCTGGGGGCGATCCTGCGCTGGAAGTGAGACGCCCGGAACACCCGGCGGGGCGCGCCGCTGAACGGCGCGCCCCGCCGCGCGCGGGCGAGGGCGAGCGGCGCGCCTACCGCGCCCGCTCCACCCGCCGTTCGTCCCAGACCGGTCCCCGGGTCTCGCGGAGCCTGCCGTCGCTGCCGAAGACCAGGAAGCGGTCGAAGGAGCGGGCGAACCAGCGGTCGTGCGTGACGGCCAGGACGGTCCCGTCGAACGCCTCCAGGCCCTCCTGGAGCGCCTCGGCCGACTCCAGGTCGAGGTTGTCGGTCGGCTCGTCCAGGAGCAGGGCCGTCGCTCCCGCCAGCTCCAGCAGCAGGATCTGGAAGCGGGCCTGCTGGCCGCCGGAGAGCCGGTCGAAGGTCTGCTCGGCCTGGCCGGTCAGCTCGTAGCGGCGCAGCCGGGACATGGCGGCGCCACGGTCCTTGGCGTGCTCCTTCCACAGGATGTCCAGCAGGGTGCGGCCCTGGAGTTCGGGGTGCGCGTGGGTCTGGGCGAAGTGCCCGGGCACCACCCGCGCCCCGAGCTTCCACGCGCCGGTGTGCGCCACGTCCTCGCCGGCCAGCAGCCGTAGGAAGTGCGACTTGCCGGAGCCGTTGGAGCCGAGGACGGCGACCCGTTCGCCGTAGAAGACCTCCAGGTCGAAGGGCTGCATCAGGCCGGTCAGCTCCAGGCCGGCGCAGGTGACGGCGCGGACGCCGGTGCGGCCGCCCTTCAGGCGCATCCGGATGTCCTGCTCGCGGGGCGGCTCGGGCGGCGGGCCGGCCTCCTCGAACTTGCGCAGCCGGGTCTGGGCCGCCTGGTAGCGGGAGGCCAGCTCGTGGCTGACGGTGGCGGCCTGGCGCAGGTTCAGCACGAGCTTCTTCAGCTGGGCGTGCTTCTCGTCCCAGCGCCGGCGCAGTTCCTCGAAGCGGGCGAAGCGTTCGCGCCGGGCCTCGTGGTAGGTGTCGAAACCGCCGCCGTGCACCCAGGCGTCGGCGCCGGCCGGGCCGGGTTCGACGGAGACGATCCTCTCGGCGGCGCGGGCGAGGAGTTCGCGGTCGTGGGAGACGAACAGGACCGTCTTGCGGGTCTCCCTCAGACGCTCCTCCAGCCAGCGCTTGCCGGGTACGTCGAGGTAGTTGTCGGGCTCGTCGAGCAGCAGCACCTCGTCGGTGCCGCGCAGCAGCGCCTCCAGCACCAGCCGCTTCTGCTCGCCGCCGGAGAGGGTGCGCACCTGCCGCCACTGCGCCTTGTCGTACGGCACGCCGAGCGCGGCCGTGGTGCACATGTCCCACAGCGTCTCGGCCTCGTAGCCGCGCGCCTCGGCCCAGTCGGAGAGTGCCTGCGCGTACTGGAGCTGGGCGGCCTCGTCGTCGACGGTCATCAGGGCGTGCTCGGCCGCGTCCACGGCCCGCGCGGCCTCCCGGATGCGTGGCGGGGCGACCGACACGAGCAGGTCGCGTACGGTCGTCTCGTCCCGTACGGACCCGACGAACTGCCGCATCACGCCCAGGCCGCCGCTCACCGTGACGGTGCCGCCGTGCGGCTTCAGTTCACCGGAGATCAGCCGCAGCAGGGTGGTCTTGCCCGCGCCGTTGGGTCCGACGAGGGCGACCACGGCTCCCTCGCCCACCCGGAACGACACGTCGCCGAGGAGCGTCCTCCCGTCGGGCAGGCAGTACTCCAGGTGCGCGGCTTCCAGATGTCCCATGGTCACGCATTGTGCGGGCCGCCCGGGGCCCCGGGCAAACCCTTATCGCCCCGGCCGGCCGTACCGGCTCGGTCTCTGCCCCGCTCCGGGGCCCGTCCTGGCCACCGGGCCTTCGCCCGTCCCTGGTCGTCACCCGTCCCCCGGCTTTCGCCGGTCACCGGCCGCTCGCCGTTCCCAGGGCCCTTCCCCGCCGCCCGGCCTTCCTCGGTTCCCGGGCCTCGCTCGGTCCCCGGGTGGATGCGCGGTCCCGGCGGGGTCGGCGCCCCGCGCGGCGGTCGGCGGGCGGCGGTCGGCCGCGTACGGCGGACGGTGCGCACAAGAAACGGCCGCTTCAGGGTAGCGGTGCCTGTATGAGCCCAGACGTCGACCTCACCGTCCCGAAATCCGGCGCCCACACCGTGCTGAAACGGCTGCTCGCGCTGGACTGCCGGCTGTTCGAAGTGGCGGCCGAGCGCCGCTGGCCCGGCGCCGAGCCCGTGCTGCCGCGGCTGAGCCGCAGCGCCAACCACGGCGTGCTGTGGTTCGCCACGGCCGCGGCGATCGCCGCCAGCCGCACCCCGCGCGCCCGCCGGGCCGCGGTCCGGGGCCTCGCCTCCCTCTCCCTGGCCTCGCTGACCGTCAACACGCTCGGCAAGCGCTCGGTGCGCAGGCCGCGGCCCGTCATCGACCCGGTGCCCCTGGTGCGCCGGCTGGGGCGCCAGCCCATCACCACCTCCTTCCCCTCCGGGCACGCGGCCTCGGCCGCCGCCTTCGCGGCCGGCGTCGCCCTGGAGTCCCCGGCCTGGGGCGCGGCGGTGGCTCCGGTGGCCGCCTCGGTGGCGCTGTCCCGCGTGTACACCGGGGTCCACTTCCCGAGCGACGTGCTGGCGGGCGCCGTACTGGGCGCGGGCGCCGCGTTCGCCGTACGCGGCCTGGTGCCCACGCGCGCGCAGAGCACGCTCCCGGCCCGGCCGCGGGCCGAGGTGCCGGCGCTGCCCGAGGGCGAGGGCCTGGTGCTGGTGGCCAACAAGGCCTCCGGCACCGCGGACCGGGCTCGGGCGCTGCACGACGCGCTGCCGAAGGCGGAGGTCGTCGAGTGCGAAGCGGAAGACGTGGCCGATGAGTTGGAGCGGGCTGCGGGCCGCGCCCGGGTGCTCGGGGTGTGCGGCGGCGACGGCACCGTGAACACCGCGGCCGAGGCCGCCCTGCGGCACGGTCTGCCGCTCGCCGTGCTGCCCGGCGGCACGCTCAACCACTTCGCCTACGACCTCGGCGTGGAGGACGCGCGGGACCTGGCCCGGGCGGTGGAGCGGGGCGACGGCGTACGCGTGGACGTCGGCCGCTTCGGCTCGGGACGCAGGCGGGGGATCTTCCTCAACACCTTCAGCCTGGGCGTGTACCCGGAGCTGGTGCGGGAGCGGGAACGCTGGACGGACCGGATCGGCGGCTGGCCGGCCGGGGTGCTGGCGGCGCTGCGAGTGCTGCGCGCCGACCGTCATCCGCTGGAGGCGGAGTTCCAGGGGCGGCGCCACCCGCTGTGGCTGCTGTTCGCCGGCAACGGCACGTACCACCGCATGGGCCTCGCCCCGGGCCGCCGGCTCGACCTGGCCGACGGGGTGCTCGACGTCCGGGTGGTGCACGGGGGCCGCAGGCCGGCGCTGCGACTGCTGTCGGCGGCCCTGGCGGGACCGCTCACCCGCTCGCCGGCGCACGCGGCGGTCCAGGTGCGCCGGCTGCGGCTGAGCGGCGTCGCGGCCGGCACGCTCCTCGCCTACGACGGAGAGGTCACGGAGGTGGACGACGAGGTGTGGCTGGAGAAGCTGCCCGAGGCGCTGACGGTGTACCGGCCGCTGCCCGACCGGTGACCGAACAACGCCGGACGCTGTGCCCTTGACATCGCGTCAGTCCATATGGCGATACGCAGGTCTCATCATTCGGCGCACGCGCGTACCGTGAAGCTCACCGCCCCGGGGCCGCGGGCCTCGCGGGGGCAGGTGACGAGAAGGGGCACAGCCATGCCGAACCAGCGGGAGACGGCCGTCTACACGCACGGGCACCACGAGTCCGTGCTGCGCTCGCACACCTGGCGCACCGCCGCCAACTCGGCTGCCTACCTGCTCGGTTCGCTGAAGCCCCACATGAAGGTCCTGGACATCGGCTGCGGGCCGGGCACCATCACCGCCGACCTGGCGGAGCTGGTGCCGGACGGGCACGTCACGGGCGTCGACCAGGCGGCCGGCGTCCTGGCCCGGGCCCGCGCCACTGCGGCCGAACGGGGCCTGGACAACGTGGAGTTCGCGGTGGCCGACGTGCACGCCCTGGACTATCCGGACGACACGTTCTGCGTCGTCCACGCCCACCAGGTGCTCCAGCACGTGGGCGACCCGGTGCGCGCGCTGCGCGAGATGCGCCGGGTGACGCGGCCCGGAGGGTTCGTCGCCGTCCGGGACGCCGACTACGCGGCGATGACCTGGTACCCCGAGGTGCCGGGACTGGACGACTGGCTGGACCTGTACGAGCGGGTGGCGCGCGCCAACGGCGGTGAGCCGGACGCCGGGCGCCGGCTGCGTTCCTGGGCGCTGGCGGCGGGCTTCACCGACGTCACCGCCACGTCCAGCACCTGGACGTACGCGACCCGCGAGGAGCGGGAGTGGTGGAGCGGCCTGTGGGCCGACCGCACCCTGGCCTCCGCCTACGCCGAGCGCGCCACCGGCGGCGGGCACGCGACCGACGCGCGGCTGCGGGCGGTCTCACAGGCGTGGCGGGAGTGGGGGGAGCGGGAGGACGGCTGGTTCGCCGTCCTGCACGGGGAGATCCTCTGCCGCAAGCAGGCCTGAGCACGGCCGGCGAGTCCCGGCCGCGCCCGGGGCCGGGAGTCGCCGGCCGTGGGGCGGGGCGGCCCTCCCGGGCCGGCGCGCCCCTGGGCCCCCGGCTCAGTCCCGGGGAAGCAGCGGTCCCAGCGGTCCGAGGTCCAGGTTGAGATCCTCGGGCCGCAGCCCGTAGCGGTCCCGGAGTTCGGCCATGCGGTCCTCCAGGAGCATGAGCGTGAGACCGATCCGCTCCTCCTGCTCCTCGGTCAGGTCGCCCTCGTCGAAACGGCGCAGCGCCTGCCGTTCCATGAGCTGGCGCAGCAACTCCACCACCGTGAGGACGAGTTTCACGAGGTCGCGCTCGACCGTGTCGGGTTCGAGTTCCATCCGCCTGGGCCGGCTCACGGCGCTTCCTCCGACATCTCGAACGGCGAGGGCACCTGCGCGTTCACCGAGCTGATCAGCGCGTTGAGGTCGATGCGGACCAGATCCACGTCCGCGATGCGCAAGGTGACGTCCCCGGTGATGACGACTCCCCCGGCCAGCAGCCGGTCGAGCAGGTCGACCAGGGCGATCTCACGGCGTTCGACTACCGTCATGCCCGCTCCTCCTGAGGGAGTTCACCCGCGAAGGAGTACGCCGCCCAGGGGCCGGTGAGTTCGACGCGCAGCCCCGGCGCGTCGTCCTTCGTGCGGTCGACGAGTTCGACGAACTCCTCGGAGCGGGCGCGCGGCACCAGATAGGCGGCGTTGAGCACGTTGCGGCCTGCGGCCCCGGACAGTGTGGCGTTCTGCGGTGCGTGCAGCCGGGAGTCCTCGGCGAACGCGGCGAGCCGCTCGTGCAGCCCGGTCGCGAACGTCTCGGCCTTCTGCCACAGGTCCTCGCTCGCCCTCGTCTGCTGCCGCCGCCGACGCAGGTAGTCGCGGCCGGACGCGGCCTTCGGAGCGGTCTGCTCCGGCGCGGTCCCCTCCTGCGCCCCCTCGGACTCCAGATAGACCTTGACCCCCCATTCCACCCGTCCCGAGAGCCGGTCCAGGGTCCGTTGGAAGTGCTCCTCCCGGGACTCGATCATCGACCGCACCCCGCTGTCGTCCCGGAAGACGGTCGCCAGCCGCAGCGGCAGCGGGGTGGTGACGACGGTGAGCGCGTCGATCACGCCCTGGTGGGCGCGGGCGGTGGCGGCGAGCCAGTCCAGGTCCTCCAGACGGGCACGCAGCGCATCCTCGGCGAAGTCCCGCTCGGGGACCTCGCTGACGACGGCGACCAGGCCGTGGTGGTGCAGCGGCTTGGCCGGCGCGCCGGCCACTCCGGTCAGCTGCGCCTGCAGGGGCGCGTCGAGGGGGCGGCAGATGGCGTAGACGTACCGCAGTCCGCTCATGGTGCCTCCTTGGGGAGCGTACGTCCCGTGCGCTCCGCGCCCCGCTCCAGGCCGAGTTCCTCCAGCCGGGCCAGGCGTTCGCGCAACTCGGCGTTCTCCCGGGTGAGTTCGTCACGGCGGGCCCGGGAGGAGAGCGCCGGGTCGCTCTCCCACCAGTCGATGCCCATCTCCTTGGCCTTGTCGACCGAGGCGACCACGAGCCGGAGCTTGATCGTGAGGAGTTCGATGTCGAGCAGGTTGATGCGGATGTCGCCGGCGATGACGACACCCTTGTCGAGCACCCGTTCAAGGATGTCGGCGAGGTTGGCGCCGCTGCTCGGGCCGTAGGGATCGGGCAGCCGGCTCGGCGTCGTCATCGACGGCTCCCGCCCTCGGCGTACTCGTGGCCCTCAGCGGGCTCCTCTTCTTCCTCTTCTTCCTCGAACTCGCCCTCGGCCTCGTCGCCGGGCTCCTCCTCGTAGTCGCCGTCGTCCTCCTCGGCGTAGTCGCCCTCCTCCTCGTCCTGCGCGTACGGCTCCTCCTCTTCCTCCTCCTCGTCCTCGTAGCCGGCCTCCTCGCCCTGCGGCTGCTCCTCCTCAGCGGAGGCGCCCGCGGACTCGTCGGATTCCTCGGACCCTTCGGACTCGTCGGATTCCTCGGGCCCTTCGGACTCGTCAGACTCCTCGGATTCCTCCGATTCCTCGGATTCCTCGGGCTGTTCGGCGGCCTCTTCCTCCTCGGCGACCGCGTCCTCGTGGCTTCGGACGACCTCGCCGTCGCGGATCTCGCCGCGCCAGCCGTCCTCCGCCTCTCCCTTGAGGGTGATGAAGCGGGCGAAGTTCTTCAGATCGAGCCGGGCGCGGCGGCCCTGGGCGCGCCAGATGTTGCCGGTCTTCTCGAAGAGACCGCTCGGGTAGTACTCGATGACGAGCAGGACGCGGGTGAGGTTCTCCTCCAGCTCGTGGAAGGAGACGACCCCCTTCGTGGTGCCCTTGGCCCCCTCCGACGACCACTGGATGCGGTAGTCGGGGATCTGCTCGGTGGTCTTGGCCTTCCAGCTGCGGTTGGACCACCAGATCTTCGCCTGCCAGTCCGAGGTGGTGTCGTCGGCGCGGCTCGCGCTCTTGACGCCCTTGGCGAAGGTGCTGAAGTCCTGGAACTGGGTCCACTGGTCGTAGGCGGTGCGCTGGGGCACGCCCACGTCGATGGCCTCGATGATGACGGTGGGCTTGTTGCCCCCGCCGCGCTTGCGCTTGCCCTTGCCGCCGCCGAGGTTCTTCAGCGCGCCCATGACGCTGTCCTTCGCGTGGGAGGCTCCCAGCTCGAGCGCGGAGCGCACCGGCCCCTTGCCCTCGGCGATCTTGCGACCGCCTTCGAGCGCGAGTTTGGCGAAGCCGGGGCTGTTGCCCTCTGCGATGTCATTGAGCTTCCCGGTGGTCTCGCCGAGTTTGCGGCCGAGACCGGCCAGCAGCCGTTCGGCCTGCGCGGACAGGTACTCCTGCGCTTCCTCCTTCAGCCGGTCGGCGGCCTCGCTGTGGGCCAGCGCGGACAGCGGGTTGTCCTTGGCCGCCTTGCCCGCGGCCGACTTCGCGGTTCCGAGGGCCTCGGTCATCGGTCACCACCGCCCTTCGGCGACCGGGTCCGGGAGGCGCGCTCGGCGCCGCCGGCCGCGGCCGTCTTCCTCGCGGCCGACTGGCCGGCCGCCGTCTTCTTCGCCACCGCCTTCTTGGCGGGGGCCTTCTTCGCCGCCTTCTTCGCGGTCTTCTTGGCCGGTGCGGCGCCCTGGTCCGGGCGGCCCGCGCGCCCCGCGGGCGGCGCCTTCTTCGCGGGCGCCTTGGCGGCCGCCCTGCGGGCCGGACCGCCCTCGCGCCGGCCGCCGGCCTTCCCGGAGCCGTCCGCGGACTCCTCCTCCGCCTCCTCGTCCGAGTCGTCCGACTCCGCCTCGGCCTCCCGGCCCTCGCGGTCGTCGTACTCATCCTCGTAGTCCTCCTCGGCGTCGTCGCCGCCCTTCTTCCCGGCGGCCCCCTTGCCGCCGCCACGCACGACGCCGGCCAGTTCGTCGCGGACCTGCGCCGTGCGGCCCTGCAGCCGGTCGGCGAGCGCGGTCATCTGCCGCTCGACCATCGCCCCGGAGGCCGCCTTGCCGACACCCCTCATGTCCTCGCGCAGCTGGTCCCCGATCTCCTTGAACTGGGGATTGTCCTTGAGCTGCTTGCTGACCAGCTCCGCCACTCCGCGCGGGGTGAGGTTCAGCTTCTTGCCCGCGACCAGACTTCCGACGGCGACGGCCATCTTCAGTTTCTTCGTGCGTCCCAGCAGATAGCCGGCCCCTACCGCGAGGCCGATTGCCGTTCGGTTCATCGTGCCGTCCCCTCACCCGTCCCCGGTCCGCCGCCCATGCCGATCTCCAGCCGGTCCAGCAGCTCGTCCTCCTGGCGGTCGAACTCCTCCTCGGTGATCTCGCCCGCCTCCAAGCGCTCCTCCAGCTGTGCGAGTTCGGCCCGCACGGTGGCGGGGTCGTAGTAGATGCGCTCCGCTTCGTGCAGCACCTGTCTGATCGCCCAGGCGCCACCGCGCACCGGTGCGAACGGCAGCAGCAGCACCTCCGAGATCAGTCCCATGGCTCACTCCGCTCCCGCGTCGGCCCCCGCCGCGGTGCCCGCCGGCTCGGCCGGACCGGGCTCGACGAAGCTGTAGGGCGGCAGCGGCCCGTTGACGCGCAGTTCCAGATGCGGCAGGTCCTTGCGGGCCTGATCGACGGTCTCCAGGAACCGGGCCGCCGCGTCCCGGTCGACCAGGAAGGAGGCGTTGACCAGCCAGCCAGTGGACTCCGGCCCCTCGCTGACCGCCGCGGCCTGCGCCTCCACGGCCCGCACCACCTGGGCGGCGTCGTCGGCCTCGCGCGCCTTGACGGCGGCGGCGACCAGCTCGCCCAGCCTGATCTTGTCGTCGTAACTCCCGCCGCCTGCCCGGCGGTTGGCCTCCGCCTGGGCCCGGATGTCGGGATTCTCCGCCATCACGCGGTGCAGCACCGCGTCCTCGACGTGACTCGCCTTGACGTTGTACTCGACCTTGCCGTCCAGCGCCCGCAGCCGCTCGGCGTAGTGCTCGGCACGCTCGGTGAGCACACCGACGACGGCGTCGTCGTCCGGGGCGACGCTGCCGAACCGCATGGGCAGCACGCAGCCGGCCGCCCCGGCCTCGGCGAGCACGTTCTGGTGGGCGAGCAGGTCCTTGCGCTTGGGGCGCAGCCCCTCGGGCGCGTCACTGACCACGGCCGCGAGGTCTCCCGCCGTCAGCACCCGCACCGGCCTCGGCGGCTCGCCGACACCGCTCGTGCCGTCGGGCAGCGACGCGTGCGAGGCGGCTGTGATCCCGTAGACGTACGTGCTCACTCCTGCTCCTCCTTACGGCGGGCCGCCGTGGCCTTGCGCGTCCGCGGCCGGGACTCGCCCTCGCCCTCGGAGCGGGCCTGCTTGAAGGCCTCGGAGACGGTCTGGGCGGCGCCGGACAGCGCCCCCTTGGACTTGCCGCGGGCACCGGACTCGGTGACCTCGCCGACGATGTCGGGCAGGCCCGGGCTCTTGTGCGGGCCGGACTCCAGGTCGAGCCGGTTGCACGCCTCGGCGAAGCGCAGATACGTGTCGACGCTGGCGACGACGACGCGCACGTCGATCTTGAGGATCTCGATGCCAACCAGGGAAACCCTCACGAACGCGTCGATCACCAGTCCCCTGTCGAGGACCAGCTCCAATACGTCGTAGAGGCCGCTGCTGCCGCCTCCGCCGCCGGACGTCTGTGCCGGGACAACGGTCATGCCGACCGTGCCTCCTTCTCTGTGAGTGGTATGAGAAACGTGTGCGCGGGTGGGTGCGGGCGGCCTACCGGCCGCCGGACCGGTGTGCGTCGGCGCGGCCGCGTTCGTAGCGGCCCAGCCGGCGGTATCCGGTGAGCAGACCCTCGGGGTCCAGCTCGACCAGGTAGCTCGCCATCAGGCTCATCGTGTCCGGCACCCGCTCGAGTTCGAGTACCTCGACCTCCAGCGACCAGCCGGCGTCCGTCCGCTCGAAGGAGGTGACGGACTCCGCGGTCACCCCGGCGAGTTCCGCCAGTTGGGCGCGCGCCTCGCGCAGCACCTGGACGGGGCTCATCCGGTGGTCGGCCGTCCTGCTGCCGTTCCCGCTGTCTTCGTTGTCGGTGCGTGACTCCTGGGTCTTCCGTGGCTGCTGCGAGTCGTCGGACTCGGGTGTGTGGTTCGTGTTCGACATGGCCACCTCTCTTCTTCGGGTGGCCGCCAGATCCTCGGCCAAACCTTCACAGGCGCACGCATCCCCCGGCACCGGCGGCCCTCGCGGGGTCCGCCGGTGCGCGCATGTCCCCGTTCAGCGACGGGTGTTGCGGTGTGTGTACGGACCGTCGCTCACCGCACCACCGCCTCCTCCACCAGCAGCCGGGCGGAGGCAGCGATGGACTCGGCGTCGATGCCGGCGGCGTGCAGCTGCTCGTCGGGCGAGGCCGAGCCGGGCATCGTGCGCACGGCCAGCCGGACCAGGCGCGGGGTGGGGCGGCCGTCGAGGAAGGCGTCGCAGACCGCGTCGCCGAGGCCGCCCTCCTCGCGGTGGTCCTCCACGGTGAGCAGGCAGCCGGTCTCCTCGGCGGCCCGGCGCAGCGTGTCCCGGTCGACGGGCTTGACGGAGTACAGGTCGATCACCCGGACCGGGATGCCGTCGTCGTGCAGGGCGTCGGCCGCCCGCAGCGCCTCGTGCAGGGTGACGCCGGCGGCGACGATGGTGAGCCGGTCGCCGTCGGAGCGGCGCAGCACCTTGCTGCCGCCGACGGGGAACTCCTCGTCGGGCCCGTAGATCACCGGGCTCTCCCCGCGCGAGGTGCGCAGATAGCGGATGCCGTCCAGGCCGGCCATCTCGGCGACGAGCTTCGCGGCCTGGTTGGCGTCGCTCGGGTAGAGGACGGTCGACCCGTGGATCGTCCGCATCATCGCCAGGTCCTCCAGGCCCATCTGGCTGGGTCCGTCCTGGCCGATCGAGACGCCGGCGTGGGAGCCGTTGAGGTTGATCCCGGAGCCGCTGACGGAGGCCATCCGCACGAAGTCGTAGGCCCGGGTGAGGAAGGCGGCGAACGTGGAGGCGTAGGGCACCCAGCCGCGCCGGGCCATGCCGACGGCCGTGGCGACCATCTGCTGTTCGGCGATGTAGCACTCGAAGTAGCGGTCGGGGTGTTCCTTGGCGAAGAACTCCGAGCGGGTGGAGTCGCCGACCTCGCCGTCGAGGGCCACGACGTCGCCGCGGGCGGCGCCGAGCGCGGCGAGCGCCTTGCCGTAGGCGTCGCGGGTGGCGACCTGCTCGCCCTTGTCCCAGCGGGGCAGCTCCAGGCCGCCCTTCCCGGCGGTCCGCGGCCCGTGGGCGGACGGCGGCTCGTGGACGTGGACACGGATGTCGCGTACGCCGCCGAGCTCCTCGATCGCCTCGTCGGCGTCCTTGAGCGGCTTGCCGTGCAGCCCCTCGCGGTCCTCGGTGTCCTTGACGCCCTTGCCCTTGAGGGTGCGGGCGATGATCGCGGTGGGCTGGCCGGTGGTGGAGAGGGCCTCGCCGTAGGCGCGGTCGACGGCGTCCACGTCATGGCCGTCGATCTCCACGGTGTGCCAGTCGAAGGCGCGGAAGCGGCGGGCGTAGGCGTCGAGGTCGTGCCCGTGCCGGGTGGGGCCGCGCTGGCCGAGCCGGTTGACGTCCACGATCACGGTCAGGTTGTCCAGGTGCTCGTGCCCGGCGTGCTCGGCGGCCTCCCAGATCGACCCCTCGGCCATCTCGCTGTCCCCGCACAACACCCACACCCGGTAGTCGGCGTGGTCCAGGCGCTTGCCGGCCAGCGCGATGCCGACGCCGATCGGCAGGCCCTGTCCGAGGGATCCGGTGGCCGTCTCCACCCACGGCAGCCGCCGCGGCGTGGGGTGGCCCTCCAGGCGGCTGCCCAGCTCGCGGAAGGTGAGCAGTTCCTCGTCGTCGATCGCGCCGGCCGCCTTGTACGCGGAGTACAGCAGCGGGGAGGCGTGCCCCTTGGACAGCACGAAGCGGTCGTTGCCGGGGTGCTCGGGCCTCGCGAAGTCGTAACGCAGGTGGTTGGCCAGCAGCACGGCCATCAGGTCGGCGGCCGACATCGAGGACGTGGGGTGCCCGGACCCCGCCTCGGCGGCGGCCCGCACACTGTCGACACGCAGTTGCTGCCCGAGCTCGACGAGTTCGTCGCTGTTCATGAGTCTCCTTCCGCAGGAATGTCGTCACGCCTGACCGGCCCGGGGGCGGGATGCGGCTCGGCGGCCTCCCGTCCCGCACGCCGTTCCCCGGCGGGGCCGGGTTCGGGACCGGGATGCGGCGCGGTGGGCCCCTGGCCCGTCCGCCCCTCCCCCGCGGGGCCGGGACGTGGTGCGGCCGCTTCCCGGCCCGGCCGACCCTCCTCGGGTCCCCGCCCAGACGCGTTCTGCACGGGCCCGCGCCCGATTCGGCCGCCGGCGGGGCCGGGGCGGGGCTGGTTCCCGGGCGGTGCGGGACGGGGCCGGCCCTCGGCCGGGGTGGCGCCAGGGGCAGCCCGGTCCCCGGACGGTCCGGGGCGGGATCGGCCCTCGGCCGGACCGGCGTGAGGGGCGTGAGGCCAGCCCTCGGCCGGGTCAGGACCGGGCGGGTCCTCGGCCGTGTCTCCCGGCAGGTTCCGCGCCGGTGGCCCGGGGGGCCCGCCCCGCGCGGGTTCGGGCCCGGCCTTCGCGTGCCGTCCGCCCGACCGGTTCCGGCCGGACCCGCCGCCCGGCCGGTCCCGCTGGGCGTCCGAGCCCGGGCGGCCGCGTCCGGACTTGGCGCCCGACCGGGCCCGCGTGCCGGGCCCGGGACCCGGCCGTGGCTTCGCCGGCTCACCGCCCGGCTGACCCTTGTCCGGCTCCGGACCCGGCCGACTCTTCGCCGGCTCACCGCCCGGCTGATTCCTCGCGGGCTCCCGGCCCGGACGGGGAGCGGGTTCCGCGCCCGCCAGTTGGGCCTTCTCTGTGTTGTCGATGATTTCGGCGATCGGGGTGTCCCCGGGCTCGCCGGGCTCGGTGCGCTCGGCGGGGCCGGCGGGTCCGTCCGGGCCGGCGTGCCCGCCCGACCGCCCAGTCCGCTCGGAGCCGCCGGCCGGTTCCGGCTCCGGGCGGCGGGCCGGGCCGCCCGGTACCCGGGCCAGTTCCGGGGACGCCGAATCCAGGGGCACCGACCAGGACCGTACGAGGCCCAACTGCACGGCCTGGCGCGGCAGTACGGAGTTCAGCAGCCAGTCCGCGGCCACCCGGACACGGTTGCCCGGCATCGCCGCGAGGTGGTAGCCGCGGGTGACCGCCCCGGCCGCGGGGCCGGACAGCGGGACGCCCAGCGGGTCGGCGGCGGCCTGCGCTCCGCCGAGGTCCACCACGAAACCGAGGTCGCGGTGGCGGTAGGGGCGCCGCGCCCCGACGCCCAGCGAGGCGGCGACGTTGACGGCGGCGGTCCTGCCCTGCCGCCAGGCGTGCTGCGCCGTCATCGGCGTGAACCCGCCGGGATTGTTCGCGTCGGGCACCGCCGCCGCGTCCCCGCACGCGAACACCTCCGGCCGCCCGGGCACCTGGAGGAAGGGGTCCACGACGAGCCGTCCGCGCTCCAGCGGCTGCCCGGTGCTCTCCACCAGCGGATCGGGCCGTACGCCCACGCACCACACCAGCGTGCGGGTCGGCACGAACTCGCCGTCCGTCAGCAGCACCCCGTCGTGCGTCGCCTCCTTCACGGACGTGCCCATGCGCACGTCCACCCCGCGCCGGCGCAGCACCCGGTCCGCGGTGCGCGAGAGCCGCTCGTCCATCTCGGGCAGCACCCGCGGCGCGATGTCCAGCAGCATCCAGCGCGGTCGCATGCCCTGCCGCGGCGGATGCCGGCGCACCTGCGCGTCGGTGTACATCCTGCCGTGCGCGGCGACCTCGGTGCCGGTGTAGCCGGCGCCGACGACGACGAACGTGCGGCGGGCGGCGCGGCTGTCGTGGTCCTCGTCGGCCGCCGCGAGTTCCAGCTGCCGGGTCACGTGGTCGCGCAGGTACAGCGCCTCGGGCAGCCCGCGGAAGCCGTGCGCGTGCTCGGCGACGCCGGGGACGGGCAGCAGCTTGTTGACGCTGCCGACCGCCAGCACCAGCCGGTCGTACGTCAGCGTGCCGTCGTGTCCCTCGGGCCCGGTGTAGTGCACGGTGCGGGCGTCCATGTCGACGCGGTCGGCCTCGCCGAGGACCAGGCGCACACGGGGCAGCGTGCCGGGCAGGGAGACGGTGACGCGGCGCGGTTCCAGGACGCCCGCCGCGACCTGGGGCAGCAGCGGGAGGTACAGGAAGTAGTCGGTCGGGTTCAGCAGGGTGATGTCGGCCTTGCCCCGGGACATCCGGGACAGGGTCTGCGCGGTCCGGTAGCCGGCGAAGCCGGCACCGACGATCACGATGCGGGGTCGACTCACGGTTCGCCTCCGGCGCTGTCGCGTACCTGGTGCGGAACCCCCGCGTCCCCCTGACCGGGTCGGCCAAACGCGGGGCCGGCGCGGCCACGGCGGAGCCGGGCCGCGGCCTCCGGTTTCCGCCGTCGCCGCCGGGTACTCGGCAGCGCGTTCCCCACTCGCCGACGTCCCGGAGGTGTCCTCCCATGCCCGAGTACGGCTATTTCCTGTCGTGCGAGCAGTACGGTCCGGCGGAGCTGGTCGAACAGGCCAGAATGGCCGAGCAGGCCGGTTTCGAGGCCCTGTGGATCTCGGACCACTACCATCCGTGGAACGACGCGCAGGGCCAGAGCCCCTTCGTGTGGTCGGTGATCGGGGCGCTGTCCGAGGCGGTGTCGCTGCCCATCGAGACCGCCGTGACCTGCCCGACCGTGCGGATCCATCCGGCGGTGGTGGCGCAGGCCGTCGCGACCAGCGCGGTGATGACGGAAGGCGGGTTCCGGCTCGGCGTCGGCACCGGCGAGGCGCTCAACGAGCATGTCCTCGGCGACCGGTGGCCGCCGGCGGACGTCCGGATGGACATGCTGGAGGAGGCGGTCCAGGTGATACGTCGGCTGCTGACCGGTGAGGAGGTCACCCACCACGGCACGCACTACACCGTGGAGAACGCCCGTCTGTACACCGTCCCGGAAGAGCCCGTGCCGATCGACATCTCCGGTTTCGGGCCGAAGGCGACCGCGCTCGCGGCCCGCGTGGGCGACGGCTACATCACGATGATGCCGGACGAGGAGATGGTCACGCAGTACCGCAAGGGCGGGGGCGGAGCCAAACTCGTCAGCGGCGGCACGAAGGTGTGCTTCGGCCACGACCGCGACGAGTGCGTCCGCACCGTGCACGAGCTGTGGTACAACGAGCAGCTCCCCGGCGAGATGGGCCAAGTACTGCCCACTCCCCGCCACTTCGAGCAGCTGAAGCCCCTCGTCACCGAGGACATGGTCCGCGACAACGTGGTGTGCGGCGACGACGCGGACCAGCACGTGGCCACGCTCAAGGAGTTCGCCGACGCGGGTTTCGACCGCGTCTACGTCAACCAGATCGGTCCCGACCAGCGCGGTTTCTTCGACTTCTACCGCACGAAGGTGCTGCCGCAGCTGCCGCGGTGAGGAGGAGGGGCGGGGGGGGGGGGCCCCGGCGGCGGGGGGGGGCCCCGCCCCCCCCCCCCGCCCCCCCCCCCCCCCCCCCGGCGTTTCCCCCCGCGCCGCCCCCCCGGGGGGGCGCCGCGGCCGGGGGGGGGGGGGGGCGGCCGCCCCCCCCCCCCCCGGGGGGCCCCCCCCCCCCCCCCCTCCCGATTCGATCCGACGCCCCTCCCGACTCGATCCAGGGCCCCGCGGATCCGAACGGGATCCGCGGGCCGGTTCAGGACGCGCGGTCGTCCGGACGCGCCGGGCGCGGCACGGACGGAGGCGTGGCCGGCATCGGCGGCACCGGGGCGTGCCCGGCGCCGCCGCGCTCGTGCCCGGCGCCGGCCGCGAGACCGCCCGCCCGTTCCGGTCCCGGCCCGGCGGGAGCCTGCGGCCGGGACGCGGCGGGCCGGGCCGCGCGACGCAGCGCGTACGCCACCGCGCCGAGGGCCGCCGCGGTGATCAGCGCCGCCGCCCAGCCGGGCAGGCCGATCGCCAGGGCCAGGCCCACAGCGAGTGCGACGGCCGCGCCCGCGTACAGGGCGGCGGCGCCGGACGCGGCGTACAGCATGGCCGTGCGGCGCTGCCGGCGGGTCTGCTCGCGCAGTTCGTCGCGCACCGTCTCGCGCGCCACCTGCGCCAGTTCCTCGACCAGTTGCTTGTCCAAGTGCTCCAGGTGATCCAAGCGCTCCATCCTCGGCGGGTACCCGCGCGGGAGCGGGCGTAACGCGGCGTCACGTCCGTGCCGGTGCCGCGGAGGACGTTCTCCGCACCGCGGCGGAACCGGAGGTGCTGCGCAAGGTGGCGGCGACGATCGCCGTCCAGGACGTCGACGCCCACCGGGTCCTGACCGAGCTCGGCGCGCGCGTCGTCGCCGGCCCGGTGGCGACCCCGGCGGGCCGCAACCTCATCGCCGTGCACCCGGACCGCGCGGTGTACGAGTACGTGGACCGCCGCACCGCATGACAGGCCGCCAGGTGTGTTGATCGCCAGGTGGGTCGGGCCCGCGCGGCCGGACCCCCACGGCCCGTCAGGACGGCTCCGGGCGCATCCGGAAGTCGTAGCGCCCCGGCAACTCGCCACCGCCGGTCCGGTCCCATGTCCGGCCGATCCGTTCGTCGCCCTCCCTGAGATCGGCGACCTCGAAGCCCTCGTCGAAGAGTGCGCGCGCCTGTTCGCGCCGCCCCTCGGCGAGCAGCAGCTCGGCCTCGATCAGGCGGAACCGGCCGCGTTCCCGGGTCGGCGCGTCGATCCGCTCCCACACCGCGCGGGCGTCCGCCGGGCGCCCCGCCCGCAGCAGTGCCTCGACGGTCTCCCGGCCGAGCGCGGCGGTGGCCGCCGTCCCGTCCTCACCGTCGTCGGCCCGCTCCCGGCACAGGGTGTCGAAGGCCTCGGCGTAGCGGTCGGCGGCGCGTTCGTGGTGGCCGGTCTCCCGGTCGGCCACGGCCAGGCAGCGCAGTGAGGGCCACTGCGAGGGCGCGAGTTCCAGCGCCCGCTCCCAGCTGCGCACCGCCTGCGCGCGGTCGCCGGCGTGCCACTGGGCGACGCCGAGGTGGTATTCGGCGACCGGGGTGGCGGGCGCCGTCTCCAGCAGGTCCCGCCAGTGCGGGGCGACCAGGCTCCGCGCGGGCGGCGCGCCCCGGTCCGGCTCCGGGAAGGAACCGGTGCGCAGCAGCCGGCGCCACGGCTCCTGCTCCGGGCCGACGGTCGATTCCGGGAACGGTGTGCCCGGCAGTTTCCATCCGCCGCGCAGTACTTCGAGCGCGCCCCAGCCGGAGCCCGCGCTCAGGATCTCCTCCGGTTCGGCGTCGGCGTACGGCTTCCAGGCCGCGTAGGCGGCGTCGACGGCGGTGCGCGGCAGTACGGCCTCCAGCCGCTCCTCGGTCTGTCGTACGGCCGCGCCCCACTCCCCCGCCGGGGGCGGCGCGTGGAGCGGGCCGTACGACTCGAGCCAGGCCACCTCGCTCTCCGCCTCCAGCCGTACGTGCTCCAGCTGGGTGCGGGTCAGCCCGGCTTGGATCTCGCAGTAGCCGCCGGTGCCCGGTTCGGTGAGCCACTCCTGCCAGCGCCGTCCGCCGGGTCCCGTGCCCCAGACGAACAGTTTGCGGCCGCGCAGCACGTCGGTGGAGGTCTGCGCCAGGCCCTCGCCGTCCTCGTCGAGCGCGGCGATCCAGCGGCGCCGTCCGTCGGGCACCTCGTAGAAGTAGTCGGCGGCGTAGGCGCTGTTGAGGGGGTAGGTGCGGTCGACGCCGTCGTGGGCGGGGACGGGGACCCGGCGCAGGCGGCGTTCGTAGCCGAAGTGGTAGGCCTCCTCGGCGGGGGCGAGGACCCGGCGTTCCTCGGGGACGGCGATGTTGGACCACCAGTAGGTGGGAACGGGCCGGTCGTGCGGGTTGCGGACGCGGACGCCGACGTGCAGGAAGTCGGAGCCGTCGGGCAGCCACAGGTCGACCTGGAAGGGCAGGTCGCGCAGCCGCTCCCACTCCCACAGACGCAGCATCTGCCCGCCGTCGGGGGCGGGGACGCGGGCGGCGTGCAGGGGTGCGCAGGACAGGGTGGTGTGGCCGGTGGCGCCGATGTTCCATTCGATGCCGCCGGAGAACCAGGCGCCGTTGAGGGCGAAGTTGGCGGGCTGGAACACCGGGTTGCGGTACAGGAGTTCGCGGTCGGCGGGCTTGTGGACGAGGGAGGCGATCCGGCCGCCGAGGCCGGGCAGCACCGTGGCGCGCAGCCGGTCGTTCTCGAGTATGAGGGCGTCGATCGCGCGGGCCCGGCGCTCTCTGCCGTAGCCGTCGCGGACCGGCGCCGGCAGCAGGCTGTGCAGCGGGGCGTAGCCGATCTGCCGGGCCATGTCGTGCGGCAGGCCCGCCTTGTCGCGGTCCTCGATGCGGTGGACCTCGTCGAGCGGGCGCAGGGCCGGCAGGGGGTTGTCCGGCCCCATCGGTGCGGCGGGCAGCGTGAGTACCTCGTGTCGGATCGTCGTCACGATCACCATGGAACCCGTTCGCCGGTGAGCTGACCAGGGGCACCGCCGGTCAGTATTGCGCAAAGGCGGCGCTCGGAGGGCCGGGCGGAAAATGCGGTGGCGCCACGGCCCGCGGGACGTACGCTCGGTCCTTCGGGGCCGGACGACGGGTGCGGTCCGCGATGAGGGGCACGAGGACCGATGAGCGAGCGGCACACCTACCGGGTCATCGTCAGGGGCGTCTGGGACGACCTGACCGAGCGGGCGCGGACGCGGCTGCTGGCCGAGGCGGCCGATCACGGGATGACGAGCATGCGGTTCACCGAGGAGGGCTCGCTGTCGTACGAAGCGGCGCCGCTGAAGCACTTCTCGATGCGCTACGTCGTGGTGTCCGAGGCGCAGGACGGCGAGGAAATGGCGGCGGCGATCGCCGAGGACCGTGCCGCGACGGCCCTGCGGGAACTCGGTTACGGCTTCCGTGACCTGCGTTCGACGGTGACGGACCTCGACACGATGAAGGTCAACCGGAAGTCCGCATCTCGGCGGTGAGCGCCCATCGTTCGTGGTCGCGCCAGGCGCCGTCGACGTAGAGCATGCCGGGCGAGTAGCCCTCCAGCCGGAAGCCGCAGGAGCGGGCGAGGGCGAGGGAGGCGGTGTTGCCCGGCTGGGCGTTGATCTCCAGCCGGTGCAGTCCCAGCGGTCCGAAGGCGTGGCCGATGACGAGGTTCAGGCCCTCCTTCATCAGTCCGCGTCCGGCGGCGTGCGCGAAGGCGCCGTAGCCGAGCGCTCCGGACTGGAAGGCACCCCTGACGATGTTGTTGACGTTGATGTAGCCGGCGATGGCGCCGTCCTCCCTGTCGCAGACGAGGTAGCCGGCGCGGTCCTCGTCCTCGATCAGCCGTGCGGCGTAGGCGGCGTAGGCCTCGGCGGTGGCCGGCGGGAAGAGCCAGGGGCGGTGCAGGTCCCGGCTCTCGCGGACGCGGGCGGTGAACTCCTCGCCGTCGTCCCGGGTGAAGTGGCGGATGCCCACGCGAGGGCCTTCGGCGAGAGGGCGGGAGGCGGTGTGCGGCATCCCGCCACCCTACGTCGTCCCACCGGGCTCAGCCGCCCGCGACGGGCAGGCTCAGCGTCCCGGTGTCCTGGGCCGAGCCGATGACGGCGACCGGTTCGATCCCCCGGTTGCCGCGGTACGCGTCGTCGCCCGCCGCGATCACTCACCGGCCGGTGAATACCGGCTGGGAACATGCTGGGGCACCCGTGGGACCCGGTCGATCACCGGCACGGTCGCCGCTGACGAGACGTCAGGCGCCGGAGCCGGCACGGCGGGGCCCGACGGTCCGGAGCCTTGTCGGGGCCCCTCCCGGCGGACGGTCCCGGCTCAGCGCAGGGCGGGAGCCGGGACGGTTCCCGCTCAGCGCAGGGCGGGAGCGTCCAGTGTCAACGTGCCCGCGTCGGCGTCGAGTTCGGCCGTGACGCCGAAGGGTATGGTCGACGCCCCCTCGCAGTGGCCGAATCCGAACTCCTCGGCGACAGGAATTCCCAGATCGCCGAGCCGGTCGGCGAGCAACGTCCGTACGCGGTCGGGGCCTTCGCAGCTCTCCCACGAGCCGAGCAGCACCCCGCGCACCCCGTCGAGCCATCCCGCGCGCAGCAGCTGCGTGAGGTAGCGGTCCAGGCGGTACGTCTCCTCCCCCACGTCCTCCAGGCACAGCAGTCCCCCGGCCGCCGAGGGCCGTGCGTGCGGGGTGCCGAGGTCGGCGGCGAGCAGCGCCAGGCAGCCGCCGAGCGTGACGCCCCGGGCCCGCCCGGGGACCAGGGCGGTGCCCCCGGAGGCGATCGTCCGGACCGTCTCGGGCGCGAACAGGGTGGCCTTGAGGTGGTCCTGCGCCCGGGCGTTCTTGACGAAGTCGACGCCGGCCGCCATCGGCCCGTGCAGGGTGACCAGGCCGAGGCGGGTGGCGAAGGCCTCGTGCAGCGCGGTGATGTCGCTGAAGCCGACGAACACCTTCGGGCCGACCGCGCGCATCGCGTCCCAGTCGAGCAGGTCCACCATGCGCTGCGCCCCGTAGCCGCCCCGGGCGCACAGCACGGCGTCGACCGCCGGGTCGCACCAGGCGCCCTGGAGGTCGGCGGCCCGGTCGGCGTCGGCGCCCGCCAGATAGGGGAAGGCGCCGTGCCGGTCGAGCACGTGCGGCGCGACGACCGGGTCCAGGTCCCAGTCGCGCAGTACGTCCAGACCGGCCTGGAGCCGTTCCTCGGGCACCGGGCCGCTGGGGGCCACGACGGCCACCCGGGCCCCGGGGGCGAGCCGCGCCGGGCGCAGGAGTTCCTTCACGTGCCGAGCTCCAGGGTGGGGAGGGCGCCTGCCGGTTTCAGGCCGAACACCTGAGCGTACAGCGACAGCTCCGCCTCCAGCGCCCGCACCAGCGTCCCGGCCTGGCGGAACCCGTGCCCCTCGCCCTCGAAGGCGAGGTAGGCGTGCGGCACGTCCCGCCCGGCCAGGCGGGCCAGCAGGCGTTCGCACTGGACCGGCGGACAGATCACGTCGTCCAGGCCCTGGAGCAGCAGGAAGGGCGCGGTGATCCGGTCGGCGTGCTCGACGGGCGAGCGTTCGGCGTACCGGTCGGGCACCTCGGCGAGCGGCCCGACCAGCGTCTCCAGGTACCGCGACTCGAAGTCGTGCGTCTCCCCCGAGGCCCAGCCGGTCAGGTCCAGCACCGGGTAGATGATCGTGGCGCAGGCGTAGACGTCGGTGCCGGCCAGGGAGGCGGCGGCCGTCCAGCCGCCCGCGCTGCCGCCGCGGACGGCGAGCCGGGCGCGGTCGGCGGCGCCCTCCTCGGCGAGGGCGAGGGCGACGGTCGCGCAGTCCTCGACGTCGACGACGCCCCACTGCCCGCGCAGCCGGTTGCGGTACTCCCGCCCGTAGCCGGTCGAGCCGCCGTACTCGACCTCCGCCACGCCGATGCCGCGCGAGGTGAAGTAGGCGATCTCCAGGTCGAGGACGAGGGGCGTCCGGCCGGTGGGCCCGCCGTGCGCCCAGATGACGTAGGGCGGCAGCTCGCCCTCGGGCGCCGCGCACTCGGGGTTGCGGGGCGGGTAGACGTGCGCGTGGACGTCACGGCCGTCCGGGCCGGTGAAGGTGCGCGCCTCGGGCCGCGGGTGGTAGGCGGGGTCGACGGCGTCCCGGTGGGCGGCGCCGATCACGCGGGCGTGCCCGGTGCGGGTGTCCAGCTCGACGACCTCGTAGGAGCTGTGCGGGCCGGCGGCGACCGCGGCCACCCGGTCGCCGTGCACGGCGAGCGTGGCGTCGAACTCGCTCCAGGGGCCCGGCACGTCGACGATCTCGCCCGTCTCCGGATCGAGTATGCCGAGGACCACGCCGCCCCGCCCGTGCAGGACGGCGATCAGCCCGCACTCCAGCGGCGCGAACCAGCGCAGGCCGACCCGCCACAGCGCCCCGCCGAACTCCTCCTCGCGCGGGCACAGCGGGCGGCCGTCGCGGTACAGGTTCCACCAGCCGCTGCGGTCGCTCACATGGAGCAGCGAGCCGTCGGCGGCCCACTCCGCCTGGACGATCGACTCCTCGGCGCCGCCGGCGACGGTCCGGGGCGCGCCGAAGCCGCCGTCCGCGTCGACCTCGGCCACCAGCAGTTCCGTGCCGTCCCAGGGCATCCGGGGGTGGTCCCAGGCCACCCAGGCCGCGCGCCGCCCGTCCGGCGACAGCCGCGCGCCGGTCACGAACCGGTGGCGGTCGTCGGTCAGTTCGCGCACCGCGCCGCGGTCCTCGGCCGCCGAGCCGTCCAGCGGCACGGCGGCGAGCACGCGCCGTACGTCGGTGGGCCCCTCGCCCGTGAACTCCTCCAGCACGCACCAGACCTCGCCGCGCTCGACGAGCACCCGCGGGTCCGCCCAGCGCAGTCCGCCGCCCACCGCGGAGACCGGGGTGAGCGGGCGCGGCTCACCGCCGGGTTCGTAGCGGTACAGCCGCTGGTCGGCGAAGTTCACGAACACCAGCAGCGGTTCGCCGTCCCGCGGTGCGCCGTCCCAGGGCCGGCCGCCGTACTCGATGACCCGGGTGCGCACGTTCCACGGGGCGGGCAGCACCGACTCCGTTCCGTCGGCCTCGCGTCGCACCAGCGTCCGCCGCCCGCCCTCCGCCGGGCGGGGCGCGGTCCACCAGACCTCGTCCCCGACG
Organism: Streptomyces sp. NPDC018610; assembly: GCF_044391765.1. Classification (NCBI taxonomy): domain Bacteria; kingdom Bacillati; phylum Actinomycetota; class Actinomycetes; order Kitasatosporales; family Streptomycetaceae; genus Streptomyces; species Streptomyces sp. NPDC018610. The sequence continues at coordinate 250,391 of NZ_JBISAL010000002.1, forward strand.
AAGCCCACGAACTCCGGCTTGCCGTCGTTCGCGGCGGTGAGGGCCGCGTCGATCGGCGAGGGCCAGGAACCGTACGGCAGTATCTGCACTGTCTCCCCCTAGGATTCAGACGGTCCGCAGGAAGCGGTCGAGGACACGCACGCCGAAGTGCAGCGCCTCCACGGGGACGCGCTCGTCGACGCCGTGGAACATGTGGTGGTAGTCGAAGCCCTCGGGCAGCTTCAGCGGCGAGAAGCCGTAGCCGGTGATGCCGAGCCGCGAGAACTGCTTGGCGTCGGTGCCGCCCGCCATGCAGTACGGCACCACGTGGCCCTCGGGCGCGAACTCCTCGACGGCGGCGCGCATCGCCCGGTACGTCGGCGAGTCCACCGGCGACTGGAGCGCCACCTCGCGGTGGTGGAACTCCCAGTCCACGTCGGGTCCGGTCAGCTGGTCGAGGGTGGTGCGGAACTCCTCCTCGCCGCCGGGCAGGAACCGGCCGTCGACGTACGCGACCGCCTCGCCCGGGATGACGTTCACCTTGTAACCGGCCTGCAACATAGTGGGGTTGGCGCTGTTGCGCACCGTCGCCTCCACGAGTCCGGCGGCCGGGCCGAGCTTGTCGAGCAGCGCGTCCACGTTGTGCAGGTCGGGCTCCACGCCGTAGAGCGCGGCGAGTTCGGTGAGGGCGGCGCGGACGGTCGGGGTGAGCCGGAGCGGCCACTGGTGGGCGCCGATCCGGGCGACGGCGGCGGCGAGCCGGGTCACCGCGTTCTCCGCGTTGACCCGGGAGCCGTGGCCCGCCCGGCCCCGCGCGCTCAGCCTGAGCCAGCCGGTGCCGCGCTCGCCGGCCGCGATCGGGTAGATCCGGCGGCCGGCGCCGTCGTGGAAGGTGAACGCGCCGGACTCGCTGATCCCCTCGGTGCAGCCTTCGAACAGCTCCGCGTGCTGTTCGGCGAGGAAGCCGGAGCCGTCCTCGGCGCTGGCCTCCTCGTCGGCGGTGAACGCGATCACCACGTCCCGGCGCGGCCGCACGCCCTGCCGGGCCCAGGCGCGGACCACGGCGAGGATCATCGCGTCCATGTTCTTCATGTCCACCGCGCCCCGGCCCCACACGACGCCGTCGCGGACCTCGCCGGAGAACGGGTGCACGCTCCAGTCCTCGGCCAGGGCGGGCACCACGTCGAGGTGGCCGTGGACGAGCAGCGCGGGCGCCGACGGGTCGGTGCCCTCGACCCGGGCGACGACGTTGGTCCGGCCCGCGGTGCGCTCCAGCAGCAGCGGGTCCAGGCCGGCGCCGGCCAGTTGCGCGGCGGCGTACTCGGCGGCCGGGCGTTCCCGGCAGTCGCCGCCGCCCCGGTTGGTGGTGTCGATGCGGATGAGGTCGGAGGTGAACCGGACGACCTCGTCCAGTGCCAGAGCGTCAGCCATACTGTTCCTCCACGGCGGCCGAGACGATCGTGGTGACCGCTTTGAAGGTGCGGATCCCCTCGTACATGGTGGCGCTGGTGTAGGCCACCTTGCGCTCCGCGACACGGGACACGCCGGGCACGACGGTGGCGGCCATCGCGAGGTGCTCGGCGTCGAACTCCAGCGCGACGGTGAACGGGCCGCCGTCGGCCGGTTCGTGGCGGACCGCCAGCGCGGCCGCCCGTTCGGCCGCCGCCCGGATGTCGGCCGCGGTACGGGCCGGCGTACGGCACACGGCCGCGTACCGCGACACATGGTCCTTGACGGCGACCTTCAGCGCCTCGGGCGCGTATCCGAGCGCGTCCTCGCAGGCCACGTCGTCACCGGTGACGAGGACGACGGGCACGCCGTACTCGGCGGCCACGTGCGCGTTGAGCAGCCCCTCGCTGGCCCGTACGTCGTTCAGCCAGACACCGGTGATCTGGTTGGCGAGGTAGGTGTGCGCGAGGACGCCCTCCATGCCGGCGCCCGCGTGGTAGCCGACGAAGGCGAGGCCGTCCACGTCGCCGTGCTGCACGCCCTCCACCATGGACAGCGACTTGTGCCGTCCGGTGAGCATCTGGGCGCGCTCGTCCAGTTCCTCCAGGAGCAGGTTGCGCATCGACCAGTGCGCCTCGTTGATCAGCACCTCGTCGGCGCCGCCGTCCAGGAAGCCCAGCACGGCCGCGTTGACGTCGGAGGTGAACATCGAGCGGCACCGCTCCCACTGCGGCGTCCCCGGCAGCACGTCCGCCGGCCAGGTCACACCGGTGGCGCCCTCCATGTCGGCGCTGATGAGGATCTTCATGCTGCTTCACGTTACGCGTCGGCGAGGGATCTTCCTATGAGGCGGACAGGAGATCCCGGGAAGACACCCCCGTGCACTGCATGACTGCCTGTCAACACGGCCTTACTTTCTGCCGGTTGCGCGTGGGAAATGGAGGACGTGGTGGGATTTTGTGCCGTGCGGAATTGAATTCATCACGATGAGGTCACTAGGGTCAGGGTTCGAACTTCCGAGCGGGTGATCACCCAGAAGAAGGAGCTCGCTTCCGTGGCATCCCACCGTCGACCCAAGAGGCCCAGTCGCACACGTGTGACCGTGCTGACCACCGCGGCAGCGGCCGCCGTCGCGATCAGCGCGCAGGCGGCCAACGCCGCGCCCAGCGCGAAGCCGAGCAAGGACGAGGTCAAGTCCAAGGTCGACGAGCTCTACGACCAGGCGGAGCAGGCCACCGAGAAGTACAACGGCGCCAAGGAGAAGCAGGAGAAGCTCCAGAGGGAGATCTCCACCATCCAGGACAACGTCGCCCGCGGTCAGCAGGACCTCAACAAGCTGCGCGACGGGCTCGGTTCGATGGCGGCCGGACAGTACCGCACCGGGGGCATCGACCCCTCCCTCCAGCTGTTCCTGTCCTCGGAGCCGGACGACTACCTGGACAAGGCGTCCACCCTCGACCAGGTCAGCGGCCAGCAGGCCGACGCCCTGAAGAAGATCCAGGACAAGCAGCGCGAACTGGCCCAGCAGCGCGCCGAGGCCACCGCCAAGCTCAAGGACCTCGCCGCCACCCGCACCGAACTGGGCGAGAAGAAGAAGGAAGTCCAGGGCAAGCTCGCCCAGGCGCAGAAGCTGCTCAACTCCCTCACCGCGCAGGAGAAGGCCGCCCTCGCCGCCGCCGACCAGACCCGCGCCACCCGCGGTAGCGAGCGCCCTGGGCTGAACAGCGACACCGGCGACCCCGGCAAGATCTCCGCCGGTTCCGGCCGGGCCGGCGCGGCCTTCGCCGCCGCACAGAGCAAGCTGGGCAGCCCGTACCAGTGGTCACACGCCGGCCCGTCCACCTTCGACTGCTCGGGGCTGACCTCCTGGGCGTACGCGCAGGCCGACGTCTCGATTCCGCGCACCTCCGAGGCGCAGGCCAACATCGGCACCCGGATCTACTCGCAGAGCCAGCTCCAGGTCGGCGACCTCGTCTTCTTCTTCAACGACATCCACCACGTCGGCCTCTACGCGGGCAACGGCATGGTGCTGCACGCCCCGCGCAGCGGCACGGTCGTCCGCTACGAGTCGATGAGCACCATCGGCGGCCCGTTCATGTTCGGCGTCCGCGTCTGACGCGGCCCCCTTCCCCCTCCCAGCGACCCAGGGCCCTGTCCTAGGACGTGTTTCGAAAGTCCCGCCTGCCCCGCGACGCCTGGCACGCGCGCTCGCCGCGTTGTCGGGATCGTCCACGTACGCCCAGTACGAGGACGACCCTCCGCCTTGCGATCACACGCACCAGACGCCGCGGGGCCCGCCCTTCGGGCGGACAGCGCCACTTTCGAAACACGCCCTAGACGGCCCGCTGGGAGGCGGCGGCGCCGGGGCGCAGGTCCTCCAGGGTGAGCCGGTGCGCCGGGGGCTCGGGCAGGACGACCCGGCCGGCGGCCGCCGGACCGGGGCCGACGTGGAGGAGTTCGCCCGGTTCCAGGAGCCGCCACTCGGGGTTGTCGTCCATGCGTTCGCTGGCGACGACGACGGCCGGCTGCCCGGCCAGTGCCTCGGAGTGGACGCGCATCCGGCCGTGGCCGCCGCTGTGGTCCAGGTGCCGGTCGCCGTGCTGTCCGCCCGCCCGGCGCTCGAGGACGTACAGCTCGTGGGTGTCGGGATAGCGCAGCGCCCACAGCTCGTCGGGGGTGACGAGGACCAGATTGAGGGCGTAGAGGGGCAGGTTCCCGGCGATCCAGCGGGCGGCGTGCTCGATCCCGGCGCCGACGTCGCCGCCGTGGTCGCGGGTCTCCCGGGTGATCAGGGCGAAGAACCGCTCGGAGTCGGTGTCGCCCCGCACCAGGGAGCGGTCCTCGCCCAGGTGGGCATCGAGCCGGTCCAGGCCCTCGATGACGCCGTTGTGCGCGAACAGCCGCCCGTCCTGCTCGAAGGGGTGGGTGTTGCGGGCGTCCAGGCCGCCGGTGGAGGCGAAGCGCACATGGGCGAGGAAGGTCGCGGACTCCGTCTGCCGGGCCTCCTCGGCGAAGGCCCGGTCCTCGTAGGCCGCGATCGGGGCCTTGTCCACGCGCGGGACGCCGTCGGCCGTGAAGTACCCGAGGCCGGTGCCGTCGGGCTCCTGGCGGCTCTGGCGGCTGAGGCTGTCGGGCGCGTCCAGCAGCCAGAAGGTGGCGCGGGTGCGCCGGGGCGCGCTGCTGAGGCCGAACAGGCGGCACATGGCGTCCTCCGTCGTTCAGTCGCGGCCGGGGTGGAGCGGGTTCTTGGTCTCCGCGCCGTGGGCGAACCCTCCGGCGTTCTCGGCGTCGCGGTGCGGTTCGTGCTGCTTGTCCAGCCGGGGCAGCAAGCGGCGCAGGTCCTCCAGCAGCAGATCGGCCAGGTCGTGGCTGAAGCCGTTGCGGACGACGATGCGCAGGACCGCGAGATCGGTGCGGTTCTTCGGGAAGGTGTACGCGGGCACCAGCCAGCCGCGTTCGCGCAGCGCGGCGGAGACGTCGTAGACGCTGAAGCGGTCGATGTCCCGGCGCACCCGGAAGGCGAAGACCGGGATCTCGCTCCCGTCGGTGATCAGCTCGAACGGGCCGAGCCGGGCGATCTCGGCGGCCAGCCGGGTGGCGACGTCGCGGCAGGTGCGCTGCACCCTCCGGTAGCCGTCGAAGCCCAGGCGCAGGAAGTTGTAGTACTGCGCGACGACCTGGGCGCCGGGCCGGGAGAAGTTCAGGGCGAAGGTCGGCATGTCGCCGCCGAGGTAGTTGACGTGGAAGACCAGGCTGTCGGGCAGGGCCTCCTGGTCGCGCCACAGCGCCCAACCGACACCGGGCATGACCAGGCCGTACTTGTGGCCCGAGGTGTTGATGGAGGCGACCCGGGGCAGCCGGAAGTCCCACCGCAGGTCGGGGTCGAGGAAGGGCGCGATCATCGCGCCGGACGCGCCGTCGACGTGGACGGGGATGTCCAGGCCGGTGCGGGACTGGAGGTCGTCCAGAGCGGCGGCGATGGCGGCGACGGGTTCGTAGCTGCCGTCGAAGGTGGAGCCGAGGACGGCGACGACGCCGATGGTGTTCTCGTCGCACAGCTCGACCGCCTTCTCGGGGGTGAGGTGGTAGCGGTCCCCCTCCATCGGCACGTAGCGCGGCTCGACCTCGAAGTAGTCGGCGAACTTCTCCCAGCAGATCTGCACGTTGATGCCCATGACCAGGTTGGGCCGGTCGGTGGACTTGCCCTCGGCCCGGCGGCGCTGCTGCCAGCGCCGCTTGAGCGCCAGGCCGCCGAGCATCGCCGCCTCGCTGGATCCGGTCGTGGAGCACCCGACGGCGCGGTGCGGGTCGGGGGCGTGCCAGAGCCGGGCCAGCATGTGGACGCAGCGGGTCTCGAGTTCCGCGGTCTGCGGGTACTCGTCCTTGTCGATCATGTTCTTCTCGGCGCACTCGTCCATCAGCCGCCGGGCCTCGGGTTCGGCCCAGGTGGAGACGAACGTCGCCAGGTTCTGCCGGGCGTTGCCGTCGAGCATCAGCTCGTCGTGCACCACCTGGTAGGCGGTGGCCGGCTCCATCTCGCCGTCCGGCATGGCGTACCGGGGCACCCTGAGGGGCTCCCGGCTGAAGACGGGGTTGACCGCCAGATCACGGCTCTCGCCGTGGCTGCCACGAGGGTGCCTCACCGTCATGCGCGCTCCGTCCTGAACACGTCGCCGGCCTCGCCGGCGGGCCTTGTGGTGTGTCGCGTGGCCATGGGTTCCCCGCCACCGGACCGGGAACCCGCGGCCGGCGCGCCCCTGGCCGGCGCTGCGCAGAGCGCCGGCCGCGGGCGTGCCGGGTCAGCGCTCCAGGAAGTCGAAGAGCTCTTCCCAGCGGCGGGTGATGGTGTCCGGGTCGAAGCGCCGCACGCTGCGCAGGGCCTGCTCGCCCATCGCGTCGCGCAGCCGCTCGTCGGACATCAGCCGTACGAGGTGGCGGGCGAGTTCGGTGGTGTTGCCGGGGCGGGCCAGCAGCCCGTCCTCCTCATGGGCGACGATCTCGCGGACGCCGGGCGCGCAGTCGAAGGCCACGCACGGCACTCCGGTCGCCATCGCCTCCAGCAGGACGAGGGGGAAGCCCTCGCCGCGGGAGGACTGGACGAAGACGGAGGAGGCGCGCAGCGCCCCGGGCACGTCGTCGGTCTGCCCGGCGAAGTCCACCGAGTCGTCCAGGCCGAGTTCGGCGCACCGCTGCCGCAGTTCGGCCTCGGCCTCGCCCCGGCCGTAGACGCGCAGGGTCCAGCCGGGCTGCTTGGCCACGGCCTCGGCCCAGGCGTCCAGCAGCAGGTCGACGCCCTTCTCGTGGGAGAGACGTCCGACGCTGACCACCGTCTTGGCGGTGCGCGGCGAGGGCTCGGCGGGCACGATCGGCAGCGGGTTGGGCATGAAGCCCATGTTGTTCAGGCCCTCGCCCACCCAGCGGTCGGCGTCCTCCTGGGTGAGGGCGAGCAGCCGGTCGACATCCTTGAAGTACCTCTTCACGCGGTCGAAGCGGGAGGACTTGCGGGAGGTGTCGAACGACTCGTGGGTCATGCCGATGACGGGGTGGCCGGCGGTGTCCGCGAGCGACACCCACTCCATCGCCCACACCTGCGGCACGATGATCACGGCGCCCGGCCGGGCGGCGCGGAACAGCGCCGTGAGCCGGGCGGCGGCCGAACGCATGTGGGTCTCGTGGCGGCGCACGGCCGGGTCGAGGGAGCCCAGCGGGCGGCGCGCCCGGGGGCGGCCGGGCGGCCGGCGGGCGTACAGCGTGACCGTCCGGAAGGGCGGAGTCGCGCCGAGGTCCATCGGGTGGTTGGCCGGGGAGACGCCGATGACGGTGACCCGGTGGCCGCGTTCGGCCAGCAGGCCGGCCAGCTGGGTCTGCCAACGGCCCACGCCGCCGAGTTCGTTGACCTCGTTGGCCACGAAGAAGATGTCGCGCTGGGTCATCGGGTCTCTCCCGCGGGGCCGAAGAAACGGTCCACGATCTGCGCCGCGGCGTCCCCGCGGTCGTACTCACCGTACTTGTCCACGAACTCCTTCAGCCGCGCCTCGTACCGGGTGCGCACGGCGGTCAGGTCGTCGAGCACGGCGAAGAGTTCCTCCGGGGTGCGCGGGACGGGTCCCGGCGCCTCGGTGAGCAGGTCGAAGTAGGTGCCGCGGGTGTCCTCGGCGTACTCCTCCCAGTCGTAGGCGTAGAAGACGATGGGGCGCCCCAGGAGCGCGTAGTCGAACATCACCGAGGAGTAGTCGGTGATCAGCGCGTCGGCCAGCAGCATCAGCGGGGTGATGTCCGGCTCGCCGCTGACGTCGATCACACGTCCGGCCACCGACGGGGGCAGGGTGACGCGGTTCAGGTAGTGCGCCCTGACGAGGAGGACGCAGTCGTCGCCGAACCGGGCCGCGAAGTCCTCGGCGTCGAAGGGGAACCGGAAGTCCTGGACGCGGCCGTCGCGGGCGCGGAAGGTCGGCGCGTACAGCAGCACGCGCCGGCCCGGCTCGATGCCCAGGCGTTCGGCGAGTTCGCGCGCCTGCGGGCCGTGTGTCTCGCTCTCCCGGGCCCGCACCAGCGCGTCGTTGCGCGGGTAGCCGGTGCGCAGCAGCTTGTGCTCGGGGATGCGGTAGGCGCGGGCGAGGGTGCGCACGTCGTGCTCGCCGCGGACCACGAAGTGGTCGAAGCGGTCCAGCGCCTGCTGGTAGGCACGCTGCTCCGTCTCGGACAGCATCCGCAGCCCGGGCTCGTCGAAGCCCATCCGCTTCAGCGCGGAGCCGTGCCAGGTCTGGATGTACGTGGTCTCCGGGCGCTTGGTCAGGCGCAGCGGGTAGCCCTGGTTGTCGATCCAGTACTCGGCCTGGGCCAGCGCCTTCAGGTACCGCCACGACCAGCGGCGCACCAGTTCCACGTCCGTGGGGAAGCCGCGGGGCCGGTCGCCGGCGTAGGACCAGATGGGGGTGACGGGCGTGCCGCGACGGCGCAGCTCCTCGAAGACGGCGCGGGGGCTGTCGCTGTACTGCTTGCCGAGGTGGCTCTCGAAGACGACGGTGCCCTTGCGCACGGGAAGCTTGGTCAGCATGCGCTCGTAGACCTGGAGCTTGCGGGTGCCGGAGTTCAGCTCCTTGCGCAGGGCGCGCGCCTTGCGGTAGGCGCTCTTGGCGACGCGCGCGGGGCGGCCGTGCAGGTTGCGTTCGACGGCGGCGCGGCCGGTGCGGGCCAGCCGGCTCTCCTGGGTGAGCCGGAAGGCGAGGTGGCCCTTGGCGGACACCTGGGCTTCGAGGCGGTCGGCCAGGAGCCGGGTCAGCCGCGGCCGGACCGGCACGGACTCGGCGTCCTCCAGGTCGACGGCGCCGACGGTGAGCCTGCTGGTGGTGCGCTTGCCGTCGGCGGTCAGGTGCAGCCGTACGTCCCAGACGTCGTCGATGACGCCGAGCGGCCTGAGCAGCCGGGTCAGCGGGACCTCGGCGCGCCAGGTGATCGCGTCGCCCTCGTGGCGGGGGGCGGGCACCGGGAAGCGGAAGGTCTGCAGGCTGCGCCGGCGGGCCTTGAACTCCAGCTCGGCGGTGAGCCGCGCGTCCGCCGCGACGGTGTGCAGCGGGTTGACGATCCGGCCGGCGAGGGTGACGTCGCCGCCGTGGACGGTGTACTCGGTGAGCCGGTTGCGCAGGAACATCTGGTTCAGCCGCTTGGCGTGGTAGCCGAGCGGGGTGACGTCCAGGACGGTGCGCATCTCGGGGTCGTCGAGGTGGCGGTCGCTCCAGTAGACCCGGCCGTCGTGCTCGACCAGCGGCGTGGCGATCTTGCCGCGGTTGAGCAGCGCGTCGATGGCCGGCATCAGGTCGGTCCAGTCCTCGCGCAGCATCAGCTGGGCGCAGATGGCGTGGATCTTGTCGAGTTCGGCGTAGGCCGCCTCGGGGAAGTGCTGGACGTAGCCGCGGGCCAGCTCGGCGAAGCGGTGCCGGTAGCCGTCGTCGAGGAAGGGCAGCTCCCGCAGGTACAGCACGAGGTCGTGCTTGAGGAACTTGATGTCCTTGCGCAGCTTCAGCTCGTCCTGGCCCTGGCGGTCCAGGAGGGCGTCGATGCGGCGGTGGATCTCGACCCGGTCGGCGAAGTTGCTGATCTCGCCGCGCCGGTTGCTGATCGACTTCACGGCGGTCTTCTGGACGACGTTCCAGTGGTAGACCGTGTTGGGGATGAGGGTGATCCGCTCGGCGGCCAGATAGGCCTGGGCGGAGAAGAGCAGGTCCTCGTAGTGGATGCCCCGGGGGAAGGCGAGGTCGTTGTCGAGGAGGAAGCCGCGCCGGTAGCACTTGTTCGTCGACAGGGTGTCGAAGACGAAGAGGTCGGGCAGCTCGGCGACGGAGTCGAGGGTGCGGGTGCGGCGGTACAGCCACGGGTACCAGAGGGTCCGCTTGCCGTGCCGGTTGTCGGTGTGAACCCGGACACACAGGCCGGAGACCAGGTCGGCGCGGGTACGGTCGGCGGCCTCGACCATGTTGCGGCAGGCGTTCTTCTCCAGCGTGTCGTCGCTGTCGAGGAACATCACGTAACGGCCGCGGGCGACCTTGATCCCCTGGTTGCGGGGCTCTCCGCAGCCGCCGCTGTTCTCCGGCAGCCGGATCGCGCGGACCCTGCCGGGGTGGGCCGCGGCGAGCGCCTGCGCGACCTCGAAGGAACCGTCCGTCGAGCAGTCGTCGGCGATGATCACCTCGACATTGCGCAGAGTTTGCTCGAGGACGGAACCTACGGCCGTCGGAAGTCTCTCTTCGTCGTTGTAGACGATGACGACAACACTGACGTCCGGATCGGGCGCGACGGTCGACACGGCCACCTCTCGTCTCTGTTCCGTTCGGGATGCGGCGGGGTGGACGTAACCCTACAGGCTGTAGGGGGAGCGACCTTCCCCCACCCCCTCCAAACTACGTCAATGCGACAATACGCCACCGGCCGGACACGTAGGGCGCTGCGGCCGCCGCCGACCCGTCACCGCACGTGTTCGGCCACGAACCAGCGCGACGGCAGTTCGATCCGGCTGCCGTCCGGCGCGGACTCCGCGGTCACCAGGGGTGTCTCTCCGCTCGCCAGGACGGTGAGCCCCGCCGAGCGCAGATACCGCGGCACGGCGTCGTCGGGCACCTCGCCGGGGGCTATGCCGTGCCGCAGCACCGGCTCGACCTTGGGGGGCGGGCCCGCCGGGCCCCGCGCCAGCCGGCCCAGCACCGCCCGGGCCGCCTGGGACGGCTCGACGAGGAAGGCCCGGCCGCGCTCGCCGACGAGCGTCGCCAGGACGTCGGCGAAGGGCTGCCGGTCGTCCGGCTCGCACTGGTGCAGGACTCCCCTCACATAGACGTGGGCGTCGCCCAGCTCGGCGTGCAGGGCCTCGGCCGCGGTCTTGTCCGTGGCGTCCATCACCCGGTACGCGGCCCGGTGGGCGGGGTCGGCGCGCCGGGCCTGCTCGACGGCCGCCGCGGCGATGTCGGCGCCGACGACGCGGGGGAAACGGGTGGCCAGGTAGCGGGTCTGGGTGCCGTTGCCGCAGCCGAGGTCGACCAGGGGCAGCCCGCTGTCGGTGAGGTACGGCTCGAAGAGACAGAGGTGGCGCCCGGCGGTCACCTCGGGCTCGGCGTCCCAGAACACCGCCCCCTGCCCTTCGGGCGCCTCGCTCCAGAAGCCCTCCCAGGACTGCCGGTACCGACTCGTCACGCTCATGCCCAACTCCCTTGGGTCTGGCGGAAATCCGTCGTGAGTGACGGGCCAGTACGGTCTATCGCCCCGGGGGCGGCCTCACAAGCGCCGGGGCTCACCCGCACGCGCCCTCCTTCCCCGCGCACACCGGCGCACGCCTGCGGGCTCGGACGCCCGCGAACTCGGACGCCCGCGAACTCGGGCAGCTGTGGGCTCAGGCGCTCGCCGGCGCGGGTACGCGTGGGCTCGGGCGCTCGCCGGCGCGGGTACGCGTGGGCTCGGGTCCTCGCCGCCGCGGGTACGCGCGGGCTCGGGCACTCGTCGGGCATGGGTGCTCGTCGGGCGGCCGCGGAGAGGTCGCGGCGGGGCGTCAGCCGGACGGGGGGCATGAAGCGGCAGGGGGCGTAGCGGCAGGGGGCCTCGGAGGCCCGGGGACGTCTGCGGCAGCGACGTCAACGGCAGGGGGCGTCAGCGGCGGGGGCGTCAGCGGCGGGGCAGGGTCAGTTCGAACCAGACCGTCTTGCCGCCGCCGGTCCGGCTGGCTCCCCACTCGCGGGCCAGGGTGCTGACCACGCGCAGACCGCGCCCGAACTCGGCGGACGGGCCGGCGTTCAGCAGCGTGGGCAGCTCGTGGTCGTCGTCGTCCACCTCGCACAGCAGGGTGTCACCGCGGATCAGACGCAGCTCGACGGGCCGGCCGCGGCCGTGCCGTACGGCGTTGGTGACGAGCTCGCTGACCATCAGCTCGGCCGCGTCGGCGAGCCGGGGCAGCCCCCACTCGTGCAGCTGCTCACGGACCACCGCGCGGGCGCGGCCCACCTCGGCGGGTTCGCGGGCGAGCCGCCACTCGGCGACGTCGTCCGGTGCGATGCCGTTGAGACGCGCCATGAGCAGGGCCACGTCGTCCTTGCGGCCCTCGCGCGGGTTCAGGGCGCGGATGATGGTGTCGCAGGCGTCGTCCATGGAGGCGGCCGGATGGGCCGCGGACTCGCACAGCGTGGCCAGCCCGACACCGATGTCCTCGCCGCGCACCTCGACCAGCCCGTCGGTGCACATCACCAGCCGGTCGCCGGGCGCCACGCGCACCCGCACCGCCTCGAAGGGCACCCCGCCCACGCCGATGGGCGCGCCCGTGGGCAGGCCGAGCAGCTCGCTGCGGCCGTCGGCGCGCACCAGCACCGGCGGGATGTGGCCGGCGTTGGCCAGGTGCAGCTCGCCCGCGATCGGATCGTAGACGGCGTACAGACAGGTCGCGAGATAGGTGTCGCCGAGCCGCTGGGCGAGGTCGTCGAGGTTGCGCAGCAGCTGGGCGGGCGGCAGGTCGAGCGCGGCCATGGTCTGCACGGCCGTTCGCATCTGGCCCATCATCGCCGCCGAGTTGAGGCCGTGGCCCATGACGTCGCCGACGACCAGGGCGGTGCGGGCGCCGGGCAGCTTGACCGAGTCGAACCAGTCGCCGCCGACCCTGCCGAGCAGGGTGCCCGGCAGATAGCGGGTGGCGATGTCGCAGCCGGCCATCCGGGCCGGGATGTGCGGCAGCATGCTGTCCTGGAGGGTCTCGGCGACGCTCTCCTGGAACGTGTACATCCGGGCGTTGTCGAGCACCAGGCCCGCGCGGGCGGCGAGTTCGGCGCCGGTGACCCGGTCCATGTCGTCGAACGCGGCGCGCTCGGGGTGACGCAGCAGGATCATGAAGCCGAGGACGACGTTGCGGGCCTTCAGCGGGACGACGAGCATCGAGCGGTGGGTGATCAGCGGCCGGATGTCGCGCTTGTCGAACTGCGAGGCGATGGCATGGCCCATCTCCTCGCCGATCCGCGGCACGAGGACCGGCTCGCCGCTCGTCATGCACTGGAAGAACGGCGTGTGGGCGGGGAACGGCATGGCCTCGCCGACCGGCACGACGTCGTCCCAGCGGCCCGGCTCGTCGGTGTGCTCCAGGGCCACCCGGTGCCACATGGTGGTGGTGTCGGGCACCCCGTCGGGGAACCCCTCGCCGGCGACGACCTGTTCGCGCAGATAGGTGCCGGCCACGTCGGTGAAGCGGGGCACGACGGCCCGGCTGACCTCCTCGATGGTCCGCGCCAGGTCGAGCGAGGTGCCGATCCGGCCGCTGACCTCGTTGAGGAACTCCAGGTGTTCGCGGACGGCGGCGTACTCGAGGTCCACGCCCTCGTCGTCGGCGAGTTCGGCCGGCACGGGCAGTCCCTGGGCGACGGCGCGGGCCGCCCGCTCCCGGCGCGCCCTGCGCTCGGCCCGCCGCGGCACGCCCCAGTCGGGGGTGACGGGAACCCGGTCGCTGTGGCTGAACTCCACTACCGGATAGCCGAGTTCGAGGACCTGGGAGACGATGCGGGCGCTCTCGCCGACGCTCATGCTGGGCAGGATCTCCGGCAGCCTGCGGGCGAGCTCGTCGGCGCCGGGGAAGTCGGTGTGCAGCGCGAAGGCGGGCGCGACCCGCTCGAACGTCCCGGGGGTCACGGCCGCGGCCGGCGGCGCCTTCCGGGCGGCCGGGACGGCCGGAACCGTGCCGGTGCGAAGGGCCGGTCCGCTCCCGCCGTCCGCCACCGTCCCGCCGGCCGCGTCACGGCGCAGGGCGTCCGCGTCGGCGGCGAGCACCAGCAGCCTCTCCCGGCCGGGGCCCACCAGCGGGTACGCCCACCACAGGACGTCGACGCGGCCCCGGCCGGCGACGGTCAGCCGGGCGCGGCCCGCGGCCGGGTAGGACAGTCGTCCGCCGAGGGACGTCTCCAGCCCGGGTCCGAGCCCGTCGAAGGCGGCGTGGGCCCGGTCCCGGTCCGCCACGTCGTCGTCCTGGTCGGGCAGGGCGCCGGAGACGGGCAGCAGGTCGGTGGCGGGGAGGCCGATCGCCTCTTCCTTGGCGGTGCCGAAGAGCCGCCGCGCGCCCCTGCTCCAGTGCGACACCAGGCCGTCGTGGTCGACGACGACCACGGCCAGCGGGACGCGGGCGGCCGCGGCGTCCCCCGTCACGGCATCCCTCACCTCCGCCTGGCCGGGAGGCACGTCGCTCTCGGTGCCACGGTCCATGGCCCAGGCCCCTCTCCCCACGGCTCCGCAAGATCTGTTCCCCCGGTCACCACGGTACGGCGCGGGCCGGGCGCGACGCCCGGCGAATACGCGAATTCCCTCGGGTTCCCTCTGGCCGGACCCGGACGCCTTCCCTCGGGTTCCCTCTGGCCGGATCCGGACGCCTGATCCGGTACGGCGTCCCGCCGCGTCCCCCCACCGGCCCCACCATCACGTCACTCCCCCGCACTCGGGTCCGGAGTCCCTGCCGGGCTCCGCCGCCGGATCCCGTACGGGCCGGTGCGGCGTCACCCTGATCCGGCGACCCCGTCGCGCCGGTTGCGGCGGGGCCCGCCGGATCCGTCCGGTGGGCCCCCCGGCGGCCGGGTCAGTCCTCGTGGCCGAGCTGGAGGTCGCGTTCGGTGCGTCCCCCGCCGGCCACCTGCAGCACCGTGGCGACCGGCGGATAGCCGGCCGCGATGACGGTGTACTCGCCGGAGGACAGGTCCACGAAACGGAACGTTCCGTCAGCTCCCGTGGTGAGGGTGTCGACGACGTTGCCGGCGGCGTCGAGGAGCGTCACGCGCGCCTCCTCGACCGGACGTCCGCCGCTCGCCCGGACGGTCCCGCGCAACACGGCGCCGCCCGCGAGCTCGACGTCCTGACGGGTCTCCCGGGAGGCCTGCACGCTGACGGGCAGCGCCGCCGGGCGGAAGGCGGGCGCACTCGCGGCGAGGGTGTACTCGCCGGCGACCAGTTCGGTGATGACGTAGCCGCCCTCGCGTCCGCTGCGGGTGCTGGCGACCACCTCGCCGTGCACGTTGGTGAGGGTGACGGTGGCGTCCCGTACGGGGGTCCCGTCGGCCGTGCAGACGGCGCCCGCGAGGCGTCCGGCGCCGCCGAGGACGACGTCGAGCTCGACGGGCCGTTCGCCGACGGTCACGGAGACGGCCTGCGGCTGGTGCCCGCCGGCCGCGGCGATCAGGACGTACGAGCCGGTGCCGGGCGTGGACAGCGCGTACCGTCCGTCCTCGCCGCTCGCGCCCCGGCCGATCTGCTGCCCCGCGACGTCGATGAGGGTGAGCGCCGCACGGGGTACGACGGTGCCGTCCGCGTGCTGCACGGTGCCGCACACGGGGACGCCGGCCGGGTACGGCGTACGGGCCTGCGGCACGGAGACGGGCGGCGGCGCGGGGACGGCCGGCGGCGCGGTGTCGGGCTCGAAGGCGGACGGGGTCGGGGTGTTGTGGGACACCAGGGGTTTCTCCTTGAGGAAGAAGGCGATGATCAGGCCGAGGACGAGCACCGGCACCAGGTAGAGGAAGATCCTCGGCATGGCGTCGGCGTACGCCTGGACGTAGGCGTCGCGCAGGGCCGGCGGGAGCGCGCGCACCGTCTGCGGGGTGATCGACTCTGGGTCGGGGAGGGCGCCGCCCGCGCGCGCCGGGATGCGGTCGCGGAGGGCGTCGGTGAGCCGGCCGGCGAAGAGGGTGCCGAAGACGGCGGCGCCGACACTGCCGCCGATCTGCCGGAAGTAGTTGTTGGCGCTGGTCGCGGTGCCGAGGTCGGCGGGGCGCACGGAGTTCTGCACGGCGAGCACCAGGACGGGCATCACCAGGCCGATGCCGGCGCCGAGGACGGCCATCCAGACGCTGTAGTGCAGCCGGGGCGTGTCGGTCTCCAGCCGGGACAGCAGCCACATGCCGACGGCGGCGAGGGCGGCGCCGAGGAGCGGGTAGATCCGGTAGCGGCCGGTGTGGCTGATGAGCTGGCCGGAGACGATCGACGCGCCGACGATGCCGCCCATCATGGGCAGCATCAGCAGGCCGGACTCGGTGGCCGAGGCGCCGTCGACCATCTGCAGGAACGTGGGCAGGTAGCTGGCCGCGCCGAACAGGGCCACGCCGATGACGAGACCGACCAGGCCGCTGACGTTGAAGACGGAGTCCCTGAACAGCCTGAGCGGGATGAGGGGTTCGGCGGCGAAGCGCTCGGTGACGACGAAGAGCACGGCGGCAGCGGCGGCGCCCGCGCCCAGGCCCCAGATGACGCGCGAGTTCCACGCGTACTCGGTGCCGCCCCAGCTGGTCAGCAGCACCAGGCAGGTGGAGGCGGCGGCGAGCAGCAGCGCGCCCAGGACGTCGAAGCGTGCCCTGGCCCGCGGCCTGGGCAGCTTGAGCACGGCGGTGACGACGGCCAGGGTGACCAGCCCGAAGGGCACGTTGACGTAGAAGCACCAGCGCCAGGAGAGGTGGTCGGTGAAGTAGCCGCCGAGCAAGGGGCCGGCGACGGAGGCGAGACCGAAGGCGGCGCCGATGAGGCCCATGAACCGGCCGCGCCGCCGGGGCGGGACGATGTCCGCGATGATGGCCTGGACGCCGATCATGAGCCCGCCCGCGCCGATGCCCTGCACCGCGCGGAAGGCGATCAGCTGGTCCATGGTCCCCGCCCGGCCGGCGAGCGCGGAGCCGACGACGAAGACCAGGATGGCGAACTGGAAGACGCCCTTGCGGCCGATCAGGTCGCCGAGCTTGCCGTAGACGGGCAGTCCGACGGTGGCGGTGAGCAGATAGGCGGTGATCGCCCAGGACATCTTGTCCAGGCCGTGCAGCTCGCCGACCACCTTGGGCAGGGCGGTGGCGACGATCATCTGGTCCAGCGCGGCGAGCAGCAGCGCGAGCATCAGCCCGAAGAAGACCAGGCGCACCCGGCGGGGGCCGAGCCCGGCGACGGCCTCCGGCGGTGCGGCGTCCGGCGGGGCGGCGCGGGTCTCAGGGGGCGCGGCGCGGGTGTCCGGGGGCGCCGCCACCGGTTCGTCCTGCACCAGAGTGATCCCGCCCACGTACCTCTCCCTCGTCGTGCCTGCCGCGCAATTTCCGCGCATGAAGCGACAACTACGGGCAGGTGCGACGAGTTACGGCATATCGCCGGACAGGACGGTGAGATCACTCGAACCGGTGACGCCCCAACAGGAGCCTCCGCGTGGGGAGTTGAGGATGCGGGGCTACTTCTCGACCTCGGCGGCGAGCTTGTCGAGCAGGGTGTCGTAGATGCGACCGAGGCCCTTGGGGGCGAACGTCTTCTCGAAGAAGCCGCCGATGCCGCCGGCGCCCTGCCAGGTGGTGGTGACGACCACGCGGGACCTGCCCTCGCCGGCCGGGGTGACCCGCCAGGTGGTGACCATGGAGGAGTTGCGGTCCTTCTCCACCAGCTCGCCGTCGGTGGGCTCGGTCACCTCCAGGAGGCAGTCGCGGACGCGCTTGCTGGTGGCCTGCAGCTTCCAGTGGACGAGGGTGCCCTCGCCGTCGCCGCCCTCGCGCACCTCGTACTCGCTGAAGTGCTCGGGCAGCAGCCTCTCGCGGGTGCCGCTGTAGTCGGCGAGGGCGTCGAACACCTTCTCCGCGTCCGCCGCGACGACCCGCTCCGTAGTGGCCTCGACCTGCGCCATGGGGTTCCTCCAGGACATCCGTTGTCAGGGTTGGGGCAAGCCAACCACCCCCCTGCCCGGCCGCCCAAATCGGGGTGCGGCAAGTGATCGCGGGAGCCCGCGGGACGGTCGCGAACGGCGCTCGGACGATCGTCCGCACGATCAAGGGAACGTGTGTTCTATTCTGTGCCCAGTGCTACCGAGGAGGTGTCATGCGCTGGGACAACCTCACAGCGAACCCCGCGGACTCCGATCCCCCCACCGGCCCGGGCTCCCCCGCCGACCCCGCGGGCCCGGGCTCCCCCGAGGGCCCGGCAGGCCTTGGCTCCCCCGACGGCCCCTCGGGTCCGCCGGGGGCCGGACGCGAGCGGTCCGACGCCGCGCTGTTCGGCGCGGACGCGGTCACCACCCGCACGTTCGACACGCCCGAATTCCGCGGGATCACCTTCCACGAGATCCGGGCGCGTTCGATCATCAACCGGGTCCCGGGCGCCTCCCGCATGCCGTTCGAATGGACGGTCAACCCCTACCGCGGCTGCACGCATGCCTGCGTCTACTGTTTCGCCCGCAAGACGCACAGCTACCTGGACCTGGACACGGGCCTCGGCTTCGACAGCCAGATCGTGGTGAAGGTGAACGCGCCCGACCTGCTGCGCCGCCAGCTGGCCTCGCGGCGCTGGCGGGGCGAGCACATCGCGATGGGCACCAACGTCGACTGCTACCAGCGCGCCGAGGGCCGCTACCGTCTGATGCCGGGCATCCTGGCCGCGCTGCGCGACCACGCGAACCCCTTCTCGATCCTGACCAAGGGCACCCTGATACTGCGCGACCTGGACCTGCTCACCCAGGCCGCCGAGGTCACCGACGTCGGCGTCTCCGTCTCCGTCGGCTTCACCGACCCCGATCTGTGGCGCACCGTGGAGCCGGGCACCCCGGCCCCGGAACGCCGCCTGGACGTCGTCCGCACCCTCGGCGAGCACGGCATCGGCTGCGGGGTGCTGATGGCGCCGGTGATCCCCTTCCTGGGCGACCACCCCGACCAGCTGCGGGCGACGGTACGGGCGATCGCGGCGGCCGGGGCCACCTCCGTCACACCGCTGACGCTGCACCTGCGCCCCGGCGCCCGCGAGTGGTTCATGGCCTGGCTCGGCCACCACCACCCGCACCTGGTGCGCCGCTACGAGCGCCTGTACGCCGACGGGGCCTACGCCCCCAAGTGGTACCAGCGCCGCGTCACCCGCCAGGTCCACGACCTGGCCCAGGAGTACGGCATCGGCCCGACCCGCCCGACCGGCCACCGCCGGATCCCGCCGCGGCGGCCGGCCCCCGCCCCTTCGTCCGAGCCCGTCCAGCTCTCCCTCATCTGACACCGCGCCAATTCGCCGTGTGTGACGTTTGATCAGGAGCGTTGCGCGAGGCGTTTGTTGTGTAGATGATGTGTAGATAGTGCGGGTAACATGAAGGCACGATGGCGTCCTTGCGGCACTCGGGTGCCCGGACGTCACGAACGGGTGAACCGCCGCACCGACGCGGCGCACCGCACCGCGCGGCCCGCCGCCGTCGGCGCCGGCCACACTCCCTGGGGGGACACATGACCAATCCGTACGCCATGCCGCCGCAGCCGGTCCGGCCCGCGCCCAAGTGGGCGCGGAAGCGGTACGCGTTGCCCGCGCTGGGGCTCGCCCTCTGCGTCGGCGCGGGCATCGGCGCCGGCGGGCAGGACAGCGGGAGCGACGCCAAGCCGGCCGCCGCCAAGGTGCGGCCGGCGGTCACGGTCACCACCACGGCCACCGCCACCGCCACCGCCACGCCCACGGTGACCGCCACGGAGACGGTGACCGCCACGCCGACGGCCGTTCCGACGGTGACGGCGACGAAGACGGTCAAGGTGAAGGTGACCGTCACCGCGCACGCGGCCGCGGGCTCGGGGAGCGGCGGCTCGGGGTCCTCCGGGGGCTCCGGTTCCGGCGGCGGCTCCGGCTCGTCGGGCGGTTCCGGCGACGGGAACGGGGCCACCGCCCTGTGCAACGACGGCACCTACTCCTACGCCGCCCATCACCAGGGCGCCTGCTCCCATCACGGCGGTGTGGCCGTCTTCTACAAGTAGGCCGTCTTCCGCCAGTCGGCCCGCTCGTTCGCATCGCTTCGCCTCTCACTCGTGCCGTGATCGTTCGAGCGCAACACGCGGCCCAATTGGGTCAAGAATTGTCGGAACACGTTCTTCCAGGGGAGCTTTCCGGGACGATGCGGCGAGGATCGCGAGACCCGCGGTCCGCAGCCTCTCCGTCCCCGGAGGATCCATCCATGAGAAAACGCGCTGCCGTGCTGTACGGTGCCGTCGTCGTCCTGGCCGGTTCCGTCACGGCCGTCCCCGCCGAGGCCCGCACGTCACATGTCGCGGCCGCCGTCCCGGTCGGCAAGGTCGGCTGGAAGAAGTGCGGCACCGCCGACCACCCGACCCTGGAGTGCGGCTCCGTCCAGGTGCCGCTGGACTACGCGCACCCGACCGGGCGGAAGGTCACCCTCGCGCTGTCCCGTGTGCCGCACACCGCGAAGACGTACCAGGGTCCCCTGCTGGTCAACCCCGGCGGCCCCGGCGGCAGCGGGCTCTCCCTCGCGGCCTTCGTGGCGTCCGCGCTGCCCAAGGCCGTCGCGGCCCAGTACGACGTCATCGGTTTCGACCCGCGCGGGGTGGGTGCGAGCAAGCCCGCGCTGGACTGCGCCCCCGGTTACTTCAACGCGGTGCGCCCGGACTCGGTGCCGAGCACGCCCGCCCTCGAGAAGGCCAACCTCGACCGCGTGAAGTCCTACGCCGCGGCCTGCGGCAAGAAGTACGCGGACCTGCTGCCGCACATCGACACCGTCGACGCGGCGACCGACATGGACTCCATCCGGCGGGCGCTGGGCGCGCAGAAGATCAACTACTTCGGCTACTCCTACGGCACCTACCTCGGCTCGGTGTACGCCAAGCTCTTCCCCGAGCGCGTGCGCCGACTGGTCCTGGACTCCGTGGTCGACCCCACCGGCGTCTGGTACGACGACAACCTCCAGCAGGACTACGCCTTCGACGCCCGCCACCGCGCCTTCATGGCGTGGATCGCCAAGTACGACTCGACCTACCGCCTCGGCACCGACCCGGCCCGGGTCGAGGCCAAGTGGTACGCCATGCGGGCGGCGCTCGCCAAGAAGCCCGCGGGCGGCAAGGTCGGCGCCTCGGAGCTGGAGGACACCTTCATCCCGGGCGGCTACTACAACGGCTACTGGCCCGACCTCGCCAAGGCGTTCGCGGCGTACGCGAACGACAAGGAGACCGGCCCGCTCGTCGAGGCGTACGAGACCTTCGGCGCGGTGGACGCCTCCGGCGACAACGGGTACGGCGTCTACGCCTCGGTGCAGTGCCGCGACGTCTCCTGGCCGCGGGACTGGCGGCAGTGGCGCGAGGACAACTGGGCGGTGTACGACAAGGCGCCGTTCATGGCCTGGAGCAACGCCTGGTACAACGCGCCGTGCGCCTACTGGCCGACCGCCGCGAAGCGCCCGGTGAACATCGCCAACTCGAAGCTGCCGCCGGTGCTGCTCTTCCAGGCGACCGACGACGCGGCCACCCCCTACGAGGGCGGAGTGACGGTGCATCGCCTGCTGGCCCGCTCCAGCCTGGTCGTCGAGCAGGGCGGCGGCAACCACGGCATCACGCTGAGCGGCAACACCTGCCTGGACAAGTACCTGGCGGCGTACCTCACCGACGGCACGGTGCCGCGCGGACACGGTGGCGCGGCCGACGCGGTCTGCCGGAAGGTCCCCGACCCGAAGCCGCAGAGCGCGAAGACCACGGCCACCAAGGTGGCGGCCGACCCGTCCTCCGGAGCGGCCGAGTCCTCCCCGGGTGCGACGCTGCACACCCTGGTGCGCTTCCACGGCTGAGCGGCCCTTCCGCCGGACGTGGTCCGGCACCTGACGGAGCCTCGGTACGTGCCGGACGGACGTCGGCGAAGGAGAGGACGGCGCGGGCGGTGTGCGGCCGCCGCCCGCGCGTGCCTCGGGGCGTGCGAAGAACCGGGGGGTCAGCGCCGTTCGGGGAGGTGGCGCAGGGACCGTACCGCCGCCCCGGCGAGGGCGGGGGTTCGCCGCGGCCGCGGCGCTCTCGCCGTCACGAGAGACCGGAGTCGTCCGGCGCCACCACCGTCACGTCCTCGACGAACAGCTGGAACAGCAGTCGCGTCACATCGCTGTCGCCGAGGGACAGACTGAAGGGCCCCTTCTTCTCCTGCTTCAGGCCGACGTACCCCGCGAGGATCCCTTCGCCGGCGGCCCCTTCCTGGAAAGTGCGGTTCTGTGCCTCGAAGTGGCTCCTCATGTGATACGGCGTGCCCGTCGCCCCGGACACCGCCATGTACTCGGGGTCGAAAAGAAGCTGGTGCGCGCCCGGCTTGAGGGTGAACTCCACCATCACCTGCCGGTCGGGAGACTTGTAGTACTCCGCGGCCTGCTCGTAGTCGCCCAGGTGGTTCCTCGTGGGCAGGAAGCCGACCTGACCGTCCTTCTGCGCGGCGCGGAAGCTCTTCGTGACGCTGTCGCCGGTGTTGTCCGCGTCGGTCAGCCAGTCCTCCGTGGACTGCTTCTTCCCCTTCCAGGCCATGATCGCTTCGGCCTCGTCCCTGTCCATCGTCCTGTAGAGCTTCAGGCGCCCGGTCTCGCTCGTGTTCGCCAGTTGACTCAGGAGTTTGGCGCCGACACCCGTCAGGATGTCCTCCAAGCGCCTCGGAGTGCCCTTCTTGGGCTTTTTCTTCTTGTCCGCCTGGGAAGGCACGATCGGCTTCCCCGCACTCACCGCCTTGTCAGCCCAGTACGCGCTCCCCAGGACGGACTGCACTTCCTCGTCGCGCTCCACCCGTTGCACCGCCGGCGCCGTCGCGGCGCCGCCCGCGACAGCCCCGGAGCGGGCCCCGTGAGGGACGGCCCGGTCCGTCGGCGTCCGACGGGAGTCCGTGGACCGCTGCACTTCCGGCCGGGCCGGGAGCGGAGCCGCCAACACCCTGTGCGCGTTGGCCTCGGCCGCCCGCTCGAACCGGTCCGAAGGGTCCGACACCCTGACGCCGTCGCCGTGGTCGGTACCGGCCACAGGCCCCTGGCGCTGCTGGATGACGTGGGTCAGTTCGTGGGCCAGGGTGTGCTTGTCGTCGCCGCGGTCACCGAGGACGACATGGTGGCCGGAGGTGTAGGCACGCGCGCCCACCTCGGCCGCCGACGCCTTCGCCGCCGCGTCGTCGTGGATGCGGACATCGGAGAAGTCCGACCCGAGACGGGCTTCCATCTCCTCGCGCACCGGGCCCGCGAGCGGCCTGCCGGACGTGGCGAGGACGTCGTGGACGGCCGAGCGCTGCACCTGCGTCACCGCGGGAGCGGTGGTCCCATGGCCGCAGCCGGCGCCGTGCTGGTGCCGGTCATGGGGATGACCGGCCAGCTGGAGCATCCGCAGAACCGCCGCGTTGCCGGCGGTGCGCTGCAGCGCCGGGATCCCGGTCTGCTGAGCGGGGGCGGGGACCCTGGACACCGCGGGCTTCTTGTCGGGACTCTGCTCCGACTCATGCGCATGAACCACTGGCTGTCTTCCTGTAGTCGTACGGGGTCACGCTCACGACATAGGAACACCGGCGGCTTCGGGAAGGGCAGCGCGTGCAGACGGAAGGACACCATTCCCTACCCCTAAGGTCCTGTGGGCCCGCGTGGGGCTTCGCCCGGCACGTCGAGGCGGTCCGCGGCCCCGCCGCTGCGGCCGGCCCCACGCCGTGCGGCCCCGCACGTCCCGGCGGGCTCTCGCGGCCGAGCGGCCGGATCACGGCGGGCCGACGCCTCGTCAGGAGCGCGATCCGGCAGTTCGGGCCCGTCAGGTCGTCGAGGATCTCCGCCGGCGCCTTGCCGCCCCCGAAGCCGCTTTCGACGGCCGGGTCACCCCTGCTCCGGGATGCCGGCCAGCGCCCGTACCGCCGCCTCGGCGAGGGTGGGGTGGGCGAGGGCCTCGGTGAGGACGGGGCGGGCGCGGGCGTCGGCGAGTTCGCCCAGACCCTCCACACAGGCGAGGGCCACGCGGCGGTAGGGGTCGTGCGGGGTCAGGCGGCGCCGCAGGGTGGTGATCAGGGCGGGGACGGCCTCGGGGGCCCGCAGCCGTGTGAGCAGGCGCACGGGGTGCAGGGCGTAGGCGACGCGGAGTTCGTTGGTGGCCAGGGCCGCCGCCGCCCGGGCGGTGCGCGGGTCGCCGAGGCGGGCCAGGGCGTACGCGGCGGCGGCGCAGCGCTGCGGGTCGCGGTGGTTCAGAAGCAGGACGAGGGCCTCGAAGGCCCGCCGGTCGCCCGCGAGGCCCAGCCGGAACGCGGCCAGTTCCCGCGCCCACAGCGGCTGTCCCGGGGCGGTGAGGACTTCGGCCAGTTCGTCCTGGTCCTCGGTGGCCTCCAGGTGCCGGTACGCCGCCGTCCCGCCGGACTCCTGCCGTAAGCGTTCCGTGAGTGATCGCGACTCTTCGTCCACGGCAGCCAGCGTAGGGGCGGGGAGGGCGGTGCGGGACCCGGATCACAAACTCGAAGGGGTGGCGCGCTCGTTACTCACCGGTTAAGCTCAGACGAGCGAGTTACCCGCTCGCATCGACTCGCAGTGGCCTGGTGACGCAGCCGCCGCGAGTGTTGTCGGTTCGGTGCGCCCGGCAGGGCTGGATTCGGCCCGTACCGCATGCACCGCAGTAGGACCCGGCTCCGGGACAGGGCCGGTCGCTCTTCTGCCGCTGCCCGGGCGTGTGCGCGCCCGCGGCGACCGGCACCGGGCGTGTGCGCTCGTAGCCCGGCGACACCCGCATCTCCTTTCCCTCACGCACCCGGTGCGCTCCTCGGCGCACCCGGTCGCGTTCCCAGTCGTCACCCCTCATTTCTGGAGTCCCGCGATGGCCACTCCCCTCTCCGACAGCCCTCTGTCCCCGCTGAAGACGATCGCCGTGGTCGGTCTCGGCACCATGGGCGCCGGCATCACCGAAGTCCTCGCCCGGGCCGGCCGCGAGGTCGTCGGCATCGACATCAGCGAGGCCGCGGCCGCCCAGTGCGTCGCCGCCCTGGAGGCCTCCACCGCCCGCGCCGTGGCGCGCGACCGTCTGACCGAGCAGGAGCGGGCGGACGTCCTGGCCCGGGTGCGCACCGCCACCGACCTGACCGCCGCGGCCGACGCCGACCTGATCATCGAGGTGGTGCCGGAGTCCTACGAGATCAAGCAGCAGATCCTCCGCGAACTGGACGGCATCGTGCGGCCGACGGCGATCCTGGCCACCGGCACCAACGCGCTGTCCGTGACCCGCCTGGCCGCCGACTCGGCCCACCCCGAGCGCGTGCTCGGCCTGCACTTCTTCAACCCGGCGCAGGCGATGAAGCTGATCGAGGTGGTCTCCTCGGTGCTGACCGCCCCGCAGGCCGTCGCCGCCGTCACCGACCTCGCCCTGGAGCTCGGCAAGGAGCCCGTCGCGGTCGGCGACCGTCCCGGGTTCGTCGCCGACGGGCTGCTGTTCGGCTACCTCAACCAGGCCGCCGCGATGTACGAGGCGAGGTACGCCTCCCGCGAGGACATCGACGCCGCGATGCGGCTGGGCTGCGGACTGCCGATGGGCCCGCTCGCCCTGCTGGACCTGATCGGCGTGGACACCGCGCGTACGGTCCTGGAGGCCATGTACGCCGAGTCGCGCGACCGGTTGCACGCCCCCGCGCCGATCCTCAAGCAGCTCAGCGAGGCGGGTCTGACCGGCCGCAAGGCGGGCCGCGGCTTCTACACCTACGAGGCCGCGGGCAGCGCCACCGTCGTGCCCGACGCGCTGACCCCGCCCAAGGGCGGCGCGCTCACCGGCGGCCGTCCGGTCCGCTCCGTCGGCGTCGCCGGCTCGGGCACCATGGCCTCCGGCATCGCCGAGGTCTTCGCCAAGGCCGGATACGAGGTCGTGCTCGCCGCGCGCAGCGCGGAGAAGGCGCAGGCCGCCAAGGCCCGTATCGGCACGTCCCTTTCGCGCTCTGTCGACAAGGGGCGGCTGACCGCCGAGGCCGCCGCGCGGACCCTGGACCTGATCACGGCGACGGGCAGCTACGACGACTTCGCCGACGTGGACCTGGCCGTGGAGGCCGTCGCCGAGGACCTGGCCGTCAAGCAGCAGCTGTTCGCGACGCTGGACAAGGTCTGCAAGCCGGGCGCGGTGCTCGCCACCACCACCTCCTCGCTCCCCGTGGTCGCCTGCGCCCGCGCCACCTCGCGTCCGCAGGACGTGATCGGCATGCACTTCTTCAACCCGGCGCCGGCCATGAAGCTGGTCGAGGTCGTGCGCACGGTGCTGACGGCCGAGGACGTGCACGCCACGGTCCGCGAGGTCTGCGGGCGGATCAAGAAGCACGCGGTCGACTGCGGCGACCGGGCCGGCTTCATCGTGAACGCGCTGCTGTTCCCGTACCTCAACAACGCGATCAAGATGGTCCAGGAGCACTACGCGACGCTGGACGACATCGACGCGGCGATGAAGCTCGGCGGCGGCTACCCGATGGGGCCCTTCGAGCTGCTGGACGTCGTCGGCCTGGACGTCTCGCTGGCCATCGAGAAGGTCCTGCACCGCGAGTTCCGCGACCCGGGCCTGGCCCCGGCGCCGCTCCTGGAGCACCTGGTCGCCGCGGGATGCCTCGGCCGCAAGACGGGCCGCGGCTTCCGCGAATATGCCCGCCGCTGACCGGTCCGGCGACCGGTTCCGGGACGGAAGGGAGTGGGGCGGTCTGCTGGACCCGGCCGCCCCGCCCCCGGCCGCCGGCGACGGAGCGGGCCGGGGACCCGCGCGCCGGGCTGCGCGGATGCAGTACGTTCGGGTCATGCCCCAGCCCGCCAAGTCCTCACGCACCCCCGCCACGCCCGACGCTCCGGAGAGCGCAGCGGGCTCCCGCGCGGCCGCCCAACGGCTCAAGATGCGCCGGGAGCTGGCCGCCGCCGCGATGGAACTGTTCGCGACGAAGGGGTACGAGGCGACCACGGTCGACGAGATCGCCGCGGCGGCCGGGGTCGCCCGCCGCACCTTCTTCCGCCACTTCCGTTCCAAGGAAGAGGCGATCTTCCCGGACCACGACGACACGCTGGTCCGCGCCGAGGCCGTCCTCAACGCGGCCCCCGCGCACGAGCACCCGCTCGACACGGTGTGCCGGGGGATCAAGGAGGTCATGAAGATGTACGCGGCGCGGCCGGAGATCTCGGTCGCCCGCTACAAGCTGACCCGCGAGGTGCCGACCCTGCGCGAGGCGGAGATCGCCTCGGTGGCCCGCTACGAGCGGCTGTTCACCCGCTATCTGCTGGGCCACTTCGACGAGCGCGCGCATGCCGACGACGCCAACGACGACCCGCTGCTCGCCGAGGTCGCCGCCTCGGCGGTGGTGACCGCGCACAACCACGTGCTGCGGCGCTGGCTCCGGGCGGGCGGCCAGGGGGACGTGGAGTCGCAGCTCGACCACGCCTTCGCGATCGTCCGCAAGACGTTCGGCACCGGGATCGGGGCCGGCCGCAGCACCCCGCCGCCGGCCGCGGCGCCGTCCGGCGCGACGGTCTCCCACCAGGGCGAGGTCCTGGTCACGGTCGCCCGTACGGACGCTCCGCTGGACGAGGTCATGCGCACGATCGAGGAGGCCCTGAAGGGCCGCTGAGAGCCGTTGCCCGTCAAGCCGCCCCAGGGGGGTCGGCGGGTCTCGGTCCATGGGCGGGCGCGGGTGTTCCGCAGCCCTCGAGGCGGGCCCAGGGCGTCGCCCCCTCCCCTCCGCACGCGCCATGGCGTTGTGATGACGGCCACCCTTCGGGGTGGCCGTTTTGGCATGTCAGGGGCCCTTTTCGGTGGGCCGTGAGGGCCCGTTCGATCGATCATCGCTCATTTGTTACGTAAAGATTTCGCTTGAGCGGAATTCCTGGCACTCAGTGCCTTGCCAGCTGACACGCGGTGTCATACGTTGAAGAGGTCCGAGCGGCTGGAGCGCGGCGAACCGAACGCACCCCGGCTGTCCCGGCAGCCCGATGGACTGCCCGCCCGGACGCCTGCGTCACAGGCAACCTCCCGCGCCACAAAGCGCTGCCACGCACCACCGAGCCGAACCGACGGCACCCCTCACCCGAAAAACCCTCAGCAGCACCGACGTACCCCTCAGCGCCCCTCCCTCAGGGCGCTCATCGCCGGAGGCAACACCGTGACCGTGAAGGACATCCTGGCCGCGATCCAGTCGCCGGACTCCACGTCCGCCGACTTCGCCGCAATGCCGCTCCCCGAGTCGTACCGCGCGATCACCGTGCACAAGGACGAGACGGAGATGTTCGCGGGCCTGGAGACCCGCGACAAGGACCCGCGCAAGTCGCTGCACCTGGACGAGGTGCCGCTGCCCGAACTCGGCCCGGGCGAGGCCCTGGTGGCCGTCATGGCCTCCTCGGTCAACTACAACTCCGTGTGGACCTCGATCTTCGAGCCGCTGTCCACGTTCGGGTTCCTGGAGCGCTACGGCCGCACCAACGACCTGGCCAAGCGGCACGACCTGCCGTACCACATCATCGGCTCCGACCTCGCCGGCGTCGTCCTGCGCACCGGCCCCGGCGTCAACGCCTGGAAGCCCGGCGACGAGGTCGTGGCGCACTGCCTGTCCGTCGAGATGGAGTCCAGCGACGGCCACAACGACACGATGCTCGACCCCGAGCAGCGCATCTGGGGCTTCGAGACCAACTTCGGCGGCCTCGCCGAGATCGCCCTGGTCAAGTCCAACCAGCTGATGCCCAAGCCGGACCACCTCAGCTGGGAGGAGGCCGCCGCCCCGGGCCTGGTCAACTCCACCGCCTACCGCCAGCTGGTCTCCCGCAACGGCGCCGGCATGAAGCAGGGCGACAACGTGCTCATCTGGGGCGCGAGCGGCGGCCTCGGCTCCTACGCCACCCAGTTCGCGCTGGCCGGCGGCGCCAACCCGATCTGCGTGGTCAGCAGCCCGCAGAAGGCGGAGATCTGCCGGTCCATGGGCGCCGAGGCGATCATCGACCGCAACGCCGAGGGCTACAGGTTCTGGAAGGACGAGCAGACCCAGGACCCCAAGGAGTGGAAGCGCTTCGGCAAGCGCATCCGCGAGCTGACCGGCGGCGAGGACATCGACATCGTCTTCGAGCACCCCGGCCGCGAGACCTTCGGCGCCTCCGTCTTCGTCACCCGCAAGGGCGGCACCATCACCACCTGCGCGTCCACCTCGGGCTACATGCACGAGTACGACAACCGCTACCTGTGGATGTCGCTGAAGCGGATCATCGGCTCGCACTTCGCCAACTACCGCGAGGCGTGGGAGGCCAACCGCCTCATCGCCAAGGGCAAGATCCACCCGACCCTGTCCAAGGTGTACTCCCTGGAGGACACCGGCCAGGCCGCCCACGACGTGCACCGCAACGTCCACCAGGGCAAGGTCGGCGTGCTGTGCCTGGCCCCCGAGGAGGGCCTGGGCGTGCGCGACGAGGAGATGCGCGCCAAGCACCTCGACGCCATCAACCGCTTCCGGAACATCTGAGCACCCGAGGTCATAGATGACTGAGCGTCAGCCTGCCGAGGCAGTGCGGGAGAAGGACCGGCCGTGGCTCATGCGCACCTATGCCGGTCACTCCACGGCCGAGGCGTCCAACGAGCTGTACCGGCGCAACCTCGCCAAGGGCCAGACGGGTCTGTCGGTGGCGTTCGACCTGCCGACCCAGACCGGCTACGACTCCGACCACATCCTCGCCCGCGGCGAGGTCGGCCGGGTCGGCGTGCCGATCGCACACCTCGGTGACATGCGCCGGCTGTTCCAGGACATCCCCCTGGAGCAGATGAACACCTCGATGACGATCAACGCGACCGCCATGTGGCTGCTGGCGCTCTACCAGGTCGTCGCCGAGGAGCAGGGCGCGGACATCACCCGGCTCCAGGGCACGACCCAGAACGACATCGTCAAGGAGTACCTGTCCCGCGGGACACACGTGTTCCCGCCCGGACCCTCGCTCCGGCTGACGACGGACATGATCGCGTACACGGTCTCCCACATCCCGAAGTGGAACCCGATCAACATCTGCAGCTACCACCTGCAGGAGGCCGGGGCCACGCCGGTCCAGGAGATCGCGTACGCGATGTCCACCGCGATCGCCGTCCTGGACGCGGTGCGCGACAGCGGCCAGGTGCCGCAGGAGCGCATGGGCGACGTCGTGGGCCGCATCTCCTTCTTCGTCAACGCGGGCGTCCGCTTCGTCGAGGAGATGTGCAAGATGCGGGCGTTCGGCCGCATCTGGGACAAGATCACCCGTGAGCGGTACGGCATCGAGAACCCCAAGCACCGCCGCTTCCGCTACGGCGTCCAGGTGAACTCCCTCGGCCTGACCGAGGCGCAGCCGGAGAACAACGTCCAGCGCATCGTGCTGGAGATGCTGGCCGTCACCCTCTCCAAGGACGCCCGCGCGCGTGCCGTGCAGCTGCCGGCCTGGAACGAGGCCCTGGGCCTGCCCCGGCCCTGGGACCAGCAGTGGTCCCTGCGCATCCAGCAGGTGCTCGCCTACGAGAGCGACCTGCTGGAGTACGACGACATCTTCGACGGCTCGAAGGTGATCGAGGCGAAGGTGTCCGGCCTGGTCGAGGAGGTGCTCGCCGAGATCGACCACATCCAGCAGCTGGGCGGCGCGATGGCCGCCGTGGAGTCCGGCTACCTGAAGTCCCAGCTGGTCGCCTCGCACGCCGAGCGCCGGGCCCGGATCGAGTCGGGCCAGGAGAAGATCGTCGGAGTCAACGTCTTCGAGGGCACGGAGCCGAACCCGCTCACGGCCGACCTGGACACCGCGATCCAGACGGTCGACCCGGCGGTCGAGGCACGTGTGATCGACTCGCTGCGGAACTGGCGCGACACGCGCTACCAGCCGCCGTTCAACCACCCGCGCCCCTGCAAGGCGCTGGAGCGGCTGAAGGAGGCCGCCAAGGGCACCGACAACCTGATGGAGGCCACCCTGGAGTGCGCCCGCGCGGGCGTCACGACCGGCGAGTGGGCCGGGGCCCTGCGCGAGGTGTTCGGCGAGTTCCGGGCGCCGACCGGCGTGTCGTCCGCGCCGGTGGCGGTCACCGCCGAGGCGGGTTCGGCCATGTCCGAGGTGCGCCGCAAGGTGGAGCTGACGGCCCGGGACCTGGGTGTGGGCAAGCTGCGCTTCCTGGTCGGCAAGCCCGGCCTGGACGGTCACTCCAACGGCGCCGAGCAGATCGCCGTGCGGGCCCGGGACGCCGGCTTCGAGGTGGTCTACCAGGGCATCCGGCTCACCCCGGAGCAGATCGTGGACGCCGCCCTGGCCGAGGACGTGCACGCGGTGGGCCTGTCCGTCCTGTCCGGCTCGCACGCGCAGCTGGTGCCGGACGTGCTGGACCGGCTCCGTGTGGCCGGTGCCACAGATATTCCGGTGATCGCCGGTGGCATCATCCCGAACGGTGACGCCGAAGACCTGCGGGCCGCCGGCGTGGCCGCGGTCTTCACCCCGAAGGACTTCGACATCACCGGCATCATCGGCGCGATCGTCGACGAGATCCGGAAAGCGAACAAGCTCGACCCCCTGGAGGTCCCCGCATGACCACGCCCGTCAACCGTCTGCGCCCGCGACGCTCGTGTCTGGCGGTACCGGGTTCCAACCCCCGGTTCCTGGAGAAGGCGCAGGGCCTCCCGGCGGACCAGGTCTTCCTGGACCTGGAGGACGCCTGCGCGCCGCTGGCGAAGCCCGAGGCGCGGCACACCATCGTCAAGTTCCTCAACGAGGGCGACTGGACGGGCAAGACCAGGGTCGTGCGCGTCAACGACTGGACGACCGAATGGACGTACCGGGACGTCGTGACCGTGGTCGAGGGAGCCGGCCAGAACCTCGACTGCATCATGCTGCCGAAGGTGCAGAGCGCCCAGCAGGTGGTCGCCCTCGACCTGCTGCTGACGCAGATCGAGAAGACCATGGGCTTCGAGGTCGGCCGCATCGGCATCGAGGCGCAGATCGAGAACGCCCAGGGCCTCAACAACGTCAACGAGATCGCGCAGGCCTCCCCGCGCATCGAGACGATCATCTTCGGCCCGGCCGACTTCATGGCGTCGATCAACATGAAGTCGCTGGTCGTGGGCGAGCAGCCGCCCGGCTACCCGGCGGACGCCTACCACTACATCCTGATGAAGATCCTGATGGCCGCCCGCGCCAACGACCTCCAGGCGATCGACGGCCCCTACCTGCAGATCCGCAACGTCGACGGCTTCCGCGAGGTGGCCGGCCGCGCCGCCGCGCTCGGCTTCGACGGCAAGTGGGTGCTGCACCCCGGCCAGGTCGACGCCGCCAACGAGGTCTTCTCGCCCTCCCAGGAGGACTACGACCACGCCGAGCTGATCCTGGACGCATACGAGTACTGCACGTCCGAGGCGGGCGGCAAGAAGGGCTCGGCGATGCTCGGCGACGAGATGATCGACGAGGCCAGCCGCAAGATGGCCCTGGTCATCGCGGGCAAGGGACGCGCGGCCGGCATGCGGCGCACGTCGAAGTTCGAGATCCCGGAGGCCTGAGCGCGATGCAGTTCGGACGCACCTACGAGGAGTTCGAGGTCGGCGCGGTCTACAGGCACTGGCCCGGAAAGACGGTCACGGAGTACGACGACCACCTCTTCTGTCTGCTCACCATGAACCACCACCCGCTCCACATGGACGCGAACTACGCGGAGTCGACGACGGACTTCGGCAAGAACGTCGTCGTGGGCAACTACGTCTACTCCCTGCTGCTCGGCATGTCCGTCCCGGACGTCTCCGGCAAGGCGATCGCCAACCTGGAGATCGAGTCGCTCAGGCACGTGGCGCCGACCTTCCACGGCGACACGATCTACGGCGAGACGACCGTGCTGGACAAGTGGCCGTCGAAGTCGAAGAACGACCGCGGCATCGTCCACGTCGAGACCAAGGGCTACAAGCAGGACGGCACCCTCGTGTGCGTCTTCCGCCGCAAGGTGATGGTGCCGACCGAGACGTACATCAAGGAGCGCGGCGGCGAGCAGCCCGGCCGGCCCGAGCTGAAGGAACAGGGGAAGTAGATGAGCCGTCTCGCCCAGACCCACGGTCTCACGGACGTCCAGCGGGAGATCGTCTCCACCGTCCGGGACTTCGTGGACAAGGAGATCATCCCGGTCGCCACCGAGCTGGAGCACCGCGACGAGTACCCGCAGCAGATCGTGGACGGGCTCAAGGAGCTGGGTCTGTTCGGTCTGATGATCCCCGAGGAGTACGGGGGCCTGGGCGAGTCGCTGCTGACGTACGCGCTGTGCGTGGAGGAGATCGCCCGGGGCTGGATGTCGGTGTCCGGCATCATCAACACCCACTTCATCGTCGCGTACATGCTCAAGCAGCACGGCACGCAGGAGCAGAAGGACCACTACCTGCCGAAGATGGCCCTCGGCGACATCCGGGGGGCGTTCTCGATGTCGGAGCCGGCGCTCGGCTCGGACGTGTCGGCCATCTCCTCCAAGGCGGTGAAGGACGGCGACGAGTACGTCCTGACCGGCCAGAAGATGTGGCTGACCAACGGCGGCACCTCCTCGCTCGTCGCGGTCCTGGTCCGCAGTGACGAGGGTCACCCCGACGGCACCGCGCCCCACCGGTCCATGACGACCTTCCTGGTGGAGAAGGAACCCGGTTTCGGCGAGGTCCGGCCCGGTCTCACCATCCCGGGCAAGATCGACAAGATGGGCTACAAGGGCGTCGACACCACCGAGCTGATCATGGACGGCCTGCGGATCCCGGCCGACCGGGTGCTCGGCGGCGTCACCGGCCGCGGTTTCTACCAGATGATGGACGGCGTCGAGGTCGGCCGGGTGAACGTCGCGGCCCGTGGCTGCGGTGTCGCGCAGCGCGCCTTCGAGCTGGGTGTGCGGTACGCCCAGCAGCGCAGCACCTTCGGCAAGCCGATCGCCCAGCACCAGGCCATCCAGTTCAAACTGGCGGAGATGGCCACCAAGGTCGAGGCCGCGCATGCGATGATGGTGAACGCGGCCCGCAAGAAGGACTCCGGGCAGCGCAACGACCTCGAGGCGGGCATGGCGAAGTACCTGGCCTCGGAGTACTGCAAGGAGGTCGTCGAGGACGCCTTCCGTATCCACGGCGGCTACGGATTCTCCAAGGAGTACGAGATCGAGCGTCTCTACCGCGAGGCGCCGATGCTGCTCATCGGTGAAGGTACCGCCGAGATCCAGAAATTGATCATCGGCCGCAGGCTGCTCGAAGAGTATCGGTTCCAGGGCTGATTGTCCGCGTACGGGGTGTTTTCTCCGAGAAGAAGATCACACCCCGTCAGCGGGTCCCGGCTGCCGACTCGGCTTCCCGGCTTACCCAGTTGTGGTCCTTAACCGCTACGATCGCGGAAAGCCGCCGTCCCCCGTCGAAAGCGCGGCATCATCCGCTACGAAGGTCATCCATGCCCCACAGCCAAACCTCTGCACCTCGCGACAGCCTCGCCGGCGTACGCCTCGCGCGCGGAGCATCGCCGTGGCTTCTGCCGACCGTCGCCACCGCAGCCGTCAGCCTGGTCCGCTCCCGCCGCTCGGGAGTGGCCAAGGCCGTAGCCGTTCCCGCCACCGCGCTCGCGGCGGGGATGCTGTGGTTCTTCCGCGACCCCGAGCGCGAGATCACCCAGGGCCGGGTCATCTCGCCCGCCGACGGTGTGGTGCAGAGCATCATGCCGTGGAAGGACGGCCGGACCCGCGTCGCCATCTTCATGAGCCCGCTGAACGTGCACGTGAACCGCGCCCCGCTCGCCGGCACGGTCACCTCGGTGGAGCACATCCCCGGTGGGTTCGTTCCGGCGTTCAACAAGGAGAGCGAGAACAACGAGCGGGTCGTCTGGCATTTCGACACCGAGCTCGGTGACATCGAGATGATCCAGATCGCCGGCGCCGTCGCCCGCCGCATCGTCCCCTACATCCCGTCGGGCACCAAGGTCGAGCAGGGCGAGCGGGTCGGTCTGATCCGCTTCGGCTCGCGTGTCGACCTGTACCTGCCCGAGGGCGTGGAGGTCGCGGTCGAGGTCGGCCAGAAGACCGTGGCGGGGGTGACTCGCATTGACCGTGATTGATCCCGACACCCAGGCCGGCTGGGTGCCCGAGGCCGACGAGCTGGACGACGAGGAGGAGATGCCCCTCTCGCTCCGCCTGTCGATAGCGGACACCCTCACCCTGGGCAACGCGACCTGCGGCTTCATGGCCGTGTACTTCACCACCACCGGCATCCTGATCCCGCACCTCACCGGGAGCCAGGAGAACGGCATGGCCCGGCACAGCGCCGCCACGGCGGTCATCCTGATGCTGTGCGCGGCGGTCTTCGACCTGTTCGACGGTCTGGTGGCCCGCAAGCTGCGCTCCTCCCCCATGGGCGCCGAGCTGGACAACCTCTCGGACCTGATCAGCTTCGGTCTGGCGCCGGCGTACTTCGTGCTCGTCTACGGCATGGTCGCCGACGACGCGCACCAGAGGATGGCCGCGCTGGGCGCGATCGTGGTGCTGCTGGCGGTGGTGCTGCGGCTCGCGAGATTCTCCTGCGTGACGCTGAAGGACGGCATGTTCCAGGGCATGCCCTCGCCCTTCGGAGCGCTGACCGTGGTGTCCATCGTGCTGCTGGAGCTGCCCTTCGTGGCGACGCTGCTGGCCATCCTGGGCACGGCGTGGCTGATGGTGAGCCGCGTGGAGTACCCCAAGCCGCGCGGCCGGCTCGCGGGCGCGATGCTCGCCTGGATCGTGCTGTCGATGGGGCTGCTGGCCGGGTGGGCGTTCGACGCCCCCAGCGGCCAGCTGCTCCTGCAGACCGGCTGTGCGCTGCAGCTGGTCATGGGCGCGGTGATCCCGCTGTTCGCCACGGCCCGCCGGGTGAACAACTTCCGCGACAACCGGCGTGAGGCGCGCGCGGCCCAGCTGCCGTGACACTCCGCCGAGTGGGGCCCCGGACCGGTTCGGTCCGGGGCCCTTCTGCATGTACGGCGCGGAGGGCGGCGTACGGGATCGGTGCGGGGCCCCCGGGGCCGTCCCCTGGGGGCAAAGCGCCCTTCCCCCACCCGCGCCCCCACCAGCCCGTCCGGCGATTGAGGACGAGGTCATTGAGGCCGATGCGGGGGTCGGGGGGCGGCAGCCTCCAGGGACGGGGAAGGGAAGGAGCGGCGGGGGCGAACACCCCCGGCGCTCAGCCCCGGCTCAGCTCAGGAAGTCGCGGGCGATCCGCTCCGCGACCCGCTCCAGGATCGGGCCCGCGTCCGCGATGCACCGCGCGACGTCCGGCTCGACGGACGTCAGCGGATACGCCCGCCGGATCCCGGCCCGCCCCAGCTCCTCCGCCGGCAGCGCCAGCCGCCCGCACACCGCCACGACCTCCCTGCCCGCCGCCCGCGCGGCGGCCGCGACCCCGGCCGGGGCCTTCCCGTGCAGCGTCTGCTCGTCGAGCGAGCCCTCCCCCGTGATCACCAGCGACGCCCGCTCCAGCGCCGGCGCGAATCCGAGCACGTCGAGCATGACCTCGATCCCGGCCCGGAACCGCGCCCCGAGGATCAGCGCCCCGTACCCGATGCCACCCGCCGCGCCGGCCCCGGGCGAGGCCGCGTACTCCGCGGCCCGGGGCCCGATCGCCTCCTCCAGGACCTTCGCGTAGTGCGCGAGCGCCGCGTCCAGCGCCGCCACGTCGTCCGGCGAGGCGCCCTTCTGCGGCCCGTAGACCGCCGGGGCGCCCTTCGGCCCGGTCAGCGGATTGTCGACGTCGCTGGCGAGCACGAACTCGACCGAGGCGAGCCGTGCGTCCAGTCCGGACAGGTCCGCGTGCGCGAGTTCCGCGAGCCCGCCGCCACCGGGCGTGACCGGCTCCCCGGCCGCGGTGCGGAACCGGGCCCCCAGCGCGGCCAGCATGCCCGCGCCGCCGTCGGTGGACGCGCTCCCGCCGACGCCGAACACGATCGTCCGCGCCCCCGCGTCCAGCGCGGCCCGCAGCAGCTCGCCGGAGCCGTACGTCGACGCCGTGAGCGGCGCGAAGACACCCTCCGGAAGCCGCTGCAACCCGCTGGCCTCGGCCATCTCCACGACCGCCGTGTCGCCGCGCAGCGCGAACGCGGCCGTCACCTCGTCGCCGAGGGGACCGGCGACCCGTACCTCCCGGCGCTCGAAGCCCGCGGCGACCGCCGCGTCCACGGTGCCGTCACCGCCGTCGGCGACCGGCAGCGCCTCCACCTCCACGTCCGGCACGACCCGGCGCAGCCCGGCCGTCACCCGCTCGGCGACCTGCACGGCCGTCAGCGAGCCCTTGAACTTGTCCGCGGCAATCAGCACCCCACGGGTGCCGTGCACTGCAGCGTCCGCCACCTTGCGTTCCCCTTGCTCTCCGGGCCCCGCACACGGGGGCCAGTCGCGCCGCTGCGACCATAACCGGCGACCGCCCCCGCCGTCATGCCCCGCCCGCCCCCTGAGAAGCGCGGGCAGCGCGCGGACCGGCGGGAGAGGTGGGTCGGGGGGCGTGGCTGGATACCCTTCGAGGATGAGCACTCCAGACATCCCGGACTACGCCACGTACATCGCGGGGCTGCCCCGTGTCCTCGCCGCCGCCGCCGCGCTCTTCCGCGACGAGCGGGGGCGGGTGCTGCTCGTCGAGCCGAACTACCGGGACGGCTGGACGCTGCCGGGCGGCACGATCGAGTCCGACACGGGCGAGAGCCCGCGCGAGGGCGCGCGTCGCGAGACCCTGGAGGAGATCGGGCTCGACCGTGATCTGGGCCGGCTGCTCGCCGTCGACTGGGTGCCGGGCGCCGGCCGGCCGCCGCTGGTGGCGTACCTCTTCGACGGTGGCGTCCTGGCCGAGGAGGACCTGAAGGCGATCCGGCTCCAGGAGGAGGAGCTGCTGTCCTGGCGTCTGGTCGGCCGCGACGAGCTCGCCGCCCATCTGCCGGGCGCCTCCGGCCGCCGCGTGCTGGCGGCCCTCGCCGTGCTCGACGACGGCGCGGGCACGGCGGAACTGGAGAACGGCCACCGGGCCGGCTGACCGGCGGACCGGGCGTCAGCCCTCGACATCGCGGGGCTTGCCGTCCACCTCGCGCAGCGCGTCGTCACGCGCGGCGGCCCTGGCCTCCGTGCGGTGGCCGCGCGCCATGTGGTCGCGGACGGCCGGCTCGACGGCGTCCTGGGGGCTGCCCACACCCGCGAGCACCATGACCTCGACGGCGAGTTCGGCGTCGAGCGAGACTGTGACCTTGACCATGGCGGGACCGTAGCAGCGGGGGGCCCGCCCCGGACCTGGAATCCGCGCACCGCCCGCGTCCCCGCCCCGCCGGGCTCCGGTCGCGGCGCCGGGGAATCGCGGTCAGGCTGACAAGGGAGCGTGGTGCGCCTCGCACGGTCCGTGCGCCCCGGCGGCCTCGCCCGACAGGAAGGCATGGCCATGGCAACGACACCCGGCCAGGTGCGGCCAGGGCAGCGGGGGCCCGGCGGCGCCGAACGGATCGACGGCGCGTCCATGTTCGCCGGGGCGATCCTGATGCTGAGTGGTCCGCTCAGCGTCCTCCTGGGGATCACCGGCATCGCGCACGACACCCTGTTCTCCCCGCCCGGCTACGTGTACCGGTTCGACCTGACCGCCTGGGGTTGGCTGCACCTCGTGCTCGGAGTGGCGCTGGTCGCCGCCGGCGCGGGCATCCTGGCCGGCAAGAGCTGGGGACGGGCGGCCGGCATCGTGCTGGCGGGTATCAGCCTGATCACCCAGTTCATGTTCGTCCCGTACTACCCGGTGTGGTCGATCATCGTGATGACCCTCGACCTCGTCATCGTGTGGGCACTGAGCAGGTTCCACCCCGCGGCGGACGTACGGGGCTAGGACCTCTCTTCTGGATCGGGCCGGGCTCGCGGGACCTGCCCTGACCCGGCCCGCTCCGGACGAGACCTCAGAAGAGGCCCGCTCCGCTCTCCAGGTCCAGGAGGCGCTTCTTGCGGTCCAGGCCGCCGCCGTAGCCGGTCAGGGCGCCCTTCGCGCCCACCACACGGTGGCAGGGGACGATGATGCCGACGGGGTTGCGGCCGTTGGCGAGGCCCACGGCGCGGGAGGCGCCCGGTGCACCGAGGGCGTCGGCCAGTTCGCCGTACGAGCGGGTCTCGCCGTAGGGGATCCGGCGCAGCTGGTCCCACACGCGGCGCTGGAACGGGGTGCCGTTCAGGCGCAGTTCGACGGCGAAGTCCTTCAACCCGCCGCGGAAGTAGGCCTCCAGCTGCTCCTCCGCCTCGTCGAAGGCGGCCGTGCGGGCGGCTTCGCCGAACGTCTCCTCGGGCGGCCGGTGGCGCTGACCGCTCATGTAGAGGCCGCACAGGACGCCTTCGTCGGCGACGAGGGTGAGCGGGCCGTAGGGGCTGTCGAT
Organism: Streptomyces sp. NPDC018610; assembly: GCF_044391765.1. Classification (NCBI taxonomy): domain Bacteria; kingdom Bacillati; phylum Actinomycetota; class Actinomycetes; order Kitasatosporales; family Streptomycetaceae; genus Streptomyces; species Streptomyces sp. NPDC018610. The sequence goes on from NZ_JBISAL010000002.1 coordinate 289,374, forward strand.
GACGGTGTGCTGCTTCATGGGGAACGTCCTCAGACGGGCAGGAAGTTGATCGGGTGGCTGTCGGTGGCCCACAGGTACTGCACGGCGTAGGCGCGCCAGGGTCGCCAGGCCGCCGCACGCGCGGTGAGGGCCGCGGGAGTGGCGGGCAGGCCCAGTTCGGCCGCCGCGCGTCTGATGCCTAGGTCGGTGGCGAGGAAGGCGTCGGGGTCGCCGAGGGCGCGCATGGCGATGACGTCGACCGTCCAGGGCCCGAAGCCGGGCAGGGACAGCAGCCGGGAGCGCGCCTCCTGCCAGTCGCTCTCCACTCCCAAGTGGACGCCGCCATCGGCCAGTTCGCGGACCAGAGTGGTGAAGGTGGTGCGCCGGGTGCGGGGCATCGCCAGGGTCTCGGGGTCGACGGCGGCCAGCGCCTCGGGGGTGGGGAAGAGGTGGGTGAGGCCGCCGTCGGGATCGTCGACCGGTTCGCCGTACGCGGTGACCAGGCGGGCCGCGTGCGTGCGGGCGGCGGCCGTGGAGACCTGCTGGCCGAGTACGGCCCGTACGGCGAACTCGGCCTCGTCCACCGTGCGCGGCACGCGCCGGCCCGGGGCCTTGTCGACCAGGGGTGCGAGGACGGGGTCGGTGCGCAGCTGGTCGTCGACGGCGACCGGGTCGGCGTCCAGGTCGAGCAGGCGGCGGCAGCGGCTGATGGCCACGGGCAGGTCGCGCAGGTCGGCGAGGGTGAGCCGGCAGGCCACGTGGTCCGGCTTCGGGGTCAGCGCGGCGATGCCGGGGCCGTGGGGCAGTCGCAGGGTGCGTCGGTACGCCCCGTCACGCCATTCCTCGACGCCGGGGACGGCGGTGGCCGCGAGGTGGCCGAAGAGGTTGTCCGGGTTGAGGGGCGCGCGGAAGGGCAGGCGCAGGGAGATGGCGCCGGGGGCGCCGGGGTGGGGTCCGGATGCCGTGGGCTGCCGCCCTGGGCCGGCGGGGACGGGCTGCTTGGGGGCGCGGGTGCGCAGTTCGCCGGGCGACAGCGCGAAGACCTCGCGCACGGTGTCGTTGAAGGCGCGGATGGAGGAGAAGCCGGCGGCGAAGGCGATCTCCGCCATCGGCAGGGCGGTGGTCTCGATCAGCAACCGGGCGGTCTGGGCGCGCTGGGCGCGGGCGAGCGCGAGCGGTCCGGCGCCGAGTTCGGCGAGGAGCTGGCGTTCGATCTGGCGGGTGCTGTAGCCGAGGCGGGCGGCGAGGCCGGGCACGCCGTCACGGTCCACGACGCCGTCGGCGATCAGCCGCATGGCGCGGGCCACGACATCGGCGCGCCGGTCCCACTCCGGGGAGCCGGGGCTGGTGTCGGGCCGGCAGCGTTTGCAGGCCCTGAACCCGGCCTGCTGGCAGGCGGCGGCGCTGGGGTGGAAGACCATGTTCTCGGGCTTGGGCGGCACCACGGGGCAGCTGGGTCGGCAGTAGATGCGGGTGGTCAGGACGGCGGTGAAGAACCAGCCGTCGAAGCGGGCGTCCTTGGACTGGACGGCGCGCACGCAGCGGTCCCGGTCGGTGTGCATCCCGTTCTGCATGCCTCCAGCATCGGGCACGGGCCGGCCCCGGGGCTGGCGGGAATCCGACATGGACGTCGGCCGACCTGGGGGGTCGACCCGCCCAGCGGGCCCGGCCCCCCCGGCGCCAGGGGGACGGGACGCTCGCCGCGACACGAGCGGATGCTCGGGGCGGTCGAGCCGCTGGCGGCGGTGCGGGCGCCCGGACCGATGCGGGCGCACGCCCGGGCGAGGGTCAGGCGGGCTGGGTGCTGAAGGCCGTGTAGGCGCGGGCGTCGAACAGGACGAAGCGGGCCTCTTCGACGGCCGTCTCGGTCTCCCGCACGGCCCGCAGGGCGATACGGGCCGCGTCGTCCAGCGGCCAGCGGTAGACGCCGGTCGAGATCGCCGGGAAGGCGACCGTGCGGGCGCCCAGTTCGTCGGCGACGCGCAGCGACTCGCGGTAGCAGGAGGCCAGCAGCTCCGAGCGGTCCTCGCTCGCCGACCAGACCGGGCCGACCGTGTGGATCACCCAGCGGGCGTCCAGTTCGCCCGCCGTGGTCGCGACGGCCCGGCCGGTGGGCAGGCCCCTGCCGTATCTGGAGGCGCGCAGGGCGCGGCACTCGGCGAGGACGGCGGGGCCGCCCCGGCGGTGGATCGCGCCGTCGACCCCTCCCCCGCCGAGCAGCGAGGAGTTGGCGGCGTTGACGATCGCGTCGACGCGCTCGCGGGTGATGTCGCCCTGGACGAAGGTGATCGCGGCGCTCATGTCTGCCGCAGCCTTCGCCAGACGGCCTTCGCCGCGTTGTGCCCCGACATGCCGTGCACTCCGGGACCGGGCGGGGTGGCCGAGGAGCAGATGAAGACGGCCGGGTGCGGGGTGTGGTACGGGAACAGGGTCGGTCTGGGCCGCAGCAGAATCCGGAGTCCCGCGACCGAGCCGGTGGCGATGTCGCCGCCGACGTAGTTGGCGTTGCGGGCGGCCAGTTCGGGCGGGCCGGCGGTGGCACGGGCGAGGATCCGGTCGCGGAATCCGGGGGCGTAGCGCTCCAGCTGGCGTTCGACGGCGTCGGTGAGGTCGCCGGTCCAGCCGTTGGGGACATGGCCGTAGGCCCAGAAGACGTGCTTGCCGGCCGGGGCGCGGGTGGGGTCGACGACGCTGGGCTGGACCGTGATGAGGAAGGGTCTCTCGGGTGCGCGGCCCTCGCGGGAGGCGGCGTTCAGCGCGGCGCCGATCTCGGCGCTGTCGGCGCCGATCTGCACGGTGCCGGCGGTGCGGGGTTCCTCGGCGGTCCACGGGACGGGGCCGTCCAGCGCGTAGTCGATCTTGAAGACGCCGGGGCCGTACCGGAAGCCGTCGTAGTACCGGCCGAGACCGGCGATGCGGGCGAGGGCGGTGGGCGAGGTGTCGAAGACGTACGCCCGCGCCGGCGGCAGGTCGTCCAGGCGTTTGACCTCGTAATCGGTGTGCACGGCGCCGCCGAGCTCCTTCAGGTACCCGGCGAGGGCGTCGGAGATCGCCTGCGAGCCGCCGCGGGCCAGCGGCCAGCCGCGGGCGTGCGCGGCCAGGGCGAAGACCAGGCCGACGGCGCCGGTGGCGAAGCCGTTCAGGGGGGCCATGACGTGGGCGACCAGGCCGGCGAACAGGGCCTTGGCCCGTTCGTCGCGGAAGCGGCGCATCAGCCAGGTGGAGGGCGGCAGGCCGGCGAGGCCGAAGCGGGCGAGGGTGACCGGGTCGCGCGGCAGCGCGGTCAGCGGCAGCGACATGAAGTCGCGGACCAGGGTGTCCCATCGGGGCAGGAACGGCTCGACCAGTCTGCGGTACGCGCCCGCGTCGCGCGGCCCGAAGGAGGCGGCCGTCTCGGTGACGGAGCGGGCCAGGACCGCCGCGGTGCCGTCCGGGAAGGGGTGCGCCATGGGCAGCTCGGGTTGGAGCCACTCGAGGCCGTGGCGCTCCAGCGGCAAGGCGCGGAAGGCGGGCGAGTTGACGCCGAGGGGGTGGGCGGCGGAGCAGGGGTCGTGCCGGAAGCCGGGGAGGGTGAGTTCCTCGGTGCGGGCACCGCCGCCCACGGTGCCGCGGGCCTCGAAGACGGCCACGGAGAAGCCGCGCCGGGCCAGTTCCACGGCGGCGGTCAGTCCGTTCGGCCCCGCACCCACCACGACCGCATCGAGCATCGACGGCACCATGGGACCCCTTCGTCAGCCGATGGCCACTGGGGCTCAGGATATGCCGCCGGGCCGACAGCGGGGCACCCAGGCCCCGGTGAAGGGCCCCGGCCGCCTCCGCTGCGGAAGGCCGCGGCGCTCATCCCGCGGCGGGGACCTGAACCTCTCCGGCCGGCTCCGCGAGGAAGCCGATCACGCGTCGCGCGGTCGCCGCGTCCCGTGCCGCCGTGAACGGCAGGGAGTTGCCCCCGGTGATCCGGAACGGCGCACCGCTCAGGGTCACGTGGGCCCCGCCCGCCTCCTCGACCAGCAGCAGGCCCGCCGCGTGGTCCCAGGCCGCCTCCCAGCTGAAGGCGGTGGCGTCCGACTCGCCGAGGGCGAGGGCGAGGTACTCGAGGCCGGCCGAGCCGCAGGCGCGCGGGTCGACCCCGTCGCGCCGCAGGCCGAGCAGGGTCCGCTTCTGCTCGTCCGTGGTGTAGTCGGGGTGCGAGTGGGCCACCCGCAAGGGGCGGCCCGGTTCGGGAGTGCCGCAGCGCAGCGGCCGTCCGTCGAGGAAGGCGCCCCGGCCCCGTACGGCGGTGGCCATCCGGCCGAGGGCGGGAGCGTACGTCCAAGAGGCCAGCAGGACTCCGCGCCGGGCGAGGCAGACCAGGGTGCAGAAGCCCGGGTCGCCGTGCACGAACTGGCGGGTGCCGTCCACGGGGTCGACGATCCAGACCGGGGCGTCGCCGCGCAGGGCGTCGTAGACCGCCGGGTCGGCGTGCACCGCCTCCTCGCCGACCACGACCGAGCCGGGCAGCAGCGCGCCGAGCGTGTCGGTGAGGTAGCGCTCGGCCAGTCGGTCGGCGTCCGTCACCAGGTCGTGCGGCCCGGACTTCTGGTCGACCTCGTGCGCCGCGAGCCGGCGGAAGCGGGGCATGATCTCGGCCGCGGCGGCCTTGCGGACCGCCTCCTCCACGTCGGCCGAGCGGTGCTCGAGAAACTCTTCGATGGTTTCCGTCTCTTCGATCATGACTCCATGAGAGCACGGACCTGTGACAACGCCCGCCTCCTGGGTGCATTCCGGATGGAATCGGCGTGAACTCCCGGCGTCGCCGGAGGCGGGCGCCTACGGCGCCGGCCCGTCCGGACGCCTCAGCGGCCGACCGCGTACCCCTGCATGCCGCGCGGGTTGGCCGCCGCCGACAGGATGCCGGTCGCGGGGTCGCGGGCGACCGCGCAGAGGCGGCCCTCCGACCACGGGTCGCCGACCGTCACGTCGTGGCCACGGCGACGCAGTTCGGCGAGGGTCGCGGGGTCGGTGCGGCTCTCGACGGTGACGGAACCCGGGCGCATGCCGCGCGGGAAGAACGATCCGGTGAAGCTGTCGTTGTGCCAGTTCGGTGCGTCGACGGCGCCTTGGAGGTCGAGTCCGCCGCGGACGGCGGCGCGCAGGGCGACGGCCAGGAAGAAGTGCAGCTGCCACTGGTCCTGCTGGTCGCCTCCGGGTGTGCCGAAGGCCAGGACGGGCACGCCGTCGCGCAGCGCGATCGTCGGGCTGAGGGTGGTACGCGGGCGGCGGCCGGGCGTCAGCGAGTTGGGCAGTCCCTCCTCCAGCCAGGTCATCTGCAGCCGGGTGCCGAGCGGAAAGCCCAGTTCGGGCACGACGGGGTTGGACTGGAGCCAACCTCCGCTGGGTGTGGCGGAGACCATGTTGCCCCAGCGGTCGACGACATCGAGGTGGCAGGTGTCGCCCCGGGTGCCGCCGTCTTGGGTGACCGCCGGTTCCCCGGGCACCGGGGAGGTCGGCGGTTTGGCCACCGTGGGCTCGCCGGCGCCGGGGGCGCCGTACCGCGCCGCCTCGGTGACTGCCCGGCGGGCGTGCGCGCTCAGCCGCGGGGCGCGTCCGCCGGGGCTGCCGGGCCGCAGCTCGCGGGAGGCCTTGCCGTCGACGAGCCGACGGCGCTCGGCGTTGTACTCGGCCGACAGCAGTTCCGCCAGCGGGACTTCGGCGGCGTCGCCGTACCAGGCCTCCCGGTCGGCCATGGCGAGTTTGCAGCCCTCGATCAGCAGGTGCACGTAGTCGGCGGACCCGTGGGCGGGCAGTTCCGGCGGGAGCAGGGCGAGTTGCTGGAGGAAGACCGGGCCCTGGCTCCAGGGGCCCGCCTTGCACACGGTCCAGCCGTTCCAGTCGTACGTCGCCGGGGCCTCGTGACACGCGGACCAGTCCGCGAGGTCGGCGGCGGTGAGGGTGCCGGTGTGGCGCTCGCCGCTGGTGTCCATGGTGGGGCGGCCGGCCTGCCGGACGAGGGCCTCGGCGATGAAGCCGGTGCGCCACACCTCGCGCGCGGCGTCGATGCGCGCCTCGCGGTCGCCGGCGCCCGCGGTCTCGGCGAGCAGCCGTTTCCAGGTGGCGGCGAGCGCGGGGTTGCGGTGCGGGCGTCCGGGGCGAGGCGCGTGGCCGCCGGGCAGGTAGACCTCGGCGGAGGACGTCCACTCGGTCTCGAACAGTTCCCGTACGGTCTCGACGGTCGCGCCGAGGAGTTCGACGGGCGGGTGGCCGTGCTCGGCGTATCCGACGGCGTACTTCAGGACGTCGTCGAGGGTCTTCGTGCCGTGGTCGCGCAGCAGGAGCAACCAGGCGTCGAAGGCGCCGGGCACCGCGGCGGCCAGGGGTCCGGTGCCGGGCACCAGGTCCAGGCCCAGTCCCCGGTAGTGGGCGACCGTCGCCCCGGCCGGCGCGACTCCCTGCCCGCACAGCGTCCGCACCGCGCCGTCCGCGGGGGCGAGCAGGATGGGCGCCTCGCCGGCCGGCCCGTTGAGATGCGGCTCGACGACGTGCAGGACGAAGGCGCCGGCCACGGCGGCGTCGTAGGCGTTGCCGCCGTCCTCCAGTACGGCCATCGCCGACTGCGAGGCCAGCCAATGGGTGGAGGACACCATCCCGAAGGTGCCCTGGAGGGTGGGGCGGGTGGTGAACACGGGTCCGCTCGCCCGGGAGGTGCGCGCCAAGGTCCCCCTCTGTCCGAATCCTCCGGCATGCTGCCGATCGTCTTGGGCCGCATCATCCCCAGGTTCCGGGCGCCGCACACCGACAGCGGCGATCGCGTGACCCGTCTCATGTTCCGCCACTGCCACGAGGACCGTCGCCCTCGGGCCCGTTCATGCCGGGCGAATGTCGCTCAGGCTCTTGACGAGAGCCACTGATGGAGGGTGCGGAGGGGTGGGCACCTGAATCAGACGAGGGACATAGACCAGTTCGCGGTGCCGGAATTCTGCCTTGTACGAAATGCGGTAGCACACCACGACATCCGGGTGATCAGTCGTTGCGTAGCACCGGGTTTCCGACTTGACGGCGAGGGTCTGCGATTCCTGCGACGCGGCGCCCGCATTGCCCTCCGAGGCACCCCAGGCGCCGGCCGCCATACAGCAGGCAACCGCGTACCTGATGCCATGCTTCCACGCGACTCTTTTCCTCAATCGTCTCACCGCACACATGCCGAATGAACTGGGTCCGCCTGCCGGCACACCTCGGAGCAGGCACGCCGGAGTCCGGCGGCCAGGGAATACACACCCGGCCCGCCGGACCCGAAGTTCAGCCGTTGTTGTTGTTATTGTTGTTGTTCCCGCCTCCGCCGTTGTTGTTATTGTTGTTGTTGTTGTTCCCACCTCCGCCGTTGTTGTTGTTGTTATTGTTGTTGTTGTTGTTCCCGCCCCCGCCGTTGTTGTTATTGTTGTTGTTGTTCCCGCCTTGTCCGCCGTTGTTGTTGTTATTGTTGTTGTTGTTCCCGCCCCCGCCGTTGTTGTTATTGTTGTTGTTGTTGTTCCCGCCTCGTCCGCCGTTGTTGTTGTTATTGTTGTTGTTGTTCCCGCCCCGTCCGCCGTTGTTGTTGTTGTTGTTGTTGTTGTTTCCGCCTCGTCCGCCGTTGTTGTTGTTATTGTTGTTGTTGTTTCCGCCTCGTCCGCCGTTGTTGTTGTTATTGTTGTTGTTGTTCCCGCCCCGTCCGCCGTTGTTGTTGTTATTGTTGTTGTTGTTCCCGCCCCGTCCGCCGTTGTTGTTGTTATTGTTGTTGTTGTTTCCGCCCCGTCCGCCGTTGTTGTTGTTATTGTTGTTGTTGTTTCCGCCCCGTCCGCCGTTGTTGTTGTTATTGTTGTTGTTGTTTCCGCCGTTGTCGTTCGGTGCCGTGGCGTGGGTGCCCGTGGGGGTCGCCGGGGCGGCGGAGGCGGCCGAGGGGGCCAGGGCGCCTCCTGCGGCCAGGGCAGCCGAGGCGGCCAGCAGCGCCGCGCGCTTCGCGTAAGACTTCGACATGATCTTTTCCCTGTCCCTTGGGTTCGGACCCGGTCGTTTCAGAGCCCGTTCGGATCGAGTCCCGGAGTTTCGTCTGGGATCCGCCGCCGATTGATGCCGCCGACGCGGCATTCCGGGGCGCGGAACTCTTCGGCCAGCATGCGCTGCGGTGGCACAGGGCACATCGGGCGAACGCCCCAGGTTCCGTCGGCGTACGCCCCACGTCCCGCCCGGCATACCCCACGAGCCGTCGAAGGCGGTCAGGGCCCCGCCCCCGCCGGCGCACCCTTCCCGGCCGGAGGTGGATCTTTTGCGAGGCTCCGGCCGGGGAGGGAGACTGGCTGGCGATGGAGCTACTAGAGCGAGAGGCCGTGCTCCAGGACCTCGCCGGTCACCTACAGGCTGCCGTCAGTGGCCCTGGGCGTCTGGTCCTCGTACGCGGTGAGGCCGGTATCGGCAAGACGACCGTCATCCACCGCCTCGCCCAGTGGGCCGATCCCCGGATCCGGATCCTGATCGGCGCCTGCGACCCGCTGGCCACACCCCGTCCCCTGGGCCCGCTGACGGACCTGGCCCCACGCCTGGGCCAGGCGGTGCGCAGCACCCTGACGGGCACGCTGACCGGAACCTGCCGGGCCGACGAGGTCTTCGACTGCCTGCTCGCCGACCTCGGCGCCTGTCCCAGCCTGTTGGTCGTGGAGGACATCCACTGGGCCGACGAGGCCACGATGGACCTGCTGCGCTACCTGGCCCGGCGCCTGCCGAACGTTCCGGCGCTGGTGCTGGCCACCTACCGCGACGACGAGATCGGCCGCTCCCACGGCCTGGCGGCGCTCCTCGGCACCCTGGCCGGACACCCATCGGTGTACCGCCGGGACCTGGCCCCGTTGAGTCGCCGCGCCGTCGCCCGGCTGGCCGGCGGACATGCCGTCGATCCCGAGCAGCTCTATCACGTCTCCGCCGGCAATCCGTTCCTCGTCACGGAGATCCTGGCCGCCCCCGCCGAGCCCATTCCCGCCACCGTGCGCGAGGCGGTGGCCGGCCGTCTGGCAGGCCTCTCGCCCGCGGCGCGCGGCGTCGTCGACACGCTGGCCGTCCTGGGGCACCGGGCGTCGCTGCGGCTGCCGGCCGAGGTCCTGCCGGCCCCGGACGAACCCCTCCAGGAGGCCGTGGCCTGCGGAATAGTGCGCACCGACGGGCGAGTGACCGAGTTCCGGCACGAACTGACGCGACTGGCGGTGCTGGAGGGCGTCCCCGCCGCCCACCGGCTGCGCGTCCACCGGCAGGTGCTGGCGGCGACGCGGTCCGGCCCGGTCGCCGCGGACGGCCTGGCGCTGCTGGCCGATCACGCCGAGGGCGCCGGGGACGCGGGCGCCGTCCTGGACTACGCGCCGGCGGCGGCCGCACACGCTGTCTTCTCGGGGGCACACCGGACAGCCGCCGCCCAGTACGCCCGGGCCCTGCGGTACGCCGACCGCCTGCTGCCCGACCGGCGGGCCGCTCTGTTGGAGGGCCATGCGCGGGCGTGTCTGCTGTCGGGCCGGCTGGACGAGGGGATCGCCTCGCTCCGTACGGCGGTGGGGCTGCGTCGTTCGCTGGGCGACCGGCTGGGCGAGGGCGAGGATCTGCGATGGCTGTCGAACTGGCTGTGGCCGGCCGGGCGGACCACCGAGGCCGGTTACGAAGGCCTGGAAGCGGTGCGGGTGCTCGAAGGGCCGGCGCCGAGCCGGGAACTGGCCCGCGCCTATGTGAACCTCTGCCAACTGGCCTGCTACCGGCACGAGGGCGCCGCCGTGGCCGCCTCCCATGCCGAGAAGGCCATCGCGCTGGGCGAGCGTTTCGGCGACGACGGGGTGCTCGTCCAGGCGCGCTTCCACGCCGCGGCGGCCCGCATGCTGAGCGAAGGGCGCGGCTGGGAGGAGTGCGAGCGGGCGGTGTCCACCGCGATGGCGGAGGATCTACCCCTGGACGCGGGCTTCCTGGCGCTCGTCATGTGCTGGCTGGCCGCCCTGCGGCGGGATGCCGCCCGTACGACCGAGGCCGTGAGCCGGGCCGAGGCCTACTGCCTCGATCGCGATCTGCTGTCCTACCTTCTGTGGACGAGAGCCTGGGGCGGTTGGGGACTGCTGAACCGCGGAGCGTGGCCCCAGGCCGCCGATGCCGCACAGCACCTCCGGGTCCACCCCGGCGCACCGCCGGTCGTCCGGGCCATGGCCCTGACCGTCCTGGCGCTGGTGCGGGCACGCCAGGGCAGGTCACCGGCATGGCCGCTGCTGGAAGAGGCGTCGAGCCTGGTCGACGCGGACTGCCTGGTGAACACGGGTCTGGGCTGGGAGGCCCGGGTCGAGGCCGCGTGGCTCGCCGGTGACCACCAGTTGTCGCGGGCCGAGGCCCACCGTGCCCTGGCCGCGTTGGAGGACCGCACCCATCCGTGGCTGTCCGGGCCGCTGGCCTGCTGGATCCGCCGCTCCGGAGGGGAGGTCCCCCAGGTGACGGCGGCCGGCCCGTACGCGCTGGAGCTGGCCGGCGACTGGGCCGGCGCCGCGGCACGATGGGACCGGCTCGGCTGCCCGTACGAGGCCGCGCTGGCCCGCCTGTCGGGCGACGGGCCCGCGCTGCGCCAGGCCCTGGCCGCCTTCGAGGCCCTGGGCGCACGGCCGGCCGTGGCGCACACCCGCGCCCTGATGCGCGCCCGTGGTGTGCGCCCGGTCCGGCGCGGCCCGCGGGCGGCCACCCAGGCCAATCCGTACCGTCTCACCAACCGGGAGATGGACGTCCTGAAACTGCTCAACGAGGGTCTGTCGGACGCCGAGATCGCCGCCCGCCTGTACATCAGCCCCAAGACCGCGGGGCATCACGTGGGAGCGGTACTGGCGAAACTCGGCGTGCACAGCCGACACGAAGCCGCCCGTAAGCTTCACCTTCCCGAGCGGGGCTGAGGCTCCGCGGCGGCGAACCCGAAACGCGCCTCAGCTGAACTGGCAGTTGATGTTCTGGCTGCCGGTGAAGGTGTTGTTCCCGCGAGCGGCCTGTCCCGTCGGCTGACAGACCTGGATGAACGGCCCGATCCCCAGAACGGAGAGCAGACCGGAATTGCGGTCCCGGGAGCCGCCGAGGACGTTGTTGTTATTGGTGTTGGTGTTGGTGTTCGGCCCCCGGCCGTTGTTGTTGTTATTGTTGTTGTTGTTCACACCACCGGCGTTGTTGTTATTGTTGTTGTTATTGTTGTTGCCGGCGTCCTGGGTGTCCTGAGCCATCCGATAGGGGGCCTGCAGCAGCGACTTCGTGCCCAGAAGCGGCAGGAGACCCCCCTCGCTCTGAGCCTGGGCGGCCCCGGCGCTGAACAGAATCGCCGTGATCGCGCCGGCGGTCATCGCAACACATCGCTTGGTGAGCTTCACTCGACCAGCCTTTCGCCCGTAATGGTGCCGAATTGTCGCGGCCAGAATGGCAGCGGCGGACGTCGGGCGGGCGCCGAACACACCGGGGCCCCGCGCCTTTTCCCCCGAACAGCCTCAAGGCGTGACGCGGCTCGCCCCCGGCCGTGTGGCCGGCCCCGGGGACCCGGCCGGCCGGCGCAGCGCCGCCGCCGTCCCCTCACGGCGGCGCCCGTGACCAGGCCTTTGCCCCGACTGTTCCCGGGGAGGCACGGGAACACCCCGGCCGTTCCGGGCGTTGACCGGTGCGGCAGGAACGGAGGCCCTGGCAGTGCACGGTGAGTACAAGGTGCCCGGCGGCAAGCTCGTCGTCGTGGACGTGGACGTCGAGGACGGCGTGCTGCGGCACGTGCGGGTGGCGGGGGACTTCTTCCTGGAGCCGGACGAGGCGCTGGAGGCGGTGAACGCCGCGCTGGAGGGCGCCCCGGCGGACACCGACGCGGCCGGGCTCGCCGCCCGCGTCGACGCCGCGCTGCCCGAGGGCACGGTGATGTACGGGCTGACCAGCGAGGGCGTGGCCGTCGCGGTGCGCCGCGCGCTGGCGCACGCGGCCGACTGGACGGACTACGACTGGCAGCTGATCCACGAGGGCCCGCAGTCCCCCGCCCTGCACATGGCGCTGGACGAGGTGCTGACGTCCCAGGTCGCCGCCGGTCTGCGCCCGCCCACCCTCAGGGTGTGGGAGTGGGGCGCCCCCGCCGTGATCATCGGCAGCTTCCAGTCGCTGCGCAACGAGGTGGACGCCGGGGGCGCCGCCCGGCACGGCGTCGAGGTGGTGCGCCGGATCTCCGGCGGCGGCGCGATGTTCGTCGAGCCCGGCAACACGATCACGTACTCCCTGTCGGTGCCCGAGGCGCTGGTGCAGGGCCTGTCCTTCCAGGACAGCTACGCCTACCTCGACGACTGGGTGCTCGGCGCCCTCGGCGACATGGGGATCCGGGCCTGGTACCAGCCGCTCAACGACATCGCCACCGACCAGGGCAAGATCGCGGGGGCCGCGCAGAAGCGGATCGTCGGCCCGGCGGGCCGGCCCGGCGCGGTGCTGCACCACGTGACCATGTCCTACGACATCGACGCGGACAAGATGGTCGAGGTGCTGCGGATCGGGCGGGAGAAGCTGTCCGACAAGGGCACGAAGAGCGCGAAGAAGCGGGTGGACCCGCTGCGCCGGCAGACGGGCCTTCCGCGCGAGGCCGTCATCGAGCGGATGGTCGACTCCTTCCGCGGCCGCTACGGCCTGTCCCAGGGGAAGGTCACGGACGAGGAGCTGGCCCGGGCGCGGGAGCTGGCGCGGACGAAGTTCGGCTCGCCGGAGTGGACGGCGCGGGTGCCGTAGCGGCGACGGACCGTACGGGGCGGAGAACGGGCGGTGCGGGGCGCCGGTCACGGACGGGCGGCGGGCTCCACGGCCCGGCCCCTCAGCGGCCCGGGAGAGGGCGCCCCGGGCACAGCACCTCGAACACGGCACCCCGGACACAAGAGGGCGAACGGCGCACCCGCGACGCGCTCCGGTAATCGTCCGGGTACGGAGCGAGTTGGCACTTCCGCCCCACAGACACTCGTGTGACACTGGCGTCCCGTCCGCAGTGTGGACGCCCTCCGCATCATCCACCCCCCCCCACACGAGAAGTGCGCCGTGCGTGAATTCCCCCTGCCGCTCGCGCTCACCGCGCGGCTCAGCCCGGTCCTCGTCCTCGCCTGCACGGGCTGGGCGCTGACGTCCGGGCCGTTCGCGGCGTCCCCCGCCGGCGAACACCGGGCCGCCGGGCAGGAGACCCGCACGGCCGGCGCCGAGTCCTTGTCCTCCTCCGCCGGGCCGTCCGCCTCCACGTCGCCGGCCGCGGCGGCGCAGACGTACACGTCCGCGCCGAAGCCGTGCGCCGCCGTGGCCGCCAAGACCCTCAGCTCCCTCGTGCCTGGCGCGAAGACGGCGGGCAAGGAGATCCCGTCGACGGACGAGCAGGTGCGCCGTACCTGCTCGTGGAACGCGCTCAAGGGTTACGACTACCGCTGGCTCGACGTGTCCTTCGAGATCATGCGGTCCGCCGACGCGGCGCGCACGTCCTACCAGCAGCGCACCGCCGAGAAGAGCGGCGGCGGGGCGGTGCCCGGGCTCGGCGACGAAGCGTACTCCGTGGTGAACCTGACGACCGAGGACAAGCAGCAGACGCGTGAGGGCGTGGTGCTGGCCCGGGTCGGCAACGCGCTGGTGGTCGTCACCTACAACGGCAGCGACTTCGAGACGAAGAAGGCTCCCGGCACCGACGAGATCAACAAGGGCGCCATCAAGGCCGCCAAGGAGGCCGTCGCCGCGCTGGGCGCCGCCCAGGGCTGAACCGGCCGGGGCCCGCGCGCCCGGGGCGGGGCGCGCGGCCCGCGGTCAGGTCGGGCGCCGGTTCCCGGCCGCGGCGAGCGTCAGGGCCAGGTACAGCAGCGACGACGTGCCCAGGCCCACCGCCCAGCCGTAGTCGGCCAGCGGCTCGAGGGCCGGGATCGGGCGGCCGTCGATCAGCGGGTGGAAGTCCGCGCCGCCGACGGCGAGCACACCGCCCGCCACGAAGGCCACGACGGCCCGCCGGTTCCAGCCGCCCGTGTACCAGTACCGCCCGCCGGCGCGGTACAGGTCCGCCAGGTCGAGCCGGGTGCGCCGGAGGATCCAGTAGTCGGCGACGAGGATGCCGGCGACCGTGCCGAGGAGGCCGCCGACCAGGCCCAGCCAGGTGAAGATGTAGCCCTGTGGATCGGAGTAGAGCTTCCACGGGCAGATGACCACGGCGAGGACGGCGGTGATCAGCGCGCCGGTGCGGAAACTCACCTTGCGCGGAGCGATGTTGGAGAAGTCGAACGCCGGGGAGACCAGGTTGGCGGCGATGTTCACCGACAGGGTCGCGATCAGCACGGTCACCAGCGCGTACAGCAGCCCGACGGTGTTGTCCGTCTTCGCCGCCAGCTGCACCGGGTCCCAGACCGCTTCGCCGTAGACGGCCTGGGAGCCGGAGGTGACCAGCACGGACAGGAACGCGAACAGGGTCATCGTCGTGGGCAGGCCGAGCGCCTGGCCCCGGGTCTGCGCCCGCTGGCTCTTCCCGTAGCGGGTGAAGTCGGGGATGTTCAGCGACAGCGTGGACCAGAAGCCGATCATGCCCATGAGGGAGGGCGCGAACAGCTTCCAGAAGTGGGCCCCCCAGCCGAGCTCGGACGGCTGGTCGAACAGGGGGCCGAGGCCCCCCGCCTTCACGCTCATCCAGGCCAGCATCACGAACGCGCCGACGAGCACGAACGGCGCCGCCCAGTTCTCGAACCGCCGGATCGTCTCCATGCCCCGGTGGATGACGGCCACCTGGACCACCCAGAAGATCGCGAACGACAGCCACATCGTCCAGGCGTACCCGCCCACCTCGGCGGCGTTCGCCCAGCCGTCGCCGATCAGCTTCCCGGCCAGGAAGTAGATCGCCTCGCCGCCGATCCAGGTCTGGATGCCGAACCAGCCGCACGCCACCAGCGCCCGTACGACGGCGGGCAGGTTGGCCCCGCGCACCCCGAAGGAGGCGCGGGCGAACACGGGGAAGGGGATGCCGTACTTCGGCCCGGCGTGCCCGGTGAGCAGCATCGGGACGAGCACGATCACATTGGCCACGGCGATGGTGAACACCGCCTGTTTCCAGTCCATGCCGACGGCGATCAGACCGGAGGCGAGGGTCCAGGAGGCCGTGTTGTGAGCCATGCCGACCCACAGCGCGGAGAAGTTGTACGTCGTCCAGGTGCGCCGCGCGACGGGGACCGGCAGCAGGTCCGCGTTGGCGTAGGGGCCGCTGGGCGGCTCGGTGCCGGGGGCGATCTCCACCCGCCCGTCGGCGAGGGTGACCTGGGCGGACGGTGGTATGCCCGGGGATGCGGTGTCGGTCATGGGCAGCCCATTCGGATCGGGACCGGTGGTTCAGGAGTTGACGACGGGGATGACCTCTTGGCCGTACGCGTCGATCACGGCTTCCCGCGCGTCGTGCATGGCGTACACGGCGAACTGGTCCACACCCAGCTCGCGCAGCGCGGTCAGCTTCTCGATGTGCGCCTCGACCGGTCCGATCAGGCAGAACCGGTCGACGATCTCGTCGGGCACGAACCGGGTGTCCGGATTGCCGCTGCGCCCGTGGTGGGCGTAGTCGTAGCCCTGGCGTGCCTTGACGTAGTCGGTGAGTTCCTCGGGCACGGCGGCGGAGTGCTCGCCGTAGCGGGCGACGAGGTCGGCGACGTGGTTGCCGACCATGCCGCCGAACCAGCGGCACTGCTCGCGGGCGTGGGCGAGCGCCTCGGGCGAGTCGTCGGCGGTGACGTAGGCGGGGGCGGCGACGCAGACCGTCACCTCCGAGGGGTCCCGCCCGGCCTGCGCGGCCGCGTCCTTCACCGCCTTGACCATGTACTGGGTCAGGTAGAGGTCGGCGAGCTGGAGGATGAACCCGTCGGCCTCCTCGCCGGTCATCCGCAGCGCCTTGGGCCCGTACGCGGCCATCCAGACGGGGAGTTCGGCGCCCGGCCGCACCCAGGGGAACCTCACCACCGTGCCGCCGAGGTCGGCCTCCTCTCCCCTGCCCAGGGACCGGATCACCTTCATGGCCTCGCTGATCCGGGCCAGGGTGTCGGGCCGGCGGCCGGCGACGCGCATGGCGGAGTCGCCGCGGCCGATGCCGCAGACGGTGCGGTTGCCGAACATGTCGTTGAGGGTGGCGAAGGTGGAGGCGGTGACCTCCCAGGTGCGGGTGCCCGGGTTGGTGACCATCGGCCCGACCGTCAGTCTCTCGGTGTGGGCGAGGATCTGGCTGTGGATGACGAACGGTTCCTGCCACAGCACGGCGGAGTCGAAGGTCCAGCCGTAGCCGAAGCCGTTGCGTTCGGCGCGCTGCATCAGCTCGACGACGCGCGAGGCCGGCGGGTCGGTCTGCAGGACGAGTCCGAAGTCCATGGGCGTCGCTCCTAGTCGAGGTGCTGGCAGGTGGCGCGAGGGGTGTAAACGCCGTGTCCGGCGCGTCCGGTGTACTCCCGGCCGGTGATGACGGCCTCGCCGCGCGAGAACACGGTCTCCACCCGGCCGGTGATCCGCCGGCCCTCGTACGCCGAGTAGTCGACGTTCATGTGGTGGGTCTCGGCGGAGATGACCTGCTCGGCGTGCGGGTCGTAGATCACCACGTCGGCGTCGGCGCCGGGGGCGATGGTGCCCTTCTTCGGGTAGAGGCCGAACATCCGGGCCGGGGCGGCGCAGGCGATCTCGATCCAGCGGCGGCGGGAGATGTGCCCGTCGACGACGGCCTGGTGGAGCAGGTCCATGCGGTTCTCCACCCCCGGCATCCCGTTGGGGATCCTGGAGAAGTCGCCGCGGCCCAGTTCCTTCTGCCCGCTGAAGCAGAAGGGGCAGTGGTCGGTGGAGACCACCTGGAGGTCGTCGCTCCTCAGGCCCCGCCACAGGGCCGCCTGGTGCTCCCTGGGGCGCAGGGGTGTGCTGCACACGTATTTCGCGCCCTCGAAGCCGGGCTCGGCGAGGTTGTCGGTGGACAGGAAGAGGTACTGCGGGCAGGTCTCGCCGAAGACGGGCAGTCCCTCGTCGCGGGCCCGGACCAGTTCGGCGACCGCCTCGCGCGCCGAGACGTGCACGACGTACAGCGGCGCGCCCGCCACCTGCGCGAGCCGGATCGCCCGGTGGGTGGCCTCGGCCTCCAGCAGCGCCTTGCGGACCTCACCGTGATGGCGCGGGTCGGTCTCGCCGCGGGCGAGGGCCTGTTCGACCAGGACGTCGATGGCGATGCCGTTCTCGGCGTGCATCATGATCAGCCCGCCGTTGCCGGCGGCGCGCTGCATGGCGCGCAGGATCTGGCCGTCGTCGCTGTAGAAGACCCCCGGATAGGCCATGAACTGCTTGAACGAGGTCACGCCCTCCTCGACGAGGAGGTCCATCTCCTTCAGCGTCTCCTCGGTCACGTCGGAGACGATCATGTGGAAGCCGTAGTCGATGGCGCAGTTGCCCTCGGCCTTGGCGTGCCAGGCGTCCAGGCCCTCGCGGAGGGCTCCGCCCTTGGACTGGACGGCGAAGTCCACGATGGTGGTCGTGCCGCCCCAGGCAGCGGCGCGGGTGCCGGTCTCGAAGGTGTCGGAGGCGTAGGTGCCGCCGAACGGCATCTCCATGTGGGTGTGTCCGTCCACGCCGCCCGGGATCACGTACTTCCCCGTGGCGTCGATGGTGTGTTCGGCGGTGAGGGCCTCGGCGGCGGGGGTGCCGGTGGCGGCGAGGGCGGCGATGCGGCCGTCCTCGATGAGGATGTCGGCGTGGATCTCGTCTGCGGCGGTGATGACGAGACCGCCGCGGACGGCGGTACGGCGGCTCATGGGGGCCTCTCGTTCGTCGTTGGCTGCGGGTTGTCCTGTGGCCGCGTCCGCGCGGCGGTGGCCGCCTGTCGAGCACGGCCTCGCGCCCCGGGGGGCGCCTTCGGTGGCCGGTGCTCCTTACGGCGCCGTCAGCGGGTCGTACGTGCCCGGCGCGCGGTCGCGGTAGAACTGCCAGCGGTCGCGCACCTCGCGCAGCTTGGCGAGGTCCAGGTCGCGTACGACGAGTTCGCTCTCCTTGTCGCTCGCCACCTCGCCGACGAACTGCGCCTCGGGGTCGACGAAGTACGACGTGCCGTAGAAGTCGTTGTCGCCCAGTTCCTCCATGCCGACCCGGTTGATCGCGCCGACGAAGTACTCGTTGGCGACGGCCGCCGCCGGCTGCTCCAGCTGCCACAGGTAGCCGGACAGGCCTCGGCTGGTGGCCGAGGGATTGAAGACGAGTTCGGCGCCGGACAGGCCGAGCGCCCGCCAGCCCTCCGGGAAGTGCCGGTCGTAGCAGATGTAGACGCCGACCCTGCCGACGGCGGTGTCGAAGACCGGCCAGCCGCTGTTGCCCGGGCGGAAGTAGAACTTCTCCCAGAAGCCCCGTACTTGGGGGATGTGGGTCTTGCGGTACTTGCCGAGGTAGCTGCCGTCCGCGTCGATGACGGCGGCGGTGTTGTAGAGGACGCCGGGTTGTTCCTCCTCGTACATCGGCAGGACGAGGACGATGCCCAGTTCGCGGGCGAGCGTCTGGAAGCGCCGCACGACGGGTCCCTCGGGGATCCGCTCGGCGTACTCGTAGAAGGCGGGGTCCTGGACCTGACAGAAGTACGGTCCGTAGAACAGCTCCTGGAAGCACAGGACTTGGGCGCCCTGAGCGGCGGCGTCGCGGGCCGCCTGCTCGTGGACGCGGATCATGGACTCCTTGTCGCCGGTCCAGGCGGTCTGGAAGACGGCGGCTCGGATCACTCGGCTCATCGGGACCTCCGCTGCTCGGTCGGTGTGCGGTGAGCGTAGGGAGCGCGGGAACCCGGTCGGAGGTGCACGGTGTCACGTCCGCCGGGGTGCGGCGTGTCACCGTGTCACTGCGGCCCCGTCCCCCGTCTCACCGGTGTTTCCCCAGGTGGTCGTGGGTGTCACTGCCGTTGCGCGTCGTGCGCGAGAAGGGCTATGTGCACGGAGGCGGCCTGTTCGAAGTCGTCCAGGTCCACTCCGAGGCGCCCCTGTATGGCCTCCAGGCGGCGGTAGAGGGCGGGCCGGGAGACATGGTGGAGCTGCGCGGTGCGGGACTTGTTGCGGCCGGTGGCCAGGTACGTGCGCAGGACGTCCAGCAGTTCCTGGCCGGCGTCGCACAGCAGCCCGTCCAGCTCCCGCTCGGCGAAGGACTGCACGTGCGGGTTCTCGCGCAGCAGCCGGACCAGGCCGCGCAGATGGACGTCCCCGAGCCGGACGACGGCCGGCAGGCCGAGGGCGGGGCCGAAGCCGGCGACGGCGTCGGCGACGTGCCGGGCCTCGCGCAGTCCGGCGGGCACCTCGTCCCAGGCGGTGCGGGGGTCCGCGGCGGCGACGACCGTGCGGGCGGCCCCCGCCGTCCCGCGCAGCCGGGCGGCGAAGTGCTCGGTGAGGGCGCGGGCGTCCTGGTCGCGGGCGAGGCTGAGCAGGACGGCGGTGACGCCGTCGGCCAGCTCGGCGACGAGTCCGGTCAGGCCCAGCAGCCTGAGCAGCCGGTCGAGTTCGGCCGGTTCGCCGCCCTGGACGACCAGCGGCACGAACACCCGCCGGTTGACCGGCAGTCCCGCCGCCCGCGCCCGGGGCAGCAGCTGCCGGACCGGTACGGCGCCGCCGGCCAGGTCGGTCAGCAGGCTCCGCGCGGATTGCTCCTCCCAGGTGCGGCCCGCGTCGCCGCCGAGCATGCGGTGCAGGACGAGGGCCTCGGCGGCCCGGTCGGCGAGCAGCCGTCCGGTGGCGGTGTCCCCGCGGTGGCCGCACAGCACGATCCTGCCCCACCGCTCCCCGCGCCCGCCGAGTTCGGCGCGGATCCAGCCGTCGCCCTCACCGGCGCCGGCCTGCCGCGCGATGCGTTCCCAGTCGCGCAGCACATCGTCCACGGCCGGCCGCTCCCCGGCCGTGGCGAGGACTCGGTGGGCGAGGTTGGTGACGACGACGGGGCAGGCGCTGTGCCGGGCGATCTCGTCGAGCAGTGCCTGCAGGGGGGCGCCCGCGGTGATGAGCGCGGTGAGCGCGGAGCGTACGGCCTCGGACAGGCTGACGGCGGCGTACTTGCGCCGCACCAGCCGGGACTGGACCTCCTCGGTCAACTCGGCGAAGGGGAACGGGCGGTGCAGGACCACCAGCGGCAGCCCGCACCGCTCGGCGGCCCGGCGCATCACGTCCGGCGGCGTCGGGAAGGCCCGGCCGAGGCCGAGGACGACGGCCGCCGCCTCCGCCCGGTGCAGGGAGCGGATGTACTCGGCCTGTTTGCCCTCGTCGCCGGCGAGCAGCACACCGGTGGTGAGCACCATCTCGCCGCCGCTGAGCATCACGCCGACATCGGCCGCCTCGGCGACGTGCACCCAGCGCACCGGCTGGTCGAGCCGGCCGGCGCCTGCCACCACCTCCGGGCGGCCGGCGAGGACCCGTTCCAGGGCGAGCACCTCGCGTACGGACAGGGCGGGTTCGGGCAGGCGCCCGGCATCGGGCCCGCCGGGCCGGTGCGCTGTCAGGGGTCGGTCCGAGGAGATGGTCATGGCGACGTTCCCCTTTTTCGTGGCTCGTTGCTCGGTGCGTGGCTCCTCAGTACGCGGCGCGCAGCGCGTTCTCCAGGACGGCGGCGCCCTCCTCGGCCTCCGCGACGGTGAGGGAGAGCGGCGGGGCGATGCGCAGGGCGCTGGTGTCGTGGCCGCCGCCCTTGCCGATGAGCAGGCCGCCCTCACGGGCCGCCTCCAGCACCGCGGCGGCGGCCCGCGGGTCGGCCTCTCCGGTATCCGGCCGGGCGAGTTCGACGCCGATCATCAGTCCGCGTCCGCGCACCTCACGGACGCCGGGCAGCTGGGCGGCGACGGCCCGCAGCCGCTCGATGAGCAGGCCGCCGACCCGGCGGGCGTTGCCCTGGAGGTCGTGCTCCAGCAGGTAGTTGAGGTTGGCGAGGCCGGCCGCCATGGTGATCTGGGTGCCGCCGAAGGTGGAGATGCTGTTGGCGTCGAGGCAGTTCATGATCTCGGCGCGGGCGACGACCCCGCCGATGGACATGCCGTTGCCGATGCCCTTGGCGAAGGTGAGGATGTCGGGCGGTCCGCTGCGCCCGTGCGCCTGCCAGCCCCAGAAGTGCTCGCCGGTGCGTCCCCAGCCGGTCTGCACCTCGTCGGAGATCCACAGGATGCCGTGCTCGCGCAGGACGTCGCGGAAGGCCGCGTACAGGCCGTCGGGCGGGGAGGTGAAGCCGCCGACGCCCTGGATGGGCTCGGCGATCAGCGCGGCGGGCGGGCGGGTGTGGCCGAGGAGGTCCTTCAGGTCGTCGACGCAGGCCGCGATGAAGGCGGCGTCGTCGAGGTGGGCGAAGGGGCCGCGGGAGCGGACGCCGCCGTGGACGTAGAGGGTCTGCAGCGGGGAGAGCGAACTCGGGGACCAGGAGCGGTTGCCGGTGATGCCGACCGTGCTGAAGGAACGTCCGTGGTAGCTGTTGCGCATGGCCAGGAGGGTGTTGCTGCGGCGGTGGGTCGTCGCCAGCAGCAGCGCGGTGTCGTTGGCCTCGGTGCCGGAGGTGGTGAAGAAGACCCGGGCGTCCGGGATGCCGCTCAACTTGGCGATGCGCTCGGCGAGTTCCACCATCGGCCGGTTGAGGTAGAGGGTGGAGGAGTGGAGGATCCGCCCGGCCTGCTCGCTGACCGCCTTGGTGACCTCGGGCAGCGCGTGCGCGGTCATCGTGGTGAGGATCCCGCCGAAGAAGTCGAGGTAGCGCCTGCCCTGACTGTCCCAGACGTGGCGGCCCTCGCCGTGGGTGATCTCGATCGGGTCCTCGTAGTAGAGCGCGAGCCAGTCGGGCAGGACGGCCCGGTGGCGGTCGTAGAGGTCGTTCACGGGGTCCCTCCTAGGTTGCCCTGGTCTCCGGGGGGCCGGGGCGACGGGCGGCGGTCACTGCTCGAAGGCGGAGGCCCGCGCGGGCGGCGGGCGACGGCACGGCGACGGCCACCGCGACGGCCCGGCGGGCGGGCTCCTCGCGCCCGGCGGTCATGGGCGCGGCGCCCCGGGCCCAGGTGGCCTGGACCGGGGCCGCACGGACGGCAGCGGCCATGAGCAGCTCCTTCGACGTACGTCAGAGCCTCTACGCCCGTAGAACAGGCCTAGAGGCTCGAACGTAAGCCTCCCGGGCGGCCTTGCCAAGACCATCGCCGTGAACCCGCTGAGTCGATCGTGTTTCGCACTCCGGTGGGTGAGTGGCGGGCGCGCCGGTCCGCCGGGGCGTGTGGCCACGCAAGGAGCCGCCCCGGCCGCCCCGGGCGCGCCGGGGCCCGCCGGGGTGCGGCGGGCACGGCAGGGCACCGCGGCGCACCGCGGGCGGATCACCACCGCGCACGAGGGCCCGGACCGGCCCGGCACGCGGGCGCGCGACCGGCCCGGCTCCGTGCGACCGGCTCGGCTCCGTGCGACCGGCACACTTCCGCGCGACCGGCCCGTCCCGCGCGCGGGTCGCACGCTCGGAGCTGCTTCGGGTACGGGAACCCACGGCCGGTCCGCCCCCGCGCGCCGCCCGGAACCGCCGGGCTTCGAGGGGGACGACGCGGCGGGGCCCGTGGCGCGGGCCGGGGCGTCGGCGGCACCGCCCGCCGTGCCTGTCGCTCCGCGCGGTACCGCGTCCGCCGCCCGCCTGCCGCCGCGCCCGTCGCCCCGCTCTCCGCCCCTCGCCGAGGGACGTGGCCGGCCGGGCGGTGGCCACGGGCCGACCGGGCCGCGGCGCCGCCCCGCTCGCAGGCAGGCAGGCAGGCAGGCAGGCAGGCAGGCAGGCAGGCAGCCGGGCCGGACCCCGACGCCTCGTCACCCACACGTGCGTATTGCGTCGGCAAACGTCCATCGAGCACTAAGCGGAGCGTACCGTTCATGGTGTTTAGGGTTCCGAAGGCGTGCAGGAACACCGCGGTCGACCGCGTGTGACCGCCGCTTTCGTCGACCTGACTTCTTTGCCTGCGGTTTCCAACTTCCCCGAAGTGAAGGATGCACTGCAGGCGCACCGTCGCCCATTGACCGGCGGATCCAGTCGACTCTCCCGGCGGTTCCGCCCCGTGCCAGAACGGCAGGAGCACATGACCAGAACTCCCGCGCTTGACCCCGACTGGACCCCCGAAGCCGTCGTCTTCGACTGCGACGGCACACTGGTGGACTCCGAGCAGCACTGGCAGCGGGCCCGCGCCGTGGTGCTGCGCGC
The DNA here is from genome assembly GCF_044391765.1 of Streptomyces sp. NPDC018610. Lineage (NCBI taxonomy): Bacteria > Bacillati > Actinomycetota > Actinomycetes > Kitasatosporales > Streptomycetaceae > Streptomyces > Streptomyces sp. NPDC018610. The sequence continues at coordinate 312,528 of NZ_JBISAL010000002.1, forward strand.
CTTCGGCCACGCCCCCGACGCCGAGTTCGCGGAGCGCGCGAAGGGCCTGCACTACCGGGACTGCGGAGCCCTCATGGCCGAACTCGTCGGCGAACCGGGCCACGCCGAGGAGATGACCGGGCAACTGCTGGGCACCTTCCGCGCCCTGGCCGCCCGCGATCCCGCGATCACGCGCGGAGCCAGGGAGCTGGTGCGGGCCATGGACCGGGTCGCGCCGCTGGCCGTCGCCAGCAACTGCCCCGCGGACGTGGTCCGGTTCTCCCTGGAGGCGGTCGACTTACACCGGCACTTCCGGCACATCGTCGTGCCCGACGACCGGATCCGGCCCAAACCCCACCCGGACACCTACGCGGAGGCCGTACGGCGGCTCGGCGTGCCCGGCGGGAGCGCCCTGGCCGTGGAGGACTCGGCCAACGGGCTGAAGGCCGCGGTGGCCGCGGGGCTCCGGGTCGTCGGGGTGGGTCCGCCGCCCGACCCGGAGACCGCGGCCCTCGCGGACCTGTGGGTGGCCTCCCTGGACGACCCCCGGCTGACGGCCTGGGCGAGGAGCCGGCCCGCGGCCCGGCGGCCGGAGGCGGACCGCTCGGCGGCCGCGCCGGCCGATCCGCAGGTTCCCAGGCCGGGCGGGCCCACGAGGCAGGACCCCGCGTCCGCGCCCTGACGCCCGCCGGGCCGGCGTGCGCCCCTCACGAGGGCGACGCCGCCCCGCCCGCGCCCGGCCGCGTCCGCCTCGTCAGATCGCGGCCGGGACGGCCGGCGCGCACCGCCCCGCCAGCTCGTCCATCGAGAGCCCGAGGGCGCCGGCCACGGCGGCGACCGTGAAGAAGGCCGGCGTCGGGGCGCGGCCGGTCTCGATCTTGCGCAGCGTCTCCGCCGAGATGCCGGCGCGCGCCGCGATCTCCGTCATGCTGCGGTCGCCGCGGGCCTCGCGCAGCAGCCGGCCGAGCCGCTCGCCGCGCTCGCGCTCTTCCGGGGTCAGGGGGGTGCGCACCATGCCGTCATCCTACTGCGTCGACCGGGATTCAAATACCGGTATAGTAATTGGCATGGTGGAACTGAAGACGGACACATCGATCGATGCCATGCACGAGGCCGGCCAGGTCGTGGCGCGGGCCCTCACCGCCGCCCGGGACGCCGCCGGCGTGGGCGTCTCCCTGCTGGAGCTGGACGAGGTCGCGCACGACGTGCTGCGCGAGGCGGGCGCGACCTCGCCGTTCCTCGGCTACCGGCCCTCCTTCGCGCCGGTCCCCTTCCCCGCCGTGCTGTGCGCCTCGGTCAACGACGCCATCGTGCACGGCGTGCCCACCGCGTACCGGCTGCGCGACGGCGATCTGGTCTCCCTGGACTTCGGCGCCGAGCTGGGCGGCTGGGTCGGCGACTCGGCGATCAGCTTCGTCGTGGGCCGGCCCCGGCCCGCGGACCTGAGGCTGATCGAGACCGCCGAGCGGGCGCTGGCCGCCGGCATCGGGGCCGCCGTCGTCGGCAACCGCATCGGCGACATCGCCCACGCCATCGGCTCGGTGTGCCGTACGGCGGGCTACGGCATCCCGGAGGGCTTCGGCGGCCACGGCGTGGGCCGCCACATGCACGAGGACCCCGGGGTGCCCAACGAGGGACGCCCGGGCCGCGGCCTGCCCCTGCGCCACGGCATGGTGCTGGCCATCGAGCCCATGCTCATCGCCGGCGGCGCCGACGGCTACCACGCGGCCCCCGACGGCTGGACCCTCCGCACCGACGACGGCTCCCGGGCGGCCCACGTGGAACACACGGTGGCGATCACGGACTCGGGCCCCAGGATCCTCACCGCCCGCTGACCGCACCGGCCCTTCGGGGCGCCCCCGAGGGGACGCGGGGCCGCGTCGACACGCGGCCCCGCCGCGCGGGACGTGAGCGCCCCCGGCCGTCCCCCACCCGGCGCACCGACGTCGCCCCCGCCTCCATAGCCGCCCGACATGCCGACCCGAACCGAACGTGTCAGCGTTGCATGACGCCCCGCCTACCCGGTTACCCGGCGGGAGCCACACGTCAGCGAAGGAACGGAAAGCGATGACCAGCGGCTACGTCGGCCCGGAGGGTGACCCCTTCGGCGAATTCTTCGCCCGGTTCTTCGGCGGACCCCGCCCCGGTCCCCGGCACGTCGACATCGGCAGGCTGCTCAGCCAGCCCGCCCGGGAACTCGTCAAGGGCGCGGCGCAGTACGCCGCCGATCACGGCAGCCGGGACCTGGACACCGAGCACCTGCTCCGGGCGGCGCTCTCCACCGAGCCCACCCGCAGCCTGCTCAGCCGGGCCGGGGCGGACCCGGACTCGATGGCCAGCCAGATCGACGAGCGGTCCGGACCCACCCAGCAGCAGCCGGGCGATCCGCCACCGCCCTCGACGCTGTCCCTCACCCCGGCCGTCAAGCGCGCCCTGCTGGACGCGCACGACATGGCGCGGGCGAGCGGCGCCGGATACATCGGCCCCGAGCACGTGCTCAGCGCGCTCGCCGCGAACCCCGACTCGGCGGCCGGGCACATCCTGAACGCGGCCCGCTTCGCCGCCTCCGGCCTGCCCCCGGAGACGACCGAGGCCGCCGCGCCGCCGGGCGCCGAGCGCCAGCGGAGCAGTGCCACGCCCACCCTGGACAAGTACGGCCGCGATCTCACCGACCTGGCCCGGCAGGGCCGTATCGACCCGGTGATCGGTCGGGACCAGGAGATCGAACAGACCATCGAGGTGCTCTCCCGGCGCGGGAAGAACAACCCGGTGCTGATCGGCGACGCGGGTGTGGGCAAGACCGCCATCGTCGAAGGACTCGCGCAGCGCATCGCCGACGGCGACGTGCCGGACATACTGCTCGGCCGCCGGGTGGTGGCCCTCGACCTGACCGGTGTGGTCGCGGGCACCCGCTACCGGGGTGACTTCGAGGAGCGGCTGAACAACATCGTCACCGAGATCCGCACCAACTCCGAACGCCTGATCGTCTTCATCGACGAGCTGCACACGGTGGTCGGCGCCGGTGGCGGCGGCGAGGGCGGCTCGATGGACGCCGGGAACATCCTCAAGCCGGCCCTGGCCCGCGGCGAGCTGCACATCGTGGGCGCGACGACGCTGGAGGAGTACCGGCGGATCGAGAAGGACGCGGCGCTGGCCCGCCGGTTCCAGCCGATCCTGGTGCCCGAGCCGACCGTCGCGGACGCCTTGGAGATCCTGCGCGGGCTGCGCGACCGCTACGAGGCCCACCACCAGGTCCGCTACACCGACGAGGCGCTGGTGGCCGCGGTGGAGCTGTCCGACCGCTACCTCCCCGACCGGCGGCTGCCGGACAAGGCGATCGACCTGATCGACCAGGCCGGCGCGCGGGTACGGCTGCGGGCGCGGACCAAGGGCACGGACGTACGGGCCATGGAGCGCGAGGTCGAGCAGCTCGCGCTCGACAAGGACCAGGCGGTCGCGGACGAGCAGTACGAGCAGGCCACGCAGCTGCGCGACCGGATCGTCGAGCTGAAGCAGCGCATCGCCGAGGCCGGCGGGGACGGCGAGGCGGACGAGGGGCAGCACCTGGAGGTGACGGCGGAGGCCATCGCCGAGGTGGTGTCCCGGCAGACCGGCATCCCGGTCAGCAGCCTCACCCAGGAGGAGAAGGAGCGGCTGCTCGGCCTGGAGGAGCACCTGCACGAACGGGTGGTCGGCCAGGAGGAGGCGGTGAGCGTGGTCGCCGAGGCGGTGCTGCGCTCGCGCGCCGGGCTGTCCAGCCCCGACCGGCCGATCGGCAGTTTCCTGTTCCTCGGCCCGACCGGCGTCGGCAAGACCGAGCTGGCCCGGGCGCTGGCGGAGGCGCTGTTCGGCAGCGAGGAGCGCATGGTCCGCCTCGACATGAGCGAGTACCAGGAGCGACACACCGTCAGCCGGCTGGTGGGCGCCCCGCCCGGGTACGTCGGCCACGAGGAGGCCGGTCAGCTCACCGAGGTGGTGCGCCGGCACCCGTACTCGCTGCTGCTGCTCGACGAGGTGGAGAAGGCCCACCCGGACGTCTTCAACATCCTGCTCCAGGTGCTCGACGACGGCCGGCTCACCGACTCGCAGGGCCGCACGGTGGACTTCGCCAACACGGTGATCGTGATGACCAGCAACCTCGGTTCCGAGGCCATCACCCGGCGCGGCGCCGGCATCGGTTTCGGTGCGGGCGGGGCCGACGCGGACGAGGAGGCGCGGCGCGAGCAGATCCTGCGGCCGCTGCGCGAGCACTTCCGGCCGGAGTTCCTCAACCGCATCGACGAGATCGTCGTCTTCCGTCAGCTCACCGCCGAGCAGCTGCGGCAGATCACGAACCTGCTGCTGGAGAAGACGCGGCGGCTGCTGCACGCCCAGGGCGTCACCGTCGAGTTCACCGACCCGGCCGTGGACTGGCTGGCGCGGCGCGGCTTCCAGCCGGAGTACGGCGCGCGGCCGCTGCGCCGGACCATCCAGCGCGAGGTGGACAACCGGATGTCCCGGCTGCTGCTGGACGGGCGGATCGGCGAGGGCAGCCGGGTCACGGTGGACGCCGAGGACGACCAGCTCGTCTTCCTCGCCCGGGACGAGGAGCCGGCGTCCGCCCCATCTCCCCCGCCCGCGGCGCCGCCCGGCTAGTGACGAGTGAGGACCGCACGGGCGACGGGCCCGCCTCCCCCGCAGGGGAAGGCGGGCCCGTTCATGTTCCGGGCGTTCGACGGCCGTTCGGGCCCCGGGCGCTCCGCGGCCCGTAGGGCCCGGTGGTACGCGCCGTCCGGGCCGGGCGGCGGGCTCCGTCCGGGCCCTACGGCGCCGGACGCACCACCATCGCCGAGCCGCCGCCCCTGCGGACCTTCTCGGCCGCGGCGAGCCAGCGGCCGTCGGGCAGACGCTGGACGCCGGTGGCCGCGCCGATCTCGGGGTTGAGGGTGAAGGAGTGGCCGATCGCCTCCAGCTTTCCGCGCAACGGGCTGTCGTAGAGGCCGGGTTCGAGCTCGGTTCTGGCGGCGTTGCGCTGGCTGGCGCGGGGTGCGGCGATGGCGTCGACCAGCGGCAGGCGCCGGTCGAGGAAGCCGGTGAGGGTCTGCAGCACCGTGGTGATGATGGTCGCGCCACCGGGCGAACCCAGCGCGACCACCGGCCGGTTGTGCGCGTCCAGGACGATCGTCGGCGAGATGGAGGACCGGGGCCGCTTGCCCGGGCCGGGCAGGTTCGGGTCGTGCACGGCCGGGTCGGCCGGGCTGAAGGAGAAGTCGGTCAGCTCGTTGTTGAGCAGGAAGCCGCGGCCGGGCACGGTGATGCCGCTGCCGCCGGTCTGCTCGATGGTGAGGGTGTAGGAGACCACGTTGCCCCACCGGTCGGCGACCGTGAGGTGGGTGGTGTTGTCGCCCTCGTAGGTCGTCGGGGCCGCCTTGCCGCCGGTGCCGCAGGCGGCGGGGTGGCGCGGGTCGCCGGGGGCGAGGGGGCTGGTGAGGACGGCGTCGTCCTTGATGAGGCAGGCCCGCGAGTCGGCGTACTTCTGCGACAGCAGCTGCTTGGTGGGGACGTTCTCGAAGGCGGGGTCGCCGACCCAGCGGCCGCGGTCGGCGAAGGCGATGCGGCTCGCCTCGATGTAGTGGTGCAGGTACTGGACCTCGCTCGCCTTCGAGAGGTCGGTCCGCTCCAGGATGTTGAGCGCCTCGCCGACGGTGGTGCCGCCGGAGGAGGAGGGCGCGATGGAGTACACGTTCAGGCCGCGGTAGGAGACCCGGGTCGGGGCCTGGAGTTCGGCGCGGTAGGCGGCGAGGTCCTTCTCGGTCAGCTTGCCGGGGCGCGCGTTCCAGCCCGCGTTCACGGCGACCGGCGGGTGGTCGACGGTGTCGACGATGTCGTCGCCTAGGTCGCCGTGGTAGATCGCCCCGACGCCCTTCCTCGCCAGTTCCTGGTAAGTCCGCGCGAGGTCCGGGTTCTTGAACGTCGAGCCGACGACGGGCAGCCGGCCGCCGGGCAGGAAGAGCTTGGCGGTGTCGGGGAAGTAGCGGAAGCGGGTCTCGTTGGCGGCGGTCTGCGAGCGGAAGGTGTCGTCGACGGTGAACCCGTCGCGGGCGAGGCGTTCGGCGGGCCGCAGCACCGTGCCGAGCCGCCTGGTGCCCCACTCGTCCAGGGCGGTCTGCCAGGTGGCGGCGGTGCCCGGCGTGCCGACGCTCAGGCCGCTGGTGACGGCGGTGTCGAACGGGAGCGGCTTGCCGTTCTCCAGGAACAGGCCGGAGTCGGCGGTCAGCGGCGCCCTCTCGCGGCCGTCGATCGTGTGGACGGTGCGGGTACGGGCGTCGTAGTAGACGAAGTAGCCGCCGCCCCCGATGCCGGAGGAGTAGGGCTCGGTGACGCCGAGGGCCGCGGCGGTGGCGACGGCCGCGTCGACGGCGTTGCCGCCCTTCCTCAGCACCTCGATGCCGGCCGCGGAGGCGTCCGCGTCGACGCTGGCCACGGCGCCGCCGTAGCCGACGGCCACGGGGACCTTGGTGACCGCTCTCGGCACGGTGCCCGGGTGCGCGGCGGGCGGCGCCGCCGCTCCCACCGACACCACGGCGGCCGAGACCGCGAGGACCGCCAGTTTCCGTGCGACAGGGCGACGCATCCGCACCTCCACGCTGGTTTGTGGCTCGGTTGCCTGACCGTCCGCGCAGCTTAATTCATTGCCATGGTCCCGTCAGGCGCATCGCGAACGCGCCCGATCGGGTTACCCCGCGTCGAACACCGGTACGTCACGGGTCGTCGCCGAGCCGCTAGCATGCGCGGCCATGAACGACGACGTGCGCAACATCGTCCTGGGTGTGATCGCCGCCGGCGTCAGCGCCTCGCTCGGCTGGCTGGCCCGCACCTACCTTTGGAAGCGCAGGCTCCGCCGCAAGCAGGCCTTCTTCGGGCTGCCCGACAACTCCGAGTCGCTGCTGGTGGTCAACCGCGATCCGGCCACCTCCGAGCCGGCGGTCCACCGCTTCGACGTGTTCGCGTTGCTGGAGCTGTCCGCGCTGATCAAGGACTGCGGCGCGCACATCCAGGTCGCCACCCAGGACACGGCCCATCAGGGCTTCGGTGAGCGCACCGAGTTCTGTGTGGGCGGGCCGGGCTCCAACCGGCGCATGCTGGCCCACATGGCGGCCATGCTGCCCGGGGTGCGCGTCACCGTCGATCCCGAGCCGGGCCCGGACCGGGGGGCCTTCCGGATCGGCGTGGAGCTCTACCGGATGGACCCCGGCGTCACGGAGTACGTCCTGCTGGCCCGCCTCACCATGGGCGAGAGCGCCGGGGCCAGGCCCGTGTTCCTCTTCTGCGGCCAGCGCGCCATCGACAACCAGGCCGGCACCCGCTACTTGGCCCGCCATCACGAGCGGCTGGCCCGCAAGTACGGCGGCGATCCCTTCGTGCTGCTGCTGAAGGTGGTCAACTCCCAGGCGTACGGCCCGGACGTGGTCGAACTGGTGGCGGACGTGACCCGGGCGGCCCGGGCTCCCCTGCCGGAACCGGATCCGTCGGCCGACGCGACGGCGAGCGCATCCCGTCCGGCGCGCAGCTGACCTTCTCCTCGAACGCGGACGACCGTTGACCGTGCGTCCCACCGTTCGAGCAGTGATCTCCGGCTGCCGCCGGCCGGGTATGGCTCTGTGGGCCGCTGCCCCCTGCGACGGCCGTGAACGGCACATCGTAGTCGAGGTTGGATGAGCGGGACCCGCCGGTGTGCGGTTCGGGCCCCGCGATCAGCTCTCGGCCACCTCGGCGTAGAGCTGCGAGAGTTCGGGAACGCCGCTGTCCGCCCAGGCCAGACCGGCCTCGACCACGTCGAACTCCCGTCCGGAGAGCAGCCGTACGACCGGATGGCCGTTGGGCCACAGCTCCCAGACCGCGCCGGCGACCGTGCGCACGATGACCGTTCCGAGGTAGAGACCCGCGTCGTTGCCCAGCCGGGAGACCTTCTCGGCGTCGTCCCGCCAGCCCGGCAGCATCTGGTCGAGCGCCGCCAGGGAGGCCGCCGACTCGTCGAGCCGGACGTCGGCCTCGGCGGCCTGGGCGCGCAGCAGCTCACAGGTGGAGAGCAGGTCGGCGAGGTCCCCGGGTTCCGGGGTGCCGCCGACGGAGACCACGGCGACGCCGAGGGACGGCGCGTGCTTCTTCCAGAAGTTGCCCACGAACGGGATGTTCATGGACCCAGCGTCGCACCGGCACCGCCTCGCGCACCACAGGCCGGACGGCGGTGTCGTCCTCAGACGTCGAGGTCCACCACCACGGGCGCGTGGTCCGAGGCGCCCTTGCCCTTGCGCTCCTCGCGGTCGACGTAGGCGTCGCTGACCGCCTTGGCGAAGGGCTCGTTCCCGTACACCAGGTCGATGCGCATGCCGCGGTTCTTGGGGAAGCAGAGCTGGCGGTAGTCCCAGTAGGTGTACGGGTGGTCGTACTTCAGGGGCCGCGGGACGACGTCCGCGAGGCCCGCCTCGCGCAGGGAGGCGAGCGCGGCGCGCTCGGCGGGGGTGACGTGGGTGAGGCCCTCGAAGGCCGCCCGGTCGTAGACGTCCTCGTCGGTCGGCGCGACGTTGTAGTCGCCGAGGACGGCGAAGGGGCGGCTGCCGGCCGCGTCGCCCGCCACGGCCGCCTTCAGCGCCTCGAACCACTGCAGCTTGTAGGCGTAGTGCGGGTGGTCCACCTCGCGGCCGTTGGGCACGTAGACGGACCAGACGCGGACCGGGCCGCAGGTCGCGGAGACCGCGCGGGGCTCCTCGGCGCCCTCGTAGCCGGGATCGCCGGGCAGGCCCTTGACCACGTCCGCCAGGCCCACCCGGGAGAGCACCGCCACGCCGTTCCACCGGCCGGTGGCGTGGATCGCCGCTTCGTAGCCCAGCTCGCGCAGCTGGTCCACCGGGAACTGGTCCTCGGCGACCTTGGCCTCCTGGAGGCACAGCACGTCGGTGCCGCTGCTCTCCAGCCAGGCCAGCAGCCTCGGGAGTCGGGCGGTGATCGAGTTCACGTTCCAGGTCGCGATGCGCATGCTCCACAACCTACCGGGCGGCACCGACAACGGGTCCCGCTCCGTCCACCGGCCGCCCTCACAGGTCGGCCGACGCCCCCGGGGACAGCCGCAGGTGCTCGGCGCCGCCCAGGGCGCCGATCTGACGGTCGTAGATGGGGCGGGCGAGGTCGGTGAGGAGGGCGTCGTGAACGTCGTAGGCGCGCCGCGGCTTGACCTCGCGGACGTAGTCGATCACTTCGGAGATCTTGCTCCAGGGGGCCATCACCGGGAGCATCAGCGTGTCGACCGGCTGGTCCGGCACGGTGAGGGCGTCACCGGGGTGGAAGACGCCACCGCCGATGAGGTAGCCCACGTTGGTGATGCGCGGGATGTCCGGGTGGATCACCGCGTGCAGTTCGCCGTGGACCTGGACGTCGAAGCCGGCGGCGGTGAACGTGTCGCCGTGGCCGACGGTGTGCACCCGGCCGGGGAAGGCCGCGGCGAGCTGGTCCGCGACGGACTTCAGGGTCCACACCTCGGCGTCCGGACGGGCCTCCAGGGCGGCGCGCAGCCGGGCCTCGTCGAAGTGGTCCGGGTGCTCGTGCGTGACCAGGATCGCGTCCGCGCCGGCCGCGGCGTCCTCCTCGCTGAACATGCCGGGGTCGACGACGAGACGGCGCCCGTCCTTCTCGAGGACGATGCAGGAGTGCGACTTCTTCGTGAACTTCATGCCCCCCATCCTCTCGCGCGAGGCCGCCTCGACGCGCGCTGCGGGGTGGTGCTCCTGGTACCCAGCTGAGTGGTCGCGGCGGGGGCGGCCGGACGAGGGCGGGGGCGGCCGGACGAGGGCGGCGGGTGGCCGGACGAGGGCGGCGGGTGGCCGGACGAGGGCGGCGGGTGGGCGAGGGCGGACACCCGGCTCTCCCCCTCTCCCTCCCGGTCGGGTCCGTGGCCCCGTCGGCTCCCCCGGGGGCGGGGAGCCGCCTGCGGAGGACTCCGTGGGGCCGGGCCGTGTCACGCCGTCGGGGTCGTCTCCTCCTGGATGACCTGCTGGGCCACCCGGAAGGCCCGGCCCGCGGCGGGCATCCCGCAGTACACCGCCGTCTGGAGCAGCACCTCCTTGATCTCGTCCGGGGTGAGACCGGTGCGCAGGGCGGCCCTGGTGTGGGCGGCCAGCTCCTCGGCGTGACCGCCCGCGACCAGGGCGGCGAGGGCGACGCAGCTGCGGGTGCGCCGGTCCAGGCCGGGCCGGTCCCAGATCCCGCCCCAGGTGCAGCGCGTGAGCAACTCCTGGAACTCGCCGGAGAAGTCGTCGGCCCCGGCCAGCTCCCGGTCGACGTGCGCGTCGCCCAGCACCTCACGGCGGATCTTGAGCCCGGTGTCGTAAGGGTCCGGGGCGCCCGTCGCCTGGGGCGGCGCCGCCGCCGGGGCGATCTCCGCGATCGGCGCGCCCTGCGGAGCCTGCGGCGCCGGGGCCAGGACCGGCCGGAGGGGAGCGGCCACGACGGCGAGCTGCCCCGTGCTCGACTCGAAGGCCGGCTGCCAGGCGGTGGAGAAGTGCCGGACCAGCAGGTCGGTGACGGCGGCGGGCTGCTCCACCGGAACCAGGTGCGAGGCGCCGGGCACCACGGCGAGCCGCGCGTCCGGGATGCCGGCCACCAGGGTGCGCGCCTCCGCCGGACCGGTGACCTGGTCCTCGGAGCCGACCAGGACGAGCGTCGGCACGCCGATCCGGCCCAGTTCGGCCCGGACGTCGAAGGAGGCCAGCACCTCGCAGGCGGCGATGTAGCAGCCGGGGTCGGTGGTGCGCACCATCTGCACGGCCCAGTCGGTGATCGCGGGCTGAGCGGCGGCGAACCCGCTGGTGAACCAGCGGTCCGGGGACGTACGGGCGATGGGGTCGAGGCCGTTGGTACGGACGACCACCCCGCGCTGACGGAACTCGTCGGGCGTTCCGAACCGGGGCGAGGCGGCGATCAGGGCCAGGGAGGCCACTCGCTCGGGGTGGCGCAGGGCCAGTTCCAAGCCGATCGCGCCGCCGAGCGCGCAGCCGGCGTACCCGAACCGCTGCACGCCCAGCCCGTCGAGGGTGGCCAGCAGCCGGGCGGTCAGGTCGGTCACCGAGCCGGCCGGATGCGCGGGCGCGCCGCCGTGGCCCGGCAGGTCGAACCGGAAGACCCGCCACTGCTGTGTCAGCTCGGGGACCTGCCGGTCCCACATGTGCCATGTGGTACCCAGTGAGGGACCCAGGATCAGGACCGGAGCGTCTTCTGGCCCGTCAAAGCGGTATTGCAGGGTGTTCGGGGGTGTCTCACTCACGCCCCAGACCCTCTCACGTCTCACGGACGCCCCTATAACGCAGGGGTGCGGGAAACCGGTCTGACCAGGTTGAAGACCTCGCGGGCTGCGTATCGCTTGAGGCATCGGATGATCTCGCGTCGAGTCTTGCCTTCCTGCGTGCGGCGTTCGTAGTACGCCTGGGTGCGCGGGTCGTGGCGCAGCCGGGTGAAGACGATGCGGTGCAGGGCGGCATTGGCCTGGCGGTCGCCACCATGGTTGAGCCGGCGCGTGCTCCGGCGGCCAGAGGAGTACTCGATTGGGCTGACTCCGCAAAGGGCAGCAAAGGATGCCTCAGTGTTCAGCCGCTCGGGATTGTCCCCCATGGTGATCAGGAGAGTGACGGCGCTGTCCGGACCGATGCCCACCGGTTCGAGCAGCTGTGGGGCGTGGCGTTCGACGAGCCGGGTCAGGCGCTGGTTCAGCTCATTGATCTGTCCGGTGAGCTGTTCGATGCGCTCGGCGAGCATGCGCAGCGTCAGGTGGGTGGCCTGGGCCACCGCGTCCTCGTCTCCCCCGTCATCGGGTGGGCTGAGGGTCGCGCAGGTGCGGAACAGCTCGGCGTTGCCCAAGCTCGACAACCGTTCCCGCAGGGCGGGGTCGGCGATGACCAGGACGGCCTTGAGCTGGTTGATCGCCTGGGTGCGGGCCTTGACCGCGGAGTCCTTGGCGAGCTTGTACATCCGGGCGCTGTGCACCGGACCGTCACCGGACTTGGCCCGGGCCCGGGCGCGACCGCTGAGCACGGCCCGCGCGGCGGCCTGCGCATCGAGCGGGTCTGACTTTCCCAACTGCCGGCGGGCCGAGCGGTCGGGCCGGTTCACCTCATATACCTCGACCTGCTGCGCTAGCAGGTAGCGGGACAGGCCCGCGCCGAAGGTGCCGGTGCCCTCGACGCCGGCCCGGCGCACCGTCCCCCGCTTGCGGGCCCAGACAAGAAGCTGCCGATAGCCGACTGTCGTTGCCGGAAAGGACTCGGTTCCCAAGATCTTCCCGAGCGGGGAGATCACGGCGGCGACGTGAACCTCGCCGTGCGTGTCCACGCCCAGCACGACTTCTCTCCGCACGAGAGGATCCGTACTGGAGGAGGTGCTGCGCTGTCTGGTCGTCATGGTGGTTCGCCTTCCGGTGGTGACGTGGTGGGTGGATGACACCGGCCCGCTAGGAGCGGTCTGAACCGTGATGGCGCCGGAACTCGGCAAGGCCCCTATTGGGACACGTCCTGGGGCTCGGTACCTGCAGGTGCCATCCCGCAACGACAGTCGACACGCCTGTGACTGGACACTTCGGTCATAGATCTCATGAGTCAGACCCCCGTCCGAGACAGCACTGTGCAACCGTCCCATCGATTCCGGGACAACGGCCTGACCCGACCACAGCCGGATGACCTCGTCGGAACAGGTACTCAACCTGCCCTGGAAGAGCCGACGAGAAGTCAACTCTTCGTCAGCTCCTGACCGGCATCGGCGGACGGCCTGTGACCCGTCGTACCGGAGGTCCTGCCTCCACCATGGCACGAACCGACCTTTCATCAGGTGGATGCCCTACACGGTCCTCGCCCTTGACGTGCGAGCACCGGTGGAAACTCCCCTGTTCGATGTGCGGCGGAATCGCGCCGAGGTGTCTGGCGGGCAGGAAACTGGAGGCGCCCGGGATCGGCACCACGAGCGCGGCCCGTAAGCTGGCCGTGCAGCTGGTTCGCCCCGTCCGCCAGGCGGGATGCGTCGCAAGAGGGAACCCGGCGGGAATCCGGGACTGCCCCGCAGCGGTGAGCGGGAACGACCGCCGTCATACGCACTGGGCCCGAGGAGGGCCTGGGAAGCGACGGTCAGTAGGAGTCCTCCTCGGTGAACGACGAGGACGCGCCCGCGAGTCCGAAGACCTGCCAACTGCCCGCGCCCCTATGTGTGCGCGGTTACACCCCTGCCGCGACTCGCGAAGGAGAGTTGACGTGGCCGACCGGAACGCCACCCTGCCCACCCCCACGAAGCCCCCGGCCGACTCCCGGGTGACGCTCGCGCACATCATGAGCGAGCACGACACCAACCTGTACGGCACCATTCACGGTGGCGTGGTGATGAAGCTGATCGACGACGCGGCGGCGGCTGCCGCCGGGCGGCACGCCGACGGGCCGGCGGTGACCGTGTCCGTCGACCGGATGACCTTCTTGGCCCCGGTGCGCGCCGGCGACCTGCTCACGGTGCACGCCGAGCTGGAACGTGCGGGGAGGACATCCATGACGGTCGGGGTCAGGGTGACCGCCGAGCGGTGGAACGCCGCCGGTCCCGGCACCGAGGTCGCCACCGGGCGGCTCACGTTCGTCGCCATCGATGCCGACGGCAAGCCCCGTCGCGTGTCGGCCCTGGCGGAGGCTGGAGCCGGGTGAGGGCCCACACCCGCCGTTTCCGCGCACAGCGGTTGCGGGGAGTCGTTCTCCGACGCCGGCCCTACGCCCGGCCCGCCTCGCGGTCCGATGGGGCGTCGGGGCCGGTCACCGGGTAGGGGACGAAGGTGCTGCTGTCGGGGTCGATCCGCAGGGCACGTCCGAGCGGCGGTGCGGCGCGTTGGGGGCATCCGAGGCGCTCGCAGACCCGGCAGCCCATGCCGATGGACGTGGCGGCCGAGGCGTTGTCGAGGTCGAGGCCGTCGGAGTACACGAGGCGATGGGCGTGGCGGATCTCGCAGCCCAGGCCGATGGCGTACGTCTTGCCGGGCTCGCCCCACCCGCCGCGGTGCCGGGTGATAGCTCGGGCCGTCCAGAGGTACCGCTGGCCGTCGGGCATCTCGGCGATTTGAACGTGGATGCGGCCGGGGGCGGCGAACGACTCGTAGACGTTCCACAGTGGGCAGGTGCCGCCGGCCCGTGAGAAGTGGAACGCGGTCGCAGACTGGCGTTTGGACATGTTGCCGGCCCGGTCGACCCGGACGAAGGAGAAGGGCACGCCGCGCAGGCGGGGGCGCTGAAGGGTGCTCAGGCGGTGGCAGACGGTCTCGTAGCCGAGGCCGTAGCGGTCGGTGAGGCGCTCGATGTCGTAGCGGAACTCCTCGGCCGCCGTGTGGAAGGCGGTGTACGGAAGAATCAGCGCGGCGGCGAAGTAGTTGGCGATGCCGATGCGGGCCAGCGCGTGGGCGGGTGAACCGGGTTCGAAGTCCTCCTCAGCCAGCCTGCCCAGGCCCTCGTCGTACTCCAGCAGGGCGAGCTGCGTCGCCATGCGGAAGGCACGCTGGCCGGGCCGCAGGCGCGGGGACAGGTGGAGGGTGCGAGTCCGCCGGTCGTAGCGGTGCAGCCGTTCGCCCGGCTCCGCGGCCAGGTGAACGCCATGAGATCGGGCGAGCCTGGCCGTGAGGGCCCCGATCACCTCGCCGGGCCGTACTCCGATCTCGTCGGCCAGGTGCTCGGCGGCGAGGTCGGTGTCGTGGAGATAGTTCTGGCGACGGTAGAAGAAGTCCCGGATCTCCTCGTGCGGCGACGGCGCGGTGCCCCGGTCTCCGTCCCGGCCGTCCGTCACTCCGGCCAGCCGCTCGGACAGGAGCTGGTTGCGGCGGCCCAGTTCGACCAGAACCTGGGCGACCGCGGGCATCCGGGACGCCAGGTCGGCCAGATCGGACTGGGTGACCCTGGCGGCGGTGATCTCTCCCGTCAGCGCCTCGCGCAGGTCGGCCACGAGGCGGGTCGTGTCGCGGGCCGAGAAGAACCCGGGGTCGACGCCGTAGGTCTCGGTCAGCCTGAGCAGGACCGGCACGGTGAGCGGACGGGAGTCGTGCTCCATCTGGTTCAGATAGCTGGGGGAAAGGCCCAGAGAACGGGCGAACTCCGCTTGACTCATTCCGCGTTCCTCACGCAGTCTCCGCAACCGCGCCCCCGCGTAGGTCTTGCTCACCGCCCGTTCCTCCCTGCCGGGGATTTGGTTTGGTGATGGTACGGGATCAACCAGTGGTAGGAGCATTCGCAGACTTGGCAGAACGCTGCCCGAAGATTCGCAGAAGTTGGCTACTGTCCAAGCTTGATGGCACTGAGTGCCAGTGTCAGAGTCATAGTGCGGCCCGCCGGACCCGGCAGACGCCTCTCGGGACCGGGGCACGATTCACTGCCCTGACGTCGGAGCCCTGGGATCCGCGACGTCTGCGCCCGGCAGCATTGCTCACCTTCGTCTCCCGGGATGACGGCGGGCCGCATCACAGCGATTCGACACGCAGTGCCACACCCGTCGTTCAGGACAGGCGGAATTGGCAATCTGCACAGACCGAGAGACGGTGACCGTCATGGCAGAAGCGAGGACGCAGACAGCCGAGGAACTGGCCCGACGCTGGGCCACCGACCCCCGGTGGCAGGGCATCGAGCGCACCTACAGCGCCGAGGACGTCGTCCGGCTCTCCGGCAGCGTCCGCGAGGAGCACACCCTGGCCCGGCGCGGCGCCGAGCGACTGTGGCGCCAGTTGCACGAGCAGGACTACATCCACGCTCTCGGCGCGCTCACCGGCGGCCAGGCCGTCCAGCAGGTGAAGGCCGGTCTGCAGGCCATCTACCTGTCCGGCTGGCAGGTCGCGGCCGACGCCAACCAGGCCGGCCACACCTACCCCGACCAGAGCCTCTACCCCGCCAACTCCGTGCCGCAGGTGGTGCGTCGGATCAACAATGCGCTCCTGCGCGCCGACCAGATCGCCACCGCCGAGGACGGCGGCGACACCACGGACTGGCTGGCACCGATCGTCGCCGACGCGGAGGCCGGCTTCGGCGGTCCGCTGAACGCCTTCGAGCTGACCAAGGCGATGATCGCGGCGGGTGCGGCCGGCATCCACTACGAGGACCAGCTCGCCTCGGAGAAGAAGTGCGGCCACCTCGGCGGCAAGGTCCTGGTGCCGACCTCCCAGCACATCCGCACCCTGAACGCGGCCCGGCTCGCCGCCGACATCGCCGACGTGCCCACGGTCGTCATCGCCCGCACCGACGCGCTCGCCGCCAACCTGCTCACCACCGACGTCGACGAGCGCGACGCCGAGTTCGTCACCGGCGAGCGCACCGCCGAGGGCTTCTACCGCGTCCGCAACGGCATGGCGCCCGTGATCGCGCGCGGCCTGGCCTACGCCCCGTACGCCGACCTGATCTGGGTCGAGACCGGCACCCCTGACCTGGACCAGGCCCGCGAGTTCGCCGAGGCCATCCACGCGCAGTACCCGGACCAGATGCTCGCCTACAACTGCTCGCCCTCCTTCAACTGGAAGGCTGCGCTGGACGATGACCAGATCGCAAAGTTCCAGCGGGAGCTGGGCGCGATGGGCTATCGCTTCCAGTTCATCACCCTGGCCGGCTTCCACTCCCTCAACCACGGCATGTTCGACCTCGCCCGTGGCTACGCCGAGCACGGCATGACCGCCTATGTCGACTTGCAGGAGCGGGAGTTCGCCGCGCAGGCGCAGGGCTTCACGGCCGTCAAGCACCAGCGGGAGGTCGGCACCGGCTACTTCGACCTGGTCTCCACCGCCGTCAACCCCGCTTCCTCGACAACCGCGTTGGCCGGTTCCACGGAGGAGGAGCAGTTCCACTAGGCCGGCCCTTCAGGACCTGTCCGGTCTGCCCCGGGTGTCCGGGGGTCGTACGACCGTCCCCGTCCGACCCCCGCATCCCGCACCCGCCCGCCCGCCCTGCCCGCAGGAGAAGCGATGTCCACCAGTGCCCTGACCCACCGTGTCCGTGTCCTCGCGCCCCCTGGCGACCGGCACGACGAGATCCTCACGCCCGCCGCCCTGGACTTCGTGGGCCGCCTGGCCGCGGCCTTCGGCCCACGCCGGTCGGACCTGATGAGGGAACGCCGCCGGCAGGTCCTGCGCCTGACGTCGGGCTCGCCGCTCGACTTCCCGATGGTCACCTCCGCCATCCGCGCCGACGCGACCTGGCGGGTCGCACCACCCGCCCCCGGGCTGACCGACCGTCGCGTCGAGATCACCGGCCCACCGGACCGCCGGATGACCGTCAACGCCCTCAATTCCGGGGCCAAGGTCTGGATGGCCGACTTCGAGGACGCCACCGCACCCACCTGGAACAACGTCGTCGGCGGCCAGCTCAACCTGCTCGACGCCATCGAGCGCCGCATCGACTTCACCACACCGGAGGGCAAGGAGTACCGGCTCGGCGAACAGCTCGCCACCATCGTGGTCCGGCCGCGCGGCTGGCACCTGAACGAGGAGCACCTGGAGTACGAAGGCCGCCCCGTGCCCGCCGCGCTCGTCGACTTCGGCCTGTACTTCTTCCACTGCGCCCAGCGGCAGATCGACGCCGGGCACGGCCCCTACTTCTACCTGCCCAAGCTGGAGAACCGCTACGAGGCCCGGCTCTGGAACGACATCTTCGTCACCGCCCAGGACCTGCTCGGCATCCCCCGCGGCGCGATCCGCGCCACCGTCCTCATCGAGACGATCACCGCCGCGTTCGAGATGGAGGAGATCCTCTACGAGCTGCGCGAGCACAGCGCCGGCCTCAACGCCGGCCGCTGGGACTACCTGTTCAGCCTCATCAAGACCTTCGGCCACCGCACCGACTTCCTCCTGCCCGACCGCGCCAAGGTCACGATGACCGCCCCCTTCATGCGCGCCTATACCGAACTCCTCGTGCGCACCTGCCACCAGCGCGGCGCCCACGCCATCGGCGGCATGGCCGCACAGGTGCCGGACAAGGACCCGGCCGCCCACGAGGCCGCACTCGCCAAGGTCCGGCTCGACAAGGAACGTGAGGCAGAAGACGGCTTCGACGGCTCCTGGGCCGCCCACCCCGGCCTCGTCCCCGTCTGCCGCGAGGTCTTCGACGACGTCCTCGGCGAACGCCCCCACCAGATCGACCGGACGCGGGACGACGTGGACGTGACGGCGGCCGACCTGCTCTCCGTGCGCCGCATCAGCAACCCCCCGACCACCGAGGGCGTCCGCACGAACATCGCCGTCGCGCTGCGCTACTTCGCCGCCTGGCTGCGCGGCCAGGGCGCCGTCGCCCTGTACGGGCTCATGGAGGACGCGGCCACCGCCGAGATCGCCCGCGTGCAGATCTGGCAGTGGCTGCGACACCGCGTGATCGACCGGGAGACGGTCCTCGCACTGCTCGACGACGAGATCGCCTCGCTCGGCGCCGAGTATCCCTGGGCTGATGTCCAGGACGTCCGCGCGCTCTTCGAACGGACTGCTCTGGCGGGCGAACTGCCTCTCTTCTTCACCCCTGACGCCTACACCCGGCACCTCGTGCGCCGGACGGGGGCTGGAGCATGAGCGGGGACATCCGGCGCGCCGGCGTCGTGGGTGGCGGTCAGATGGGCGCCGGTATCGCCGAGGTGTGCGCACGGGCCGGGCTCGACACCGTGGTGTGCGAGGTGGACGCGGTCGCGGCCCGAGCCGCACGGGACCGGGTGGCGGCCTCGCTGGACCGCGCCGTAGGGCGGGGCAAGCTGGAGCAGGCTGCCGCGCAGGACGCCCTCACCCGGCTCGTCTTCACCGGCGATCTGGAGGACCTGGCCGACCGGCAGCTCGTCGTCGAAGCCGTCGTGGAGAACGCGGACGCCAAGACGGAGGTGTTCGCCGCTCTCGACAAGATCATCGAGGACCCTGCCGCCGTTCTCGCCACCAACACGTCCTCCCTCCCGATCATGCGGCTCGGCATGGCCACGAGCCGCGCGGACCGGGTCGTGGGACTGCACTTCTTCAACCCTGTCCCCGTGCTGCCACTGGTGGAGGTGGTGACATCGCTGCATACATCGGCCGACACGACCGCCATCGTCGAGGACTTCGCGGCCCGCGTGCTCGGCAAGTCCGTCATCCGTTCCCGGGACCGGGCCGGGTTCGTCGTCAACGCGCTGCTCATCCCCTATCTCTTGTCGGCGATCCGCATGGCGGAGTCCGGCTTCGCCACTGCCGCCGACATCGACACCGGCATGGAGCTGGGCTGCGCTCACCCGATGGGCCCGCTGAGGCTGGCGGACCTGATCGGCCTGGACACCGTCGCCTTGATCGCCGAGTCGCTGTACGCCGAGTTCCGGGAGCCGCTCTACGCGCCTCCGCCGCTGCTCCAACGGATGGTGGAGGCGGGACTGCTCGGCAGGAAGACCGGCCGGGGGTTCCACTGCTACAACCGGGTCTGAGGGCCTCCTACGACGCGGGGGCTGAGGAGCTCGTGCCGCCACAGGTGTGAGGGTCCCCGCGCGGAGTGACAGGGGAAGGGCGGGAAGCGCGTGTGCAGCAGGCTTCCCGCCCTGTGGACCGTACGGCGCGATGTGGGCCGCCTCACCGTCCAGATGACGGACGTGCTGCTCTCTTCTCTGACGGTGACCCCGTAGGCTGGCCGGTGCAGCTGGTTCGCCCCGTCCGCCAGGCGGGATGCGTCGTAAGAGGGAACCCGGTGGGAATCCGGGACTGCCCCGCAGCGGTGAGCGGGAACGACCGCCGTCATACGCACTGGGCCCGGCAGGGCTTGGGAAGCGACGGCCAGTAGGTGTCTCGTACGACTTCGTACGACGAGACGCGCCCGCGAGTCCGAAGACCTGCCAACTGCCCGTGTGCGAACCACTCGTGCGCGGACATCCCGGTGACCTCGAGGGCGGGTCGGCGACCGTACCAGGCGGAGGACCGCGCTGTGCCGCGCGGGCTCGTACCCGTCCGGTTCCGTCACCCCTTCGCGCTCTCGTCCCGTCCCCGGGATCTCAGGGATTCATCTCGCGAAGGAGATCTCCGTGACCACCAAGCCCGCAGCCGCGGCAGCACGCGCCACCGTGTACGGCTACCCCCGCCAGGGACAGAGCCGGGAACTGAAGAAGGCGATCGAGGGCTACTGGAAGGGCCGCATCACCGCCGACGCCCTCCACGCCACCGCCGCCGACCTGCGCCGTACGAACTGGCAGCAGCTCGCCGAGGCCGGCATCGACGAGGTGCCCACGGGCGACTTCTCGTACTACGACCATGTCCTGGACACCACCGTCATGGTCGGCGCCATCCCCGCCCGCCACCGGGAGGCCGTGGACGCCGATCCGCTCGGCGGGTACTTCGCGATGGCCCGCGGCACCCAGGACGTCGCGCCGCTGGAGATGACCAAGTGGTTCGACACCAACTACCACTACCTGGTACCAGAACTGGGTCCGGACACGGTCTTCGCCGCCGACGCGGCCAAGCAGGTCGCCGAGCTGAAGGAGGCCCTGACCCTGGGCCTCACCGCCCGACCCGTGCTGGTGGGCCCGGTCACCTACCTCCTGCTGGCCAAGCCCGCACCCGGTGCCCCGAGCGACTTCGAGCCGCTCACCCTGCTGGACCGCCTGCTGCCGGTGTACGCCGAAGTCCTCGCCGACCTGCGGGCCGCGGGCGCGGAGTGGGTCCAGCTGGACGAGCCCGCCCTCGTCCAGGACCGCACACCGGCCGAACTCAACGCAGTCACCCGCGCCTACCGCGACCTCGGCGCCCTCACCGACCGGCCCAAGCTCCTCGTAGCGTCCTACTTCGACCGGCTCGGCGAGGCCCTCCCGGTACTCGCCAAAGCCCCGGTCGAGGGCCTGGCCCTGGACTTCACCGAGGCCGCCTCCGCCAACCTGGACGACCTCGCCGCCGTCGGCGGCCTGCCCGGCAAACGCCTGGTCGCCGGAGTCGTCAACGGCCGCAACATCTGGGCCAACGACCTGGCCAGGTCCCTCTCCACCCTGGGCACCCTGCTCGGACTGGCGGACCGCGTCGACGTGGCCGCCTCCTGCTCCCTGCTGCACGTCCCGCTCGACGCCACCGCGGAACGGGACATCGAGCCGCAGATCCTGCGCTGGCTCGCCTTCGCCCGGCAGAAGACGCGCGAGGTCGTCACCCTCGCCAAGGGCCTCGCCCAGGGCACCGACACGATCACCGCCGAACTGGCCGCCAACCGTGCCGACCTCGCCTCCCGGGCAGGCTCGCGCATCACCCACGACCCGGCCGTGCGCTCCCGCGCCGCCGCGGTCACCGACGCCGACGCCCGCCGCTCCCAGCCCTACGCCGAACGCTGCGCGGCCCAGCGCGCCCACCTCCGCCTGCCCCTCCTGCCGACCACGACCATCGGGTCCTTCCCGCAGACCGGCGAACTGCGCGCGGCACGCGCCGACCTGCGCGCCGGCCGCATCGACACGGTCGGCTACGAGGAACGGATCAAGGCGGAGATCGAGGAGGTGATCACCTTCCAGGAGAAGACCGGCCTGGACGTCCTGGTGCACGGCGAGGCCGAGCGCAACGACATGGTCCAGTACTTCGCCGAGCAGCTCACCGGCTACCTCGCCACCCAGCACGGCTGGGTCCAGTCCTACGGCACCCGCTACGTCCGCCCGCCGATCCTGGCCGGTGACATCTCCCGCCCCGAGCCGATGACCGTCCGCTGGACGACGTACGCCCAGTCCCTCACCGACCGGCCGGTCAAGGGCATGCTCACCGGCCCGGTCACCATGCTCGCCTGGTCCTTCGTCCGCGACGACCAGCCCCTCGCCGACACCGCCCGCCAGGTCGCCCTCGCCCTGCGCGACGAAGTCAATGACCTGGAGGCGGATGGGACATCGGTGATCCAGGTGGATGAACCCGCACTACGTGAGACCCTCCCCCTGCGCGCCGCCGACCGGGCCGAGTACCTGGACTGGGCGACCGAAGCCTTCCGCCTCACCACCAGTGGGGTCCGCCCGGACACCCAGATCCACACCCACATGTGCTACGCCGAGTTCGGCGACATCGTCCAAGCGATCGACGACCTCGACGCCGACGTCATCAGCCTGGAGGCCGCCCGCTCCCACATGCAGGTCGCCCGCGAACTCGCCGCCCACAACTACCCCCGCGAGGCCGGCCCCGGTGTGTACGACATCCACTCGCCTCGCGTGCCGAGCCCCGAGGAGGTGGCGGACCTGCTGCGCACCGGTCTTCAGGCCATCCCCGCCGAACGGCTCTGGGTCAACCCCGACTGCGGTCTGAAGACCCGCGCCTGGCCCGAGACCCGCGCCTCCCTGGAGAACCTGGTCGCCGCCGCCCGCACCGTCCGCGCCGAACTATCTGCCTCGTAACCTGACCGGACACGGAACGAGGCCGGGGCGCCACGAGCGCCCCGGCCCTGCGCTCTCCGCCGGACAGCGCGCCGGCAGCCATGTATCCCTACTCGGCCGTCGGCACCGCCCGCTGGCCCGGTCCCGCGCGGGCGGATCAGAGCGTCGCGGGCGAGTTTGTTCGGTGATGTGGGCAGTCCAGCCGGTCACGCGGCTCATCACGAAGATCAGGGCATCCCGCATGATGGGCACGCGGGAGTCACCGTGGTTGTAGACGCGGTGTGGTACCGAGAGGGTTTATCAGGCCGTCCAGCAGGCGGTGCACAAGACGACCGTGACCCGGCCGTCCCGCAAAGCGGTGGGCACCCACGCCCCCATGACACCGACAGCAGGAGCAGCCCCGTGACCAGTCGCGTCACCTTCGTCTCACCGGCCACGAGCCCATCACTGCGAAGGGCCCGGTTCTACGACGGCGACTCGATCGATGACACCGGCACGGCTCGCGCCCGTGCGGGCGCCGGGTCACTGTCCGTGCCCGCGCACGTGCTCGTGTCCCCGAGTGCGCGCTGTCGGCAGACGGCGAGCGCGCTCGGCCTCGACGGCGGAGAGACGCCGGAGCTGGCCGGGCTGGACGTGGGCCGCTGGCGAGGCCGCACGCTGGAGGCGGTGGCGGCTGCCGAGCCGGAAGCCGTGGCCCACTGGCTCACGGACCCGTGCAGCGCACCGCACGGGGGTGAGTCCGTACAGGTCCTGTGCGAGAGGGTCTCACGGTGGCTGGAGGGAGCGGGGGCTTTCGAGGGTCGTGTGCTCGCTGTGGTCGAGCCGGAGGTGGTGCGGGCGGCGATCACACAGGCGTTGGACCTACCCGCCACTGTTTTCTGGCGCCTCGATGTGCCACCGCTCACGGTGACCGAACTCAGCGGCCGAGCCGGGCGCTGGAATCTGCGGCTCGGACGCCCCCTGGGCGTGCCGGACGTCGACTGGGACTCAACTACCGGCGCTCAGGGCTCTAGGGCCCGGTGACGGCGCAGCAGCGACGCCAACTCGCACCGCAGGCAGGCACCAGCAGCATTCGTCCGGGTGGCCGGGCTTTCGGGGCAGGTCGTCGACGATGTGCGGACCTGCCCGCTGCAGCCCTCCCCCTGTGCGGCAATCAGTGCCTCCAGGTCGCGGAGTAGTTGTTCGGTGCGTTTGGCTTGCTGGGCGAGGACCCGCACCCGGGCGCTCTGGCCGCCGATCTGCCGTCGGCTGGCGATCAGTTGGTCGTATTCCTCCCGGGTGAGGGCGACCGCCTCGCGGCCACCGAGGGTGATGTGGCGCGGCTGGGGGGTTTTGGCCACTCGGTTCCTCCGCTCATCGGCCGGGTGGTCCGCGTAGGGTCGGGCTGCACTACCGAGCCGTACTCACTCTTCCGTCGGAATCGGTGTCCGGAGAACGCCAGAAGGCCCCCGGATGGTTCCGTAGGGCCCTCTGTTGTCCGGAAGGAATCAGTGCGCGGCCGGAACCGCGCGGCCGCTCGCGGCTGCCGCCGGCTTCGGGTGCAGCAGGCGTTCCGCCAGTTCGCCGAAGAGCAGGCCGAAGCCGGCCCACATCGCGGTCTGGATGGCCAGTGCGGACAGCCGGAACCGCCACAGCAGGGCGGCCGGAAAGTCCTTCGGCACCTCGTTGATGACGGGCAGGAACTCGTAAGCCAGACCGATCATGACGGCGAACGCGGTCACCGCGACCACTGTCGCCCACCAGGTGCCGAGACTGGGCGCCAGGCGCTTGCCCAGGAGGGTGGCAGCGACCGCGAGGAGGACGCTGAGCAGCATCATCAGGAAGTACAGCGTGGTCCGCTTGCTGATGGTGTCGGGATCGCCGACCGACGGCGGGTTCGCCGGGTACTTCAGGAAAGGCACGACATAGACGGCGAGCAGAGCGCAGCCGGACAGCAGCAGCGCGGTCGCCCGCGGGCTGAAGCGGCCCACGCGGCCCAGGGCGAAGCAGTACGCGAGGGCGGCGATGCCGCCGAAGGCGACCCCGTAGACGAGGACGCCGGTGGCGAGGCCCGCGGTGGACTGCAGGGAGCGGGAGACGACTTCCATCTCGTGCTCGTGGGAGTGGGCGTCCTCGAAGGCGATCGCCTTGTCGACGCTCGGCTCACCGAGGAGGTAGGCGACGACGAGGGCGAGCACGCCGGCGGCAAGGCCGGCGAGCATGCCCCGCACGAGGAGATTTCTTACCGTTGCGGAGTTCATGGGAGTCGGGCGTCCCTCGCGTCAGTGGCAGGGGAAGCCGAGCAGGTGGCGTGCGTCGTGCACCCACTCGTGGACGTCCGTGCCGTTGAACACGGAGGTGGCGCCCTGCTCGGCGCCGACGAAGTACAGCAGGACCAGCATCAGGATGCCGAAGAAGACCGCCCACGGCGCTATCGCCTTCAGCGGCAGCTTGGCGGGGATGGTGGGAGTGGTGGCTGTCGGCTGGGCGACGGTCTGCGCCATGGCAGAACCTCCTCTGGGAGTTCGCGTCCCATCTCGGTGGTGCACAGGACGACGGCCACGGGTCTGACTCACGCGACACCCGAGAGGTGTCCCGCATACAGTGGCGCGACCGTGCCGGATTCCCACCGGCTTCCGTCTCGCCGTCGTCGATATCGGACAGACCGTACCGCGTGGTGCGGGCACCGGCCAAGACCGCCTTCCTCCCAAGTGATCTTCCTCTCCCACCGCCCGGGACGGTGCGGGTTCGGGCTTCGGGACTCAGCGGTGACCGAACACCGGTGGTCGTTCGTCGACGAAGGCGCCCATGCCCTTCTTCCGGCCGACGGTCGCCAACAACGCGTAAGGGGACCGTTGTCCGAAGCGGACGCCGCGGGTTCCAGGCACACCACTCGGGCTGCGCCGCGGTGGCGACGGCGATCGCAGCCTCGGTCTCGTCCCGATTCGCCAGGGGCATCTCCGAGTCAGCGAGGCTTGGATGCAACCGTCCTCGGGCCCGCGAAGCGCACGGGCGCACTGAAGCGGGCCTTGCGCGCGGCCCGCCGGAAGGTGGTCAGTACGGCTGGCCCCGCCAGCAGCACGCACACGAAGTTGGTGATGGCCCGCCCGGTGTCCCAGCCCAGCGAGGTGGCCAGGTCGAAGGCGACATAGCGATGCCACTGCTCCGTGAAGGGCAGACCCGGCAGGTACGCGATCGAACTGTTGGGATCCAGGGAGAAGGGCCAGAAGGAGAGGTTGAGGAGGAAGCCGAAGAGGTAGCCGGAGAGCGAGCCGTAGACGGCCAGCATCAGCACCTCACGCCGGCCGCTCGCTCGGGGGAGGAATCCGGCGAGCATCCCCACGAAGGCGCAGCCGAACATCTGATACGGCATCCACGGGCCCACTCCCCCGGTGATCAGTGCCGAAGCGAACAGCGAGGTGCAGCCAAGCACGAAGCCGAAACCTGGGCCGTACACCCTTCCTGCCAGGACCAGGACGAAAAAGACGGTCTCGATGCCCGCAGTTCCGGCGCCGAGCGGGCGCAGGGCGGCGTTGACGGCGGAGAGCACGCCCAGCATGGCGAGCGACTTGGAGTCGATGCCGCCCTCGGCGATCTCCGAGAGGACCACGCACAGGACCAGCACCAGCAGGACGCCGAAGATCAGCGGGGGCGCGTAGTTGGAGCCGAACGTGCCCGGCGCGACCACGAAGGGCCAGAAGAAGGCGACGAGTCCGAGGAAGGCGGCCAGTGCCATGATGACGCCGACGCGCGGGGTCAACCGGATGGCATTGCCGATGCGCGTACTCATGGGCGTGCTGCCTCGTCTCGTTCGGTGCCGAGCGCCTGTGCCACTTGGTGGACCGTCAGGAACGGCAGCGGGGAGAGGATCTTCGCCGTCTGCGGGGCGAACGTCGGCGAGGACACGATGACCTCCGTGGTCGGGCCGTCGGCGACGACATCGCCTTCGGCCATGACCACGACGCGGTCGGCGGCCCGGGCGACGAATTCGACGTCGTGCGTGGAGATGACGATCGTCCGGCCCTCCTCCGCGAGAGCGTCCACGATGCCGATCAGTGCCGTCTTGGCCCGGTAGTCCAGTCCCCGGGTCGGTTCGTCCAACAGGACGACCCGGGGCGCGGCGGAGAGCTGGATGGCGAGGACCAGAGTGAGTTTCTGCCCCTCGGAGAGATCTCGGGGATGGGCGGAGTCGTCGATGCCGGGAGCCAGCCGGTCGAGCAGGGCACGCGCCTTGATCTCGGTGCCCGAGTCCGCGTCGGCTTGGGCGAGTTCCTGCTTGACGCTCTCCAGGTAGAGCAGGTCGGTCGGGGTCTGCGGGACCAGCCCGACGAGCTGCCGGGCTTGAGCCGGCGGCACGGAGTGAGGGTCCGTCCCGCCGGTACCGCCGCTCACCCGCACGCTTCCCGCCCGGCGCGGTCCGGAGCCCTGCAGGGCCCACAGGAGCGAGGACTTGCCGGAGCCGTTGCGGCCCATCAACGCGGTGACTTCGCCCGCGTGCAGGTCGAGGTCGACTTCGCGTACGGCGGCGACGCCCCGGTAGG
The DNA here is from genome assembly GCF_044391765.1 of Streptomyces sp. NPDC018610. Classification (NCBI taxonomy): domain Bacteria; kingdom Bacillati; phylum Actinomycetota; class Actinomycetes; order Kitasatosporales; family Streptomycetaceae; genus Streptomyces; species Streptomyces sp. NPDC018610. Next base: position 339,347 of record NZ_JBISAL010000002.1, read on the forward strand.
CGACCGTGATGCCGCGCGCGGTCAGCAGCCGCGTCCGTTTGTCGTGCGGCAGCGGCGGCCGGACGGGCACGGGTAGGCGGTCGGCGAGCGTGGCTCGCAGTGGTGCGGCGGCGCGGCGGGCGTCGCGGATGGACAGGGGCAGCGGCGACCATTCGGCAGCCCGGCCGAGCTCCACTATCGGTGGTGCGATGGTGGACGTGCGGAGGATCTCGGCGGGTGAGCCGATGCGGGCATGCCCGTCGCCGGGCAGGTGAATGACCCGGTCCGCGTACTGGACGACGCGTTCGAGGCGGTGCTCGGCCATGATGACGGTGACGCCGAGGTCGTGGACGAGCCGGGTGACGGCGGCGAGGACCTCCTCGGCCGCGGTCGGGTCCAGGGCGGAGGTGGGTTCGTCCAGGACCAGGACGCGCGGGTGGGCGGTCAGGACCGAGCCGATGGCGACGCGCTGCTGCTGGCCGCCGGACAGTTCGTGCAGGGCGCGGTGGCGCAGGTCGGCGAGGCCGAGCAGGTCGAGGGTCTCCTCCACACGCTTGCGCATGGCCGCGGCAGGGATGGCCAACTGCTCCATGGCATAGGCCAGTTCCTCTTCGACCGTATCGGTGACGAATCCGTCGATCGGGTCCTGGCCGACCACGCCGACGACGTCGGCGAGTTCACGCGGGGGGTGCTCTGCGGTGTCGCGGCCGTCGACGGTGACGCGTCCGTACAGGGTGCCGCCGGTGAAGTGCGGCACCAGTCCGTTGACGGCTCCGAGGAGGGTGGACTTGCCGACGCCCGTGTGCCCGACGACAAGGCAGAGTTCGCCCTCCTCCACCGTGAGGTCGACGTCGCGCAGGGCGGGCCCGGCCGCGTCCTCGTACTGGACGGTGACCTGGTCGAAGGTGATCACGGTGTTCCGGCTCTCTGGGCGGGGCTGGGCGGAGGGGCGAGGAAACCGGCCGTTCCAGCGAGGAGGATCGCGGCGGTCGGGACGAGAGGGAGGTCCGGCCAGGTCAGCGGGTAGTAGGTGGGGTTGAGCTGAGCGGGGTCGTAGCCGAGATTGCTGAAGAGCAGGACGGCGGACAGCACTCCGCTGCCGGCGACGGCCCACTCGGGAAGGCTCCAGGGGTCGGGCCGGTAGACGGTGCGGGTGACCCGCCGCCCGCCCAGTCGCAGACCCGCGACGCACAGGACGGCTCCGACGGCCATGGCCGGCAGTCCCAGGAGTGCCGGCGCGGTGGCATCGAGGAGCCCGTACGCCCCCGCGCACAGACCGCACATGCCCAGCAGCATCAGCGCGCCGGTGACGCGGCGGGAGCGCCGGGTGGCAGTGCCCGCCCGGCCGTATCCGCGCGAGTCCATGGCGGCGGCCAGCCGCAGGGAGCGTTCGAGGGCCTCCTCCAGGACGGGCACCACGATGCCGCGCAGCGCCCTCATTCCTCGCGTGCGTGCCGCCCGCAGCTTCTTGGCACGGGCGACGCGTTGCACGCTCTGCACCAGCTGCGGCGCCACGCTGATCGCGACGGTGACCGCCACGCCGAGTTCGTACAGCGCCCCGGGCAGGACGCGCAGCGCGCGTTTGGGGTTGGCGAGGGTGTTGGCGGCGCCGATGCAGCACATCATGCAGGCCAGCCGCAGCCCGTCGGTGGCCGAGGACAACAGTGCCTCCAGCGACACCGGACCGCCGATCCTGATGCCGGCGTACCAGCCGGGGGTGGAAATGTGCGGCAGGGAGAAGAGGAAGTGGTCGCGCGGGGTGATGCCGGTGGCGAAGACCGCGCGGAAGAGGACGCGGATCGCCACGACCGTCAGGGCGAGGTAGAGGTAGTACTTGAAGCCCCGCGCCCACGGGGCTTCGGTGCGCCGGGCCGTGACGACGTAGCCGAGGACGGCGAGCACGAGGAACAGCAGCAGCGGGTTGTCGGTGCGGCTGACGGCGGTGGCCAGGGCGAGGGCCCACACCCACCAGGCCACCGGATGCAGCGTGCGCGGGAGGCGCCGGCCGCCGCTGTCGGACACCGCGGCGGCCGGTGACGCCTCCATGGTCGTACGAGCCACAGCGCTCACTCGGTACGCCGGCGCCGGTATGCCACATATCCGGCGGCGCCGCCGATCAGGACGACGAGCCCGGCGCCGGTGGCGACGGGGACGAGCGAACCCGAGTCGTGCTGGGCATCAGCGGCCGGCTCGGCGTCGACCACCCGTGGGCCCGCGCTGGTGCTGGACGCGGTGGGTGACGGGCTGGCCGTGGTGGCGCTGGGGGACGGCGTCGGGCTCGGGGACGTGCTGGGCTTCGGCTTGCTCGACTTGTGCGACGGCGGCTCGGAGTGCGCCGTCGTCGGCTGCCCGGGCGCCGGGCCGGTGTCCACGTCGGGCGGCAGGGAGGGTGCCTTGTGCGTAGACGCGGGCTTGCCCGCGTCCCCCTGCGGCCTGGTGTTGTGGGCGCGGAGCTGGTCCGGGGTGATGGTCGGGCGGCCCTCGGTGCCCTGGATGTTCGTACCGCCGAAGATCCACAGGTCGACGCTGCCGGGCTTGGGCTTGTAGAGCATCGCGCCCAACTGGCTGTAGCTCCACGTCTTCGCTCCCGGGTCGGCGTGCCAGTACGACCAGTAGGCGGAGGCCGGTGGGGTGAGCACACAGTCGTCCTCGGCGGGCGTCGGGTACTGCTTGCCGCCCTTGAAGCCGCTGTATCCGATCCGGCAGATGAACGCCGGGCCGTCGTGACCGGTGCCGGTGGTTCTCCAGCCGCCCTGATTGAGCAGTTCGTAGCCCATCGTCGGGGTCGTGCCGCAGGAGCGCAGGACCGGGCCGCCCCAGTGGCTGAAGTCGACGGCGAGGACGACGCCGGAGGTGGTGGTGCAGCGGCCCATGGGCTGCGGGTCGGCGGCGGCCGGGGTGCCGGTCGCCACGACCGCCGCGGTCGTCAGGCCGAGCGCCGCGAGCACGCGCAGGAGACGTGCCTTCATCGTCCGCTCCCCGGGTCCGTGCGACGGCGGGCGATGATGACCGTGCGCCAGCCTGCGAGCACCAGCAGGGCGGCGATTGCGGCGAGGGCACCGACCTGGACACCGGTGGAAGCGAGCACGCCGCCGCCACCGTCACCGCCGCTCGCGGAGGTCCCGCCGTCGCTGCCGGCGGAGTCGCCACCGGTGGTGATGATCTCCGGGGCGCTGCTGCTGGGGCTCGGAGTGGGCTGCGGTGACGTGCCGGTCAGGCTGCGTTCCAGCGTGCCGAAGGAGATGCCGGTGGCGCCGCCGACGGCCTGGGTGGAGGCGCGCAGGTCGGAGCCGCGCTGACCGCCCTTGGCGACGTTGAAGCCGCCGTCGGTGTTCTGCTGGGAGGCGAGGAACTTGCGCGCCTTGGCGATCTTCGACGTGTATGCGCCGGCGTCCAGGGACAGCGCCTGCACGGCGAGAGCGGCGGAGTTCACCGAGTCGCCCGCGGCGCCCGGGAAACCGCCGTCGGTCAGCTGCCTGGACGCGATCCAGGCCAGCGCCTTGTCCACGGCCTTGTCGGCCTTGGTGCCGCCCGCCAGGTCGAGCGTCATGGCGGCGATGGCGGTGGAGTCCACGTCGGAGTCGTTCGTGGACGGGATCAGGCTCGGCCAGGCGCCGCTGGGCTGCTGGAGGCTCTCGAGGTACGCGATCGGCTGTTCGGCTGCCGCCTGCTCCCCCACACGCAGCTGCGCCATCACGGCCAGGGACTGGGCGAAGACGGAAGGTGCGTATCGGTAGGCACCCTTGGCGGCGCAGGAGCGATCGGGGGCGGAACTCGGCTTGGTGCAGACGGCCTTCGCGAGCGCGGAAATGAGGTCGTGCCCGGCGAAGTGGCGCGGGTCGCGGCCGACGGCCTCGGCGAGCAAAGCGGTCTTACCGAGGGAGCCACCCGCCACGTACGGCGTGCCGATGCCGGTCCAGTCGTCGACGGTGCGGCCCTCGCCGTCCTTGCCGCGATGGTCGAGGAAGTCGACGATGCCGCGCAGCTTGGCGTTGTTCAGGCCGGTGGCGGCAAGGGCGTAGGCGCCGTCGATGGTGAGGCCGAAGTCGGCCCGGAGCGAGCCGGTACCGGCGGTGTAGTACTGGCCCTGCTTGAGGTGGGACACCTTGGTGAGGTAGGCGACGCCCTTCTTCAGATCCGGGCCCGTGCCCGCAGTGGGCGCGCTCGGTGAGCCGGTGGGCACGGTCGGCGGCGTGGACGGAGGTGCCGGCTTCTTCGTCGTGAGGGTGACCAGGCTCGTGCCCGCACCGGCGAGGACGGCCGGCGGAGTCGCGTAGAGGGCGGGGTCGGTGTCGGACTCCTCGAAGCCGAAGCCGCCGTTCTTGAGCTGGTGCCGGGACAGCCATCCGACGGCCGCGTCCGCGCGCTTGGTGTCACCGAGGGCGCGCAGGGCCTGGGCGGCGTACGCGGTCGCCGTGACGCTGCCGGTGGTGGAGCCGGTGTAGCCGGGGAAGGAACCGTCCACCCGCTGGGCCTTGGTCAGGTAGCTGCGGGCGTTGGTCACGGCGTCGTCGTGGCCGCCCGCCTTGTGCAGCACCAGGGCGACGAGGCCGGTGGTGGCGGGGTCGCCGTCGCAGTACTCGCCGGAGCGGATGAGGATGCTGGTGATTCCGCCGTCCTTGCACTGGAGCTGCGTGAGACGGTCGGTGGTCGTGGCCGGGGGCGTCGCTCCGGCGCGGAGCAGGGCCAGAACGGACAGGGCCTGGCCCTCGGTGTACGACGCGGACCGGAAGTCTCCCTTGGCGGTGCAGCCCGGGGTCGCGTCGCCGGCTTCGGGGCCCGCCGCGCACACGTTCTTCGTGAGGACGTCGATGAGGTCACGCCCGCCGAAGGCACGCGGATCGTGTTCGGTGACCTCGGCTAGGAGGGCGAGGCGGGCGACGGCGGTGGCGTCCGATGCCTGATCGGCGCCGCTCGGGTAGCCGAAGTCGCCGACGTGGGCTGCGAGGAAGTCGGTGACCTTGTCGAGCGTGGCGCTTTGGCCGTCCACCGCGGCGAGTGCGTAGGCAGTGTCGGCGGTCAGGGAGTAGTTCGGTGCGGTGGCGCCGTCGTCGACGATGCGTTCACCGTCGGTCAGGCGGCCCTTGAGCCAGGTAGCGGCGGCGGTCAGGTCGACCTTGCCCGGGGCGCCGGTGGGTGTGCCGCCCGGGTCGGGGGTGTGGGTGCCGCCGGCGCGCACGTCGTCGGGGGTGAAGGCGGGCTTGCCCGTCGTGCCGCCGACGTCCGTGCCGCCGTAGACCCAGGCGTCGACGTCACCGTCCTTGAGTTTGCGGTCCATGGCGCCGTACTGGCTGTAGGTCCATTCGTCCTGGCCGGGTGACGCGGTCCAGTACGACCAGTACGCCGTCGCCTGCGGGGTCAGGCCGCAGGACTCCTTGTCCGGGGTCGGGTACTGCGTGCCGGAGTTGAAGTCGCTGTAGCCGATGCGGCAGATGAAGGCGGGGCCGTCGTGCTGGGTGCCGGTGGTGGTGAATCCGGCGTCGTGCAGCAGGTCGTAGCCGGTGGTGGGCGTGGTGTCGCAGCCTCGCTCCACCGGGCCGCCGAACGACCCGAAGTCGACGGCGACGACAGCGCCCTTGGACGCGGTGCAGTCACCCACACCGTCGGCCGCGGCAGACGTCGTCGTGAGGAACGTCACGCAGGCCGCCAGCAGGATGAACAGGGCGGACACGAGTGCCGTGCCTCGCGCGCCCGCGACTCTCCCGTTTCTTCGCTTCCCCGTCCGCACCCCGGCCCCCTCGCGCCTGCCCGACGCGGGCGCAGACGTGGCAGAGGGCTTCCGTCGGACGAGGAGTTCCCCGCAGCCGGAAGCAGGTCGCACCACGCCGTAGTCCACGACGGCGTCTGTTGCTGATGAACACGCTCCAGGCATTCCGGCTCGCCCGGCGGTACCGGGCCTACGGTTGCGGGTCAGCGCCGGACTTCGACCGGCTTTCCCTGGAACTCATTGCGTATCAGCGGGATTTGAGCACGCTTCGCGGGAACGGTCAAGGCCGCCCCCAGGCGGGCCCGGGCGAGTGGTGGCGGCCGGCATGCGCGTCCGGTACCGTCCCGGACTGCCGAGTGGGGGAACCCGGTGGGAATCCGGGGCTGACGCGCAGCGGTGTGGGACGGCAGGGGGCCGACCCGAGCCCGAATGCCCAAGCGGCGAAGCACCTTTGGAAGCCGGTCCACGCGTTCCGGACGGCGGCCACGCCCGCTGCTCCGCAGGCCACCGCCGGCCCGGCCCCGGGTCCGGCCGGCGTCCTCCATCCAAGGAGCAGGCCATGCCCCGTTCGCTGTCCTACCGTCGTACCGCCCTCACCGCGGCTGCCGCACTCGGCGCCTTCGCGCTCACCACGCTGCCCGCCACGGCCACCTCCACGCCGGCGCAGATCGCCACGTCGAAGTCCAACGGCGTCGCCTACCTCAAGTCGCTTCAAGCTGCGGACGGTTCGTACGCCGGCTCCGGGTTGTCCAACGAGTGGGCGTTCAGCGCGCTCGCCTCGGCCGGGACCGCCGCCGTGGACGTGACACCCGGCGGCGACACGAGCAAGAACGCCAGAACCGTCTACCGCAATTTGCTCTCCACCGCCGGCTGGCCCTCCGCCTCCCCCGTCGTCACCGACTACGAGCGCGCCACGCTGAACGCCTACGCCGCGGGCATCGACCCCTCCCGCGTCTCCGCCTCCCGTAACCTGATCGCCGACATCTACGGCTACTGGCAAACCGCCGAACCCGGCTACATCGGCACGTCCGCCAACTTCAACGGAACCGTCTTCGCCGCGCTCGCCCTGAACGGCGCCAAGACACAGTCCGGGCAGGCCCGCATACCGCAGGCACTGCGCGACGCGGTCGTCACGCGCCTGCGGGCCAACCAGCACAACGACGGCGGCTGGAACTACAGCAAGGCGGAGGGCAATCCCAGCCAGCTCTCCGCCGCGAGCGACATCGACATGACCGGAGCGGCGATGGCGGCCCTGTGCGTGTCGGGCGTGCCGAACACCGACACGGACATCGTGCAGGCCAAGGCGTTCCTGAAGAGCAAGCTCGTGCCGAACAGCGGCGCCTTCAACGCCATGTTCGGGGTCAACACCGATTCCAACGGCTGGGCTGTGTCCGGTCTGAACGCCTGCGGCATCAACTCGCAGACCGGTGATTTCCTCACCTCCATGGGCAAGACACCAGTGGACTTCCTGATCGCGCAGCAGTTCAACCCGGGCGGCGGGTTCAAGTACCTGCCCACCGACACCTCACCGACGGCGTACGCGTCCATCGACGGACTGCGGGCCGTGGCAGGCGGCGGCTTCACGGCCACCCCGCCGGCTCCTACGACGCCGGGCGCGCCCCAGTGGGTGAGCCAGTCCTCCCTCACCTCCGGAACAGCCACGAAGCTGGGGCTCACCGTGGACGACGGCGCGGGCAACCTGAAGGTGTGCTCCGTCGCGCTCACGCCGACCGGCTCGACGACCACGCTGGGCGCCGTCCTCGACGCGGCCACCAGCGCCGCCACGCCGTCCGGCTGCGTCACGAGCGTCACCCCGTCCTCCGGCACCGGAACCGTCACCGCAGTCAACGGCAAGGCCAACAGCGGATCCAACACATGGAAGGTCAGCATCGACGGCTCGGCTTTCACCTCCGCCACGCGCAGCACCGTCGTCGGCGTCGGCGACACGATCGCCGTGCGCTGGGGCGCCTGACGCAGCCCTGTCGGTCACGGCGGAGACCTAGAGTCGGAGTATGCGCATCGTCTCCCTGCTGCCCGCCGCGACCGACATCGTCGCCGAGCTCGGACTGTCGCACCGGCTGGTCGGCCGTACCCACGAGTGCGACTGGCCTCCGCACGAGGTGGCATCCGTACCCGTCGTGACTGGGGCGGATCTGGATCAGGACGCGCTCACCAGCAAGGAGATCTCCGACGCCGTCGGTGGCTCGGCGCACTCGGGCTCGTCGCTGTACACGCTCGACACCGAAGCTCTCGCGGCCCTGCGCCCCGACGTGATCCTCACCCAAAATCTTTGCGACGTCTGCGCCGTGTCCTACGAAAAAGCCAGCCGGGCGGTGCGGCTGCTCGACGCCGACACCCGGGTCCTCAGCCTGGAGCCGCGTACCCTCGACGACGTCCTGGACTGCCTGGTCACCGTGGGCGAACTGCTGGGCGTCCGGGAGCGAGCCGAGCAGCAGCGGACGGCCTTGCTGGACCGTCTGGACCAGGCCCGCCGGGCGGTCGCAGGACGCGCCCGGCCCCGGGTGGCGGCGGTCGAGTGGCTCGACCCGCTGTGGCCCGCCGGACACTGGGTGCCCGAGCAGATCACCACCGCCGGCGGCGAAGCTCTCCTCGCCGCGCCCGGCGAGCACACCAAGCCGATGACCTGGGAGGCGGTGCGCGCCGCACGGCCGGACGTGGTCCTGGTCCTGCCGTGCGGCTTTCCTCCTGAACGCACGCTAAGGGAAGCAGAGTTGCTGACAAGTCTGCCAGGCTGGTCCGAGCTGCCTGCGGTTCGATCCGGCCGTGTCTGGGTGCTGGACGGCCCGGCCTACTTCAACCGCCCCGGACCACGCGTGGTGCGCGGGGCCGAGGTGCTCGCCCACGTCCTCCACGGCGAGCGGGCCGGAGAGCCGGTCACACCTGCCGAGGCACGTCCGTTCCCCGGCAGGTGATCACGGGCAGGGGTCAGAACGCCGTCCAGGTGAACGCGACCTTGTCGCCGGCGTTCAGCTTGAACTGGCAGCCGCCCACCGGAGTCGGCGTGCCGTTGACGGAGATGTTCCAGTAGGCGGCGCCGCCCCCACTGACGTTCTTGATGGTGTCGACGGAGAAGTCGTCGAACGAGGCGTACCAGGTGCCGTCCCAGGTGAAGTGCCGCTTGCGGGCCGCGTCGTCGAGCGCGGCCGTGGGCGTCGGCACGGCGGAGGGGTTGGCGCCGCCGTTGGTGCCGTCACATCTGTGCGTGCCGCCTGTGGTCGTCGTGACCTCGTGGCCACGGGTTCTGATCTTCCCCTTGAACAGCAGCCCGTCCAGACCCTGCACAGTGAGGGTCACCTTGACGGGAGCGTTCGTGCCGGGCGTGCTCTGGGCGTGTGCGACCGCCGGAGCGGAGGCGAGGGCGAGTCCGAGAGCGGCCCCGGCGATCACGGTGCGGCGTGCGGATGTACGGTGCAAGGCTCGAGCCTTCCTATGGGTGGCCCGCAGCCCATCGCCGTACGAGCGGGACCCGCGGCTGAGAAGGCGGGTCCATCGCCGTGGTGCACGACGGCTGGACGCACCGGATGGGGCGACCCGAACGAGGCTCTCGGCTCCGCGCTGCAGACCATGACAGTGGGAAGCGATTCGCGGCACGCGCCGGGTATCCCGACTCGCGGCCTCACGGCCGCACACGGTTGCAGGTCAGCGCCGGACTCCCACCGGCTTCCCCCAGTCACGCGCCTATGCGGTTGTCGTGCTGACAGCTCGCGCGCACACCGATCACGGTCCTGTGTGCGGTCGAACTGTGCTCATCCTATGGGGATTTGACGCCCCTCATTCGGACTTCACGACATTGGTTCTCCGGCGCTACGGGGTGGGAGCCCACCGGCGCGCAAGCCTCAGGAAGTACCAGTGCGGCGCGGAGGGGTGAAGGCATACAGGTCGAGGATGTCCGGCAACGGAGTGATTCCCGGGCCGCCGGCGCGTACCCAGGCGATGATGTCCTCCGTCGCGTCCGTGTCGTTGACGAGCCCCAGCCAGACCGGCCGGGCACCGGCGGCACGGCCGGCGGCGGACGGCTGTACGACGATGACGTTGGCCTGGTCGCACACGTCGAGGCACTCGGAGATGCGCACCGGCACCTCCGCCCGCAGCCGCGCGGTCTGTGCGGCGTGATCGATTCCGGTCACCTTGGGGCTGCCACAGCAGCAATCGCGGCATACGACTACTCGGCAGGGCACCGGACCCTTCCCCTCCACAGTCTCGCCTGACGCCTCTTTCGCCGGCCTCTCGGGCATCACACCACTCCCCTCCCGGGGAGATCCGCCCCGGCCTTGCTCGAGGAGGCGACCGCGTGAGTCTCCTGGCTCCCGGGTCGCCGCTCGCCCCGCCTTCCCACCCCGCACTGGGGAGTGGCCTGCCGGAATTCGCTCACCGGTCACAGTGGCGGGACCGCGCCGGATTCACACCGGCTTCCTCGGACCGCCGTCGCCTGTTGTCCCGGTCATCATCTCAGGACATCTGGATGACAGTGCCGTCAGGGGCACAGGAGCAGACATCGGGGCCTCGCCAGGGCCGATCGTGCGGTCCAGTCAGTGTCTGTCGGGAGGCAGGCGTGCGCTTTCCTGCACGGCCCGGGCGGGACGGTCGGCATGGGGAGAAAAGACCGACCCGCCCGGGAGACATCTGGGGCTACAGGCCCACGTCACGGCTGCGGATGTCCTCCAGGGATTCGCGGCGTACAAGAAGGCGGGCGGATCCGTCGCGTACGGCGACCACGGGCGGGCGGCCGACCAGGTTGTAGCCGGAAGCCATGGACAGGTGGTAGGCGCCGGCCACGGGGACGGCGAGCAGGTCTCCGGGACGTACGTCGGCGGAGAGTTCCGCGTCGGCGGCCAGGGTGTCCCCCGCCTCGCAGTGCCGGCCGACCACGGTGACCCGGGCGCGGTCCGCCGTGCTGTGCCGGCCGACCAGGCGCGGCGTGTACCGGACGCCATACAGGGCCGGGCGCGGGTTGTCGCTCATGCCGCCGTCCACGGCCACGAACACGTGCTCACCGGTGTGCTTCACGGACAGGACGCGGTACACGGCGATCCCGGCGGGGCCCGCGATGGCCCGGCCCGGCTCGATGATCAGCCGGGGAACGGGCAGCCCGGCCGTCGTGCAGGCGTCAACGAGTTCCGTACGGACCTTGCGGGCCAGCGCCGTCAGGTCCAGGGCCGGCTCACCGGGGCGGTAGGCGATGCCGTGGCCACCGCCGAGGTCGAGTTCGGGCAGGACCAGTCCGTGCTGCTCGTGCAGGCGGGCCATCAGGCCGACCAGGCGGCGCACGGCTACGAGGTACGGCTTGACACTCGTGATCTGGGAGCCCAGGTGGCAGTGCAGGCCGGTGAGTTCGAGCTGGGGCTGGTCGAGGATGCGGGTGATGGCGTGCTGGGCGTAGCCGTCCGCGATCGACAGGCCGAACTTCTGGTCGTCCGTTCCGGTGCGGATCTTCTCGTGTCCGCCGGCGCTGATCCCGGGCACCACACGCACCATCACCTTCTGGTGCCCGTCCGGGCCGACTGCCGCCGCCAGCCTCGCGATCTCCGAGGGGCTGTCGATGACGATGCGGCCGACGCCCAGGCGCAGCGCGGTGTCCAGGTCGCGTGGGGACTTGGCGTTGCCGTGCAGCAGGATCCGCTCGGCTGGAAATCCGGTGGTGACGGCCAGTTCGAGTTCACCGGCGGAGCAGACGTCGAGCCCGAGGCCCTCCTCGTCCATCCAGTGGGCCATGGCCCGGCACAGGAACGCCTTGGCCGCGTACGCGATTTCGGCGTCCGGGAAGGCGTCCCGGTAGGTGCGGCAGCGGTCGCGGACCTCGGCCTCGTCCAGGACGTAGACGGGGGTGCCGAAGCGGTCGGCGACCTCGGCGAGCGGTACGCCGCCCACGGCGAGGTCGCCCGTGCGGGGCTCGGTGGTGGAAGCGGGCCATACCGCCAACTCAGCGGCAGCAGTGATGGGTTCGTGAACCGTGGTCATCGTGTCCTCCCCTTTCAGGCTGCGAACGCCGGTGTCGGTGCGGGCATCGGCCTGGTGGCCGGGGCGGTGAGCTGCGGGTCCACCGTGACGGTGGTGACACCGAGCGGGGCTGCCAGCGCACGCAGTGCAGGCTCGGCGAGAGGGATCCACGCCTGGTCGGGTCCGAGCGTGGCGGTCAGCCGGAGTGCGGAGGTGAAGCCGACGGCCGTGCGGTCGCCGAGTGGGGTGCGGAAGAGCCGGGCCACACAGCCGCAGGGGCCCGGCCGGACCGGGACGTACAGGGGTCCGGCCGGGGACGGATCGGAGGGCTCGGGGTCTTCGCCGTAGCGGAGTTCTGCCATGGGGTGCCTCCCGATAGGCAAGAAGCGTGGGATCTGGGTGCCCCGGACGCGGGGAGGCGGACCGGGGCTCGCGCTCGACGGTATGCCCGGTGTTCCCAGATTCCGGACGTGCCCTGACGGGATGTTGATGGTGATGGGGACGACCTTGACGGGACGCTGACGCCCTGGCGAGCGGGCGTGGAAAGGGACGTCAGAAGGGTGCCAAGAACGGGCGTGCGGACTGTTCGAAAGCCTCGGGCGGAGGTGAGATGGAAGCGGTTCCGATAAGAATCGCCGGCGCGGAGGCCGCTGCCGGCGCGTGCAGAACGGTGAAAGCGATGTCCGAGTCCCGTCCGTCCTCAGCCGCTCGTTTCGTGGTGGGAGTGAGCGGCTCGCCGGGCAGTCTCACCGCCTTGTGCCGGGCGGCCGAGGAGGCCCGGCGCCGAGGGGCGGAGCTCTGGCCGGTGCTGGCCTGGGAGCCGCCCGGCGGGGATCCTGCCGCCCGCAGGCTCCCGGCCGCGGCCGTCATGGCCGAGGAGTGGGACCGACTGGCGCGGGAGCGGTTGCTCAAGGCGCTGTGCGACGTGTTCGGCAGCACGGACACCGGGGTGCCCGGGCAGGCGCTCGTCGTACGAGGCGCACCCGGGCCGGCTCTGGTGCGGACAGCCGGCCGGGAGGGCGACGTCCTCGTGGTCGGCGCAGGCGGTCGTGGCCGACTGCACCGTGCGCTGTGGCCCTCGGTCAGCCGCTACTGTCTCGCCCGCGCCGCGTGCCCCGTTCTCGCGGTGCCGCCGTCACCGCTGCAGGCAGCGCTGGCAGCCGTGCACCGGAGGAATGCCTTGCGGCTGCCGCTGGACACGGGGCGCCTGCAGCGGGAGATCGAGGCCGTGCCGCCCGGCGCCTGATCTCCTCAGCGGGCAGCGGTGGCCGGCAGGTCCGGCTGCTCCGGACGCCGTGCCGGGGCCGTGGGCACGGCGAGCACCATGGTGAGGCCGCCGCCTGGCGTGTCCTCGGCGTGCAGGGTGCCGCCCGTGGCCTCGGTGAAGCCGCGGGCGACCGCGAGTCCGAGGCCGACCCCGTTGCCGCGCGGGGAGTCGCCGTAGCGCTGGAAGGGTTCGAAGATGCGGTCCTTGGCCTCGTCCGGGACGCCGGGGCCGCGGTCCACGACCCGCAGTTCGACCCAGTCGGCCAGGGCGCTCGCGGACACCAGCACCCGCTCCCCCGGCGGACTGTACTTGACGGCGTTCTCGACGACGTTGGCGACGGCCCGCTCCAGCAGCCCGCGGTCGACCCACACCATGGGCAGGGTCTCGGGGATGTCCAGGTCCACGCTGTCCTCGGGCACGCCGCCGAGCGCCATGGGCACGACCTCGTCGAGGTCGGTCTCGCGGATGATGGGGGTGACGGTGCCGGTCTGCAGGCGGGACATGTCGAGGAGGTTGCCGACGAGGTGGTCGAGGCGGTCGGCGCCCTCCTCGATGGCTTGCAGCAGCTCCGCCCGGTCCTGTTCGGACCATTCGACGTCGTCCGACCTGAGTGAGGTGACCGCGGCCTTGATGCCTGCGAGCGGGGTGCGCAGGTCGTGGCTGACGGCGGCCAGCAGCGCGGTGCGGATGCGGTTTCCCTCGGCCAGTTCCTTGGCGCGGTCGGCTTCGCGTTGCAGCCGCTGGCGGTCCAGGACGACGGCGGCCTGCGCGGCGAACGCGGCCAGCACGCGGCGGTCGGCAGCGGGCAGGACGCGGCCGCGCAGGGAGAGGGCCATGTGGTCGCCGACGGGGACGTCGACGTCCGCATCCTCCGGCACCTTCGCGGGCCGGGGTCCCACGCTGCCGGCGCAGGTCCAGGGCGCGGTCTCACCGGTCCGCTCCAGCAGGGCCACCGACTCCATGCCGAAGGTCTCGCGGACCCGTTCCAGCAGTTCCTCCAAGGAGGTTTCACCGCGCAGGACGTTGCCGGCGAGGAAGGAGAGGATCTCGGACTCGGCGCGCAGCCGGGCGGCTTGATGGGTGCGGCGGGCGGCGAGGTCCACCACCGAGGCCACGGACACGGCGACCCCGACGAAGATGGCGATGGCGACGATGTTCTTCGGGTCGGCGATCGTCAGGGTGTGGACGGGCGGGGTGAAGTACCAGTTGAGCAGCAGGGAGCCGACCACGGCGGAGGCCAGCGCGGGGGACAGGCCGCCCAGCAGTGCCGCTGCCACCGTCAGTGTCAGGAACAGCAGCATGTCGTTGGCGAGGCCGACGTCCGGCACGGCACTGGTGAGGAGCCAGATGAGCACGGCGGGGCCGAGCACTCCCACGGCCCACCCCCAGAGGACCCGGGAGCGTCCGAGGCGGCCGCCGCGCGCCACTGGCAGCCCGCGTCCTTTGCCCGCCTCATCGTGCGTGATGAGGTGCACGTCGAGATCGGGACCGGACTCCACGGCCACCGTGGCGCCGACCCCGGGTCCGAGGACGTACTGCCAGCTACGGCGGCGCGAGACGCCCAGGACGATCTGGGTGGCGTTGACCCCGCGGGCGAAGTCGAGCAGGGCCGCCGGTATGTCGTCGCCGACCACGTGGTGGAAGGTGCCGCCGAGGTCCTCCACCAGCTTGCGCTGTACGGCCAGTTCCTTCGGGGAGGCGGAGGTCAGGCCGTCGCTGCGGGAGATGTAGACGGCGAGCACCTCGCCGCCGGCGCCCTTCTCGGCGAGGCGCGCGGCACGCCTTATCAGGGTGCGTCCCTCGGGGCCGCCGGTCAGCCCGACCACGATCCGCTCGCGGGAGCCCCAGATCTTGGAGACTCGGTGTTCGCTGCGGTACTCGTTCAGGTACTCGTCGACCCGGTCGGCCACCCACAGCAGCGCCAACTCGCGCAGGGCGGTGAGGTTTCCGGGGCGGAAGTAGTTGGACAGGGCCGCGTCGACCTTGTCCGGCTTGTAGATGTTGCCGTGCGCCATGCGGCGGCGCAGCGCCTCCGGGGACATGTCGACCAGCTCTATCTGGTCGGCGCGCCGTACGACCTCGTCCGGTACGGTTTCGCGCTGCCGTACGCCCGTGATCGACTCCACGACGTCACCCAGCGATTCGAGGTGCTGGATGTTGACCGTCGAGATCACGTCGATGCCGGCGGCGAGCAGCTCCTCCACGTCCTGCCAGCGCTTGGCGTTGCGCGAGCCGGGGACGTTGGTGTGGGCGAGTTCGTCGACCAGGGCCACCTGGGGGCGGCGGGCCAGGACGGCGTCGACGTCCATCTCGGTGAAGGTGCTGTCCCGGTACTCGATCTCCTTGCGCGGCACCTGTTCCAGGCCGCGCAGCATCACCTCGGTGCGCGGCCGCCTGTGGTGCTCGAGGAAGGCGACGACGCAGTCGGTGCCCCGCTCCACCCGGCGGTGCGCCTCGGAGAGCATGGCGTAGGTCTTGCCGACGCCGGGTGCCGCGCCGAGGTAGATCCGGAGCTTGCCGCGTGCCATGTTCACCCTTCGTAGCGGTAGCCCATGCCGGGCTCGGTGATGAGATAGCGGGGGTGGGAGGGGTCTGTTTCCAGTTTGCGTCGCAGCTGGGCCATGTAGACGCGCAGGTAGTTGGTCTTGTTGCTCTGGGAGACGCCCCACACCTCCTGGAGAAGTTGCCTCTGTGTGATCAGGCGCCCCGGGTTGGTGACCAGGATCTCCAGCAGATGCCATTCGGTCGGGGTCAGGCGGACGTCCCGCCCATCCCGGACGGCCTTCTTCGCGAGCAGGTCGAGGGTGAAGTCCTCCGTCTCCACCAGCGTCGTCTCGGGGACCAGCGGGGTGTCCTCGGTGCGACGGACGGCGGCTCGCAGCCGGGCGAGCAGCTCGTCCATGCTGAACGGCTTGGTGACGTAGTCGTCGGCACCGGCGTCGAGGGCCGCGACCTTCTCGTCGGACGCCTGGCGGGCGGAGAGGACCAGGATGGGGACACGGGTCCAGCCGCGCAGGGCCTTGATGACGTCGGCGCCGTCCATGTCGGGCAGGCCGAGGTCGAGCATCACCACGTCCGGCTGGCGGGCGGCGGCCAGGCGGAGCGCGGTGGCTCCGTCGGGGGCGGCGTCCACGCCGTAGTGACGTGCCTGCAGGTTGATCACGAGGGCCCGTACGAGCTGCGGGTCGTCCTCCACCACGAGCACCCTGGTCATGGGTGTGTGCCTCTCCTGTCATGCCTGCGGGAGTCGGCACCCCGAGGTGCCGACTCCCGTCGCGGATCGCGTAAGGCGGTCACTTCTTCGCCACAAGGTCCTTGAGCGCGATGTTCAACTCCAGGACGTTCACCCGGGGTTCGCCCATGAAGCCCAGAGTTCGGCCCTCGGTGTGGTCCTTGACCAGCTTCTCCACCGCAGAGACGGACAGGCCGTTCTTCGCGGCGATCCGGTGGACCTGGAGGTCGGCGTAGGCCGGGGAGATGGCCGGGTCCAGACCGGAGCCCGAGGAGGTCACCGCGTCCGCGGGCACGTCCGACGCCCTGACCGTGTAGCCGGGCACCGAATTGTCCTTGACGACCGCGGCCTTGGCGTCCTCGACCTGCTTGGTCAGCACCTTGCTGTCGGCGGACAGGTTGGTGGCACCGGAGAGGATCAGCTTGTACTGCGTGTTGACGCTGTTGGTGCCGAGGCCGTTGGCCGGGCGGCCCTGGAACCATTTCAGGTCCGCGTCCGGCGTCTGCTGCCCCTTCTTCAGTGGCAGGTTGTAGGACTGCCCGATCAGGGACGAGCCGACGACCTTGCCGTCCGCCTTGATCTCGGAGCCGTTCGCCTTGTCGTGGAACAGCCCCTGGGCGATGCCGGTGACGACCAGCGGGTAGATGACACCGGTCACCAGGGTCAGTACGAGGAGGGCCCGCAGGCCCGCACCGAGCAGCCGGGCGGTGTTCGTTACGGAGTTGTTCATGGCGATCAGCCGATCCCGGGGATGAGGGAGATGAGCATGTCGATGATCTTGATGCCGATGAAGGGGGCGATCAGGCCGCCGATTCCGTAGATCCCGAGGTTGCGCCGCAGCATCTTGTCGGCGCTCATCGGCCGGTAGCGCACGCCCTTCAGGGACAGCGGCACGAGCGCGATGATGATCAGCGCGTTGAAGACGACCGCGGACAGGATCGCGGAGTTCGGCGAGGACAGCTGCATGATGTTCAGCTTGTCCAGGCCCGGGTAGACCGCCGCGAACAGCGCCGGGATGATCGCGAAGTACTTCGCGACGTCGTTGGCGATGGAGAACGTCGTCAACGCGCCCCGGGTGATCAGGAGTTGCTTGCCGATCTCCACGATCTCGATCAGCTTGGTCGGGTTGGAGTCGAGGTCGACCATGTTGCCGGCCTCCTTGGCGGCCGACGTGCCGGTGTTCATCGCCACGCCGACGTCCGCCTGGGCCAGCGCGGGCGCGTCGTTCGTGCCGTCACCGGTCATCGCGACCAGCTTGCCGCCGGCCTGCTCCCGCTTGATGAGGGCCATCTTGTCCTCGGGGGTGGCCTCGGCGAGGAAGTCGTCGACGCCGGCCTCCTCGGCGATCGCCTTGGCGGTCAGCGGGTTGTCACCCGTGATCATGACCGTCTTGATGCCCATGCGGCGCAGTTCCTCGAACCGCTCCCGCATGCCCTCCTTGACGACGTCCTTCAGGTGAATGACGCCCAGGACACGGGCGCCCTCGTCGTCGTTCACGGCGACGATCAGCGGGGTGCCGCCGGCCTCGGAGATGCGGTTGGCTGTCGCGTCCGCGTCCTTGGCGACCGTGCCGCCCTGTTCCTGGACCCAGGCGATGACCGAGGCGGTGGCGCCCTTGCGGATCTTCCGGCCGTCGACGTCCACGCCCGACATCCGGGTCTGGGCGGTGAACTCGATCCACTCGGCGCCGGCCAGCTCGCCCTGGTGGCGCTCGCGCAGCCCGTACTTCTCCTTGGCGAGGACGACGATGGAGCGGCCCTCGGGGGTCTCGTCGGCCAGCGAGGACAGCTGGGCGGCGTCGGCCACCTCAGCTTCGGTGGTTCCGCTCACCGGCACGAACTCGGCGGCCTGGCGGTTGCCGAGGGTGATGGTGCCCGTCTTATCCAGCAGCAGAGTCGACACGTCACCGGCGGCCTCGACAGCACGACCGGACATGGCCAGCACGTTGCGCTGGACCAGGCGGTCCATGCCGGCGATGCCGATCGCGGAGAGCAGGGCGCCGATCGTGGTCGGGATCAGACAGACCAGCAGGGCGACGAGGACCACCATCGTCAGGTGCGTGCCCGCGAAGTTCGCGAACGGCGGCAGGGTGGCCACCGCCAGCAGGAAGACGATGGTCAGCGAGGCGAGCAGGATGTTCAGCGCGATCTCGTTGGGCGTCTTCTGCCGGGCGGCGCCCTCGACCAGGTTGATCATCCGGTCGATGAAGGTCTCGCCGGGCTTGGTGGTGATCTTGATGACGATGCGGTCGGACAGGACCTTCGTACCGCCCGTGACCGCCGACCGGTCACCGCCGGATTCACGGATCACCGGAGCGGACTCGCCGGTGATCGCCGACTCGTCGACCGAGGCGACACCCTCGACGACGTCGCCGTCGCCGGGGATGACGTCGCCGGCCTCGCAGACCACCAGGTCGCCGATGGTCAGGGCAGTGCCTGGCACCTGCTCCTCTGAGGCACCGTCCGCGAGCAGCCGGCGGGCCACGGTGTCGGTCTTGGCCTTGCGCAGGGTGTCGGCCTGGGCCTTGCCGCGGCCCTCGGCGACGGCCTCGGCCAGGTTGGCGAAGATCACGGTCAGCCACAGCCAGGCGCTGATGGTCCAGCCGAACCAGTCGCTCGCGTGCTGGAAGGAGAAGACGGTGGTCAGGACGGAGCCGATCCACACCACGAACATCACGGGCGACTTGACCATCACGCGCGGGTCGAGCTTGCGGAAGGCGTCCGGCAGTGACTTGACCAGTGCCTTGGGGTCGAACAGGCCCGCGCCGACACGGCCCTCGGCCGGCTTGTGCCCGGTGGGGACGTCGCTGTGCGGCGCCCGGGTCGGGGTGGCTGTGGACATGGAGTCCTCTGGGTTCTCTATGCGGGTGGTCATCACGCCAGTCCTTCCGCGAGCGGGCCCAGGGCGAGGGCCGGGAAGTAGGTGAGACCGGTGATGATCAGGATCGCGCCGACCAGCAGGCCGGTGAACAGCGGCTTCTCGGTGCGCAGGGTGCCGGCGGTGACCGGGATGGGCTTCTGCTCGGCGAGCGAGCCGGCCAGCGCCAGGACGAAGACTATGGGCAGGAAGCGGCCGAGCAGCATCGCGAGTCCGGTCATGGTGTTGTACCAGTCGGTGTTGGCGTTCAGGCCGGCGAAGGCGGAGCCGTTGTTGTTGGCCGCGGAGGTGAAGGCGTACAGCACCTCGGAGAACCCGTGCGCGCCGGAGTTGAGCATCGAGTGCGGCGGGGTGGGCAGCGCCATGGAGGCCGCCGTGAAGACCAGCACCAGGGCGGGGGTGATGAGGATGTAGCAGGCGGCGAGCTTCATCTCGCGGCCGCCGATCTTCTTGCCCAGGTACTCCGGGGTACGGCCGACCATCAGACCGGCGATGAACACCGCGATGACCGCCATGATCAGGATGCCGTACAGGCCGGAGCCGGTGCCGCCGGGCGCGATCTCGCCCAGCATCATGCTCAGCATCGTGATGCCGCCGCCGAGGCCGGTGAAGGAGGAGTGGAAGGAGTCCACCGCACCGGTCGAGGTGAGCGTGGTCGCGACGGCGAAGATCGAGGAGCCACCGACGCCGAAGCGCGTCTCCTTGCCCTCCATCGCACCGCCGGCCGCCTGAAGCGCCGGGCCGTGGTGGGCGAACTCGGTCCACATCATCAGGACGGTGAAGCCCAGCCAGATGGTGACCATCGTGGCGAGGATCGCGTACCCCTGCTTCACGTTGCCGACCATCACACCGAACGTGCGGGTGAGGGAGAAGGGGATGACGAGGATCAGGAAGATCTCGAGGAGGTTGGTGAAGGGGGTCGGGTTCTCGAAGGGGTGGGCAGAGTTGGCGTTGAAGTAGCCACCGCCGTTGGTGCCCAGTTCCTTGATGGCCTCCTGGGAGGCGACCGCGCCGCCGTTCCACTGCTGCGAGCCGCCCATGAACTGGCCGACCTCGTGGATGCCGGAGAAGTTCTGGATCGCCCCGCACGCCACGAGGATGATCGCGGCGATGGCGGCCCCCGGCACCAGGATGCGCAGCGTGCCGCGCACCAAGTCAGACCAGAAGTTGCCCAGTTCACCGGTGCGCGAGCGCGCGAAACCGCGCACCAGCGCCACGGCGACGGCGATGCCGACGGCGGCGGAGACGAAGTTCTGCACGGCGAGACCGGCGGTCTGCACGACGTGCCCCATGGTCTGTTCGCCGTAGTACGACTGCCAGTTGGTATTGGTCACGAAGGACACGGCCGTGTTGAACGACTGCGCCGGGTTCACCGAGGAGAAGCCCATCGAGCCGGGCAGGACGCCCTGGAGCCGCTGAAGCAGGTAGAGGAAGAGGACGCTGACGGCGGAGAAGGCCAGGACACCGCGCAGATACGCGGGCCAGGTCATCTCGGCGTCAGGGTTGGCACCGATGGCCTTGTAGATCCACTTCTCTACCCGCAGGTGCTTCTTCGAGGAGTAGACCTTGGCCATGTAGTTGCCAAGGGGGATGTAGGCGAGCGCCAGTGCGCCTATGAGGGCGAGCAGCTGGAGGAAGCCTGCGAGTTCTGGACTCATGTCTGTGCTCAGAACCTCTCCGGGAAGATCAGGGCGAGGACGAGATAGCCCAGCAGCGCGACGGCCACGACCAGGCCGACGACGTTCTCGACGGTCACAGCTTCGTCACCCCCCGGGCGACGAGAGCCACCAGCGCGAAGCCCGCGAGTACGGTGACGACGAAGGCCAGATCGGCCATCGTGAACTCCTGAAGAGGTTCGGGGGTGGAACAGGGACGATTAGAGGAAACCGCCTCGCTGGCCGGATCCGGACCCTCGTTGACGGCCCTCTTACGGCCTCGCCCACGGCTTTGACGGAACCCTTACGGCTGACGAGCCGTACCGCCGGTAACAGACCGTTTCTGTTCACAGCAGCCGGAAGCGGAGCCGGCAGATCACCGCGTCCGTCTCCCGTCGCACCGCGTGCGCGACGACCGCGCCCCGCTGGTTCTGCAGCAGCCGTTGCCACAGCCGCTCCGGCTCGGTCTCCGGAATCAGCACGGTGACCCGGGTGCCGGGCTCGGCCGCGGCCACCTCACGGACGTACGCCGCGATGGGACGGCCCAGGCTGCGCCGCTCGCAGGACAGCCGGACCAGGGGCACACCGGGGTCCCACTCGGCCCAGGCCCGCTCCAGGGCGTGCAGGTGGGCGCGGTCCTCCGGGTCGGGGTAGCAGACGGTGACAGCGCGGACCTCGTCGCCGAGGGAGGCTGCGGCCGTCAGGGCCTCGGAGGTGAGCCGGGACAGCGAGGACACCGGCACGATCACTATGGAGCGGTCGCGGTGTGGGGGCTCGGGGATGCGGCCCAGGCCGAGTCGCTCGCCGATGTGGCCGTAGGCACGGTGGACGGTGACGAAGGCGGCGACGAGCAGGGGCAGCGCCACCACGATCAGCCAGGCACCCTCCGCGAACTTGCTCGCTGCGACGACGACCGTCGAGACACCGGTGAGCAGCGCGCCGAAGCCGTTGAGCAGCACCTTTCCGCGCCAGGCACGGCCCCGCTCGCGACGCCAGTGCCAGACCATGCCGACCTGGGCGATCGTGAAGCCGACGAAGACACCGATGGCGAACATCGGCACCAGGGTGTTGGTGTCGCCGCCGGAGAAGACCAGCAGCGCGGCGGAGACGACGGCCAGGGCGAGGACGCCGTGCCGGTGCACCTGGCGGTCGGCCTTCAGAGCGAAGACGTGAGGGGCGTAGTTGTCGCGGGCGAGCAGCTTCAGCAGCACGGGCAACCCGCCGAAGGACGTGTTCGCCGACAGCGCCAGCAGGATCATTGTCGCGAACTGGATTACGTAGAACCCCCAGTTGTGGCCGAGCGAGGCATCCGCGAGTTGGGCCAGCACCGTGACGCCCGCCACCGGCTGGAGGTGGAAGCGCCCGATCAGCACCGACAGACCGATCAGCATCAGGCCGAGTACGGCGCCGAGCGCGACCTCCGCCCGCTGGGCCCGCCGCACGCGCGGGACTCGGAAGGAGGGCACGGCGTTGGCGATGGCCTCGACGCCGGTCAGGGCGGAACACCCGGAAGCGAAAGCCTTCAGCAGGAGCAGGACACCCACGCTGGTGGCGTTGTCCGCGACGACCGAGGCATGCCCGGCGGCCGTCGCCGTACTGACCGGCGCGGCGCGGAACAGACCCACGCCGATCAGCACGAAGATCGCACCCACGAAGACGACCGTCGGCACGATGAACGCCTTCGCCGACTCCACGATCCCCCGCAGATTCACGCCCGTGATCAGCGCGAGCACCACCAGGCACAGCCACAGCCGGTCGCTGTACAGCCCCGGGAACGCGGACGTCAGCGCCGCCACGCCCGCCGTCACCGCCACGGCGACGTTGAGGACGTAGTCCAGGATCAGCGAGGCCGCCGCCACCAGACTGGTCCGCGGCCCCAGATACGTCTTCGCGACCGCGTAGGAGCCGCCGCCGTCCGGGAAGGCCGCGATCACCTGCCGGTAGGAGGCCACCAGCACCGCCAGCAGGGCGGCGATGGCCAGCGTCACCGGGAGGGTGAACCCGAGACCGTGCGCGCCGGCGGCGGCCAGGACCAGCACGATCGCCTCGGGGCCGTAGGCCACGGACGCCATCGCGTCCAGCGAGAGCGCGGCAAGCCCGGTGACGGCGGTCAGCCGGTGGCGTTCGCCGGTATCAGGCGGCTCCTCGCCGGCGGGGACGGCATCGGGCTCGCTGGTCAGGACGGTCATGGGGCGGCACTCCTTCGGCGAAAGCCGCGCAGCTACGTCGACATGTACGCGGTGCCCTTAGGTTCTGACCGTTTCCGACGGTGATCGGCGGTTCCTAGCGGGATCTTCGCGCTGGTACGACCGACCTTGATGGGACCTTGACGGGCGTGTGCATCAGAGCCCCATCAAAATGCGTGGATCCGGTCCATCACGTCTTTACCGTCACCGGTATGGGACGACGCGAAAGGGCGCGCAGGTCGCCGACCGGCGCTCGCGCACACTCATCAGCGGGCGCGGTGTACGACCGCCGCTGGGCGCGGAACGTGTGGGATGCCGCCCGGTGCGCAGGCGGGCTGCTCACCGTGCTCCTGCTGATCGACTGGGGCTCGGGCCGGTTCACGATGTGGCGCGGCCTGTTGTGGCTCACGCTCGCTGTGCTGCTGTTCGTCGTGCTGTTTCCCGCCCGTGTCTCGGCCGGTGAGGACTGGCTGGCCGCACGATGGATGCTGCGCGAGCGCGAGGTCCGCACCGATGTGCTGGTGTCCGTGCGCGTCCTGGACGGCATCTCCCAACGGCTCGTGCTGCGTGACGTGTTCGGCGCACGCGTCGTCATCGATCCCGGCGTCCTCATGAACAACCCGTCCCTGTGGCACCGCTTCGAGGCGGGCGCACGGAAGGCCGCGGACGACGGGCTCCTGCTGTGCGGGCAGACCGCGCTGCGGCACCTTACGGCCCGCATGGACCGGGAGACCGCGCTGGCCGTGTTCAAGGCATCCGGACTGGAGTGATGCTTGCGGTGCCGCCTCAGTCCCGTCTGTCCGAGGGATGCGGCTGCACGCCCGTCATCAGGATGTCCAGCCCGCGCCGAGTGGTCGCCAGGACCACTCAGTGGCGGCCGCGCTCGCGGTGGAACATCCGCACCACCAGCCGTACCGACGGGTTGAGGGTGCGGGCCGGCAGCGCCGCGGTCATGTTGACCTGGTCGTCGCGGTAGGTGAGGGCGAGCGCGGCGGCCCACTCGACCTCGGCCGCCCGCAGGGTCCGCTCGTCCGGGCGCGCGGAGACGAGCAGTTCGACCAGGGAGCGCGGGTCGGCGTGCAGCGCGCAGAAACGACCCGCGTCACGGTGCCGTTCCACCAAGTGGCCGTGCCGACGTCAAGATCGCGTCAGGGAATCCGCCGGGGCTTGCTCACCTCTGTGCCGGTCCCGACGTGTCCAGTGCCGCCCCCGTCTGGTCGGCCAGCGTCACCGCGACCAGCCGGGCCTGGAGCGGGGGTACGGCGCCCGGGCCGGGGGTGAGCATGAAGCGGCCGAGGTAGTGGCCGTTACCGTAGGAGCGCAGTTCGATCTCGCCCTCGGGCCAGCCGTCCGTGTCCGGGTTCCACGTGCGCCGGCCCACGGTCACACTGCCGTCCGTCTCCAACCGCGGCGGCCGGCCGATGAGCGTGCCGTACTCGAAGCGGCAGGCGCGCAGGCCGAGCAGGTCGGTCAGCTCGGTGCGGACGTGGTCGACCACGGTGTCCGCCGAGTTGGCGGACTGGACGAGGTCGGCCGTGCGGTGGATGCGCGCCAGGTGGGCGGCGTCCGTGACCGTCATGACCTCCAGCCGGCGGGCTCTCGCCGCGAGCTGGGAGACGATCACGCCGACGACCAGCAGCAGCACCGCGGTCTCGATGTCCGCGGAGGCGTTGATGTCGAACGTCTCGTACGGCCGGGTGAGGAAGAAGTCGTACCAGGCCGCCGCCGACAGTGCCGCGACCACGCCCGCCGTGCGGCTGCCCAGCGCGGAGACCGCGACCACCACCACGACGAGGACGAGGGCGGCGTTCGTGTGCGACAGGCTGGTGCGGAACGGGACCAGGACGAGGGCTGTCAGGAACGGGGCGGCCAGGCCGGCGATCAGCGCGAGCCGGTCCCGCAGTGGCCAGGTGCGGGCCGGGGTGTGTATGCGGTGCAGTCTCCAGGTGCCTGCGTGCGTGCTCATCGCGCACCTCCTGCGCTCTGCTCGGTTGGTCCTGCCCCCACGGGCTGCTCCGCGAACGGCAGCGACACCACCATTGTCAGGCCGCCGCCGGGGGTGTCCTCCGGGGTGAGGGTGCCGTTCATCGCCTCGGTCAGGCCGCGGGCCAGCGCCAGGCCGAGGCCGAGGCCGGTGGTGTTGTCGTTGTCGCCGAGCCGCTGGAAGGGTTCGAAGATCCGCTCCCGGCCGGTCTGCGGGAGTCCGGGGCCCCGGTCGACCACGCGCAGCTCCACGCGTCCCGCCAGGGCACTGGCGGTGACCATCACCTTCTGCCCCGGCGGGGTGTGGCGGACGGCGTTTGAGGCGAGGTTGGCGATCACCCGATCCAGCAGCGGCGGGTCAGCGAGCACCGCCGGGATGTCCTCCACGTCCGCCACCTCGGCCTCCGGCACGTCCGCGAGCGCCATCGGCAGGACCTCGTCCAGCGAGGTCGGGCGCAGGTTCAGAGTGAGGGCGCCGGCCTCCAGGCGGCTGAGGTCGAGAAGGTTCTCCACCAGCCGGTTGAGTTTGGCCATGGACTCGTCGGCGGTGGCGAGGAGTTCGTCGCGGTCTTCCGGTGTGAACTCGACGTCACGGCTGCGCAGGGAGGTGACGGCGGCCCAGCCCGCGGCGAGCGGGGTACGCAGGTCGTGGCCGACGGCCCGCAGCAGGGCCGTGCGCAGCCGGTCGGCGGCCTTCACCGGCTCCACCTCCGCCGCCGCCTCGGCCAGCCGGGCGCGCTCCACCGCGGAGCCGACGTGGGCGGCGAACGCGGCCAGCACCCGCCGCTCGGAGGAGGAGAGGGTACGGCCGCGCAGCATCAGGTACGCGCCCGGACCGGCCGGCACCGAGGTGGCCCCCTCGGTATCCGGCGGCTCGTCCGCCAGCTCCGCCGACTCCATGCCGAAGGTCTCACGGGTGCGCTCCAGGAGGGCCGGAATCGTGGCCTCGCCCCGCACGATCGTCCCTGCGAGGGACGACATGGTCTCGGCCTCGGCGGTGGCCCGGGCCGAGCGCCGGGACAGCCGGAGCGAGCGATCGACGACCCCGGCCACGGTGGCCGCGACGACGGCGAACACGGCGAGGGCGAGCAGCGCGTTCGGGTCGGTGAGCGTGAAGGCGCCGATGGGCGGGATGAACCAGTAGTTCAGGAGCAGGGACGCCGTCACCGACGCGATCACCGCCGACGCGACCCCGCCTATGCAGGCCACTCCCACCACGGCGAGCAGGAACAGCAGCGCCTCACTGGTCAGGTCCAGCGCGCCGCGCACCTGCGCCAGCACGGCGGTGAGCAGCATCGGCAGGACGAGCCCGGCCACCGGTCCGGCGATCAGACGGGCCGTGGAGAGCGTACGGCGCCGGGACGGCAGGAGGGTGCCGCGCCCGGCCCTCTCGTGGGTGACCCGGTGGACGTCGATGTCGCCGGACAGCTCGGTCACGGTCTCCCCCGTGCCGGGCCCGGTCAGGAAACGCTGCAGGCGACCGCGTCTGCTGGTGCCGAGGACGAGCTGGGTGGCGTTCTCGGCGCGGGCGAACTCCACGAGGTTGGTGGCCACGTCGTCCCCGACGACGGAGTGGTAGCTGCCGCCGAGGTCCTCCACGAGCCTGCGCTGCCGGGCGAGGGAGGCGGCCGAGACGCCCCCGGCCAGGCCGTCGCTGCGGGCCACGTGCACGGCGAGCAGGTCGCCGCCGGCGGACCGGGCCGCGATCCGGGCGGCCCTCCGGACGAGCGTGTCGCCCTCAGGGCCGCCGGTCAGGGCTACAACCACCCGCTCCCGGGTCTCCCAGACACCTCCGATGCCGTGCTGAGAGCGGTATTCCTGCAGCGCCTCGTCGACCCGGTCGGCCACCCACAGCAGGGCCAGCTGCCGCAGCGCGGTGAGGTTGCCGGGGCGGAAGTAGTTGGCGAGGGCCGCGTCGATCTTCTCGGGGGCGTAGATGTTGCCGTGCGCCATGCGGCGGCGCAGCCCCTCGGGGGGCATGTCCACCAGCTCGATCTGCCAGGCCCGGCGTATGACCTCGTCGGGCACGGTCTCGTGCTGCGGAACGTGGGTGATCTTCTCGACCACGTCGTTGAGGGATTCGAGGTGCTGGATGTTCACCGCGGTGATGACGTCGATGCCGGCGGCGAGGAGTTCCTCGATGTCCTGCCACCGCTTGGGGTTGCGGCCCTCACCGGGGACGTTGCTGTGTGCGCACTCGTCCACGATCGCGACCTGCGGGCGGCGGGCGAGGACCGCGGCCAGGTCCATCTCCTCGAAGCCCCCGCCGCGATAGGTGCAGGAGGAACGGGGTACGACCTCGAGACCGTCGATCATGGCCTCCGTGTGCGGGCGCCCGTGGCACTCCACGAAGCCCACCACCACGTCCGCCCCGCGCGAGGCACGGCGCCGTCCCTCGTCGAGCATCCGGTAGGTCTTGCCGACCCCCGGGGCCGCCCCGAGGTAGACCTTCAGTCGTCCGGGCCGTACGTCACTCATCGCCGCCGACGCGCTCCGCTCCCTGGCTCGACTCCCCCCGGTCCAGGGGGACTGCTCCTAAGGAAGCCCTTCGCAGGGCCGGGTGGGGCGCGTGTTAGCGATTTCTTGCCGCCGGTCTCGGGGACCTTGACACTGTTTTGACGTGACCTGGGCCGATAGGGTGAAGGCGGTGTGCCGGGAAGTCTGGTCGGCGAGGGAGTCAGGGCGGCTCTTCTCATAGCCCCAGGGGGACGGCATGCGGAGCGTCGGTACGGTACTCGCGTTGGTCATTCTGGCCACCGTGGTGGCGACGTTCGCGCGCCGCTGGCGGATGCCCGCTCCTTCTTTGCTGGTGGTCGCCGGTCTGGCCGTGGCGCTGTTGCCGGGCAGCCCGCAGATCGAGATCAGTCCGGAGATCATCGGGCTGGTCGTGCTCCCGCCGCTGTTGTACGCGAGCGCGGAGGACATGCCCTGGCGGGAGCTGCGGGCGGTGTGGAAGCCGGTCGGGGTCCTCTCCATCGGCCTTGTGCTCGCCTCCGCGGCAGCCGTCGCGGCAGTGGCGGCCGCGGTCACCCCGCTGTCCTGGCAGATGGCCTTCGTGCTGGGTGCGGTGCTGGCCAGTACCGACCCGGTGGCGGTGACCGCGCTCGGCCGCAGGCTGGCCCTCCCTCCGCGGGTGCAGGTGCTCGTGCAGGCAGAGAGCCTCTTCAACGACGCGACCTCGCTGGTCCTGGTCCGGGTGGCAGCAGGCATCGCGGTGGCATCGACCGCGGCGAACTGGGGGGCGGCGGGCGGCCAGTTCCTGCTGCTGGCCGGCGGTGGCACGGTGATCGGGGCCGCCGTGGCCGGTGTGGTGGCGCTCATTCGGCGCCATACCGAGGAACCGGTGCTGGAGACGGTGATCGCCTTGGTCACCCCGTACGCGGCCTACCTGCTCGCGGAGGCGGCGCACACCTCCGGCGTGACCTCCTGCGTGGTGGCCGGGGTGGTACTGGGCGGCAGGGGCGACCGGCTCACCAACGCCCGCATACGCCTCCAGCTGCACGCCGTGTACGGCACGGTGGTGTTCCTGCTGGAGAGCGTGGTCTTCTCCCTCATCGGGCTGGCCCTTCCCGGCGAGGTGCGGGCCCTCGCCGACGACGACCGGTCCTGGCCGCTGTACGCCCTCGCCGTCGCGGCCACCCTCATCACCGTGCGCCTGTTGTGGCTCGCACCGCTGTCGGCGGTCGTCCAGCGCAAGGGCGGGATCAGCCGTTTGAACTGGCGGCTGCCGGTGGTGCTGACTTGGGCGGGCACACGCGGTGTCATGCCGCTGGCCGCCGCGCTTTCCATCCCTGAGGTCGCCAAGGACGGCACCGCCCTGACGGACCGCTCTCTGGTCCTCGTCCTGACCACGTCCGTGGTGGTCGTGACGCTGGTCGTCCAGGGTTTCACCCTCGCCCCTGTCGTCCGCGCCTCCGGCATCGCCCTGGAGCCCACCCACACCGAGCGCGAGGAGGTCGAGGCCCGCTCGCACCTCGCCCACGCCGGACTCGCCCGCCTCGAGGAACTCGCCGAGCTGGAGGCGGTCCCCGACATCGTCCTCGACCGGCTCCGCCGCGGGCTGACCGCCCGCTTGGACGACGCCCGCGACCGCCTCGCCGAGCACAACGGCGCCACCGCCGCCACAGAGTCCGCCGACTTGGTCTACCGCCAGCTGCGCCGCGACCTGATCACCGTGGAGACCGCGGAGCTCCAGCGCCTCTACGACACGCACCGCGTCAGCGACACGACCCGGCGCCGGCTGCAACGCTCCCTGGACCTGGAGGAAGCCCGGCTCACGGACGTGTGAACGGCGTCAGCGGAACTCCGCCAGCCGTGGCCGCAGTCCCAGCGCGGTGAACGCCATCGCCGCGAGCAGCAGGGTGCCGGCCCAGGGCAGCAGGCCGCTCACCGCCCCGCGGCCATCGCGCACCGAGGAGGTGAAGTGGGCCCGGTTGATGTCCGTCACCTTGTCCAGGGCGGCCATCCACGCGCCGAAGTGCGCTTCGGAGGTGCCCGGCTTCCAGTCCATGCAGAACTCCACCGCCTCGCGTTCCTTCCCGGCCGCCTGCAGGGCGCGGATGCGGCGGTCGTCATGCTGGTAGACGGCGTACGTCTGCACGGTCTTCTCGGCCGCGGCACGTTCCCCGGGAAAGGTGATGTTGTCCAGCTCGCGCCGGAACTCGCCGGTGAAGCGAGGCTCGTGGTGGTCGGTCCAATACGCCTGCCAGCTGGTGGCCAGCCCGGCGTCGTACGTGCCGAGGGTCGCGCCCCGGATGCCGTACAGCTTCTGCGACTTGGCGAGGAACGAGTGCGCGTACTGCTCGCGGCGCTGCGGGTCGAGCAGGTAACGGCTCTCGTCGGCGTTGGCGTCATAGGCGATCGCCCGGGCGCGGGAGAGGGCGACGACGGAGTCGAAGGCGTCACGGCGGGCGCCGCGCAGGTACCCGGACGACGAGGTGAGCATCTGCGTGCCGAGGACCACCGCGAGCAGGGCGCAGGCAGTCGCGGCGAGGAGGGACGGGTTCAGGATCCGGTGGAAGCGCCGGACCAAGTACCCCTGGAGGACGCCGAGGGCGGCCAGCAGCGGCATGCCCAGCACGGCGGTGGCGGCGAGCTGCGCGGAGAGCGTGGAGCGGGCCGCGGTGTACTCGGCGTCGAAGGCACGGTCGTTGGCCGACACCAGCGTGCGGGACTCGGGCAGCAGCTTGCCCTGCAGCAGGTCGGTCGCCTTGCGGTAGTCGGCCAGGGCGGCCAGCTTGCCGCCGGTGTGCCCGTCGTTCTCCAGGGCGCGCCCGATCAGCTCCTGGTACTCGGCGAAGTCGTCGGTCAGGTTCTCCACGGTCTTCTCGCCGGACCGCTCGCCCTGCGCCGCGACGGCGAGGGTCCGCAGGTCGTGACCGATCTCACGCCGGGCTTCGCCGTAGACGCCGACCGCCTTGTCGTACGGGGTCTGTAGGCGGCCCTTCCCGGCGTCGCCGCTGGACAGCAGGATGTTGGCGGCCTGCGCGTCCATGTCGTTCAGGGCCAGGTTGAGATCGGCGGCGCTGATGGTGCGCGGGGCGTCCCGCTCGGACACGCTGTCCCAGGTGTCGTTCGTGGCCAGCCCGGCGACGGTCAGCAGCGCCGTCACCGCGGTGGCGAGCAGGAGCGTGTCCGCGCGCAGAAGGCGCAGCCGCGCGGGCACGGTGGCCCAGAAGCGGCGGCGCAAAGCGGCCCGCGCGGCCACGGCCTGCCGCCGCAGGCGCTGCCCCGGGCGCAGCCCCGGACCCGGTCCGGCCGTGCGCGAATACCCTCGTCTTCGCGGTCCGGGGCTGCCCCCGGGCTGGGTGACCACAGTCCGTGGCGGTGCCCCTTGCTCGGTCCGAGGACCCTGCGCTGATCCGGCCGTGAGAGTCACGGTCCCTCCAACGTCACCGCCACGGACGGTCGCCCGTCCCCCGTTGGTGATCAGTCTGCGACCGGATTCAGCCACCCATGGCTCGTCCTGACGGCTCCCTGATGGCGAATCAGCGTTGTTTGACGGCACCTTGACGGCGGCACGCGCGGCGCCGTATGAGTGCCGCAAATTCTGTGTCCGCCACGCCGGTCGGCGGAGCGAGCGGGATTAGATTCGCTGTCGGCCGCCGCTGGAGCCATGGACGTCAGGGCCCAACAGACGTCCGTGACCCCGCATGACGGGCGGAGTCCACGCTCCGCTGTGACGCGAAGGCGGCCCGGTGCGTGTCCGAGGGGGCACGCGCCCGCGCAGGACGCCTTGTCGTCGCCTCTTCGCCGGCGTCCGTGCGCCGCCGTGCGGTGCCGGGGCCCCGGCACCGCACGGACCGCCCACTCCAATCGATCCCCGGCTGTCCGATTCACCGACAAGACACGAAGGTGTCCATGCTTCCCGCTGCCCCCGAGCAGGCTTCCCCGTCCCGTCCCGAGCGCACGGTCCGGCCCGGACCGGAGGGAAGGCGGAGACGCCGCGCACCGAGCGGGCTGTTCGAACCCGTCCAGCTCGTCCGCTCGTTCCCCGAGGCGCTACGCAAACTGCACCCGCGCGTCCTGGTGAAGAACCCGGTTCTGTTCGTCGTGTCCGTCGGGGCGGTCCTGACCACACTGTCGGCGCTGCTCCATCCCGCCGTCTTCACCTGGGTCATCAGCCTGTGGCTGTGGCTGACGGTGGTCTTCGCCAACCTCGCCGAGGCGGTCGCCGAGGGCCGCGGCAAGGCACAGGCCGAGTCGCTGCGCAGAGCCCGTACGGACACGGTGGCGCTGCGGCTGCTGCACTGGAGCTACGGCACCGATCCACGCACCGCCCGTACGGAGGCCGTCGCCGCCACCGAACTGAAACCGCTGGACGTCGTGGTCGTCGAGGCGGGCGAGATGATCATCTTCGTCATGATCGGCCTGGCGCTGATCGTCTTCCCTAAGCTCGCGCTCGGCCTGTCCGGCTTCGAGACCGGCGTTGCCGTGATGCCGCACGTACAGGGCGACCCGGACGACACCGAGGAGAAGCCGACCGGCCGCATCCGGGACACCAAGAAGCTGCTGACCACGGCCGCGATCATCATGAGCGCCTTCCTGATCACGTCCAGCTTCGTCACTACGCTGCTCATCCCGGAGAACCAGTTCAAGACCGGCGGCCAGGCCAACGGACGTGCGCTGGCGTATCTCGCGCACGAGTACCTCGGCGGCGCCTTCGGCACGGTCTACGACGTCTCGACCATCGCGATCCTCTGGTTCGCCGGCGCCTCCGCGATGGCCGGTCTGCTGAACCTGATGCCGCGCTACGGCATGGCCCCGCACTGGGCCCGCGCCGTGCGCCCGATGGTCATCGTCTTCACGCTCGTCGCCTTCCTGGTCACCTGGATCTTCGACGCCAATGTCGACGCGCAGGGCGGCGCCTATGCCACCGGCGTGCTGGTGCTCATCACCTCCGCGGCGATCGCGGTGACCATCGCCGCGCGCAAGGCCGGGCAGCGCAACTGGACCATCGGCTTCGGCGTGATCTCGGCGGTGTTCCTCTACACGCGGGTCATGAACGTGATCGAGCGCCCGGACGGTGTGAAGATCGGTGCCTGCTTCATCGCGGGCATCATCCTGGTCTCGCTGCTGTCCCGACTGGCCCGTGCCTTCGAACTCCGCGTGACCAACGTGACGCTCGACCCGATGGCGGAACGGTTCATCCGGGACATGGCCAGCCGCAAGATGCGGTTCATCGCCAACGAGCCCGGGCACCGCGACAAAGCCCAGTACCGCGACAAGATCGAGCAGATCCGCGCCGACAACGACATGCCGGAGCAGGAGGACTTCGTCTTCGTGGAGGTCACCGTCACCGACCCCTCCGAGTTCGAGGCGGGCCTGACCGTGCGCGGCGAGGTGCTGCACGACCGCTACCGGGTACTGACCCTGGAGTCCGCGTCCATCCCGAACGCCCTGGCGGCCCTTCTCGTGCACGCCCGGGACGTGACGGGCTGCACTCCGCACATCTACTTCGAATGGACCGAGGGCGGCCCCTTCTCCAACTTCCTGCGCTTCTTCCTCTTCGGCCAGGGCGAGGTCGCCCCGGTCACCCGCGAGGTACTGCGCGAGGCGGAACCGAACCGGGCCAGACGCCCCCGCGTCCACACCGGCTGAAGGCCGACTCCGGCGAGGCGCGTCAGGATCCCGTCAAGACGTGCCCCCTCGGCGCTAGGACCGCGTAAGCAGCGGTCGCCGGACCCTGTACGCCCGCCTACCGTCGGCGTTATGCGACGGAGCGGACCGCCAGGCTCGGCCGGCGACCGCCACTGGCACGGCAGCGCCCGGCTGGCGCTCAACTGCGCCCTGGCCTTCTACGCCCTGAGCCTTCTCGTCGACTGGGATGCGGGAAGCCTGACGCCCCTGCGCGCCCTGCTCTGGCTCACCCTGTCGGTCGCGGTGGGCGCCGTCCTGCTTCCCCAGCGGGTGAGCGCGGGCCCCGGCTGGCTCGCCGTACGCACACCCTGGCGCCGGCGCGTGGTCCACACGGACGCGCTGACCGCCGTACGGCAGTACGAGGTCATGCCCCCTGTCGTGGTGTAGGCGATCAGTCGTCTGACGTGGCGGGTAGGACGGTTGGGGCATCGAGGTAGAGGGCGTCCATGCTCTCGTTGGAGAGGTAGCGGCGGGGGAAGGCGATCCACTCGTCGTGGAGTTCGGCGAGGACCGCGGTGGCCAGGCGGAGGACCGCGGGCGGGTTGGGGAAGACCTGGACGACGTCGGTGCGGCGTTTGATCTCCCGGTTCAGCCGCTCCAGCGGGTTCGTGGACTGGATCTTCTTCCAGTGCTGGTGGGGGAAGTCCGCGAACGCGGTCAGGTCTTCCTTCGCTTCCAGCAGCATCTCTCTGACCTTGGGGAACTGCCGGCCGAGCATGTCGGCGACGGTGTCGAGCTGGGTGCGGACCGCGTCCGCAGTGGGCTGGGCGAAGACGGTGCGGATCGTCGCGGCGACCATCTCCGCCGAGCCTTTCGGGATCACGGCGAAGACGTTGCGGACGAAGTGAACACGACAGCGCTGCCAGGCGGCGCCGAGCATGACTTTGCGGATTGCTTTGACCAGGCCGCTGTGGCTGTCGGAGATGACCAGGCGGACGCCACTCAGGCCGCGTTCTCGCAGGTGCCGCAGGAACTGGGCCCAGAACACCTCGGTCTCGCTGTCGCCGACCATGACCCCGACGACTTCGCGGCCGCCGTCCTGGGTGACGCCGGTGGCGATGACGATCGCCTGGGAGACGATGCGGTGGTCGACGCGGGCCTTGACATAGGTGGCGTCGAGGAACAGGTAGGGGAACCGGATGTGGTCCAGCGGGCGGGTCCGGAAAGCGTCGAGCTGTTCGTCGAGGTCCGCGCAGATCCGGGAGACCTCGCTCTTGGATATCCCGGTGTCCGAGCCGAGGGCTTTGACGAGGTCGTCGACGGAGCGGGTGGAGACGCCGTGGACGTATGCCTCCATGATGACCGCGTAGAGAGCCTGGTCGATGCGCCGCCGGCGCTCGAGGAGGCTGGGGAAGAAGCTTCCGGCCCGCAATTTCGGGATGGCGAGTTCCAGGTCGCCGGCCTGCGTGGTCATCGTCTTCTCGCGGTGCCCGTTGCGCCAGGTGGTGCGGGTGTCGGTGTGTTCGCCCCACTCGGCGCCGATCTTCGTGGTGGCCTCGGCCTCGATCAGTTCCTGCAGCAGCCGCTCGGCGACCTCGCGGACGAGTTCAAGACCATCGGCCGAACGTAGTGACTCAAGCAGGCGAAGTAGGTCATGCTGGGACAAGGCCACCGTGCACCCCCTGGGGTCGAACTGCCCGTTCACTCCGGACAGTTGCACGGTGGCCTGCCAGTTGAGCAGGGAGCAGACACCGGCAGACGGTGCACCCGAGGGAGCAGAACCCGCGCACTCAACCGCGGAGATCCCCTACACCACACAGCGGGACGCCATCCAGTACGACGGTCCCTCCTCCCACCTGGTCCTCCGGGACGCCCACGGCAACCGCCTGGAACTCGACCCCCGCATCCTCCTCGCCAATCCGCTCCTCTGGCACGAACTCGACACCGGCGTCCGCCGCTCCCTGGAGCGCGGAACCCTGCGCCAGGGAGCGGATGTCCTGCACCGGCTGGGCGAACGCATCGACGACGAGACGGCACAGGCGGTGCTCCGGGCGTCGGGACTCTTCTGACCCCACCCGAACACCACGATGACCTTCATGAGCACGTGGCATGAAAGGTCCGTACTCCTGCCTCCTCCCGGCACGCCTCCTGCGCAGGAAGCCTGGACGCTGCATCCTCACGGCCAACGGAGTTCAGGCGGCCGATGGGTGGCCCAGCCGGCGTACAGGCCGGCGGCGCGGAGACGCCGTCGAGACGAAGCGGCCCCACCTACCGGTATTCGCGCTGGTGATCGGTATCGTCCGCACCGATGCACCGGGCCCCTGGACAGCGGTCCGCAACGAGGAGGATGACCATGGCCGACCGTCGGCAGGGAACCGCGCCGGATGATGGATTCCCATCGCGGACACCTGAGGCTCGTGGTGCGAGCCCACACGACACGGCACGCCTCGCTCTGGTGATCGGTGCCCTCGGTGTGGTCTTCGGTGACATCGGCACCAGCCCGATCTACACCCTCCAGACGGTGTTCAACCCGGGCGATCCGCACCCCGTCCCCGTCACGACGCAGAACGTATACGGGGTGGTGTCGCTGGTGTTCTGGTCGGTGGTGGTCATCGTCCTGGTCACCTACGTGCTGCTGGCGATGCGCGCCGACAACGACGGCGAGGGCGGCATCATGGCGCTGATCACCCTCGTACGGCGATGGACCTCGCGGCCGGCCGGAAGGACCACCGCCGTACTGACCGCGCTGGGCATCTTCGGAGCGTCGCTGTTCTTCGGCGACAGCATGATCACCCCGGCGATCTCGGTCCTGTCGGCGGTCGAGGGGCTCAAGGTCGTGCAGCCCTCGCTGGACACCGCCGTCGTCCCCGTCACCGCGGTGATCATCGTGCTGCTGTTCCTGGTGCAGCGCCGGGGTACCGCGGCGGTGGGCCGGGTGTTCGGTCCGGTCATGATCGTCTGGTTCGCGGCCATCGGCGCCTGCGGTGTGGCCGGCATCGCCGACCACCCGGCGATCCTCAGGGCGCTGTCGCCCACCTACGCCCTGGGCTTCCTGTTCGGCCACTTCGGCACCGCGTTCTTCGCCCTGGCCGCGGTCGTGCTCGCGGTCACCGGCGCCGAGGCGCTGTACGCCGACATGGGGCACTTCGGCCGCCGTGCGATCACCCGGGCCTGGCTGTTCCTGGTCTTCCCCGCCTGCGTCCTAAGCTACTTCGGACAGGGTGCGCTGATCCTCGCCGATCCGCACAACGTCAGCAGCCCGTTCTTCCTGCTGACACCCGGCTGGGGACGGCTGCCGATGGTCGTACTGGCCACGGCGGCCACGGTGATCGCCTCGCAGGCCGTGATCACCGGCGCGTACTCGGTCACCTCGCAGGCCGCCCAGCTCGGCTATCTACCGAGGCTGCGGATCGCGCACACCTCCGAATCCACCATCGGCCAGATCTACGTGCCGTGGATCAACTGGCTGCTGATGGTCTCGGTCCTCACCCTGGTCTTCGCCTTCCGCAGCTCCGCCGCGCTGGCCTTCGCGTTCGGCATGGCGGTCACCGGCACCATCACCATCACCACCCTGCTGTTCTTCTACGTCGCCCGTGCGAAATGGGGCACGCCCAAGTGGCTGCTCGCCATCGGCGCCGCCGTGCTGCTCTTCGTGGACCTGCTGTTCGTGGCGGCCAACATGACCAAGCTCGTCCACGGCGCGTGGCTGCCGCTGCTGATCGGCATCACCGCGTTCACCGTCATGACGACCTGGCAACGCGGCCGCGAGATCGTCACCGTCGAACGGGCACAACTCGAGGGACCGCTCCCCGGGTTCGTCGAGGACCTCCGCTCGGCGAAGGTGTCGACGCTCCGGATCCCGGGCACGGCCGTGTTCCTCAACCGGGGCAAGCAGACCGCGCCCCTCGCCATGCGGGCCAACGTCGAGCACAACCACGTACGCCACGACCAGGTCGTGATCCTCTCGCTCGAGACCCAGCCCGTGCCCCGCGTCCCGGCCGACCAGCGGATCACCGTCGACGACCTCGGCTACGCCGACGACGGGATCATCCACGTCACCGCCCGGTTCGGCTACATGGAGACACCGGACGTACCCAGCACCCTGGCCACGCTCACCCCGGCCCAGACCGAAGGACCGTTGGACCTCGACCAGGCGTCCTATTTCCTGTCGAAGATCGATCTCCGGCGCGGCACGTCACCGACGATGGCTCCCTGGCGCAAGCGGCTGTTCATCGCCACCTCCTACATCACGGCCGACGCGGCCGAGTACTTCGGCCTCCCCCGCGACCGTACGGTCATCATGGGTTCACACATCGAGGTGTAGACGCGCTCCGGCCGCTGATCGCCCGGTGTGCCGTCGCCACCGCCAGGTCGAGCCGTGCCGCGTGGTGGCGGCAGGAGAAGGGGGGTGCCACGCCACCGAAGCGAAACCTGCGACGAGCGGGTCGGCAATCGTCCACACCGACGGGCAGTGGCCACTCACTGACCAGCCCGGTGCACAGGTCGCTCGTGCCGACGTACTTGGCCCGGCCCGGGCGCGGTCACTGAGCACAGCCCGGGCCGCGGCCTGAGCGTCGAGCGGGTCCGACTTCCCCAGCAGCCGACGGGCCCGAGCGGTCGGGCCGGTTCACTTCGAAGACCTGAATCTGCTGGGCCAGCAGGTAGCGGGACAGGCCCGCGCCGAAGGTGCCGGTGCCCTCCCCACCGGCCCGGCGCACCGTGCCCCGCTTGCGGGCCCAGGTGAGCAGCCGACGGTAGCCGGCCGCCGTGGCCGGAAAGGACTCGGTGCCCAGGATCTTCCCGAGCGGGGAGATCACGGCGGCGGCATGCACCTCGCCGTGCGTGTCCACGCCCAGGACGACCTCGCGCCGAACGGGCGGATCCGTGCTGGTGGAGGCGGTACTGCGCTGTCGGGTCGTCATGATGGTTGGCCTCCCACGTAATGGCGTGCTGGCTGGGGTGGACGGCATCGGCCTGCTGGGGCGGTCTGAACCGTGATGGCGCCTGGAACTTGGCAAGGCCCCTATGGGGACACGCCCTGGAGCTCGGTGACAGCGGGACCCATTCCGCAACGACGGTCGACATGCCTGTGACTGGACACTTCGGTCAAAGATCTCAAGAGTCGGACCCCCATGCGGGATGGCATCGCGCACCCGTCCCATCGATCCCGGTGCATCGGCACGTCCCGACCAAGTCGGATGGCTTCGCCCGGACCGTGCCCAATCTGGCTGGGGCAGGCTGAAAATGCGTTGAATTCCCGCCCACTCGTGACCGGCAATGACGGACAGCCGTCCGGTCCGCCTTGCGGTTGCCCTTCATCGATCATCTCTTGGAGCGGACCGCGCTGGAAGGACGGCTCCACTGGATCGGCGATGCGTTCGGTCGCTGTCCCGCGGGCCACCCCATGCCAACGGCTTGGGCGAGCGTCGCGTCGAGAAGCTGACGGAGTCCGGCGAGGGTCGGCGCTACGGCCGTGGTGAGGAGCGCAGCGTCGTCGGCGAGGGGTGACAGGATGCAGTGGTCCCGTAGTGGGTCGCCGATGAGCAAGGGTGCCGGTGGCGGGTCGGCGTCGGGCCCGTGGCACGGTGGCCGTCCAGTACGGCGGGCCCGTCCCATGCGGGTGCCTGGGGGCCGTGGACCGTCTCCTGTCGGCGTCACCGAAATCATCCCCCCGTCACCCGACCCTGAGCCCGGTGCCTGAAGCGTTGGCCCACCGTTCGACGGGGGGGGGGAGCATGCGCGGGGCGCCGCTGCCGGAAGCCCGGTTGACGACGGCATTGGCGTTCGGGCGTGTGGGCGATTTAGGCTGCGTCGGTTCGTGCCGTTCACGGCGGCAGCCCATCGACGGAGAGGAAAGCCGATGACGCAGCCGGCATCGGCCACCGACCCGGCTCCCGGGCGCCGCCCCGAGCTGGTCCCCGACCCGGATGCGGAAGCGGCCCGGATCGCGGCGGTGCGCCGCTACGACATCCTCGACACCCCGCCCGACGGGGCGTTCGACCGGGTGGCGGCAATGGCCGCCCGCCTTTTCGACGTGCCGGTGGCAACGGTCACGATCGTGGACACCGACCGCATCTGGTTCAAGGCCGCCCACGGCCTGGAGGGTGTCGCGCAGATCGGCCGTGACCCGGGCCTGTGCGGCTCGGCGATCCTGCGCGATGACACGATGGTCATCCCCGACACCCTCAAGGACCCCGTCGCGGCAGACAATCCGCTGGTCGCCGGGGAGATGGGCGTGCGCTTCTACGCCGCCGCACCGATCATCACCCCCGACGGGCACAAGCTGGGCACGGTCAACGTCCTCGACACCCGGCCGCGCTCGATCACCGAGGAGGACACCGCCACTCTGGCCGATCTCGCCGCGATCGTGCTGGACGAGATGGAGCTGCGGCTGTCGGCGCTGCGCGCCCTGCGGGACGAGCAGGCCCGCCGGGAAGCGGAAACGCGGCACGCCGAGGCGGAGCGGGCGCGGGCCGAGGCGGAGCGGGCGGCGCGGGAGAAGGCGGAGCAGGACAGGGCCGCCATCGCCGCGTTCGCCTCCACCCTCCAGCGCACTCTGCTGCCCCCGGCCCTTCCCGTGGTGCCGGGGCTGGAGCTGGCCTGCCATTACCGCACCGCCTCCGCCCACGACGTGGGCGGCGACTTCTACGACGTCTTCCCCCTCGACGGCGGCCGGTGGGCGTTCTTCCTCGGTGACGTGTGCGGCAAAGGCCCCGAGGCGGCGACCGTCACCGCCCTGGCCCGCCACACCCTGCGCGCCACGGCCCAGATCGACGCCGACCCCGTCACCGTGCTGAGCGCGCTCAACACCATGCTGCTCACCGACGTCACCGCCGGCCGCCGCTTCTGCACCGTCCTCTTCGGCCTCCTGGAGCCCCGGGAGGCCGGCGGCTTCACCGTCACCCTCGCCACCGGTGGCCACCCGCCGGCCTACCACGTGCGCCCCGACGACAGCGGCGCCGTCTGGGTGCGGGCCGTACGCCGCAAGGGCGGGATGCTCGTCGGCGCCTTTCCCCAGGCGCCCTTCGCCCAGACCACCTTCTCCCTGACGGCCGGGGAAAGCCTGTTCCTCTACACCGACGGGCTGATCGAAGCCCGCACCACTGAGGGCGCCATGCTCGGTGACGACGGCCTGACCGGCTTCCTCCACCAGCGCACCGCGCCTGTCACCGCCACCTCCCTGGTCGAGGACAGCATCACCCTGCTGGCCTCGCTGCCCGACGGAGCCGGCGACGACGTGGCCCTGCTGGCCCTGTCCGTCCCCCACCCCGACAGCACACCCGACGGCAGTGTCGTCGCCACCGCCCACACCGCCGCCGCGCCCGAACACTTCGGCCAGGAGTGATGACCGACGTGACCGACACGCTGCAGCTGACCGTCCAGCACCCCCGTCCCGGCCTCGCGATCGCCACAGTCGCCGGGGACGTGGACATGCGCACCGCGGAAGCCCTGCGCCGCGACGCCTCGATGATCATCGAGCAAGGGTCTCCGCACCTGGTTCTGGACCTGTCACAGGTCGGTTTTTGCGACTCCGCCGGTCTGAGCGCGCTCATCGGTCTCTGGCACGCCGCCCAGGCGGTGGGCGGTGCACTCGGGCTCGCCAACGTCCCCGACCGCCTGATGCGGATGCTCGTCCTCACCGGTGTCGACACGCTCCTGCCGGTCCATGCCACCGCCGCCGATGCAGTCACCACCATGACAGCCGACAAGCCCACCAGCGCAGGGCCGCAGGGCTCCGTCGACCGTGTGACCACCGCCGACGGGTCTGGTGCGCCGGCCGAAGGGGAACACACGGCCTGCGACAGCGCTCGTAACCCCTCCGCGAACCTGAACTGATCGCGCGGACGCGTCACGACGGGGCGTCTGTACCAGCGATCGAGCTCGGCGCTCCTGCCGCAGTACCCCCGCGCTGGGTGTCCCGTTTCCCCGTGTGCCGCGGCGGCCCACGAGCGATAGGCAGCATCGGCGCCGTTTTGAGACGCAACCGGCGTTCTTCTTCCCCTTGGTGTGTGCAGCCGTACCCACGTACGCCCGGCAGATCCTCGGCGGCCTGCCTGGGCGGCCCTGGCCGCCACCCTCGCCGACGCGGAAGCGGCCGGCCATCAACCAGCCACGCTGCCGAGCTGGGCCGCTCAGCAGCGGACGCTGGACGATGCCCGCTCGCCGGCGCGCACCCTGACTTGGCGCGTCCAACGACTCAGCCAGCGCCCCGCACTCGGCTGCCGCGCGGAAGCCACTCAAGCTCGTCGAGTCACGGCCACAGCACACGAACAGGTTGTTCCGCTGTGACGGAGCCGTTTGTCGCGCGCCCAGCGACCACGTCGGAAGTGCGGGGCCGCCGACGCTGACGTGCCAGGCCGCGATCGCGGTCTGGCCGGACCAAGCCATGCGGGAGGGTCATGCATGCCCCTCCCGGCGACGAGTCCGAAGCCGTCGGCAGGTGCCAGTCGCTATCCGCTCCCCGAGTTGGTTCGAGAGACACTTCTCACGGGCGACGATACCGTTGACGCCGAGGACATGCCCGGGTTCGGGGCAGGTGGACGGCATGGACTGGCCCATAGGCACCACCGAACCATCCAGGGACACGCACGGGCTCAGAAGCGCGCTGTGCCGGTGTGTCCTTGGAACCCGACTGATATGCCCGCACACTGGCGTCACAGCGATCGAGAGAGACGCGGGATGAGCGGCGCGGGAGGCATCACCACCCTGGTTGTCCATGAGGGCGGCACGGCGGTGGTGGGCGTCTTCGGTGAACTGGACCAGTTCACCGGTCCAAAACTGTGCCCTGTCCTGGCTGAATGTCTGGATCAACGGCCGGTCCGGCTGCTGCTGGACCTGTCCGGAGTGTCGTTCTGCGACGCGGCCGGACTCACGGCCTTGGTAGCGGCCAGAGGCGGTGCCTTGCAGGCCCGGACGGAATTCGCTCTGACCGGCGTCCAGCCGGTTCTGCGTCGCGTGCTTGCGATCACGGGCCTCGACGCCGTGTTCGTACGGCGACCACAACACGGTCCCGCTGCCAGTTCCGGCCCGGCTTCCTGACACCCTGTCGGCGCTCGCTCGAAAGCCGCGCCGCCCAGAGGCGTCAGCGGCTGCGGGCAGGTCAGCTGTGAAGGTTCGGACGGGCGGGCGGTACGGCCCTGCGCAACGACCGCTGTCGGCTCAGGGGCCACTGGCCCGCCATGCGTCCTGGCGCCTGAGCGGAGTCCCATTCACCGTTCGCTCAAGGAGCAGGCATGGGTGCAGGATGGCGGGGTAGACGCGCGGTCGTCGGCCGTTTCGGCAGGCAGCAGCGGTGAGATCGATCGTGGGAGGGTATCAGCATGGCGCCCAGCACGCTGGCAACGCACACCCGGACGGCCGAGTTGCCGGAGGTC
Organism: Streptomyces sp. NPDC018610; assembly: GCF_044391765.1. Classification (NCBI taxonomy): domain Bacteria; kingdom Bacillati; phylum Actinomycetota; class Actinomycetes; order Kitasatosporales; family Streptomycetaceae; genus Streptomyces; species Streptomyces sp. NPDC018610. Next base: position 381,644 of record NZ_JBISAL010000002.1, read on the forward strand.
GCCGATCCTTCCCAGGTGGCGCCCAAGGACGCTCGCGAGCTGTCCAAGCTCTTCTTCCAGCAGCTGGCGGTGCTGGAAGAGGGCACGCCGGAGTACAGCTATGCCCGTAACACGCTGATCGAGATGAACATGTCCCTGGTCCGCTACGCGGCCGGCCGGTTCCGCAGCCGCGGGCCGGAGGAGATGGAGGACATCGTCCAGGTCGGCATGATCGGCCTGATCAAGGCCATCGACCGGTTCCAGCTGTCGCGCGAGGTGGAGTTCACCTCCTTCGCCATCCCCTACGTCGTCGGGGAGATCAAGCGCTTCTTCCGCGACACGACCTGGGCCGTGCATGTGCCCCGCCGACTGCAGGAGGCCCGCGTCCAGCTCGCCAAGGCGACCGAGGAACTGCGCAGCCGCCTCGACCGCGACCCGACGGTCAAGGAGCTGTCGGAGCTGATGAGCCTGTCCGAGGACGAGGCCCGCGAGGCCCGCCTGGCCTCCAACGGTTACAACTCCTCCTCCCTGGACGCCACGCTCAACGGGAGCGAGGACGGCGAGGCCGCGCTCCAGGACTTCATCGGGACCGAGGACACGGCTCTGGAGCTGGTGGAGGACTTCCATGCCCTCGCACCCATGATCGCCGAGCTCGACGAGCGAGACCGGCAGCTCATTCACATGCGGTTCGTGGAGGAGCTCACCCAGGCCCAGATCGGCGAACGTCTGGGTGTCTCGCAGATGCACGTCTCGCGACTGCTGTCCCGGTGCCTGGCCCGGCTGCGCGAAGGCATGCTCACGACCGGCTGAGCCTATTAGCGGTACCCCTCATAATGCCCGCCATGACCGTGGCGGGCATCAGCCATGCTCAGCTCATCCGGCTGACGGGGTCAGACGGCAAGCGCGTCGCGCAGAGGCGGGTGGCAGGGGATGACCTCGGTGAGGCCGACGATCCCGAGGGTCTCGGAGACGGCGGGGCTCGGCGCAGCGAGTCGCAGCCGCCCGCCATGGCGCTGCGCGGCGTGATGCGCGGCGATAAGAGTATTGATGCCGCTGGAATCCATGAAGGTGACGCCGCTGAGATCCACCACCGTCACCTGAGTGGCAGCGTCATCCGCGGTCAGGGCATCCAGGAGCTGTGGAGCGCTGTCGAGATCGATCTCGCCGCACGCCGTGACCACCCGGACGCCACTGGTATGACTCATGTTGATCGACAGACGCGCATTTCCTGCAGAACGGTTGTCCGCCACAGTCCCTCAGCACCTCAGCAAGCGTCGGTGACGCCGTCCCCAGCACTTCCTCGATGTGGATCTGTGCGCGCATGGTACTGGTACTGCACCCGGATGGCCCTGCCACCCACAGGTACAGGTTGCGCGTGCGCGGTACCCGCCCGGGAGGACGGCGTACGCGAGCAGGGCGGGAGTGACAAGACAGATGGGCGGGGACCCAGAACGTGAGTGTTGCCACGGACCGAACTCCACGGCGGTTGAGGAGACCATCGCGCTGTCAGGAGACGGCTCCTGCATCGCCGAAGCCCGTCACCGAACCGCCGCCTTCTTCACCGGGGACGCAGCTGACAACCGTCCAACGAGGGTGACGGGGCGCATCGTGAGCTTGGCTCAGCTGGTGGTGAGCGAGTTGGTCACCAACGCCTGCAAACACGCACCCGGCCCCATCCGGTTGCGCCTGCGGCTGGCGGACGAGGCGGTGGAGGTGGAAGTGTGGGACAGCCATCCCGAGATTCCGACGGCTCGGCAGGCGGACCCTTACAGGGTGGGCCAGCACGGTCTGGAGATTGTGAGGGCCGTTGCGGCCGACCTCACCGTCCTGCCCGAGGGGGCCGGGAAACGGGTCACCGCCCGCCTCCTCCTTGATCCCCGCCCCTCGGCCTGACGCCGGCCCGGCGGGAGATGTCAGCTGCTCTCGGTGCGCAACTCTCGCGAGGGTCAGCCGGCAGGTTGCTGCAAGGGCAGGCGTGCGACGACTCGTTTGCCCGTGCCCAGGGCGATGGTGCGCACCTGGTCGCAGAGCCGGGTGACCAGGTGCAGGCCGTGTCCGCCGATGCGGCCGGCGTCGGACACCCGGAGGCGGGGCGGGAGCGGGGAGCTGTCACGGACACTGATCCGCAACTGGGCGGCGTCCGGTGAGACTTCGAGCATGAGTTCAGCCGGTCCGGGTGCGTGACGGACTGCATTGGTGACCAATTCACTGACGACAAGTTGGGCGTCCTGGCTGGAACGCTCGCGCGGATGATGTCCAGCCCGTGCCAGCAGCTGACGCACTGCGTGGCGGGCCTCGGCGATGTGCGCACCCCTGGTCCCCCAAGCAGCGCCGTAGCGCCAGGGCACCCTCGGCCGCTGCTCCTCCGGGGTCTGCTTACTGAGCGTGGTAGTCATGGAGGATCCCTTGTCGGTTTCCTTGGCATCTCTTCACGTGCAATAGGACTTACCTGTATTCGCCTACCCGCTGTGACGCCATTACACCTTTGGCGGCCTACTGGGCGACTGAGGTGTGACTGTCAGGACGAGAGCGGCTTGGTCGTCGTCCATACCCGTGGTACCGGTACGCGCACGACTTGGGTGACAGTGTGATCGCTTGCGATGGTGTGGCTCTGAGTGGCCAGCGCGTGCGTGAGGCGGTCTTCACCGAACTGCTCCCCATGATGGTCGGGGCTTCGGTGAGGCCCTCGGTGTAGAGCAGCAGACTCTCGGTTGGCTGGAGGTGAAGCCGGTGCCTGAATCAGTGCTCATCCTCAGGCAGGCGGAAGTCAAAAGTCCCTGATCGCCAGGGACCGTGCTCGGTCAACTCCGATTCGATCACCACGTCCTGGATCTCGACGAAGCCCAACGCTTCGATGGAAGCGGCCAGCCGCCGCAAGACGGCTGGGACGCTCTCGCAGCCGTGGTCGGCAGGGTTCGCCTGCGAGAAATGGCGCACGGTCCAATGCGCCGGCACGTGAGTCGTCTTTCGCACGGGTGATGCGCCGATGCAGGCGCGTGCCGACAAGCGGGCTGCGGCAGACACCACGCAGGCTCCGGCCCGCTGTCAGCGGTCCAGGCACCGGCGGCAGGTCTGCCCTGATCCGACTCCCAGCTCCAGCGCAGGAGTTGCCAGGCGATGTCCTGGGTACAGGATGTCCTGCAGACAGAGCCGATCATCCACTGGCCTCGGCCCCGGCGACCGCGTCGGCCAGGGCGGCCGCAGCGGTTCGATCAGCGCCCACACGTCATCGTCCACGACCCACGGCCGAGTCGCCACACCCGCCGAACGATCAGATCGTCACAACAGTCACGCTCGACCGGGATACCTCAGCAAGATCTCTTTGCGGGCTGAAACAGCCATGCGTCGTGGTCCGATTTCGCCACCCGGTCAGCTGGGCTACCGTGAGGTTACGGGCGTGCGATGCCTGTGTCAGGCGTTCGCCGCGTACCGCCAGAACTCCCTGATCACCGGTGCGGGCACGGGACCCATCGCTGCCACCTGAGTCAGCAGGATGGTGACCACCCCCGTGGCCGGGATGACGTGCGCCGCTGTGCCCGTGCCGCCGACCCAGCCGTAACGGCCGGGCGCATTCCATGGGTTGGTCCGGTCGATGTCGACCGAGCCGCCGAAGCCCCAGCCCTGGCCCTCCAGGAACAGTCGGCCGATGTCGCGCTGTGCCGGATTTGTGTGGTCGGTGGTCATCATGCGTACGGAGTCGGCCGACAGCACCCGTCGGCCGTCGCCCGCCGCCCCGCCGGCCAGCAGCATCCGGCAGAAGGCCAGCCAGTCGTCGGCGGTCGAGGCCAGCCCGCCATTGCCGAGCGGTAGCGCGGGCAGGCTGCTCCACTCGCCGTCCGGGCCGTCGGCGAGCTCGAGGCTGCCGTCGTCGCCTGGCCTGTAGAAGCTGGTGAACCGGCCCCGCTTGGCGGCCGGCACCTCGAACCCGGTGTCCACCATGCCCAGCGGCTGGAAGATCCGCTCCGTCAGGAACTCCGGCAGCGGCTGTCCCGTGATCCGCGAAATCAGTACCCCCTGCAGGACGGAGCAGGTGTCGTACAGCCAGGCAGCGCCCGGTTGGTACAGCAGCGGGATGCGGCCGAGCGCCGCCATCCACTCGTCGGCCGGCGGGAAGTTGCTCGGTACCCGGCCGTCCTTTTGCACCGTGAACAACTCCTGCACCGCCGGCAGTGTGAAGTCGGAGGGGAATCCGTACCCGGCCTGGGAGGCCAGCACGTCGAACACGGTGATGGGCCGGTCGGCCGGCACGACGTCGTCCACCGGGCTCGCCGGCGTGCGTACGACCACCGGCTTGTCCAGCTCCGGCAGCCACGTTCCGATCGGGTCGTCCAGTGCGATCCTGCCCTCCTCCACGAGGATCAGCAGTGCGGCGGCGGTGACGGACTTGGTGATCGAGGCGACCCGGAAGATGGAGTCCCTCGCCATCGGGGCGTCCCCGTCGGCGTCCTGCGCACCGACGGCCACCACCTCGACCTGGTCACCCCGGGCCACGAGGCCAACCGCTCCCGGCAGCGTGCCGGCACCAACGTGGGCTTCGAGCAAGTCGTACAGGGTCGTCATGAGACCGCCTTCCAGAAGATCGCTGTCGAAAGACAGACTCCCGCACAGGCCGTTAATCATCGGCCTGGGCAGGTCTGGTGGCCGGAGCCTCGCCAGGTGGAGGAGGAGGTGGTGGTGCGCGCCCTCGAAGAGGGGCCCGAGCGTGCCACGCACTGGTCGAAATGGGAGCTGGCCAAGTGGGTGGGGATCTCGCCCACGAGCGTGCTGCGGATGTGGCGGGCGTTCGGGCTGCAGCCATGGTGCTCGGAGGACTCCAAGATCTCTCCGGACCCGCTGCTGATCGACAAGATGCGCGACGTGGTCGGGCTGTATCTCGCCCCGCGGGCGAACGCGGTGGTCGTCGCGATGGACGAGAAGTCGCAGATCCAGGCGCTTGAGCGCACCACCCCGGTGCTGCCGATGATGCCCGGCACCCCTGAGCGCCGCAGCTTCGAGACCGCACCTGCCGCTACTACGACAGGATCCGCGGACCGGGACAGTAGCTTGGACCGCATCGGTCTGCCGTTCCGGCTCGGGGCAGGCGATGACCAGTGCGTCTCCACTCGTGCCCCGCCACTGGCGGCAGTTGATGAGCGAGCCCCGAGCACCGGGCGGTGAATCGGGCCACAGTCGGCCGGCGGCTCCCGCCCGCGAACAGTGCGTAGGCGAGAGTCCGCTGCAGCACAGGCGCCGGCTGGGATTGCAACCCGGTGCCGACAAGGCCACGCCTCGCCGCAGCAGCAGTCATGGTTCAGCGGCCCTTCCGGCGGTCCCCCACCCCGAGGATCATCGCCACTGCCCATGGCACCTCTGCACGCCAAGACCTCACCCGATCGGCCTACACGGCTCCCGCGCCGATGTGCGGCGTACCCCGTTCGGCCGCATGGTGAGGGTGACCAGGTTGCCGCCGAGCAGCAGTTGTGATCGCTGCAGCAGGGAGGCGTCGTGACCGTGATAGCTCTGCTCGTCCCGGTGGTGGTCATCCTCATTCTGTTCGGGACGTCCGCTCTGGAAGACCTTCTGTTCCCGCCGCCTCGAGCACCCTCACCGGAAGGGCAGACGGCGAGCCCGGATGATTGACGCTTTCAGCCCTGGAAGACATGCAAGAAATTAGGAGCGCAATTCGCAAGGCGTGTGCCCATCGGCGCGCGGACGCGGCAGCGGGGCCGGACAGGTCGATCCCGGCCCCACTCAAGTCCGGCTGCGCCACGATCGGCTGCAGACGCGCCCCAGCTTGCCGTCAACTGACCTGAACGGTGAGCGGCGACGAGTGGAACGTGCCGGACTTGGTCGCCACCCGCACTTGCTCGGTGCCCTTCTTGGTGAACGTCCGCTTGATCGTGTAGGTGCCGTTCTTGTTGACGACGGCTGTGGTCTTCAGCGTGGTCCACTTGCCGTTGTGCCGGTGCTGGAGCACCAGCGTGGAACCGGCCTTGATGCCTTTGACCCGGCCGGTGAACACGACGGTGTTGCCCACCTTGACGGCCTTGCGGTTGGCCGAGACGGTGATCGAGCCCATGGCGGTCGGCGTCCGCGACGGCTTCATGCTCGGCATGCCGGTGCGGGTCATGGTGGGCTTGGGGGCCGGTGTCCCGGTCGCTGCGGCGGCTCCGGCCGTACCGGTCGACAGCAGGGCGGCGGACAGGGCACCGGCGGCCAGCGCACGGGTGACGGCTTCGGGTGACGCTCATGTGGGTCTCCTGGACTGATCGGAGGTCCCCCCGGGAGCGAGTCGGCCATTCGGGACGGCTTGCGCATCCAGGCTGGCCCGAGCACAGCAGACCGGCATGTCCAAGCGAGTACCAAAGACGTTGAAAAATCCATCACTTCCAACGAAACCGCAGCTGGGGCCAGCAATTCCCCACCGCCCACCGCTAGCTCGCTTTCACCGTGCATCACTGTGCATCACTGGAATGGACGAGCGTGGATACGTAGAGCGAGCATTGAGGGATCGCGGGGCTGGGCGGAATCGCCTGTGCACCCCGCACCATGTTCCACGGTGCGCGCCGCTCCGTACCCGGCAGGCCACCAGTTCGGAGGCGTTTGCCGAGCGCGGGTCAATTGGATCAGGTTTGTCTGGGTTGGTGTCCGGCCGACGGACGAAGAGCGGCCCGGCCCTAGACGAGGCGAAGTCGTGCTCCAGCACAGCATCAGGCGTGAGCGTTGGACAGCTCGGGGGCACCGGGGTAGCCCGATGAGCAGTATGAGGGCTGCCTCAGTTTCTTCGACGTGGGCAGCCTCGTCCCTCGTCCGCTGAGAATCACGGTGGAGGCCAGCGCCCTATCCGGCGAGACCATAACCACGGTGTACGAGCGCGGCCTCGCCCGCCTCATTCACCATGAGCTCGATCACCTCGACGGGCTGCTGTACACCACGCGGATGCGCGACGGAGTCACCCCGATCCCGGTCGAGGAGTACCGGCAGGCCGGCCGCGCCTGGGCCTCCGAGCAAGCCACCTCCCCGAGACCGGTCGCCGAAGGGAGCACCGCGACCGAGTCGGCCACCGATCCCCGGACCGAAAGCCTTCACCCCCCTTGCCTGGCAGGTCCGGCGCCGCGTGCAATCAGGTGCCTCCGCTCGTCGTGGCCCTCGCGACGGTGCAGTCTGGACTACATGAACGTCCGGCGGCGCAAGACCGGGGTGCGGAAGCCCTGGCAGTCGAAGCAGGCGCTGCTGGCGGTCCCGATCGCGCTCATCGTCGTGATCACGGCGGTGGACCAGCTCGTACCGGAAGACGTTCACCTCAGCCCGCTGCTGGTGGTCGCTCCGGCGATCACCATCGCCTTCGCGGGTCCGTGGCTGACCGCCCTGGTCGGTTTTCTGACCGTGGTGGCGCAGGCGTACATCGGCTGGCACTTCAGCGTGCTCATGACCCGCAACGTACTGGTGCAGATCCTCGCTCTTGCGGTGATGTCGGCCTTGGCGGTCCTCTTCTGCGTGGTGCGTGAGCGCCACCGCGGTCAGCTGGCGCGGGTCCGGACGGTCGCCGAGGCTACGCAGCACGTGCTGCTGTGGCCGCTGCCCGACCAGCTCGGCAGCGTGCAGGTCGCCGTGCTGTATCTGGCGGCTGACGACGAAGCCCAGATCGGAGGTGACCTGTATGCCGCCACCTCCACCGAGGACGGTGTCAGGATCATGATCGGTGACGTGCGCGGCAAGGGACTCCCAGCCATCGGCGAGGCCGCCCTGCTCATCGGGGCTTTCCGGGAGGCCGCTCATGAGCACGCCGGATTGCCGCAACTGGCCGCCGCACTGGAACGCAGCGTCACCCGGAACCTGGCGAGCCTGGCTCCGGTGGAGGAGAACGAGGAGCGGTTCGCCACCGCGTTGCTGGTCGATATCCCTGAGGAGGGCGGCATCGCGCGCATCATCAGCTGCGGACACCCCCCACCGCTGTTGATCAGCGCGGACGGCGTCACCCTGGTTCCGGTGAACCCCGCTCCCCCCTTGGGAACCGGCTCGCTCGAGCCTGTGACCTACATGGTTGAAATGTTCTCCTTCCACCCCGGTGACACCCTGCTGCTCTACACCGATGGGGTCATCGAGGCACGGGGCGCCGACGGTGGCTTCTATCCCTCCGTCGAGCGGGCTGCGCAGTGGACCGGCTACAGCCCCGAGAAGCTGGTGCACTTCCTTCGCTGTGATCTCCTCGCCCACGCGGGCGGCCGTCTCGACGACGATGCGGCGGTGATCGCACTGTGCCGCTCTCGCAGCACGCACGGCCAGCACCTGGAGATGCGGAGGTGAAAGAACGGCAGGAGGCTCGCCGGCCAGCGCCAGGGCCGCTGCGGGCATGCAGCACGCGATGCCCGCAGCCGACCTGACTTCGCCTTCGGAGAGCAGGCGAAGTACGGCCCATCGAGCCGTCATCCGGTGACATGCTTTCCGATCAATCCCACACTCGAAACGCTCGCCCACCGTGTCGTGACCGGTTCGGTTGAGCGGTTCCGACTCCAATAGACGGGACCTATCCGCGCTGGGCGCGCTTACAGCTGGTCGGGGACGTCCTCCAGTAGCGAGGTCGGTGCCCTGCCGCTCCAGTTGCCGGCCGGGGCGGTACATCAGCGCAGATTTGCCAGGAAACCCGTGAGCGCATCGTTGGTCGCCTCGGGAGCGGACAGATGCGGGCAATGCCCGGTCTCCTCCAGGGTGAGCAGCGTCGAGCCGGGGATCTCCTGGTGGACGAAGGCGCCGACCTCCCGGGGAGCGATGACATCCTGGGTGCATTCCAGCACCAGCGTAGGCACCCGCACGCTCTTCAGATCGCGCCGGGAGTCCGACAGGAAAGTGGTCCGGGCGAAGATCCGCGCCATGTCCGGATCGGTGGCGCAGAAGCTGTTCTTCAGTTTCTCGCCCAGCTCGGGCTGCTCCGGATTCCCCATGATCACCGGAGCCATCGCAGCCGACCAGCCCAGGTAGTTCGCCTCCAACAATGCCAGCAGCGACTCGATGTCTCGGCACTGAAACCACCCCGGTAGCCGTCGTCGATGTAGCGCGGGGACGGCGCCACCATCGCCAGTGCGGCGATCCGCTCAGGAGCCATGCCGGCGGCCCGCACGCCGATCATCGCGCTTGACGGAATGTCCCACAACACCGCATCGCGCAGGTCGAGTGCCTCGCACACGTCCACCGCGTCCTGCGTATTTGGCCAGGGAGGCGTACCGGTCCTCCGAGAACCCGGAGGGATCGGCGCGGCCGGAACCCACGTAGCCGAACAGCACGACCTGGTAGTCGTCGGTCAGGGCAGGCACCGTCAACCGCCACATGGTCTGGTCGCAGCCGAAGCCGTGAGCCAGTACCACCGTTCGCCCCTGCGGGTTGCCAGTGACGGAGACGCTGCCATGGCGCCTGCAGCCTCGATCGCGATACCAAGGTCCACCGGATCGAGGTAGAAATCGGGCTGCCGCCCAGGCCAGTTATGAGCCTTGAACGACCGGGTATCACCCTTCTGGGACAAATTTCCCCAATTGGCCATTGAAGCCCGCACAGCCCTGCGCCACCACCGGTCATTCTTCGACCGCCTGCTCACCGCCTCACCAAACGAAGGAGGCCACCATGATCGCCCTCGGCATCATCCTGCTCATCGTCGGATTCCTCCTGCATATCGGCATCCTGTGGACGATCGGGATCATCCTGCTCGTCATCGGGCTCATCCTGTTCCTTCTCGGCTCCGTGGGACACGCCGTTGGCGGTCGACGTCACTACTGGTAGGCGCGTGAGGGCATACCACTCAACGACGCTGGTGCACCGGCTACTGGGCGCCGGGACGATACGGCCGCTCAGTGTTAGGCAGCCGAACGGCGTGGCCCATTGCCTGCACGACGGGTCAGGCCCACGTTGTTCGGATGAATTCCCTGCCGGAGATCGTCCTGAAAGCCTGCGCCGGTGGCTTGTTCGTCGTGGTGTTCGCCCTGGTGGCCGAGGCCGTCCAGCCCAAACGGCTGGCCGGCATCTTCGCTGCGGCGCCCTCAGTGGCCCTGGCCAGCCTGATCCTGACCGTCGTGTTCAAAGGCAACCATGACGCCTCGCTGGCAGCCCGCGGCATGATCGGCGGAGCGGTCGCGTTTACCGCCTACACCATCGTCGATGTGCCCGCCTTGGGCAGGCTAGGGGCACTGCGCGGCTCGGCGGCAGCGCTCGTGATGTGGCTCGCGCTGGCGGCCGCCGTCACCTTTGCGGTGGCACCCTCGCAACCCGCCCAGAACGCGGAGAACACCGACCGGGTACGGCTGACGCCGGGCGCCGCGCGGCAGATGCCGCGCAAGGACCTGCTCATCCGCTTCGCCTTCGCTGAGCCGGCGCGTACTCCGACGGCCGACGAATACTCGACGGGGCTGACTCCGCAAAGCTCAGCAAAGGATGCCTCGGTGCTCAGCCGCTCGGGGTTGTCTCCCATGGTGATCAGCAAGGTGACTGCGCTGTCCGGGCCGATGCCTACCGGGGCGAGTAGCTGTGGGGCGTGCCGTTCGACGAGCCGGGTCAGGCGTTGGTTCAGCTCATTGATCTGCCCGGTGAGCTGTTCTGGAGAGGCAGGCCCTGCTCGCAGTCCGCTCTCCCCCAGCGGCCTGATCGTCCTTCCACGACGTGCACCCCCCGGGCGTGCTCTGCCGGGCCGGCGGGCAGTCATGGTGGTCGCGGCCGCTGGTATCGATGGTGACGTGACCACCCATCACGCCCGCGGGGCCCGCACCGTCCCGGTGCGGGCCCCGCGGGCGTGATGGGTGAGCGTCGGGCGAGGGCCGGTTTGCAATATCGAACGAAGACGCCCAAAAAGGGAAAATCCTGCTCGTTGTGCCAAGGCTTTTGCCGATGCCCTTGCTACGCCGAAAGGCCGCCGGCCGAGGGCCGCGCACCATCACGTTCCAACAGGCGTCTGCGGAGGCCCTTCGCGGAATCGCACACTCCCCCCTCTGGGGCTCAGCGCCCCGTACACGACGTCCGTCGAGGGGGACATCGGCGCCATTCGGCTTCCTCCCTTCGCCGACGAACTGACCGGCCGGATCGACTTCCAGGGCGACCGCTACAACGAGCACCACATGCCCCTGGTCGACAAGTTGCCAGACACGTGAGGCAGCAGGCGGCGGCAGCGATGTCGGCGGCAGACGCGCCCTCATGGCAGGGAGGTACACCTCGCAGATGCTTTGCGCAAGCGAAGGCTACGCCCGGTCAATCACGAAGGGCCTCCGGCGGCATTCACCAAGATGCGTGTCATCACAGCACCGTCGCATCGAGTGCTCAGTCGAGGAGAACCCGAGGGGTACGGTGCCGCGGCTGGAGCTGCAGCGCACCCACTCTGGATCCCCCGTCGGCCGCTTTTGCAGGGGCTTGAAATCGAACGCCCCTCTCACGCGTCTGTCACCAACTACGCCGACTCCCCCGGACCACGGTGCCCTGACCTGCTACTACGCACCCGCCCTGGACTGACGTGGACGCCCCAAGACGGTCTTTACAACCTGTGCCATGTGGTACCCAGTGAGGGACCCAGGATCAGGACCGGAGCGTCTTCTGGCCCGTCAAAGCGGTATTGCAGGGTGTTCGGGGGTGTCTCACTCACGCCCCAGACCCTCTCACGTCTCACGAAATCTCACACGGCCAGGTGAACCCGGCGGCTCGTGACCCTCGCGGCGCGGCCCGCCCGGCACCGCCGAGACCCTCATGGGTCCACGTACGGGTTCCTCGATGTGCACGCCTGACCGTGGGGACAGTACGTCCTCCTGGCTCGCGCACCCTCGCGATCCCTGCACTGCGCAGCTTCCCACTTCGGCACGGCTTCCAGACGGTCTGGTTTGCAGCAAAGCGTGTAGTGCCGTCACCAAGGATCGGCATGACGTACCTGAAAGTCTTCCGGGATTCACCGATGAACAGCCCGAACGCCACACGGCAGGCAAGCTCTACCTTGCCTCGCAGGAGGGGAGACGTTGGCCGTAGCCTGGCCGCCCCTCCCCCCTTGCCGTCGCTGGTCCACAGCCAGCAGCGGCTTCCGGGTTCACTCGATTTGACTGCCATACGGCTGGGCAGGTCGCTCAATCGGCAGGCCGCCTGAGAGGTCGTTCGCTTTCCGAATGCCGTGTGCGGATTCCGCTGGTCAGGCATGAGATTGCGGCTGTGGCGGGAGTCTCGACTCGTTGCTGATCGAGTCGGCGTGGGGGTGGCTGATGCCGTCGATGTGCCGTGCGGGTGGAGGAGCTCGAAGTCGAACTGGAGCTGGTGCGGGCGGACTTGACGATTGCCGAGGAGCTCCCGGGCTTTGCCTCCACCAGCCAGCCCCGTTCCACCAGCCTCTTCAACCGTGCTCTCGCACCCTCGACCCGTGAGGCCGAGGCACTGTCCCAGCCGAAGGTTCACCCTGCCGGCAGAACAGCGCACTGATGAGGCTGTGCGGCCAGGCGGCGGTTCATCAGGGCGATCACCGACCAGCGGATGACGGCTTCGCTCGTGTCGGTGCGTCGTTCGTAGTCCCGGACCAGGCGGCGGCTGCGCAGGAACCAGGCGAAGGACCGTTCCACGACCCAGCGGCGGGGCAGTGGCTGGAAGCCGCGGACGTCCTCGCTGCGGCGGACGATGTCGAGGACGAGCCCGAGATGCTGGTCGGTCCAGTCGATGAGGTGACCGGTGTAGCCGCCGTCGGCCCAGACCCGCGCCAGCCGCCGGAAGCGGCCGGCCGCCTCTGGCAGAAGTGCCCGGGCGCCGTCCCGGTCGGTCACGGACGCCGGTGTGACCAGCACGGCCAAGAGAAGACCGAGCGTGTCGGTGAGCAGATGCCGCTTGCGACCATTGATCTTCTTGCCCGCGTCAAAGCCCCGTGAGCCGAAGGTGACGGTGGCGTCCGCCTTCACCGACTGCGAGTCCACGACCCCCGCACTCGGCTCGGTGCTGCGGCCTTCGCCGGCTCGGACGGCTTCCCGCAGCCGGTCGTGCAGCTCGGTGACCAGTCCGGTGTCCCGCCAGCGGGCGAAGAAGGCATAGACGCGCGGCCAGGGCGGGAAGTCCGCGGGCATCGCCCACCACTTGATGCCATTGTCGACGAGATAGCGCACTGCGTCGATCATCCAATGCCGCGAAGTTAAGGCCCCGATGGTGCTGTCAAGAGCTCGGCGAGCGGGAGCTTATAGGTGCAGGGGGCTGTGCGGATGAGCCGGTTGTTGCGGGTCCAGTAGCAGAGCTGTGCTGTGAGGCTCTTGATGGACGGTGTGGCGGTGAGGCCGAGGCGGCGTGCGATGTCTCGGGTATGCATGGCGTGGTTCGCATTCGCCGCCAGGATCCGGCAGACCTGGTCCCAACGCCTGGAGGCCGTCTGGCTGGGCGCCTGTGTGCCGGGAAGGGCCGGCGGGTGGACGGTGATCTCGATGGCGCTGATCGGGGTGCTGTCGCGGGGGCGTCCGTCGCGGTTCCAGGTGTGGTAGCGGGAGATTCCGCTCTTGACGATGCGGGTGGAGAGCCGCATCCGGCGTTTGGGAAGGAGTGTGCGCAGGAGGCGGGTACCGATGTGTCCGACCAGGTCGGAGTAGTTACGCGGTCCGGTCGTTGGAAGTATTCCGGTGAGGCTGACGACCGTGTCGCGGGCTGCCTCCAAGGCAGCGGTGAAGCTGGCCCGGTCGGGGTCGCAGCCGGGTTCGGTCTCCACCGCGGTCACCATGATCGAGCGCAGTGCCTGGTAGAGGGTGAGCAGTCCCCACACTTCCTGGCAGAGGCCCACCGGGTCCTTCGAACGCAGCACCCGGCCTTGAAGGAGGGTGTGGCGCAGTGCCAGGTAGGCGGTCTCGATCTCCCAGCGTTCGTGGTAGAGGCGCATCAAGCGGGCAGCGGGGTCCGCGCGATGGTCGGTGAGTGTGGTCAGCAGGCGGTAGGTGTCACCGAAAGTGCCGCCGTCGACGGTGCGTGCTTGGACCTCAGCCTCGATCACTCGTAGCGAAATGCTGCCGATGCGGGTGAGGTACGAGCCGTCGGGCAGCAGGCCCAGCACCGGCGGGCGCCGCGTGCTGGTGCAGCGCACCAGAAACTGCGCGCCCTGTCGGGTGATAGCGGCCAGGAGCTCGTTGCTGTCGAATGCACGGTCTGCCAGAAGGAGCATGTCCGGGGTGAGGTGGCTGGTCAGGTCCCGGGCGTCGTCACTCTCGGCTTTGACAGCGGGACCGAAGGTTGCTGCGATCAGGCCGCGGGTGCTTGTCTCGCACAGCGTCATTAGCATCAGCCGGGGGTAACCCGCCGGGCCGTGGCGTCGGACGGTGCGCCCGAGCCAGGACCTATTGCGCTCGTGGTCGGGGACCGACAGGCTTCCGCATCCGTCGAATGCGACCGTGCGCCAACGGCGGTAGCGCACTCCAGGGGTGGAGGGCTGGGCCAGCGGGCCCGCCAGCACGTCGAAGAGCCGCTGCAAAGGGGCGACGCCCACCCGCCGGCGCAGATCACGAAGTGCCTTCTCGGACGGCCGTGGCACGTTGCCGCTCAACCCTGCTACGAGTTTGTCCCACACCAGCTGAGCACCCAGATGCTCGAACATGCCGAGAGCCAGGACGAAGTAGACCCCGACCCGGGATGGCAGTCTCCGTAATCGTTTCTCGCGGGCTCCGGTCTCCTCCACCACCGCATCCACCAGCTCCGGCGGGATGACTTGGGTTAACTCGCCGATGTGACCGGGCGCGAACACGTCAGGCGTGCCGCCCGTGACAAACTGGGCCACAGGGCCTCTGCTCTCTCAGGAAGATCTTGGTCGATCCCCTGGATAGCAGAGGCCCTGCCACGTCTGACGAACCCCTTGACATTGCCATCGGGGCCTTAACTTCGCGGCATTGGTCGATCATCTGCCGGTGGCAGTAGCCCTCCGGACGCCCGCCGCGGCCCGAAAGCCAGGCCGGAACCGGCAGCAGGTCCCTCACCACGGCCCACTCGGCATCGCTCATGTCCGAGCCGTACCGGGGCCGGCGCTGCGGCCGGTCAACCGCGTTCCCGAACCTGTGGGCGAGGCAGTCACACCCACGAGTGGACGAACTGGACTCGGCGACCGTGACCACGCGACACTTCGACAACAGGGCCTCTTGGTTTTCGCTGGACTCGACATCCGCGAGCTACCAAGAGGCCCTTCCTCCATGCACTCACCCCGGACAACTCACCCGAACCAGGCTCCCGTTCGAACCTGTCCGACCGCGCGAGCGGATAGAGAACAGGCAGTAAGGGACGTTCGTTCACAAGCCGGCTGATGCCCGAAGGGCCCGATCGCCACAGCCTTCTCCTGGCCGACTTCCCCACCATCCCCAGTCCCTGGACCGATCCGGAACCCGAGTCCTGGCATGTGAGTAGCTTTCAGTACGACGAACCCGAACACGGTGAGGACGACTCTCCTGTCCCAGAGGACGACGATCTCTCCTCTCCGGAGCCAGCCCTTGGGCCACCGGCATCGGAGAGGGGCGTCGCCATCGCCATCTGGCGGGAGCGCAGGGAGAAGCGCCGGGAAGAGCTGCTCCTGGAGCTCGCAGAGCAGTGGGCGGACGGTCCGATGGAAGATGACGAGGACGACTGGCTGGAGCGCACCCTCGCCGCACAGCCGCAGGGCCGGATGGTGTTCGTCATAGACCCCGATGGGGAACCGGTCACCGCTATTCCGACTGACCAGACCTACAACTGGAATGGTCAGAGCCTGGACTGCTCCCTCGACGCATCCGTCTCCGTGACGCTGCTCAGTGACCCACTCCTGAGAGACAGCAGGCTGCGGCGCGACCCGGACCGCCCCTTCTGGTACGACACCGACGGGCAACTGCAGGTGCAGTACCTGACATGGGACCGCCCGAGCGGCAGGGCCTACAGTCTCCTCGCGTCCAGAGAGTGGCTCGAGCACCACCTCGAGCGCAGCGGCCACTGCCTGGTCCAGGGCATGACCGGTGAACGGCAGCCCGTGACCGCCGAGCACCCGCGTGTCTGGAGAGAGTTCAGCCAGAGCGCCGGCCGCACGGCCGAAGGACAATGCAACCCTGGGACCATCGTTACCGAAGTCAAGAGAAGCATCCGGTAGCAGGCCGTCGCCGGACTTGGCCGGGCCCGGGCACGACCGCGGAGTACGGCCGGCGCGGCGACCCGTGCGTCGAGCGGGTCCGGCTTTCCCAGCAGACGGCGAGCCGTCTGGCTGAGCGGCTTTCCACAACCGTAGAACGCACACGGTGCGTAGCATGTGGGTTGTGAATCTTCCGGCTCGTGTGCGGCAGGCTCTCAACGAATCTGTCCATCCAGCAGAGTTCGAACGGTGCGCTTGTGCCCTGTTGCAGTCCCGGTATCCGGGGTTGTCGGCGGTCGAGGGCGGTCATGACTTCGGCCGTGACGCAGACATCTACTTTCCTTCCGACAGCAATGATCCTCAGGCGCGGGGGCGCCTTATGGTCACCACTGGTGATCCGATCGCCAACGTGCGCAACGGCCTGAATCGGATGCAGGAGGAGGGCTTGCAGGTCGACCTGGTTGTCGTAGCCAGCTCGCGCCCCGTCGACGCTCGCACCCGGAGGGCTCTGGACAAACTGTGCTCGGACCGAGGGCTACCTCCAGCCCACGTGTACGCCCAGGAGTGGTTCGTTCACCAGTTGGTGCGTGATGCGGCATGGCGGCGGAGTCTGTTGGGTATCGAGGGCCGACTCGGCGCCTTGCTCGACGAGCCTTTGGAGGCACCTCAGGTGGCGAGCCCACCGCCGCTGGTGGGCAGAGCAAGCGAGGTTGTGGCCCTGTCAGCTGCTGTGGATGCCTGCCAGGATGTGGTGCTTGTTGGAGTTCCGGGGGTGGGCAAAACTCGACTCACCGGTCAGCTCGGAGATCAAGTGGTCTACATAGAGCCCGCCTCGCTGGCTCACCTTCATGACGACCTGCTTCTGGTACTGCCGAGAGCAGTGGTCGTGGACGATGCTCATGCTCATCCTGATGCGGTGCGTGTCCTGCGACACACGCGTCGACAGACCGATCTGCCGTTCTCCGCAGTGGTAACGACCTGGCCGGATCGGCTCGATGAGGTGCTTGGCTGGCTGCCCGGGGCGCTGGTCATCAACGTGGGCCCTCTCGAACGGCCGGAGATGAACACGCTGGTCACCACCGCGGGTGTCACCGGTCATCGGTCCCGGGCTGCAGTACTCGACCAAGCGGACGGGCGGCCGGGGTGGGCGGTGACGCTGTGCGAGCTACTCACCAGTGGGCAGGGCGGGGACGTCTTCAGCGGCAGAGCGCACGTAGCGCACGTCGAGCGGTACCTGAGTGAGGCAACAACATCACACACCGTGCTGGATGCGCTGGCCTGTGTGGCCGCCCTGGGCGGCGCATCGCCGGAAATGCTGTACGCCCTCGCGCCCATGGTCGGAGTGGCTCCCGCTGAGTTGTCTGGCATGGTGGAGGGCCTTGCACACAATGGCCTGGTGGAGTCAGTGGACGACGTTTGGCGTCTGCAGCCAGCCCTGTGCGCGCCGCTGGTAGCGCGTTGGTTCTTCACCAGTCCGGTGCGGCGGCCGTGGGCCACGCTGGTCGATGCCTTCCCCGACCACGCGCTTAACCTTGCCTCCGCGGTGATGTCCGCAGCCGAGGTATCCCCTTCCTCGCAGGCACGGGCTCAAGCAGAGAAGTGGATCCACTCGCTCTCGGCCCCCACGTCCTGGGACGTCGGCACCTTCGCCGTCGTGGGGCAGTATGCCCGCCTAGACCCCCGCGCGGCCCAGTTCGCGGTGAACGGGGCCCTGGCCGTGCTGGCCACTCCTCGCGAACCCGAAGAGCTGTATGGGATGCTCGTTGACCCTCTCGGTGATGCAGCTACCCGCCAACTCATTCAGAGCGCAAGTCAGTTCTTGCTGCCGGAAGCGATCGGAGGACTACTGGCCCTGGCGGTGGGAGACAGGCGGCGTCGCAACTCCACCCCGGAACACCCGCTGCGCGTGCTCAGCGATCTGGCCGGCCTGATCGACCCCGACTTCGGTACGTCACCAGAGATCCGCACCCGACTGCTGCGGGCGGTACTCGACTGGATGCGCCGCCATCGCGCCTCGGACGAGCAATGGAGCGTGGCCACCGAGGCCCTGGCGGGCATTTTCAGCGTCGAAATATCAGGGAACTGGCCGGATCCAGGGGCACCGAACAAAGTCACACTCGCCCACGGCGTGGACGCCGCAGAGAATCTCTCGAAGCTACTCGGTCTGTGGGAGCAGGCAGTGCCGCTTCTGACCTGCGATACGGAAAGCGAGGACAGCGTCCCCTGTCCGCCCGTCGCGCTGGTCGCCCTGCTCGACATGGCGCTGGGATGGGTCCGGCTCGGCTTGGGCGTCGCCCCCCGTGGCCAGACTCCCTCCGCCGAGCAGATGCGGTGGGGGGTCGAGGGAGGACGCCGCATTCTTGCTTCACTCCACCCGTTGCTGCAAAACAGCCCGGGAGCAGCGATGCGCGCTCACCGCGAACTCGCCGGGATCCGGGGCCGGGCTCAAACAGCTGGCCAGAAGCTGCCGACATTCGACGTCGACTCCGATCTTCAGTCCTTCTGTGAATGGGGAAGCGTCGAATTCACCCATGATTACGAGGCAGCCATCGAGCAAGTGCTCACTCAAGCGCAGACACTCGCGAAGAAGCTGACTGCTCTGGGACCTCGGGCCGGAGTGACCCGATTCAGCGAACTGGCCGAGCAGGCACAGGTCGTCGGTGACTACACCGGCCATCTGACAGCCATCCGCATGGCCGAGCTGATGAACGACCCGGCTGCCTGGTACCAGGCAGCCGCCGAATCAGGTGAAACCCTGTTGTTGGGAACTGCCCTGACGCAATGGCTCACCACGGCTCCTGACACTGTGCCGCCGTCCGTGTTGCGAGCGGCCCTCGACGATGCGGCCTCCCGGCCCACTGTCATCTGCGCCGTCGTCGCGCGCAGCGTGGTGGATCAGACGGGAGAGCTGGTGATCGACTCGATGCGGGCCGAGGACGCGGCACTGCTCGAGACGCTGATTCGCCACGAGCCGGACGATGTCATGCAACGCCTGCTCGTCCACACCGTCCCTGCCATCGCCGCGAGCGCAGCGATCAGTTTCTCGGTTGGAGCACCACACGGCCCCACCCTGCCGGCAGAATGGCAGACATCATGGTGCCGCGCGATAAAAAACCTGCGCATCGATCACCTACCCCCGCACAACCAGTGGCGAGCGGGCAGAGTCCTCGCACACCTCGCGGAGCATGACGCCGACACCTTCGAATCATGGTTCCACGAGCGGCTGAAGGACATGACCGCCCAGGGCTGGTACGCCTCGCCGCTCCCGCACGACAGCGATCACATCCTCGCTTACCTCCCACGTCCCCACCGGCTACGCCTGGCCATCCACTGCATCGGCCTGCCCCGCGTCGGCCATAGCGCCCTCATCCATCTCGTCGGCTCAGACACCGAGCTGGTCCATCACCTGCTCGACCAACACGCTGTAAGCCCTGACAAGCTGGTCGACGCCCTCTTCGGGCAGCGCAACACGGTCGTAGAGCAGATCGGTCCTCTTCTGTTGGAGCGGGGAGTGAGCGCCGACAGGATCGCGGCGGCTGTCGCCTGGTGCGACTCCTGGTCAGGGGACCGCTCGCTGATGCACTCTCAGCTTCTGGACTACTTCACCGCTCTTGCCGACCGAGTACCTGCGCTGCGCGCGGTCGCCGCAGCGGGCCGCGCACAACAAAAGGAGCTGCTTGATCAGGCTGAAGAGCGCGAACGTGCCGCACGAGTCCGCGGACGATGACCACAGATGCCTCTGGTGAGCGGTCAACACCACTGGAGTAACCGGATAAACGCAACCGCCGTCCTCACCACATGAAAGCCGATCCAACACAGTCTGATGCACGGCACACACTCGAGGCGGCGGGAAGGGATGAGCAAACTTTGGAAACGGAAGGCCGCGCGATGCTGATCGCCGCAGTCTCGGAGATGGCCGTACTGCGTGCACTTCAACTCGCAGGGAATCGGATCATCGGAGCGCGTGGGCGATCCGTCCGTGGACCCATGAAGTCGGTTGAACCGTGGTCGATTCACGTGCACCTACGGGTTGAAGAGCAGGAACTCGACGCCTTCCTCAAGGACGCCTGGCAGATTCCCATCGCAGTCGGCCTCCCCGACGACCTCCTCGATGCACTCGACCTACATACCCGCACCCTGCTGACAGCCGGCATCGAGTTCAACCGCGACGATCTACGGCGCACCCTGTCTCGACGTCCCCAGCAGCCCGCCCTGCCATGGGAGTCCATCGGTTCGTAATGCGTACCAGCAGCGAGGAAGCGCACACTCCTCGATCGCAGGTCGGGCGGCATGTCGCTTGAGGCATCGGATGAGCTCACGCCGGGTCTCGCCTCCTGGGCCGGTCGTAAGGTTGCGTCCTGGGAAGTGGTGTACGGGCTCCCACCTGATCCGGGTGTTTTTCCCGGCGTCGGAGTGAGTGTCCGGATATGAGAACGGCCACCGGCTGATCTTTCAAGACGACCAAGTCTTTGAAGGAGACCAGCACGATGACCGCACCCGACAGTCTGCCCCTGCGCGCCCTGGCGGAAGACAATCTCGCCTCGGCGAGTCCGGACCTGCTGCGCGCGATGGTCAAGACGTTCGCCGATGCGCTCATGTCAGCGGAAGCCGACGCCCTCTGCAACGCCGAATACGGGCAGGTCAGCGAGGAACGCGTCAACCATCGCAACGGCTATCGCCCGCGCGAGTGGGACACCCGCGCCGGGACCGTCGAGCTCGCCGTCCCCAAGCTGAGGCAGGGCAGCTACTTCCCGCACTGGCTGCAGGAACGACGCCGCCGGGCCGAGCAGGCCCTGATCTCGGTGGTCGCCACCGCCTACCTGCTCGGGGTATCCACCCGCAGAGTCGAGAAGCTCGCCGAGTCCCTCGGTGTCACCCAGCTGTCGAAGTCCCAGGTCAGTGCGATGGCCAAGCACCTGGACGAGCAGGTGGCAGCTTTCCGCAACCGGCCCCTCGACGCCGGCCCGTACTCGTTCGTCTGGGTCGACGCGCTCACCCAGAAGGTCCGCGAGGGCGGCCGGATCATCAACGTCCACGCACTGATCGCCGTCGGCGTCAACGCCGACGGCCATCGCGAGATTCTCGGCCTGGACGTCGCCACCACCGAGGACGGCGCAGGCTGGCTCGCCTTCCTGCGTTCCCTGATCGCCCGCGGCCTGTCCGGCGTCCAGCTCGTCATCTCCGACGCTCACGCCGGCCTCGTCGACGCCATCGGCGCGGTCCTGGCCGGTGCGTCGTGGTAGCGATGCCGCACCCACTATGCCCGCAATCTGCTGAGCCAGGTCCCGAAATCGGCCCAGCCCTGGGTGGCCACGCTGCTGCGGACGGTCTTCGAACAGCCCGACACCGACGCGGTCCAAGCACAGATGCGGCACGTCCTGGACGCGCTGGAGGCCAAGTTTCCCAAGGCCGCGCCCCACTTGGACGCTGCCCAGCACGACCTGCTGGCCTTCACGGCCTTCCCGCGGGAGATCTGGCGGCAGATCTGGTCGAACAACCCGCAGGAGAGGCTGAACAAGGAGATCCGCCGCCGCACCGACGTGGTCGGCATCTTCCCCGACCGCACCGCCGTCATCCGCCTCGTCGGGGCGGTCCTGGCAGAGCAGAACGACGAGTGGACCGAGGCCCGCCGCTACATGGGACTCGACCTGCTCGCCAAGGCCCGCCTCCACCCGATCGAGTCAGAAACCGACGACACCGTCCTGCCCACCGAACTCACCGCATAGCCTCAAAACGAGATCACCGAGTGGCTGTCGTTACACCACTCCAGCGGACGTGACCGCCCGGGGTCGGGCATGTGGTTGTTTGGCTACGACGGGCAAGTCCTCACGGCAGTTGCCACGCTTGCAGCCAACCGCCGCTGGTGGAGACGAACATCATGCGGCTCTCAACGGCGGGTTGTCCGCGGCCTTCTTCGCTCCACCGCGCTAAAGGCTGTCCCGTAAGTGAGGGTGTCCCGTCTCAGTGGGGTTCAGTCGATGCCGTTGAGAGCGAGCAAGTGCTGAGCAACAAACCAGGTCGACGTGGATCAGTGCGGTACCCGATCATGTGTTCATGCCCCTGAGAGAGACCCTTGCCCAAGTCGATGCAGACCTGGCCGCCGGCCGGGTTCCCGTCGCGCGCCAGCGCCTGCGCGGTCTCGTCTCATCCTTCCCGTACGACCTGACGCTCCGCCGGCGTCTGGCCGAGGTGTACCGGCTCTACGGCGATGCCGCCGAGGCCGGACGCTGGATGTACCTCGAAGAGGACCGCAACGCCGACGAGACCGCCGCCTTCGAGGCGCGATACGGGTCTCCCGGGTGGCGGATGAAGGCCCTCGCCTGGCGCGGCCCCGAGGCGATGGCTGCCACCTCCTTCGCAGAGAAGCAGTTGGTCGCAGTGCGGACCGCCTGCGCCGAGGAGGTGGGGCACCCCGTCGACTGGGACGACCCCGCCTCCTACCGGGACGGCCTGGAGGAGAAGTACGAGGAGGCGCCCTCCGAGCCGTGGACGGTCGGCGGTGTGCTGGCGGGCGTCGGCTGCCTGGTGGGGGCCTTGCGTTCCTCGCGATCTGGGTAAATGGAGTCGTTGCCCTCTTCGACTGACCGAGGTCACCAGGGGCCGGTGGGGAGCGCCGCTCAAGGTTCGGTGGGTCGTCGAGAACTGCCGTGAGCGGGACGCCTGGCGACGAGTGCAATGATCTCGCGATGTCTGCTGTGATTACGGCGTCGCAGCCGTCATGGATAGCCCCGTTCACTGGGTTGAGCCCCCGCTGTTTCGGCACGTTGGTGGCACAGCTGCGGCACGAGGGAGCTGACGCGGTCCGCAGAGGTCGGCCGTGGAGCCTGCCACTGGAGGATCGGGTGCTGCTGGTCACGGCGTACTGGCGCACCAACTTGACACTGCGGCAGCTTGCCCCGCTGTTCGGCGTCTCGAAGTCCACAGCTGACCGCATCATCAGCCACCTTGGTCCCCTGCTCGCGCTCAAGCAACGCAGGCGGTTTCGCAAGGCCACCGTGCTCATCGTGGACGGAACCCTGGTCCCCACCCGCGACCACACGGTAGCCGAGCGGTCGAAGAACTACCGCTACTCCACCAACCACCAGGTCGTCATCGACGCTGACACCCGGCGCGTCGTCGTGGTCGGCCGACCGTTGCCCGGCAACCGCAACGACTGCAAGGCGTGGGCACTGTCCGGAGCCAAGGCCGCCGTCGGCCGCATCACCGTGATCGCCGACGGCGGCTACCGGGGCACCGGCCTGGTCATCCCGCACCGCCGCGAGCGCGGGCAGAACGAACTGCCGGCCTGGAAGGAAGAGCACAACACCTTTCACCGCCAGGTCCGCGCCCGTGTTGAGCACGCCTTCGCACGCATGAAGACCTGGAAGATCCTCCGCGACTGCCGCTTGAAGGGCGACGGCGTCCATCACGCGATGAGTGGAATCGCCCGCCTGCACAACCTCGCACTCAGCCGATAGTCGAGCAGAGCGGGCGGTAGCCGATCACGGCCCCGCTGACTCGAAGATCTTTACGGGACAAGCCTTAGATGGCTACCAGCGCCGCACAGCACCCGTCAGGCAAACCGACCCGACATCACCCATTCAAGTTCAGTAGCCGCTGTTATTCCGAAACCGAATAAACCACGACCTCCCCCTGTGTTGTCCCCACGGCGACAAGAGCGGTTCCATCAGGCTGATCAAGCGTGGATATGAATACACCTGACAGCGGAAGATCAATCACCTCACCAGTATGCGCATGCCACGCTCCAATCGCACCACTTGCCCCAGACGCCAAAAGCAACGGAATGCCGCTTGGACAGGCGGTGGCCAACACGTGCACGTCAAAACCGGTCTCCAAGGGATCCCCTACCCGTTTACCCGTTAT
The DNA here is from genome assembly GCF_044391765.1 of Streptomyces sp. NPDC018610. Classification (NCBI taxonomy): domain Bacteria; kingdom Bacillati; phylum Actinomycetota; class Actinomycetes; order Kitasatosporales; family Streptomycetaceae; genus Streptomyces; species Streptomyces sp. NPDC018610. The sequence goes on from NZ_JBISAL010000002.1 coordinate 405,510, forward strand.
TGTGTCCCATCGAGAAATCCCACCCCCAACATCGCTCGAGGCAAACAAGCTTCGCCCATCACCCATAGCCAGATGAGAGATACAATTCACCATCGAGGCATGCCCTTTAACCGGAAGGCCGATGAGGGCGCCCGTGGCTGGATCCCATCGCCCCAGGTAACCGGCATCATCCCCGGAGACGATGACACCGTCCGTACCCGATACTGGGATGAATTTCACAGCCCGAACAGACGTGTCGTGTCCCCGCAGTGGCGCACCCATCAATTCCCCGCTCACGAGATCCCAGCGGTAGACGGCGTGATTATGTCCAGCTCCCAGGAGCATCGTACCGCCTCCCGGGCAGGCCACTGCGTCCACACCCCAGATCGTCCAATCGGACGAGTCCAGCAGCCCCTCCAATGGGTCCCCCGTGAGGGCGTTCCAACGCTCGACACCGTCTTCGGTTGACACGGCCAGAATGCGTCGCCCATCCGGCAGCCCTACAAGCACGGCGTCGTTGTAGCCGGGAAGTTCTTCCATGGCAGCCCACAGAGGTGCACCAGTGCCGAGGTCCCACGCTTGAACTACTGGGCCCGCCCCAGTCACCGATACGAGGAGACCCGGCCCAGCCGCGCCCGCCACCACCATCGGACGCACCGCGTATTGGTGCCCCGTATGGATGGTCAACACCTCAATTGCTCTCAGCACGAGCAGTCCTCCTCTGCAATCGCGAACTGACAGACCTTACCGCAAGCCATCACCTTCCTCGCCGGCGATGCCCGTCACTTCTCCTCCCCTTCCTCGGCAGCCGCCATTCCCTGCGAACTTACGAGCCCACCCAGATACTGAGTGACCACACGCATCGCGGCACCTCGCCCCGGCCTGAGTCCGATGGCTCTCCTCGCAGTATTCAGATACTCCTTGTCAACTATTTTTCCCTGCAGCATGCCATTCGTGTTCTCCAACTTCGCAGATTCCTCCTCGTTGAGCCCGATGAACTTCCCGAGAGAACTTGCGCATGTCGAGCTGCATACCCGAGTGGTGACGTACGCATTCCGAACGTTAGTTATTTTTCCGCCCAAGTCTCTTTCTTGCAGGGCTGTATCCTTTCTGTAGGCAGCTGCTGCCACTTCAGCATGCACCCCCTCCGCTTCGGCTCTAACGACGAGTACATCGAGATCTTCGAGCTCTTGCGCAAGTTCGCCCTTAATCTGCGAGGAAGAGATGACCACATACCGGACCCCAAATGGATCCTCCCCTACGGGGTCGTCCGTCTCGACCTGCGCTACAACCAGGGTGAAATCACCATTTGACTTTCCCGCAGTTTTCGCTGCGGCCGTTTCCCGGTAGTCATTTATGTACTTCATGAGAACCTGATAGATCCCCGCAGCCATTCCGATAGGAAGCGCTGCCTTCTTCGCCCCCTGGGAGACCAGGGACACTGAACCTTTTCCGCCGACGCCCGCGCTGCCACGACCGCAGGAACCATGATGGCAATACCCCGTTCCAGGGTTGTCGGGATCAATCGGTCCATCAGTGATAACGCCGCTTGAGCCGCCTACCACGTTCCCCCTCGGGACGCCGATGCCGCACTGGTCCGGGTGGCAGAGGCCCGTGGGGTCGCTGTTCGTGACAGGGTTGTCGGCGGCGTAGGCGTAGCCACCCAAGTCCTGGGGACTACCCGACTCAAGGACAGGGTCAACGCTGATGAAGCGGCCGAGGGTGGGGTCGTACTTACGTGCGCCCACGTCGGTGTACCCGGTGGTGGTGTCTTGCGGTTTGCCGAGGTAGGAGTGGGTCGGGTCTGGCCATGTGGTGGTGTTGGCGCTGTTACGTGGCTGACCGTAGGGGGTGTATTGCTGACGGGCGATCTGCTGGGTGGTGGTGTCCATGGAGATCGTCGCCGTGCCGTGCGGGTCGCTGAAGAGGTATTTCACTCCTCCGCCCGTGAGGCTGGAGCGGACGGCGACGGGGGTGCCTGCGCCGCCGTGGGTGTAGGTGCGGACGGCGCCGAGGAGGGTATTGGGGGTGACGCTTGTGTTGACGACGATTTGTGTGTCGCCGGCGAAGAGGGTGGTTTTGCCGGGGTCGCGGCGGATGAGCTGGTTGCCGTCGGCGTCGTAAAGGTACTTGGTGCTTGTGGGGCTGGCGCCGGCCGTGTCAACCTGGGCCAGGTGGCTCTCATCGTCCCAGGTGAGGGTTTGGTCCGGGCCGGTGACCGGAGTGCGGGTGTGGAGGTTGCCGTCTTCGTCGTAGGTGAAGCTGGTGGGGTTGGCGCCGCCGCTGGTGGCGGTCAGGGTGTGAGGCTGAGTTCCGGTGGTGTTGCAGTTGGCGGTGCAGCCGTTGGTGTAGGTGGTGGTGGAGGTGGTGCCGGTGCCGCCGATGGCGTGGTCGATGCTCTGGTGGCGGTTGCCGATGGCGTCGTAGCTGAAGGTCTGCCAGTAGGAGCCGGCTGTCGTGGTGAGGCTGCTGGCCGTGGGCGGGTTGGCGGTGCAGTTGTCGTTGGCGGTCCAGGCGTCGGCGAGCCGGTTCAGGCTGTCGTAGCTGTAGCACTGCTGGTCGGTGATGGTGTTGCCGGTCTCGGACTGCCGGTCGGTGGCGGAGATCGGGTTGCCGGAGTCGTCGTACTTGTATGTGGTGTCGTCTACGGTCGGTCCGGGTGCCTGAGTGCGTGCGATGGTGCGTTCTTGCAGCCGGAGGGTTTGGTCGTCGTAGTTGTAGGTGATGGTGGCGGGGTTGGTGGATGCGCCGAGTGTGACCCGGGACGGTTGCGCGTAGTTCGTGTACGTGGTTGCGGCGACGTAAATGTTGGCGCTGCTGCTGGTTTTCGTCGGGGCGCCTAGTGTGTCGTGGCCGTAGGTGATGGTCTCGTTTGACAGTCCTTGGGTGCGGGGGTCGGTTTGTGTGGCGAGCAGTTGGTCGTTGATGGTGTAGGTGTACGTCGTGGTGTAGGTCGACGGCAGTGGTGCCTCGGAGCTGGGCAGGGTGATCTTTGTGCCGGTGGGGTTGCCGAGGACGGTGTAGCCGGTGGTGGCGACGGTGTAGCCGCCGGTGGTTCCTTGGACGTAGCGGGTCGATGAGGTCGGCAGGCCGATGCGCAGGGTGTCGTAGGTCCAGGAGGCGAACTGGAAGTTGGTTTTCGCCTTGTCGGTGCCGGTGAGTTTGCGGCCCAGGAGGTCGTAGGTGTAGTCGAGTTCGACCTGCTTGGCGTCGGTGGTGGAGGTCAGGTTGCCGGCGTCGTCGTATCCGTATGTGCTCTTGCCTGCGTCTGGGTCGTTCTGGGACGTCTTACGTCCGAGCAGGTCGTAGTCGAACGTCCATGCGGCCTTGTCGGGGCCGGTGACCTGGTGCTGCTGGCCCGCGGGGGTGTAGGCGTAGGTGGTGCGTGAGGGAGTTCCGCCGGTGGCGGTGAAGCCGGTCGCTGCCGTGCCGGACAGGACGGGGGCGGCCGTGTACTGGTCGAGTTCGGTGGTCTGGCCTCGGGCGTCGACCACTGTGGTTGTCGGCACGCTGCCCTTGGGGGGCAGCACGGTGATCTTGTCTCCGGTGTAGGCGGTTTTGGTGGTCCAGGTCTTGGAGCCGTTGTGCTCCTCAGTGACCAGGTCGGCGCGGCCCATTGCGTCGTGGTCGGTGACGGTGCTGTCGGGGATGGTGACCTGGGAGACCTGGAACGGAACGCTGCTGAGACCGCTTGCGAGCGCGTAGCCGTTGTTGGTGACTACCGTCCATCCGTGCGAGTCGTATTGGGTGTCGCTGACCGTCGTGGTCGAGTTCTCCGACATCGCCTGCGTCTGCAGGGGGCGGAGCATGGCGTCGTACAGCGTCTGGCTGGCCTTGTAGCTGCCGTCGTCCAGAAGTGTTTTCGTGGTGACGATCGACGGTGTGGTCTGCGTCAGGCTGTACGTGTAGGTCATGTTCGCCGGCGCGCCGTTGGCTTTTATCTCGTTGGGCAGCCACACGTTCGTCAGGCGGCCGAGCGCGTCGTAGGTGAATGAGGTGAGCAGTCCGGCCGCGCTTGTCTTGGCGGTGGCCTGGGCGCGGGCCGGGTCCAGGGTGCTGCTGGTGACCTGGCAGTCCTTGGAGCTCGTTGTGCTTGTTGTGCAGGTGGCCCCGGGGGTGACCTGTGTCGCGGTGGTCAGGCTGGTCGGCAGCGCTCCGGTGGCAGGGGTGTATGCGGTGGCGACGGTCTGGGCGAGGCTGGTGCCGTTGGGGGCGGTGGAATGCGGCGTTCGTGTGGTGAGGACGGCGCGGCCGTAGCTGTCGTACGTGTTCGCTGCTGCGTCGATGAACGCTGTGGCTGCGGCGCCGTTGGCTGCGGATGCCTTCTGCACCAGCGTGGCGTCCCCGATCTTCGGCAGCGCCGGGTTTTGCCGGCCGTCGCCGTCGTAGCCGAAGGCGGTGTTGTCGTAGGAGGTACGAACGTCGGAGATCAGGGTGCCGCTGGGGGCCGCTGCGGCGGTGGAGCAGTCCTGGTCGGTGGTGACGACTTCAGCGGGCAGGACCAGCGTTGCGATACCGCCGGTGAGGTAGCGGGTGTAGGTGCACTTGGTGGTGTTGCTGCTGTCGGCCGTCTCTCCGCGGTCGTCGACCTGAACCGGCATGCCGGTGGTCGGCTTGCCAAGAGCGGTGTTGTAGAAGGTGTCGGTCTCGGTCTTGCGCCAGCCGTAAGAGACTGCCTGTCGGCTGAGGCTCTTGGCCGTACGCACCATTTGGGCTGTGAGGGCCAGCAGTCCGCTGCGTGACCGGGAGGCGGTAGGACCGATGATCGTGGGTACGGTGACGTCCGCCTTGTTCAGGTCGCCGGTGGCGCTGGTGTAGGTGTCGGTCTCGAAGACCTGCCCTGCCAGTGCGTCGTCGTCCGCCACGCTGACGGTGCCGTCCTGGCTGGTCAGTGATGGCACTGAGCGGGTTTTGCCGCCGGGCAGGGTGTCGCCGTTCATGCCCAGGAAGTAATGGGTCTTCGTCAGGGTCTTCTGGTCGTGGACGATGACTCCGTCGGTCTTGTGGAATACCGTCGGGTCGCCGGTGGTGACGTCCACCTCGGGGTAGCCCCGGAACTGGCCCCAGGTTCGGTTCTTGGCCTTGACGACTTCGTTGTCGTCGTAGTGCCAGCCGGGGTTGCCCTTGTAGGTGTAGTCCGTCTCCAGTTCCGGCTCGGTGCCGTCCTGGTAGGAGTTGCTCGGGTCAAGAGTGACGACCGAGGTGACCTTGTACTTGTAGAACCAGTCCATCCACGGCGCCGGCTGGCCGTAAGGCGTCCAGTACACCGGGAAGCAGGACAAGGTATTGGTCGACGCGAAACTGCGCGCGGCGGCGTCGGTCGGGTCGTCCGGGTCGCTCGCCGGGGCGCTGGAGCAATCCGGACGATCGTAGGTGACGGTGGTCTCGGCCCCGCTCTCGCTGGTGACCGTCTGGATACGGCTGTGGTACATCAGCGGCATCTGCGGGATGGTCCCCACCCGGTTGGGTAGCTGCACTGGCGGATCGAAACTCACCGCCGGAGTCGAGGTGCTGGCCGACGCGCCACCCAGGGTATCGAGGCCCGTGTGCTGGATGGAGTCCAGCCACAGCGTGGGGGCATGGTCTCCCCCATCGGGGAAGGACTGGATGAAGTCGTACTTGTCGACCTGCTTCGTTGCGCCGGCGACCTGGATCTGAGTGGTGATCGATTTCAGGAGGATGCGTGACCAGAAGCTCGGACTGTGGTTCGTGCAACTCCCGCCAGAGGTGCAGTTGAGGTCGATGGGCACGTCGGGCCAGTAGGCCGCGTTCGCCGCCGTGAACTGGCTGTCCGAGCACGTGTTGCCCGTGGGAGTACCGGGGATGCAGCGTTCGTCGGTGCCGAAGAGGATCTGCTCGGGCGCGGTGGCGGAGTAGATGGTCGAGGCGGTCATGCCGTAGTCGATGCGCGAGAGGGTACCGCCGCGGGTGTAGGCCACCGCGGTGTCCTTCTTGGCCGCCCCGTAGTAGCCGACCTCCGGCTTGTAGTACCAGGCGGTGGCGTTGCCGTGAGTGTCTACCGCGTAGTCCAGGTTGAACCGGTATCCCAGGGTGCAGGCGGTCGCGGCGAAGTCCGTGCTGTCCGGGCAGGCGGCCACCCCGCTGTGTGCGTGGTAGACCGGCTCGGTCCACACGGACTTCGTTTCCTCTTTGCCACTGGTCCAGCCTGGGAGCTGGTTGAGGCCGAAGTAGTACTGGTCACCGCCCTCGGTGACCTTGAAGTACTCGCCGTTCTTTGCGTCGTTCTTCCCGCCGGTCAGATCCTCGATTTTGGTGGTGGACTGGTCATTGGCGGGGCGGAAGGTCTTGGTGGAGTCGTCGTAGACGATGTCGGTGGAGGTGCCGTTCAGTGACAGGGTGAGGATCTGTCCCGCCCAGCACTGGTCTCCGTCGTCCTTGGGAGCGCCGGACGAGGCGTCGTCGCTGCAAGACTTGTAGGTGCGTTCGATGTAGTTCTCGGTCGAGGTCCAGCCATCACCGAGCCACGATGACTGGTTGTTCGTTCCCTCGGTACGCGCGTCCTGGCTGCTGGAGTCGTAGGACAGACTGACCTGGGGTGCTGCCCCGCCGATCGCCTGTGGCACCGTGATCGGGTAGTTGTAGGTGAACGAGCCGGTGTTTCCGGAGACGGACCATGAGCCGCCCGGTGACAGGCTCGTCGCCGAGTAGTCGCCGGACGATCCGGCCGTTCCTGAGGTCGCGGCCATGACGACCATCGGGCCGGCCGCCTTGGCAGCCGCTGCTGTGCGTGAAGGAGCGGCAGCGCCCGACACGCCAGTGGACGCGGCCGGCACGGCGACCTGGGCCGACAGCACCGCGCCGGGGGTTGTGCGCACACGAGTCTGCGTCTGGCATTTCGCCAGGTTCGGGGTTGTCATGGCGCAAGCGGGCAGTTGCACCAGGTGCAGGCGTGAGGCGAAGTCACCGCCGAAGGCGTAGCGGAACGACGAGTCGTCTACCTGCAGGGTAACGTTCCCGCTGCCAGGGCCGATGCGCTGGAGGGCGAACAAGACGCCGTGGACGCCCGCTGCCTGCGCGGCCTTTTGATCGAGCATCGTCACGCGTACCTGTTGGGGCTGGGTGACGGCGGCCGAATTGGACCTCGCTGCCGCGCCAGCACCCAACAGAATCGGGATATTCCCAGCTCTGACCTGGGGCGCCCTGACGCCCTTGGCAAGGGAGGCACCAGCCGTGGGCAAGCTCACCACAGCGCTGCCCGGTGCAGGAAGCCTTGTGTGCCCGGTGGGGTCGAAGTGCTTGAAGGGTTTGGGCGGGGAATGCCGCCTGAGGGGGGCGTGAGTGAAGGGTATCGGCTTGTCGTGTGGAGCGGTCAGCGCTGACGCATGCCCCTTGGCATCAGTAGCCGCAGCGGCCAGGCCGACGGGCAGCAGGGCCGCCACCAAGGCAGTAACCGTCACGACTGCTGTGCGACGAATGCTATGAGCTGCCCAGGCCGCTCCGCCGCGCCGACGCACCGATATCCACGACATGGTGTGCGTTCCCCTCCGAGGTTGCCAAAGCACCCAAAGAGCCCGACATGTGGGCAATGTGAATGCGCGTCAGAGCGGAAGCACCGGACCTCCCCCGCAGTCGATCACGCTAGGTGCTGAAGTCGACACAACTTGCAAAGTATCTCCACAGGGAGTGCAAAAGAATCGTCTGCCGCAGGACCCAAGACGGATTACACCCGTCAACAACGGACAGCTATGGGGTAGTTAGCGTTGGGTCCTCCATGGACCTTGCATATACCTGGCGTTCAGAATGCACAGCGGCGCGGGGCCCGTACGGGGGGACCGCCTGAGACCTGCGAAGGATCCCAACCGCGATGTCCGCCTTCCGCGCACCCATACGTGCGTCCAGACGCCCTGCCGCAAGGCCGATTGCCGTCGCTGTCGTCACAGCACTGGCTGCGGCAACGCTGACAACCACTGTGCCCGCCCATGCGGCATCCGGTGATTCAGCGCAGACAACCGACTCCGACTCACAGAAGACTGAGACCCAGAAGACCACCAGGCTCCTCAACCCCACCGAGTCGGCATCCGCGCAGGCGGAGGCGACCGGCAAGCCCGTAACGGTCGACCAGCTCACCGACACCGGGACGCTGGTCGTCGCCAATCCGGACGGCACCTTCACGCGCACCGACTCCTCGATGCCTCAGCGCGTGCAACAGCAGGGCAAGTGGGTCCCCATCGACACCGCACTGGTGCAGCAGTCAGACGGCACCTGGGCGCCGAAGGCCGCTGTCACCCCCATCGCCTTCACCGATGGCGGCACCGACCCCATGGTCACCATGAGCAGTGGACCGGACAAGCTGAGCTTCTCCTGGCCGGATGCGCTACCCAGGCCGGTGATCTCCGGCGACACCGCCACCTACCCTGAGGTGCTGGCCGGGGTCGATCTGCAACTGACCGCCGACGCCTCCGGATACTCCTCGATCCTGGTGGTCAAAACGCCTAAGGCGGCTGCCAACCCGCGGTTGCGGCATCTTGCGCTCAATACCTCCTCCAGCAACCTCAAGCTTTCGGCCACCAAGGGTGGCGGTACGCGAGCCACCGACAAGCGTAGCGGCAAGACCGTGTTCCACAGCGACACCGCTCTGATGTGGGACAGCGCCGGCCACAGAGCCAGCGCCGCTCCCCTGGCCCGTAGCGCGACCGCCTCCTCCACCCGTGCCGAGCACAAGGCGGCGGCCCAGGTCGGCAAGCACCGAGCACAGGTCCAGGTGAGTCTCCGGAACGGACGACAGCTGCTCGACCTGGACCAGAGGCTGCTCACCGCCAAGACCACCACATACCCGGTCTACGTCGACCCGGAGTGGAGCGGCAGGCCCTCCCAGCTGGACTGGGCCCGCATCTCCGACAACGGATGGAACGTCTACAACTCGACGTCCACGTCAGGGGCGACCAATGCCCGGGAAGGGTGGGACAACTCCTCCCCGGGCAACGGCGAACGGGCGCGCACTTACTATCAGATGAACACCAGCGGCATCAAAGGTGCGGTGGTCAGTCATGCCTCGCTGTACGTGAAACAGCTCTCCGCCGCATCGTGCTCCGACACCCCCGCCGCCGTCTACGGCACAAACCGTCCCGCTGGATGGAACTCGTCCTCGCTCTACTGGGGCCACGAGCCCGGTGGACGCACCGCCTCGCTCGGCACCAACCCGAAGAGCCACGAAGCCGGCACTTGCCCGGTCACCAACGGCTCCAACTCCTGGGTCAGCCCACCGTCACTCGAGTTCGACGTAACCTCACGCGCGCAGAGCGCGGCGGCCGGCGGCTGGAGCAGCATGACGCTGATGGTCCAGTCGCCCGACATGAACGACGCCACCCAGTGGAAGCAGCTGGCCTTTGGCGGTGGTGCCACCATGTCAGTCACCTACAGCTTCCGTCCCAAACTGAAGAACGGCACCGGCAGCCCCGTCATCAAGCCGTCCATCGTGAGCATGGGCAACACGATGACCACCACCAGTACCCCTACGCTTTCCGCGCGGGCGGTCGACCCCGACCTGGCGGGCGGTAGCGAACGGGTGCGCGTCGACTACAACGTCTTCAACTCCTCCGGCACTCTGGTCGGCCAGGGTTTCGGTCCCAACCTCGACTCCAAGAAGCACGCCAGGTACAACACCAACGGCAGCGACTGGACCACGCCGAAGCTGCCCGACGGGAAGTACACGTGGAAGGCGACCGCGCAGAACGAGGCCGGCTACTGGGTCGGATCTGGCTCGGGTATCTGGACCAAGACACAGTCGTTCACGGTGGACACCAGCGCGCCGCCGGCCCCCACCGTCACCTCCAGTCAGTTCCCCTCCAAGCAGATCGGCTCCGCCTTCGACGACAAGGGCACCTTCGTCCTGGGCAACAACCGCACCAACAACATCACCGGCTACCTGTTCTCCCTTGACGCCACCCTCGGCAACACGGTGTACAGCAGCAGTGGTGTCACCCCTTGGAAGAGCGGCACGACGATCGTGCCGGGCCACGTGTACTACGCCACTTCCGACAACGGTCCCGGCACCGGCGCATCGGTCATCAACGGCAGCGCCTCCCCGACCTTCGCGCCCGGCGTCGCCGGGCCGCACACGCTGTACGTCAAGTCGGTGGACCAAGCGGGATCCACATCCATCACGCAGACGGCCTACGTGTTCTACGCAGGCACCAGCACCCCGGTCTACGCCTACGGCGACAAATTCATCAGCGGCTGGACCACGACCAATGCAGACGGCACGACCATCACCGTGCCGAAGGCGACGACCACCAGCAAAGGCGGCCAGCTGATCAGCCAGGCCGCCGGCAGCGGATACGAATTCGCCGACGGCTACCAGGCCATGCTCAACAACAAGAGCACCACCTCCAAGGTCGTCAGCGGTGACACCGTCACCTTCAACTTCTACATCCCCAAGGACGGACCCTGGAGCTTCGGGGCCAATCTCACCAAGGCCAAGGACTACGGCATCTACCGGCTGACCCTGGACGCCGGCCAGAGCAACCAGTCCACTATGATCAGCGGCTTCGACGCTTACAACTCCTACGTCACCACCCAGTTCCTCAACCTGGGCATCCCCAAGGACTCAAGCGGGCAGCTGCTCGTCCTCAGGCAGGGTGTACACACCCTCACGCTCACCCTGACCGGCAAGAACCCGCGCTCCACGGGCTACCAGGCCGGCCTCGACGTCCTGCGTCTGGCGCCGGCGCTGACCTGTGCGATCAACGCCACCAGCAGCTGCCTGAACAACACAGCCACCAGCACCTTCACCACCACGACCAGCCCGGCCGACGCCGACGGGTCCGGCAACAGCATCAACTCCACCGACTTGACGAGCACGGCCGGCTGGCAGAGCAACAAAACGGTGACGGTGGACGGCGCCACGATCGCACTGCCGAAGTTCGGCACCGGCACCTACGACAACATGCTGGCCTCCGGCCAGACCATCACCCTACCCACCAGCGGCGTGGCCAACACCGGCGGCGCGCTGGTCTTCCTGGCCTTCGCAACCGGTGGCGCCGCCAAGGACGCCGCCGGAACCATCACCTACGCCAAAGACAACTGCCGGGATGCCAGCGGCGCCCCCTCCAGCCAGGACTATCAGCTGGACACCGTCCCGGACTGGCTGGCCGGATCTCCCTCTGCCGCCTCGCTCACCCTCGCCCATCAGAATCACAGCAACAACACGCAAACCAGTTCCAGTTCCGGTCCGAAGATCTACGTGATCAGCGTCCCGCTGGAATGCCCCGGCTCAGTCATCAGCAGCATCTCACTGCCGCTGTTCACCAATGGGGTCCAGGCCGGCCAGCCTGCCCTACACATCCTCGGACTGGGCTTGCGGCAGCTCTCCGTCACCGGCAGCGGCTCAAGCGCCCGGCACTGGGTCGGCACATGGGCCTCGGTGCCGGACACCGCCAAGGTTCAGCTGTCCAGCGGCAGCACCGCCACCGTCAACGGGCAGACGCTGCGGATCCCGGCCCACGTCAGCATCGGCACAGACGACGGCAACGCAGTACGCCTGCACCTGTCCAACGCCATGGGTACGACGCCGGTGACCTTCGATGCGGCATCCGTCGCACCGCAGGACGCCACCGCGGGCGGAGCCAACGCGGCGGCGACACCGGCACCGGTGACCTTCGGCAACTCGGCCTCCGTCACCATCCCGGCCGGCGGAGATGTCACCAGCGACCCAGTCACCGTTGCCGTCCCACAGCAGGCGACCCTTCTGGTCAGCCTGCAGGTTCACGGCTCGGTGTCCGCCATGCCGGGTCACGCCGCAGCCCAGACCCCTGTCTGGGTCAGTGACGCCGCCAACCGCACCGGCGACGCCACCGCGGGCAAGTACACGCAGACCACCTACACCGGCCTGCCGTACCTAACCGGCATCGACGTCACCACCCCCACCACCGCGCCCACCGGCTCGCTGGTCCTCTACGGCGATCAGAGCGTCAACGGGGACACCGCCGACAATGACGGCCAGCACCATCTCAGCGACGCCATCTCCAGCGCCCTGGTAGGCGATGCCAACGGCGACGACTCAGTGGACTACGGCGTCCTCAACGCCGGCACCAACAGCGTCAGCCTGAGCAACAATCTGCTGCCGCAGATCACCAACAGCGCCACCCCGCTCAACGCGATCAACCCGCTGGACCGGAACGTGCTGTCCCAAGGCAACGTACGCACCGTTCTCATCTCCACAGGCGCCGCCGACCTGCTCAACTGCACCAGCGACGCCAACACCTGCGCCACAAAGGTCGAGGCCGGCCTGGCATCGCTCAGCAGCCAGATCAGTGCCTACGGCACCGACGACGGCCTGTCGAATGACATGTACGGCCGCCCCATCACCGAGAACGCCAACATCACCGTCTACTTCGCGACCATCCCGCCGTTCACCACCGCACATCCGGGCACGGCCGCACAGGAATCGGCACGTCAGCAGGTGAACGGCTACCTGCTCGGCAACAACGCAGGCCAAGTCATCGACTTCGCCTCGGCGGTCTCCACGGACGGTACGGCGACGTCCTCGACCGTGAAGGCAGCCGACCTCTCCAGCGGCAAACCGTCCAACGCCTACTACGCCGACCTCGCCGCGCGGTACCTCAATGACACGGACACCGGCGTCGTCAGTATCAGCCCCAACCTGCTCGTCCCGCTCGCCACGGACAGCGACACCCCCGAGGACGAGTGGCAGTTGGACGCCGACGGCTCCGACGGAAACGGAGACAATCCGTTCACTGCGCTCGGCGGTGCGACCTTCACCTCCGACGGTCCCGAGGCGCTCAATGCCGGCGCCGGTGCCGCGTCCTTCGACGGCACCAGCGGATTTCTGGAGAGCGACCACACCGCCGTCAACACCTCGAGCGATTACACCATCTCCGCCTGGGTGAAGATCAACTCGTCGGTGGACGCCACCGCGATCTGCCAAGGCATCAGCCAGCACCAGGCGTTCTACATCGGCTACGACAGCGCCAACAAGGGCTGGATGTTCCAGACCACCACCTCCAACGACGCCGACGCCCAGTTCCCCACCGCGGAAGGCGACAACAGCACCGGCGCCATTGGCACCTGGACCCACCTCCTCGTCACCTACACGGCTCCCGTCGACGGAGACTCCAGCACGGGCGTGATGTCGCTCTACCAGAACGGCACCCTGATGGGAACCGACACCAACCTCACCCCGCAATACGACTCCTCCATGCCACTGACCATCGGCGGCTGCGTCACCGACACCGACGCCACCTCCCCGTACGCCGCCTTCCCCGGTTCCGTGGCCGACGTCCACGTCTACCCCTACGCGATGCAGGCCGACCAGGCCAGCGCCGACAGCGTGATCGTCCCCTCCGGCTGGGACCACGGCATGCCCGAAGACGAGTGGAAGCTCGCCACCGACGGCACCGACACCACCATCCTCAACCCGCTCACCACTAACGGCAGCAGCACCTTCAGTTCCGACGCGCCGAACGGAATGGCCGGCAGCGTCGCCTTCGACGGCAGCACCGGCTTCCTCAAGAGCAAGCAGAGCGCGATCAACACCCTCGGCGACTACACCGTCTCGGCGTGGGTGAAGATCAACTCAGCCCTCGGCACCACGGCCCTCTGCCAAGGCACCACGCAGCATCAAGCCTTCTACCTCTCCTACGACAAGCCCAGCCAAGCCTGGATGTTCCAGACCACGACCACCAACGACGAGAACTCCGACTTCCCCACCGCGGAAGGCGACACCAACACCGCACCAATCGGCACCTGGACCCACCTCGTAGCCACCTACCGGGCACCCGTCGCCGGAGACTCCAGCACCGGAGTCATGGCCCTCTACCAAAACGGCACCCTCATGGGAACCGACACCAACCGCAGCCCCCAGTACGACTCCTCCCTCCCCCTGACAATCGGCGGCTGCATCAACAGCGCCTCGGCCACAACCCCGTACCTGGCCTTCCCCGGCTCCGTGGCCGACGTCCACCTCTACCCGCGAACCCTGAATGCCACCGAGGTCAGCGCACTGCGCTGACCCCACCATCCACAGCGGGCCCCGTCACTCCCACCGAGAGTGACGGGGCCCGCCCACGCCTGCCAACCGGATGCTCTGCGCGTACCGAGACCACTCGGGACTGTAAATCGTTCGGTGTAACTCCCGATCATGGAGAATGCGTCGATGACCAGTAAGAACGCATGCCCTGGCCCTGATGCGCCGGGCCCGCACACACGCCTCACCTCCGCGGCAGCTGTCGTTCGACGCCGCCTGGCAGCAGTCCCGAGTGCAACACCATCCGGGCGACTCCCACTATCTCTTGCACGGCCACGGTGACCGCCCATGAGTCCGCCGGTTGCCCTAAGACCGTGTCCTATGTGGTGAGGCTTCGTTGACCTCGGTATGGGGCGGGGTACATGGAGTTGGATTGTTCCGGACGGACTGTGGGAGATCGCGAAGCCGCTGATCCCACCGTCGAAGGTGCGGCCGCAGGGCGGCGGAACGCAGGACACACCTGATGAGACGCTGTTCGCGGCAATCATCTACGTGCTGGTCAGCGGCTGCGCCTGGCGGGCTCTGCCGCCTTGCTTCAGCATATCGAAGTCGACCGCCCACCGCCGGTTCCTGATCTGGTCGAGAGCCGGCGTCTGGGGGCGGCTGCACGAAGCCGTGCTGCACCGGCTCGACGACGCCGGCCTCATCGACGTCACCCGCGTCGTCCTCGACACCGCCCACGTCCGCGCTAAAAAAGGGGCGAACTCACAGGCCCGAGCCCCGTGGACCGGGGCAAGCCGGGTTCCAAGATGCACGTCCTGTCGGACGCGAACGGACTGCCCCTCCTCGTCGGCGTCTCGGCCGGCAACACCCACGACAGCGAAGGGCTGGAGCCCATGATCGAGGGTCACCAAACGAGACACGACCCCCACCGCGGCCGCCACTTCAAACCCCAGCGCCTTCACGCGGACAAAGCCTACGACCGAGTCGACCTGCGCAAATGGTTACGTGGCAAACGCATCGGAGTACGGATCGCCCGCAAAGGCATCGAGTCCAGCGAACGATTGGGCCGGCGCCGCTGGATCATCGAGCGGACGATGTCCTGGCTGTCCGGCTACCGACGTCTGAGCCCTCGCTACGAGCGCGATCCCCGTAACTACCTGGCCTTTCTCGGCCTCGCCGCCGCCCTCTGCTGCTACAAGCGACTTGTCCGCCTCACCACATAGGACACGGTCTAAAACACTCTGCGGGGCGTCGCCGACTCACTGACGTTCCTAACATGCGGGCGTCGCGACCACGGCGGGTGGGCCACCCGTTGAGCAAAAGAGGGCCATGGAGCGGGAGCGGTAAACGACCCGAGGGATCAGACTCCAATGAGTGCTCCGGGCCGCTACAGGGTTCCCCTCCGGCTGTCTGAGGTTCCCCCGCTGTGCGGGAGGTGCTGACTAGCTGGTCAGGGCGGTTTTGCGGGGTTTCAGGTTCACTGGTTCGGCCTCTGCCTGGCTGGCGCAGTGCTTCTCTGTGAACTCGATGGGACTGAGGTAGCCGAGGCGTTTCTGGATGCGGCGGGGGTTGTAGAACCCGTCGATGTACTCGAAGATCGCCAGGTTGGCTTCAGCTCGGGTGGCGAAGACGCGGCCGCGGATGCACTCACTTTTGAGGATGGTCCACAGGTTCTCGGCGAGCGCGTTGTCGTAGGAGTCGCCGACCGAGCCCATCGACGCGTGAACACCAGCTCTCACCAGGCGAGTTGTGAGCTTGATGGACGTGTATTGGCAGCCGTGGTCGGCGTGATGGATCAGTTCGCCTGGGGCGACCTCACGGCTGGCCAGGGCATACTCGAGCGTGGTGAGGACCAGGTCGGTGTCCGCGTGGGCGGAGGTTTCCCAAGCCACGCCCCGGCGGGAGAAGGCGTCGCGGATCGCGGAGAGCCACAGTGGTCCCTCCAGGGTGGGGATGTGAGTGAGGTCGGTGACCCACAGCCGGTTCGGCCCGGTCGCGGTGAAGTCGCGTTGCACCAGGTCAGGGGCGAGGTCGGCGTCCGGGTCGCGGCGGGTGAAGCCCTTGCCCGTGCGGCGTGGGCTGATGCCGGCGAGGCCGGCTTCGCGCATGAGCCGCTCGACTCGTTTGCGGCCGATGTGGACGCCGTCGCGTTTGAGGACGGCGTGCACGCGTGGTGAGCCGTAGATCCCGCCGGAGTCCTCGTGGACCTGCCGGATCTGCTCGGTCAGCTCCGCGTCCTTACGTTTCCGCTCGCACGGCTCCGTCTCGGCCTGGCGCCAGCGGTAGTAGGTGGAGGTGGGGATGTGCAGTTCCCGCAGGACGCACTCGACTCCCAGGTGTGGGTGCTCGTCAAGGAGCCCCGTCACCTGGGCCGGGTCGGGTCGAGTTGCGCCGCGAAAAACGCCGAGGCCGTCCGCAGAACTTCGTTCGAGCGCTTGAGCTGCGCGTTCTCCTTGCGCAGCGCGGCGAGCTCGGCGCGTTCGTCGGTGGTCAGCCGGTCGTCACGCTCGCCGGCGTCAGCCTCGGCCTGGCGGATCCAACCACGCAGGGCCTCGTGATGCACGCCGAGTTCCTCGGCCATACAGCGGATGACGGGCTTGGGCTCGGCGGCGCGGTACATCCGAACCGCACGCTCACGCAACTCCAGCGGGTACTTCCTGGGGGCAGGCGTCGTCAGATCTCCTCTCACGAGATCAATCTGACCTACTGTCACCCCTCCTCGCATCTCGGGGGAACCTCAGTCCGGAGGCCGGGTGGTCACTCATGGCTGGCGGAATTCCGAGTCCATCGCCCGGCGGAAGCTCTGATCTTCCGGCCCACCTCGCGTACCGGGATCGCCCGCTTCGCCGCGTGTTCAGGCCAAGATGTCCGCCGTACGTTTTAGGACGGTCATGCCTGCACAGCCTTCAGCGCAGCGCCAGTGAGTGCTACTCGCTGCACCCGGGGGGATGCCACCGTGCCGACTGAGCCGACCGAAACAGCGTGGAAGATCCAGTTGGCCGTCGCGGATGCAACGGCCAAGGCGGATTCGAAAGCCGCGCTCGCCTTGACCCTGCAGTCCACCACGCTGGCCGTACTGAGCCTGCTGGCGAGTTCCCGGCGGGCGATAGGCGGGTTCGAGTCCGCCGCGTCGCAGGCGCTGTTGTGGATCGGCATCGTGCTCATCATGGCGGGTGCCTGTTGTGCCGCATGGGCAGTTTCTCCCCGGCTCGGCAAGGAGCGGCGAGGGCCAGAACCGGATGGCGACTTCCTGTACTTCGGACACCTGCGGCTCATGGAACCCGCCGTACTGGAGAGCGCGCTGCGGAACACAGACCCATTGCCTTCGCTTACCCGGCAGGTGGTGGTGATGAGTGAGATCGCCTGGGCTAAACACCGCCGGGTGCAATGTTCTCTCGTCCTGGCAGTCGCGGGCTGCGGCTGCTTCGCCGTGGCCACCGTCTTCGCGTGAGGGCGAGGAGGTGTCACGGTGAACTTCCTCTCCCTCGTCTCTCCTGAGGTATGGCGCGACTTCCTCGAACGCGGGCATCGGCGCACCTACCGGAGCCAGGCGGTGCTCCTGGCACAGGGTGAGTCGCCCGACGGTGTGATCGCGCTGGTCGATGGTCTCGTCAAGGTGGTGCAGGGCAATGAGGCCGGGGACCGTCTGACGTTGATGCTCCGCGGCCCCGGCGAAGTCCTCGGCGAGATGGGCGTGCTGCTCGACCGGCCGCGTTCGGCGACCGTGACCGCGGTACGCCCGTGTACCGGGGTCGTCATGGCCGCACACGCCTTCCGTGGCTTCGTGACCCGGCATCGCCTGGAGCCGGTCGTGTACCGGCTGAGCGTGGAACGGCTGAACAGCCAGGAGCGTCTGCGCGCCGACCTTGCTCATCTGCCGCCGCCGGCGCGCCTGGCACGGGTGGTCGTCTATCTCGCGGACGAGGTGGGTCACCGCGACAGGAGTGGCGGTCTTGTCGTCGAACTCGGCATACCCAGAGAGGACTTGGCCACGATGGCGGGCATGAGCCGGTCATCAGCGTTTGCCGCCCTCGCGCGTCTCCAGTCCGACGGCATTGTCACGCTCGGCCGTCGGCGGCTCGTTGTCAGAGATCCTGCCCTGCTGAGGGCCGCAGCCGAGGACGACGGGGTGGGTGACGGCGACCGACCGCCGCGCGGAGCTCCTGTGATGTGACGTGCGGCACGCCCGTACCGTCCAGCGCTGGACGGTCGGCTCCCCGCTCCCCGAACAGGGTGGTGCTCTCCCCACCGCATGGGCGGGGAGAGCTACGAGAGGAGCGGCGCATGCTGCCGTCATGGGAGCCCTTGTGGCCCTACCGGGCCGTGCTGGCCGTCGACGCCAGGGACTTCGGATCACTCGACAGCAAAGGGATGCAGCGAGTCAACGCCGACATCCCACCTCTGCTGGCCCAGGCACTGAGCGCCAGCAACGTCAGCGCGCACTGGGAACGGCGCGTGTTCGGCCAGCACACGGGCGATGGCTACGTCGCCGGCATGGACCCCGAGGTCCTGCCCGCGCTGGTGGGGCACTTCCCCGACGCACTGCGCCAGGCGCTCTCCCGTCGGCGGGCCGAGAACCCGCACCTCAAGCCCCTGCAGCTGCGGGTCAGCATCCACGTCGGCCCGTTGCCTCAAAGCGGTCTGGGCGTGCCCATGGTGCACACCCACCGACTCCTGGACGACAAGGCGCTGCGGGCGGTGCTCGAACGTGGCCATCCCGAGATCACCAACACCGCCGTGATCGTCTCCCAGCGGGTGTACGAGGACGTCTTCGACAGCGGCTGTGTCAACGGCGACGTACTGCCGGCGCACTTCCACCGGCATCTGGTGAGGGTGAAGAAGTTCGAGCAGCCGGCCTATCTGCACCTCCCGGGCTTCGACTGGGGGCTCGCGGATCCGGACATCTTCGAGCCGTCCACAACGGCGGGGGGTGAGGAGGAGCCGGGAGCCGGGGCGCTCGTGGCGTCGGCGCCCACGGCTCCGGCGGGTCCCGGCGCGGTGACTTTCCACCAGTACGGCGAGCACGGCAAGCAGGGCTACAACTTCTACGACAAGCGGGGGCGGCAATGAGCGACCGCAGCAGCGAAGCACCCGACCCGACGTACCACGGAATCGAGCCGGTGGGGCCCCAGGCACACGAGGATCCGGCCGGCGCGCCGCCGTCGAACGCGTCGGAGTTCCACCAATACGGCGACCACAGCGTCCAGGCGGTCCACTACGCCGTACACCTGAACGGTGACTACGTTCACCCCCTGCCCATCGACGGCCGCGACCCCGCTTACCGTGCGAGCGAAGACGGGCGCTTCGTCGAGCCCCGGGAACCGAACCGTCTGCCCGACGCCGCCAAGATCCTGGAAGCGCACGG
Source organism: Streptomyces sp. NPDC018610 (assembly GCF_044391765.1). Lineage (NCBI taxonomy): Bacteria > Bacillati > Actinomycetota > Actinomycetes > Kitasatosporales > Streptomycetaceae > Streptomyces > Streptomyces sp. NPDC018610. The sequence goes on from NZ_JBISAL010000002.1 coordinate 424,802, forward strand.
CGTCGTGGTGCTGTGCGCCCCCGCTGGCAGCGGCCGGCGGACCGCGGCGGTACGGCTCCTGCGCCATACGGCGGGACCGCAGGAGCCAGAGCTGTTCGACCTGGAACCGGAGTGGACCAAGCCCGGGGCCCAGTGCCTGCCGGTGCGCTCGGCGACGGGCTACCTGCTCGACCTCTCCGACCTCCCGGACGAGCCGCCCGCCCGCTTCGGCCAAGACTTGGTCCGTCATGGAGCGGCACTGCGTAAACAGGGGTCTTTCCTGGTCGTGCTCGCCACCCCGGGCGACTGGCAGGGCACATGGGCGGATGCCACTGGCGACGTCGCCGTACGGCTGGAGTCCCCCGGTGCGCGGCGCCTGGTCGAGGCCGAGCTCGACGCGCACGGTCACGGGGACCGGCTGGCCTGGCTGACGGACGAGAAACTTTCCCCGATCTGGGAAGCCGACCCGTCCGCCCGTGAGGCGTGCCGGCTGGCCGTACTCCTCAGTGCGGTCAACGGCAGGGAACAGCTCAAGGAAGCCGTGGACCGTTTCGGGGACTGGCATACCACGGTGGAGAAGCTGCTCAACAAGCGCGGTGCGGTGGACGGGAGTCCGTCGTTGCTGTCCACTCGGGTCACGGTATGGGCGGGAGCGCTGCTCGACGGAGGGCGGCGCGGTTCCATCGTCCGCGCGTCCGACGACTTGCTCGCCTCGCTGGGCCAGGCCCGCGGGCCGGCCGATGTGCTCACCGACGCGACGTCGTCCCGTCGGCTCCAAGCAGCCGAGATCGAGCCCGTCGGCGAACGTGCCCACCACGACCGCACGTGTCAGGGGCTGCCTGCTGCCATCCTGCGTCATCTGTGGGACGAGTTCCCCACCCAGCATGACCTGCTGACGACGTGGGCGGTCGGTGTCGCCGCGAATCGGTCCGTCCCGGAGGACGACGCCCGTCTGGCAAGCGAAGCCCTCCTGCGCCTGGCGGTACGTCGGCACGACAGGAAGGTGCTCGACGCTCTCGCGACGGGGCTCACCGGCCCTCGGCGCATCTTGGCCGTCGAGGCGCTCACGAAGGCCGCAACCGACGCCGAACTCGGCCGCTACGTCCGGGACCGACTCCTCAACTGGGCAGAATCCAACAACGCCGAGAAGGTCGATCTGGTCATCGACGTCTGTGGCGGGCCCTGGGGTCTTGAGCAGCCGGCGCTCGCCCTCACCCGCCTGGGCAAGGCAGCGGACGGAAAGGAGTTCGGCGCCGAGAAGCTGGTCGATGCCTTCCGGGAGCTCGTCCGGCACGCTCCTGGCCTCGTGGACAAGACGGTCGTGCAGTGGCTGAAGAAGCATGGGGTCGAGGCCGATGGAAAGGCGCACCGCCAAGCTTTGGGGGCCTTCCTCGCACTCGTCTCCAGTGACACGGGTACGGACCTGGTCCTCGCCTCGGCCCGCGACGCGTCCAGCAGGGAGCACTTCGTGCATGCCTGGCAGACGCTACTGTCCACCAACGACGCCGTGGACGCCGTGCTCGATCAACTAACCCGGTGGCAGGAGCGGTTCGAGCACGACGCCGACCAGAGGGACGCGGTGATCGCCCTGCTTGCGGAGGTCTTCGCCCCGCCACGGCTGCGGTTGCGGCTCGACCGGCTCTTGGTGGCCGACGGAGCGGTAGTCCGGCCGTTCTGGCGGGACATCCTCGGCCACGCCATGCAGCACTACAGCCTCGTCCGGAAAGCGTCGGAGGCATGACCGATCGTCCCGGTCCCTGGTGGAGACGGCGGGTCGGCCGGTTCACGGCGTACTGGCCCACCTGCCTGCCGGGCGTCCGCTTCCTGGCGCGCGGCACTCTCACCCATCAGATCCCGCCCAGGGCGACCGGGACCCACCACGGGGTCGCCGCGCGAGCGGCGGCCCGCCTGGCCCTGGACGAACTCGGCCGCGGCATCGCCGGGGGGCACCAGCCCGAGGAACTGGAATGCGCTCAGCAGAGGCTCACCCTGGCGGTCTCGCCGTGGCACAGCCCCGACGGCTATCCCGGCCTCTGGCTCAGGGCACGACTCACCCTGCTGCTCCCCCAGCAGGACGCCGACCGGGCCCAGAAGCACCAGAACGCCCTGCGCGACGCTGAACTCCGGCTCGCGCAGGACCGGTTGCGTCGGCAGGAGCTGGCTCGGACCGTGTGCACCGACGGGGACAGCGCCCGCCTCTGGTGGCTGGAGCAACATCTGGACGACCTGTCGGCCCTCAACTGGGCATCGTTCAGGGACACGATCCTCCCTTTGGTGGGGACGTCGGTCACCGAGCGCACTCAAGCCGAGCGGCTCGCCCACACTCTCCTCTACGTCTGGGAGCGATTGGACGACGTGCCGGGACGGCAAGCGCGGTTCATGGCCACGACCCGCACGCTCTTCGAGCAGATGGGTTGGGCCGACGGATTCCCCTGGCCGTCACCGTCCGGCGACCTGGAGTCCGTGGCGCCCTCCCCAGCAACCGTCCCTTTAGCAGCGGAGGATAAGCAGTGAAGACCTCCCTACTGCGCTGGCTGCTCGACCCGCTCACCAGTCTGCTCGCCCTACGCCTGTGGTCCCGGGAGCGCGGCTGCAGGCCGTATGACGCGGCGTGGCGACTGGCCAGGGTCATGCGCCACCCGGACGAGATCGTGTACCGCGTTCACGGCCACCGCCCCAATGATCGTGGAGACGCGCTTCCTTGATTACGGGCAATGCTGCTGCAAGACACGAGCCAAGTGGGCGCGGCCTGATCATTGCCGGCGAGCCGGACATCTCGAAGGGACCCCCCTCTAACGCGGGGGTGCGGGAAACCGGTCTGACCAGGTTGAAAACCTCGCGGACTGCGTATCGCTTGAGGCATCGAATGATCTCACGGCGGATCTTGCCCTCCTGGGTGCGACGTTCGTAGTACGCCTGGGTGCGCGGGTCGTGGCGCAGGCGGGTGAAGACGATGCGGTGCAGGGCGGCGTTGGCCTGCCGGTCGCCGCCGTGGTTGAGCCGGCACGTGCGCCGCCGGCCGGAGGAGTACTCGATGGGGCTGACTCCGCAAAGGGCAGCAAAGGACGCCTTGGTGTTCAGCCGCTCGGGGTTGTCCCCCATGGTGATCAGGAGAGTGACGGCGCTGTCCGGCCGATGCCTACCGGAACGAGTAGCTGTGGGGCGTGGTGTTCGACGAGCCGGGTCAGGCGTTGATTCAGCTCATTGATCTGCGCGGTGAGCTGTTCGATGCGCTCGGCGAGCATGCGCAACGTCATGTGGGTGGCCTGGGCCATCACTCCGTCCTCGTCTCCCCCACCGTCGAGTGGGCTGAGGGTCTCGCAGGTGCGGAACAGCTCGGCATTGCCCAAGCTCGACAAGCGCTCCCGCAAGAAGGGATCCTGGACGGCTATGCCGACAGACGATGCCGATCCTTCAGGACGAAGCTTCTACCGGTGGGCGCACCATCTCACCGGGGTAACTGTGATCTCCTGACATTTCATCGGGTTCAGGGACGTATGTAAATCCGAGCTTAAGCCACACTCCGTACAGCTCCCGGTCCCACGCTGACAAGAGGATCTCTTGATCGGGCACCCGAGCAAACAACTCATCGACCAAAGCTCGTGCCACTCCCCTTTGTCGGAACTCGGGAGAAACGTGGAGCTCATAAAGCCTGACGTAGCCGGGCTCGCCGCCTGCCGCGCGCTGCAGACTGGAGTGAAGCCATCCCATACGCACGCCTTGGTCGGAATCCTCTGCGATCAGGGCGTGCAGCGCCTCCGCCAGGGAGGCGGCCCCCTCCTGCTTCTCGACGGTGACCGTCCAGCCCTCGGTGTTGTTGCTCATCCATTCGACGTCGGCTGGATGAGCGTCACGGACCCTGATCTTCATGCTTCATAGCCTACGACTGCGCCTCTAGTGGCCATCACGGCGGTGTGAGCCTGACCAAGTGGCCGATTTCTCGGGCAAAGTAGCGATCGAGACGCATGAGACTGTCACGCGCGGGTTCCCGATGCGGCGTTTGTAGCAGTTACGGGAGTACGGATCAACGCCTACATGGACGTCACACGCGACAGCGAAGTAGCCGTGGCCTGGACACAGGCCGAGATGGCCAGTTCAGCTGCCGATAGCCAGCCAGTCGATCCGGCCGTAACCGCTCCCGCACTCACGCATCCTGGTCGCGCTGGATGGAAAACTCACCCCGATACGAACGGATGAGCGGGTTCGATTGCAAATCAGGCACCCGGGAGAATTACAGGCACACGGACTCCTTCGAGGAACCGACCGCATCATGCGCGCCAGCGCGTTCGACCTCACGCCGAAGCCGCACCGGAGCACTCCGGTGCGGCTTCCACGTCTCACGGATCCGGGCAGAGACCCCGCCAGGACGGACCTCGGCGGGGCCTCGCCATATCACCCGCGTATCACACAGCCATCACCAACTGGGCAGACGCTCTCGGACCAAGAGGCTTCGACCTGCAATTTCATGCCCTCAGTGGACTGGCATCGACGCCCCTGGACGGTCTCTACAACCTGTGCCATGTGGTACCCAGTGAGGGACCCAGGATCAGGACCGGAGCGTCTTCTGGCCCGTCAAAGCGGTATTGCAGGGTGTTGGGTGGTGTCTCACTCACGCCCCAGACCCTCTCACGTCTCACGGACGCCCCTATAACGCGGGGGTGCGGGAAGCCGGTCTGACGAGGCTCTCTACACCGCCGGCCCGCTCACCGTCAGCGGCGGCAGCGCACGCGCCACGGCCCACGGCGCGGCGACCGTCCCCTCACCGCACGTCACCAGGCCGCTGCCGATCCGGCACTGACCTGAGAGAGTGCACGGTGCGCTCCGGCGGAGACGCCGGGGCGCACCTTGATATAGGGGGACAGGGGCCGATTGGGGCAGGAACCAGGCGCCGGACCCGGGCGTCACAGTGGCGTGCGGCGACTTGAGGAGGCAGGTGTGACGCTGGAGCAGCAAAGACGCAGGCCGGGGCTCGGAGGGCCGTGGTTCGGGGCCGCCATCGTCGCGGTGGCCTGCCTTCTGACCGCCTGCGGAGGCAGCGGCAGCAGCTCACACCCCGTCTCCCCGTCACCGCGCCCCTCCGCCGACCCGCACGCCACAACGCCGTCGGCGAGCGGTACGAGGGAGACAGGTCCTCCAGCCCCGCCCTCCACGTCGCCCTCGGCGACAGCCCCTCCCGGAACACCGTCGTCGCCCCCGAGAGGCACGGCCACGCCCCCTGCTACGGCCTCCGCGTCGCCTGGCTGCCTGGCAGGCTCCGTCATGATCACCCACAACGCCGGGGACGCCTCCACCCAGAGCGTGTGCGTGCGATCCGGCACGACGGTGACCGTCGTCCTGGAGCCCCGTGCCCCGGGCTCCTGGCCCCAGCCGCGCAGCAGCAACCCGATGCTGGCGCTGGTGACCTCCTCCGCCACCGACCGCAAGGGCGTCACCCGGGTCACGGTGCGTGCCGCGCGCATCGGATCGGTGACCGTGACGTGGGGTCCCGAGAGCGCGCCGCTCTTCACGCTTCGGCTGAGTGTGGCGGCGTATCCGGTGCAGTGAACCCGAAAGCAGGACGGCCGGTGGCCCCCGGTTCGGGGCGGCACCGGCCGTCGTCGTGCTACTCAGCGTACGGGTGGTGATCAGTCCTTACGGCCCTTGAGGCGCCGTACGTCGAAGGACCAGATGCCGCGTCCGTGCGTGGCCGCGTACAACTTGCCGTCCGGGCCGAGGCGCAGCTGCATCACGGCCGTGGTGGGCAGGCTGTGGCCCAGGACCTGCCACTTGGTGGCGCCGGCCGGCCGGTAGAAGGTGGCCAGGTCGGTGCCGAGGGCGAGGCCGCCGTTGGGCAGGAGCTTGACCGTGTCGGCGGGGACGTCGGGCAGGTTGGCCGAGATGTCCGTCCAGCTCGCGCCGCCGTTCTTCGACTCGAAGACGTGGCCGACGCCGGCGCCCGGGCCCTCGGTGAAGCGGCGGGAGAAGCCGTTGATCGCCACGTAGACGTGCTGGGCGTCGGCCGGGTCGATCTCGAAGCCGGAGACGTAGCGGTTCGGGATGGTGCCGTCGACGGGGAGGTCGAGCTGGTGCCAGCCGGTGCCGTCGCCGTTGCCGACCGCGATGCCCCGGGTGAAGCCCTGGTTGTTGCAGGGGCCGCACCAGCCGACGTACACCGTGCCGCCGGAGGACGCGACGGCCGTGGCCACGTGGCCCTCGCCGAGGTCGTAGGCGTTCGTCCACTCCTTGCCGGAGCGGATAGCGAAGCCCTTGGTGTTCACCCACACGTGCCGGCCGCCCGCGATCCAGGTGCCCGTGTCCTTGGCGTCGGCGGCGATGGGCGCGATGAAGCGGGCGCCCGCACCGCCCTGGTCCTTGTCCGGCGGTGCGACCTCGTACTCGGTGGCCTTGGTCGGGTCGGTCGACCAGGAACCGTCGTTCTCGCCGCAGTTCTGGGTGACCCACATGTCGAGGTAGACGTACTCGGCGGCGATGTTGCAGCCGTTGGCGGGGTCGGCGATGGTGTCGCCGCCGTCGCCGCCGAAGTTGGAGCCCATGACCTTGTCGTGGCCACGCAGGATCGACTGGCCATTGTCCTGCAGGCCGCCGGTGACGGAGACGCCGCCGTTGGTGAGGTCCCTACCGACGCCCACCGAGTAGTACTGAAGGGTGTCGAGGGTGCCGTCGCTCAGGGACTGCCAGTCCTTTGCGTGACCGCCGGAGTCGACGGCGCCGTTGAGCGGGCGGCGGTAGATACCGCCGTCGTTGCCCACGTACGCCCAGGTCTTGCCCTTGTAGCTGCCGATCGCGACCGCGTGCTGGTCGGAGTGGGTCGTGGGCGAGCAATCGCCGGTCTGCTTGGCCGGGTCGATGCTCCAACAGGGGAAGGGGAAGTTCCAGTACGGGCCCGGCACCGTCCAGCTCTGGCCGCCGTTCTTGGTCTCGAAGACCTCTTCCAGGCCGAGGTAGACATGGTCGGCGTTGGCCGGGTCGACCTAGAGGAACTGGTTGTACCAGGACTGGATGCCAGGCATGTAGCCCGCGCTCTGCAGGGCGGATCCGGACGCCTTCAACTTGGTGTAGTCCGCGATCAGCGTCCACGGCCCGAACGGCGAGCCGCTCTTCGACACGTACACGCCCTTGAGCCCGCTGTCCGGGTTCGCGGCCGTCTGCGCCGGCGACTGGTCGATGGCGTACAGGCGCGAGCCGTCCGCCGCCGCGGCGAACGTCACGTTGCCGACGTCGGCGCTGCTCGTGGGCAGGTCACCGAGCCCACTGACCGGCTTCCAGCTGCCGTCGTCCGCCTTCGCGTACAGCCCGTTGTAGGCGTCGCCTCCGCGCCAGCCGACCGCGAGGAGGACCTTGGAGGGGTCCTTCGGGTCGACGGCGATGTCGTTGGCGATGTTCTTGTACGGCGCGCTCGGGTCGTCCGCCTTCGAACCACCCGGCAGGTAGTCCGGGTTGGGCGCGAACTCATGCTTCCAGGGTCCGGACAAGGTGGTCGTCGAGTGCGACCAGACGCCAGTGCTGGTGGCCGCCCACACCGTAGTCCCGGCGAAGCGCAGGGCGTGGATGACGGTGGACTCCAGTTCGGCGCCGCCCACGCGGTCGCCGGGCTGGAACTGGCCGTGGCGGGGGTCCTTCAGGACGTACACGCCCGTACCGACGAAGGACGTCGCGCCGGTGTTGGACTCGCCCGTGGCGTACCAGAGTCGCTGCTGGCCGTCCAAGGAAAGAGTGCCCGTCGACAGGGACGGGAGCTTGTCGGAGATCGGCTTCCAGTGTCCGCCGCCGGTGGTGGAGCGGAAGACGCCGCCGTTGGCTCCGCCCGCGTACACATAGCCCTGGTTGTCGGCGGCGATGCCGGTGATCCGGCCCGTGACCTCGCCCGCGCCGCCGCTGGAGTTGGAGTTCACATCGCGGTAGCGGGGGTCGTCGGAGTTGTACACCCTCTTGGTGACGTGGTCCCAGCTGCCGCTCGTGTGCTTCATCGACTGCAGCTGCTGCCAGGCCGCCCCGTAGGCGCCGGGCGCGACCACGCCCGGTGCGGTGCGGGCCTCGGTGAACTGGGCGGTCGCCTCGGCGGAGTTCTCCGCCTCGTCGGCCCCGTCGTCATCGCCGCCCTCCGCGGCGAACGCGGACACGCCGTGACCCGCGTGCACCGCCTTGATGTGCTGCCGGCCAACGGCGGCCTGGTGGCGTGCCTGCCAGGGCCGGGGTCTTGCGTCGTTCGACGCCGCGAACGACTGGGTGCTTACCAGTCCGAACGCGGCCGCTACGACGGTGCAGGTTATGAACCGTCGCTGGTGCTTCGGGGGCAACATGCCCGCTCCTCCCTGCGCCGGGAGCATGGGGGTGTCCCGGGCGCAGAGGGGATCTTGGCGTGACCACAACAGTCACACAAAGGGCTCACAGGAAAAATGGCGCTCTGTTTACCTTGCGCCTCACATGAACCCGAAGTTCCGGAAGCTGCAGCCGCTTTGTGACACCTCTTCGATCACCGGACGAGCCTGTGCGGCCGGGCTCCCAGCGTTCCTGCGGTGCGCGCTGGGGCTGTGGCCGTGGCCTCGGCAAAGGGTCCGTTGTGCCTGCCGGCGGGGAACAGCCCGCTGTAGGCGTCGGTGGAGTCCTGCGGCGCGTTGGCGTTGGTCTCGACGAACAGCGGCCGTACAGCGGAGCGGCCGTCCGTAGCGAGGCCCTCGTAGTCGCCGATGGCGAGTTCGGCGATCGGCTGCAGGGCGCCGGTCTCGTTGTTGGCGGCCATCACCGACACCAGCTCCGTGTCCTCGTCCAGAGTGGCGGCCAGCGCGGAGAGGTACGGGCTCGACATGACCGAGGAGATGCTCTCCCTCGCCCTGGCCAACGCCGCTAAGGCAGGCGCGACCGACGTGGAGTTCCTCAAAGGCACCATCGAGGCCATCCCGCTGCCCGCGAACACCATCGACGTGGTCATCTCCAACTGCGTCATCAACCTGTCCGTCGACAAGCCGGCCGTCTTCGCCGAAACCATCCGCGTCCTCAAGCCCGGCGGCCGCGTCGGCGTCTCCGACGTCGTCGCCGACGACACCCTCACCGCCGAACAGCGTGCCGAGCGTGGTGACCACGTGGGCTGCATCGCCGGGCGCTGTCCTTCGCGGAATACCGTGCGGGCCTGGAAGCTGCAGGATTCACCAACGTCGAGAGCACTCCGACCCACTCGGTCGCCGACGGCATGCACTCCGCGATCGTCCACGCCACCAAGCTCACGACCAGGAAGGCGACCGAGACCGCAGACGCGCCGGCCGACGCCTGCTGCGGCGTGAACTCCTGCTGCACACCGGCAGAGACCTCAACGGACCCGGCACGCACCGTCGCCGAGGCGAAGACGGCATCGGGCTGCGACTGCCAGGACTGATCCCGGAAGCGCACGGCCGCGCACGTCAGGCTTGGGCGCTCAGGGTGAGCTGGGCGCGGTGGAAGTCGAAGTGCCGGGTCGGGTACCGGTAGACCTCTTCGAGAGTCATCACGTCCTTGAAGAACGGGTCCCACCGAGTCGGAAAGCGCATCTTCCGCGCCAGCTCCCTTTCCGACTCGGCGTCCAGGCGGCAAGAGCCGCAAGCGTGCGATCGAGCTTCGCTCCCATGCGGCGACGGTCGTAGACCCGGGCGCCGCCCACCGCCCCGAGATAGTTGATCACGTCGAACGGACGGGTGGACACATCGAGAAGGCGCGCCCATGCACCACTCACACCGAGCGGAAGACGACCGAACATCCGAACCAAGGGAAGCAACGCCCGTACGACCATGTATCCGAACAGCATGTGGTACAGCAGCTGTTCATTGGTCCAACGTGTCCCCTGGCTCCGCCGACGCAGGTCCTCGGCAGTGGCCGGCTCGAGCAGCCGATGGAACGTGGCGCCGGCCTGCCGCAGCTCCGCATGAACGACTTCCCGGTCCATCCGCTCCTCCTCGCCCATGCCGCCGAGGCACTGCCTCATGATGGCGCGCACTGAGCCAACCGGCACCGGAAGCGACGAGGACGGCGTTGGCCTGCCGGTCGCCGCCACGGTCTCCCATGGTGATCAGGAGAGTGACGGCGCTGTCCGGGCCGATGCCCACCGGTATGAGCAGCTGCGGGGCGTGGCGTTCGACGAGCCGGGTCAGACGCCGGTTCAGCTCGTCGATCTGTGCGGTGAGCTGCTCGATGCGCTGGACCAGCAGGCTCAGGGTGATGCGGGTGGCCTGGGCCACGGCGTCCTCGTCGTCCCCGCCGTCTTTGCCGTTGAGCGGGCTGAGGCGCGCGCAGGTGCGGAACAGCTCGCGGTTTCCCAGCTCAAACCACGCCAGCCAGCGTCGTCTCAACGCGCCGCAATGCCGCAGTGTGGACATGAGAAGCCACCTTCGCTGCGAGTAGTCGCCTTCATGTGAGGGAGCAAGCCGGGTGGCGTGGACGTGTCCCGACACCCGTCGCCCCGTGGTGAGCAACTGCACGACGCGTCATCTCTGAAGCGGCCAGCCAGCCGTATCCGAACGCCCAGCCGCCGACGACGTCCGAGGGCCAGTGGACACGCAGTGCCAGTCGACTGAGCCCAACGAGCGCGGCCACGGCGCCGGCGGCCTCCGGGGCGGCATCTGTGGCCAGCCCGGTCGCCAGCAGGGCGGTCGCGGTGTGCCGGGACGGAAAACTCGCTCCCTGGCAGTGCGCGAGCCGCTGCTCCGCCGGAGGCCGGGCACGGTCGACGGCGTGGCAGAGGGCCGTGCGTACCGCGTCGCCGACGGCCAGGACCAGCAAGGGCCGGTACCGGTCGAGTGCGGGCGCGGCGGCCCGTTCACGCGTCAGGCACCGTACGGCCACCGCGGTGTACGCGACGGGACGCGAGCCCAAGGGACAGCAGGACCGTGCCGAGGAGCCCGACCACCGTGCGCGTTCCCCAGCGGCCGATGGGCTGTCTGCCTTCCGCAGCCTTGTGCGAACGGGCATCGCCCCTTATTCGACGAACCCCGCCGTGAGAACGAGGTCGTCCAGCAGGTACTGCAACTGGGGCTGGACCCGCTGCCGCGCTCTGCCGCCGGCCGGGGGCAAGGCGGCCTTCCCCGCGAGAGTCAGCAGGTACGCCAGCTGGTCACCGTCAAGCCGGAGAACCTTCCCGAGGGCGCCGAGGACGGCTTCGGACGCCTGCAAGCGCCCCTGTTCCAGCCGGGTGTAGGAGTCGGTGCTGATCGCGGCCAGCCGGGCGACCTCCTCCCGGCGCAGCCCGGGGACGCGCCGCGGCTCGCGGCTGTCGGGCAGACCCACGTCGCCGGGGCTGAGCTGTGCACGGCGTGCCTTGAGGAAGGCTCCCAGTTCGTTCAGGTTCGGGTCGCGCTGCACACGCACAGCTTGGCACGGGGCCACGCCCCCGCGCACCGACTGGGTGCGCTGGCCTGCACGCGACGCCCGCGGAGACGGGGCCGACGGCGTGCGCGCGCAGACGGCGGGGCCGTGGATCCCGCGCGATCGGCGGCGAGGCAACGCTGCCAAGGACATGGCTCAGCGGTTGCCCGCGTGATCCGAGTCTGCGGTTGCGGCGTCTCTGGCCGCGGCGTCTGTGGTGGCGGCCCAGGCGGCCAGCAGTTGCAATGCGTCGTAGGCCGGGGTGTGCCGGGCGGCACTGTACGCGGTCAGGGTCAGGCCGGGCTGCGCGGGCAGTTCCATGGCGTCGAAGTCGAGGGTGATCTCGCCGACGACCGGGTGCCGCAAGGCTTTGCGGCCGGTGTGGTGCAGGCGCACGTTGTGCTTGGCCCACGCGGTGCGGAACTCCTCGCTGCGCGTGACGAGCTCGCCGATCAGCCCCGTCAGCTCACTGTCACCGGGAGCCCGGCCGGCTTCGGTGCGCAGCAGGGAGACGGTCGTGTTCACGGACTGCTCCCAGTCGGGGAAGAAGTCCCGGCCGCGCGGGTCCAGGAACTGGAAGCGGGCCACGTTGACCGGGCGCGGTGCGTCCTCGGTGTACAGCGGCGCGTACAGGGCGCGGCCGAGGCGGTTGACCGCGAGCATGTCGAGGCGGCCGTTGCGGATGAAGGCCGGCAAGTCGGTCATGGAGTCCAGGACGCGCAGCACGCTGTCCGGGAGCGGGCCGCGGGTGCGCTTGGGGCGTCGGGCGGGACGGCGGGCGACGGCGCGGGCCAGGTCGTGCAGGTGGGCGCGTTCGGCCTCGTCGAGCTGGAGGGCGTTCGCCATCGCGTCGAGGACTTCCTCGGAGGCTCCGGCGAGGTGGCCGCGCTCCAGGCGGACGTAGTAGTCGACGCTGACGCCGGCGAGCATCGCGACTTCCTCACGGCGCAGCCCGGGCACGCGCCGGTTGCCGCCGTAGGCGGGCAGCCCGGCCTGCTGCGGGGTGATCTTGGCGCGGCGGGAGGCCAGGAACTCGCGGATGTCGCTCTCGGTACTCACGACCTCCAGGCTAGGCGGCCGGGCCCGGACGAGGGGGGTCCTGTCAGTACCTGGCACAGCCGTACCTTCCACCCGCACGTGACCTGCGGTTCCCTCGACAGAGCCCGCCGTTGCCATTCCCGGCGACAGCGCAGAGGCGAGTGCGGGCCGCCGGGGCGGGCGCCCTTGCCACAGAGCGGGGATGCCCGGTTCCACCACTGTCCGTGAGCGCAGGAGTCGTCCACTCGAAACACGTCAGCCCCGCCTACGAAGCCAGCGCGCTCTGCGCTCTGAGCCGATACCCACATCACAGCCCATACCGGATCGGAAGGAACCACCCCATGACGATGACCTACAACCACCTCGGCCGGACCGGCCTGAAGGTCGGCAAGATCGGCCTGGGGACTATGAACTTCGGCTGGGTCACCGACGAGCCCACGAGCTTCGCCATCCTCGACCGGGCCGTAGAGGAAGGCATCAACTTCATCGACACCGCCGACGTCTACGGCGGACCGCAGTCACCCGACATGACGCAGGGCTACGGTGCCTCCGAAGAGATCATCGGCCGCTGGCTGGCCCAGGGCGGCGGCCGACGTGACCGGATCGTGCTGGCCACCAAGCTCTACCAGCCCATGGGCACCGGCCCGAACGACAAGTACCTGTCGGCCTACAAGATCCGCAGGGCCGCCGAGGCCAGCCTCCGACGGTTGCAGACCGACCACATCGACCTGTACCAGATGCACCACGTCGACCGCTCAACTCCGTGGGACGAGATCTGGCAGGCCATGGAGCAGCTCGTCCGCGAAGGCAAGGTCACCTACGTCGGCAGCAGCAACTTCGCCGGCTGGCACATCGCCACCGCCCAGCAGGAGGCGAACAAGCGGCACTTCCTGGGCCTCGTGTCCGAGCAGAGCCTGTACAACCTGGGCGCCCGAACCGTCGAACTCGAACTGATCCCCGCCCTGCGCCACTACGGTCTCGGCTTGATCCCGTGGAGCCCGCTGGGCGGCGGCCTGCTCGGGGGCGCCCTGGAGAAGGCTGACAGCGGCCGTCGCTCGTCGCCCGACTTCCTGGCCACCGTCGACCGGCACCGGCCGCAGCTCGAGAAGTACGAAGCACTGTGCGCGGACCTCGGCGAGCGCCCCGCGGACGTCGCCCTGGCGTGGCTGCTGCACAACCCGGCCGTCGTCACCACCATTGTCGGACCGCGCACTCCCGAGCAACTGACCGAATCGCTGCGAGCCCCGCACCTGACCCTGTCGCCCGAGACGCTCCGCGCGCTCGACAAGATCTGGCCCGACCCAGGAGGCGAAGCTCCCGAAGCGTACGCCTGGTAGTCCGGCGAGCGCGGTGTCAGGGGGACGGCCACCGACCGGGTACCGCGTCGCTGAGAACGACGCCCGACGCACCGAACCGCCCTACGAACTGCACCCCCGTCGCCACGGCCACCAGCAAGGAGGACACGATGCACCACTGCACACTGGGGCGCGACCTGCGAGTCCCTGCCATCGGCCTCGGCGCCGTGGACATGCCTCGCGGCAGCCACACCGAGGTCTCCCCCGCGCTCCGCAGCTCCGACGCCACACGCGATGCCCCTGGCCTGCTCGAACCCCGCGACGCCACCGTGGAGGCCATTGCATGAACGACCAGGCCATACTTCCCCTCGGCCGCCGCTCGGCCACAAGCCCCCCGCGAGGCGTCGGCCCGGCACTGTCCACGCTGCTGTTGCTGCTGACCGTGTTCGGCCCCATCTCGATGGACCTCTACCTGCCGGTCCTGCCCTCGCTGACGAGCGATCTCGGCGCGGCCACCTCGGCGGCGCAGTTCACCCTGACCGCCTGCCTGATCGGGCTCGCCGCGGGGCAGATCGTCGCCGGGCCGCTGTCGGACCGGTTCGGACGCCGCCCACCGCTGCTCATAGGGATCACCGCCTACATCGCCGCCTCCGTGCTGTGCGCGATCAGCCCGAGCCTCGTGACCCTGGTGATCGCCCGGCTCATACAGGGGCTTGCGGGCGCGGTCGGGATCGTCATCGCGCAGGCAGCCGGCCGGGACGTCTATGAAGGCGGTGCCCTGATCCGTTACTACGGGCGTCTGACCGTCCTCGGCGGTCTCGCCGCGATCGTCGGCCCCATCCTGGGAGGGCAACTCGCCCGCGTCACCGACTGGCGCGGCACCTTCCTCTTCCTCGCCGTGATCGGTGTGCTGCTGCTGGTCGCCACCCTGGTCGTCTTCGGAGAGACGCTCCCCGGGGATCAGCGCACCAGCGGCGGCATGAAGCAGACCGGCCGCGACTTCCGCCGCCTGTTCTCCGACCGCCTCTTCGTCGGATCGGTGCTCATCGCCGGCCTGACCTACGCCGCCCTGTTCGCCTACCTCTCCGGGGCGACCTACATCCTCCAAGGCACCTACGGACTTTCCCCGCAGGCATACTCGGTCGCCTTCGGTGCGAACTCAGCCGGTTTCATGGTCTTCGGCTACCTCGGCGGTCGCATCACCGAGCGGCGGTCCGAACGCGGCGCACTGGTCATCGGAATCGCCTTGACCGCCACCGGCTCCCTCGGGCTCCTCGCGACCGGACTGTGGAACCTGCCCCTGCCCGTGGTGGTCGCCTCCCTGTTCGTTCTCGCTTCCGGCGTCGCGTTCACCGCGCCCCCGACCACGTCGCTCGCCCTGGCCGACTACCCGGAACTCGCCGGCACCGCGTCCTCGGCACTGGGCTGCGCCCGCTTCGGGCTCGGGGGAGTCGCCGCACCGCTCGTCGGCCTCGGTGGCGCCCGAGCCGTCCTCCCGCTGGGCATCGTCACCGTAGCGTCGATCGCCCTCGCCGTCGTCGCCTATGCGGTGCTCGTCAAGCAGTCGCGGCAGGGCGACCTGGCCCGCGGCCGCCCTGAGCACGGACGAACGCCACACCGTGACCGATAACGATCTGGCCGACGACGGAAAAACGGGAGATTCGCAAAACTCCCCCCAACTCATCGATCGGGGTATTCACCGCTATGCAATACACACGACTTGGGACCTCAGGACTCGTTGTCAGCCGTATCGCGCTCGGCTGCATGACGTTCGGGGACACCGCGAGCGGTTTCAGCAAATGGGCACTCAACGAAGAGGAGTCCGAGCCCATTTTCCGGCAGGCCGTCGACCTGGGTATCACCTTCTGGGACACCGCCAACGCCTACAGCTTCGGCAGCTCGGAAGAAATCGTCGGGCGCGCCATCAAGACATACGCGCGCCGCGAGAACATCGTGCTCGCCACCAAGGTCTTCTACCCGATGCACTCCGGTCCGGGCGGCTCCGGAACGTCCCGCAAGGCGATCATGGAGCAGATCGATGCATCTCTGACCCGGCTCGGCACCGACTACGTGGATCTCTACCAGATCCACCGCCTCGACTACGAGACGCCCGCCGAGGAGACGATGGAGGCCCTCCATGACGTCGTCAAGGCGGGCAAGGTCCGCTACATCGGCGCATCATCGATGCTGGCCTGGGAGTTCGCCAAGCTGCAGTACACCGCCGACCTGCACGGGTGGACGCGGTTCGTGTCCATGCAGGACCAGTACAACCTCCTCATGCGCGAAGAAGAACGCGAGATGTTCGGCCTGCTCGCGGATCAGGGCGTCGGCAGCATCCCCTGGAGCCCGCTCGCGCGCGGCCGGCTCACCCGGCCCTGGGGTTCTGAGACCCGACGATCCGAAACCGACCCCGCGTACGGGCGCCTCTTCGTCGAAGAAGAGTCGAACAGGAAGATCGTCGAGGCAGTGCAGTCCGTAGCCCGGGCACGCGGAGTCTCCATGGCCACGATCGCACTCGCGTGGGTCCTGGCGAATCCCGTCGTCAGCGCGCCGATCATCGGGGCATCCAAGCCACATCACCTGGCGGACGCCGCCGCGGCCCTCGACATCACCCTGACGGACGAAGAGATCAGCACGCTCCAAGAGCACTACACGCCTCGTCTCGCCACCGGCATGAGCGCCGCGGACCGCCCGCCGCTGCGCTGACAGAAGCGTCGGTGGACATAGGGGGGAAGAATTCCATCCTGGGAAAAATTCTTCCCCCCTTTTGCTCTTCGAATGCAGGGTACGGTCGATTACGGCGGAAGCGACCACATGAAATGCACCACTCTGCCGCCATCGCGACGAATAAAGAATGTGAGGAAACACCCGCATGAAAGTCATCGGACTGAGCGAGTACGGCAGCCCCGAAGTGCTGCGGCCGTTCGAACTCCCCGACCCGCACCCCGAAGCACAGGAGGTGTTGGTGCGGGTCCACGCCGCCGGTGTGAACCCCGTCGACGCGATGCTCCGCTCCGGGCAGCTGCGGCAGATGCACCAGGGGCTCACTCCCCCGTTCGTCCCCGGGATGGAGGTCGCCGGCACGATCGAGGAAGTCGGCAGCGAGGTGGATCCCCGCTGGGGCCTGGTGGCCGGTACCCACGTCGTCGGTTTCGTGGACAACCTGGGCAGCCACGGCGGCTACAGCGAATACCTCGCACTTCCCGCACGGTCCGTGGTCCAGTCCCCCAAGGGCGCGCCCACCGCTGACGCGGCCGGCTTCCTGAACAACGCGCTCACCGCCCGAAACGTCCTCGACGCCTTCCAACTGCCCCCGGGAGCCACCCTCCTGGTCACCGGTGCGGCCGGATCCGTCGGCGGCTACCTGGTCGAACTCGGCGCCGCAGAGGGCCTGCACGTCGTGACCGTCGCGGCCGAGGACGACGCGGACCTGCTCCGCTCACTCGGCGCGCAGACACTCGTGCCCCGCGGTCCAGACATCGCCGAGCGCGTGCTGAAGGAACTGGGCGGCCCGGTGGACGCGGTAGCGGACGCGGCCCTGCTGCATGAGCGGATCGCTCCCGCCGTCCGGGACGGCGGCCAGGTCGGCATCCTGCGTTTCTGGGACGTCGACCCCGGGCGCGGCATCACGGTCAAGCACCTCAACGTGCGGGAACGGGACGGGGACCGCGACGCGATCGTACGGCTCCGCGACCAGGCCGAGGACGGCACGATCACCCTGCGCCCCGCCCTGTCCTTCGCCGCGGACGACGCTGCCGCCGCACACACCCGGCTCGAACAGGGCGCCCTGCGTGAACGCATCGTCCTGACCTTCGACCACAATCAGTGACCATCCGGCTCGGCAGGACAAGCCCACTCGGTTGATCGAGCGGGGCGCCCGGCAAGGAGGAGAACGATGCACACACGAACGCTGGGACGGGACCTGCGCGTCTCCGCGATCGGGCTCGGCGCCATGGGCATGTCCCAGAGCTACGGCCCGAACCCCGGTGACCGCAAGGACATGATCGCCGTACTGCGGGGCGCCGTCGAACGCGGCGTCACCTTCTTCGACACCGCGGAGGTGTACGGCCCGTACGTCAACGAGGAACTCGTCGGAGAGGCCCTCGCCCCGCTGCGCGACCAGGTGGTGATCGCCACCAAGTTCGGCTTCCGCATCGAGAACGGCGCCCCCGCCGGGCTCAACAGCCGCCCCGAGCAGATCCGCGCCGTGGCCGACGCTTCCCTCAGGCGTCTCGGAGTGGACACGATCGACCTGTTCTACCAGCATCGCGTCGACCCGGACGTACCGATCGAGGACGTCGCCGGGGCGGTGGGCGAGCTGGTCCGAGAGGGCAAGGTGCGCTGCTTCGGACTCTCCGAGGCCAGTGCGCAGACCATCCGCAGCGCCCACGCCGTGCATCCGGTGACGGCGGTGCAGAGCGAGTACTCACTGTGGACCCGGGACCCCGAGCCGGAGGTGCTGCCCACGTGTGTGGCCCTCGGCATCGGCTTCGTGCCCTTCAGCCCCCTCGGCAAGGGATTCCTGACCGGGACGGTCGACGCGTCCACGTCGTTCACGGACGGCGACGTCCGCACCACCATCCCTCGCTTCACCGCCGAGAACCGCGCGGCGAACCAGGCTCTCGTGGACCACGTCGCGACGCTCGCCCAGGCCAAGGGCGCCGCACCCGGCCAGGTCGCCCTCGCCTGGCTCCTCGCCCAGCACCCGTCCATCGTTCCGATCCCCGGCACACGACGGCTCTCCCGCGTCGAGGAGAACACCGGCGCCACTCAACTCCCCCTCTCCGCCGACGAACTGGCCGACCTGAACAAACTCGCCGGCCGGATCGGCGTACAGGGCGACCGCTACAACGACCACCACATGTCCCTGGTCGACAGGTAACGAAGACACGTCAGGCTTGCGGACGGGCGGCACCGATGCCGGTGGCGCCCGCCCTCGTGGCAGGCAGGTATACCTCGCAGACGTGCTCGTCAGCCTGCCTGGCTCCCGCGATCCATTGCGTCGGCGCCGCGATGGATGCCCATGTTGCCGAGCGCGCCGGAACGGAATGCGGTGGCAGGCGCACTGGTCATAGTTCGGGCTGGTGGATGGGATGGGGGAAGACGCGGTCGCCGTGCGCGTCGAAGAGCATCAGAGCCCTCATGTCCACGAGGAGGGAGAAGCGGTCGCCGGGCCGGCAATGCAGGTCCTGTTGTGCGCGCAGGACGAGCTCGCCGACTCCGTAGTTTTCGGGCAGGGGTGGAACGGGCCGGGGCGGTGCCGGCGGGCGGTGATGGAGCCCTTCGCGTAGACGTGTGCCCACGTTGCGCAGGAGTTGGAGCAGAGCATTCTTCTGGTGGTGGTCTTGATCACGAGTGAGGGTGGTGTGGGGGACGTCCGCGCGTCGGGAGCCGACGGTGACGTGCAGTAGGGCTTCGTGGCCTTGATGCTCAACGTGGGTGACCATGGCGAGTCCAGCGCTGGCTGAGGACCCCTTCCCGGCCAGCTGTCCAACGTGGCCCGTCGGAGGGCGCTCGCCGGCTTCATCTCGTTCTCGATGGTGACGTCCCGGCAGCGCCTTGTGCCGCGTCGAGCGCACTGACGGCGACCCGGGCCCGCAGCGCGTCCGGGCCGCTCGTCACGTCGAGCCCCGTGATCTCAGCAGCGCGGCGCAGCCGGTAGTCGACCGTGTTGGGGTGGACACACAACGCCTGTGCGGTGTCGCGCCGACTGAGCCCGCATCGTAGGCAGGTGCGCACCGTGTCGAGGAGTTGGGGCCGGGTCGTCAGGGGCCGCACGAGCTGGGCCAGTTCGTTCCTGGCCGGTCCTGGACGCATCAGCTGGTACTCGAGCAGTACGTCCGGGAGCCGGTAGAGGCCCGGCGGCCGTTCCGATGCGGCTGCGACCCGGCGCACCTCCTGGGCGAGCGTCACGGCGGCGGGGAGGTCTCCGGGGGCGGCGGCCATCGCGCCGGCTGTGATGTCGATGCCCGCGACCCGCCGCATATGGCTGAGGGCGGCGGCGACCCGTGCCCAGTCCTGGTCGGTGACTTGGTCCGGTTCTATGCGGCACGGAATGAGCGCGAGGCCGCCTTCACTGGACAGGACGGACAGGACGGTGCCGTCGACGTGCCGGTCGAGTTCGACCCGCAGGCGGCGCAGTTTGCGTTTGCCGGGGATGGCCGGGCTGACCCTGTCCAGCTCCTCGTCCGGGTGCGTGCCGAGGGCGAGGTCCAGGACGAGGTAGCAAGGGGGCACGTCGAGACCCCAGCGGGCGGCGGTGCCCGCGACGTCCGCGCCCTCGATGAGCGGAGTCAGAAGTGCCTGCCGTGCCGACTGCTCTTCGCCGAGGACCGCCTGTCGCTCGGCGAAGAAGCCGGCGACCACGGTGACTGTCATCCGCTCCAGGAACTGGAACACCAAAACGGTGACGGCCTGTACGTGTTCCAGGTCGTCCGCCGTGGCGTGGCGGAGCATCTGCCGCAAGCGTTCCTGCGCGCCGACGTGGCAGGCGCGCACGACGGCCTCGCCGGGCACACCTTCCTCCGCGCGCTTGGCGGCCGACTGCCGTAGTGAAAGGAGTTGGTTGTCCGTGGGGAGTCGCCCTGTGCGCAGCATGGCGGCGAAGGAGCCGATGCCCTGTTCGACGACGCGGCGGATCTCCTTGAGTCGCTCGGGTGATTCAGTTCCCACGGTGGGTCATCTCTGTCCCGCCGCCTTCCCTCTACTCGCGCTCGCCAGCCGTTTCCGGTGTGTCGGCGGCCTCACGCCCACCCTGTACGTCGGTCTTGGTCGCCGCCAGGTAGGCGACCACCAGAACGATCAAAGCGAGCAGGACCGAAGTCACCGGCCCGTCGCCGAGGCCGAGGCCCCCGACGGAGCGAGGCTTGCCCAGGCCGTCGGCGATCGAAGCGCCGAGCGGACGGGTGATCACGTAGGCGGCCCAGAAGCAGAACACCGAATTCCAGCGCAGCCAGCGGTATCCCACCGCCGGAATGAGAATGAGCACTGCGAAGAGGAATGCGGAGGTGAAGTAGCCCAGGTGCAGGGTGAAGGCGGTGAAGTCGCCCAAGGCGGTGCCTGTGGCGAAGGTGGCAACGACGGTCGCCCAGTAGAACGCCTCACGGCGGGGGGAGTCGATGCTGTGGATCGACAGTGTGCCCTCGGTCCGCCGCCACACCCGGAACACGCCCAGGAGAAGCAGCGCGTACAGCGCGCTGGAGAGGGTGTAGGGCACGCCGAGAGCCACGTGCACCACGTCGGCTGCCATAGTGCCGAAGATGCCGACCATGGCGACGGCGAACCAGTACGTCCACGCCCGGTAGCGAGCCTGGCGGAACTGGAACACGAGCGCGAGGAGAAAGGCGGCGAAGCCGAGCACCACCGCGAGCTGCGGCACCAGAGCCTGGACGAGATAGTCCGAGGCGCTCTCCCCCAGCGCGGTCGACAAGCCCTTGGCGACCCAGAAAGCGATGACGACTCCAGGCACACGGATCGCGCCCTGGAAATCGCCTGTGGCAGTACTGCCCGAACGGGCATGACGTGCTGTCGAAATCACCTCGGAACCCTACATGAAGTAGGGCCCTGTCTGTCTACATGACTGTAGACGCCGTGGCGTTGCGCCGACGGGAGGGCGTCCCCTTTGCGCCGGTGCCCGTTATGCGCATTCCACCGGCTCTTCCGTGGCGGGGAGAGCGCCGCCCATGCCGGTGAGTGACCGCCACACGATGGTGGGGCTGCCGTCACCGCGTGGCGGTTGATGCGGTGGCGAACACCACGACGCCCGCGGCAAGTGCGCGGCGGGCGCCGATGCGGTCGGCCAGTGAGCCGACGGACAGCAGCGCGACGAACCTCAGGGTGCAGCCGCCGGCGACCCACTGCAGGCCGGTGATGCCGCCGCCGACGTCGCGCCGGACGGAGGGCAGGGCGACGTTGACGACGACGGCGTCGAAGGTGTTGACGAAGAAGCCGAGCACCGCGGCGGCCAGCGTCGCCCCGGCGGCGCCGCCGGGCCGGGGCGGCGGATTGGGTGCCGGGGTGGGTGGCCGCGGTAGATCGGAACAGCGCGGTCCCCAGCCCGTCGCCGGGGCCGCAGGACACCGGTGCGTGCAAGCTGCCGCAGCATGTCCTCGGGACCTCTCCCCACTGTCAGGCGGCTGACCAGGGAAGATGGAGAACTGGAACAGGAGTATCTAGGGTCGCCACGTGGCTTTCATCATGGTGTGCGAAGACGACGCGGCGGTCCGCAGCGTGCTCAAGCGCGCCCTGGAGCACGACGGCCACACCGTCTCCGTCGCCGCCACGGCCGACAGCCTGCTGCGGCAGCTCGCACCGGCGCCCCATCTGGTCGTCCTGGATCTCGGGCTCCCGGACGCCGACGGCCGTGATGTCTGCCTGGCCCTGCGGGCTCGCGGCGTCGACGTGCCGGTGTTGATGCTCACTGCCTTGGACGGCCTGCATCACAAGGTGGGCGGCTTCGAGGCCGGCGCCGACGACTACATGACCAAGCCCTTCGACATCCCGGAACTGCTGGTCCGGGTCCGGGCGCTGCTGCGCCGGGCCACCGTCGCGCCCGCACCGCGCGAGGTCGTCCTCGATCCGGCGAAGCACGTGGTGACCTACGATTCGGTGAGCATGAGCCTGACCCCGACCGAGTTCCGGCTGCTGGGCCGCCTGATCGCCTCGCAGGGCGACGCAGTACGCCGTCACGCCCTCATCGCCGCCGGCTGGCCGCACGGGGCGCAGGTCAGCGACAACACCCTCGACTCCTATGTGCGCCGGCTGCGGGCGAAGCTCGGTCCGCTGGGTGTGGCCGAGCGGCTGGCGACCGTCCGCGGCGTGGGCTACCGATGGCAGTGACGGGCTTCCGTAAGCGGGTCGTCGCACTCACCGTGCTGATCGCCACCGCCGTGGTCGCGATCCTGGTCGTCGTCTCGCACGTGCTGCTGAGCCGGGTGACCGACGCCGACGCGCACGATCTGGCACGTACTCGCGCCGAGGCGGTCGCGGGGAACGTCACCGCCGAAGGCGGCCGCGTCGTACTGACGGAGAACAGCAGCGAGGCGCTCGACGAGGTCGCCTGGGTATATGCCGACGGCCGCCTGATCGACGGAAACGTCCCGCCGAGCCTGGTCGATCGCGTCCAGGAGCTCGCGGACTCCGGGCGAGCGCAGACCGCGACGGTCGACGATTACCTCCTGTACGCGCGGCAGGTCCCGATCCACGGCCACCACGTCATGGTGATCGTCCGGGTGGACCTCACGCCCTACGAGACATCCGAACAGCGCAGCCTGACCTTGTCCCTGATACTGGGCGGCCTCACGATCCTCCTCGCCGGCGGTGTCGCACACCTCGTGGTGTACCGCGCGCTGCGGGTCGTGCACGAGATGGCCGCCCTCGCCGACGACTGGGGCCAGCACGAACCCGGGCGCCGCTTCAACCTCGGCGTCCCCCGCGACGAGTTCGGGGAACTGGGGCGGACCCTGGACCACCTCCTGGAGCGCGTCGACAATGCGCTGGCGGACGAGCGCCGGCTCACCGATGAGATCGCCCACGAGCTGCGGACACCGCTCACGGTCCTGCGGGCCGAGGCGCAGCTGGCGCAGCTGTCCGGCGAGCCGGTGCCGACGGAGGCGGTGCTGAGCGAGGTTGACCGCCTCGATACGGCGATCACGACGCTTCTGCGCGCCGCGCGCGCACGGACGGACAAGGGGACGCGGTGCGACCTGCGCTCCGCCGCACGGCAGGCGATCGCCGGCCGTGCGGTCGAGGTCGCCTTCCCCGCGAAGGTCGAGGTCGCCGTGGCGGCCGACGTCGCCGTGTCGCTGCTGTCACCCCTGCTGGACAACGGCCTGCGGCATGCGAAGTCCGGGGTGTGGATCACCGCCCGCAACCAGGGCGAGGCCATCGTGGTCGACGTCCTGGACGACGGCCCCGGATTCGATGCCGCGGACGTCGAACGGGCCTTCGAAGCGGGGGTGACCGGCGGCGACGGGTACGGGCTGGGACTGCCGGTGGTCCGGCGCATCGCCGCCTCGGCCGGTGTGGAGGTCCGCGCGATCGCGGACGGCCGCGGTCACGTCGAGGTGACACTCCCGGCCGCCCGTGCAACCGCGTAGTCAGGTTATGTGCAGCTTCCCCGCGTGAACCTCCCCGCATGACGACGACAACGGAAGCACGCGCACGCAGCGGGCGCCTCATGATCAACAAGGTTCCCGAGGTCACCATCTGGTTTTGGTTGATCAAGATCCTGTGCACGACCGTCGGTGAGAGCTTCGCCGACTGGATCAACATGAAGCTGGGCGTCGGCCTGGTGAACACGGCCTGGATCTTCACCGCGGTGTTCGTGGTGGTCCTGGCCGTCCAGCTGCGGCTGAAGCGGTACGTCCCGTTCCCTTACTGGCTGACCGTGGTCGTTGTCAGCGTCACGGGCACCTTGTACACCGACATCCTGACCGACCAGCTCAACGTGCCGCTGTGGATCAGTTCCGCGGTCTTCTCGGTACTGCTCGCGGTGGTCTTCGGTGTCTGGTGGCTGCGTGAGCGCACGCTGTCGATCCACTCGGTCACCACGCTGCCTCGGGAGTCGTTCTACTGGCTCGCCGTTCTCGTCACCTTCGCGCTCGGCACCGCGACCGGCGACTGGACGCTGGAGCTGACCGGCTGGAGCCCGGGAGTCTCGGTCCTGCTACCGCTCGGCCTCATCGCGGCGATCACGGCGCTGTGGAAGTTCGGCGCCAACCCGGTACTGTCCTTCTGGCTCGCCTACATCCTGACCCGCCCGCTCGGCGCTAACATCGGCGACTGGCTCGCCTCCCCCAAGGTCGCCGAGAACCCCGGCGACCCCACTGGTCTCGATCTGGGCACGTTCACCACCAGCGTGATCTTCCTGGGCCTGATCCTGGCGACGGTGGTCTACCTGACGGTGACGCGCTCGGACGTGACCGAGGCCCACGAGGCTGCCCACGCCGTACACACCACCGGCGACCCGCGCAAGGAGCGCGTCGCGCTGGCCGGCTTCGGACTGCTCGCCGTCGTCACCGCGGGCTTGCTGGTCTGGGCCCACAGCCAGCCGCACGTCGGCCCGGCGCCGGAGGAGGACAACACCTCCGCTGTCCAGATGGCTCCCGGCCAGGCGGTCAAGAAGTTCCCGCCCGCCAAGGTCACCGCGCTGAAGACCCTCGCCTCCACCTCCCTCAAGGACGCACGCTCGGGGAACGAGACCGGGGCCCACGCGGCCGCCCAGAAGCTGCGTGACCTGTGGGACGCCGACCAGGCGTCGCTGCAGCCGCTGGACCAGACCGGCTGGACCTCCATCGACGCCCAGATGGACAAGATGCTCAAGACCTTCGGCATCGACCACTCGAACCCGCCGATGTCGCCCGCGCAGCAGGAGAAGGAACTGAACGCCCTCCTGACGGACATGGGCTGACAGACCGCACAGCGCCCGCCCGGCCCACCTGGCTGGGCGGGCTCAGTGTGCCGAGGCAGCGCAGAGAACCGCGCCTCCTCGGCACACGCCGGGGAGCCTCGGACACCGCAAGCACTTCGTTCCTGCGCACGGCTCACCGAGGACAGCAAAGACGACCACGACAGTGAAGAGGTGGTGTTGCAGGACACCCGGATCACCTCGTGCCGGCTGGCCAGGCGAAGCAGGCAACTCGGGCAAGAAGTGAAGGCCGGCTGGCCCGACTCGGGGAACGCCACGCCCCACAGCTGCTCGTGCCGGTGGGCATCGGTCCGGACAGCGCCGTCACTGTCCTGATCACCATGGGGGACAATCCCGAGCGGCTGAACACCGAGGCGTCCTTTGCTGCCCTTTGCGGTGTCAGCCCCGCGGAGGCCGAGTACGAAACGCACCTGAGTACAGTGCACGCCGCCGACGCCGCGAGCGACCCGCAGTCCGAACCTCTCCTGCGGCGCCGGCGACGGGAGACCTCCCTGCGCCTGGCACTCCTGGAACACAAGCGCTCGGCCGTCATCGCCCTGCGCGACAGGCACCGTATCGACGACGCCGTTCTGCTGCGGGTACAGGAACGGCTCGATGCAGAGGAAGTACGCCTCGCACAGTTGAGCCAGGACCAGTGACCGCCCCAGCGGGCGCCGGTATCCGGTACGGACCCCCGTGGGGAGGGCCCTCCCCACCGGCGGAGAAGAAGTCGTCCCGGCTCTTGTCCGGCGCGAGCTTACGAAGCTGGTCCTCCAAGATGCGCTCCAGCAGCCGCTGACCATTGCTCTGCCGACACCACGCGAGACCCCCAAGCTCCGCAACCGGAACAAAGAGATGTTGGCAGGCATGAGCGGTCATGAAGAGCCCGCCGACGAGAAACACCCGTGCGCCCCTCGGCGGTGGCAGGCATCGCCTCAGAGACCCCCCTAAGGGCTGTCGACTTCGCAGAGGCGAAGGCCATGACCTGTTGATCACCAGAAGCCCCAGGCTGCACCCACCGCAGGCGTGTGCCATCACCGCGCCCGCGCGGCACGCGCTCGGTGGACGAGAACCCGGGGGGTACGGTGCCACCGCCGGAGCCGCAGCACACCCGCTCGGAAGCCCCCGCCGACCCGCGGCTGCAGGAGCTCGCCGTCGAACGCCTCTCTCACAGGCGCTCTCACACGTCTGTCACCAACTACGCCGACTCCCCCGGACTGCGATGCCCTGACCTGCCATCACGCGCCCGCCCTGGACTGACCTGGACGCCCGAAGACGGTCTCTACAACCTGTGCCATGTGGTGCCCAGTGAGGGGCCCAGGATCAGGACGGGAGCCTCTTCTGGCCCGTCAAAGCGGTATTGCAGGGTGTTCGACGGTGTCTCACTCACCCGTCAGACCCTCTCATGCCCAACGGGCTCCCCCACGACCGGGGGAACCGAGCGGCCTCGTCCCACGGCGGGACCGGCCGGGTACGTCACCGTTGGCCGGATTCCGGCGTCGCCCCGTCGCTCCGGCGGGCGCGACGGCCGGGCCGGTGCCGAAGCGGGTAGGGTGACGAGCCAACAGGGCTCCCTCACAGGGCAGTTGGCGGAGAAGGTGTGTTCGCCCGGCGACTCGGGGCGACGGCCCGGTGCGCGGACCTGCGCCGACGGCGTGGTCCGGTCGGTGAGGACTTCCGGAGGCCCACCCGGCCCGCCCCGTCCGCGCGTCACCTCCGCGCGGGCCACTCGGCCGCCCGGAGCGGGAACTCCTCGCAGGCCGGGAGCCGTTCGGTCACGTCGGGGCGTACGGCATCACACGCGCGAACTCAAGCACTCCGGTCGCGTGAGTAACGTCACATACCCGGAGAGTCACCTCCCGCGCTCCGCGCGACCGCACGTTCAACGCCCTCCGGCCTGGGCGGTTTGGCCGGGTGTCGCGATCTCGCCACAGTGGCGGATCGTGGCGCCGCACCCCCGGCCCTCCAAGGGGAATCGAGGCCTCCCCGCCCCCGCCCCGGACGGAGGGCCGACCGGTGAGTCGGTGGCCGATAATCGCCCCTCCAATCCCGTTGAACGCCAAAGAATTGACCAGGCAACGAGTATTCCCGTGAATTCGGGCAAGTCGAACTCGTCGGTGACGCTCGGTGACACGGCTTCCCTTCCGGGAACTCCGCACGCCGAAAACTCCTGTTCCCCGTGCGCGGCATCGGCATATGCTCCGGTGGCCACGAGGTGAGGTTCCCGTGAAGGACCCTCCTCATGGGTGCAGGAATCAGTGTGCGACGGGGGAGATCGCTATGCGAGTTGGTTCCGTTTCGCCGCATGCCCGCCGGCATGTCGCGAAGCTCGGGAATTCCGCTGAGAAGCGGAGCGCCGACAACATGCCCTGATGTGGCCCGGCTTGCCACACAGTGCCGATCATGTGATCACCTACGGCCTTTCCGCGGTCCCGTGACGCCTCATCGACCCGTCGGGTCGAGAAGCACGGGTTCCGTCGGACGTTCACCGTGCCGTACGGGCATCGCGCCCGCCCCTGCCCCTCGGCCGCCGGGCCATGGTGCGCGCATTCAATCATTCAGTCGACATCAGGCATTTCCATGCCGTGCGAGGAGTTCACGTGAAGACCGCTTCGATACGTGTGGGCGTCGCCGCCGCCGTGCTGCTCGGCCTCATGACGGCCGTCCCGGCCGCATCGGCCGCCGAGGGTCCCGCCCTCAAGGCGAACGCCCCCGTCGCGACGCTGGACATCAACGGCATCAAGGTGGCCAAGGGCGCGTCGGCGGAGACGAAGAGCATCATCGGCGCGGACGCCGTCGCCGCCACCGCCACCGCCAACGTGTGCGGCTCCGGCTACACCATCTCCGTCGGCGCCTGGCGCTACGGCACCAACGGCACCACCTACACCTGGACCAACGGCACCTCGGGCTCCGGGTACTACGACAAGCCCATCTGCGCGGTCTTCTTCAACGACACCGGCGCCAGCCGGTACATGGGCGTGCGTCTGCGGTCCAACTACACCGCGGACCCCGCCGCCGAGGACTTCGGCACCTACGGCTCGTACGCCGGCCCGGTCTACCAGAAGCGCGGCTACTGCGGCACGGTCTACTCCTACATGAAGGACTCCAGCGGCAAGGCCGTCGTGGACAACGTCCAGACCGTCGGGGCCTGTGACTGATCATGCCCCGGGCGCACCGGGCCCGGCAGCCGTCACCGTGCTCGCGGTGACGGCTCCGGCCCTCTCCGGCCGCGGCGGGGGAAAGGGGGAGGCCGGTCCGTCGGCGTCCCCGCTCCGTCATGACACCTTGCCCGAACCCGAGAAGTCCCGCCGCGAGACCGGGCCTCAGGGGGCGCCCACCGGCACCGCGCCCTCGTCCGCCGTTCCCCGTTCCCGGCCCCGTGAAGACGGCCCCCGCGGCCGCGCCGTAGCGGGAAAAGCGACACAAAGGCTCACGAGTTCGGTGGCATCGAGGTACTGCTGACCCCGGATGAACTCGGTGTCCGCACCCCGATTCCCACCCCGATTCACATCCCCGACCCGTCCAGGACGTCGACGTCCTTTTCCCTCACGGTTCGTGTGGCGGGCCGCAGGAACGCGCGGTGACGGTGAAGCGGGAATTCCCGGGCGCACTGCCCGGCGACTCGTCGCGGGACGCGGGACTGCCCATCGGCGAATCCGAGGCCCCCGTGCCGGACGATCCGATCATCCCGTCATGGACACCTGCCCGTTCTCCGGACTCGACGACAAGGATCCCGCCACCGGTGACACCGTCAGCGGGACGACCGGAGACCTCGAGGACCGGGCGCGGGAGTGGCCGCACGACGCGGTCCGGCCCCAGATCGTGAAGACGCAGCAGCCCGTCCACGCCCCGGGGGGGGAACCCCCGGCCGAAGGCTGGGGGTTCCGTGGCCGTCGTCGCGCGCCCGCCAGGGATCACGGGACAGCCCTTAGGGCCGCAAGAGGCGACGTTCGCCGGGCCGGCCCCGCACGCCCTCGCGGCGTTCGAGGCCGGGCGGGCCGGGCGGGCCGGGCGGGTCAGAGGCCGGCGGGGGCCGGGCGGGTCAGAGGCCGGCGGGCGCGGCCAGACCGGTCAGCGCACCGACCGGGTCCAGGTCGGGGGTGCCGCGCGGCCACCAGTCCTCGCGGCCTGGTTCGGACTCGTACGCGTACCACAGGCCCTCCCGGCCCAGACGGAGCTGGAGACGGCCGCCGGGGTGGGTGAGCCGGTTGCGGTACGGCCGGAAGACGGGCAGGTCGGCGGCGAGGAGCAGCGGGCGGGCCCGGTCGAACCGGCCGGCCGGCGGGTCCCAGGGCTCCTCCAGGACGGCGAGGCCCGCCGGACCGCCCTGCCGCCAGGCGGCCACGGCGCGCGCCAGTTCGTTCGGGGTGCGTCCGGTGGCCGAGGCGAGCGAGGCGTACAGGGCGCGGGTCGCGGCGGTCAGGCCGGAACCGGGCCGGGCGGCGGCCAGGCGTACCGCGTCCTGCCACAGCGTCAGCCCGCCCACGGGGTCGCGGCCGGTGGTGAGCAGGGCGTGGGCGCGGGCGGCGGCGTCGGTCGCCAGCTGGTCCAGGGCGAACGGGTCCGGGCCGCCCGGGGCCGCCGGATACACCGGGGGCTGCTCGGGGTGCGGCGGGGGCGGAAAGGGCGCGGGCAGGGGTGGGAGCCGACGGGGCGCGAGGGCGTCGGTGGCCCGCACCCCCGGCAGGGGCTCCGGTTCCCGGTCGCGCGCGGCGCGCGCCGCGCGGGCGGCGCTCAGCCGGGACAGCGCGTCGAGCAGCTCCCGCTCGCCCCGCCCGCGGAGCAGCAGCAGGACGAACGGATCGGCGTCGAGCAGACGTGCGGTCTGGTAGCAGAGGGCCGCCGCGTGTTTGCAGGGGTGGCCGCGGTCGGGGCAGCTGCAGTGCGGTTCCAGGTCGCCGGGGCCGGGGAGCAGGGGGACCCCGCAGTCGGCGAGGGTCTGGGGCATCTCCTTGTCCAGGAGCGCGGCGATGTGTCCGGGGCGGTCGGCTGCAGCGTCGAGGAAACGGGCCCAGTCCGCGTCGTCCAGCGTCCGCAACCGCACCTGGACCCGGTACGGGCGGGGGCGGCTGCCCTGTACGTAGGCCAGGACGAGGCCCGGGGTCACGGTGATGGCGTCCACGTGTCCCTTCTCCGCGTAGCCCCGCCCCCGGGCCAGCCGCGCCGCGTCCAGCGCGCCCTCCTCCAGCGCGGTGAGCCACGCGTCGCCCCACCAGGTCTCGGCGAAGCCGGAGCCGTCGGACGTCCGGGCGGGGAACGGCGGGAACGTACGGCGCAGTTCGCCGTCGCGCCTCGGGGAGGCCATGGTCCGGGGGACCAGGGGGGCGGCAGCGGCATGCGCCTCAGGGCCGTGGTCGGGGCCGCCGGAACCGGATGCGGCGCCCAGCACGGCGTCGGGGCCGGGGCCGGTGCTCGTCGCGGCGTCGGGGCCGGGGCCGGGACCTGTCGCGGCGTCGGGGTCCGCGCCGGTGGATCGTCCGCCGGGACGGTCGGCGTACGGGGTGGTGTCGACGTCCGCCGGTACGGCCGTCGGGAGCGGACCGACGGGCCGGCCGGCACCGCCCCGGGATTCCCGGCTGTCGCCGCTCGCCCGCGCCGTCGGCGTGCGGGTCGGCAGGGCGTGCGTCCGGAGGGCGCCCGCGAGCACTTCCCCCACGGTGTCCGGTCGGGTGCCGGCGCCCGCACCGGTGTCCGCGACGCCGCTTCGCGGTCGTCCGACGGGGAGTGCGGAACGGCGTGGCCGGACGGTGTCCTCGGTGGTCGCCGCGGGTGTCGGCGTCGGGCTCTGGCTCTGCGGCCCGGCGGGTCGGGGGCGAGCCTCCTGCTGGGGCCGGGGCCCGGTCCGGGTCCGGGGCTGCTCGGTCTGCGCCTCGCCGCGGGCGCGCGCCGCGCGCAGGGCTTCGCGGGCCACGTCGGCGGGGCGTGGGCCGCCGACTGGTGTCCGCGGAGCGGTGCCCGCCGGTTCGACGGCGTCGGGCGCCGCCGGCACGACCCGCGTCGGCGGAGTGTCGGATGCCGGCGGGGCGTCCGGTGCGGTGTCGGATGGCGGCGGGGCGTCCGGTGCGGTGCCGGATGTCGGTGGGGTGGTGTCGGGGCTGGGCCTGGTCTCACCGCCGCGTCGGGCCGAGACCGCGCGGCGCAGGGCCTCGCGGGCGAGGTCACCGGGCCGGGACGCGCGCCCCGCCGCAGCGTGCGCCGCCGGACCGTCGTCGTCCGGGCCGGGTGGACCGTCCTGCGCCGGGTGGTGCGGGGCCGGACCTCGCTCGGTGGAGCCCTGCTCGGTCGAGCCGTCCGCCGTCGCAGGCGTACCGGGCGGCGTCTGCCGCCTGCGGGCGGCGCGCAGCGCCTCGCGTGCCACGTCGCCGGGTCGGGCTGCCGCCGGTGCGAGCGCCGACGCCCCGCCCCCGGGCGTCCCGCCGTGACGTGGCTCCTCCCCCGCCGACTCCTGACCGGTGCGGGGCTCGTCCCCCGCCGGTCCCTGTCCGTGAAGCGGCTCCTCCCCCGCGAGCGTCCCCTGCGGCGGTCCGTCCTCCTCACCCGGTGCGACGGGGTGGGCCTCGTACGGTGCCCTGGACGCGGGGCCGGCCTCGCCGGTGGGCGGCTCGGGAGCGAGCGGGATCGGCTCCCCCTCGTGCGGCTCGTCGGCACGGTTCGCGTCGGTGCGGTGCCCCGTCTCCCGGTGTTCCGTCGTCGCCATCAGGCCCCCCTCCGCAGCGACACCAGGTCGGTCAGCTCGCGGTCGGTCAGTTCGGTCAGGGCCGACTCGCCGGTGCCGAGGATCGCGTCGGCCAGGGCCCGCTTGGCGGCGAGCATCTCGGCGATGCGGTCCTCCACGGTGCCCTCGGTGATGAGGCGGTGCACCTGCACGGGCTGGGTCTGGCCGATGCGGTAGGCGCGGTCGGTGGCCTGTTCCTCGACCGCCGGGTTCCACCAGCGGTCGAAGTGGACGACATGGCCCGCGCGGGTGAGGTTCAGGCCGGTGCCGGCCGCCTTCAGGGACAGCACGAGCACGGGGGTCTCACCGGCCTGGAAGCGGTCCACCATGCGCTCGCGCTCGGGCACCGGCGTCCCGCCGTGCAGGAGGTCGACCGGGACCGCGCGGGCCGCGAGGTGCGCGGTGATCAGGCGGGCCATGCCGACGTACTGGGTGAAGACCAGGGCCGAGCCGTCCTCGGCGAGCAGGGTGTCGAGCAGTTCGTCCAGCAGGGCGAGTTTGCCGGAGCGGCCGGCCGGATCGCCGCCCCTCGTCCGCTCGTCCTTCAGGTACAGGGCCGGGTGGTCGCAGATCTGCTTGAGCGAGGTCAGCAGCTTGAGGACCAGACCGCGGCGGGCCATCCCCTGCGCGGTCCCGATGGCGGACATCGACTCGCGCACCACCGCCTCGTACAGCGCGGCCTGCTCGCGGGTGAGCGGGACCGGGTGGTCCGTCTCGGTCTTGGGCGGCAGTTCGGGCACGATGCCCGGGTCGGACTTGCGGCGGCGCAGCAGGAACGGGCGCACCAGGCGGGCCAGCCGCTCCACCGCCTCCGCGTCCTCGCCGTTCTCCACGGCGCGCGCGTGCCGGGCGCGGAAGGACTTCAGGGGGCCGAGGAGCCCGGGGGTGGTCCAGTCGAGAAGAGCCCACAGTTCGGAGAGGTTGTTCTCCACAGGGGTGCCGGTGAGGGCCACGCGCGCGGGGGACGGGATCGTGCGCAGCGCCTTCGCGGTCGCCGAGTACGGGTTCTTGACGTGCTGCGCCTCGTCCGCGACGACCATGCCCCAGCGTCGTTCGGCCAGGGTCGCCGCCGCGGAGCGCATGGTGCCGTACGTGGTGAGGACGAAGCCCCCGGTCAGGCCTTCGAGGGTGCGGTCGGGGCCGTGGAAGCGGCGGACGGGGACGCCGGGCGCGAACCGGGTGATCTCCCGCTGCCAGTTGCCCAGCAGGGAGGCGGGGCAGACGACCAGGGTGGGGTCGTCGTGCGCCCGCTTCAGGTGCAGGGCGATGAGGGTGACGGTCTTGCCGAGGCCCATGTCGTCGGCGAGGCAGCCGCCGAGGCCGAGGGAGGTCATGAGGTCGAGCCAGCCCAGGCCGCGCAGCTGGTAGTCGCGCAGGGTGGCGTCGAGGCCCGGTGGCGGCTCCGCGGGCCGCACCCCCGCCGTGATCCGGTCGCGCAGCGCGGCGAGCGCCCCGGCCGGGACGGCCTCGATCGTCTCGCCGTCGACCTCCGCGGTGCCGGTGAGGGCCACGGACAGCGCGTCGACGGGGTCGAGCAGGCCGAGGTCGCGCCGGCGTGCCTTGCGGACGAGGGCGGGGTCGACGAGGACCCAGCGGTCGCGCAGTCGCACGACCGGGCGGTGGGCCTCGGCGAGGGCGTCCATCTCGGCGTCGCTGAGCGGATCGCCGCCGAGCGCCAGCTGCCACCGGAACTGGAGCAGGTCCTCGCTCTCGAAGAATCCGGTGCCGTCGGTCGCGGAGCCCGGAGCGGACCGCACCACGGCGGTGGCGGACAGGTCCTGGGCGAGGTCGCGGGGCCAGTGCACCGCGACGCCGGCCGCGGCGAGCCGGGTCGCGGCCACCCCGAGCAGCTCGCTGACCTCGTCCTCGGACAGGGCGAGGACGTCGGGCGTCTCCTGTTCGGCGAGCCGGTCCAGCGGCGGCCACACACGGGCCGCGCGCCGCACGGCGAGGGCGGTGTCCACGCGCGCGCGGGGGCCGAACGACGTGTCGGCCTCGCCCGCCCACAGGGCCGCCGCGTCGGCGACGAGGGTGGGGTCGGCGAGGCTGTGCACCTGGACGATCGCGGCGCCCGCCCTGCGGGCCGCCGCGTCGTCCCGGTCCTCGCCGTCGAACAGGTCGTACGCCGACAGGTCCAGGCGCAGCGAGATCCGTACGCCCGCGTCCATGCCGGCGGCGACCTCGGCCGCCCAGTCGTGGGCGGCGGGCAGGTGCTGCGGCTGGCGGTCCGCGAAGGGCCTGCCGGCGGTGTGGGGCGCGGCCGGGGTGCGGGGCAGGGTGTCGGCGACCGCGTCGAGGAAGGCGCGCAGCAGCGCCTCCGGTTCGGGCAGGAGGATGCGGCCCGGGCCGGGCAGCGGGACCGCGTGGCCCTCGTAGGGCATCGCGGCGGCGATCGCGCGCAGGTGGGCGATGTCGTCCGGGTCGAGGGGGCCGGCGCGCCAGGCGTCGTGCCCGGTGGCGGTCAGGCCGGGCAGCAGCCGGCCGCGGGCGGTGAGCCGCAGCGCGTGCAGGGCCGCCGCTCCCCAGCAGGCCGTGGCGGGATGGGCGGCCGGGTCGTGGCGGGCGCGCACGAGGTGGGGCAGGGCCTCGCCGACCGGCAGGGTGAGGGCGGGGGCGGTCCTGCGGCGCGCTCCGGTGCCGTGCCTGCGCACGACCGTGAGGCGGGTGCGTACGGGCCGGGCGTCGGCGGCGGGGTCCTCGGGGGCGGGCGGGTCGCCGGCAGCGGGGCCCTGAGGCACGGGCGGGCCGTCGGCCGCGCGGGAGTCGGTCCACGGCGCGGCGTCGGCGGCTGTGTCCTCGTCGGTCCACGGCACGGCGTCGGCCGTGGGTCCTTGGGGCCACACCTCGCCTGCCGGGTCCCAGAAGGCGATGAGGCTCTCGCGCGGCAGGGGCGCGGGCAGGAAGACGGCGGCGAGCCGCGTGGACACCGTGTCCGCGCCGCCCGTGTGCGCCCCGGTCGTCTCCGCGACGGCTGTCCGCGCCACGGCTGTCCCGCTCATACGTCCTGTCACCTCCCGCTCGCCTGTCGAGTCAGTCGTCTTCGACTCTACGGGCGGGGTCTGACAATCGGCTCCGGCGCCGCTTCCGGGCCGCCGGAGCCCGGGGCGGGGCGGCGGTCAGGGAACGGTGCGGGAGACGACGTAGACCATCGGGAGGACCGGGTTGGACAGGTTGACGACGACGTCCTGGGTGGGGGCGGGGTTGGTCTGGCTGTGGCTGAGGCCCCACCACGGGCCGGGGTCCTGGAAGGTCCAGCCGCTGACCTGGCGGTCGCGGGCGCTGATGGTGACGGCGCCCTTCTTGAGGTCGCCCCGGTCGACGCCCATGGCGTCGAGGAAGGTGTCGAGGCCGGCCGCGGTGGTCCGGAACTGGACGTAGAGGCGGCTGGTGCGCCAGTTGTTCGTCTCGTAGGAGGCGACCCGGTCGGCGGGGTGCGGCACCGGCACCTCGTAGAGGCGGCGCTGGATCTTGGCCGGGTAGGTGGGGGTGAGACCGGTCGCCGCGTACTTGGCTGCCTTGTCCCTGCCGCTGTCGCGGCTCTGGTGGGCGCACCAGACCAGGTAGCCGGCCGGTACGCCGATGAGCAGGCCGATGATCAGCAGGGTGAGGGCCCGGCGCCGGTTGCGCTCGTGGCGGGTCTCGGTCCGCCGGGGCGGCGGCGGTTGCTGCGGGGGTGCCGCCTGGCGCGGCAGTGACATCGTCACAGTGCCTCCCGGGCGGTGCGCCGGGCCTCGGCGTACCGCTCGTAGCGCTCCTGGCGCTCGACCCGGCGGCGCTTGGCGCGCCGGAAGCGGCGGGCGACCAGCCGGGCCAGGTCGGCGGCGCCGACCATGCCGGCCTCGGGGCCGAGCTGGGCGCGCACGATGCGGGCCTCGGGGCGGTAGCCGCGGCCGGTGAGGTGGCGCTTGAAGGCGTCGCGCGCGGGGCCGATCAGGAGGTCGTCGGCGGCCGAGACGCCGCCGCCGATGACGAAGCAGGACGGGTCGAGGGCGGCGGCGAGGTTGGCGATGCCGACGCCGAGCCACTGGCCGATGTCCTGGAGCAGTTCGACGCACATGGCGTCGCCCTCGCGGGCCAGCTCGGTGATCATGGGGCCGCTGATGTCGGCGATGCTGCCCTTGACGTGCTCGATGATGCCGTAGGCGACCGGGGAGTCGGCCGCGGCCAGCTCGCGGGCCTCGCGGACCAGGGCGTTGCCGGAGCTGTACTGCTCCCAGCAGCCGCGGTTGCCGCACGGGCAGCGGTGGCCGCCGGGCACGACCTGCATGTGCCCGAACTCGCCGGCGACGCCGAATCTGCCGCGCTTGACCTGGCCGTCCTCCAGGATCGCGCCGCCGATGCCGGTGCCCAGCGTGATCATGACGAGGTGGTCCTCGCCGCGGCCGGCGCCGAAGCGCCACTCGGCCCAGGCGGCGGCGTTCGCGTCGTTGTCGACGAGGACCGGCACCGACAGCCGCTCGGAGAGGCGGTCGCGCAGCGGCTCGTTGCGCCAGGACAGGTGGGGCGCGAACAGGACGCGGTTGCGGTCGGCGTCGACCCAGCCGGCCGCGCCGATGCCGACCGCGTGCACGTCGTGCCGGTCGGACAGGTCAAGCACCAGTTCGACGATGGTGTCCTCGACGACCTTGGGGCTCTTGGACTTGTCCGGGGTCTCGGTGCGCAGCCGTTCCAGGATGTTCCCGTCGGCGTCGACGACGCCCGCCATCACCTTGGTGCCGCCGATGTCGATGCCGACCGTGGGCACGCGGGGCGCCGTGAGATGGGAACGGCGCTCCCGGGTGCCCACGGTGCGCAGGACCGTGGCCCGTCGGGAGCCGATGGGGGCGGTGAGGTCGCGGTAGGTGCTCATCGGCCCCGATTCTGCCGCACCGGCGTTAAGGACGTCGTACAGGGCGGCGACGGCCGGGCGCCCGCGACGGGCTCCACGCGCGCGCGTGGAGCCGCCTGCGGGGGCCGTCGCGGCGCCGTCGTCAGGCCGATTTCTCGAGCTCATGCCTCAGGTCGTCGAGTTCGCTGCCGCCCGCCATCTGCCGGGTCAGCTCGTCCAGGGTGATCTGGTCCCGTGTGTGATGTCCCACCATCGCGCCCCTCTTGAGCAGCACGAAACGGTCGCCGACCAGGTACGCGTGGTGGGGGTTGTGGGTGATGAGGACGACGCCCAGACCCTCGTCGCGGGCGGCGGCCACGTACTTCAGGACCATGCCCGACTGCTTCACGCCGAGGGCTGCGGTGGGCTCGTCGAGGACGAGCACCTTGGCGCCGAAGTGGACGGCGCGGGCGATCGCCACGCACTGGCGTTCGCCGCCCGACAGGGTGCCGATGGGCTGGTCGACGTCCCTGAGGTCGATGCCCATGCGCAGCAGCGCCTCGTGCGTGGTCCTGCGCATGAGGCCGACGTCCATGCGCTTGAAGGGGCCGGCGCCCTTCGTGGGCTCCGAGCCGAGGAAGAAGTTGCGCCACACCGGCATCAGGCCCACGACGGCGAGGTCCTGGTAGACGGTGGCGATGCCCAGGTCCAGCGCCGCGCGCGGCGAGGAGAGCCGGGTGTCCTCCCCCTCGACGCGCAGGACGCCGCCGTCGTGCCGGTGCAGCCCGGCGATGATCTTGATGAGGGTCGACTTGCCGGCGCCGTTGTCGCCGAGGACACAGGTGATCTCCCCGGCGTGGACCTCCAGGGAGACGCCCTCCAGGGCGCGGACGGTGCCGTAGTTCTTGCTGACGTCGGACAGCTCGACGAGCGCCGTACGTGCTTCGGTCTGCGTCACTTGGCGGCCTCCGCCCGTTTGCGGACCCAGGCGTTGAGCAGGGTCGCGAGGAGCAGCATCGCTCCGAGGAAGAACTTGAACCAGTCGGGGTTCCACTCGGCGAAGACGATGCCCTTGCTGGTCATGCCGAACAGGAACGCGCCGACCGCCGAGCCCACGGCGCTGCCGTAGCCGCCGGTGATCAGGCAGCCGCCGATCACGGCGGCGATGATGTAGATCAGCTCGTTGCCGACGCCCTCGCCGGACTGCACCGCGTCGAAGGAGAACAGCAGGTGCTGGCCGGAGATCCAGGCGCCGAGGGCCACGCCCATGTAGAGGCCGATCTTGGTCCGCGTCACCGGGACGCCGACCGCGCGGGCGGCGTCCTGGTTGCCGCCGACGGCGAAGATCCAGTTGCCCGTGCGGGTGCGCAGCAGGATCCAGGAGGCGAGGGCGACCAGGCCGAACCACCACAGGATGGTGACCTTGAAGTCGACGCCGCCGACGGTGAAGGTCGAGGCGAAGACGGCGTGGGCGGCCGGGAAGCCCTCCATGTCGCCGATCGTCTTGGTGGAGACGGTGCCGTCGATCAGCTTGGTGAAGCCGAGGTTCATTCCGGTCAGCATCAGGAAGGTGCCCAGCGTGATGATGAAGCTGGGCAGCTTGGTGCGGGTCAGCATGAAGCCGTTGAAGGCGCCGATGGCGAGGGTGACCAGCAGGGAGACGCCGACGCCGACCCAGACGTTGGCGGTCATCTGGTAGCTGAACATCGACGAGACCAGGGCGGAGGAGGTCACCATCACGCCCGCGGACAGGTCGAACTCGCCGCCGATCATCAGCAGCGCGACCGGGACCGCCATGATGCCGATCGTCGAGGACGCGTACAGGACGGTGCTCAGGCTGGAGGCGCGCAGGAAGCCGTCGGCCACGACGGCGAAGAAGATCAGGACGGCGACCGCGCCGACGACGGAGCCCAGCTCGGGCCGGGAGAGCAGCTTGCGCAGCGGCGAGCCGTGCGGGGCTCTCTCGTCGGCGCCGGTCGTGGCCTTGCTCGTGGTGGTGCTCATCGGGTGCCCCGCTCCGCGTACTCCTTGAGAGCGGACGCCTGGTCCTTGGTGACGATCTGCGGGCCGGTGAGCACCGGCTTGCCGCCGCCGAGGACGTCGTTGTTGTACTTGTACAGCCACAGCAGGTCGACGGCCTCATAACCCTGCAGGTACGGCTGCTGGTCGACGGCGAAGCCCAGCGTGCCGTTCTTCAGCTCCGCGGCGACCTTGGCGTTGAGGTCGAAGGTGTCGATCTCGGCCTTGCTGCCCGCGTCCGTCCTGGCCTTGACGGCCGTGTCCGCGTACGGAGCGCCGAGCGTGACGACCGCGTCGACGGACTTGTCGGCCTGGAGCTTGGCCTCGATCGCGGACTGGACGTCCGGCATGTTGGTGCCGTTGACGTACAGGTTCTCCACCTTGCCGTCGAAGGTCTTGGCCACGCCGGCGCAGCGCTGCTCGTGGCCGACGTTGCCCTGTTCGTGCAGGACGCACAGCGCCTTCTTGCGGCCGCGCTTGGTGAGCTCCTCGCCGACGGCCTCGCCGGCCACCGTCTCGTCCTGGCCGACGTGGGTGAGGGCGCCGAACTCCTTGGACTCCGCGGAGCCGGAGTTCACCGTGATCACCGGTATGCCGGCCTTCTCGGCGCGGGCCACGGCGGCCTTCATGGCGTCGGGCTTGGCCAGGGTGACGATGATGGCGTCGACCTTCTTGTCCACCGCCGCGTCCACGAGCTGCGCCTGCTGCTGCGCCTCGTCGTCGTGCGAGTACAGGAAGTTGATGTTGTCCTTCACGGCGGCCTGCTTGGCGCCGCTCTGCACGATGTCCCAGAAGGTGTCGCCGTCACCGGAGTGCGTGATCATCGCGAAGGTCCAGCGGGGGGTGTTCACCGCCGCCCTCCCCTGGGCCGCCGCGGCCTTGCGGGCGTCCTCCGCCCGTTTGCCGCCAGTGCTGCTGCACCCCGCCAGGGACAACGAGAGTGCCCCTGCGAGCGCGATGCCTACCCAGGTTGGAAACCGTGCCACGAGGCTGTGCCCTTCTAGCCGTGTGTGAACGTGCGAACGTACGCGCGGGGTCGATGACGATTTCATCAACCCCGAACATCCCATTATCAGATATGAGCGCAAGGAGGCGTGCGACCGGGGCGCGGGGGGTGTGCGCATTGTCCGGACATTGTGACGTGCGCGGCCGGACCGGCGTCCGTCCGAGGCCCGGCCGGCTCGCGGCACCGCGGGCCCGCGGCACCGCCGGCTCACAGCACTGCCGGCGTCGTCGCCCCCGGCGCGGAGCGCCCCCGCCCTCAGGGTCGTACGAGCAGCTGGAAGTCGAAGGAGTAGCGGGACGGGCGGTAGGTGTGGGTGCCGAACTCGACGGCGCGGCCGGTGTCGTCGTAGGTGGTGCGCTCCATGGTGAGCAGCGGGGCGCCCTCCTCCTCGCCGAGGCGCTCGGCCTCCACCGGGGTGGCGGCGCGGGCGCCGATCGACTGGCGGGCGCTGTGCAGGGTGATCCCGTTCGAGCGCATCAGCCGGTACAGGCCGGTGGCCTCCAGCCGCCCGGTGTCCAGGTCCAGCAGGCCGGGCGGCAGATGGTTGACCAGGTACGCCATCGGCTCGCCGTGCGCGAGCCGGAGCCGTTCGAGGCGGTGCACGTCACTGCCCTCGGCCACCCCGAGCACGGCGGCCAGCTCGGCGGAGGCCGGGGCGACCGTGTTGACCAGGACCCTGCTCGTCGGCCGCTGCCCGGCCGCCTCCAGGTCGTCGTAGAGACTGCTCAGCTCCAGGGGGCGCCTGACCTGGCTGTGCACCACCTGGGTGCCGACCCCGCGGCGGCGCACCAGCAGTCCCTTGTCGACCAG
Organism: Streptomyces sp. NPDC018610; assembly: GCF_044391765.1. Classification (NCBI taxonomy): domain Bacteria; kingdom Bacillati; phylum Actinomycetota; class Actinomycetes; order Kitasatosporales; family Streptomycetaceae; genus Streptomyces; species Streptomyces sp. NPDC018610. Next base: position 465,206 of record NZ_JBISAL010000002.1, read on the forward strand.
CGACTGGATGGCCTGGCGGACGGTGGGCCGGGACAGACCGAGCCGCGCGGCGAGCTCGATCTCGTTGCCCAGCAGGCTGCCGGGGGTCAGGGCGCCCTGCTCGATCGCCGCCTCCAGTTGCTGTGCCAGCTGGAAGTACAGCGGCACCGGCGAACCCCGGTCCACACGGAGCCCGAGTGACACGGTGGGGTCCACTTCTGGTTTCGGCACGGCCACGAGCGTAGTCCCGCCACAGGGTGACGGGAAGTCGTGTAGTCCGATTGTCCGGACATAAGGATTGACAGCGTCCGGTCTCCGCCCCCACCTTGTTGCCATGCGCATCGGGGTCATCGGTACGGGCCGCATCGGCACCGTCCACGCGAACACGCTCAGCCGTCATCGCGAGGTCGGGTCCTTGATCCTCACGGACGCCGATCCGGCGCGGGCGCAGGGGCTGGCCCACCGGCTGGGCGAGACGGCCGCGCCCGGGGTGGACGAGATCTTCGCCTGGGGCGTGGACGCCGTGGTGATCACCACGCCGACGTCGGCGCACGCGGAACTGATCGGCCGGGCGGCGCGCTCCGGGCTCCCGGTGTTCTGCGAGAAACCCGTCGCACTCGACCTGCCCGGCACCCTGCAGGCGCTGGCCGAGGTGGAGAGCGCCGGGACGGTCCTGCAGATGGGTTTCCAGCGCCGTTTCGACGCGGGCTACGCGGGCGCCCGCCGGGCCGTTCGGTCGGGGCGGCTCGGCCGGCTGCACACCGTCCGCGCGCTCACCTCCGACCAGGCGCCGCCGCCGGCCGCCTGGCTGCCGCTGTCCGGCGGACTGTTCCGGGACACGCTGATCCACGACTTCGACATGCTGCGCTGGGTGACCGGGCGGGAGGTCGTCGACGTGTACGCGTCCGGCTCGGACGCCGGTCCGGCGATGTTCCGGGAGGCCGGCGACGTCGACACGGGCGCGGCGGTGCTCACCCTCGACGACGGCGTCCTCGCCACGGCCACCGCGACCCGGCTGAACGGCGCGGGCTACGACGTCCGCATGGAGCTGGCCGGGGAACAGGACCAGATCGTGGTCGGCCTCGACGACCGGACGCCGATCGCCTCCACCGAGCCGACCGGGCCGCCGGCCGCCGACAAGCCGTGGACCGGGTTCCCGGAGCGCTTCGCCGCGGCGTACGAGGCCGAGCTGTGCGCCTTCGTCGAGCTGGTGCGCGGGGAGCGGCCCAACCCGTGCGACGGACGCGAGGCGCTGCAGGCGCTGCGCGTCGCCGAGGCCTGCGAGCTGTCCCGCCGCGAGCACCGGCCGGTGCGGCTGGCGGAGATCCCGGACGCCCCCCAGGGACCGGCTCACTGACCGCACCCGTCCCTCGGCCTCAGGACGACGCGCCCCCGAAGGGCCGCGAAGGACTTCAGCCTGCTCCTGCCGGCCGTCGCGCTGTTCGTCGTCGCCGACGCCCAGGGGTCCAAGGGGTGAGGGCGCCGGGTTCCGGCCGGGGTCCGCCCGGTGCGGTCCGGCCGCACCGGCGTCCGCTCGCGAGGTCGATGTCCGTGCGCCGCCAGCGTAGGAGCGGTACGGCCGCTGGGATGGGAGGCATGACTTCGGAGACGAACACGAACGGCACGGAGATCGCCAGCGGGACGGACGGCGCCGGGGCCAGGGTCGCCCTGGTGACCGGCGGCAGCCGGGGCATCGGCGCGGCGACGGCGGTGCGGCTGGCGCGCGAGGGGCACGACGTGGCGATCACCTACGTCGCCGGGAAGGAGGCGGCCGAGGACGTCGTACGGGCCGTGCGGCGGCTCGGGCGGTGGGCGGTGGCCCTGCGCGCGGACGCAGCGGACCCGATGGAGGCGGCGGGGGCCGTGGACCGCGCGGCGGACGCACTGGGCCGGATCGACGTGCTGGTGAACAACGCGGGCGTGGGCGTGCTGGGTCCCCTGGAGAGCCTGTCGGCCGACGACGCCGAGCGGGTCCTCGCGGTGAACGTGCGCGCCGTCTTCCTGACCTGCCGGGCGGCCGCCGGGCGGATGGGCCGCGGCGGCCGGATCGTCACCGTCGGCAGCTGCATGGCCCAGCGCGTGCCGGGCCCCGGCGGAACCCTGTACACGACGAGCAAGTCCGCCCTGATCGGTCTGACCAGGGCGCTCGCCCGGGAGCTGGGCCCGCGCGGGATCACGGCGAACATCGTCCACCCCGGTCCGATCGACACCGACATGAATCCCGCCGACGGGCCGTACGCCTCCGGCCAGGCGGCGGTGACGGCACTGGGCCGCTTCGGCACGGCCGAGGAGGTCGCGTCCATGATCGCCTACCTGGCGAGCACCGAGGCCGCCTACGTCACCGGCGCGGAGTTCGCGGTGGACGGCGGGCACGCCGCGTGAGCCGCTGACGCTCTCGGCGCGCCCCGGCGGATGACGGGGTCGTGGGGGGCGTCGCGGGGCGCGCCGGTGCTGTCGGGCCGGGGCGCCCCGCGAGTGCGGTGGGAGGAGCGGATCAGCCGCCCAGTTCCTGGTGGCGGGCCGCCAGGCGGGCCGTGCCCTCCTCGGTCAGCGAGCCGAACAGGCGCAGCCGGGAGATGCCTCCGTCCGGGAAGATGTCCACGCGCGCGTGCGTGCCGACGGCGGGCGCGGGCAGCACGAAGCGGTGGTTGGTGTCGGGCTGCATGCGGGTGCGCGGCAGGACCTCCACCCACTCGCCGTCCTCGCCGTCCTTGACGGACACCGAGGCCCAGCCGGCGCTGTTGCCCTTGAGGTAGGCGGTGTCGATCTCGACGGCGCGGATCTGGGAGCGGGCCACCAGCTGGTAGCGGATCCAGTCGTTGCCCTGGTCACGGCGGCGGCGGGTCTCCCAGCCGTCGTCCATCTTGCGGGAGCGTCCCGGCTGGATGGTGTTGGTGGCCGGCGAGTAGAAGAGGTTGGAGGCGTCCTCGACCCGGCCGCCGTTCTCCAGGGCGACCACGTCGAAGGTGCCGAGGACCGACAGCCACTTCGGGTCGGGCACGACCTCGCCGTACACGCGCAGCCGGGCGATGCCGCCGTCGGGGTGCTGGTTGACGCGCAGGTGCGTGAAGCGCTGCTCGACGGCGACCTCGAAGCCGTTGGCCGCGTGGCCGCCGACCGGGGTGCGCGGGACGAGGGTCGTCCACTTGACGTCGTCGGCGAGGAGCTCCTCGGGCGACGGCGAGCCGGGCACGCAGGTCGCCTCGACGGACACGGCCTGCGGGTAGTTGCCGCGGAAGTGCGCGGTGTCGACGACGACGCCGCGTACGACGCCCGGCGCGCCGAGCCGGATCAGCGCCCAGTCGTGGTCGTCGGCGGTGGGCCAGGGGTGGTCGGCGGAGGCGCCGCGGCGGCGCCTTGTCTCCCAGCCGTCCATGACCTTGCCCTTGTGCCCGAAGTGCTCGGGGTCGAACTCGGCGCGCTCGGGCACCAGCAGGTTCTCGCGCTGGGCGAAGAACTCGTCGTTGGCGGCGACGACACCGGCCCCGAGGCGGCGGTCGGCGAGGTTGGCGTGCTGGGTGAAGGGGAAGTCGGCGGTGCGGTAGTCCGCGTACGGGTCACCGCCTCCGTAGGGGTTCGCGTCGCCGGTGAAACGGGGAGTCGCCGTCACGGTGATCAGTTCTTCCTTTCGGGAGTCGGCGCGGGGGCCTCTCGTTCGGGTCGTGCCGGGCTCGAGGGCCCTGGCACCGCCCCTGGCCGGTGCGGATGCGGTGCGCTCACGGTGCGGACGCGGTGGCACGCGCGCGGGGGGGGTGGCTTCAGTGCGGCCGGGTCAGCAGGCGGCCCTTGGGCGCGGTGAACTCGCCGTCGGCGACGATGCGTTCGCCGCGCAGCCAGGTGGACTTCACCACGCCGTGCAGGGTGCGGCCGGCGTACGCGGTGACGCGGTTGCGGTGCTGGAGGGCGGCCGGGTCGACGGTGAAGGTCTCCTCGGGCGCGAGGACGGCGAAGTCGGCGTCCCGGCCGGCCTCGATGGCGCCCTTCCGCCCGAGGCCGACGAGAGCCGCGGTGCGCTCGGACATCCAGCGGACCACGTCCTGAAGCGTGTGGCCGCGCTCACGCGCCGCGGTCCACACGGCGGACAGGCTGAGCTGGAGGCCGGAGATGCCGCCCCAGGCGGTGGCGAAGTCGTCGGTCTTCAGGTCGACGGTGGAGGGCGAGTGGTCGGTGACCACGCAGTCGATGGTGCCGTCGGCCAGCGCCTGCCAGAGCAGGTCCTGGTTGGCGGCCTCGCGGATGGGCGGACAGCACTTGAACTCGCTGGCGCCGTCCGGGACTTCCTCGGCGGTCAGGGTGAGGTAGTGCGGGCAGGTCTCGACGGTGATCCGCACCCCCTCCGCCCGGGCCTTCGCGATCAGCGGCAGCGCGTCGCTGGAGGACAGGTGCAGCACGTGCACGCGCGCGTCCAGCCGCTTGGCCTGCGCGATGAGCGCGGCGATGGCGGTGTCCTCGGCGTCGCGCGGCCGGGAGGCGAGGAAGTCGGTGTACTTGGGGCCGCCGTGCTGCGGGGCGGCGGCGAGGTGGTGCGGGTCCTCGGCGTGCACGATGAGCAGACCGCCGAAGCCGGATATCTCGGCGAGCGAGACGGCGAGCTGGTCCTGCGTCAGGTGCGGGAACTCGTCCACGCCGGAGGGCGAGAGGAAGGCCTTGAAGCCGAAGACGCCGGCGTCGTGCAGGGGGCGCAGGTCCTTGACGTTGCCGGGCAGGGCGCCGCCCCAGAAGCCGACGTCGATGTGCGCCTTGTCGCGGGCCACGTCCTGCTTGACGCGCAGGTTGTCCGCGGTGGTGGTGGGCGGCAGGGAGTTGAGCGGCATGTCGATCAGGGTGGTGATGCCGCCGGCCGCCGCGGCGCGCGTGGCGGTCCAGAAACCCTCCCACTCGGTGCGGCCGGGGTCGTTGACGTGCACATGTGTGTCGACCAGGCCGGGCAGCAGGACGTCGTCGCCGAGGTCCTCCAGGCGGGCGCCGGCGGGCACCTCGGCGTCGTGGGGCAGTACGGCCGTGATCGTGCCGCCGGCGACGGCGACGGAGGCGGCGCGCGTCCCCTCGGGCGTGATCACGCGCGTCGAGCGCAGCACCAGTTCAGCGTCGGACACCCGGGCCCCTCTCTTGCTTCAACATTCTGTTGAAGGAGTCTTCACTCCCGCCCAGACCCCGTCAAGAGGCACACTGCTGTACGGCGGCCCCGACGGGCATGCTCTGGACGTTTCCACAAAGCGGAATTAGAATTCCGATGGACAGAACGTAGTTCCGTACAGGCAGGGAGTCAACCGTCTCCCCGGTAGGCTTTGGCCCTTCCTGCCCGCCCCGAAAGGAACGCGCCGTGCCGACGTCCAGCGCCAGCACCACCGACTCCGCCAAGTCCTCCGCCAGCGGTGGGGTCCAGTCCCTCGAGCGCGCCTTCGACCTGCTCGAGCGGATGGCGGACGCGGGCGGCGAGGTCGGGCTGAGCGAGCTCTCCGCGACCAGCGGCCTGCCGCTGCCCACCATCCACCGCCTGATGCGCACGCTGGTGGCCTGCGGATACGTCCGCCAGCAGCCCAACCGGCGCTACGCGCTCGGCCCCCGGCTGATCCGGCTCGGCGAGTCCGCCTCCCGGCTGCTGGGCACCTGGGCCCGCCCCTACCTCGCCCGGCTGGTCGACGAGACCGGCGAGACGGCGAACATGGCGCTGCTGGACGGCGACGAGATCGTGTACGTGGCGCAGGTCCCCTCCCGTCACTCGATGCGCATGTTCACCGAGGTCGGCCGGCGGGTGCTGCCGCACTCCACGGGCGTGGGCAAGGCGCTGCTCGCGCACACCCCGGACGACGAGGTGCGCGCCCTGCTGGCCCGCACCGGCATGCCCGCCGCCACGGAGAAGACGATCACCACTCCCGAGGGCTTCCTGACGGCCCTGAAGGAGGTGCGCGAGCTCGGCTACGCCATGGACGACAACGAGCAGGAGATAGGCGTCCGCTGCGTCGCGGTCTCCGTGCCCGACTCCCCCACCGCCGCCGCGATCTCCATCTCGGGCCCGGCGGGCCGCGTCACCGAGACCGTGACCGAGCGCATCGTCCCGGTCCTGCAGCAGGTGGCGGCGGAACTCTCCCAGGCGCTGACCAACCCGGGCCCGACGGCCTGAACGGTCCGGGCCCGGCCGCCCGACCGCACCACCGGGCCCGAACGGTCCGGGCCCGGCCGCCCGACCGCACCACCGGGCCCGAACGGTCCGGGCCCGGCCGCCGGACCCGAACCGTCCGGTGACCGGCCGGGCGGCCGTCCCTCAGCCGGTCAGCGCCGTGAGGCGCCCGTCGCGCATCTCGTGCACCGCGTCCGCCTCGTCGAGGTGGGCACGGTCGTGGGTGACGAGGACGGTGGCGGTGCCCCGCTCGCGGGTGAGGCGGGCCAGCAGGCCGAGGACGGCCGCGCCGCGCTCGTGGTCGAGTGCGCTGGTCGGCTCGTCCACCAGGAGCACGGACGGCTCGTTCATCAGCGCGCGGGCGATGTTCACCCGCTGGCGCTGTCCGCCGGAGAGCTGGTGCGGACGCCGGTGCGCCTGATCGGCGAGGCCGACCGCGGCCAGCAGGTCCCGGGCCCGGCCGGCCGCCGTGCGGCGCCCGTCCAGGCGGGCCATCACCTCCAGCTGCTCGGCGGCCGTCAGCGACGGCAGCAGGTTGGGCTGCTGGAAGACGATGCCGACGCTCCGACGCCGCAGCACGGCACGCTCGGCCGCGCTCAGCCGGCCGGTCGGCGTCCCGTCCACGCACACCTGCCCGCTGTCCGGCGCGATCAGGGTGGCCGCGACCGCGAGCAGGCTGGACTTGCCGGAGCCGGACGGCCCGACGACCGCCGTGACGGCGCCCGCGGGCACCTCCAGGCGGACCCGGTCCAGAGCGGTCAGCCTGCCGTCGCCGTCGGGGTAGGTCAGGGTGACGTCCTTCAGGAGCAGACTCATCGCACGCCTCCCAGCGCGGTCAGCGGGTCGACGGCGGTGATCCGCCGGACGGCGAGTCCGGCGCCCAGCATCCCCAGCACGGTCATCACCGTGGCGGGCGCCGCCAGCGTGGACAGGTCGAGCACGAAGGGCACCGAGCCGCCCCGGACCAGCGCGCCGGCCAGGCCCGCCAGCGCCGCCCCGAGGAGCGTCCCGGCGGCCAGCAGCACCACGGCCTGCCCGAGCGCGTCGCGCAGCAGGTACCGGGTGGAGGCGCCGAGCGCCTTGAGCACCGCGATGTCGCCGGACCGCTGGATCGTCCACACCGTGAAGAACGCCCCGACGACCAGCGCGGAGATGACGAACAGGAAGGCCCGCATCAGTCCCAGCGAACCGTTCTCCGCCTGGAAGGAGCCGATGGCGGTGAGCGCGTCGGCCTTGCCGAGGGTCTTCGTCCCGGCGGCCCGGTCGGCGGCCGCGGTGTCGGCGCCGTGCACGCGTAGCGCGATCACCGTGGCCCGGCCGCCGTCCCAGGCGGTCCACACCACCGGCGTATGGCTGTAGGATGCGCTGCCGGACACGGCGGCCACGGTCCATGAGGCGGAGCCGAGGCGGACCCGGTCCCCGGCCCCGACGCCCAGCTCGGACGCCGCTTCGACGGAGAGCACGGCCCGCCCCGGCCCGACGCCCGGCGGCGCGATGCCGGAGACCGGCCGCACGGCGAACACCGACACCGCCGCAGTGCGGTCTCCGGCGGACGAGTCGACCGTGCTGATGGCGACGGGCTCCGCGTACGGGACCCGGGCGGCCCATCGGTCGACGGCGGCGGGGGCGAGCGAGGAGCCGGTGAAGGACACCGACCGGCCGCCCGGCGGCGCGGCGAAGGCGAGATGGTCGGCGGGCAGGCCCTCGACGGCCGAGGTGTTCTCCTCGGCGAGCCCCGCGGTCAGCCCGGACAGCAGCCCCACGAGGAGGGTGATCAGTACGACCACGGTCCCCATCAGGGCGAAGCGCCCCTTGGCGAACCGGAGGTCTCTCCATGCGACGAACATGCCCCCAACCCTGCGCGCGGCCGTCCCCGCCGGGCATCGCGCCCAGGAACGCTTCGCGGTCGCCGATGGGAGCAGGCGGTTCTCGAACTTTCGGTTGACCGGCGTCGCGCGCGGCCCGCTTACCCTGGACCGGTCATGGACCTCCGCCAGCACTCCCCCGTCGTCGTCACCCTGCGCCTGTGCCTGTACGCGCTGTTCGCGGGCCTGCTCGCCCTCGTCGCTGCCCGGGCGCACGGCCCGGCGACGGTGGCGGCCGTGCTCGGCACCGGCGCGGTGTTCGCCGCCGGCGCGCTGAGCCCGGCCGTGCGCCGCTCCCGGCGCGCCTCGGCCGTCTGGCTGGCGGTGCTCAGCGCCTCCTGGCTGGTCCTGCTGGTGTTCTCCCCCGACGCGCTGTGGGCGGCGTTCCCGCTGTACTTCCTCCAGCTGCACCTGCTGCCGGTGCGCTGGGGCCTGCCCGCGGTCGCGGCGACCGCGGCGGCGGCCATCGCCGGTTTCATCGGCCACGGCGAGCGCGTCAACCCGGGGGCCTTCATCGGACCGCTGCTCGGCGCGGCGGTGGCCGTGGCCACGGTGCTCGGCTACGAGGCCCTGTACCGGGAGAGCGAGCGGCGCCGCGAACTGATCGAGGAACTGGTGGCCACCCGTGCCGAGCTGGCCGACGCCGAGCGCGCGGCGGGCACCCTCGCGGAGCGGGAGCGGCTGGCCCGGGAGATCCACGACACCCTCGCCCAGGGGCTGTCCAGCATCCAGCTGCTGCTGCGCGCCGCCCAGCGGACGCTTCCGGACGGCTCCCCGGCCGCCGGGCACGTCGAGCAGGCCCGCGCGACGGCGCAGGACAACCTCGCCGAGGCGCGCCGTTTCGTGCACGCCCTCACCCCACCGGACCTGGAGCGCGGCTCGCTGGCCGGCGCCCTCGCACGGCTGTGCGAGAAGACGGCGGGCCCGCCGGCGGTCCGCTTCTCGGTGAGCGGCGCCCCGGCCGAGCTGCCCACCCCCTACGAGGTGGCGCTGCTGCGGATCGCCCAGTCCGCGCTCGGCAACACGCTGCGGCACGCCCGGGCCGGGCGCGCGGAGATCACCCTGAGCTTCATGGACACGGCGGTGGCCCTCGACGTGGTCGACGACGGGGTCGGTTTCGTGCCCGGCGCCGTGCCGGCCGCCGTGGGCGGGAGCGCGCGGGCGGACGGCGGTTTCGGGCTGCCCGCGATGCGCTCGCGCGCCCAGGCGCTGGGCGGCACGCTCACCGTGGAGTCGTCGCCCGGCCAGGGCACGGCGGTGGCGGTCACCCTGCCCCGCCCGGACCCGAGGAGAGCCGCATGACGTCCGAGGCCGTGCCCGACGACGGCGCCGGAGAGCCGCGTACGACGATCAGGCTGCTGCTGGCCGACGACCATCCCGTGGTCCGCGCGGGCCTGAAGGCGGTGCTGTCGGCCGAGCCCGACTTCGAGATCGCCGGGGAGGCGCCGACGGCGGAGCGCGCCGTGGAGCTGGCCGCCGCGGGCGGCGTCGACGTGGTGCTGATGGATCTCCAGTTCGGCCCGGGAGGGGCGCACGGCGCGGAGGCGACGGCGACGATCACCGCCCGGCCCGGCGCTCCGCGCGTGCTGGTGCTGACGACGTACGACACCGACGCGGACATCCTCGCCGCGGTGGAGGCCGGCGCGGCGGGCTACCTCCTCAAGGACGCCCCGCCGCAGGAGCTGGCCGCGGCGGTGCGCACCGCCGCCTCCGGCCGCTCGGCGCTGGCCCCCGCGGTCGCCCACCGGCTGATGGACCGCATGCGCGCGCCGGCCGCGGCGCTCAGCCGCCGCGAGCTGGAGGTGCTGGAGCTGGTCCGGGACGGTCTGTCCAACCTGGAGATCAGCAAGCGTCTGTTCCTGAGCCAGGCCACGGTGAAGTCCCACCTGGTGCACGTCTACGCCAAGCTGGGCGTGGAGTCGCGTACGGCGGCGGTGGCGGCGGCCACCGAACAAGGGCTCGTACGGCGCCGCAGGCCCTGAGCGCCGGGAGCGGGGCCGGGAGCCGTGCGCCCCGTCACCGCGCCCGGACCGGGACACGCGCCCGTCGGCGGCGCTCAGCGACGCGGCGGCCGGCCGAACAGGTCCACCGCGGCCCGCACCTGCGACAGGCCGGGCCTCAGGGCGCTCACCGAGCCTATCGATCCGGCGATCAGCAGCAGGGAGCGGCGCAGCCGCGGAATCTCGGGGGTGCCGTGGGCGACCATCGCCGCCAGGGCGGCGAGCTCGTCCTCGGCTATGCAGCGGTCGGCGAACTCCGCGGGGTGGGCGGCGAGTTCGCGGCGTAACCGGGACACGGCGGTGCGCAGTTCCGCCACCCGTGGGTCCTCTTCGCCGCCCGCCACCGGCCTTCGCCCCAAGCTCCGCAACACGGCCCTCCCCCTCGCACGTCGTCGTGCGCAGTCCCCGGACGCCGGTAGTAAACGCCACCCGGGGGCGGGCGCGCCACCGTGGGGACCGAAATTCAGCCCTGGGGAACCCTCAGGCCCGCGGGCGGTCGGGTATGCAGGAGCCATGACACGCACAGAGGACGAAGTGGCCGGTCTGGTCCTGGCCGCCGGCGGTGGGCGACGACTCGGCGGGCGGCCCAAGGCGCTGCTCACCCACCGGGGCCGGCCACTGGTGGAACACGCGGCCGGGATCCTGCGGGAGGCGGGCTGCGCCCGCGTCCACGTGGTGCTGGGCGCGCGGGCCGGTGACGTACGGGAGCGGGCGGAGCTGGCGGACTGCGTGCTGGTGGACAACCCCTACTGGGCGCGGGGCATGGGCTCCTCGCTGCGGGCGGGGCTGGACTCGCTGGCCGGTTCGGGGGCGCGGGCGGCGCTGGTCTGTCTGGTGGACCAGCCCGGCATCGGGGCGGCGGCGGTGGGCCGGGTGCGGGCCGCGTTCCGCGACGAGACCTCGCTCGTCTCGGCGACGTACGAGGGGGTGCGCGGGCATCCCGTGCTGTTCGGGGCGGCCCACTGGGCGGGCATCGCGGCGAGTGCGACCGGCGACCGCGGGGCACGCGCGTACCTGAAGGAGCACGCGGAGGCGATCACCCTCGTCGAGTGCGGGGACGTGGCGCGGGCGTACGACATCGACACCGAGTCCGATCTGGCGCACCTTGAGTGAACGGCGTGGCACTGAACGCCACATTGCCTCGACTCAGAGAATCTCGACATCAACAAACCATTGAAGTTCCACGATGAGGAAACTACTATCCACTGATCAGAAGCACCCGGCCGCACAGCGGGTGCGAAATCCCCCGTTCGTCCCCCTTGGCACCCGGTGCCACCGCTGAAGGAAGTGACAGCTCATGTCCGCACCAGCGCCGTCCCCGCTGGCCATCGTCGACGCCGAGCCCCTGCCCCGGCAGGAGGAGGTCCTCTCCGACGCGGCGCTCGCCTTCGTGGCGGAGCTGCACCGGCGGTTCACGCCGCGCCGCGACGAACTCCTCGCCCGCCGTGCGGAGCGCCGCGCCGAGATCGCCCGCACCTCCACCCTCGACTTCCTCCCGGAGACGGCCGCGATCCGCGCGGACGACTCCTGGAAGGTCGCCCCGGCCCCCGCGGCCCTGAACGACCGCCGGGTCGAGATCACCGGTCCCACCGACCGCAAGATGACCATCAACGCGCTCAACTCGGGCGCGAAGGTCTGGCTCGCCGACTTCGAGGACGCCTCCGCGCCCACCTGGGAGAACGTCGTCCTCGGCCAGCTCAACCTGATCGACGCCTACACCCGCCGCATCGACTTCACCGACGCGAGGTCCGGCAAGTCCTACGCCCTGCGCCCGGCCGAGGAGCTCGCCACGGTCGTGATGCGCCCGCGCGGCTGGCACCTGAACGAGCGCCACCTCGTGGACGCCGACGGCAGCCAGGTCCCCGGCGCACTCGTCGACTTCGGCCTGTACTTCTTCCACAACGCCCAGCGGCTGCTGGACCTCGGCAAGGGCCCGTACTTCTACCTGCCGAAGACCGAGTCGCACCTGGAGGCCCGCCTCTGGAACGAGATCTTCGTCTTCGCCCAGGACCACGTCGGCGTTCCGCAGGGCACCGTGCGCGCCACCGTCCTGATCGAGACGATCACCGCCGCGTACGAGATGGAGGAGATCCTCTACGAACTGCGCGACCACGCCTCGGGGTTGAACGCGGGCCGCTGGGACTACCTGTTCTCCATCGTCAAGAACTTCCGTGACGGCGGCGAGAAGTTCGTCCTGCCGGACCGCAACGCGGTCACGATGACGGCCCCGTTCATGCGGGCGTACACCGAACTGCTGGTGCGCACCTGCCACAAGCGCGGCGCGCACGCCATCGGCGGCATGGCGGCGTTCATCCCCTCCCGCCGCGACGCCGAGGTCAACAAGGTGGCCTTCGAGAAGGTCCGCGCGGACAAGGACCGCGAGGCCGGCGACGGTTTCGACGGCTCCTGGGTCGCCCACCCCGACCTGGTGCCGATCGCCATGGAGTCCTTCGACAAGGTGCTCGGCGACCGGCCCAACCAGAAGGACCGGCTGCGGGAGGACGTGGACGTCAAGGCGGCCGACCTGATCGCGATCGACTCGCTCGACGCGAAGCCGACCTACGCCGGCCTGGTCAACGCCGTCCAGGTGGGCATCCGTTACATCGAGGCGTGGCTGCGGGGCCTGGGCGCCGTCGCCATCTTCAACCTGATGGAGGACGCGGCCACCGCCGAGATCTCCCGCTCGCAGATCTGGCAGTGGATCAACGCGGGCGTCCAGTTCGAGAACGGCGAGAAGGCCACGCCGGAGCTGGCCCGCAAGGTCGCCGCCGAGGAACTGGCCAAGATCCGTGCGGAGATCGGCGGGGAGGCCTTCGCCGCGGGCAACTGGCAGCAGGCCCACGACCTGCTGCTCCAGGTCTCCCTGGACGAGGACTACGCCGACTTCCTGACCCTGCCGGCGTACGAGCGGCTCCAGGGCTGACCCACACGTGTGAGCGGTCCCGCGGGAGCCTCTTCCTTCGGGGCCGCTCACACCTGTCCCCCGACGGCTACCGCAGGTGGACCGACCAGTCCTGTTCGGCGGCCGGTTCGCCGTGCAGGTCGGGCACACGTTTGAGCCAGTCGGGCCGGCCCGCGCGGGTCCTCGCGGCGCGCCGGGCCTCCTCGGCGGCCAGTTCGGCGCGGCCCGGGAAGTCGGTGGGCAGCCAGGCCCCGGAGACGGCCACCCGGGCGGCGAGGTAGTCGGCGTAGGCGGCGCGGACCTCCTCGGGGCCCGCGAACCCCGGCTCCCCGCTCAGCCAGGCGTCCGGCACCTCGTCGAGGACCGAACGCAGCAGTCCGGGCGTCACCCGGGGCGCCAGCTCGGCGTCGGCGGCCCGGACGTCCGGCGCGTAGTGCCCGAGGGCATGGTGCCGGAAGTCGTACGCCTTCCCGGGCGCCGAGGTGTCCCAGCGGTGGTGGAAGACGAGGGCGGCGCCGTGGTCGATCAGCCACAGGCGCGGCGGCGCGGTGCCGAACGTCGGCCAGACCATCAGGTTGGAGCTGTGGACGGTGCGGTCCACGTTAGCGGTCAGCGCGTCCAGCCACACGATTCGGCCGGCCTCCAGCGGGTCCACCGGGAAGGTCTTCGCGACCTCGGGGGTGAAGTCCGCCGCGCCCGGCAGGTAGTCCATGCCGAGGTTGACGCCGGGGCTCGCGTTCAGCAGGTCCCGCACCTCCTGGTGCGGTTCGTGCGCGGCGAGCTCCGGGTCGAAGTGGACCAGCACCAGCTCCGGGAACCGCAGCCCCAGGGCGCGCGCCAGCTCGCCCACCACCACCTCGGCGACCAGCGCCTTGTGTCCCTGCGCGGAGCCGGTGAACTTCACGACGTACATGCCGAGGTCATCGGCCTCGACGATCCCGGGGACGGATCCGCCGGAGCGCAGGGGCTCGACATAGCGGGTCGCGGTGACCTCTCTCATCGTCTTCCCCAGCCCTGCCGCTCGCCCGTCTCGTTCTCCCCTCCAGTATGAGGCGGGCCCCGGGGAAGGCGTCCCCTCCCCCCCCGGCGCCGGGGCCTCACCGGTCCGCGGAGACCCTGCCGTCCTTGCTCACCTCGTAGTACTGCGGGGAGGTGAGTTCGAGCGCGAACACCATGCCGTACCGCTCGCGGAGGGCGGCCACGGTCTTCGTCCCGGGCTCCCTCGCGCACCGGTCCATGGGCGGGTCGTCGGCGGGGCACCTCTCCGGTTCCTTGATCATCAGCCCGCTCCGGCGGTCGCGGACGGGGTCCCAGGACAGGGTGTGGTCCGGCACCGACATCTGGGTGATCTCCGGATCACGGCTGCCGCGGTCGCGGTAGTAGGCGACGAAGGCCCCCTGGACGCCGTGGGTGAACGGGACGACGGATCCGGTGCGGTCACCGGCGGAGAGCACGCCGTCGAGCACGGGGACGATCCGGTCGGGGTCGGCGCCGTAGTACGCGGTGACCTTCAGCGCGCACCGGACCTGGTAGGCGTCCTCGCCGTTCGGTTCGATCCACTGTTTCGCCTTCCCCGCAAGACAGGCGTCGCGCACGACGAGCAGGCCGAGGGCGAGGGAGGTCCGGTCGGCGTAGGCGCGCGCCACGTCCCGAAGACGGCTCTCCGTGGCCTGCCGGGCCCGCACCGCCTCGGCGCTCCCGGCGAGCTTCCGGGCCTGTGACGGGCTCGTGGCGCGGTCCGCCGCACCGCAGGAGGACAGGGCCAGGGCGAGCGCGACCGCGAGGGCGGCGGCCGCCGTGCCTCGTGCGCTCGCGCGAGATCGGGTCACGCTCGGTCTCCTTGTCCGTGCCGCGTCGGTGCTGCGTCCGTGCCGTGTCCGTGCTCCGGTGGCGGCCTCAGCCGCCCGGGGCGGCCTCAGCCCAGCAGGTTCTTGAGGAACGCGGCCGCGATGGGGCCGGCGTCGCGGCCGCCGGACCCGCCGTCCTCCAGCAGGACCGACCAGGCGAGGTTGCGGTCGCCCTGGTAGCCGATCATCCAGGCGTGCGTGTGCGGCGGCTTGTCGGTGCCGAACTCCGCCGTGCCCGTCTTCGCGTGCGGCTCGCCGGGGAGGCCCTTCAGGGCGTGGCCGGCCCCGTAGGTGACCGTCGCGCGCATCATCTCCCGCAGACCGGCCACCACCGGGGCGTCCAGACGGGCCTGGGCCCGGTGCTCGTTCTTGACCGCGTCCGGCACCAGGACGGGCTGCTTGAAGGTCCCCGCCTTCACCGTCGCCGCGATCGACGCCATCACCAGCGGCGACGCCTGCACCCTGGCCTGCCCGATCGTCGACGCGGCCTTGTCGTTGTCCCCCGTGGAGACCGGCACACTGCCGTCGTACGTCGAGGCGCCCACGTCCCAGGTGCCGCCGATCCCGAACGCCTCGGCCGTGTCGTGCAGCGCCGAGGAGGACAGCTTGCCGCGGGAGTCGACGAAGAACGTGTTGCACGAGTGGGCGAACGCGTCACGGAACGTGGAACCCGCCGGAAGCGTGAACTGGTCCTGGTTCTCGAACCGCTGACCGTCGACGTAGGCGAACTTCGGGCAGTCCGCCCGGTCCGCAGGCTTCATGCCCTGCTTCAGCAGCGCGGCCGCCGTCACCACCTTGAACGTCGACCCGGGCGGATAACGGCCCTCCAGGGCGCGGTTCATGCCCGACGGTACGTTCGCCGCGGCGAGGATGTGCCCGTCGGACGGATCGATCGCGACGATCGCCGCGTTCTTCTTCACGCCCTTCAGCGCCGCGGCCGCCGCCTCCTGCACCTTCGAGTCGATCGTCGTGCGCACCGGCTTGCCCTGCTCGCCGGACTTGCCGGTCAACTGCTCGACCACATGGCCGTTCTGGCGGTCGACGACGACCACGGCCTTCGCGGCGCCGCCGCCACCCGTCAACTGCTTGTCGTAGCGGGCCTGCAGGCCCGAGGTCCCCTTGCCGGTGGCGTCGTCGACCGTGCCCACCAGGGAGGCGGACTCCAGGTCGTGGCCGTCCTTGTCCAGGATCTGCGCCCGCTCGCCCGACTTCAGCGCCAGGGTCTGCCCCGGAACCATTTGCGGATGCACCACCTGCGTATGGAACTCGACCTTCCACTTGCCGCCGGAGTCGACGACCTCGGCCTTCGAATTCCACGAGTAGTCGCCCACCCCGGGGACGGTCATCTTCACGGTGAACGGAATCTCGACCTCCCTCTCGGATTTCCGCTCCCCGTGCCCGGCCGTGATCTGCGTCTTCGTGGGCTTCAGATTCCCCATCACGGACTTGAGCAGCGACTCCGCGTTCTCCGGGCTGTCCGTCAGCCGGCCCGCTCCCGCGGCGTCGCCCGACTGCCAGGCCGCGAGGAACCCGTCCAGTTGCTTGCCGGCGTTCACGACCTGGGGATCGGTCGAGTCCTTGTCCCCGGCGAGGCTCGAGTAACCCCAGTAGCCGACGGCCGCGGTCACACCCAGCGCGACGGCCACACCGACGGCCACCCGCCCGGTGGAGCGGCGCCTGCGGCTTCGGGGGTGTGAGCCAGGGCTGTAGGAATGTGTCATGGGGCTCAGGCTACACAGCGCCCTTAATTCACCTTCCGCGCACATGCAACGTTCAAGACAACTGTGGCGTGAAACCGCGAGAAGGGAACCGCGGGAGCCATGTCCCGAGACCGCTGGAAGAAAGGACGGAAAGAGAGGACGAAGAGACGGAGAAGACGACGGGGAGAGAAACCGAAGAGGCGTCGCGCCATGGAATCCGGACAATGTCGGCGCCTTCACCGCGACCCGTCGCGGCCCGGCCGGCCGGACGGCCGAAGGCCGGCCCCGCGCCCCCGCGCCCCTTCCGGCGCGATGTGGCCGAATCCTGATGATCTTGGTGGCCGGGCGCCCCCTCGGGCGCCCGGCCACCAGGCTCCGCCCGCGCCGGCCGAGGGGCCGCCGGGCCCGCGGATCACCTGGACAGAACGGCCTTCATCACGTTGCGCGCGATCGGCGCGGCCAGGCCGCCGCCGGAGATGTCCTCGCGCGCGATGTCCATGGCGGTGGGGTCGATGAACACGGCCACCGCCACGGACCGGCCGTCGGGCCGCACGCCGTAGGAGACGAACCAGCCGTAGGGCACCAGCTTGCGCACGTCCACGCCCCGCTGCGCCGTTCCGGTCTTGCCGCCGACGGTGATGCCGTCGATCAGGGCCCGCTTGGCGCTGCCCTCCTTGGCGGTGAACTCCATCATCTCCCGGACCTTGCGGGCCGTCTCGGCGGAGACGGCCTGGCTCATGACCTTGGGCTCGTTCTTCTTCAGGGTGGTCAGGTCCGGCGACTGCACCTGGTCGACGATGTAGGGCTGCATCAGCTTGCCGTCGTTGACGATGGCGGCGGTCACCATGGCCATCTGCAGTGGGGTGCTGGTGAGACTGCCCTGTCCCATGCCGGTCAGCGCGGTGCCGGGCTTGTCCAGATCCCGGGGGTACAGACTCGCCGAGGCCCGCAGGTCGCCGAAGTCGGAGGAGTAGACGTCCTTGTTGAACCCGAACTTCTCCGCCGTCTCGCGCAGCCGGTCCGCCCCGAGCTTGACGGCCGCGTCCAGGAAGACGTTGTTGCAGGAGTACTGCATGGCGGTCTTCAGCGACGCCCGGTCGCACGCGGCGTCCCCGGCCTCACTGCTGATCTTGTTGGTGGACTGCGGCAGGGGGTAGGGCGACACCGCGTCGGAGCGGGCGTCGACGTCCTTCACCACACCGTGCTCCAGCGCCGCGGCCGCGGTCAGGATCTTGAAGGTGGAGCCGGGCGGGAAGGTCTCGCGCAGGGCGCGATTGGCCAGCGGCTTGCCCTTGTCCTCGTCCAGCGCCTTGAACCTGTCGCCTTCCTTCAGCGAGTTGCCGGCGAAGACCGAGGGGTCGTAGGACGGGGTCGAGACGAGTGCCAGGACCTTGCCCGTGCGCGGGTCCAGGGCCACGACGGAGCCGCGGGCGCCGAGCCGGGTGAGCCCGTCGTAGCCGGCCTTCTGCGCCTTGGCGTCGATGGTCGTGAGGACCTCTCCGCCCCGGCGCTTCTCCCCGGTGACGACATCGGTGAAGCGCTGGAACGCGAGCTCGTCGCCCTGGCCGCTGAGCACGCCGTCGTACGTCTTCTCCAGGAAGTTCATGCCCATCGACTGGGAGGCGTAGCCGGTGACCGGCGCGTACATCGGGCCGTTCTTGTACGTGCGCTTGTATTTGAGGTCCGACCCGCCGGTCGCGACCGAGCCGGTGATGGGCGTGCCGCCCACGAGTATGTCGCCGCGCGGCGTGGCGAAGCGGTTGATCAGCACGCGCCGATTGCTGTCGTCGGTGGCGAGGTCGTCGGCCTTCACGTATTGCAGCCAGTTGGCCCGTATCAGCAGTGCGAGCATCAGCAGACCACAGAATATGGCCGTGCGGCGCAGCGGCTTATTCATGGATGCCGCCTGCGGGTTCCGGTGACGTCGCCGGCCGGTGGTGAGCGGGGACGGATGTCCCGGACAACGGCACTAATCGCGCGGGGGGCGACACTGAGGTCGTAGTGCGAGGAACCATGGCGGCCACCCTAACCGAGCGCGCGGAGGCGTCCGAGTTCGCCCGTCGCGCTGTCCAAAAACCTACGGTGGCCCGTTATCGGGTTTCGCCCAGTCGTGTGCGGCTGCGTAAGCTCCGGACGCCGGCGGCCGTATGCCCCCGTGTCACGGAGAACTCCCCGAGCACCGGCGCATCAGCCGTCCAGTGAACGTCGCAAGAGCAAATGAACCTGGCGCAGCGGGGAGACGACGCGTGACCAACATTCCGGAGACGGGCCGGACGCCGCGGGTCCGGACCCGGCTCCTCGTCATACAGATACTGGTCCTCTCCCTTCTCGGCACCCTCGGTGGCCGGCTGTGGTTCCTCCAGATCCGCGAGGGCTCGAAGTACGCCAAGGAGGCGTCCGGCAACCACGTCCAGCAGGTCGTCCAGCCCGCGGTGCGCGGTTCGATCCTGGACGCGCGCGGGGTGCCGCTGGCGGACAACGAGACCCGGCTGACGGTCTCCGCCTCCCGCACCGAGCTGCTCAAGCAGAAGGACGGCGGCAAGGCGGTCCTCACCGCGGTGGCCGGCGTGCTCGGCCTGGACCCGCGCACCGTGACGGACCGGGTCCGGCTGTGTGATGCCCGGACCCCCCGGCCGTGCTGGAACGGCTCGCCGTACCAGCCGATACCGATCAGCGACGGGGCCACACCCCGTCAGGCGCTGCAGATCCGCGAGCGCGCCGAGGACTTCCCCGGCATCACCGCCGAGCCGGAGGCCGTGCGCCGCTATCCGGGGCCCGGCCGGTCCAACACCGCGCAGGTCCTCGGCTATCTCTCGCCGGTCACGGACGAGGAGCTCCAGAAATCCCGGAAGGCGGGCGACGGCGCCTCGCCCTATCTGCGCTCCGACATGGTCGGCCGTTCCGGTCTGGAGCGGCAGTACGACCGGGAGCTGCGCGGCCGGGCGGGTGTGACCCGCTATCCGGTCGACAACCTCGGCCGGGTGATCGGCAAGGCCGAGTCCGTCCCGGCGCGGGCCGGTTCGGACCTGGTCACCAGCATCGACGCCCGCGTGCAGCGCATCGCCGAGGACCAGCTCGACAAGGCGATGAAGGCCGCCCGCACTCAGTGGGACCACAACACCGGCCGGAACTACAAGGCCGACGCGGGCGCGGTCGTGGTGATGGAGGCGAAGACCGGCCGCATCGTCGCGATGGCGTCCGCGCCGACGTACGACCCGAACGCCTGGGTCGGCGGCATCTCCGCCAAGGACTACCAGCGGCTCACCGGCGAGAACTCGGGCTACCCGCTGCTGAACCGGGCCATACAGGGCCTGGCCGCGCCCGGCTCGATCTTCAAGGTCGTGCCGACCACGGCGGCGGTCAACGCGGGCTACCCGTTCGACGGGTCGTACCAGTGCACCAGCTCGTACTCGATCGGCGGCCAGGTCTTCACGAACTTCGAGTCGAAGGGCTACGGCCCGATCTCACTGGGCCGGGCGCTGGAGGTCTCCTGCGACACCGTCTACTACCGCCTGGCGCAGTCGGAGTGGCAGAAGGACGGCGGCATCAGCCCCCGACCGGGACAGCCCAAGGACTACTTCTTCAAGACGGCTCACCAGTTCGGCCTCGGGAAGAAGACCGGTATCGACCTGCCGGGCGAGGTGTCCGGCCGGGTCCCCGACCGCCGGTGGAGGCAGGCGTACTGGGAGGCCAACAAGGACGCCTGGTGCGAGTCCGGCAAGAAGGACGGCAGTTACGTCCAGAAGATCGCGTACGAGAACTGCCGCGAGGGCAACGTGCTGCGCGCCGGCGACCTGGTCAACTATTCCATCGGCCAGGGCGACACCCTCGTCACCCCGGTCCAGATGGCCTCGATCTACGCCGCCATCTCCAACGGCGGCACCCTGTACACGCCCACCGTCGGCAAGGCGATCGTCAGCGCCGACGGCCGGCAGGTCACCGAGATCGAACCCGAGGCGCGCGGCAGGCTGCCCATGACGAAGACGACCCGCGACCAGATCGACCAGGCTCTCGCGGGCGTCGTCACCCGCGGCTCGGCCGCCTGGCGGTTCGGCGGCTGGCCCCAGGACAGGATCCCGCTGCACGCCAAGACCGGTACCGCGGAGGTCTACGGCAAGCAGACCACGTCCTGGTTCGCCACGTACTCCAAGGACTACGCGGTCGTCATGACGATCTCGCAGGGCGGTACGGGTTCGGGCGCCTCCGCCCCCGCCGTGCGGGCCATCTACAACGCCCTGTACGGCGTCTCCGCCGACGGCGCGATCGACAAGAAGAAGGCCCTGCTGTACACGCCCCAGAAGGGCCTGCCGAAGATCGGCCCGGACCGAGCGGCCACCGCGGGCGGCGGCGCCGCGGGCAGCGCCGCCGCGCCGGGCGGGGACTTCGGGACCGCCGCGGTGACGCGCAGGCGCCGCTGACTCAGGACAGCACCTCCGTCACCGGCACCAGGCTCAGGTGACGGGGGTCGATGACGCGTGAGGCGGGGGCCGCCTTCGCCAGTTCCTCGGCCGCCGCGGCGCGTACGGTCCCCGCGAGCGCCTGGGGCGCCGTCATGAGCGAGGTGCGCATGTCGTCGTGGTGACACGGCAGCAGCAGCGGCGGGTGCCCGGTGGCGTCGAGGAGACGTTCGACGTAGCGGTGCACGGCCGTGTGCGAGCTCATCGCGACGGCCGCGACGTCCGGCCGGATCCCGGCGAGTTCCCGTTCGACGAAGTTGCTGGCGCCCGTCAGCAGGATCCTCGGGCCGCCGTCGACGGACACCTGGTAGGCGAGGGTGTCGCCCTCCACCAGATCGCCGAGCACGGCCGGGCGCCGCCCGGGGGCGGACCGGTGGCCCGCGGCGAAGGTGCGGTGGTCGGGCTGCCGGCTGTGCAGGCTGCGGAACACCTCCACCGTGTAGCCCTTGAACTGGAGGTACTCGCCGCCCTTGACCTCGATGACGTCCTCGACGGACTGCCGGGGCGCCCCCATGGCGGCGAGCAGGTTGCGCACCGTCTCGTCGCACACCGTCTTGATGCGGGCCTCGCGCCAGGCCGGCCGGCTCAGCAGCTGCGGCACGTCCGCCAGATGGTCGAAGTGGCCGTGGCTGACGAGGATCAGCTCGGGCGGCCCGGTGAGGTGTCGCGCGGCCACCTGCTCGACCGCGGCCGGGTCCGGCCTGAACGGCAGTGCGGAGTCGACGCTGCCGTCGTGGGCCGTGCAGGGCATACGGCTCAGGTAGGGGTCGAAGAGGATGCTGCGGCGGCCGTCGATGACGATCTCCCAGCCGGCGACGCCCAGCCAGCGCAGTTCGACCTGGGTGGAGAAGGGGCCTGTCCGCCGTGCCGTGGGGGCCATGCCGACCAGCGTGGCGCCGGCCGTGGCCGCGCCCGACGCCGCCAGGGCTCCCTTGAGGACCGTACGCCGCCCAGCCATGTTCCGCCCGCGCTTTCTCGATCACGTGAAGTGAGGCAGACGTTACAACAGGTGACGGGATGTGCGACGTTTTTCGGTCGTTGCGGGAGTTTCCTCCGTTTCGTTCTCCTGTGCGGTCCTCGGACGGAAAAGGGAAAGGCGGGCCGGCGCGCTGGAGGACAGCGCGCCGGCCCGCCGACGTACGACCGTTGTTCAGGCTCGGTCCGGCTCAGGGTCGTCCGCTCGGACCGGGCCGGGCGGAAGGCCCCGGGTCAGCCGCAGCCGGCCAGCGGAGCGCCCACGCTGAGCAGCGCCTCGTCCTGGCGCAGGACGGCCTGCATCATCTCCCTCAGTTTGACGCCGGGGTTGATCCCGATCTGTTCGCGCAGGATCTCCTTGGCCCGGTGGAAGACCTGGATGGCGTCGGCCTGGCGGCCCTCGGCGTAGTAGGCCTTCATGAGCCCGACGTACAGGTCCTCGCGCAGCGGGTCGCGGTCCACCAGTTCCAGCAGCTGGGAGATGGCCTGGTGGTGGCGCCCGAGGCCGACGTCGATCAGCGCGCGCAGTTCGACGGCCGCGGTGCGCTCCTCCTGGAGGTTCTCCCCCTTGCGGCGCAGCCGGCTGGAGGTGACGTCGGCGAGCGCCGCGCCCGACCACAGGGCCAGTGCCTCGTCGAGCCGTTCGGAGGCCTGCTCGTGCCGTCCCCGCGCGTAGAGTTCGCGGACACGGCGCACGGTGTTGCGGAAGACGAAGAGGTCGATGCGCTCGGTGGACACCCGCAGCTCGTAGCCGCGGTCGTGGGAGCCGAGGGCGTCACGGCCGAGTCCCGCCTCTTCCAGGGCGGTGCGGATCATCCAGGCCGAGGTCTGCAGTTGGCCCGAGACGGTGAGCGGCGGCTCGCCGTCCCAGGAGTCTTCGATGATGTCGTCCTTGGAGGTGACCTGCCCCGGCTTCAACGCCAGGGAGGCCAGGAAACGACGCTGGCGTTGTCCGCGCACGGATACGGGATCACCGTCCCGCAGCAGAGTCACCGGGCCGAGAAGCCGTATCGTCAGATCGCTTCTAGCGCTCATGACCGTTCTCCCCTTATTCTGCTCCGAATCAAGCCCATCATCCCAAGCACGGCACCGTGGTGCCGGTGTGCCCGTGTGACTGCCCCGCCCGTGACCGGTCGGCCTGGGGTCGGTGTGGCAGGACGAAATACCAAGGGGAATTTAAGGTCGAGGTGCCGCCTCACAGTGGCGTTCGTGACGCCGCCGGCTGCTCTCCCCGCACCGATTTCCCGACTTCTGCCGAAGGCGGGTTCGTGCCTTGCGACACACCTCTCCATCCGTGAACCCCCGTTTTGTCGGCCCGGTCGAGAAGGTGAACATTTAACGTCCGTCTTCTCTCCTGGGCATATGCACGCGGCGGGGCCCGGTTGCCGACTCCGCCGCACCGGGCTTCGTCCTGGACCACGCCTGCGCTTGTCACCGGTGCCGGCCGAAGGGACGGTTTGCCCTGTCCTCCGGACGGCGAGCCGACTTCACAGCGGCCCAGATTATGTGGTTCCACGCTCCTGTCACTCCCCCTCCGCACAAATCCGGCCTACCCGCGGATGGAATGGGCAGACGCTGGGAGCGCTTCAACCCTTCACACGGAGGCCTACACTCCGGTTTTCCTGATTGCACGTCAGCCGGGAGGCCTGTAGTGAACCCCCGAGAGCCGCCGGTCCGCATTCCCCTATATGGTCTAGACCTCAGAAGAAAACTTCAACGCGTCGGGCAAGTGACGCGGGAAAGTGGCCGGAAGTCAATCCTCCGGTAGCCGAGAAGGCGAGCCTTCAACTATCGCGACCGAATTGTCCGAAGCCTCCGAAAAACTCGGTCCGTCATCGCCGGCACCGCCCCTCGCTTTCCGGCCATCTCCGCCGCCTCTTCGCCTGCTCCCCGATATGGCCCCGATATAACAGGGAGAGGGGCGAAAGAGCGCATCCGGTCAGGGTTGCCGGGAAGCGTCGACCGCCGACCGAGTCTGGAGACCACGTATGTCCCGCGTTTCGACCGGCCCCAGCAACAACCCGACCGCCGCGCACGCCCTTCTCACACGGCTGCGCGACCATGGAGTGGAGACAGTCTTCGGGGTAGTCGGCCGAGAGGCCGCGTCGATCCTCTTCGACGAGGTCGAGGGAATCGACTTCGTCCTGACCCGGCACGAGTTCACCGCCGGTGTCGCCGCGGACGTGCTCGCCCGCATCACCGGCCGGCCGCAGGCGTGCTGGGCCACCCTCGGCCCCGGCATGACCAACCTCTCCACGGGCATCGCCACCTCCGCCCTGGACCGCTCGCCGGTCATCGCCATGGCCGCCCAGTCCGAGTCGCACGACATCTTCCCGAACGACACCCACCAGTGCCTGGACCTGGTGAAGATCGCCGAGCCGATGACCAAGTACGCGGTCGAGCTGGAGCGGCCCAAGGAGATCACCGACCTCGTCGACTCCGCGGTCCTCAACGCGATGACCGAGCCGGTCGGCCCGTCGTTCATCTCCCTGCCCGTGGACCTGCTCGGTTCCTCCGAGGGCATCGACACCTCCGTGCCCAACCCGCCGGCCATCACCCCGGCCAAGCCGATCGGCGCGGTCGCCGACGGCTGGCAGAAGGCCGCCGACCAGGCCGCGGAGCTCGTCGCGCAGGCCGAGCACCCGGTGCTCGTCGTCGGCGCCGCCGCGATCCGCTCCGGCGCCGTGGGCGCCATCCGCGCCCTGGCCGAGCGCCTGAACATCCCGGTCATCACCACCTACATCGCCAAGGGCGTCCTGCCGCAGAACCACGAGCTCAACTACGGCGCCGTCACCGGCTACATGGACGGCATCCTCAACTTCCCGGCCCTGGAGACCCTGTTCGGCCCGGTCGACGTCATCCTGACCGTCGGCTACGACTACGCCGAGGACCTGCGGCCCTCCATGTGGGAGCGCGGCGGCGAGAAGAAGACCGTCCGCGTCTCGCCCACCGCCAACCCCGTGCCGCGCGTCTACCGGCCCACCGTCGACGTCGTCACCGACGTGCTGGCCTTCGTCGAGCACCTCGACGCGGCGACCGCCGACGTCAAGGCCAAGGAGCGGCACGACATCGCCCCGCTGCGGGCGCGCATCACGGAGTTCCTCTCGGACCCGAAGGTCTACGAGGACGGCATGCGCGTGCACCAGGTCATCGACTCGATGAACACCGTCATGGCGGAGACCGCCGGCAGCGGCGAGGGCACGATCGTCTCCGACATCGGCTTCTTCCGCCACTACGGCGTCCTGTTCGCCCGCGCCGACCAGCCCTACGGCTTCCTCACCTCGGCCGGCTGCTCCAGCTTCGGCTACGGCATCCCCGCCGCCATGGGCGCCCAGATGGCCCGCCCGGGCCAGCCGACCTTCCTGATCGCCGGCGACGGAGGCTTCCACTCCAACAGCGCCGACCTGGAGACCATCGCCCGGCTCGGCCTGCCCATCGTGACCGTGGTCGTGAACAACGACACCAACGGCCTGATCGAGCTGTACCAGAACATCGGCCACCACCGCAGCCACGACCCGGCGGTCAAGTTCACCGGCGTCGACTTCGTCGCCCTCGCCGAGGCCAACGGCGTCGACGCGACCCGGGCCGCCAACCGCGAGGAGCTGCTGGCCGCGCTGCGCAAGGGCGCCGAGCTCGAGCGTCCCTTCCTGATCGAGGTCCCCATCTCCTACGACTTCCAGCCGGGCGGTTTCGGCGCCCTGAGCATCTGATCATGGCGACACAGGATCTTCCTGCCGCCTTCGGATTCCTGGCCTCCGCCCGTGCGGACGGGGGCCGGCTCCCCGAAGCCGTCTTCGCCACCCGGGGCAGCCTGGCCGGCGTCGACGCGCGGCTGAGCGAGCAGACGCTCACCGCGACGCTGGTGCACACCCCCGGCTGCCCGCCCGACGCGGCGTTCGCCCGGGACGCCGGCACCGCCGTGCTGCTCGCCGGCGAGCTCTACAACCGCGAGGAGCTGCGCTCGGTGCTCGACACCGAGCCGGCGGGCGACGCGGAGCTGGTCCTGGCACTGGTGGGCCGCTACGGCCCGCACGCCTTCCGGCTCCTCAACGGGCGCTTCGCCGCCGTCGTCGCCACCGGACGCCGCGTCCTGCTGGCCACCGACCACGCGGGCTCCGTGCCTCTGTACGCGTCGGTGGCCCCGGGCGAGGTGCTGGCGTCGACGGAGGTCAAGGCGCTGACCGGGCAGAGCGCCCCGCACGGGTTCCCGCTCGCGGGCGCCCGGCGGGTCCGCGGCCTGCCGGGTGTGTATCAGGTGCCGGCGGGTGCGGTCGTCGACGTCGACCTCACCGCCGGCACGGCCGGGGTCCAGCGCACCTGGACCCCGCCGCTGGCCCGCCGGATCATGCCGGAGGGCGACGCCGTGGCCGCCGTGCGCACGGCCCTGGACCAGGCCGTCGCGGCCCGTCTCACCCCGGGCGCCACGCCCCTGGTCGTCCTCTCGGGCGGCATCGACTCCTCCGGTGTCGCGGCCTGCGCGCACCGGGCGGCCGGGGCCCTGGAGTCGGTGTCCATGGGGACCGACGCCTCCGACGAGTTCGCCCAGGCCCGGGTGGTGGCCGACCACCTGCGCTCACGGCACCGCGAGATCACCGTCCCGGCGGCCGATCTGCTGGCGCAGCTGCCGTACGCCGTGTGGGCGGCCGAGTCGGTGGACCCGAACATCATCGAGTACCTGCTGCCCCTGGTGGCCCTGTACCGCAGGCTCGACGACGCGCCGCGCAGGATCCTCACCGGGTACGGCGCGGACATCCCGCTCGCGGGCATGCACCGGGAGGACCGGCTGCCGGACCTGGACACCGCCGTGGCCTACGACATGGCGACCTTCGACGGTCTCAACGAGATGTCGCCGGTGCTCTCCGCCCTCAGCGGCCATTGGAGCACCCATCCCTACTGGGACCGCGAGGTGCTCGACCTGCTGGTCTGCCTGGAGGCTGGGCTCAAGCGCCGTTACGGGCGGGACAAGTGGGTGCTGCGCGCCGCGCTCGCCGACGCCCTGCCCGAAGCGACCGTCAAGCGGCCCAAGCTGGGCGTCCACGAGGGCTCGGGCACCACGTCGTCCTTCTCCGCCCTGCTCACCGGGCAGGGCGTCGCCGAGCAGGACGTCGAGGCGGTGAAGGCCCAGGTGGTGCGCGAGCTGTTCGACCTCACCGTGGCGGGCGGCCGCCGTCCCGACGAGGTCAGCACCGACGAGGTGGTCCGGTCCGTGGTCGAACGGCACACGAAGGACGCGGCATGAGCCGTCCGCCCGGACGGCAGGCGACCGGCCCGTCGCGGCCGGTCGCACCGCACGGCCGGCCGCACCCCCGCCCGGGGGACACCTTCCCGACCGCCGCCGACACCGAGGAGGGCAACCGAGACCGTGGAGCGCATTGACTCGCACGTTTCGCCCCGCTATGCACAGATCCCCACCTTCATGCGCCTGCCGCACGACCGGGACCCCCGTGGTTACGACGTCGTGGTCATCGGCGCACCCTACGACGGCGGCACCAGCTACCGTCCGGGAGCCCGGTTCGGCCCTCGGGCCATCCGCAACGAGTCCGGCCTCATCCACGGCGTCGGCATCGATCGCGGACCGGGCACCTTCGACCTGATCAACTGTGTCGACGCCGGGGACATCGATCTCACCCCGTTCGACATGAACATCGCGATCGACACCGCGCAACGGCACCTGGCGGGCCTGCTGAAGGCCAACGCCGCCTTCCTGATGCTCGGCGGCGACCACTCGCTGACCGTCGCGGGACTGCGCGCGGTGGCCGAACAGCACGGCCCGCTCGCCGTGGTGCACCTGGACGCCCACTCCGACACCAACCCCGCCTTCTACGGCGGCCGCTACCACCACGGCACGCCCTTCCGGCACGGGATCGACGAGAAGCTGATCGATCCGGAGGCGATGGTCCAGATCGGCATCAGGGGGCACAACCCCAAGCCGGACTCGCTGGACTACGCCCGCGGCCACGGCGTCCGGGTGGTGACCGCCGACGAGTTCGGGGAGCTCGGGGTGCGCGGCACCGCCGACCTCATCCGGGAGCGGATCGACCGGCGGCCCGTCTACGTCTCGGTCGACGTGGACGTGCTCGACCCCGCCTTCGCCCCCGGCACGGGCACGCCGGCGCCGGGCGGGCTCACCTCGCGCGAGGTCCTCTCCCTGCTCCGCTGCGTCGGGGACCTCAGGCCGGTCGGCTTCGACGTCATGGAGGTCTCCCCGCTCTACGACCACGCGGGCATCACCTCCGTCCTGGCCACGGAGATCGCCGCGGAGATGCTGTACCAGTACGCCCGTGCCCATCGCACCCAGATGTGAAAGGAGACATCGCCATGGCCAATCCGGTCCTCGACTGCGCCCCGTACCGCGACCAGCTGCTCTCCCTCGCCGCGGAGCTGCCCCAGATACCCCGCGCCGACCTGTACGCGTTCCTGGAGAAGGCGAAGGAGCTGTCCGAGCGGCTCCCCGCGGACCTGGGCGCCGCACTGGACGAGTTCGACGCCACCGGCAGCGAGCACGGCTACCTGGTGCTGAGCGGCCTGCCGGTCGACGAGGCCCAGCTGCCCGTCACCCCGACCTCGACGCCCGCCCCGAACGAGCGCCCCCTGCTGGTCATGGAGGCCATGCTGGCCCTGCTCGGCCGCCGGCTCGGGCTGCACACGGGCTACCAGGAGCTGCGCTCCGGGACCGTCTACCACGACGTGTACCCGTCGCCCGGCGCCCACTACCTGTCCTCGGAGACCTCCGAGACGCTGCTCGAGTTCCACACGGAGATGGCGTACCACGTCCTCCAGCCGAACTACGTGATGCTGGCCTGCTCCCGCGCGGACCACGAGCACCGGGCCGAGACCCTGGTCGGTTCGGTCCGCAAGGCGCTGCCGCTGCTGGACGAGGAGACCCGCGCCCACCTGTTCGACCGCAAGATGCCGTGCTGCGTCGACGTGGCCTTCCGCGGCGGCGTCGAGGACCCGGGCGCCATCGCCCGCGTCAAGCCGCTGTACGGCGACGAGAAGGACCCGTACCTCGGGTACGACCGCGAGCTGCTGGCGCCCGAGGAGCCGGAGGACAAGGAGGCCGTCGCCGCCCTGTCCAAGGCCCTGGACGACGTGACGGTGGGCGTCAAGCTCACCCCGGGCGACGTGCTGATCATCGACAACTTCCGCACCACGCACGCCCGTACGCCGTTCTCCCCGCGGTGGGACGGCAAGGACCGCTGGCTGCACCGGGTGTACATCCGCACCGACCGCAACGGCCAGCTCTCCGGCGGCGAGCGCGCCGGAGACGTCGTCTCGTTCTCGCCCCGCCAGTAGTTCCCGGCGACTCCACCCCTCGCCAAGCGCCCCCTCCCGCCCCTCCGGGAGGGGGCGCTTCGCACCATCGCCATGCATGAATATGCTGTCCCATTGGAAAGCATGCAGAATAGAGACAGCAGGACTCCCGCCTTCCGTAAGGAGACGCAGCCCATGTCCGACTCCGCTCCGCAGTCACCCCGGGGATTCGTCGTGCACACGGCACCGGTCGGACTGGCCGATGACGGCCGGGACGACTTCACCGTGCTCGCCTCGACGGTCCCGGCCGCCGTGAGCGCGGTCTTCACCCGCTCCCGCTTCGCCGGACCGAGCGTGCGCCTGAGCCGGGAGGCCGTGGCCGACGGCCGGGCCCGCGGCGTGGTGGTGCTGGCCCGCAACGCGAACGTGGCGACCGGGCGCGAGGGCGAGGACAACGCGCGCGAGGTGCGCGCCGCCGTCGCCGCCGCCGTCGGCGCCGCCGAGGACGAACTGCTCATCGCCTCCACCGGGGTGATCGGCCGTCAGTACCCGATGCCCGCGATCCGCGAGCACGTCGGGACGCTCGCGTGGCCCTTCCCGGAGGGCGGCTTCGACCGTGCGGCCCGGGCCATCATGACGACCGACACCCGGCCCAAGGAGGTGCGGGTGCGGGTCGGCGGGGCCACGCTCGTCGGCATCGCCAAGGGCGTGGGCATGATGGAGCCGGACATGGCGACGCTGCTGACCTTCTTCGCCACCGACGCCCGCCTCGACCCGGCGGAGCAGGACCGGATCTTCCGGCGCGTCATGGACCGCACCTTCAACGCGGTGAGCATCGACACCGACACCTCCACCAGCGACACCGCCGTCCTGTTCGCCAACGGACTGGCCGGCGACGTCGACCCGGAGGAGTTCGAGCGGGCGCTGGACGAGGTTGCCCTGGCCCTGGTCAAGGAGATCGCGAGCGACGGCGAGGGCGCGACCAAGCTGATCGAGGTGCGGGTGACCGGCGCCCGCGACACCGCCCAGGCCAAGCGGGTCGGCAAGACCGTGGTCAACTCGCCGCTGGTGAAGACCGCGGTGCACGGCTGTGACCCCAACTGGGGCCGGGTGGCCATGGCGATCGGCAAGTGCTCCGAGGACACCGACATCGACCAGGAGAAGGTCGCCATCCGGTTCGGGGAGGTCGAGGTCTACCCGCCCCGCGGCGGCGACGACCTGGACGAGGACGCGCTGCGCGCCGCCGTCGCCGAGCACCTCAAGGGCGACGAGGTG
Source organism: Streptomyces sp. NPDC018610 (assembly GCF_044391765.1). NCBI lineage: Bacteria > Bacillati > Actinomycetota > Actinomycetes > Kitasatosporales > Streptomycetaceae > Streptomyces > Streptomyces sp. NPDC018610. Next base: position 495,581 of record NZ_JBISAL010000002.1, read on the forward strand.
GTCATCGGCATCGACCTCGCCGTCGCGGACGGCGCCTTCACCGTCTACGGCTGCGACCTCACCGAGGGCTATGTGCGGCTCAACTCGGAGTACACCACCTGATCGAGGCTATACCGACCGGCCCCGGGCTATGCGCGGCCCCCGCCGCGCACCCTCCCCGACACCCCGCCGCCCGCAAGATGAGGACAACGGCATCGTGAGAAGGGCAGGAGGGACATGGAGACCACTCGGTCGACGTCCACGGGTGAGGGCACGGACGGGGGCTACGACGCCGGAGTGCGGGGGGTGGTCCGTCCGACCGAGGTCACGGGCGGCACGCTCCGGCTCGTCCGCACCGACGACTTCGACTCGCTGGACCCCGGCAACACCTACTACGCGTACACCTGGAACTTCCTCCGGCTGATCGGCCGGACGCTGGTCACCTTCGACACCGCGCCGGGCAAGGCCGGACAGCGGCTGGTGCCCGACCTGGCCGAGTCGCTGGGGGTGCCCTCCGAGGGCGGTCGGGTGTGGACGTACCGGCTGCGCGAGGGCCTGCGCTTCGAGGACGGCACCCCCGTCACCTCCGGCGACGTCAAGTACGCGATCGCCCGGAGCAATTACGGCACCGACGTGCTGGGGGCCGGCCCGACCTACTTCCGTCATCTGCTGGGCACCGACTACGGCGGCCCGTGGCGGGAGCCGGACGTGGACGGCCCGGTGACGCTTGAGACCCCGGACGAGCGGACCCTCGTCTTCCGGCTGGCCGAGCCGTTCGCCGGCCTCGACCTGCTGGCGACGATGCCGAGCACCACCCCGGTGCCGCGCGGGCGGGACACCGGCGCGGACTACCGGCTCGCTCCGGTCGCGACCGGACCTTACCGGGTCGCCTCCTACACCCGCGGCGAACTGTGCGTCCTGGAGCCGAACCCGCACTGGGACCCGGCGACCGACCCGGTGCGCAGGCGGCGGGCCGCCCGCGTCGAGGTCCACCTCGGCAAGGACCCGCACGAGGTCGACCGCATGCTGCTGTCGGGGGCCGCGCACGTGGACCTCGCCGGTTTCGGCGTGCAGCCCTCGACGCAGGAGCAGATCCTCGCCGACCCGGCGCTGCGCGACCACGCCGACAACCCGCTGACCGGCTTCACCTGGATCTACTGCATCTCCAGCCGGATCAAGCCGTTCGACGACGTGCACTGCCGGCGCGCGGTGCAGTTCGCCACCGACAAGGCCGCGATGCAGGAGGCGTACGGCGGACCGGTGGGCGGGGACATCGCCACCACCATCCTGCCGCCCACCCTCGACGGCTACCGCCCCTTCGACCGCTACCCGGTCGGCCCGGAGCACACCGGGGACCTGGAGGCGGCCCGCGCCGAGCTGAAGGCGGCAGGGCTGCCCGACGGCTTCCGGACGAAGATCGCCGCGCGCAAGGACCGCCTCAAGGAGTACCGGGCCGCCGAGGCGCTGGCGGCCGGGCTGGCCAGGGTCGGGATCGAGGCCGAGGTCCTGGACTTCCCCTCGGGCGACTACTTCGACCGCTACGGCGGCTGCCCGGAGTACCTGCGCGAGCACGGCATCGGGATCATCATGTTCGGCTGGGGCGCCGACTTCCCCGACGGCTACGGCTTCCTGCAGCAGATCGTCGACGGACGGGCGATCAAGGAGCGCGGCAACCAGAACATGGGCGAGCTCGACGATCCGGAGATCAACGCCCTGCTCGACGAGGGAGCCAGGTGCGGCGACCCGGAGCGGCGCGCGGAGATCTGGCACCGCATCGACCGCCTGACGATGGACCACGCGGTCATCGTGCCCTACCTGTACCCGCGTTCCCTGCTGTACCGGCACCCGGACGCCCGCAACGTCTACGTCACCGGCTCGTTCGGGATGTACGACTACGTGGCGCTCGGCGCGCAGTGAGCGACCGGGGCCGGTCCGGCGGACACCGCGGTCAGCGGACCGTCCGCCGGGCCGGCCCCGCCCGCGTCCCGCTCGCGGGCCTCGTCCCGCCCCGCGGCCTCCCGGACACCCGCCCAGCGGACCGGCGGCAGCGGTCCGGTGCTGCGACAGACCATCACCACGTCGCGGAACTCCGCCTCGCTCAGCGTCAGCTGGCGAAGGAAGCGGCGGGTGGGACCGGTCAGGTCGGTGCCCCGGGAGCTGCGCAGCAGCAACCGGGCGCCGAGGGCGTCCTCCAGCCGGTGGATGCGGCGGGTCAGGGCGGACTGGCTGATGGACAGCGCGGCCGCCGCCCGGTTGATGCTGCCGTGCCGCGCCACGGCCCGCAGCAGGTGGAGGTCCTCGATGTCGAGCTTGCGGGCCTCGTCCGGCACGGGGGCGGCGTCCTCCCCGCGGCCGCCGTCCGCGTGTCCGGCGCGGTGCCCGGTCTGTTCGGCGTACCAGTGCCGCCACCAGGGTTCGCGCAGCAGGTCGCCGTGCTGCTCGGAGAAGCGTCGCAGACAGCGTTCGGAGAGCAGCGCGGCGAGCCGCGCGGCCAGCGTCCGGGGCACCACCGTGGGGTCGACGACCAGGCTCGTGGTGCGGCGAGGGCGTTCCACCAGGGATCGGCGCACGAGGGTGGGCGCGAGCGGCGCGGAGTGCGTCGGCGAGCCGAGCCCGACGGCGTCGCCGCGGGTCAGCATGCCGCGAGCGACCGAGGCGGCGGTGACCTGGAGCCGGGCGGGCGCCGGCAGGCCCGCCGACTGGAAGACGCGGGCGACCAGGACCTCGGAGCCGGGGCCGGTCTCGGACACCCATGGCTCGTCCTGGAGTTCGGCGAGCGACACCGTCTCCCGGCCCGCCAGCGGGTGGTCGCGCGGCAGGATCGCCCACAGCGGGTCGTCCAGCACGCCGTAGGTGCAGGTCACCCGGTCGAGCAGATGGTCCGGCGAGCCCAGGCTCCAGGTGTACGCGGCGTCGACGTGGTAGCCGGCCAGCTGCCGCACCACCTGTTGCGGGGCGCCTCGGTGGACCGACAGCAGCACGCCCAGCGCGGCCGCGGCGTCCTCGACCACGTCCTCCAGCAGCGGCGCGGTGGAGGCGATGGAGAGCACCTCGGGCGCGTGGGCGGCCTCGGAGCCGTGGCCGAGGATGTGCGTGCGCACGGCGAGGTCGATCTGCCGGAAGAACCGGCGCCCGGCCACCAGCATGCGCGAGCCGGCGGAGGTCAGCCGGGCCGTGTGCTGGCTGCGCAGGGTGAGCGGCAGGCCGACGGCGCGGTCCAGCCGGTCCAGCCGGCGCTCCAGGGTGCTGTGCCGGCAGCCGACCTGGCGGGCCGCCTCCGCGAGGTCCGCGCAACGTCCCACCGCGTCCAGCAGCGACAGTTCGTGACGGCCGAACGGCGGCAGTTCCGGACCGCCGGACCACCCCGGCTCCGGATCCCGTTTTCCCTTGCGGTCCAGCAGGGTGCCGCCGCGCTCCAGTAGTGTGCCGCCGAATTGCCCGCCGCTGTATATGACGTGGTCGGATGCCATGCGGTGATCGTAAGAAGGGCCTCTCTTCGCATTCTCCTCACGCCGGTGAATGAAAGAGCGTGCGAAGAGGGCGAAGAGGGCCCCGGAAGACGCGCGCGGCTCAGGCCTGGTCGGTGGGCCGGATGAAAATCTCGTTGACGGTCACGTGCGAGGGCGCCGTCACCGCGTAGCGCACGGCCTCGGCGATGTCGGCGCTCTGCAACTGGCGGATCTTGGCGACCCGTTCCTCGATGGCGGCCTTCGATGCGGCGTGGGTGATGTGCCCGCGCAGTTCCGTCTCGACCGTGCCCGGCTCGATGACGACCACCCGCACCCCGCGCTCGGTGACCTCCTGGCGCAGGGCCTCGCTGAACCCGTTCACGGCGAACTTGCTCGCGTTGTAGGCGGCGGCGCCGCGGCCGGCCACCCGCCCGGCGACGGAGGAGATCTGCACCACCGTGCCCTGGGCGCGCAGCAGATGGGGCAGCGCGGCGTGGGTCATGTACATCAGCCCGAGGACGTTGGTGTCCATCATGCGGGTCCAGTCCGTGGTGTCGGCGCCTTCCACGGGCCCCAGCAGCATCAGGCCTGCGTTGTTGACCAGGACGTCGAGCCCGCCGAGTTCCTCGACCACGGACCGGACGGCCTCGTGGACCGCCCGCTCGTCGGTGACGTCCAGCTCCAGGACCCGCACCGTGGCCCCGGCGGCGGCCAGCTCGTCGCGCAGCGCCCGCAGCCGGTCCACCCGGCGCGCGGCGATCGCCACGGCGGCGCCCTCGGCGGCCAGCGCCCGCGCCGTCGCCTCGCCGATCCCGGAGCTCGCCCCCGTGACGAGCGCGACCTTTCCCTGAAGCGTGGCAGCCATCATTCTCCCAGGTTTTTCCGTGATTTCGGTGCCCGGCCGCCGGCCGGATGAGCGACTTCCAAAAAGGCCCGGGCCGGCAAAGCGGATGTCCGCGGAACTGACGCGCCGCACTTCGGGACGTTATCAGCGCGCACATGCCCGGTGAATGCCTTCCGGGTGACCGGGTTATGACGGTTCCCCGGGGGTTATGCGCGCGGTCGCCGCGCCCCGGACGGCCCGCTCGGCGGTGCGGCAGATTGGGGCCGCGACATCACGACGGCAAGATCCGTGAGCAGCGATGGGCGGTTGAAGATGCTGAACGACGCGGCGGCTCAGGAGGAGCGGACGCCACCGGCGTATCCGATGCGGAGGGTCTCGCCGGTGGACCCCCCGCCGGAGCTGGCCGAGTTGCGCGGCCGGGACCGGGCGGCGAGCCGGGTGACCATGTGGGACGGCAGCCAGGTGTGGCTGGTGACCTCGCACGCCGGGGTCCGGGCGGTCCTCGGTGACCGCCGCTTCACCGCGGTCACCAGTGCCCCCGGTTTCCCGATGATGACGCGCACCTCCCAACTGGTGCGCGCGCAACCGCAGTCGGCGTCCTTCATCCGCATGGACGACCCTGACCACTCGCGGCTGCGGTCCATGCTCACCCGGGACTTCCTGGCGAAGCGGGCCGAGGCGCTGCGGCCCGCGATCCGCGAGCTGCTGGACGACCTGCTGGCCAAGCTGGTGGCCGGGCAGCGGCCCGTCGACCTGGTGGCCGGACTGACGATCCCGGTGCCGTCCCGGGTCATCACCCTGTTGTTCGGCGCGGGCGAGGAGCGGCGGGAGTTCATCGAGAGCCGCAGCGCCGTCCTCATCGACCGGGGCTACACCCCCGAGCAGGTCGCCGCGGCCCGTGACGAACTGGACGGCTATCTGCGCGAGCTGGTCGAGGAGCGGCTGGCCGCCCCCGGCTCGGACCTGATCAGCCGCCTGGTCATCGACCAGGTGCGGCCCGGCGACCTGAGCGTGGACGAACTGGTCCCGATGTGCCGGCTGCTGCTGGTGGCCGGGCACGGCACGACCACCAGTCAGGCCAGCCTCAGCCTGCTCAGCCTGGTCACCGACCCCGCCCTGGCGAAGGCGCTGACCGAGGACGAGAGCCTGCTGCCCAAGGCGGTGGAGGAGCTGCTGCGCTTCCACTCCATCGTGCAGAACGGCCTGGCCCGCGCCGCCGTCGAGGACGTGCAGCTGGACGACGTGCTGATCAAGGCGGGCGAGGGCGTGGTGCTGTCGCTGTCGGCGGGCAACCGCGACGAGCGGGTCTTCGAGGACCCGGACACCCTGGACCCGCACCGCGACGCCCGCCGCCACCTGGCCTTCGGCCACGGCATGCACCAGTGCCTGGGCCAGTGGCTGGCCCGGGTGGAGCTGGAGGAGATCCTCGCGGCCGTCCTGCGGTGGATGCCCGGCGCCCGGCTCGCCGTGCCCTTCGAGGAGCTGGACTTCCGCCACGAGGTGTCCAGTTACGGCCTCGGCGCCCTGCCGGTGACGTGGTGAGCGCCCCGCACCGGTTCACCGTCACGGTGGACACCGCCGCGTGCTGCGCCATGGGCCGGTGCGCGGCGACGGAACCCGAACTCTTCGACCAGGACCCCGACACCGGAACCGTGATCCTGCTCGACCCCACTCCCCGGCCCGAGCTGCACGAACCGGCCCGGCTGTGCGCGGAGCTCTGCCCGTGCGGGGCCATCACGGTCAGCGACGACTGAGAGCCGGCCACCACGGGGCCGTTCACCGCACAGCGGCCGACAAGGAGCGATGATGATCGAAACCCCTGGACTGGTCCCGTCCGCCGCGACGGCGGCGCTCGCCGCCGACGGCTCCCCGACCGGGGACGCGTCCCGTTGGGTGGTGGGGCTGCTGACGGCGCCCGCCCTGCCCAGCGACGAATCCATGGCCGAGCACCTGGTGCCCGCCTTCCCCACCAAGCACCCGCAGGGATTCTCCGCGACGCTGGCCGAATGGCGCGCCATGGGCCCGTTCACGGTCCAGGCGTACGAGTCGGTCGCCCACAAGGGCTGGATCGTGGTGTCCGGGGCGGACGGCGTGCGCCACACCCTGTCCCTGACCCTGGACTCCACCGGACTGATCCGCGTCCTCACCCTCCAGCCGGAGACCGTGATCCCCGAGCTGCGCACCTGGGACGACCTGGAGAAGGCGCTCGAGACGCCCGGCGTCGTGCACTCCGTCCTCGCCGCGCGCCTCACCCCCGAGGGACCGGTCGTCCTGCACGAGAGGGCCGCCGACCGGTCCATGCCCACCGGGTCGGCCTACAAGCTGTACCTGATGCGGGCCCTCGCCCGGGCGGTCAGGAACGGCGAGGTGCGCTGGGACGACGAGGTGACGGTGCTGCCCGAGCTGCGCAGCCTGCCCACCGGCGACATGCAGGACCTGCCGGACGGGACGCGGGTCACGGTGCGCGAGACGGCGTACAAGATGATCGCGCTGAGCGACAACACGGCCGCCGACCTGATCGCCGACCTGCTGGGGCGGGAGGCCGTGGAGCGCAGCCTGACCGACTCCGGACACCACGACCCCTCGCTGCTGAAGCCGTTCCTGACCAGCCACGAGGTCTTCGAGATCGGCTGGGGCGCACCGGAGTTGCGCGAGGCCTGGACGGGACGGGACGAGGCCGGGCGCCGCGCGCTGCTGCGCGAGATCGCGCGGCCGCTGACGGTGCGCCTGTCCGACCTCGGCGAGACGGTGCACCAGCTGGGCCTGGACTGGCACCTGAGCGGCCATGACGTGCTCCGCGTCCTCGACGGGATCGCCCGCGACAGCGAGCAGGACGCCACGGGCACCGTCGAGCAGATCATGACCGCCTACCCCGGGGTGTCCGTCGACGGCGGGAAGTGGCCCCGGGTCTACTTCAAGGCCGGCTCCTGCCCCGGTGTGATGATGTTCTGCTGGCTGCTCGAGGACTCCGCCGGAGTCCGGCACGTCCTGGTGCTGCGGCAGGCCGCCGACGAGCAGAAGCCCATCGGCGACGGCTTCTTCCTGCGCGGCCTCGGCGCCCGGGTCATCTCCTCCGGCCTGCTGGAGGCCGACGCGGAAGCCGCCCGGTGAGCGTCCGGGACCGGCTGCTCGCCGTTCTCGTCGCCGTGCTGTGGGGGCTGAACTTCCTCGCCGTGCGGATCGGGCTCGACCACTACCCGCCCTTCTTCCTCTCCGCGCTGCGCTTCCTGGTCCTGGCCGTGCCCGTGGTCCTGTTCGTGCCCCGGCCGAAGGCGCCGGTGCGTTGGCTGGTGGTGTACGGGCTGGGCTTCGGGGTGCTGCAGTTCGGGCTGCTCTTCCTCGCCATCGACCGGGGCATGCCGTCCGGGCAGGCCTCGGTCGTGGTGCAGGCGTCGGCCCCGTTCACCATGCTGCTCGGCGCGCTGCTGCTGGGCGAGCGGGTCTCCCGGCGGCAGCTGGCCGGGGTGGGGATCGCCGTGCTGGGCATGGCCGTCATCGCCGTGGAGCGGGCCCGCAGCGCGGCGCTGCTGCCACTGCTGCTGACCCTGCTCGCCGCGCTCGGCTGGGCGCTGGGCAACGTCGCGAGCCGGCAGGCCCGCCCCGACCATCCGCTGCGCTTCGCCCTGTGGATGTCCGTCGTGCCGCCGGTGCCGCTGCTGGCGCTGTCGGCGGTCATGGAGGGTCCGGGGACGGGCTGGCGGGCGCTGGGCGACTCGTTCAGCGCGGACGGCTGGCCCGGTCTGGTGGCGTTGCTGTACACCGCGCTGGCCGGCTCCGTGGTCGGCTCCGGGATCTGGACGACGCTGCTGAAGCGGTACGCGGCCGGGGTGGTCGCGCCGTTCTCCATGCTGGTGCCGGTGGTCGGCGTCGCGACGGCCTGGCTGGTGCTGGACGAGCGGCTGACCGGGTGGTCGGCGGTGGGCAGCGCGGCGGTCGTCGGCGGCGTGCTCGTCGGCACGACCGCGGGCGGGCGGCGCGAGCGCACGCCGGCTCCCGCGCCGGACGCGGGGGCGGGAGCGGGAACCGCGCCGAGCGCCGTCCAGGCGCCCGCCGGGACGGCGGTGGAGGACCCGCAGCCGTCACCGTAGGACCATGGCCGGACGCCCGGCAGACCGAGGGGGGGGGGGGCGGGCCCCCCCCCCCCCGGGGGGGGGGGGGCCCGCCCCCCCCCCCCCCGCCCCGCGCCCCCCCCCCCGCCCCCCCCGGCGCCGCGGGGCCCGCGCGCGGGGGGCGCGCCGCC
>NZ_JBISAL010000002.1:504102-794150 GCF_044391765.1 Streptomyces sp. NPDC018610
CGGGTGGCGGGGGCACCCCGCGGGGCGGGGGCGCGCCCCCCGCCCCGGGGCCGGGGGACCGGCCCCCCCCCCCCCCCCCGGGGGGGGGGCCCCCCCCCCCCCCCCGGGGGGCGGGGGGGGCCCCCCCCCCCCCCGCCCCGGGGGCGTCTTCGTTCAGATCCCGGCCGGGTCGGCCGGGGCGGTCCAGGTCACCCAGCGTTCGCGGGGCTCGAAGCCCATCGCCGCGTTGACCGCGATCATCGCGTGGTTGGTCTCGTCGTTCGCCGTCTCCACCAGCCGTACGGCCGGCTCGTGGCGCAGCACGTACTCCAGGTTGGCCAGCTTGAGCAGCAGGCCCAGGCGGTGGCCGCGGTGGTCGCGGTGCACGACGGTCATGCCCTGGAGCGCGTACTCCGGGTTCCCGGCGGTCTTCGACACGCTGGTGTAGCCGGCCAGCCGGCCGTCGCCCTCGTGGACGACGCCCGTGTGGTAGGCGCGGCGGCCCCGGCCCACGCGCATCCGCTCGAACTGGCGGGCGTAGCTGGTGCGCACCTCCTGGTCGGCGACGTCCGCGGGGGCGTCGCCGAGCGAGAGCTCCAGCGCGGACACCTGGAGCGCGTACGCGTCGGGCGTGACGGTGCCCCAGGTGACGAGGGAGTACCCCTGGGGTGTCGCGGGGACGCCGCCGGCCAGCGGGTCGTGCCGGTCCAGGTCCAGCCACTGGTGCACGCCTCCCGGGCCGTCGGCGCGCGCCGCGCCGACGGCCGCGGCGAAGGCGGCCGGGCCGGGGTCCGCCCCGGGTCCGTCCGGCAGGCCCTCGACGACGGTCCCGGTCAGCTGTGACCGCCCGTGCTTGCGGGCCAGTTCGAGCGCGTGGCCGAACAGGGCGCGCCCGATGCCCCGCCGGCGCAGCCGGGGGTGGACGACCAGCTGGTCCACCCGGGCGTTCGGCGCGCCCTCGACGAGCGCCAGGCGCAGGGCGCCGGCCACCGTGCCGCCGGCGCACACCACCCAGTCCTCCAGCGCGGTGGCGGGCGGGGCGAAGCGCAGCGAGCCGACCAGGTCGACGTTGCACGGCGGCGCCGACCACGAGGGTCCTTCGGAGGGCTGCGCCAGCAACTCCAGCCACTGGCCCACGGTTTCGTCGTCGTTCGCCCTCAGCGGGACGAACTCCAGGTCGCGCGGGAGGTGCCCGGGGGCACGCGAGGTGTCGGTCATGCGATTTCCCTTACGAGTCGGAGCCGCCCGGCGCGTCCTGCGCGAGGCCCATCGCCTGGACGTCGTACAGGCCGAAGGCGGGGTGGACATAGACGTTGGTGACCCAGGGATTGCGGAAGTGGAGGGTCTTGTCGTGCACCAGGGGCAGCAGGACGGCGTGCTCCATGACCCGGCGCTCGACGGCCTGCCACTGCCGGGCGCGTTCGTCGGGGTCGGTGGTGTGCAGGGTCCGGTCGATCAGGTCGTTGACGTACGGGTCGTCGAGTTCGGGGATGTTCCAGTTGCCGCCGCCCGGTTTGATCTGGCGGCCGTCCACGAGCGGGGCGAGGAAACCGTACTCGGTGGGGAAGTCGGCGCCCCAGTCGGTGACGATCAGCCCGAGACCGTGCTCGCGGATGGTGTCCGGGTGGCCGGCGCCGAGGCTGAAGTACGTGGCGACGTCGAGTTCCTTGACCGTCAGCCGGATGCCGACCCGGGCCACCGACTCCGCGACCGCGTCGGCGACCAGCCGGAACTTGCCGCGCTGGGTGCCGATGACCGCCTCGAAGCCGTCGGGCAGGCCGGCGGCGGCGAGTTCGGCCCGCGCCGCGTCGAGGTCGCCGCGCAGGTCCGGTCCGGTGGGGTACGGGTCCAGCTTCTGGTGGGCCGGCAGCCGGGGCGGGAACAGCGCGGTGGTCAGGTCGCCGCCGGTGACGGGTCCGCCGCGGGCCTGCTGGAGCAGGATCTTGTCCGCGGCGTAGTGCACGGCGCGGCGGGCGTGCACGTCGCCGAAGGGCGGGATGTGCGGCTGGATGGCGACGAAGTGCAGGAAGCTCGTGCGCGGGTTGTCCGTGCAGGAGCGCAGCGCCGGGTCGGTGGTGGCCGGCCCCTGGGCCGCGTGCTGCAGTCCCCTGCCTTCCAGGTTGATGTCGAACTCGCCCGCGATCAGCCGGGTGTCGAGGTCGTCGACGTCCACGCCGATGGTCACTTCCACCCGGTCGGGCAGCGCGGGCCGGATCGGGTCCGTGGCCCGGTCCCAGTGCGGGTTGCGCTCCAGGTGCAGGAAGGCGCCCGGCCGGTGCGCGGCGACCCGGTAGGGGCCGCTGGAGAGCGGGGCCGCGCCGTAGTCGGCGCCGGTGTCGGCGTGCCGCGGCACCGGCGCGGCGCACGGCTGGGCCATCAGGTGGTCGAAGTCGGAGAACGGCCGGTTCAGGTGGAAGACGATGGTGTGGTCGTCGGGCACGACGACGGAGCGCAGCGGCTGCTCGGTCCGGTAGGGGCCCGGGTAGGGCCGGTCCGGGTCGTCGAGGAGCGGGACCAGGTAGGTGGGGCCGCCGGGCAGCACGTCCTGGGCGAACACCCGCTGGACGGCGTGGCGTACGTCGTGCGCGGTGATCGGCGTGCCGTCGTCGTAGCGCAGCCCGGGGCGCAGCCGGTACGTCCAGGTCCGGCCGCCGTCGCCGACCTCGCCCGGGCCGGTGGCCAGGTCGGGCGCCGGGACGAGGCCGGCGGGTCCGGGGTCGGTCGGGTAGGCCATGAGGGTGCGGTTGAGCATCCGCTGGAGCAGCCAGACCCACACGTAGTAGGTGCGCGCCGGGTCGAGGGAGTCCACGTCGGCGGAGGAGACCAGCCTGAGGGTTCCGCCGCGCCGGTCGGAGGGGTTGACCAGCGCCCCGACCCCCGCGTCCCAGCCGGCTCCGAGTCGTTGTGCCGGGGCGGTCATCGTGGGGCCCTTTCGAGAGGGAGGACGAAGGAGTGTTCCTGGGCGGCGTGGCAGCCGCGGGCGAGTTTCGCCTCGACGCTGCCGATCCCGGCGTGCAGCACGCTCACGCCCTGTTCGGCCGCCGCCTCCAGGACGCGGTAGTACAGGACGTCGTAGTAGAGCGGCAGCTTGCCCTGGGCGTCGTAGTCGAAGCCCGCGCGGTGGCCGAACCACTCCTCCCTGCCCCGGGCCCGGGAGCGCAGCACCATGCCGAAGCCGATGGGGACGCCGTCCTTGCGGGCGACGGAGACCATCACGTCGTCGCCCATGACCTCGCCGATCCAGGCGATCAGGGCGGCCGAGTGCTCGGGGCTGGCCGGGTTGCCGTACTTGCGCAGCAGGTTGCAGTCGAGTTCGCCGAGCCTGGGCACCAGTTCGGGGGTGACGGGCTCGATGCTCACCTCGATCTTCGCCTCGTCCAGGGCGCGGCGCTCCAGGCGTACGCGGCGGCGCCGGTGCTTGGACATCTCGGCCAGGAACTGCTCGAAGCCGCCGGGCGGGATGGGCAGCCAGGCGTAGTGCGCGGACGGGTGGGAGGCGTAGCCGCGGCGGCGCAGCAGTTCCACCAGGGCGGTGTCGCGTTCGTCGACGTGCGGGAAGCAGACCGAGGCCGCCTCCCGTTCGCCGGCGAGCCGTTCCGCCTCCGCCACCAGCGCCTCCACGTCCGAGGGCAGGGCGTCGGGCGCGGCCAGCGGGCGGGTGCGGCCCAGGTGGCGGCCGCCGCACACCAGGGACGGCAGCAGCGACGCCGGATCGCCCTGGGCGACGCCGGCCAGGAAGGCCGCCGCCTCGGGCACCTCGTCCTGGACGGCGCGGGCGAGCATCGCGTCGGGCCGGGCCAGCAGCCACGGCACCGAGTCGTCCGCCCACGCGGTCACCAGCGCAGCGACGGGCCGGCCCGCGCGGCGGCGGATCAGGAAGTCCATGCTGGTGCCGGAGTTGCGTTCCTGGACGGCCAGCCAGCGGGGCGTCTGGAAGAAGTCCTCGGGGCCGACGAGTTCGGCCCAGCCGGCGTCGGTCAGGGCGGCGGCGTCCGGGACCGGCACCACCTCGGCGGCTTCGCTCACGACCGCGCGTCCTCGTCGGCCTCGTCCTCCTCGACGACGAAGTCCAGGTACGCGGCCGCCTTGTCGGCGAGCGCCTGGGCCTCCAGCCGGTCCGGGCCGTTGCAGTAGGTGAACCCGACGCAGGAGGAGTTGTCCATGCGCTGCAGCAGCTTGTCCCCCTTCTCCACGTGCAGCAGCACCTGCACGCCGGGCACCGCGGCGGCGGCCTCGACGCCGTCGACGCGCTTGAGGGTGCCGCGCCGCTGGGGGTAGATCATGCGCACGGCGGCGCCGCCGTTGTGGACGACGGGTTCGATGGGCGGCACCTCCCCGATCGCGAGCAGCCAGGCGTCCAGGATGGGGCTGCGCCCGGTGACGTCGGTGACGAGCATGGTCATGCAGCTGGACGGGGTGCGCGGGTTGGCCTCGATGACGCGCCATCCGGACTCGGTGCGCCGGACCTCGGTGTGACAGGGGCCGTGCCGGTAGCCGATGGCCTCCAGGGTGCCGCGGACCACGGAGTACAGCGCCTCGCGCTCGTCGTCGCTCAGCGGCACGGGGAAGGTGTGCCCGCACTCGATGTAGGCCGGGTCGCCGAACAGGTCCTTGGAGGTGACGCCGAAGACGTGGGTGTACCCGTCCACGGTCATCGTCTCGACGCTCACCTCGACGCCCTCGACGTACGACTCGAGCAGCACGTCACCGGACCTCGGCTGGCCGCGCAGGCTGTGCCGGATGCCGGAGAGCTCCTGCCACGCCTCGACCAGCTGGTCCATGTCGTCGACCCGCCGGACGCCGTAACTGATGGCCTCCGCGGGTGGTTTGGCGATCATCGGGAAGCCGAGTCTGCGGACCGCCTCGTCGAGTTCGTCACGGCTGCCGACCCGCATGTGCGGGATGTTGTACGGGACGTCGCCGAGCGCGACGCGCAGCCGGTCCTTGACGTTGGCGGTCTCCACGGCCTCGGGGTCGGGGCCGGGCAGGCCGAGGCTCCGGGCGGCCCGCGCCGCGATCACCGTGTGGTAGTCGGAGAAGGACGTCAGTCCGTCCACCAGGGGCCGGCCGTCGTCGTCGGTGACCGCCGCGAGCACCGCGTCCAGGTCGGTGGTGTCCACGTCGATCACCCGGTCGAGGGCCGCGGCCAGGGGATGGGTGTCCCAGTCGTGGCCGTGGGTGTACCAGTCCCGGTCGCCGGTGAGCAGCCATACCTCCAGTCCGTGTTCGCGCGCCTGGTGCAGGCCCAGGACGAAGGGGTGGTTCTGCATGTGCTCGACGATCGCGACTCGCTTGCCAGCGAACTTCGCATAGTCGGCCAGGGGTGTCGTCATCGAACCGCCTCCATGAATCCGCCGTACAGTCGACTGGAGTCAGGAACAGTTCAGCCCTTCGATCACGGCGAGACCACGATTCGACCGGTGGCGTGCATAAGCGGTGCACCGAGGCGCATAGGAATGGCCAGAACCGAGCGGGGGGCGAGAGAGAGGGAAGAGCGGCGTCACCGCGACGGGTGTGCCGGGCCGCTCAGCCGCGCCGGACCTCCGCCGTCGAGAGCAGCCCGCCGAGCACCGCGAACAGGGCCAGGAACAGCGCGGTGACCGCGGTCCCGGAGTCCCCCTCGACGACATGGCCGCCCAGGACCCACCACGCCACCACGCCGGCGAGGACGAGCAGATGGTTGCCCCGCTCCCCCAGCAGCCGCATCCCCGCCCACAGCAGCAGCGGCATCGACAGCAGGCCGACGAACCCCGCCAGCGCGCTCTGAAGCCATCCGGCGCCCATCGCCCCCTGGCCGGCCTCGGAGGCGTCCTCGGCCCACTGCCGCAGGGAGGACCAGATCCAGTGGCAGACGCCCGCCGCCACCGCCGACACGAGCGTCCCCTTCGCCGCACGGATCATCCTGCGTCTCGTCATGACGTTCACTCTTCCATGGCACGCGAACGGGGGCCTGAGTACGCGTACTCAGGCCCCCGTCCCTCAGGTGGGTGGTGCGGTGGTGCGGTGGTGCGGTGGTGCGTCAGTTGCCCGCGAGCGTGTGCTCCAGGGCGTGGGCGTACAGCGTGGCGCCCGCGATCTTCGGGTGGAAGGACTTCATGGACGGCGCCACGTTGCCCGGCAGCCAGTCCCAGTCGCGGTTGTCCGCCTTGGAGTGGCCGCTCAGGACGATGCCGTTCACGTCCTCCGGGTCACCGCAGATGGCCTTGCCGGCGAACTCGTCGCGCGGGTCGGAGAAGACGGCGTTGGCGCCGTACTGGGCGTTGGCGTCGTCGACCGCGCCCTTCATCTCGGTGGCCACGGTGTCGGCCATCTGGTTCAGCCAGGGGGCCTCCTCGGTGCCGATGCCGAGGACGCACTGGCCGTCGTTCTCCAGGAGCTTGGGGTAGCCCATGAGCACGATCTTGGCGTTGGGCGCCTTGGCGTGGATGGCGGCGAGGGTGCTGGCCAGCCGGGGCCGGACGGTGTTGTGCGCCCAGGTCGGGGCCCACTGGTCGAGCGCGCCCGTCGACTGCCCGTCGATCTTCTGCCCGGTGTCCGGGTTGACGGCGTCCAGGGAGTTGTCGTTGCACACGGTCAGGGCCGTGATGCACTCCTGGATGATGTCGGCGAACCGCATGTCGTTGCCGCCGATCGACAGGGTGACCAGGGTGGTGTTCTGGTCGAGATAGCCCTGGGCGATCTGCCCCAGCTCACCGTTCTGGCCGTTGCCGATGATGTTGTAGTGACGGGCGCCCGAGCAGGCG
Organism: Streptomyces sp. NPDC018610; assembly: GCF_044391765.1. Taxonomy (NCBI): domain Bacteria; kingdom Bacillati; phylum Actinomycetota; class Actinomycetes; order Kitasatosporales; family Streptomycetaceae; genus Streptomyces; species Streptomyces sp. NPDC018610. The sequence continues at coordinate 510,825 of NZ_JBISAL010000002.1, forward strand.
ATGAAGTGGTAGTCCATGTTCGAGTCGCGGCCGTCCGCGAGGGCCCCGACGGACTGCGTCTGGCCCGGCAGCACGGCCTGGCGCGACCACGCGTACTTCGAGCGGTGGCACTTGTCCTCGGTGTCGGGCTGGCTGGAGTCGTAGTAGTCGGACTCCGGGTAGTAGTCGTCACCGCCGTTGGCCGAGGCACCCTCTCCGGAGGAGTAGGAGTCGCCCATGGCCACGACCTGGTTGGTGGGCTTCTTGGACAGCGGCTGGAAGCCGACCGAGTCCCACGCGACGTCCTCCGTGCCCTTGCCGTCCTGCGTCACGTTCGACAGGGACACCTTGGGCGTTCCGGTGAAGTTGAAGACGCCGAGCTGCACCCACAGGTTGGACTGGACGCGCTGCGGCACCGCGCGGCTGGCGCCGCCCTTCGAGTCGGAGCCGGACACCGTGTACATGGCCTGGCGGGTGTGGGCGCCGTGGTCGGGCAGGTGCACCCAGACGCGCATCCAGCCGCGGTCGGACTTGTTCAGCGTCCACGTGCCGGTGGCCTGGAGCCGGGAGGCGTCGGTCGTGCCGCTCTTGTTGGTGTGCGAGAACCAGAAGTGGTTGCCGTAGCCCGCGCCGATCTGGTGCAGGTCGATCTTGGCCGACGCGGAGCCGAAGCTGAAGTCGAACGAGCCCGCCGACGAGATCGATCCGCAGGACCGTCCCGAGGAACCGGCCGGGATGGTCCCGTCGTTCAGGTCCTCCACGATGTAGGTGCCCGAGGGCAGCCCGGTGGAGCACACCGGCGGGTAGGAGTTCGCGTCCGGCTGTTCGGGGTAGGTGGTGTCGAACCGGTGGATGGGGTTGCCGCACTGGGCGGAACTGGTGCAGTTCTTCCAGGTGGCCGGCTTGGTCCACCAGCACTTCAGGTACAGCGGGTCCGACTCGTTGGGGTCACCGGGCAGCAGGCAGGGGCCGCCGCCGGTGTCGTTGGTGGCGCCGGTGCTGATCTTCGACGCGTCGCAGTTGTCGCTGCTGTCGCAGAAGAGGCCGATCGGGGGCTTGGCGGCGGTGCGGTCCGCGACGGTGGTCCACCAGGCCGGCCGGTATCCGGCCTGGTAGTCGCCGGGAGCGAACATCGCGGAGATGGGCCGTGCCGCCCAGCCGATGACCTTCTCCTCGTACGGCCAGTCCTGCGGGTGCGCGGCCTGGCTGTAGTCGTCGCCGCCGGCGGCGTTCTCCAGGAAGGGGGTGCGGTTCTCCTTCCACAGCGGGTTGGCCGGGTTGTTGGTCCAGCCCAGGCCCCACTTGCCGGAGTTGCTGCCCGACTGCGACTTCAGGTGGTAGCCCGTGTTGTAGGCCCACAGCGCGGCGAACCAGTTCTCGATGTACTTCGGGCTGCCGTCGTTGATGACGAGCCCGTCGCCACGGGTCTGGTTCCACTTCTCGACCAGGATGTTCACGCCCGCGGCGATGTTCGCCGCGTAGTCGAGGGCGATGGCCTCCTGCTGGGTCTTGGACTTGGCGGTCTCGCCGGGCTTCTCCTTGCCCGCCAGCCGCATGCCGTCGGTGACCTGCGTGACGCCGTAACCGCAGTCGGCCTTGGACCAGTCGATGGCCCACGGGTCGGTCTGGGTGCCGTCGGAGGAGTACTTGACGCCGTAGAAGTTGGCCACCAGCGGGTTGGCCGTGACGCCGGGCACGGCGTAGCGGGTCGCCTGCCACATGTTGGACTCCTGGGCGCTGACGCCGAGCATCACCTGCGCCGGGATGTGCCAGTCCGCGCCGCTGCCGCCGGAGAGCGACTGGAGCGGGAACAGCGACTGCGGCGAGTACGCCGGCATCTGCATGTTCTTCCAGTTCGCCGGCCGGCTCGCGCCCTTGTTCAGCGCGCCGACGACGGCCTGGTCCACGGCCCACTCGATCTGCCGCGGGGTCGGCTGGAAGGCCTGCTTCACCGGGTCGTTGCGCGGGACCGAGCAGGTGCGGTCCGTGTCGACGGGGGCGACCAGCGCGCTCACGCCGCCGGCGGAGGCGGCGGCGGGCCGGGCCAGCGCCGGCGAGGTCGCGGTCGCGGTGCGCTGGGCGGCCGCGTCGCCGAGGTGGGCACCGGGCTGGGCGTCCAGCACGGTCTTCTTGCGGGTGCCCAGCGAGGTGAGGGTGATCCGCGCGGTGCGCGCGGTGAAGGAGTCCTTCTGCGAGATCCGCGAGTCCTTGCCGTCGGCCCACCCCGTGGTCAGCGCGGCGGCGCCGCGGCTGGTGACCCGGGCGTCCTTGGCGATGCCGCCGGGGTTGCGGACCGCGGCCGGCAGCGCGCCCTTGTTCTTGGCCTGGCCCGTGACGTACACCGCGCCCTTGGGCGTGCGGGTGATGTCGAAGCCGGTCAGCGAGCCCTGGGCCAGCTCGGTGGCGCGGGCCTTGCCGTCGGCCGTCCGCAGCGCCTGCGGGGTGACCCGGGAGACGGCGGCCTGGTCGGCGGCCTTGCCCTTCTTGTCGGCCGGGAGGCGGTCGATGAAGGTGACACCGCCGTCGGAGTCCGGCTGGAGCTGGAAGGGCACCGCGTGGGTGGGCGCGACGGTCTTCACGGCCGAGCCGTCGATGCGCACGATCCGCTTGCCGCGCGCGGCGACGATGCCGGAGCCCACGGGCACCGCCGAGGTGACCTCGCCGGCGACGGTCGCCTTGACGCCCTTGCCGGTGCGGGCGTCGGTGGTGACCAGCCGCGTCTCGTTCTTCTTGGACGTGGCCTCGTCGGTGAACTGGGAGAACACCGCCTTGTCGCCGGTGCCGCAGCCCGGCGAGAAGTAGCCGAGGGTGGCCTGGAACGGCAGCTTGCGGACCTGGCCGTTGTCCAGGTTCACCAGCGCGGTGAACGCGCCGCGGCTCATCAGCTCGGGCTTGTTGGTGAAGGTGCGCGGCGCGTAGGCGACGGCGGCGTACTTGCCGGACTCGGTCACACAGGCGTTGCCGATCCAGGTGTCCGTGTCGAAGCCGGGCTCGGACAGCGAGGCCGCGGTCTTCCACTGATAGCCGTTCTTCTCGTCGGCGATCATCACGTGGAAGCCGGTGCCGTCACCCGAGGTGGTGAACGCCCGGTCCGAGGAGGCCCGGTAGTCGTCGCCCAGGATCTCGGCGCGCTTCTTCAGCGGGATCGCCGGCGGGTTGGCGCCGGGTTCGGCGTTCTCCCCGGAGGCCGCCTTCTTGGCGGCCGGCGCGGACCACCCGTTGGCCGCGCCCGGTGGTATCGCGTTCGCGTACGCCTGCGTCGTACCCACACCACAGGCCACCGCGAAAGCGACGGCCGTGGTCACCGGGATACGCGCATATCTGGATATGCTGCGTCTCAACTGACCTGTCTCTCTACTGGGAGTTATGCCCGGGTCAGGGCGTTGCGCCGCCCCGGGGGGCCGGTCTCACGGCAGAGAAGAAGGCCTCCCCGGGCGGGGCTCGAGGATGGGCGGGGGGGCGCGCTGCGGCCCTCCGCCGTCAGGATGCGCGGATGGAACGCCGGGTCAGCTCAGGCCGGACTGGACCTTGTCGGAGGCCACTCCGTTGTCGAAGAAGAACTGGGCGACACCGCGGCCCGTGATCTCCGAGTAGCCGGGGGCGAAGCACCGGTAGGCGATGTCCGACGTGGAGGTCGACGGGTAGTCGGGGTACCTCTCCCAGAACGGGACGCAGGAGTTTGCCGCGCCCACGAGGTCCTTGAACTGACTCAAGGTCGTCCTCTTCAGGACCACCGAGTTGAACTTGGCGAGCGTCAGCGCGGGCGCCACGGGCTTGAACAGGAACTCCTGCGCTTTGCCGTTGACCTTGTCGCCGCTGGTGAAGTCGAAGGTCGCGTAGGGGTTGAAGTCACCGCTCTGGCTCTGCCAGCACTGGAGGGAAGTGCCCCAGAAGCCGCCCGTCTCGCACGCTCCCGGACCGACGATGTCCAGCACCTGCTGGCGCGTCATCCCGAACTGGACCTGCTGGAACTTCGCGCCCGTCATCCCCGAGTACGCGGCCGAGGAAGTACCGGCCGCGGAGACGACGAGTCCGGCCGCGGCGGCCGCGAGGGCAAGGGTACGGGCCCCCGCGGACACGGTGGATCGGGTCTTTCGTAACGTCACGTCATGTCCTCCCGACGAGGCGGATGGTTCAACCATCCGAGTGGCGGGAGTCATCGTGGCACCGACGCCTCTTTTATGTGTCTCCGTCACATCGGCGCGCGGGCGCCCCACCGCCGTAGGGCTTCGTCACGGAGCCGCACGTCCCGGCTCGCCCGTCAGGGGGTTGGGCAGCGGGCGGTAGCGGGCGGCGGCCCCGTCCGCGCCGGTCCAGCGCAGCAGCAGGTTGGTCTTGCCGGGCAGGGCCGGCGCGGCCAGCAGGGCGGGGATCTCGGGCAGGTCGTGGCGGGACAGCTCGCCGCGGACGGCGGGCCAGGGGTCGAAGCCCGGGTGGCGTTCGGCGAGGGCGGCGGCGATCTCGGCGAGGTGGTTGACGACCAGGCAGTACACCAGCCGCTCCCAGCCGTCCTCCCGGCCGGTCTCCGGCAGCAGTTTCACGCCCTCCGCGTCCCGGAACAGCGCCTGCACGGGCAGGCCGGACGCGTCCACGGCGATCAGCGAGTTCTGCAGATGGGCCTCGACGACGACGCCGTGGCCGGCGAAGGCCGCCAGGACGGGGGGCACCACCTGCCGCAGGTACGCCGCCCACCACAGGGCCGGGTCCACCGGGCCGTCCAGCGGGTTGCCGTCGAATCCCTCGGCCAGGGCGGCGGCCAGCAGCACCGTCGTGCCGGGCAGCGTGTGCCGCTCCAGTCCGTCGCGCACGACCACGGCCAGTTCCTCGAAGGCGAACGCGGCGGTGCGGTAGCCGCGGTCGCTCAGCCAGGCCGCCGGGCCGCCGGCGCGGGCGAAGGCGGCCGTCGCCGCCGCGTCCGTGCGGCGCAGTTTCAGCAGGTCGTGCCGCCACAGCCGCCGCACGTCGTTGGTGATCCGCACGTCGAGGCTGAACTTCAGGAAGAGGTCGGCGCCGACGGCGTGGACGGTGCGGATCGCCGCCGTCGGGCGTGTCTCGAACGCCGTGCGGCCGAGCCGCAGCAGCCGTCCGTCCGCGAACGCCCCGGCGAGGGCGTCGCCCACGAGGTCCAGCTGCCAGGGGTGGGCGGGCAGCAGCCGGTAGCCGGGCGGCGCCTGGCCGAGCGTGTCGAGCGCGGAGGTGTCGCCGTCCTCGACGGCCTGGTCCTCGCGCACGGCGAGGAGCACCAGCGGGAAACGGGCGTACGCCTCGGGCGCGTAGGGCAGCCAGGAGGCGACCGGGCCGCCGCCGCGCGCCTTGGGCGCGGGGTGGTGGGGGTGGCCGGTGACGAGGGACTGCTCGGAGCGGATGTACGGGTCCTCGGGCGGTGCCGCCCGCTCGCGTGCGGCGAGCAGCGCCGCCACCGCCTCCCGGCTGTCGATCATCTCGGCGGACAGCTCGTCGTTGGCCCGGCCCGTGTGCCGGCGCAGTTCCTCGGCGACGAGTTTGACCAGTTCCGTGTGGCCGACGCGCCGCCAGCCGCCGGCCGTGTGGACCTCGGGCCCGGCCGGACGCCGTCCGGCGCGCACCCGCAGCAGCCGGCCGCCGGGCAGCCGGTACGCCCGCCGCCCCTCCGGATCCGCGCAGGGCTGCGCCAGCTCGCGGATCAGGCAGTTCAACAGGGGCGCGGCGGCGTACGCGTCGGCGCGCGCCGCGACCTCGTCGCTGGGGGGCATGGGCTCCACGCGTTCCATTCGTTCCATACGTCCACACGGTGCGATGTGATCAGTATGTCTGCCCGGCGCGCGCTACCGTGACGCCCGACCCGCGACCGAAAGGCCGATCGTGCACCGTTTCCCGAGCGCCGAGACCGAGATCGGCGACGAGTTGGCCGCCCTGCGGCCCGGACTGGTCTCCCGGTACGCGCGGGAGCTGCCCGGCGCGCGGGCGTCCGTGCTGACCCGGCTGTGGCGCGCCCTGGCGCACGAGCCGCTGCCGTGGATCACCGGCGGGGAGCGGGTGCGCGACGGGCTGGTCCTGCGGCTCGCCGACGGCCGCGCGCTCAGCGGCCCGCCCGCGGACCCGTACGCCACCGACGCGTATGTGACCGCCGTACGCCTCGACGGGACGCCGTACGACGATCCGGCGCGCCTGACGACGGCGCTGGCCGTGCCGCACGGCGAGGACTTCGCGTCCGAACTCGCTCACAGCGTGGCCTCGTTGGCGTTGTCGAGGGCCGGCCGGCCGGCGGGCGGCGCGACGCACCCGAAGGTGTGGCCCGAGGCGGACTGGGAGTGGGAGCAGCGAGTGGTCGACGGGCACCCCTTCCACCCCAACTGCCGCTCCCGGCCCGGTTTCTCGGTGGCCGAGCAGTTGGCGTACGGGCCGGAGCACCGGCCGGTGGTGGAGCTGGAGCTGCTGCCGGTGCCGGTCTCGGAGTGCCTGGTGAGCGGTCGGTGGCCGGACGGGATGCGGGACGGGGGGCGGCTGCTGATCCCCGTGCATCCGTGGCAGGCGCGGCACGTGCTCAAGCGCACGGGCGAGGGCGCGGGGCTCGCGGCGCGCCCGCTGATGTCCCTGCGCACCCTGGCCCTGCCGGACGGCCCGCACGTCAAGACGGCGCTGTCGGCGCGGCTGACCTCGTCGGTGCGGGACATCTCGGTGGGCTCGGTGGCGGCGTCGGCGGCGCTGTCGGAGTTCGCGCAGGTCCTGGCGGCCCGTACGGACGGTCTGCTGCACGTCACCCGCACCCTGGGCGCCGCCGCCGCGGGCTCCGCCGATCTGGCGGCGCTGTGGCGCGAGTCCCCCCGGACGTACGCCGCGCCCGGCGAGCGGGTGCTGCCGGTGGCGGCGCTCGCCACCACGGACCTGCCCGCCTCGGCCGACTGGCTGGCCGGTTTCGCGCGACTGGCCCTCTCGGTCGGCCTGCGGCTGCTGGAGCTGGGTGTGGCCCTGGAGGCGCACGGCCAGAACCTGCTGGTCGTGCTCTCCGCCTCGGGAGCGCCCGTGCGGCTGGTCTACCGCGATCTGGCCGACATCCGGGTGAGCCCGGCCCGGCTGGCGCGCCATGGCATCACGGCGCCCGGGTTGCCCGCCCGCATCCTCACCGACGATCCGGTGGCCCTGCGCCGCAAGCTGTTCGGCTCCCTGGTGGCGGGCGCGCTGGCGGGGACGGCCGGCTCGGCCGCGGCCCTGCGAAGGGCCCTGGAGACGGCCGTACGGGACCTGCCGGACTCACCGGACGCGCGGGCGCTGCGCGAGGAGCCGTGGCCCGCGAAGGCGTTGACGCTGATGCGGCTGTCGCCGGGGCACCCGGGGGATCTCTGGACGCGGTTGCCCAATCCCCTGCGATCCGGGTGACGGTCCGCGGCTGAATCCCGGTCGTCGCGCATCACGAACAGGACATGTTCGTCCCGCCCGCCCTTCCGGGAAGGTAACTGTGAGGGGTTGGCAGGTCCCGAGAGTCTCGAGAGCAGAAGATGACTGACGTCGACAGCAGTGACGGCCTGATGCGGCCGATCCGCCCCGAGCAGTTGGAGCCCGGGGCGGTGATCGCGCAGTCGCTGGACAACCAGTGGGTCCCGGGGCAGCTCACCAAGGAAATGGTCGAGCAGGGCCGGTCCCTGGACCAGGTCGGACCGCGGCGGATCCGCGAGGTGCGGGCGGAGTACTTCCGCAGCCTCATCAACGCGAGTCAGGTGGTGATCAACCGCGCCTACTTCTACAACAACGACGCGATCAACCGCGACCTCGTGCGGGAGGGTGAGGCGCGTGCGGCGCACCAGAGGCTCCTCGCCTCGGGAGCGATCGTCCCCTTCCTGCTCAACGAGCGGCATCCGGCCGAGGAGCCGCCCGCCTATCTCCACCCGCGGCGTGACGGGTTCGCGGCCTGGCAGGAGACGCTGGCGGGGATGCCGTCCACCGACCGGGTGCGCTGTGTGCGCATGTCCTGGGACGACACCCCGGGCGACCAGGAGAACAGGGAGCAGACCCGGATCCGGCTGTTCCAGCCGTTCGCGGAGAAGGTCCAGGGGCTGACGGCCAAGGACATCGACGTCCTCGCCGCCCAGGTCGGTGTGGACCGGCGGGACGCGGACCGGTTCGGGCGCCGTCTCGGCGAGGTCGTCGCCTTCAGCAACGACCTCAGCGTGCGCAGGCGGCCGGTGGTACGCAACACCCTCTACGAGGAGTTCGTCTCGGTGCCGGGGACGAACATTGCGGAGGGCAGATACGACCGGAACAAGCCCTTCGCCACGGAGATCAAGCAGCTTCTCGACCTGATCTACAACGTCAACCTGGCCGACGCGCTGGGCCGTTACCCTCTCACGCCCGTCGACAGCCTGCGTCGCGTGGTGCTCCAGGAGGCCCGCGAGGCCAGGGCCAGGGCCACGGCCGGCTTCGTCGAAGACCCGGAGCAGTTGCTGACCTTGTTGCGCCGACAGTCCTTCGCCACGGTCCAGGACCGTCTGACGCCGTCCGCGGTGGACGCGCTGACCCTCCAGGACATCTGGCGGTTACGGCAGACCTCCGCCTGGAACGAGTACATCCGGGCGTTCGGAGCGCTGACCGCCGCTCCCGGGGCCTTCCACGACTCGGTGGGGCGGGTCTTCGACCGCTACGTCCGGCTCAACACGGAGATCCTGAAGCTGTCCCGGGAGCGCGGGCGGGCGCGTCCGGCAGCGTGGCGACCGGTGGTCGAGGTCGTGGTCACCGTGGGGGCGGCCGTGTTCACGGCCGTCAGCGGCAACGACATCTGGGAGGTGGCGGGCTCGGTCCTGCCGCTCACGGTGAGCGGGTCGCTCACCGGATCGGTGCAGTTGGTACTGCGCAATCGGATCGCCGGGCGGCAGGAGCAGCGGTTCGCCCGCGAGATAGCCGCCGTACGACTGGCCGGTGAACGAGAGTGGTCGCAGTTCCACGATCTGGTGCGCCGGCTGCCCGGCTACCGGGACGCGACGGGCTCCGGCCCCACCGGTAGAGCGTCCACGACCACCCAGGACAACGAAGACCTGCCCGAGTACTGAAGGCCGGAGTACGCCCTTGCACAGCCTGCGAAGCATCCGATGAGCCGGTACGAGGCCCTGCGCCGGGCCGTTCCCGAGTGGTTCCGCGACGACCCCGGGGGGATCGAGATCCTGACGGATCCGGCGTGGGTCCGCAGGGCCCGGCGCCAGGCCGCCGCGGGCGGGCGGGAACGCCGGCAGGGCCGGGCCGGCGCCCTGTGGGCGGGGCTGAGGGCGGCCCTGCGGCCGGTGCCGACCGGTGTGGTCTCGGCCAACCGCCATCTGTGGTACCTGCGGGACGCCGTGCGCTTCCCCGACGGCCGACTGGGCCTGTACGACCGGATCATGCCGCCTCCGGGCGCCTCCCCCGGCGTCGTGGTGCTGCCGCTGCTCGGGCCCGAGGGGCTGGTCGTGCTGGTCGAGCACCACCGGCACGCCACCCGCGAGCGGCACTGGGAGGTGGTGCGCGGTTTCGGGGACCCCGGGGCCACGGACGAGGAGAACGTCACGCGGGAACTGCGGGAGGAGATCTCCGCGAGTCCGACGGCGGTGATCGCCCTCGGTGACCTCCACCCCGACACCGGCCTGCTGGCCCACAGGGTCCGGCTCTACGCGGCCCGGGTGGACGGCCTCGGCGATCCGGAGCGGGGCGAGGGGATCCGACGGATCGTCACGGTGACCGCGGCCGAGGCGGAGGAGATGGTGGCCGACGGGCGGATCAGCGACGGCTTCACCGTCGCGGCGCTGTACCGGGCGCGCCTCGCGGGTCTTCTGGGCAACGGGCCGAAGGGCGGCGCCACCTGACGGCGCCCCGGACGGCGCTCCGCGGCCACCTCTCGTTTTGAAGCCAGGCGGGTTTGGTCAATAGGATCCGCCGATGATCACAAGACAACGGCTGGCGGCAGGGGTCTGTGCTCTGCTCGCCGCCCTGACCGCCTCGATGGCCTTCCCCGCCGGCGCGGTCGCCGACGAGACGGACGGCCAGGCGGCGCCGAAGGTCGAACTCGTCCTGGACGTCAGCGGTTCCATGAGCGCGCGGGACATCGACGGCGGGACGCGGATGGCCGCGGCGAAGCAGGCGTTCAACGAGGTGCTCGACGCGACGCCCGAGGAGGTGCGGCTCGGCATCCGCACGCTGGGCGCCAACTACCGTGGCAACGACCGCAAGGAGGGCTGCAAGGACACCGCGCAGCTCTACCCGGTGGGCCCGCTGAACCGCACCGAGGCCAAGACGGCCGTCGCGACGCTGGCCCCGACCGGCTGGACGCCGATCGGGCCGGCGCTGCTGAAGGCGGCCACCGACCTGGAGGGCGGCGACGGCACCCGGCGGATCGTCCTGATCAGCGACGGCGAGGACACCTGCCAGCCGCTGGACCCGTGCGAGGTGGCCCGCGAGATAGCCGCCAAGGGCATCGGGCTGACCATCGACACGCTCGGCCTGGTCCCCGACGCCAAGACCCGTGACCAGCTCAGCTGCATCGCGGACGCCACCGGCGGCACCTACACCGACGTGCGGCACAAGGAGGAACTGAGCGACCGCGTCGGCCAGTTGGTCGACCGGGCCGCCGACCCGGTGGTGACCCCGGTGGCCACCTCGGGCGCCGCCGACTGCGTCAAGGCCCCCGAGCTCAAGTCCGGTCTCTACACCGACCGCGAGGAGTTCGGGCAGCAGCGCTGGTACCGGGTGGCCGTGAACCCCGGCCAGGAGCTGCGCGCCTCGGTGAGCGTCGCCGACGACCGCACGGTGAACCCGGACTACGGGGTGCTGCTGCGGGCGGTGACGGAGCACGGCCGGGAGATCGTGCGCGGCGAGGCGGCCGGCACCGGCCGTACGGACGTGATCTCGACGGGCCTGCGCTATCCGCGGCCCGACAGCGACGACGACAACGCGCCGGCCGAGACGGTCTGCCTCCAGGTCACCAACTCCTTCTCGGCCGCCGCCGGGGTCAAGACGACGCCGGGTCTGCCGCTGGAGCTGACCGTGGACGTGGTGGACGGTCCGGGCAAGGCGCACGACGTGGCGGCGTTCGGCCTGGGCCGCGGCTGGTGGCTGCTCGGACTGCTGGTGGTGATCGGCTTCCTGGCGGGTCTCGTCTGGGGCTGGCTGTCTCGCTGGCGGGTCGCGATCTGGAGGACGAACTGATGCGTTTCACACGTGTGTTGAGCACGGCACTGCTGGCGGTCGGGCTCGCCGCGGGTCCCGCGGCGGCCGACTCCTCGCCCTCCCCGAGCCCGTCCGGCGGCAGTGACGCGCCGACCCAGGCGGGTACGTCGTTCCGTACGGCCACCGAGATCGAGCAGGGGCAGCAGGCGACCGCCTCCGGCTCCACGGGCGACTACATGTACTGGTCGTTCCCGGCGGACGCGGACGAGCGGCCCACCGTGAAGGCGACGGTGAAGCTCTCCGACAAGCACACCGAGCAGACCTGGCAGCTCGACGTCTACGACGGTCTGCGCCGCCGCCAGTCCTGCCAGTACGGCGCGCAGACCCGCACCGCCGCGCAGGGCGCCGCCTCCGTGGAGCTGACCTGCGTGCTGCGCACGGTCCGCGCCTGGTCGGAGCCGTGGGCGAACGACCCGCTGCCCGGCACGTACTACGTCCGGCTCACGGTGGTCGGCCTCCAGGCGTCCGACCTGGGCCAGCCGGTGAGCGCCGAGGTGCGGGCCGACGCCAAGCACGTCGGCGGCCCGGCTGCGGTCGACGGCTCGCTGTCGCAGCCGCTGGTCCCCGGCATCGCCGTCAAGGCCGCCCAGAACGAGGATGATTCGGCCGACGGCGACGGCTCGAAGAAGCACGCCGTGCTCTCCAGCATCGAGCCGGACGGCGGCTGGTCCTCCAACTGGTGGTCCGACCGGTGGGTGTGGAGCGGGATCGGCGCCGTGCTGGCCGCGCTCGCGGGCATCGGCGGTTACGCGCTGACCCGGGGTTCGGGACGGCCGTCCCGGGTGCCGCCGGGCGTCTGACGACCCGTCACATTGCTCGCCGAGGGCCCGTCCTCCCCGGAGGACGGGCCCTGCGTCATCCCTCCCGCAGTTCCTTGGCGAGCGTGCCCTCGCCGCTCACGTCCACCCTCCCGTCGCGCACGGCATCCACGAGGGTCGCCTCGCCCCGGGCGACGGCCGCGCAGGTCGCGGAGTCGAACACCAGCCGGGCGTCGGGCTCGCCGGGCGCCGGCCCGTCCCCGTACACGGGACCGCCCCGCGCGCCGACCCGCAGATGGAACACCCCTTCCTCCAGGCGCACTTCGACGACGCCCTCCCCCTCCAGCGCCCGCAGCAGCGGCAGCGCGAACCAGTGGGCGCGCACCGCGTCGGTGGGCCGCGCCTCGCCCAGCTCGGCACGCCCCCACTCCCCCAGCGCCTGGAGCACGGGCAGCAACGCGTAACCCCGCTCGGTGAGTTCGTAGACGTACGCGGCGCCGGGCGGGGGCAGTCTGCGGCGGCCGGTCAGCCCGTCGCGCTCCATGTCCTTCAGCCGGGAGGCGAGAACGTCCGTGCTCACTCCGGGCAGATCGGCGTGCAGGTCCGTGTAGCGGCGGGGACCGGCCAGCAGTTCACGGACGATCAGCAGCGTCCAGCGGTCGCCGACGAGGTCGAGCGCGCGGGCCGCGGAGCAGTACTGGTCGTAGCTTCGGCGAGGTGACATGCGACGCAGTCTAGACATGTCGTTGGACTTTCCAAGCTCCTACTTGGTAAAACCAAGCAACACGAGTTCCTGGAGGGGCGCATGGAGTTCCGGCAGTCGAACAAGCTCAGCGAGGTCTGCTACGAGATCCGCGGCCCGGTGATCGAGCACGCCAACGCGCTGGAGGAGGCGGGCCACAGCGTCCTGCGGCTGAACACGGGCAACCCCGCGCTCTTCGGCTTCGAAGCGCCGCAGGAGATCGTCCAGGACATGATCCGGATGCTGCCCCAGGCGCACGGCTACACCGACTCCCGCGGTGTGCTCTCCGCCCGCCGGGCGGTGGCCCAGCGCTACCAGGACCGGGGCCTGGAGGTGGGCGTCGACGACGTCTTCCTCGGCAACGGCGTATCGGAGCTGGTGTCGATGGCGGTGCAGGCCCTGGTGGAGGACGGCGACGAGATCCTCATCCCGGCCCCCGACTTCCCGCTCTGGACGGCCGTGACGACGCTGGCCGGCGGCAAGGCGGTGCACTACCTGTGCGACGAACAGGCCGACTGGTACCCGGACCTGGACGACATGGCCTCGAAGATCACCGACCGCACCAAGGCGGTGCTGATCATCAACCCGAACAACCCCACCGGCGCGGTGTACCCCAAGGAGATCCTGGAGGGCATCCTCGACCTCGCCCGCCGCCACGGCCTGATGGTCTTCGCCGACGAGATCTACGACCAGATCCTCTACGACGACGCCGTGCACCACTCGACGGCCGCGCTCGCCCCGGACCTGGTCGTCCTCACCTTCTGCGGCCTGTCCAAGACCTACCGGGTGGCGGGCTTCCGCTCGGGCTGGCTGGTGGTGACCGGCCCGAAGCAGCACGCGCGCGACTACCTGGAGGGCCTGACCATGCTGGCCTCCATGCGCCTGTGCGCCAACGCGCCGGCCCAGTACGCCATCCAGGCCGCGCTGGGCGGCCGCCAGTCCATCAAGGAGCTGACCGCGCCCGGGGGCAGGCTGCACGAACAGCGCGACGTGGCCTGGCAGAAGCTGAACGAGATCCCCGGCGTCTCCTGCGTCAAGCCGAAGGGCGCGCTGTACGCGTTCGCCCGCCTGGACCCCGCGGTCCACAAGATCCACGACGACGAGAGGTTCGTCCTGGACCTCCTGCTGCGCGAGAAGATCCAGGTCGTCCAGGGCACCGGCTTCAACTGGCCCTCCCCCGACCACTTCCGCATCCTCACCCTCCCCCACGCGGACGTCCTGGACACGGCGATCAGCAGGATCGGGCGGTTCCTCGGGGGGTATCGGCAGTAGGGTGCCGAAGGTGAGGTGTTCGTTCGGACGTGCGAGGGGGCCCGCGTCCTCGAGGAACGCGGTCGGCGGCCTTCTCGTGATCGCGCTGGTGTGTTCGCTGGGCGCCTGTTCCTCGGCCCCGGCGAGGGACCCGTCCGGACGCGGGAACTCGGGTGCCGGGCGGCGGACGCCGTACTGGGTGGAGGGGACGACGCCGACACAGGTCGCCCGGCGCATGGACACGATGGTCCCGTCACAGGCAACGGACGTACGGGCGGCCTACCAGAAGGGGTTCCAGGACGACGGGCTGCTGCTCGCGTTCACGCTGCCCGAGGGGGACGCCGAGGCGTTCGTCCGAGGGCTGCGCCCCGACAGTCCTCTCTCACACCGCTCACGCCCCCTCGCCTCCGCCGGTGACGGCGAGCCCGCCGCTCCCTTCGCCCATCTCGGGCTGCCGGAGCCCGAAGCGCTCGCCGACGTCACCGAGGGGCCGGTCTGCACGCCCTGCGAGGACGACCTCAACTCGCTGACCATCGCCCTGCACCCCCTCGACGCACAGCACAGCCGGGTGTATCTCCGGGGAGTGGACTGAGGTCCTGGCGGCGGGCGCCCGCGATCACTTGCCGTACCCGCGAACCCCCTGCCCGAAGGGCCGGCCCGAACGACGACCGGGCCGTAAGCCCGTGGTCTGATGCTCGTCGCGCCCGTGCGCCCGAAGGCTGATGCCCGACGATCCGGTGGGCGGATGTGGCCCCGGACGTCGCCTGGCAGCCTCCAAGTGTTCCCTCTGGTCCGTCACTTGGAGCTACCTCATGCTCATCCACACGCCCTCTCCGGTCCCCGTGCACCCCACGACCGCCTCGCCCGTCCCCCCGTGGGCCCGGCGCGCGGCGGAAGCGACCTTATGGGCCTCCCTGCCGTCCGCCCTCTGGCGCCTCGCCGTGGTGGCCGGCGTCCCGGTCGGGCTCGCGCGGTCCGAGTACGACGCGATGCTCGTCCCTGGCTGGGGATACCTCGTCCTGCCCTTGCTCTGCGCCTTCCAGGAGGCACTGGCCTTCCTGACGCTCGGGCTGGTGAGGCCGTGGGGCGAGGTGTGGCCACGGTGGATCCCCGGCCTCGGCGGACGCCGCGTCCCCGTGCCGGCCGCCGTCGTCCCCGCGGCGCTGGGCGCACTCGCCTGCACGGTCTACGGTGTGCTGTTCACCTGGACGACGTTGCACGCCGACATGCAGATCACCCGCTGGGGAGAGTGGGTGATGAACATCTGCTACGTGCCGATGGTGGCCTGGGGACCGCTGCTAGGCCGTCGTCACGGTGCACTACTACCGACGCCGCACAAGCGGCGCGCCGCGCCTGGACCCGGTCTCCGCCATCGGCCGTTGAGACGTCGCTCGACGCCGTGGTCCAGGCGCCCGGGCCCCGGCGGTCAGTCGAGGAGGACCTCGCACCAGACCGTCTTCGTGTAGGGGTCCGCGCTCGTCACGCCCCAGTGCGTCGACAGCGCCTCGACCAGGAGCAGGCCCCGGCCCGACTCCGCGTCCGGAGACGCCTGCGGGAGGGTGCCCGGTGTGGGCGGCCGCTCGTCCGGCCTCGCATCCGCGACCTCGATGCGCAGCGCCGGGTCCGCCGCGTGGAGGGTGAGCGTCAGGCGGAAGTCCCGGCCCCGCACCCGGCCGTGCCGCACCGCGTTCGCGGTCAGTTCCGCGACCAGCAGGGCGACCGTCCCGTTCGCCTCGGTCTCGTACCCCCAGCCCCAGTCCGCCAGTTGCTGCGTCGCCAGGCGGCGGGCCAGTCGGGCGCCCCTCGGCGTGGCCGACAGGCGGATCGTGAAGCGGCCGGTGGAGGCCAAGGGGTCTGCGGTCCACCCGGGGGTGGAGATATCAGCGTTCACATCACTCAGAGCGGCCGGTCCTCACTACGCTGCCCAGCGACGACGTCGGTACGCAGCGTCACTGTCCGGGTGCTGTCGGGCGCTGTCCGGACCACGACGCGTTACGTCGCGTACCGGCGGGGAGTTGGGACCGGGCAACACACGGGAGGTGTCGGAGCGTGGGCGCGACGGAGCAACGGCCGCAGAGCGGCGACGGGATGGAAGCGGGCTGGGACGACGAGGAGTCGGCGGCGGTCCTCCGCACGGTCGGCAAGGTCATCAAGAAGTTCCGCGAACGCGCCGGGCTCACTCAGGCCGAGTTGGGCACGGCCATCGGCTACAGCGAGGAACAGGTGTCCTCCGTGGAACGGGCACGGCGGGCGCCCAAGGGGCAGTTCCTCCTTGATGCCGACAGGGCACTGGACGCGGGCGGCGTGATCACCGAGCTGAGGAAGGACGTGGAGGAGGCCCGGTACCCGAAGAAGGTGCGGGACTTGCGGAAGCTGGAGGACGAGGCGGTAGAGCTGTGCGCTTACGCCAATTCCGTCGTTCACGGCCTGTTGCAGACACCGGGCTACGCGAGAGCGCTGTATGGCGCGCGCCGTCCCGTCTTCACCGAGGATGAGTTGGAAGGGCTCGTCGCCGCACGTCTGGCACGGCAGGAGGTCTTCACCAGAAAGCCTGCGCCCGTCTTCGCCTTTGTCCTGGAGGAGGTGACGCTGCGCCGTCCCATCGGGGGCAGAATGGTGATGCGTGAGCAGCTCGAACGCTTGTTGGAGGTTGGTCGACAACGGAACGTGGAGCTCCAGGTGATGCCCACCGACCAGGAGGACCACGCCGGTCTCGCCGGGTCGTTCCAGTTGCTCCGACTCAAGGAAGGAGACACGGTGGCCCACAACGAGGTTCAACTCGTCAGCCGCCTCATCTCCCATCCGAAAGAGATCCAGGTCCTGGAGATCCGCTATGGCATCATCCGAGCCCAGGCCCTCACGCCCCGTAAATCGCTGGCCTTCATCGAAAAAGTGCTGGGAGAGACATGATGACCAACCCCTCGGCCGGGAACGATTCCGCGCTGGAGTGGTTCAAGAGCAGCTACAGCACGAACGACGGCCCGGAGTGCGTGGAGGTCGCCTACGCACCGCAGACCGTCCACGTCCGTGACTCCAAGACCGCCCAAGGCCCCCACCTGGCCTTCCCCCCGCAGGGCTGGGCCGCCTTCCTCCCCTACGTCGCCGAGTGCTGAACCTCACCCCCGCCCCGGCCGTATGGACCAGTCCGGTCTGCGGCCGGGGCGGGTACGTGTCAAGGTGTCCTCGGCAACGTCAGGGAAGGAACAGCGCACGTGGGTGACCTCTTTCTGGTCCGGCACGGGGAGACCGAGTGGTCGCGGTCCGGGCGGCACACCGGCTGCACGGACGTGCCGCTCACCGAGCACGGGCGCGAGGAGGCCCGGCGGCTGGTGCCGCTGATCCGCTCGCACCGGATCGGCGCGGCGTTCGTCAGCCCCTTGTCGCGGGCCCGGGAGACGGCCCAGCTGATCGGCGTCCACGACGCACGGATCGACCCGGATCTGCACGAGTGGGACTACGGCGGCTACGAGGGCGTCACCACGCCCCAGATCCAGCGCACGCGGCCCGGCTGGTTCCTGTTCACGGACGGGGTGACGCCGGGTCCGCCGGAGCATCCCGGGGAGAGCGTGGAGGAGGTCGGCGAGCGGGCCGACCGGATGCTGGCCAAGGTGGACGCCGCGTTCTGCAACACGGAGGGCGTCGTGCTGCTGGTGGCGCACGGCCACTTCCTGCGGGTGCTCACCGCGCGGCGGCTCGGTCTGCCGCCGTCGGCGGGCGCGCTGTTCCAGCTGGCGACGGGAACCGTGTGCCGGCTGAGCACGGAGCACGACCGGCCGGTGATCGCGGGCTGGAACCTCCGGCCGACCGCACCGGTCGAGACGTCCGGCTGACGGCCGGTCCACGGCTCGTTGTCAGACCCGGGTCGTAGCCTTCTGAGTGGGTCGGGAGAGCCTTTCCCGACCCACTCGTTCATGCTGCGGCCCTGGGGAGGGAGGACGCCGTGACACGACCGCCGACCGCCGCGCAGCGCCGGGTCATCGACGCGGCCGACCCGGTGACCGGGCGGCTGCGCGGGACCCCGGCGCAGCTCGCGGCGCTGGTGACGCGGGGACTCGCCTTCCGGCACCCGCGCCCGCCGCACGACCATTTCCTCACCCCCGCCGGGCACCGGATACGGGAGGCGGAGCCCGAGCCCGAGGGCACCGCCGTCACCGCCGTCACCGGGGAAGCGCCCGCTCCGACCGGGGTGTTCGCCGCCCGGGTCGGAGGGGAGGAGGAGCCGTACGAGGCGTCCTCGCGCCGTCGTGAGGTGCACAGCGCCTGGCAGGGCCTGGTGGAGCTGCGGCGGATGACCAATCCGGACGGTTCCGCGGAGCGTCCGTGCGGCTGGGAGCGTACGCATCTGGTGCGGGCCGCCGCGCTGGCCCTGGAGGCGGCCGGGTGCCGTCCCGCCGGGCCGGGCGGCGACGAAGGGTACCGGGTGCGGGCGACGGCGCAGCCGGAGGCGGTCGCCGTGTACGGCCCGGACGCCGAGGCGCTGCGGGCGTGCGCCGCCGCGCTGGAGCGGGCGGGCTGGCAGGCCGGGGAGTACACGGAGCCGCGGACCCGGGCCCGGTACCTGCTGGCGTCCCCGCGCCGGGTCTGACCGGCGTGCCAGGATCGGGGGGGTACGACAGGTGAGACGTGTGCGAAGGGGATGTTGTGAGCGAGCCGTTTTCCGTCCGGGTGAGCGTCCGGGGGTACGAGACCGACACGCAGGGCCATCTGAACCAGGCCGTGTACCTCAACTACGCCGAGCACGCCCGCTGGTCCATGCTCCAGGCGGCCGGGATCACCCAGGCCGGCCTGCTCGCCCGAGGCGTCGGGCCGGTGGCGCTGGAGACGACCATCCGCTTCCGGCGGGAGCTCCTGGCCGGTGACGAGGTCGACGTGACGTGCTCGTTCGAGTGGGGCGGCGGCAAGACGTTCCGCATCGAGCAGACGATCCGCAAGGCCGACGGCACGGTGGCGGCCGAGGTCACCGCGGTCGGCGGGCTGATGGACCTCAAGGCGCGCAAGCTGGTGCCTGCCCCGCGGGACCACTTCAAGGAACTCGCGGCGGATCCCGGGCTGTTCGAGCTGTAGACGGGCGCGGTGGCGGGGTACGGCCCGGTGGCGACCGGGCCGTACCCCGCCACTTCTCGACGTGTGACGTCAGTGCACGACCGCGATCTCCTCGCCCGCCTCCATCGGGTGGGTGACGTCCCGTTCCTCCTTGCGGGACCTGCCGAGGTGGTTGAAGACCAGGTTGAGGACGACGGCGGCGACGCAGCCGGTGGAGATGCCGGAGTCGAGGACGATCCGGGCGGTCTCCGGGAAGGCGTGGTAGAAGTCGGGGACGGTGATCGGGATGACGCCGACGGCGAGCGCCACGGCCACGATCAGGACGTTGTTGTCCTTGTCGAGGCCGGCCCGGGCCAGGGTCTGGATGCCGCTGGCGGCCACCGAGCCGAACAGCACCACGCCGGCGCCGCCGAGCACCGGGCGCGGGACGACGGCGATCAGCGAGGCGGCCATCGGGCACAGGCCCATCAGGACCAGGAAGCCGCCGCCGAAGGCGACCACGAAGCGGCTGCGGATGCGGGTCATCGCCACCAGGCCGATGTTCTGGGCGAAGGCGCTGCACATGAAGCCGTTGAACAGGGGGCTGAGGGCGGAGCCGAGGGTGTCGGCGCGCAGGCCCGCCTTGATGGTCTCCTCGTTCGAGGGGCGTTCGACGACCTCGCCGAGGGCCAGCATGTCGGCGGTGGACTCGGTCATGGAGACGACCATCACCACGCACATCGACACGATCGCCGCGATCTGGAACTGGGGCGCGCCGAAGTGGAAGGGGGTGGGGAAGCCGACGACGTCGGCGTCGGCGACCGGGCCGAAGTCGGTGACGCCGAAGGGTATCGCGATGACCGTGCCCGCGATCAGGCCGAGCAGGACGGCGATCTGCTTGACGAAGCCCCGGGTGAAGCGGCGCAGCAGCAGCACGATGACGAGGGTGATGCCGGCCAGGGTGAGGTATTTCGCGGAGCCGTAGTCGTGTGCGGCCGGGTTCGGGCCCTGGGCCCAGCCGAAGGCGACGGGCAGCAGGGAGACGCCTATGAGGGTGATGACGCTGCCGGTGACGACGGGCGGGAAGAAGCGGACGGCCTTGCAGAAGACGGGGGCGGCCAGGAAGCCGAGGAGCCCGGCGACGATGACCGCGCCGAAGATGATCGGCAGGGCGTCGGACTTGTCCTTGGTGGAGGCGACGATCGCGGTCATCGGGGCGACGCCGGCGAAGGTGACGCCGTTGACGAAGGGCAGCCGGGCGCCGATCTTCCAGATGCCGAGGGTCTGCAGGAAGGTGGCGAGACCGGCCGTGAACAGGCAGGCCCCGGTGAGGAAGGTCAGTTCGGTGCCGGACAGGCCGACGGCCGCGCCGACGATCAGGGGCGGGGCGACCACTCCCGCGTACATGGCGGCCACGTGCTGCAGGCCGCTGGTCGCCATTTTGAGCGGGGGGAGTTTCTCGTCGACGGGGTGGGTGGACTCGGCTGGCTGTCGTGCCTCATCGCGGGACGCGGGGTGAGTGGCCACGGCTGCTCCTCCGGTCGGTTAACACGTCTGCTGACGTGGGTGTCTTGGAGGTGGTGCGTGTGGTCGTGCGGGACCGGGGGCGGGTCCTTGGGGAACCCTCGGGGGGGTGGCGAACGGACACCGTCCCGGGGCGCGCGCGTCCACGCGCGCCCCGGAGCCGGCCGCCGCGGGCCCCGCTCGGGTCCACGGCTACCGGTCGGGGGCCGTCCCCCCCGACCGGAGTTCTTCGTCGGATCAGCGCTGGGCGGCGATCCGGGCCAGGCGCTGCGCCTCCGCGCGGGTGGCGTGGGCGATGGCGTCCTCGTCGGCGTGCAGCAGGCGGCCGTTCTCCACGATCTGCCGGCCGTCGACGAAGGAGGCCGTGACCGGGGCCGCCGCGCCGAAGACGAGTGCGGTCACCGGGTCGGTGATGGAGGCGTGGGCGAGGGTGTCCATCTTCCACAGCACCAGGTCGGCGAGCTTGCCGGCCTCCAGCGAGCCGGTCTGCTCGGCCCGGCCGAGGACCTGGGCTCCGCCGTGGGTGCCCAGGCGCAGCGCCTGACGGGCGTTCAGGGCGGCCTCGCGGTGCGCGCCGAGACGGTTGATCAGCAGGGCGTTGCGCAGTTCGGTGTGGAGTTCACCGGACTCGTTGGAGGCGGTGCCGTCGACGCCGA
The DNA here is from genome assembly GCF_044391765.1 of Streptomyces sp. NPDC018610. Lineage (NCBI taxonomy): Bacteria > Bacillati > Actinomycetota > Actinomycetes > Kitasatosporales > Streptomycetaceae > Streptomyces > Streptomyces sp. NPDC018610. Next base: position 531,920 of record NZ_JBISAL010000002.1, read on the forward strand.
GGCCGACCGGGACGCCGGCCGCCAGCATGTCGGGGACCCGGGCGATGCCGGCCGCCAGGCGGGCGTTGGAGGAGGGGCAGTGGGCCACGCCGGTCTTCGTGCGGGCGAAGGCGGCGATGTCGCTGTCGTTCATGTGGACGCAGTGCGCCATCCACACGTCCTCGCCGAGCCAGCCCGTCGACTCGAAGTAGTCGGTGGGGCCCATGCCGAACAGCTCGTGGCAGAACTTCTCCTCCTCGACCGTCTCCGAGCCGTGGGTGTGCAGCCGTACGCCGAGCCGGCGGGCCAGCTCCGCGCCCTCGCGCATCAGTTCGGTGGAGACGGAGAACGGGGAGCAGGGGGCGACGGCGACCTGGGTCATGGCGTCGAAGGAGGCGTCGTGGTGCTTCTTGACGGTCTCCTCGGTGGCGGCGAGCGCACCCTCCAGCGTCTCGACGGCGAAGTCCGGCGGCAGGCCGCCGTCCTTCTCGCTGCGGTCCATCGACCCGCGGGCCAGGGTGAAGCGGACGCCCATCTCGCGGGCGGCGCGGATGACGGCGCCGGACAGGTCGCCGGAGCCGCGCGGGAAGACGTAGTGGTGGTCCATGGCGGTGGTGACGCCGCCGCGGGCCATCATCGCCAGCGAGCCCTGGGCCGCGGCGTACACCATCTCCTCGTCGATGCGCGCCCAGGTGGGGTAGAGCGCGACGAGCCAGTCGAACAGGTTGTGGTCGGTGGCCAGGCCCCGGGTGATCCACTGGTAGAAGTGGTGGTGGGTGTTGATCAGACCGGGCGTGACCAGGTGGCCGCTCGCGTCGATCCGGCGGACCATGTTCTCCAGGTTCTCCGGGGCTCGGCCGGCGCCGACCGACTCGATCCTGTTGCCGGCGATGACGAGGTGGCCGTGGGCGTACTCGGTGTCGTTCGCGTCGACGGTCGCGATCGAACAGTTCTCGATGACGATGCGCTGGGCTGCCGATGGTGCCATTGCGCTTCCTTGTCTTTCAGTGGCGGCCCGTGGACGGGGGTCGTCCACGGGGAGGGCACGGCAGGACCCTAGGAGGATTTGAGTGCCGGAGCCGCGGTGCCGCTCCGGGTGCCGAGATGGTGGAAGAAGAGGTTGAGCAGGACCGCGACGATCGCGCCGGCGCTGATGCCGGAGCCGAGGACGGTCTGCGCCCAGGCCGGGAACTCGGCGTAGAAGGTCGGGGCGGCCAGCGGGATGATGCCCGCGCCGAGCGCCACGGCCACCAGGATGATGTTGGAGCTGTCGTCGAGCCCGGCCTCGGAGAGGGTGCGGATGCCGCTGACGGCGATCGAGCCGAAGAGCACGATGCCCGCGCCGCCGAGGACCGGCATGGGGACCAGGGAGACGACCGCGCCGAGCACCGGGAAGGCGCCGAGGACGAGCAGGGCGCCGCCGGCGACGGCGACGACGTAGCGGCTGCGCACCCGGGTCAGGGAGACGACGCCGACGTTCTGGGCGAAGGCGGAGGTGGGGAAGCCGCCGAAGACGGGGCCGAGCAGGGTCGCGATGCCGTCGGTGCGCAGGCCGCGGGTGATGGTGCGGGCGTCCGCGCGGCGGTCGCAGATCTCGCCGAGGGCGAGCATGCCGGCGCTGGACTCGGTCATCAGCACCAGCATCACGATGCACAGCGACAGCACAGCCGCGGGCTGGAAGACGGGGGCGCCGAAGGCGAACGGGGTGGGCAGCGCGGCCACCGGCGCGGACTCGATGCCGCTGAAGTCGGCCATGCCGAACGGGATCGCGGCCAAGGTGCCGATCAACAGGCCGAAGAGCAGGGCGACTTGTTTGACGAAGCCCTTGCCGAAGCGCTGGATCAGCAGGATGACGACGAGGGTGAAGGCGGCGAGCGCGAGGTTCCTCATGGAGCCGAAGTCGGCGGTGGTCTTGTCGCCGCCCTGCGCCCAACCGACGGGCACGGGCATCAGGGTGACGCCGATGAGCGTGATGACCACGCCGGTGACCAGCGGCGGGAAGAACCTGAGCAGCCGTCCGAAGAACGGGCCGATGGCGAGACAGAAGACGCCGGCGACCATCACCGCGCCGTAGATGGCGGGGAGTTGGTGGCCCCTGGGGTTGGTCTCGGCGATGGCGAGGATGGGTGCGATGCCGGCCGAGGAGGCGGCGTTCACGAAGGGCAGGCGGTTGCCGACCAGGCCCTTGACGCCGATGGTCTGCAGGATGGTCGCGACGCCGGCGATGAGCAGCGAGGCGGCGATCAGCCGGGTGCGGGCCGCGATGTCGAGTCCGCAGGCCTGGCCGATGATGAGCGGAGGAGTGACGACGCCTGCGTACATGGCGGCGATGTGCTGGAGCGCGGCGGGGACGAGCCGCGAGGGGTGGAGCTTCTCGTCCACCGGGTGCACGGACGTGACGGCGTCCTCGATGTGCTCCGGCGGGGTGGAACAGGAGCCTTTCGCCGGCTCCGTTGCAGGCTGTGCCATGGTGTTCCCTCCGGTGTGGCGCGCCACCGGCCCAGGTGCCCGGACCGGTGGCGCGCGTCCCGCGTCAGAGGTTGGTCATGTCGACCGGGATGAGCTGCTCGGCGCCGTCGCGCAGGATGGTGGCCTCGATCAGGCCGTAGGGGCGGTCGGCGGCGTAGTACACGGCGCCGTCCTTGGCGTCGTTGTCGATCCCGAACGGCGACAGGTCCGAGCGGAAGTGGTGCTTGTTGGGCATCGAGAAGCGGATCTCCTCGACCTCGTCGCGCGAGTTCAGCACCCGCACACCCATCTCGAAGAGGGTCTGCTGGAGCGAGTACGAGTAGGTCTCGGCGAACGCCTGGAGCGCGTGCTTGCGCACCCCGTTGTAGGAACGGTCCCAGTCGGGGGCGTGCGAGTCGATGCCGTCCCAGTTGTGCCGCCACCAGGTGGCGACGGTGGTGGCGAGGATGCGGTCGTGGTCCTCCTGGAGGGTGGTGTACTTGTCCTTGAGGAAGCCGAAGAACTCGGAGTTGGTCGAGTTCAGGACGGTCAGGTCCTTGAAGCCGGAGAGCACCTGGATGCCGTGGCCGTCGTAGGTGATCTGCGCGACGCGGGTCTCCTGGCCCTTGCGGACGAAGGAGTGGGCGATCTCGTCGGCGCCGACGAAGCGGGCGCCGCCCTGCGAGGTCTCGATCCGCTCCCAGGAGTACTCCTCGATGCGGATGCGGGCCCGGTGGATGGGCTCGTTGTTGTCGACGAAGTGGCGGGCGAGCTTGACGCCGAGGTCCTCGGCGCTCTCGATCCCGTGCTCCTTGGCGAAGGCGAACACCGTGTTCTTGGTGGTGTCGGTCGGCAGGACGTTGGCGTTGGAACCGCTGCGGTGGACGTCCTCCATGTCGCCGGAGAGGGCGACGGAGACGTTCAGGTCCTTGATGTGGTGCGTGTCGCCGTCACGCGTGATCTTGACTACGCGGTTCTCTGCCTTGCCGTACTGGTTCTGTCCCAGGACGAAGCGGGTCATGTGTCGGTCAGCTCCCTCGGTAAACGGAGTAGCCGAACGGGTTGAGCAGCAGCGGAACGTGGTAGTGCTCACCGGGCACCACCGCGAAGGTGATGGTGACCTCGGGGAAGAACACCGGCCGGCCGTTCTCGCTGTCCCGGAGCGCGGGGGCGTCCTGCTGGGCCGCGGCTTGTTTCTTGGCGAAGTACGGCTCGGTCTCGAAGTCGAGCCGTACGTGGGTGGTGCCCTCCGGCAGGGCCGGAAGATCCTTGCACCGCCCGTCCGCGTCGGTCGCGGATCCGCCGAGCGCCCGCCAGTCGGCGCTCGGCCCGGAGCGGGCGGAGAGCTGGACGGCGACACTTTCGGCGGGGCGGCCGACGCTGGTGTCCAGGATGTGCGTGGACACGGAGGCGGTGGTCTCGGTGCTCATGGTTTCCTCTTCGGGCGTCGTCGAGCAGGTGCTCAGGCGGCTTCGAGCAGGCGCGCGAGCCGGATACGGTTGATCTTTCCCAGCTCGGTGCGGACGATCTCCCGCTCCTGCTCGGGCGAGTTGCCGATCCGTTCCTCGACCGCGTCCCGCATCTGCTCGCCGGTCCGGCCGGTGGCGCAGATGAGGAAGACGTGACCGAACTTCTCCTGGTAGGCCAGGTTCAGTTCGAGCATCCGCGCCTTCAGGTCGTCCGACGCCCCGGCCATGCCGCTCTGTTCGCGGGCCGAGGTCGGGTCGCCGGGCTTGGGACGGCCGATCGGGGGGTGGCCGGCCATCGCCTCCTCCAGGTCCGCCGTGGTCAGCTCGGCCATGGCGGCGTCACTGGCGGCGAAGAGGTCCTCGTCGGCGGCGTAGGGGCGGGCGGCGAGCAGCCGGTCCGCCCACGCCGTGGAGGCGCACGCCTCCAGGAGCGCGGCGCGGGCCGCGGCATCCGGGGAAGCGTTGAAGCGGGCGAGGCCCGACGGCGTGGAACTCGTAGTCACGGGAGCCTCCGTGGCCGCGAACGGCCTGTGTGCTGAACGGGCTGCGGATAGCTAACGCCCTCCGAAACATCACGTCAACACTTTGTTGAAAATTCCGGGTAAACCCCGGTGACGGGCCGCTGACGCCGCGGCAACGGCCCTGTCACGCTCCTCCCGGTCGGGGCCGTTCAGACTTCCTTTTCCCGGTTGAGGTAGTTGTAGACGGTGAAGCGGCTGACGCCCAGGGCGCTCGCGACCGTCTCCACCCCGTGTCTGACCGAGAAGGCGCCGCGCGCCTCCAGGACCCGCACGACCTCCTGTTTGGCCCTGCGGTCCAGGTCCGCGAGCGGCATGCCCTTGCGGCGCTCCATGGCGGCCAGGATGTGGTCCAGGGAGTCGGCGAGCTGCGGCAGGCGCACGGCGACCGCGTCCACGCCCTCCCAGGCGAGCACGACGTCGTCGAGCCCGGCCTCGTCGGGCGGCAGCAGTTCGCCGCCGATCGCGTCGACCAGCGGCTTCACTGCCGCGATGAACGGCTCCTGCCCGGTCATCTATCACCCTCCCCGATCACGTTGACCTGGAGCGAGATACGGGTGGCGCCGGCCTTCAGGCTCCTGCGCAGCAGGGCGTCCACGGCGGTCAGGACCTCGTCGGCGCCTCCTTCCGCGGTGTTGCCGAACGGCCCGACGTCCACGGCGTCCAGCTCCGCCGCCTCGACGACCTCGCGCGCCACCACCGCGTGGGCGGGGGCCTCGTCCAGGTCGAAGGGTTCGGTCGTGAACTCCACTCTCAATCGCACGCGCTCAACCTAACGCGCGGGAGCCGCTTCCGGACCGTCCCCGGCAGGCCGGGGGCCCGCCGGCCGGACGGCCCCCTTGACAAGCCCTGCCTCTCGACGGCAGTCTTCCATTAAGCAGAAACGAACTTCCGCAATATGGAATAGCGATACGGAAGGGAGCGCGGCCCCGATGGGATTCGCAGACCAGCGCTTCAACGTCAACCTGTCGATCCTCTTCACGGAACTCCCGCTCCTGGAGCGTCCCGCGGCCGCCGCCGCGGCCGGCTTCACCGCGGTCGAGCTGTGGTGGCCCTGGATCGACACCCCCACCCCCGAGCGGTCCGAGCTCGACGCCCTGAAGAAGGCGATCGAGGACGCGGGCGTCCGGCTGACGGGGCTGAACTTCTACGCCGGACGGCTCCCCGGCCCCGACCGCGGCGCCCTGTCGGTCCCGGGCGAGGAGTCGGAGCGGTTCCGCGCCAACATCGACGTGGCCGTCGACTTCGCCGACTCCCTGGGCTGCAAGGCGCTCAACGCCCTGTACGGCAACCGCGTCGAGGGCGTGGACCCCGCCGAACAGGACGCGCTCGCCCTGGAGAACCTGGTCCTGGCGGCCCGCGCGGCCGACCGGATCGGCGCGATCGTCCTGATCGAGGCGCTGAACAAGCCCGAGTCGCCGCTGTGCCCGCTGGTCAGCGCGCCGGCCGCCGTCGAGGTCGTCGACAAGGTGAACGAGGCGACCGGCCTCGGCAACGCCAAGTTCCTGATGGACCTGTACCACCTGTCGATGAACGGCGAGGACCTGCCGGCGGTGATCGAGCGGTACGCCGCCAGGACCGGCCATGTGCAGATCGCGGACAACCCCGGCCGCGGCGCCCCCGGCACCGGCTCCCTCCCCCTGGAGGAGCTGCTCGACCAGCTGAAGAAGGCCGGTTACGAGGGCTGGGTCGGCCTGGAGTACAAGCCGGGCGACCGGCCGAGCGCCGAGGCCTTCGACTGGCTGCCCCGCGAGGCCCGCGCCGCCCGCTGATCACCACCCAGTACTGAGAGGCACCCTCACATGAGCAACAACCTTCCCTCGATCGCCTGGATCGGCCTCGGCATCATGGGCTCCCCCATGTCCGAGAACCTCCTCAAGGCGGGTTACCAGGTCACCGGCTTCACGCTGGAGCGGGAGAAGCTGGACCGGCTGGCCGCCGCCGGCGGCACCGCGGCCGGCTCGATCGCCGAGGCCGTCAAGGACGCCGATGTGATCATCACGATGGTGCCCGCCTCCCCGCAGGTCGAGGCGATCGCCTACGGTGCGGACGGCATCCTGGAGAACGCGAAGTCCGGCGCGCTGCTGATCGACATGTCCTCGATCACCCCGCAGACCTCGGTCGACCTGGCCGCCAAGGCCAAGGAGAAGGGCATCCGCGTCCTGGACGCCCCCGTCTCCGGCGGCGAGGCCGGCGCCATCGAGGCGGTGCTGTCCATCATGGTCGGCGGCGAGCAGGCCGACTTCGACGAGGCCGAGCCGATCTTCGAGGCCCTCGGCAAGACCATCGTGCTGTGCGGTCCGCACGGCTCGGGCCAGACCGTGAAGGCCGCCAACCAGCTCATCGTCGCGGTGAACATCCAGGCGTGCGCCGAGGCCGTGGTCTTCCTGGAGAAGTCCGGCGTGGACCTCGCCGCGGCCCTGGACGTCCTGGGCGGAGGCCTCGCCGGCTCCACGGTGCTGGCCCGCAAGAAGGACAACTTCCTGAACCGGGACTTCAAGCCGGGCTTCCGCATCGACCTGCACCACAAGGACATGGGCATCGTCACCGACGCCGCCCGCAACGTCGGCGCCGCCCTGCCGGTCGGCGCCGTGGTCGCCCAGCTGGTCGCCTCGCTGCGCGCCCAGGGCGACGGCGGCCTGGACCACTCGGCCCTGCTGCGGGCCGTGGAGCGCCTCTCCGGCGCCCAGGTCTGACCGACCGGGCTCCCCGGGCCGGCCGGCACCACGAGGCCGGCCGGCCCCCACGACTCCGGGTGGCGCCGCCGCTGACACCTGTCCTGTCGCGCCCAGGCGGCGGCGTCCCCCGGGACCACTTCCCGGTGACCGGTCCATGAACTTCAACAAACTGTTGACGTTCCGATCGCCCCAAAACTAGGCTCCACAAAGCGGAAACAAGTTTCCGCTGCCCCTCGTACGGAAGGTCTTCGATGTCGAAGCGCGTGCTCACGACAGAGTCCGGCGCCCCGGTCGCCGACAACCAGAACTCCGCTTCCGCCGGCATCGGCGGCCCGCTCCTCCTGCAGGACCAGCACCTCCTGGAGAAGCTGGCTCGCTTCAACCGCGAGCGCATCCCGGAGCGTGTGGTGCACGCCCGCGGTTCCGGCGCCTACGGCCACTTCGAGGTGACCGACGACGTCACCGGCTTCACCTACGCCGACTTCCTCGGCACGGTCGGCAAGCGCACCGAGGTGTTCGTGCGCTTCTCCACCGTGGCCGACTCCCTCGGCGGCGCCGACGCGGTGCGTGACCCGCGCGGCTTCGCGGTGAAGTTCTACACCGAGGAGGGCAACTACGACCTCGTCGGCAACAACACCCCGGTGTTCTTCATCAAGGACCCGATCAAGTTCCCCGACTTCATCCACTCGCAGAAGCGCGACCCGTTCACCGGCCGCCAGGAGCCGGACAACGTCTTCGACTTCTGGGCCCACGCCCCCGAGGCCACCCACCAGGTGACGTGGCTGATGGGCGACCGCGGCATCCCGGCGTCGTACCGCCACATGGACGGCTTCGGCTCGCACACCTACCAGTGGACGAACGAGGCGGGCGAGGCCTTCTTCGTCAAGTACCACTTCAAGACCGACCAGGGCATCCGCTGCCTGACCGGCGAGCAGGCCGCCGAGCTGGCGGGCAAGGACCCCAACTCGCACCAGACCGACCTGCTCCAGGCGATCGAGCGCGGAGTGCACCCGTCCTGGACCCTGTACGTCCAGATCATGCCGGCGGCCGAGGCGGCGCACTACCGCTTCAACCCGTTCGACCTGACCAAGGTGTGGCCGCACGCGGACTACCCGCTGCGGCGCGTGGGCCGCCTGGTGCTGGACCGCAACCCGGACAACGTGTTCGCCGAGGTCGAGCAGGCCGCGTTCTCCCCGAACAACTTCGTGCCGGGCATCGGCCCCTCGCCGGACAAGATGCTCCAGGGCCGGCTGTTCGCCTACGCCGACGCCCACCGCTACCGCCTGGGCGTCAACCACACCCAGCTCGCGGTGAACGCGCCCAAGGCCGTGCCCGGCGGCGCCGCCAACTACGGCCGCGACGGCCTGATGGCGTCCAACTCCCAGGGCCGGTACGCCAAGAACTACGAGCCGAACTCCTACGACGGCCCCGTGGAGACCGGACGCCCGCTGTTCGCCCCGCTGGCGGTCGACGGCCACACCGGCACCCACGAGGCCCCGCTGCACACCAAGGACGACGACTTCTACCAGGCGGGCGAGCTGTACCGCCTCATGTCCGAGGACGAGAAGAAGCGTCTGGTCGCGAACATCGCGGGCGGTCTGTCCCAGGTCTCCCGCAACGACGTGATCGAGAAGAACCTCGCGCACTTCCACGCCGCCGACCCGGACTACGGCAAGCGCGTGGAGGCGGCCGTCCGCGCCCTGCGCGAGGACTGATCCACAAGCCGCGTCCGGAGTCCCGACGGGGAGGTCGGGACCCGGACGCGTAACGCCCCGCGCGGGCGTCGGGCGACCCGGATGAGGGGTGGTCGTCCCGGCACCTGCGCGGTCAGGGCGAGGACCGTGGTGGGGGTGCCCCCTGTTCGAGCGAAGGCGAGAACTCGGGGCAGTGCGAGCCAGTGCGGTGGTGAAGGCTCGCGCGCAGCGCCTTCTCGACCAGAGGGAAGGCCTCGCGCGGCCGTCGCACCCACCACGGTCCCAGCCCGGAACCCGCCTCGCCCGCTCGAGGCCCCTCCCCCACCAGACTCCGTCCGGCGGCGCGAATGTCCTGTCGCGCCCAGTCTCGTGCCGTCGGACGGGCACCAACGAACAACTCCACACCTCACCGGGCCGAAGAGCGCCGGATGCGGACGGTCCCGCATCCGGCGCTCTTCCGTGTCCCGCCCCCGGCGTCCCTCCCCGGGGTGCGCGGCGACCGCGGCGGCAGGAGGCTGAGGGCATGGACCACCTCACGCAGCATCCGCACATCGTGGTGCACGCGCCGGCCCTGGACGGCTCCCGCCGGGTCACCGAGGGCGACGTGACGCTCGGGCTCGCCTCCCATCTGGACGACGTGATCGAGATCCTCCGCCTGGCCGACCTGGACCGCGTCGAGGTCGAGGAGAGCGACCTCATCGAGTGGCAGGGCGGCGGCCCGGACGAGTGGCCGGGCCTGTCGGAACACGAGGACTTCTGAGGACGGGACGCCCCGGCACGGCGCCCCGGCACGACGTCCCAGTACGACATCCGGTGTGGCACGGCCGGGCACGGGACGGCCGGGCACGACGGCTGGGCACGGGGACGTCGGAGCGGGTGTCCCGGGCTCGGGTGACCCGGGCTCTGGTGTCCCGGGCTCGGGGGCGCGTGCCGGCGGTACGGCGCGTACAGCACCGTACGCAGGCCGACTACGTCATGCTCAAATCAAGCTCTGAACCCGGGCGCGGGGGGCTTCGGGCGGGGTGCGGAAGGGGCAGACTTCCCTCCGGCGGGGCCCGTCGGCACGGGGGCGGCGGGGCCCGCCCGGTGCTCGTACGAGCACGACGAAGGGGTGACCCGTCCTTGAGGACGGGTCACCCCTTCGTCGTGGTGGTGCGGGGGTGCGTCAGACCTTCAGCGGCTTGATCGCGGTCGGCGCGTGGCCGGGCTCGGTGGCCAGCTCCTCGAACTCGACGACGTTGCCGATGTCGTTGGTGCCGGACATCGAGATGTTCGTGACGCGCTCCAGGATCGCCTCGACGACGACCGGCACCCGGAACTCGGCCGCGAGCTTCTTGGCCTGTTCGAGGGCGGTGCCCAGCTCGGCCGGGTCGGTCACCCGGATCGCCTTGCAGCCCAGGCCCTCGGCGACCTTGACGTGGTCGACGCCGTAGACGCCCAGCTCGGGCGAGTTGACGTTCTCGAACTCCAGCTTGACCTGGAAGTCGATGTCGAAGGCCCGCTGCGCCTGGCGGATCAGGCCCAGGTAGGAGTTGTTGACCAGGACGTGCACGTAGGGGATCTTGTGCTGCGCGCCGACGGCCAGCTCCTCCAGCATGAACTGGAAGTCGTAGTCGCCGGAGAGGGCGACGACCGGGGAGTCCGGGTCGGCCTTGGCGACGCCGAGCGCGGCCGGGACGGTCCAGCCCAGCGGGCCCGCCTGGCCGCAGTTGATCCAGTGCCGCGGCCGGAAGACGTGCAGCATCTGCGCGCCGGCGATCTGGGAGAGGCCGATGGTGGAGACGTACCGGGTCTCCGGGCCGAAGGCCTTGTTCATCTCCTCGTAGACGCGCTGCGGCTTGATCGGGATGTCGTCGAAGTGCGTACGGCGCTGGAGCGTCGACTTGCGCTCCTGCGCGGACGCGGCCCACGCGGAGCGGTCGGGCAGCTCGCCGGCCGCCTTCAGCTCCTTGGCCACCTCGACGAACAGCTCCAGGGCGGCCTTCGCGTCGGAGGCGATGCCGTAGTCCGGGGCGAAGATCTTGCCGATCTGGGTGGGCTCGACGTCGACGTGGACGAACTTCCGGCCGGCCGTGTAGACGTCCAGCTTGCCGGTGTGGCGGTTGGCCCAGCGGTTGCCGATGCCGAGGACGAAGTCGGACTCCAGGAAGGTCGCGTTGCCGTAGCGGTGCGAGGTCTGCAGGCCGACCATGCCGGCGTTCAGCTCGTGGTCGTCGGGCAGGAGGCCCCAGCCCATCAGGGTCGGCACCACCGGGGTCCCGGTCAGCTCGGCGAACTCGACGAGCAGGTCGGCCGCGTCGGCGTTGATGACGCCGCCGCCCGCGACGATCAGCGGCCGCTCGGCGGCGGTCAGCATCGTCAGCGCCTTCTCGATCTGGGCGCGGGTCGCCGCGGGCTTGTAGACCGGCAGCGGCTCGTAGGTGTCCGGGTCGAACTCGATCTCCGTCATCTGCACGTCGATCGGCAGGTCGATCAGGACGGGGCCGGGGCGGCCGGAGCGCATCAGGTGGAAGGCCTGCTGGAAGACGCCGGGGACCTGCGCGGCCTCCAGGACGGTGACCGCCATCTTGGTCACCGGCTTGGCGATGGAGGCGATGTCGACGGCCTGGAAGTCCTCCTTGTGGATCACGGCGGTCGGGGCCTGGCCCGTGATGCACAGGATCGGGATGGAGTCGCCGATGGCCGAGTACAGGCCGGTGATCATGTCGGTGCCGGCCGGGCCCGAGGTGCCGATGCAGACGCCGATGTTGCCGGCGTGCGTACGGGTGTAGCCCTCGGCCATGTGGGAGGCGCCCTCGACGTGGCGGGCGAGGGTGTGGGTGATGCCGCCGGAGGCCTTGAGCGCCGCGTAGAACGGGTTGATCGCCGCGCCCGGCACACCGAACGCGTCGGTGACGCCCTCGCGCTTGAGGATCTCAACTGCCGCGCGGGCAGCGGTCATACGAGCCATCGAGTACTCCTGCTTCGGCTGTCTTCTGCTGTCTTCGGCTGCCGGATTCGCACGCCCGTCGCGCCCCGCGGTGAGCTCTCTCCGTACTTCCGTATAGCGGAAAGTGTTTTCTACGATCTGGAAGCAATGTAGGGGGGTGCGCGAAGGGCGTCAAGGGCGTCGCGGGGCACGGCGACGAGCGGGCACGGGGAAACGCCGGGCCGGGGCCCGGGGAACGGCCGAGCCGGAGCGTCGCGGCACAGGGCAGCGGGAGACGCGCGGGAAGGCGGGCCGGGCGAAGGGCCGGCCCGCCGGAAGACGCCGAAGGGGGCCCGAAGGCCCCCTGATACGAGAAGAACCCCGGCCCGCCGTGTGCGCCGCCGACTGCGCACTCGGATCCCGGCCGGGGTCCCCCGTCGAACTACTACCGGATGCTCGTCGTCCGGCCTTTCACACCTCCTCGGGCGCCGCGGCTCCCGGCGCGCCGTACCGCTCGCGCAACTCGACCTTGCGCACCTTGCCGGAGACCGTCATCGGGAAGGCGTCCAGGAGGCTCAGCCGGCTCGGGATCTTGTAGTGGGCCAGACGGTCCGCGCAGAAGGCCCGCAGCTCCTCCAGCGTGAGCGGGTCGGCCGCGTCCAGCGGGATGACGCAGGCGAGGACCTCCTCGCCGTACTTCTCGTGCGGAACACCGACGACCTGCACGTCGCGGATCTTGGGGTGGGCGTAGAGGAACTCCTCGATCTCGCGCGGGTAGACGTTCTCACCGCCCCGGATGATCATGTCCTTGATCCGGCCGACGATCTCCACGTAGCCGTCCTCGCGCATCACCGCGAGGTCCCCGGTGTGCATCCAGCGGCCGGCGTCGATCACCTCGGCGGTCTTCTCCGGCTCCTCCCAGTAGCCGAGCATCACGCTGTAGCCCCGGGTGCACAACTCGCCTGCCGTGCCGCGCGGTCGCGTGACGCCGGTGGCCGGGTCGACGATCTTCACCTCCAGGTGCGGCAGCACCCGGCCGACCGTCCCGGTGCGGTGTTCGAGGTCGTCGTCCGTCCGGGTCTGCAACGACACCGGGGAGGTCTCGGTCATGCCGTAGGAGATGGCGACCTCGGCCATGTGCATCTCGGCGACCACCCGCTTCATCACCTCCACCGGGCAGGTCGAGCCCGCCATGATGCCGGTGCGCAGGGTGGAGAGGTCGTACTCCGCGAAGCCGGGGAGGTTCAGCTCGGCGATGAACATGGTCGGCACGCCGTACAGCGAGGTGCAGCGCTCCTGCTGCACGGCCGCCAAGGTGGCCTCCGGGTCGAAGGACGCGGCGGGGATGACGAGACAGGCGCCGTGCGAGGTGGCCGCGAGGTTGCCCATCACCATGCCGAAGCAGTGGTAGAAGGGCACCGGCACGCAGATCCGGTCCTGCTCGGTGTAGGCGATCAACTCCCCCACGAAGTAACCGTTGTTGAGGATGTTGTGGTGGGAGAGGGTGGCGCCCTTCGGGAAACCGGTGGTGCCCGAGGTGTACTGGATGTTGATCGGGTCGTCGCAGGACAGCTCGGCGGCGCGCAGGCGCAGTTCCTCGGCGCGGTCGGGGGTGTCGCGAGCGGCGAACGCCTCCCAGCTCGGGTCGTCGATGTAGACGGCCTCCCGCAAGTCGGGGCACGCGCCCCGCACTTGCTCCACCATCCCCCGGTAGTCGCTGCTCTTGTGCCGCAGCGAGGCGAACAGCAGACAGACGCCCGCCTGCTTGAGGACGTACTCGACCTCGTGCGTGCGGTACGCCGGGTTGATGTTCACCATGATCGCGCCGATGCGGGCGGTGGCGTACTGGACCAGCACCCACTCGGCGCAGTTGACGGCCCAGATGCCGACCCGGTCGCCCTTGGCTACGCCGCTCGCCAGCAGCGCGCGGGCCAGCCGGTCCACGTCGGCGGCGAACCCCGCGTACGTCCAGCGTCGCCCCGAGGGGACGTCGACCAGCGCCTCGCGGTCGGGCCAGGCGGCCACGGCCCGGTCCAGGTTGGCGCCGATGGTGTCGCCGAGCAGGGTCGTCCGGCTCGTCCCGTGGGCGTACGACAGCCCGGCGGTCACCGGAAGTCCTCCTCGCGGTACTCGGCGTCCGAACCGCCGGCCGTGGCCTCGCGCAGCTCGATCCGGCGGATCTTCCCGGAGACCGTCTTGGGCAGGTCGCCGAACTCCAGGCGGCGGACGCGCTTGTAGGGGGCGAGGACCTGACGGGAGTGCTCGAAGAGCACCTTGGCGGTGCCGGGGCCGGGCTCCCAGCCCGCCGCGAGCACGACGTACGCCTTCGGGACGGCCAGGCGCAGTTCGTCCGGCGCGGGCACGACGGCCGCCTCGGCCACCGCCTCGTGCTCCAGCAGCGCGCTCTCCAGCTCGAAGGGGCTGATCTTATAGTCGGAGGCCTTGAAGACGTCGTCGGAGCGTCCGATGTAGGTCAGGTAGCCGTCCTCGTCCCGGGAGGCGACGTCGCCGGTGCGGTAGTAGCCGCCGGCCATGGCCTCCGCGGTGCGGTCGGCGTCGCCGTGGTAGCCGGTCATCAGGCCGACCGGGCGGGCGGACAGGTCGAGCGCGATCTCGCCCTCGCGCGCGCCGGGCGCGCCGGAGACCGGGTCGAGCAGTTCGACGCGGAACCCGGGGCTGGGGCGGCCCATGGAGCCGGCCTTCAGCTCCTGGCCGGGGCTGTTGGAGACCTGCACGGCCGTCTCGGTCTGCCCGAAACCGTCCCGGACCGTCACCCCCCAGGCCCGCCGGACCTGCTCGACGACTTCCGGGTTCAGCGGCTCACCGGCGGCTACGACCTCGCGCGGCGGGGTGGCCAGCCGGCTCAGATCGGCCTGGATGAGCATGCGCCACACGGTGGGCGGGGCACAGAAGGTGGTGACGCCGACGCGGTCCATCTCGGCCATCAGCCGGGCCGCGTCGAAGCGGGTGTAGTTGTGGATGAAGACGGTCGCCTCGGCGTTCCACGGCGCGAACAGGTTCGACCAGGCGTGCTTGGCCCAGCCGGGCGAGGAGATGTTCAGGTGCACGTCGCCGGGCTTGAGGCCGACCCAGTACATGGTGGCCAGGTGCCCGATCGGGTACGAGGTGTGGGTGTGCTCGACCAGCTTGGGGTGGGCGGTGGTGCCCGAGGTGAAGTAGAGCATCAGCGGGTCGTCGGCGAGGGTGGGGCCGTCGGGGACGAACTCGGCGGGCGCCGCGTACACGTCCTCGTACGGCTCCCAGCCCTCCTCGGGCAGGCCGCCGACCGAGATCCGGGTGTAGGCGCCGGGCACGTCGTCGAACTTCGCGGTGTCCCCGGCGCGCACGATCACGTGCTTGGCCCGGCCGCGCTCGACGCGGTCGCGCAGGTCGGCGGGGCCGAGCAGCGGGGTGGCGGGGATGACGACGGCGCGCAGCTTCATCGCGGCGAGCGCGGTCTCCCACAGCTCGGCCTGGTTGCCGAGCATGACGAGGATGCGGTCCTCGGGCTGGACGCCGCGGTCGCGCAGCCAGTTGGCCGCGCGATCGGAGCGCTCGGCCAACTCGGCGAAGGAGAGCCGGATCTCGGCGCCGTCCTCCTCGACGATGTGCAGGGCGGTGCGGTCGTTGCCCTCGGCGATGGCGTCGAACCAGTCCAGCGCCCAGTTGAAGTGCTCCGGGCGGGGCCACTGGAACCCGGCGTAGGCCGTGGCGTAGTCCTCACGGTGTTGCAGCAGGAAGTCCCGCGCCCCGCGGAAGGTCTCCGTCGCCGTCGTCATCTGTCCTCCATGTGCGGTCCAGAATCCGGACCATTGCCGTGCGGCTCGGCTCCATCGTGTAATCCGTGATGCAGGTCTCACTACCCCCGAACGGGGGTGTGGTGGGGCGCGGGTCCGTGAGGAAGGGACGAGCGGGTGACGGCTGAGACGTCCGGGGCGGCGGAGATCCGTGGTGCGCTGGTACGGCTGCGGCGCGCGACGGGGCTGCCGGTCGCGTTCGGCGGCCTGGTCGAGCCGGGCCGGCCCCGGATGCGGATCAGCGAGCTGACCGGCACGGCGACGCTCGCGCTGAGCGCGCTGGCGGTGACCTCGGGCAACGGGCTGGGCGGCAAGGCGGTGGAGCTGGCCCGCCCGTGCGCGGTGACGGACTACTCGATGTCCCGGCGGATCAGCCACGAGTACGACGCGGCGGTCGCCGCGGAGGGGCTGCGTTCGGTGCTGGCGGTGCCGGTGGTGGTACGGCGCCGGGTGCGCGGGGTGCTGTACGGCGCGCTGCGCACCGCCCAGCCGCTGGGCGACCGGACGCTGAGCGCGGCCGTGGCGGCGGCGCGGGACGTGGAGCAGGCGCTCGTGGTGCGGGAGGAGGCGCGGGAGCTGCTGGCGGCGTCCCGCCCGAAGGCCGCCCCCGGGGAGGCGGCTCCCGGGGACGCGGCGCCCGGGGCGGCGTGGGAGCAGGTCCGCGAGGCCCATGCGGCGCTGCGCGCCCTGGCCCCGAGGATCGCGGACCCCGCGTTGCGCGCGGAGCTGCTGAGCGCCTGCGGACTGCTGACGGCGGCGGCTCCGGCGGCGACGGCGCGGCTGGCCCCGCGCGAGGTGGACGTGCTGGCCTGCGTGGCGGCCGGCGCGACGAACGCGACGGCCGGCGCCCGGCTGGGACTGAGCGCCGAGACGGTCAAGGCCTACCTCCGCTCGGCCATGCGCAAGCTGGGCGCCCACACCCGCGGCGAGGCGGTGACGGCGGCGCGCCGGGCGGGGGTGCTGCCGTAGGGGGCGGCGCGACCCGGGCGGGGCCGGTGCCGTGGGGGGACGGGCGTGGCGGTCGCGGAGCGGTCGAGTACCGTCACGCGCCGGGGCCGGCGGAGTACCGTCGGGTGGGCTGTGGGAGTACCTTCGAAGGGCTGTCCGTGTGGGGTTCGTATTCATTCGCCGGTGCTTTCTTTAGGCCGTGCGCCGGCCGCTGTTATTTCCCTCACCACCCCGGCACTCCGAAATTCAAGGACTTGTTGCCTAGAATTTGGCCCGGACACGACATTCGAGGGGAGCGGTGACCGTGCGACGGGACTTCAAGGACCCTGCGAGCTGCCGCTCCGAGCTCGTCATCGGCCAGGAGGAGCCGTCCGCCGCGGCGCGCGAGCAGCTCACCCGCGGCGGCAGTGTGCTGCTGCACGGCCCGGCCGGAATAGGAAAGTCCACCGTGCTGCGGGCATTGGCGGCGGAATACGCGCCGGCGGCCCGCACCGTGTTGCGCTGCTCGGCGACCGAGTCCGAATCGCACCTGCCCTTCCTGGCCCTCGCCGACCTCTTCGGTCTGGTCCTGGAGGAGGTGTCCGGCAAGCTGCCCGCCGCGCAGCGCACCGCGCTCGAGTCGGCGCTCACCGGCCGCGGCGAGTCCACCCTCCAGCGCGACGGCCTCGCGCTGCGCCTGGCGGTGCTCTCCGCGCTGCGCGCGCTCGCCGCGCAGGGGCCCGTCCTGCTCGTCGCCGACGACCTGCAGTGGCTGGACTCGGCCAGCGCGGAACTGCTCGGCTTCGCCGCCCGCCGGCTGGGCGGCACCCCGGTGCAGATGCTGTGCGCGGTGCGCACCGAGGAAGAGGAGTACGGCCGTCACCTGGGCTCCCCCACTCCCGGCTTCGCTCGGGCGGGGGGACCCCCGTGCCCGCCCGACACCCTCTCCGTCCGGCTCGGCCCGCTGACCCGCGTCCAGGTCTCCACGCTGCTCGACCACCGCGGCTACACCGGCCTGCCCCGCTCCACGGTCCGCGAGATCCACCGGACCAGCGGCGGCAACCCCCTGTTCGCCCTGGAACTGGGCCGGGCGCTCGCGGAGACGCCCGCGTCACCGCGCCCCGGCGAGCCGCTGCCCGTGCCCACCTCGCTGCGCGCCCTGGTCCTCAGCCGGCTGGAGATGTTGTCCGACGAGGCGCGCCGCACCCTGCTGGTGGCCAGCGCGGGCGCCCGCCCCACCCCGGCCCTGCTGCACGCGGCCGGCCGGGAGAACGCGGAGTCCGAGTGCGCCCAGGCCGCCGAACTCGGGCTGCTGGCCACCGAACCGGAGGGCCCGGCCGTACGGTTCGCGCATCCGCTGATCTCGGCCGCGCTGTACGCGGAGGCGCCCGCCCAGGAGCGCCGGGCCGCGCACGCGGCGCTGTCCACCGCGGCCTCCGATCCGATCGAACGGGCCCGGCACCTGGCCCTGGCCAGCACCGGAACCGATCCCGAGGTGGCCGCCCGGCTCGCCGAGGCCGCGGCCCTGGCCCGGGACCGCGGGGCGCCCTCGGTGGCCGCCTCGCTCGGGCTGCTCGCCGCCCGGCACACCCCGGCGGACGGCGAACCCGGCCCGGACGAACGGCGGTTGCAGGCCGCCGAGGACGCCATCACGGCCGGCGAGGCGGACCTCGCCCGCGACATCGCCCGCGAGGTGCTGACCCGGGCCACCGTGCCGGCGGAGCGGGTGCGGGCGTGGATGGTGGTGATCGAGGCGGCCGGACAGGCCCTCGGCGAGGTGGACGCCGTCTTCCCGCAGGCGCTGGCCGACGCCGGCGACGACCCGCGGCTGCTCGCCCTGGTGCACTACATGCTGGCCTGGCGGGCGCTCATCGTCGCGGGCGACTTCGCCGAGGCCCGGCAGGAGGCCGCGCACGCCGCCCGGCTGGCGGCCCGGGCCGGCGACCGGCGCACCGAGCTCATGTCGCTGGCCCACCAGGCCTCCACCGAGACCCTGATGGGCCACCCCGACGCCGCCGCGACGACCCAGCGGGCGCTGCGCGAGCCCCAGGACGACTACGTCGCCTGCCACCACAACGGGGTCGGCTCGGCCCGGTTCCGCTGGCTGCTGATGAACGGCCGGCTGGCCGAGGCCCGGGCCACCATCACCGCGCTGCTGCGCGAGGTGCGCCGGCGCGGGATGGTCGAGAGCGAGGTGCACTTCCTGCGCTCGCACGCCGAGACGGAGCTGCTCTCCGGGCACTGCGGCCGCGCCCTGGACCTGGCCCGGGAGAGCCTCAGGCTGGCCCGGGACACCGGAATCGGCGAGGGCGCCTCGGCGATGCTGGCCTCCCTAGCCGAGGCCTCCGGCGGCGACACCGGGCGGGCGCTGACGCTGGCCCGGGAGGCGGTGGGCCACGCCGAGGAGGACGGCGACCTGATGTATCTCTCGCGCGCCCTGGCCGCCCTGGGGTACGCCCAGTTCGTCGCTGGGGACGCGCGGGCCGCCGTGGACGCGCTGCGCCGGGTGCGGGAGCTGGAGCTCGGGCTCGGCATCACCGATCCGGCCCGCGGCCGCTGGCACGGCGACCTGGCCGAGGCGCTGGTGCTGGTGGGCGAGCCGGAGGAGGCGCAGCAGGTGGTGGACGTGGCCCGCGCGCACGCGCTGCGGCTGGGCCGTGAGAGCGTGCTGGCGGTCCTGGACCGCTCCGAGGCGCTGGTCCGGGCGGCCCGCGGCGAGACGGAGGCGGCCCTCGCCCAGCTGACGTCCGCACAGGACCGGCTGGCGAAGCTCGGGAACACCCTGGAGGAGGCGCGGGCCGCGTTCGCGCTGGCCCGGCTGCGCACCCTGCCGCGGACCCTCGGTGTCGCCCGGGCCGGGGCGGGGTCCGTGCCGGGCCCGATGTCCTACGACGAGGCGGCGCGGCTCTTCCGGCGCTGCCGGGCGCAGCCGTGGCTGCGCATGGCGGAGGCCGCCGCCCGTTCCCGACCTGTGCGCGCCGAGGCCGCGCCGCCGGCGCCGGCGGCCACGGCCGGGTCCCCGGTGGTCGAGGGGGCGGCGGCGCCGGACGGGCCGGCGGTGCTGGAGGGGCTGGCCGCGATGGAGCGTCAGGTGGCCGCGCTCGTCATGGAGGGCGCGACCAACCGGGAGATCGCCGCGCGGCTGTTCGTCAGCGTCAAGACGGTGGAGGCGACCCTCACCCGGGTCTACCGCAAGCTGGGGATCCGTTCGCGGGTGGACATCGTCCGATTGGCGGCGGGCCGGCGCGCGAAGTGAGCCCGGTCCGGGTTGACTGACCGGACGGATCCAGTGAGGGCCCACCGGGCGCGCCGCACGACCGCCGGGTCGGCCAGGACAGGCCGGCCACGGCCGTGACCGCGGGTCCGGCCGGGAGGACCGAGGGTTTTCCCTGCCCTACGCCCCTAGGGGGTTCCCTCATTGGAGGCGGGTGGGCCGGGCCCTAGCGTAAGGGGCGTGCCGATCGCCCGGGCACAACGGGAGTCCGCCGGACTCCAGGACTTCCGTGCTCCACCCCACCCGTGCGACCCCCCATCGGCCGGCCCCACGAGGAGACGCATGTTCGGCCTCACCCGCGTCAGACGGACGCGCGGCGGACGGACCGCCGCCGCGTTCGCGACCGGCGCCGCCACCACCGCGACCGCGCTGCTCACCGCCCCCACCGCCACCGCCGACCCCCATCCCGTCGACGCACCCCAGCCCGTCGTCGGCGGCACCACGACCACGACGGCCGAGTACCCGTTCGTCATGCAGATCACGGACGCGGCCGGCAACCAGTTCTGCGGCGGCACCCTGGTGGCGGCCAGGAAGGTGGTCACCGCGGCGCACTGCGTGGCCGGCGAGAGCACCGGCAGCGTGCGGGTGGTCGGCGGCCGCACCTACCTCGACGGCACCGACGGGACGGTGAGCGAGGTCGGCGGGATCTGGGTCGCCCCGGACTACAAGGACGCCGCCGGCGGTGACGACGTGGCCGTGCTGACCCTGTCGACCGCGATGCCGTACACCCCGGCGAAGTACGTCTCGCCCACCGACACCGGCGTGTACGCGGCCGGCACCACCGCCCGGATCCTCGGCTGGGGCACCACGTCCGAGAGCGGCGGCTCCTCCAACCAGCTGCGGACCGCGACCGTCCCGGTCGTGTCCGACGCCGGCTGCGAGAGCGCCTACGGCTCCGACTTCGTCGAGAGCGACATGGTTTGCGCCGGATACGAGTCCGGCGGCACAGACACCTGCCAGGGCGACAGCGGCGGTCCCCTGCTAGTCGGGGGCGTCCTGGCAGGGATCACTTCCTGGGGCAACGGCTGCGCGGAGGCCGGTCAGCCGGGTGTCTACACCCGGCTGACCACCTTCTCCGGTCCGGTCACGGCGCAGGTCGGCTCCTGAAGGTTCCCGGGGTATCCCCCCGGGTGCGTACCGGGGGGCGTTGCGAGCCACCACGAGCGGCCCGCAACGCCCCCTTTCCACGCGCTCTTCCCCCGCTCCCGGTCAGGCGGACCGGCCCCGCCCCGCTCGGAGCCGGCGGGCGACGACCAGCAGGTCCACGGCGGTGGCGAGGGCGAGCGCGGCGCAGATGCCGGCGAGGGCGGCCAGGACGGTGCTCGACGGGCTGTCGCCGGGCCCGGAACGGGTGGCCCCGTAGGCGAACAGGGCGGCCGCCACGGCGAAGACGGGCAGGAAGACCCCGGCCAGCCACCGCCTCAGGCGCAGCGGACTGCGCGCGGTGCGCGGCTCGCTGCCGCTGCGTGGGGCGTCGTACACGGGCGCTTCCCCTCACTTCCATGGTCGCGGACACGCGTCCGCGCGCGTCTCGGCGCGGGCTGCGGCGGGTGCTCCGGCGCGGGCCTCAGCGGTTGGGGTCGGCCTTGCTGATGTCCGCGAGTGCCGAGCGCGGGTCCTCCGTGGTGGCGAGGTCGCCGAGGCTCACCATGCCGACGGGGCAGCCGCCGTGCTCGACGACGGGCAGGCGGCGCACGGCGTACTCGCGCATCAGTTCGGCCGCGTGGTCGGTGGTGTCGTCGGGGGCCAGGGTGACCACGGGCGGCCTGGTGCAGACCGAGCCCGCGGTGGTGGTGTGCGGGTCGTCGCCGGCGGCCACGGCCCTGACCACGATGTCCCGGTCGGTGAGGACACCGAACAGGTCGCAGTCGTAGGCCACCAGCACGTCGCCGACGTTCTGCTCGCGCATCACGCGGGCCGTGCTGTCCAGCGTGGTCATCGGTTCGACGGCCACCGCGCCGGGTGACATCACGTCGCGTACTCGCCGGGTCATGGGCACCTCCCGGATGGGATCCGTGGACGACCGGTCGCGCGCCGCGTAACCGGATCCGGCGGTTCCAAACGACGCGCCGCCGGCCGCCTGCCAGCCGCTCCATCGGTGGACGTCGACGGCGATCACCGGGCCGTGCGGCGGGGCGCACCGGTACTGCGGGTACTTGCGGCACAGCGCGGCGCGCGCCGCCTCGTAGCACTCGCGCGCGCCGGGGGCCGGGGCCTCCGAGGCCTCCGAGGCCTCCGAGGGAAGGATCACCCGGGCGGTGCCGTCGGCGCGCGCCCACCACAGCCGGTCCCAGTCCTCGTCGTAGGCGTCCACCAGCAGGCACACCGCCGGGTTGACCGCGACGTCGCGCAACCGGGCGAGGCGGGCGGTGCGCTTCGGTTTCCGGTCGACCGCCGTCACCAGGCCGTTCTCGCCGTGCACGGCGAAGACCACCGGGACCAGACGGGGGCGCCCGGACTCGTCCACCGTGGCCAGGCGGGCCACCCGGGCGGCCGTGAAACACCGCCGCGCCTGGCCGGCGTCCATACGTGGCACCGGCGTGGCTCCTGTTCTTCGGGTCCCTTCTCCCGTGCCGGGTACCCCGACACGGCCGGGCCGGCCACACAATGGGCGGGCCGACGTGACGCCGACGAAGGGAGACGCATGCCGGGGCTCGCCGTTCCGCTGTGGGACGTGGCCAATGGACAGGGACTGCGCCAGCTGGCCGAACTGGGGCTCGCCCTGCTGCTGTCGAGCCTGATCGGCTGGGAGCGGGAGGCCCACCAGAAGAGCGCCGGACTGCGCACCCACACCCTGGTCGGGGTCGCCAGCGCGCTGATGATGGAGGTGTCCCAGCACGGGTTCACCAATGTGCTGGGCCTGGACAACGTGTCGTTCGACCCGTCCCGGGTGGCCGCCCAGATCGTCTCCGGCATCGGCTTCATCGGCGGTGGTCTGATCTTCGTACGGCGGGACGCGGTGCGCGGGCTGACGACCGCCGCCACGGTCTGGCTGACCTGCGCG
Organism: Streptomyces sp. NPDC018610; assembly: GCF_044391765.1. Lineage (NCBI taxonomy): Bacteria > Bacillati > Actinomycetota > Actinomycetes > Kitasatosporales > Streptomycetaceae > Streptomyces > Streptomyces sp. NPDC018610. Next base: position 554,616 of record NZ_JBISAL010000002.1, read on the forward strand.
GTCGGCATGGCCTGCGGCGGCGGGCTGCCGATCCTGGCCCTGGCGACGACCGCGCTGCACTTCCTCGTCGTACGCGGCTATCCGTACCTCTCCGGGCGCGCCGCGGGCGGCGCGCCCGCGACGGTCGAGGTGCGGCTGACCTATCTGACGGGGCGTGCGCTGCTGCCACGGCTGATGGAGGCGTGCACGCGGCGGGGGTTCCGCATCGTGGAGGTGAAGGCCGACCGGCTGCCCGGCCGCACGGACGCGGCCGCGCGGGTGCTGCTGCGTCTGGAGGGCACGGCCGACGCCGGGCGGCTGGCCTCCGAGCTGTTCCAGGACGACGGGGTCGTCGACGTCGAGCTCAGTCTTCCGGCGGAGGAGGACGAACCGGACGCCTGACGCCGTGCGGACGTCCACGCGGCGGCGCCGGCCGGCGGTGCTCGGCGGAGGACCGCGCCGAGGGCCGGGCCCTCACCCGGACGGGCGAGCCCGGTGCATGGGGTCGCGCCGGGCGGGCACCCGGGCGCACTGTGCACCAGGAACCACACGCGACACGCGTTCTGCTCACCGGCTGGTTCAGCTTCCCGGACGGCGAGGCGACCGCCGGGGACGTCCTGGCGCTGCGGCGGGTGGAGGACGTGCTGCGGCGGGCGGGACTGGACCACGACGTCGCCTGGAGCCCCGGATTCCGGCCGGACGCCCTGCACCTGGCCGATGTCGTGCCCGAGCGGTACGGGCGGCTGGTCTTCCTGTGCGGTCCGCTGCACGGGCCGCAGATCGAAGCGCTGCACCGCCGGTTCGCGCACTGCCTGCGGATCGCGGTCGGCACCTCGGTGATCGACCCGCACGGTCCGGCGGCCGGCGGCTTCCACCGCGTCCTCGCCCGGGACGCCCCGGCGGCCGAGCCCGTCCGCGACCTGGCTGCCGCCGCCCCCGCCCTGCCCGCCCGGCCCGTCGTGGGGGTGATCCTCACCCACGGGCAGCACGAGTACGGGCCGGCGCGACGGCACGACGCGGTCGCCCGGCGGCTGACGGACTGGCTGCACGGCAGGGACTGCGCGCGCCTGGAACTGGAGACCCGGCTCGACACCCGCGACTGGCGGCTGTGCGCGACCCCCGCCCAGCTGGAGTCCGTACTGCTGCGCCTGGACCTGGTGGTCACCGACCGGCTGCACGGGTTGGTGCTCGCGCTGCGCGCCGGGACGCCCGCGCTGGCGGTGGACCCGGTCGAGGGCGGCGCGAAGGTGACCGCGCAGGCGCGGGCCTGCGGCTGGCCCGCGCTGGTGCCCGCCGAACGGCTGGACGGGGACGGCACGGGCGAGCTGGACCACTGGTGGCGGTGGTGTCTGACCTCGGGCCGGGACACCGCGCGGCGGATCCGCGACGGGTTCGCGGCGGGCACGAGAGCCGACCGGGCCGAGGAACTGGTGGCGGCGCTGTCGCCGCCGCGCGCCGGTTAGCGCGAACGGCGTGCGGGGCACCCGGGAGAGGACGCGGCAGCCAGGTCGGTCCCCCCGTAGGAGCAACAGTGTCGACAAGCCGACTCCCCGAACACGAACAGCGGATCCTGGACGAGATAGAGCGCGCCCTGAGCCGTGACCGCAGACTGGCCCGGCGGCTGCGCACGGTGCGGCGGCGCCGGCGCCGTCCCGACCTCTCCCGGGTGGCGGGCTACGCGCCCCGCCCGTGGACCGTGGCGGTGCTGCTGGCGGCCTCCGTGGCCCTGATGACCGCGGGTGTCGTCACCTCCCGGGCGGGGGTGATCTGGGCGTTCGCCGCGGTGTGGCCGGTGGCGCTGTTCGCCGGCTTCCGGCTGCTGTGCCGCTGGTCGCGGGCCGGCTGATCCCGTTTGTCCGGGCGGGGCCGGGGGGACCCGCGTGGCAGGAGGTGAGCGTCGTGCCCGAGCCCGGAAGCAAGAAGTACGACACCAAGCGCGCACGCGCGCGCAAGGAGGCGGAGCGGTCGGGGATCTCCGACCAGGACGCCGGCCGAGCCGCCGACGAGGAACTCCAGCGGGATCCCCGGCACCGCAGCAGCGGACCGCGCACCGAGCGCGGCCGGGGCCCGAAGGGCGAACGCCCCGGCAACACGGACTGACCCGGCCGGCCTCCGGCCGAGCCGGCCGTACGCGGAGCCCCGCCGTCCGAGCCGACGGCGGGGCTCCGCGTACGTACGTCCGTCGACCGGGCCCGCGTGCGTGCCGTTGCCGGCGCGGTCCGCCGCGTACGCGCACCCGTCGACCGGGCCCCGCGTGTGTGCTGCCGCGGTCCGTCATCCCGTGTAGCGGCGGGCCTTCGAGCGGCGCTGGCTGTCCTCCAGGAGCCGCAGCCGTCCCTCCACCTCGGGCGGCAGTGTGCGCCGCTCGCGCAGCACCCACGGCAGGGCGGCGGCCGCCTCGGCGAAGGCGCGCAGGGAGGCGGTGTCGCGCGGCACCGTGCGGGCCAGGTGCAGGGTGCGGCGCAGGGCGGGCCGTACCGGCCGGCGCAGCCAGGTGAACCACAGCGTGTTGCGGATGCCGTCGCGACGGCGACGCCTGGAGTCCCGTACCGCCGAGGGGTGATGATGAATCGTCAGGTGTTCGGCGTACGTCAGCCACCAGCCGTCCGCGGCCAGGTCGGCGGCGAGCAGCTCCTCCTCGCCGCCGAGCCACAGCCTCGGGTGGAAGCCGCCCGCCTGGCGGAACGCGTCGGTGCGCAGCACGGTCGCCGCGGCGAGGAAGGAGCCGAGCGCCGGGCCTGGCAGCCAACTCGGGCCGGGGACGGGCGAGTTGCGCAGTTCCTCGACGATGGGGTCCTCGGTGCCGTCCGGTTCGACGACGATGCGTGCGGTGACGGTACCGAGCGCGGCGTGCCGGTCGAGCAGGTCCGCGGCCCCGGACAGCGCGCCCGGCGCCCACCAGGAGTCGTCGTCGCAGAAGGCCACGTAGGGGGTGCGGACGTGGCGTACGGCGAGGTTGCGGCCGACCGCGCCGAGGTTGCGGCCGGGGGTCAGCAGCCGTACCCCGGGGTGGTGGCGGGTCACGGCGGCGGCGGTGCCGTCGGTGGAGCCGTTGTCGGTGACGACGATCTCGGGCCGCTCGGGGAGTTCGGCCAGCCGGTCGAGGGTGCGCAGCAGTTCGGGGCGACGGTTGTGGGTGATGACCACGACGGTGGTGCGGGGGTCGGTCATGGGGCGCCTCCGGTGCGGGCGCGCGCCGGGGCGCCCGTGTCGGTGTCCAGCAGGCGGGCGGCGCGCTCCACGTGCGGGGGGAGCGGGCGGCGGTCGCGCAGGGCGGCGGGCAGCCGGGTCAGCGTCTCGCGCAGCGCGCGCCGGGCCCCGGGATCGCGGCGGGCCTCGGCGGCCAGGCCGCGGGTGCGGGCGAGGGCGTGGGGCAGGGGGCGGCGCAGCCAGGAGGTGAGGAGTTCGTTGCGGCGCTGGACGACCGGGCGGCCGGTGCGCGGGTCGCCGGCCGGGTGGTGGTGGGCGACGACGTCGGGGCAGTGGGTGACGCCCCAGCCCCGGGCGGCCAGGTCGTAGGCGAGCAGGGTCTCCTCGCCGCCGAAGAAGAGCAGCGGGTGGAAGCCGCCGGCGTCGAGGTAGGAGGTGCGGCGGGTGACGGCGGCGCAGGCGAGGAAGCCGAGGACCTGGGTGCCGGGCAGGTCGGTGGCGGTGCCGAGCGGCGAGTCGGCGAGGACCTTGTTGAGCGGGTCGGGTTCGTTCTCGGGGCCGACGAGGGTGCGGGCGGCGAGCAGGCCGAGCCGGGGGTGGGCGTCGAGGAGCCGGGCGGCCTCGGCCAGTGCGCCGGGTTCCCACCAGGAGTCGTCGTCGCTGAAGGCGGCGTAGGGGGTGTGCAGGGCGCGGACGCCGTGGGTGCGGGCGAGGGCGCCCCGGTTGAACGGCAGGGCGATCACCCGGACCTGCGGGAACTCGCGGGCGAGCAGGGCGCGGGTGCCGTCGGTGGAGGCGTTGTCGGCGACGACGATCTCGGGGCGTTCGGGGAGGGCGAGCAGGTGGTCCAGGGTGACGGCGAGATGGGCGGAGCGGTTGCGGGTGGCGATGACCACGCCTACGGGTGAGCGTTCCATGGTGCTGGTCCCCTCGGGTCAGCTCGACGCCTCGGGGAGGGCGTCGAGGGCGTCCAGGACCTCGTCGGTGGTGATCCTCAGCAGGGCGGGGTCGGGGCGGTCGCCGTGCGGGTCGCCTTCGGGGCCGTGCCACAGGGCGCGGTGGCGGGGGTCGCCCGGGGGCGGGCCCCAGCGCTCGGGCGGGACCGGGCCGCACAGGGTCACGGAGGGGGTGGCGTGGGCGACGGCGAGGTGCGCGATGCCGGTGTCGCCGCTGACGACGGCTCCGGCGCCGGCGACCAGTGCGGAGAACCGGTCCAGCGGCAGGCCGCCGCCGAACACGTCGGTGTCGGGCAGGCCCGCCTCCTTGGCGAGGCCGGCGACGAGATCGTTCTCCTCGGCTCCCGCGGTGACGACCACGTGCCGGCCGCGGGCGCGCAGGGCCTCGGCGACGGCGGCGAACCGGTCGAGGGGCCAGCGGCGGGCGGGCGATCCGGCGCCGGGGTGCAGGACGACGGCGCCGGGGGCCGGTGAGGGGGTGGCCGGCCGGGGCAGGCGCAGGTCGGCGGGGTCGGCGTCGACGCCGTACCAGCGCAGCAGCCGGCACCAGCGGTCCCGTTCGTGCTCGTCGGCGTACCAGCGCGGGCCCCGGACGCCGGGTGTGCCGGGGTGCGCGAAGGCGAACAGCCGTCGGGGGCGCAGTCCGGCGAGGAGCAGGTGGCTGGGCGGTCCGTTGCCGTGCAGGTCGACGGCGACGTCCGGGGGCGGGCCGGTCCAGTCGAGGGCGGCCGGTACGGCGCGGCCGGGCGCGGCGGCGGGCAGCAGCCGGTCGACGGCGCCGGTGGCCCGTGCCAGCGGTGCGAGCCCGCCGGGCGCGGCGAGCACGATCTCGTGTCCCGTAAAGCCCCGCCGCAGCGCGCGCAGCGCGGGCACCGCCGCCAGCAGGTCCCCGAGCCCGAGGGCCCGCAGGACGAGCAGCCGGGGCGCCGCTCCCGGGGGCCGCCCGGTCTCACCCGCGGGGGCGGCCGGGCCGGTCGCCCGCCCGTCGTCGGCGCTCTCCCGCGCCGGGCGCGCCTCGGCCCCGGCCCTCCGGCTCACCGGGGCCACGCGCCCGGCCCGCAGACCGACGTCCGCCGGGTGCCGGTCCGGGCCCGTGGACCCGGCTCGGCCGGTCGCCCGCCGGCCGCCGGCGGGCGCCGGGCAGGGCCGAGCCGCCGCCCCCGCGCCCGAGGACGGCCGCCCGGCGCCCCCGCTCATCGTGCCCCCTCCGCGGCCCGGGCCATGAGGGCCGTGGAGGAGCGGCCGTCGAGGTACGGGAGCAGGACGGCCTGGCCGCCCCACTCCTCCAGCAGGGCCGCCTCCGGGAGTTCGGCGCCCGCGTAGTCGCCGCCCTTGACCCAGACGTCGGGGCGGAGTTCGGTCAGCAGGCGCTCGGGGGTGTTCTCGTCGAAGACGGCGACGGCGTCGACGCAGGCCAGGGCGCGCAGGACACGCAGCCGGTCGGCCAGCGGGTTGACGGGGCGGCCGTCGCCCTTGCGGCGTCGTACGGAGGCGTCGGAGTTGACGCAGACGACCAGGCAGTCGCCGATGCGCCGGGCGGCCTGGAGGAGACCGACGTGGCCGGCGTGCAGCAGGTCGAAGCAGCCGCCCGCGGCGACGACCGTGCCGCCCGCCGCCCGGACCCGGGCGATCAGCGCGGCCGGTTCCTCGCCCGGGTGCGGGGCGTCCGCGGTGTCCGGCGGGGCGCCGATCACGCCGCCCGCCCCGCCCGCGCCGACGAACGCGGTGGCCGCGGTGACGGCGCCCTCGACGGCCTCCCCCACCAGCGCGCCGTCCGCGAGCAGTCCGGCCGCCGTGGCGGCGAAGCGGTCGCCGGCGCCGCACGGGTCGCCGTGGTGGGCGGCGGTCACCGGCACCAGCAGCGGGTACTCGCCGTAGGACAGCAGGGCGCCGCGGGCGCCGAGGGTGACGGCGACGGCGGCGGCCCGCCAGTGCCGTACGAGGGCGGCGGCCTCGCGGGCGACGGCGCGCAGCTCGTTGCCGGGCGCATCGACGCCCGGCGGCCTCCGCTCGCCCGTGCCGTCGGGATGGTGGGCGGTGAGCGCCTCCGCGAAGGCGTGGGCCTCCGAGCGGGCCGGGGTGACCAGGCGGGTCCCGGCCACCGGCGGGCCGCCGCGCGGGTGCGGGTCCCACACGACCGGGGGCCGCCGGGTCAGCTCGGCCCGCAGCGCGTCCACCGTGCCCCGGCCGTAGTCGGAGACGAGGACGGCACAGGCGGCGCCGAGGGCCGCGCGGGCCTCCGCGGTGGCCGCGCGGGCGCGGCCGTCGCCGCGGTCGAGGCGGACCACCGGGCGGCCCTGCGCGAGCACCCGGGTCTTCTCCGACACCTCGCCGGCCATCGGCAACGGCACGAGGGTCAGCCGGGGTTCCAGCAGCCGGCGCAGTTCGTGCCCGGCCCGGCCGTCGTCGAGGCCGGTGATCAGGGTGACGTCGCGGCCGTCGCGGGCGGCGAGGTACGCGGCCAGCGCGGCGCCGCCCGGCCGGATCCGCTCGTCGCAGTCGGCGACGACCGGCACGGGCGCGTCCGGCGCGAGCCGGTCCGCGTGTCCGGTCAGGTCGCGGTCCAGCAGGGCGTCGCCGACCACGACCAGGGGTGCCTTGCCCGTCATGTCACCTCCCGGCCCGCTCGACGGCCGCGTCGAACGCGGCGCAGACCATGTGCACCGCGACCAGGTGGAGTTCCTGCACGGTGGCCGTGGAGGCGCCCGCCACGCTCAGCGTCTCGTCACTGCCGGCGCTGAGCGGGTTGGGCGCGGCTCCGGTCAGCGCCCACACCCGCATCCCGGCGGCGCGTCCGGCGTCGGCGGCGGACAGCAGGTTGGCGCTGGCGCCGCTGGTGGACAGCAGCATCAGCACGTCCCCGTCGCGTCCGTGGGCGCGCACCTGGCGGGCGAACACCTCGTCCACGCCGTAGTCGTTGGCGATGGCGGTGGTGCTGGAGGTGTCGGCGTGCAGGGCGATCGCGGAGAACGGCGGCCGGTCCTCGCGGTAGCGGCCGACGAGTTCGGCGGTGAGGTGCTGGGCCTGGGCGGCGCTGCCGCCGTTGCCCGCGGCGAGCAGCCGGCCGCCGCCGCCGAGGACGGCGGCCAGCCGTTCGCCCCACCGCTGGGTGATGTGCGCGGAGGCGCGGAACCGTTCGAGGGCGACGAGGAGTTCGTCGCAGTGGCCGGTGACGGCCGGTGTCTGGACGCTCATGACATCACCTCCGGGGTCTCGGTGGTACCGGTGTTCATCACGCCACCTCCGAGCCGACCTCGTGGCCGGCCGTGACCCGCCGGTAGACCTGCTCGACGCCGTCGGCGACGCGCCGCCAGGTGAAGCGGGCGAGAACCCGCTCGCGGCCGGCGGCCCCGTGGCGGCGGCGGGTGCGCTCGCTGCCGAGCAGGTCGCGTACGGCGGCGGCGATCGCGGCGCAGTCGCCCTCGGGCACGAGCCGGCCGGTGCGGCCGTCGGCGACCGAGTCCCGGTGGCCGCCCACGTCGGTGGCGACCACCGGCACCGCGCACGCCATCGCCTCCAGCGGCACGATGCCGAACGGCTCGTAGGTCGGCGTGCACAGCACCAGGTCGGCGCTGCGCATCAGCGCGGGCATCCGGGCCGGGTCGACGGCGCCGAGCAGCCGTACCCGGTCGCCGACGCCCTCCGCGGCGGCCAGCTTCAGCAGCCGTTCCGCCTCGGGTTCGGTGCGCAGGCGGTCGGCGGGCGGGCCGCCGGCCAGGAGGAGTTCGGTGTGCGGGATCCGGGTCAGGGCGCGGATCGCCTGGTCGTAGCCCTTGCGGCGGACCAGCCGGCCGCAGGACAGCAGCCGGTGGCGCTGTACGCGGGCGGGCGCGGGGGCGGTGGCCGGGTCGGCGCCGGGGTGGAAGTGGGCGGCGTCGACGCCGCAGGGCACCACCGACACCTGGCGGGGCGAGACGCCCATGTCGGCGAGTTCGTGCACCTCGTCGGTGCAGGTGGCCAGGACCCGTTCGCAGGTGCGGCCGATCTGCCGTTCTATGCCGACGCGTTCACGCGGGCTGGTGTCCTCGCGGCCCTGGTGGCGGCGCTTGACGGTGCCCAGGGCGTGGAAGGTCTGGACGACCGGGACGCCGTACGGGCCGGCGCCGAGCAGCGAGGCCATGCCGGACATCCAGAAGTGCGCGTGCACGACGTCGGGCCGTTCCCGGCGCCAGGCCCGCGCCAGGTACGCGCCGAAGGCCGGCATGTGCTCGAACATGTCGTCCTTGGCGATGACTTCGCTCGGCCCGGCCGGCACGTGCTCGACGACGGCGCCGCCGGGCAGCGGCACCCGGTCGGGCAGTTCGGCCGAGTCGCGGCGGGTGTAGACGGTGACGTCGTGTCCGCGGCGCGCCAACTCCTCGGTGAGGCGGGCGACGTAGACGTTCTGGCCACCGGCGTCGACCCCGCCGAGCGCGGCGAGCGGACTCGCGTGCTCGGACACCATGGCGATCCTCATCGGGTGACCTCCTTCAGCAGCCGCTCCCAGTCGTCCAGGAAGCGGGTGAGCCCGTAGCGGGCGAGCGCGGCGGCGCGCGCCCCCTCGCCGACGGTGCGGGCGTACAGCGGGTCCGCGACGAAGTCCCGTACGGCGTCGGTGAGTACGTCGATCCGGTTGGAGACCACTCCGGCGCCCGGCGGCACGGCCTCGGTGACCTCGGTGGTGGCGAGGGCGACCACGGGCATGCCGAGGTGCATCGCCTCCAGCAGGGACAGGCCGAGGGAGGTCCAGCGGACCGGGTGGAGGTAGAGGCGGCGCCGGGCCATCTCCGCGTGGAGGTCCCGCTGCGCCAGTTCGTGGGTGCGGCAGCGCTCGGGCGGCAGTCCGACGTGCTCGGCCAGGCCGTCGGTGCGCATGCCGAAGACGTCCAGCGGGGCGGAGCGCGCGAAGTCGGGCAGCAGGTCCGTGCCGGTGGTGCGGCCACGCCGGATCGGCTCGTTGACGACGACGGCGGCGTGCGGCAGCTCGCCGGTCCAGCGCGGTCCGGGGTCCACGATGCCGTGCTCGATCACGGCGGTGTCGGCGCTCCCCGCGTCCCACATCAGGCGGTTGAAGTGGGTGACGTGGACGAGGGGGACGCCGGCCGGGAGGTCGGCGACCGGGTGCCGGGTGTCGGGCACGTCGCCGTCAGGGGCGTTGTGCTCCAGGTACACCATGGGCGGGGTGCGGCCGAGCCACTGCCGTACGAGGTCGTACTCGTGCGGGCGTTGCAGGACGACCAGGTCGATGCCGGCCTCGCGCAGCCGCTCCGGCGGGAGTTCGACCACCGAGTCGGGCCAGTCGAAGGTGCGGGCACGGCCGAGGCCGTCGGGTCCGCGGTCGGGGGTGACGGGGACGACATAGGTGTGCGGGCCCTGGACGAACGCGGTCGTCCAGGAGCCGTGCACGTGCCAGATGAGGATCCTCACGCCTGCATCACCTTCTCCACTGCGGCGAGCACGTCGTGCGCGGTCACCGACTCCAGGCAGGGATGTCCGGGCACCGGGCAGTCGCGGGCTCGGCTGTCGGCGCACGGGGCGTGCTGGTCGCCGAGCAGCACGCAGGGGACGCCCCAGGGGCGCCAGCGCTCGGCCGGGACGACCGGGGCGAACAGGGAGACGACGGGGACGCCCACGGCGGCGGCCAGGTGCGCGGGGCCGGTGTTGCCGGTGACGACCGCGCCGGCGCCCGCGAGCACACCGGACAGTTCGGCGGCCTCGGTGCGTCCGCCGAGGTCGAGGCCGTGCGCGCCGGCGACGTGCGCGGTGAGCTCCTTCTCGCCCCGGCCGCCGGTGACGACGACCCGGTGGCCGGCGGCGGTGAGTTCCCGTACGGCCTGCGCGCAGCGTTCGGCGCTCCAGGCGCGGGCGGGGACGCTGGCGCCCGGGTGCAGCACGACGTAGGGACCGGGGCCGGTCAGGGCGCCGGTGTCGGGCGGGGGCAGCACCCGGAGCCGTCCGTCGTCGGGGCGCGGGAAGCCGGCGGCCTCGGCGAGGTCGAGGGCGGCCTCGGCCTCGTGCGCGTGCGGGGCGCGGCGGTGGCGTACGTCGAGCAGGGAGCCGGGGTAGTCCACGCTGTCCGCGGCGATGTGCCGTACGCCGGCCAGGCGCAGCAGCAGGGCGGTGGGCAGCGGGGACTGGTGGAAGGAGGTCAGGACGAGAGCGGTGTCGGGGCCGGCGGCCCGTACGCCGTCGAGCAGCCGTTCGATGTCGGCGCGGTCGACGGGCGGCGGTGCGAAACCGGCCCAGGGGGCGTCCCAGACGATGATCTCGTCCACGTCGGGCAGCAGCCGCGCGGCGGGTTCGCCGCGCGGCCCGCACAGGAGGGTCACCCTGTCGGCGCGGGCGGCGACGGCGCGCACGGCGGGTCCGGCGAGCAGGACGTCGCCGAAGCTGTCGAGGCGGCTGACGAGGGCCTTCATCGGGTCCTCCGGCTGTCGTCGTGGACGGACGGCTCGGCCGGGCGGCGGGCGGTCCGGACGGCTCCGTCGTCCGCGGCCCCGGCGCGGACCGACGGGCGGACGGGCCGGCCCCGGGGTCGTGCGGGGTCCTTGGTCCCGGCGGCCTCGAGGGGGCGTTCGTCGGCCAGGACCCTGCCCCGCGGCGGCCCGGACAGGACGGCGCGCACGGCCGTCAGCAGGTTCGGGGCGACGTGCTCGGCGGCGGCTATCTCCTCGGGGCGGGTGACCGGGGTGGGGACGAGGACGCCGTGGGCGCCCGCGCGGCGGGCGGCCTCCATGTCGGAGCCGATGTCGCCGATCACGACGACCTCCTCGGGCCGCACGCGGAGCCGGGCGGCGGCCCACCGGATCATGCCGGGCCGCGGTTTGCGGCACTCGCAGCCGTCGCCGGGGCCGTGCGGGCACACGGTCCACACGTCGAAGGGGCCGAGCAGCACCTCGACGCGTTCGTTGACGCGGTGCACGTCGGCGGCGGTGAGCAGCCCGCGGGCCACGCCGGACTGGTTGGTGACGACGCCGACGCCGATGCCCCGCTCCCGCAGCAGCGCCACCGCCTGGCGGGCGCCCTCCAGCGGCCGTACCCGCTCGGGGTCGCCGTTGTAGGGGACGTCCTCGACGAGGGTGCCGTCGCGGTCGAACAGCACCGCCCGGACCCGGCCGGTGGGCGCGTTCACCGGGCCACCTCCTGCCAGGCGGGGGCGGCCCGGTGGCGCCACAGGCCGCTGAGCCAGTGCCAGGTGGCGGCGGGCGGGATGAGGACGCTGGTGACGGCCATGGTGGTGACCTCGTCGCGGGTGCGCGGCCCGGGGGCGATCCGTGTCCACGCGAACTCGGCGGTGCCCGCGGCCCAGCCGAGCGCGGCGACGGCGGCGGCCCGGCGCCGGCCGGCCGCGGTGAGGACGCAGGCCGCGACGCCGGCGGCGGTGACGGCCAGGTGGGAGCGGATCCGGCCGCGCGGGGCGACCGCCTTGTGCCACCAGTCGGGTCCGTGCAGCCGCAGCATCAGCGCGTCGTCGGCGTTGCCGCGCTGGGCGCGCAGCGACACCCAGCGGTCGGCGGGGCGGACCGGGTGACGGGTGGTGCGCCGGCCCTGGCGGATGCGCCATCCGGCGTCCAGGACGCGCAGTGCCAGGTCGGCGTCCTCGCGGAAGGCGCGGGTGAAGCGTTCGTCGAAGCCGGCGACCTGCTCGAGGGCGTCGGCGCGGTAGGCCATGTCGGCGGTGATCCAACGCGCCCGCGCCAGCCCGGCGGTGCCCCGCTCCCAGTCGGTGGGGCGTCGCTCGCCGGGCAGCGGCACGGCGATGACGCCCTGGACGGCGCCGGTGTCGGGGCTCGCCTCGGCCAGGTCCTGCGTCAACTGGTCGCACCAGTGCGGGCCGACCTGCACGTCGTCGTCGAGGAACGCCACCCAGGGGGTGGTGACGGCGCGCAGCCCGGTGTTGCGGGCGGCCGCGGGGCCCCGGCCGCCGCTGGTGAGCACGGTGGTGCGGGAGCGCAGGTCGCCCAGCACGGTCAACGGGTGGTCGAGCGCGCCCGGTTCGGGGTCGGGCCGGTCGTCCACGAGGACGATCTCCTCCGGTCCCGGTCCGTGCGCGGCGGCCAGCGCGGCCAGGCAGTCGGCCAGCGTGTCGCGGGCGAGCGTGGGGACGACCACGGCGTAGGCGGCCGGGGTGGCGGGCGGTGTCCCGGCGGCGCGGCCGGCCCCGGCGGCGGGCCGGCCCTCGTCGGTGCGGTTCATGCGTACGCCTTCCCCCTGCGCACCGCGTACGGGCCGATGGCGAGCAGGTCGACGGGCGCCGAGCCGAAGCACTCCAGCGCGTCGCGCGGGTCGTCGACCATGGGCCGGCCGGCGGTGTTCAGGCTGGTGTTGACGACGACGGGCAGTCCGGTGCGCCGCTCGAAGCCGCGCAGCATGCGCGCGACCAGCGGTTCCTGACGCTCGTCCACGGTCTGGACGCGGGCGGTGCCGTCCACGTGCACCACGGCCGGGACGCGCTCGCGCCAGTCGGGGCGCACGTCGTGCACGAAGAGCATGTACGGGCTTGGCAGCGGCCCCTGGAAGAGCTCGTGGGCGCGTTCGGCGAGCACCATGGGCGCCACCGGCCGGAACTCCTCGCGGCCCTTGACCCTGTTGAGCCGTTCCAGGTTCTCGGCGCGGCCGGGGTGGGCGAGCAGGGAGCGGTGGCCGAGGGCGCGCGGGCCGTACTCGCTGCGGCCCTGGAACCAGGCGACGACGCCGTCGCGGGCCAGTTCCTCGGCGACGGTCTCGGCGATGTCGTCGGGCCGCTCGTACGGTACGGCGGCCTCCTCCAGCCAGTGCCGCAGCTCCTCGTCGCTCCAGCCGCGCCCCAGGTCGGCGCCGGACAGGGGCTCGGGTACGGCGCCCTCGCTCGCGGTCAGGTACAGGGCGCCGCCGAGCGCGGTGCCGGCGTCGCCGGCGGCGGGCTGCACCCACACGTGCCGGTACGGTCCTTTGGCCGCGAGCCTGGAGTTGGCGACGCAGTTCAGGGCGACGCCGCCGGCCAGGGCGAGGGCGTCGCCGCCCGCCTCGCGGTGCAGCCAGTGCGCGAGGTCGAGCAGGACCTCCTCCAGCACGGCCTGGCAGCTCGCCGCCAGGTCGGCGTGGTCGCGGGTCCAGGGCTCGTCCTTGCCGCGCGGCGGGGCGAGGGCGGCCCAGTCGACGCCGTGGGCGCGGAAGCCGCCGTCGCCGGTGGCGTGCACGTGCTCGCGCAGCCGGTCCAGGAAGCGGGGCGTGCCGTAGGAGGCGAGCGCCATGACCTTGTACTCGTCGCTGCTGCGCAGGAAGCCGAGGTGCTCGGTCAGCTCCTCGTAGACCAGGCCGAGGGAGTCGGGCAGCGCCTGGGCGGCGAGCGTGTCGAGCTTGCCGTCGTGGAAGCGGCCCGCGAGGTGGGAGGCGGCCTCGCCGCGGCCGTCCAGGACCAGGACGGCGCTGTCCGGGTGCGGGGAGGCGGGCCCGGCGGAGGCGGCGTGGGCGATGTGGTGCGGGACGAAGACGACCTTCGCCGGGTCGAGTCCGGGCAGCGCCTCGGCCAGGAACTCGGGGGCGCGGCGGGCGTACTCCAGACGCAGCGGGTCCCACGGGTCGAACAGGCCCATGTCGGCGGCGGGCCGGGCGAGGGCCGGGTCGAAGGAGTAGGTGACGGCGTCCAGGTCCTCGGGGCGAAGGCCCGCGTGCTCCAGGCACCAGCGGGCGGAGAGCTCCGGCAGTTCCCACGCGGAGAACGGCACCGGGCGCTTGCCGTGCTTGCGGCGGCTGAAGCGCTCCTCCTCGCCGGCCGCGACCGTCCTGCCGTCGACGACGAGCGCGGCGGCCGGGTCGTGGAACAGGGCGTTGATACCAAGGATGCGCATGGGGGGTGGCTCCGTCCCGTCGGCGAAAGTTCGGCGTGTGGGGACTGTCGGCTTCGGGTTACCTGGGTGCCGCGCTGCGGCTGTCTCAAACACGTGAAGCCAACTGGCGGGGTGACCGGCGCGTACGCGCCTGTTTTTTCCCGATATGTGCCGACTTGGTGACACAAAGCAACCTTCGCAGGTCAGAGGCTCGCAGTAGGTTTCAAGACACTGCGGATACTGGCGGGGACGGGCCTGCGGGCGGCACGAGAAGCCGGTCGCCGAGGTCGGCGACCGGCGTCGGGCCCTCGGACCCGTACGTCAGGCGGCCGCCGCCCGGGCGAACCAGCCGATCGTGCGCTCCAGACCCTCGTTCCAGTCCACGCGCGGCCGCCACCCCAGGCGTTCGCGGGCGAGCCGGGTGTCGGGGCGGCGCCGTCCGGGGTCGTCGACGGGACGGTCCACGAACCGGATGCGGGAGGCGGAGCCGGTGAGCTCCACGATCCGGCGGGCCAGCTCCAGCACGGTGATCTCGTCGCCGCCGCCGATGTTCACCGGCCCGCTCTCGCCGGAGGCCGCCAGCGCGAGGATGCCGTCGACCGTGTCGTCGACATAGCACAGCGAGCGGGTCTGGCCGCCGTCGCCGGCGACGGTGAGCGGCGCGCCGTCCAGGGCCTGGGCGATGAAGGTGGGGACGGCGCGGCCGTCGCCGGTGCGCATCCGGGGGCCGTAGGTGTTGAAGATGCGCACGATGGCGGCGTCGGTGCCGTGGACCTGACGGTGCGCGGTGACCAGGGCCTCGGCGAAGCGCTTGGACTCGTCGTAGACGCTGCGCGGGCCGATCGGGTTGACGTTGCCCCAGTAGCTCTCGCGCTGCGGGTGCTCCAGCGGGTCCCCGTAGACCTCGGAGGTGGAGGCGAGCAGGAGGCGGGCGCCGTCGCGGCGGGCGCGTTCCAGTGCGTTGCGGGTGCCGGTGCTGCCGGCGTCGAGGGTCTGCAGCGGCAGGCGCAGATAGTCGGCGGGCGAGGCCGGGCAGGCGAAGTGCAGGACGAGGTCGAAGCGGCCGGGCAGACCGCGCAGGGCGTCGGGGTCGGTGGCGTCGGCGCGGACGAAGCGGAAGCCGCGGCGCCGTTCCAGTTCGGCCACGTTGGCGTGGGAGCCGGTCGCCAGGTTGTCCAGGCAGACGACGCCGGTGCCGGCGTCGAGCAGTCGCGCGCACAGATGGGATCCCACGAAGCCGGCTCCGCCGGTCACCAGGGCCCGGCGCCAGGTGCGTCCGCTCACGGGACTCTCCTCCCTCTCGCCTCCACTTGCCTGTCGGCTTGAGTAACCCGGTGACAGAACAGCACACATCGCGCCATTCACGGCCAATAAGGTTCGATCAAACATTCATCGGTCATTCATTCGACGACACACCTCACGCGGGCGGCGGCGCGGGGCCAGGCGGGTGACCCGGGCGCGAACGGGCGGCACGGCGGGCCCGATTGCCTACGATCGCACCGTGGTCCTCTTCTCCCTCGAACGCACGCCGCCGCTCCCGCCCGCCGAGGCCTGGCGGCGGCTCACGCGGTGGCCCCTGCACGCCGACGTGGTCCCGCTGACCCGTGTCGCGGTGGAGACGCCCGGGCCGACCCGCGAGGGCACGTGCTTCGTGGCCCGTACGGGAGTCGGCCCGCTGCGCTTCGACGACCGCATGGAGGTCACGCTCTGGCGTCCGCCGGCCGACGGCGAACCGGGCCTGTGCCGGCTTCAGAAGCGGGGCCGGGTGGTCCTCGGCTGGGCGGAGATCGAGGTCCGGCCCGGACCCGGGGGTCGTACGCGGGTGCTGTGGCGTGAGGAGCTGCGGGTGCGGTTCCTGCCGGGCGTGTTCGATCCCCTGCTGGAGCGCGCGACGCGCGCGATGTTCGGGCGCGCCGTGAACGAGCTGCTGCGCCGGGCGTGACGGCGCGAAGGACTTGTGCGCGAACCCGTGCCCGGGGCCGAGAAGGCCCTCAGGAGCCGCCCGGGGCGCCGTCGGCGAGCCGGCGGGACCAGGCCGTGCGCCCGGCGGCCGCCAGCAGCAGCCGTTCGCGGGGCGGCCGGGGGCCGACCGGGCGCCAGGCGAGGCCGGCGTCCGTGGCGGCGGACCGTGCGCGCAGCGCCACCAGGTCGTCCCGGCCGAGCAGCGCGTGGCGGAACAGGGTGTGGCTGCCGCCGTCCTGGACGAGGAGGTCCGGGCGCCAGCCGTGCCCGGCGAGCTCGGCCAGGACGGCGGACGCGTAGCCGGGGGCCCGCCGTCGCGCGAACCAGAGCAGACGCAGGCCGTCGAGGTCGTCCCAGGTCAGTTCCGTGTGCCGGGCGAGCGGATGGCGGTCGTGCAGCACCACGCCCAGGGGTTCGTCGCCGACGGGGCGCAGTTCCAGGCCGGCCCGGTCGTCGACGGGCGCCCGCAGCACGCCGAAGGCCAGGGCCCCGGTGCGCAGCGCCGCGGGCTGGCTCGCGGAGTCGGCCGGCTCGTACACCAGCCGCAGCGGCCCCGACGCCGTCAGGATCCGTTCGACGCGGTCCAGTACGTCTCCCGGCACGCCCCGGCACACCCCGACGGTCGCGGTGACGGGAGCGGCGCGGGCCGCTTCGAGCGCCGAACCGAGCGCCGTCAGCGCCTGCTCGACACCGGCCAGCAGCAGCCGTCCGGCCTCGGTGAGCTCCATGCCCTGCGGCAGCCGCCGGAACAGGGGCGTGCCCACGCGCCGTTCCAGCCGTTTGACCTGCTGGCTCAGGCTGGGCTGGGCGATGCGCAGGCGGCGGGCGGCCTCGGTGACGGTGCCCGCCTCGGCGACGGCGGCGAAGTAGCGCAGCTGACGCAACTCCAGGTCCGCCACCGCGTTGATGTCCTCGCGCCCCGCCTCACCAGCAGCCATAGGCGTCAGCCTATAGCCGCCCGGTCGACTGGTATTGGCTGCGGGACGGGCCGTCGCGGTTGGCTGGGGACATGTTCGTCATCGTGTTCAGATACAGCGCCCCCCTGGAGACCATCGACGCGCTGAAGGAGGCCCACTACGCCAATCCGGACGGCCTGTTCGCCCGGGGGCTGGCCCGGATCGCGGGGCCGCTGGAGCCGCGTACGGGCGGCGTCGTCGTCGCCGACGGCACCCGCGAGGAGATCGAGGCCGCCGTCGCCTCCGACCCGTTCGTCACCGGCGGCGCGGCGACGGCGGAGATCCTGTCCTTCCGCCCGGTGTTCGCCACCATGGCGCACGACGCGGAGGACGCGCCGGCCGGTGCGGGGCGGTGCGGCCGATGACGGGGCGCCGCGGCCGGTGCGGGGCGGCGCGCCCGGCGAGGGCGGTCGCGGCCGGCGAGGAGCTTCGCGGCGGGGGGCGCGGTCCGCGGGAGAAAACGCGGTCCACGGCAGGAGCGCGGGAGGAGCGCGGTCCGCGGGAGGGGCGTGCCCCTCCCCGCCCGGCGCCCTCGGGCGCGTGCCTCAGGCCACCGAGCCGATCCGGCGGGGCGGGAGGGACGCCGGGTCGTGGTGGATCGGGGTGTGGGCTCCGGTGAGGGAGACGCCGCTGCCGCCGCGCCGGGCGGCGACGATCTCCGCGGCGATGGACAGGGCCGTCTCCTCGGGGGTGCGGGCGCCGAGGTCGAGGCCGATCGGGGAGCGCAGCCGGGCCAGTTCCAGGTCGGTGACGCCGACCTCGCGCAACCGCTCGTTGCGCTCCAGGTGGGTGCGGCGCGAGCCCATCGCGCCGACGTACGCCACCGGCAGCCTCAGCGCCAGCTTCAGCAGCGGCACGTCGAACTTGGCGTCGTGGGTGAGCACGCACAGGACGGTACGGCCGTCCACCTCCGTGCCCTCCAGGTACCTGTGGGGCCACTCGACCACGATCTCGTCGGCGTCCGGGAAGCGGGTGCGGGTGGCGAAGACGGGGCGGGCGTCGCACACGGTGACGTGGTAGCCGAGGAACTTGCCGGTCCGCACCAGCGCCGAGGCGAAGTCGATCGCCCCGAAGACGATCATCCGGGGCGGCGGCACCGAGGACTCGACGAGGACCGTGAGGGGCGCGCCGCAGCGCGAGCCCTGCTCGCCGATCTCCAGGGTGCCGGTGCGCCCGGCGTCCAGGAGGGCGGCCGCCTCGCCGGCCACGGTGCGGTCCAGTTCCGGGTGGGCGGCGAAACCGCCCTCGAAGGAGCCGTCCGGGCGGACCAGCAGGGCCCGGCCGGTCAGTTCCGCGGGGCCGGTCACGATCCGCGCGACCGCCGCCGCCTCCCCACGGGCGGCGGCGGCCAGCGCGGCCGCGAGCACCGGACGGGCCGAGGAGTCGGCCCGTACCGGTGTGACCAGGATGTCGATGACGCCGCCGCAGGTCAGGCCGACCGCGAAGGCGTCCTCGTCGCTGTAGCCGAAGCGTTCGAGCACGGTCTCGCCGTCCTCCAGCGCCTGTCGGCACAGCTCGTAGACCGCGCCCTCCACACAGCCTCCGGAGACCGACCCGACGGCCGTTCCCCCGCTGTCGACGGCGAGGGCCGCGCCCGGCTGGCGGGGTGCGCTGCCGCCGACGGCCACCACGGTGGCGACGGCGAAGTCACGGCCCTGCTCGACCCACCGGTTCAGCTCCTCGGCGATGTCCAGCATCTGTCGGTTCTCCTTCAGGAAGGTTCGTGTGAGGGGCGCTCGGTGGTACGGCTAGTGGACGCCGAGCCAGGCCTCGATGGGATGCAGTGCGAAGTAGACGAGGAAGACGGCCGTCAAACCCCACATGAAGGCGCCGATCTCCCGTGCCTTGCCCTGGGCGACCTTGATGACCGTGTACGAGATCACGCCGGCGGCGACGCCCGGGGTGATGGAGTACGTGAACGGCATGATCACCACGGTCAGGAAAACCGGGATCGCTGTGGCGCGGTCGGCCCAGTCGACGTGCCGTGCGTTCATCATCATCATCGCGCCGATGACGACGAGCGCCGCGGAGGCGACCTCCTGCGGGACGATCGCGGTGATCGGGGTGAAGAAGAGGCAGGCCGCGAAGAACAGGCCGGTGATCACCGAGGAGAAGCCGGTGCGGGCGCCCTCGCCGACGCCGGTGGCCGACTCGATGAACACGGACTGGCCGGAGCCGCCCGCCACACCGCCGACCACACCGCCGGCTCCGTCGATGAACAGCGCCTTGGACAGGCCGGGCATCCGGCCCTTGTCGTCGGCGAGGTTCGCCTCGGTGCCGACGCCGATGATCGTGGCCATGGCGTCGAAGAAGCCGGCCAGGACCAGGGTGAAGACGATGACCGTGATGGTCATGACGCCCACGTCGCCCCAGCCGCCGAAGGACACGTGCCCGAAGAGCGAGAAGTCGGGCATCGAGACGGGGCTGCCGTGCAGCTCGGGCGCGCCGTTGACCCACTGCTTGGTGTCGATGGCGCCGGCCGCGTTCAGGACCGCGGCGATCACGGTGCCGGCCACGATGCCGATGAGGATTGCGCCGGGGACGTTGCGGGCCTGGAGGGCGAAGATCGCCAGGAGCGTGACCGCGAAGAGGAGCACCGGCCAGCCGGAGAGCTCGCCGCCGGGGCCGAGGACGACCGGGCCGCCGCCGGGCGACGGGTTGCGGCCGATGAAGCCGGCCTTGACCAGGCCGATGAAGGCGATGAACAGGCCGATGCCCATGGTGATGCCGTGCTTGAGCGGCAGCGGGATGGCGTTCATGATCATCTCGCGCAGGCCGGTGACGACCAGCAGCATGATGACGACGCCGTAGGCGACGCACATGCCCATCGCCTGCGGCCAGGTCATCTCCGGCACGACCTGGGTGGAGATGACGCCGGAGACGGACAGGCCGGCGGCGAGGGCGAGCGGCACCTTGCCGACGAAGCCCATGAGCAGGGTGGTGAACGCGGCGCCGAGCGCGGTCGCGGTGATCAGGGCCTTCTGGCCGAGGGTGTCCCCGGCGACGTCCTTGCCGGACAGGATGATCGGGTTGAGCAGCAGGATGTACGCCATCGCCATGAAGGTGGTGACGCCGCCGCGCACTTCGCGCGCGAGCGTGGATCCCCGCTGGGATATGTGGAAGTACCGGTCGAGCCAGGACCTTCCCGCCGGGACGCGGCTGCCCGCGCCCGCGTCTTCGGCGGTGGTTCTGGGCTCCACTGACTGCTGGGTCATGGGGCCATCTCCCAAGGTTCACAGGGGCACCCGTACAGACCCCCTCAGGGGCACGGGATTTGGGAATGGACGACCCGGGGGACGGCCCAGGACGAACCTCGTTGCGGGTACTTCAGGACCGCGAGCGGAGCGGAGCATGAAGGACGGGGAGTGCTCCGGGCGGCGCGTGGGTGTGACGTTCCGTGCGCCGCCCGGAGGGTCTGCTCACGCCTTGCCGGTGAGGTGCTCCGGCCTGACGGGCGTGCGGGGGAGCTCCAGCCCGGTCGCGTTCCGGATCGCCGCGAGGACGGCCGGGGTGGACGACAGGGTGGGGGCCTCGCCGATGCCGCGCAGCCCGTAGGGGGCGTGGTCGTCGGCGAGTTCGAGCACGTCCACCGGGATGGTCGGCGTGTCGAGGATGGTGGGGAGCAGGTAGTCCGTGAAGGAGGGGTTCCTGACCTTCGCCGTCTTCGGATCGACGATGATCTCCTCCATGATGGCGATGCCCAGGCCCTGGGTGGTGCCGCCCTGGATCTGCCCGATGACGGAGAGCGGGTTGAGCGCCTTGCCGACGTCCTGCGCGCAGGCCAGCTCCACGACCTTGACCAGGCCGAGTTCGGTGTCGACCTCGACGACGGCGCGGTGCGCGGCGAAGGAGTACTGCACATGGCCGTTGCCCTGGCCGGTGCGCAGGTCGAAGGGCTCGGTGGGCCGGTGGCGCCACTCCGCCTCGATCTCGACGGCCTCGCCCTCCAGCACGTCCACCAGATCGGCGAGGACCTCGCCGCCGTCGGTGACGACCTTGCCGCCCTCCAGCAGGAGTTCGGCGGTGGCCCAGGCGGGGTGGTAGGAGCCGAACTTGCGCCGGCCGATCTCCAGCACCCGCTCGCGCACCAGCTCGCAGGAGTTCTTGACGGCGCCGCCGGTGACGTACGTCTGCCGGGAGGCGGAGGTCGAACCGGCGCTGCCCACCTGGGTGTCGGCCGGGTGGATGGTGACCTGGGCGACGCCGAGCTCGGTGCGGGCGATCTGCGCGTGGACGGTGACGCCGCCCTGGCCGACCTCCGCCATGGCGGTGTGCACGGTGGCGACCGGCTCGCCGGCGATGACCTCCATGCGCACCTTGGCGGTGGAGTAGTCGTCGAAGCCCTCGGAGAAGCCGACGTTCTTGATGCCGACCGCGTAGCCGACCCCGCGCACGACGCCCTCGCCGTGCGTGGTGTTGGACAGGCCGCCGGGCAGCTGGCGTACGTCGGAGCCCTCGCTGGACTCCCACTGGCGCTCGGGCGGCAGCGGCATCGCCTTGACTCGGCGCAGGAGTTCGGCGACCGGGGCCGGGGAGTCGACCGGCTGCCCGGTGGGCATGATCGTGCCCTGCTCCATGGCGTTGAGCCGGCGGAACTCCACCCGGTCCATGCCCACCGCGTCGGCGAGCTTGTCCATCTGCGCCTCGTAGGCGAAGCACGCCTGGACCGCGCCGAAGCCGCGCATCGCGCCGCACGGCGGGTTGTTGGTGTAGAGGGCGATGGCCTCGATGTCGACGTCGTCGATGACGTACGGGCCGGCCGACAGCGAGGAGGCGTTGCCCACGACCGCCGGGGAGGCGGAGGCGTAGGCGCCGCCGTCCAGGACGATCCGGCACTTCATGTGGGTGAGCTTGCCGTCCTTGGTGGCGCCGTGCTCGTAGAAGAGGCGGGCCGGGTGGCGGTGGACGTGCCCGAAGAAGGACTCGAACCGGTTGTAGACGATCTTGACCGGCTTGCCCGTGCGCAGCGCCAGCAGGCAGGCGTGGATCTGCATGGACAGGTCCTCGCGGCCGCCGAACGCGCCGCCGACGCCGGCCAGGGTCATGCGGACCTTGTCCTCGGGCAGGCCGAGCACGGGCGCGATCTGGCGCAGGTCGCTGTGCAGCCACTGGGTGGCGATGTAGAGGTGGACGCCGCCGTCCTCCTCGGGCACGGCGAGGCCGGACTCGGGGCCGAGGAAGGCCTGGTCCTGCATGCCGAAGTAGTACTCGCCCTTGACGACGAAGTCGGCCTTCTCGGCGGCCGCGTCGGCGTTGCCGCGCACGATCGGCTGGCGGTGGACGATGTTGGGGTGCGGCACGTGGCCGATGTGGTGGTCGTCGCGGTTCTCGTGGACGAGGATCGCGTCCGGCGCGGTCGCGGAGGCCTCGTCGGTGATGACGGGCAGCTCCTTGTACTCGACCTTGATCTTGGCGGCGGCGCGGCGCGCGGTCTCCGGGTGGTCGGCGGCGACGATCGCGACAGGCTCGCCGTGGTGGCGCACCTTGCCGTGGGCGAGGACCGGGGTGTCCTGGATCTCCAGGCCGTAGTGCTTCATCTCGGCCGGGAGGTCGTCGTAGGTCATGACGGCGTAGACGCCTGCCATGGCGAGGGCCTCGGAGACGTCGATGGAGACGATCTCGGCGTGGGCGACCGTGGAGCGCAGGATCTGGCCCCACAGCATGTCCTCGTGCCACATGTCGGACGAGTACGCGAACTCGCCGGTCACCTTGAGGGTGCCGTCCGGGCGGAGCGTGGACTCGCCGATGCCGCCCTTGGTCTTCGAACCCTGCGTGATCTTGGTGGGAGCACCGTTGGCAGTCGTCATGCTCAGACCCCCTCGGACTGCCGGGCGGCCGCGAGGCGGACCGCGTCCATGATCTTCTCGTAGCCCGTGCAGCGGCACAGGTTGCCCGACAGCGCCTCGCGGATGTCCGCGTCGGTCGGGTTGGGGTTGCGCTCCAGCATCTCGTCGGCGGCGACCAGCAGACCGGGCGTGCAGAAGCCGCACTGGACGGCGCCGGCGTCGATGAACGCCTGCTGGATCGGGGCGAGTTCGACGCCCTCGCCGGTCTGCGAGTCGGCGCCCTGCGCCCGCCACCGCTTGGCCTCGTCGAGCGTCGTGCCGGCGGCGCCGCTCGCGCAGCCGCCCTCGGCGCGGTCCTTGGCGTACTCGGCCAGGCCCTCGACGGTGACGACCTCGCGGCCCTGGACCTGCCCGGCCGCGACCAGACAGGAACACACCGGCACGCCGTCCAGGCGCACCGTGCAGGAGCCGCACTCGCCCTGCTCGCAGGCGTTCTTGGAGCCCGGCAGGCCCATGCGCTCGCGCAGGACGTAGAGCAGGGACTCGCCCTCCCAGACGTCGTCGGCTTCCTGCGGCCGTCCGTTGACGGTGAAGTTGACACGCATTACGCAGCTCCCTCCGAGGCGTTGCGGGCGCCGCGGTACGACTCCCAGGTCCAGGTGAGTGTCCGGCGGGCCATCACACCGACCGCGTGGCGGCGGTAGCTCGCGGTGCCCCGGACGTCGTCGATCGGGTTGCAGGCGGCGGAGCACAGCTCGGCGAACTGCTTGGCGACCGACGGGGTGATGATCTTTCCGTTGTCCCAGAAGCCGCCCTCCTCCAGGGCCGCGTTCAGGAACTCCTCGGCGGCCTGGGCGCGGACGGGGGTGGGCGCGGCCGAGCCGATGCCGGTGCGCACCGTCCGGGTCTCGGGGTGCAGGGCCAGGCCGAAGGCGCACACGGCGATGACCATGGCGTTGCGGGTGCCGACCTTGGAGTACTGCTGGGGTCCGTCCGCCTTCTTGATGTGCACGGCGCGGATCAACTCGTCGGGGGCGAGCGCGTTGCGCTTGACGCCGGTGTAGAACTCGTCGATCGGGATGCGGCGGGTGCCGCGCACCGACTCGGCCTCGACCTCGGCGCCCGCGGCGAGCAGGGCGGGGTGGGCGTCGCCGGCCGGGGAGGCCGTGCCGAGGTTGCCGCCGACGCCGCCGCGGTTGCGGATCTGCGGGGAGGCGACCGTGTGCGAGGCGAGCGCCAGGCCCGGCAGCTCGGCACGGAGATTGTCCATGATCTTCGTGTAGGGGACCGAGGCGCCCAGCCGCACGCTGTCCTCGCCGACCTCCCACTCGTAGAGGTCGCCGACGCGGTTCAGGTCGAGCAGGTACTCGGGCCGGCGGTGGTCGAAGTTGATCTCGACCATCACGTCGGTGCCACCCGCAATCGGCACAGCGGTGGGGTGCTCTGCCTTCGCGGCGAGCGCCTCCTCCCAGCTGGCGGGGCGAAGGAAGTCCATGACCGGCTCTCTTCTTCGTCTCGAAAGGTCGTACAGATTGAGCCAATCCGTGTGCGGCGGGCCAGGCTCGTTCTCGTTCATGTGCTGTTCACGCGGAGTGCAGTCAGTACACCGCCCGGTGCTCCGGCGGGGTCAGTCACCGAAACCATGAAGGGTTTGGCTGGCCACGCCGGGCATCTTGTAGATTCGTATGAACGGAGGTCGTCGGTGACATCTTGGGTTCACCCGGGAAACAGAGGTCACCGCCCTCCCGGCGGAGCTGCCGACCGGCCGCCCGGCCGGGCGCCCACCACAGGATTCATCGTAGTTTTCGAGACAAAGAACGGCGGCGACGACACATGCGGCTGCGCGCACTGCTGGACACCGACGCGCTGGGCCTGAAGCTGCTCGGCGGCGAGGAGGAGCTGGACCGCACCGTCCGCGGTGTCATGACCACCGACCTGCGCGACCCGAGCCGGTACCTCTCCGGCGGCGAGCTGGTGCTGACGGGCCTGGCCTGGCGCCGCGACGCCGCCGACTCCGAGCCCTTCGTACGGATCCTGGCGCAGGCCGGTGTCGCCGCGCTGGCCGCGGGCGAGGCGGAGCTGGGCGCGGTGCCCGAGGACCTGGCACGGGCCTGCGCCCGGCACCGGATGCCGCTGTTCGCGGTGCACGAGTCGGTGGCCTTCGCGACGATCACCGAGCACGTGGTGCGCCAGGTCTCCGGCGAGCGCGCCGGCGACCTGGCCGCGGTGGTCGACCGGCACCGCCGGATGATGACCTCCGGGCCGGCGGGCGGCGGCCCGGACGTGGTCCTGGACCTGCTCGGCTCCGACCTGGACCTGCGGGCCTGGCTGCTCTCCCCCACCGGCCGGCTGATCGCCGGGCCCGGCGCGGGCGGCCCGGCGCTGCCCGCGCGCACCTGCGCCCTGCTGGCCGCCGAGCACATGACGGCGGGCCGCACGGGCCGGCGCGGCCCGCACCGGGTCACGCTGGACGGCACGACGTACTCCCTCTTCCCGATCCGCGGCGGACAGCGCGCCGCGCAGGCCGCCGCACGTCCCGCCCAGGCCGCGCGGGACGTGCGCGAGACGGTGCTGTCGGACTGGCTGCTGGCCGTCGAGGCGGACGCCGGCGACTGGCCCGAGGAGCGGCTCGACCTGCTGCAGGGCGTCACCCAGCTGATCGCCGTCGAGCGGGACCGGCGGGAGGCGGCGCGCACGGTGCGCAGGCGTCTCGCCCAGGAGGTGCTGGAGCTGGTGCAGACGGGCGCGCCGCCCGCCGAGATCGCCGCCCGGCTCCGGGTCGCCGCGCCGGTGCTGCTGCCCGGCCTCGGCGCGGCCCCGCACTGGCAGGTCGTGGTGGCCCGCGTCGAGTGGGACGGCGCGCCCGCCGAGGGCGGCCCGGTCGCCCAGGCGCTGCTGGAGGAGATCCTCGCCGACCCCTCCCCCGGCGCCCCGGGCGCCGGCCACGAGCCGTCCGACCGGATAGCGGTCGCCCACACGGGTGACGAGGCCATCGCCCTGGTGCCGCTGCCCGCCGTCTCGGCCGAGCACGACGGCTCGGAGAGCGGGATCCTGGCCGACGCCCTCCTGGAGTCCGTGCGGGACCCGCTGTCGGCCGGCCTCGGCGACGACGGCCGGCTCACGCTCGGCGTCAGCGCGGCCGTGCACTCGGCCGAGGGGCTGCGCGGGGCGCTGGAGGAGGCGCGGCACGCCCGGCGGGTCGCCGCCGCCCGGCCGGGCGGCGTCTGCGCGGCCGGCCACCAGGAACTGGCCTCGCACGTGCTGCTGCTCCCCTTCGTCCCGGACGACGTGCGCCGCGCCTTCACCGCCCGGCTGCTGGACCCGCTGCGGGACTACGACCGCAAGCACCGCGCCGAGCTCATCCCGACCCTGGAGGCGTTCCTCGACTGCGACGGCTCCTGGACCCGGTGCGCGGCCCGGCTCCACCTGCACGTCAACACGTTGCGCTATCGGGTCGGGCGGATCGAGCAGTTGACGGGGCGTGACCTGTCGCGGCTGGAGGACAAGCTGGACTTCTTCCTGGCGCTGCGGATGAGCTAGCGCCGCGGCAGGTGACGTTCGCCCGTCAAGGAGCGGCGTCCGGTGCGTGCTCTCGCCGTGCCGGCCGGAAGCCCTCGTACTGGACGTACTCGGGCTTTCGGCCGGTGCGGCGAGTGGGGGTCCCCCTGCTCGAAGAGCTTGGGGGAGGCGTGCCGGGCGTCGCGACGGGGCGAACGTCGCCTGTTGCGGCACTAGCGCCTCTCGTCCGGATCAGGGCGGGCTCGCGGCCTGATCCGGACGGAAGGCCCCCGGCGTGGCCGGCGGGCGGTGGTGACACCTGCTACCGGCCACGTTCCCCCGACTTTGTGAAATCCTTCACCCACCCCCTTGGCCGGGCCCCGGGATTCGTGCTGAGATTCCGCCACCACTCAAAGCTCGAAGACGTGCTCGGGGAGGGCAACGTGGCGCATACCGCCATGTCTGGTAACGGAACGACCGCAGGTGACGATCCACTCCAGACCGCGGTATGGCGGCTGCGCTCGCGCGCGTGCTGGGCCGACGCGGCGGCGCTGCTGCAGTCGGCCACCGCCGACGCGGCGCTGCAGCGCACCGCGCTGCTGGTGGAACGGTGCCTGTACACGGAGGCGGGGTGGCAGGACGCGGAGGACGCGCTGCGGGCCGCCGAGGCGCTGGCGCACACCGACGAGGAGCGCGGCGCGGCCGCTTGTGAACGCGGGTACTTGGCCTACTCGGCCACGCTGCACGGCGTGCGCGACCGGGCGGACGAGGCGCGTTCGGCGCTGGGCCGGGCGGCGGCGCTGATCCCGCCGGGCTCGCCGGGGCGGGCCCTGCTGGACTTCCGGCGCGGGCTGATCGCGGAGAAGCTGACGCGCTCCCCGCAGGCCGCGCGCGCCGCCTACCGACGCGCCCACGCCGGCGCCACCGCGCATCACGACCCGCTGCTGCTCTCCTCCACCTGGCGCCACCTGGCCGGACTCGCCCTGAGAGAAGGCGAGTTGGCCGACGCCCGGCACGGCTTCGCCGAGTCGCTGCGGATCCGCGAGGAGCTGGGCTACCTCGTCGGCACGGCCCCGGCGCTGGTCTCCCTGGCCGACACGGAGACGGAACCAGAGGCCTCCCGCCTCCGCGAGGAGGCCAGCCGCCTCTTCCGCCTCCTCGGCGGCGTCCCCACCTGGCTCTCCCGCCACCTGACCCCACCGACACCGGGAGCGGCCACGGCGTAGCCGGCGGGCGGCACGAGGACGCTCGGCAGGCGCGCGGGCGGACAGTGGACGGCGGGCGGCGCGGGCGAGCCGGGAGCAGCAGCGCGGGCGGCGCGGGCGCACCGACGGCGCCGGGAGACGGGGACGCCGCTACGGTGCGGACCGCCGGTCGCCGGCGGGGCCCGGTGACGCGCTCCTGGGCCAGGGCGCCGGACCATCGCACCGACCCGAGCGCTCGACGGCCGCCGGCCGGGGGCCGCGTCGATGCCGCCGCGGCGCGCGACGCCGGGCCGCGGGCCGCCGGCCGTCAGCGGGGCCCGCCTGAAGCGCTCCTGGACCAGGACCCCTACCGCTGCGCCGACCCGTGCGCTCGACGGCCGTCGGCAGGGTCCGCATCGGCGGTGCCGGGGCGCGCTGCGCCGGGGCGGCAGGCCGCATCGGCGCCGACGCGGCGCGGGGGACGCCCGTGCGACGGAGCGCCGGCCGTCAGAGGGGGCCGGTGAAGTGTTCCTGGATCAGGGTGCGGACCGCTGTGTCGTCGTGGGCGATCAAGGCGTCCAGGAGGGCCGTGTGTTCGGCCGCGTCGGCCAGGAGGTCGGGGCGGCCGGGACCGGGGGCCGGTGGCCGCTGGGTGCGGCGGTGCAGGTCGGCGGCGATCCGGACGAGCTGTTCGTTGCCCGACAGGGACAGCAGCGCGTGGTGGAAGGCACGGTCGGACTCGGCGTAGGCCGCCGGGCATCCGGAGGACGCCGCCCGCACGGTGGCCTCGGCGAGGGGACGCAGTCCGGCCCAGCGCTCGACGGGGACGGTGCCGGCCAGCCGCAGCAGCACCGGAACCTCGATCAGCGCCCGCACCTCGGCCAGCTCGGCGAGTTCGCGGGCGCCCCGCTCGACGACCCGGAAGCCCCGGTTGGGCACGACCTCGACGGCGCCCTCCTGGGCGAGTCGCTGCATCGCCTCGCGGACCGGGGTCGCGGACACCCCGAACCGTTCGCCGAGCGCGGGCCCCGAGTAGACCTCGCCGGGCCGCAGCTCACCGGTGGCCAGCGCGGCGCGCAGGGCGTCGAGGACCTGTCCGCGCACGGAGGAGCGGCGCACGGACGGGCGGGCGGGCGCGGCGGGCGACCGGCCGTGCGTGTGTCCACCGCGGGCGCCGTCCGCCACCGACGCGTCCCGTTCCCTCTCCCGGGCCGCCCACGGCTGCCGGGGCAGCCGGGCCCCGCCCGCGTCCGGAGCGGCCTGCGGGGCCCCGGCGAGGGCCGCCCCGGCGGCGCCGGCGGGGTCCTGCGCGCCCTGCTTCACGGTGCTCCTCCGGGCTTGGGTGTGCTTGGGGCCATTACGGCGGGTTGCTGCTCCTCCGTCAAGCACCTTAGACACAACTGGCCAAGGGTTCACATTCCACCGAAGTGAAGTAAGGTAAGGCTTACCTCCAACCGTCCCCGTCGACCGTGAATCGGTGGTTCCGGCATGCCTGTGCCCCCTTCGGCAGTCGCGGCCGCGTACGCGCGGCTCAGCGAGGCCTTCCCCGGCCTCACGGTGACCGAGCTGGGCCCCGGCGAGCAGGCGCCGAGCGGCGGCGCGTGGACGACCGCCGACTCCCTGGCCGCGGGCGGCCCCGAGCTGGACGCCTTCCTGGCCTGGGACGACGCACAGGTGCTGCGCGACTACGGGACGCGGGCCCGGCCGGACGTGGTGGCGAGCTTCGGACTGCACCGCTACGCCTGGCCCGCCTGCCTGCTGTTCACGGCGCCCTGGTTCCTGCACCGCCGGGTCCCCCGCCTGCCCGTGGCGCACGTCTCCTACGACCGCACCTCGGGCCGCATGGCCGTACGCGTCACCTCCTTCGCCTGCCTGCCCGGCGACCCCGCCGCCGCCCTGCCCGGCGCCCGTGTGGTGCCCGACGAGGAGGCGCTGCGCGCCGAGGTACGGGCGGCCGTCGCCGAGCACCTGGAACCCGTGCTCGGCGGCTTCGGCCCCCGCATGCGCCGGCGCGGCCGGGCCCTGTGGGGCATGGCGACCGACGAGGTCGTCGAGGGCCTGTGGTACGTCGCCCAGCTGCTCGACGAGCAGGAGCGGGCGATGCGCGAGCTGGAGCTGCTGATGCCGGGCGCGACCCGCCCCTACGTCGGCTCGGCCGCGTTCCGCGAGCCGACCGGCCCCGACGGCGAGATCGCCCCAGGCCCTTCGGGCAGGGAGCGCTCCCAGCCCAGCCGCGACCGGGTCAGCTGCTGCATGTTCTACACGGTGCGCCCCGAGGACACCTGCGCCAACTGCCCGCGCACCTGCGCCACAGCCGACCGGATCCCGGGTCGGATCGCGGACCGGTCCGCCACCGCCACGGTCGCCGCCTGACGTCACGTCGGTCGAGGCGGTGGCCCACCGACCCCGGCACCTCATGCACGACTTGACGGCTCGTCGGAACGTACGGCGGCCCGTCACGCGTCCCGTAAGATCGTCCACGACTGGGACCCCATACGGGCTCAGGGTGTTCACAACTCCCTCACCCGTCGCGGGAACTTTCCGCGGAACCACCCGTACGGGTAGTCTTATTCGAACTCAACTCCCGCCCCTCACGCGGCAGTTCGAGCAGAACGCCGTCCCCGGGCATCCCCTTGCACCTCCTTGGCGGCCTCTTGCCCCGAAACCCCCTGAGGGCAGCCGGGATTGGGCCACTATGGCGGGCGTTACGCCCTATCCCAATGCAAGGGACCCTAGATGAGACTGACCGACATATCGCTGAACTGGCTGCTTCCGGGCGCCGTGCTGCTCCTGGGCGTGCTGGCGGCGGTGGCGGTGCTCGCGCGCGGCAAGCGGTCCAAGGGGAACACGAGTGCCGACGACTCGTGGGAGCGCAGCGAGGAGCGCCGCAGGCGCAAGGAGGCCGTCTACGGCACCGCTTCCTATGTGCTTCTGTTCTGCTGTGCGGCGGTCGCCGCCGCGCTCTCCTTCCACGGCCTGGTCGGCTTCGGCGAGCAGAATCTCGGCCTGACCGACGGCTGGCAGTACCTGGTGCCGTTCGGTCTGGACGGCGCCGCGATGTTCTGCTCCGTGCTCGCGGTGCGGGAGGCCAGCCACGGTGACGCGGCGCTCGGCTCCCGGCTGCTGGTGTGGCTGTTCGCCGCTGCGGCGGCCTGGTTCAACTGGGTGCACGCGCCCCGGGGCGTCGCCCACGCGGGCGCGCCGCAGTTCTTCGCCGGCATGTCGCTGTCGGCGGCGGTCCTCTTCGACCGCGCGCTGAAGCAGACCCGCCGTGCCGCCCTGCGCGAGCAGGGCCTGGTCCCGCGCCCGCTGCCGCAGATCCGTATCGTCCGCTGGCTACGGGCCCCCCGGGAGACGTACCGCGCCTGGTCGCTGATGCTCCTGGAGGGCGTGCGCAGCCTGGACGAGGCGGTCGAGGAGGTGCGCGAGGACAAGCGGCAGAAGGAGGAGCGGAGCCGGCTGCGGCGCGAGCAGGAGCGGGTCGAGCGCGCCCAGCTCAAGGCGATCAGCCGGGGCCACCGCGGCTTCGTCGGCCGGGGCGGCCGGCAGGGCGAGACGCAGGCCCTGGAGCGCGGCTCCGGTCAGGTCACCGCGGAGCCTGCCATATCGCCGGCGGAGCCCCTGCCGGTGCGCGCGCGTCCCTCACTGCAGCCCGTCCGCAAGGGCTCTGACGCCCTCACGGTCGACCTCACCGCGGAGGACGACACCCAGGCGCTGCCGCGCCTGGACTCGCTGGAGCGCAAACTGAAGGACCTGGAGCAGCAGTTCGGCTGATACCGAGACTGAGGCTGAGGCTGATACCGAGGCCGAGACTGAGGCGAAAGGTCGGTCACCGACAGCGCCAAGGGGAGGGGGGGGGGGGGGGCGCCGGGCCCGCCCCCCCCCCCCCCCCCTCCCCTTGCGCGTCCTCCGGTCCGGGCGGCTCGTGCCGGCCGCCCGCTCAGGCCGCCTCCGCCGCCGTCAGTTCGAACCACACCGACTTGCCGACGTCGTGCGCGCACACGCCCCAGGCGTCCGCGAGGGACTCCACCAGGAACAGGCCCCTGCCGTTGGTGTCGGCCGCGGCCTCCGGCATCCGCGGCCGGGGCCGACGCGCCACGAAGTCCCTTACCTCGACCCGCAGTCCGTCCGGCGAGACGGTGGCGGTCAGGATCGCGTCGTCGTCGGTGTGCACAAGCGCGTTGGTGACCAGCTCGCTGGTCAGCAGTTCGGCGACGTCGGAGGTGTCCGGCCGCCCCCAGGGACGCAGCAGTTCGCGCAACGCCCGGCGCGCCTCGGGCACCGCCCGCAGATCCGCGCGCATCAGTCTGCGCCTGAGCTGGGGCGCCGGTAACCTCCGTACGACGCCGTCGGTCGCCGTCTCGACCGTCGTCACCGGTGCGGCCGCGACCGTCGCGGGGCCGCCCCCTCGTGCCTGACCCTTCATCTCCCCCGCCCGCGCGCCGATGTCGGTTCCCCTCCAGCTCGAACACGTTCACGGGGATCCATGCCCAGCGGAGCACACGGCAGTCATGTCGAGCCGTCAACGACCGAGTGTTCGGCCAACTTGGCCGGAGTACGACGCTTTCCACGGCCCTCAGGGGCCGCCGACGGGAGCCTGTGGGGCCGCCCTGCTCAGGGGCGCGGCACGTTGCGGAGGTTGGACCGGGCCATCTGCACCATCCGGCCCACCCCGCCGTCCAGCACCATCTTCGAGGCGGACAGGGCGAACCCGGTCACCATCTCGGCACTGATCTTCGGCGGGATGGACAGGGCGTTGGGGTCGGTGACGACGTCCACGAGGGCGGGCCCCTTGTGCCGGAAGGCGTCCTTGAGCGCCCCGGCGAGTTCCTTGGGCTTCTCCACCCGTACGCCGTGGGCGCCGCAGGCCCGGGCGACGGCGGCGAAGTCGGGGTTCTTGTTGGTGGTGCCGTAGGAGGGCAGGCCGGCCACCAGCATCTCCAACTCGACCATGCTGAGGGCGGAGTTGTCGAACAGCACCACCTTCACCGGCAGGTCGTACTGGACCAGGGTCAGGAAGTCGCCCATCAGCATGGCGAACCCGCCGTCGCCGGACATGGAGACCACCTGGCGCCGGCGGTCGGTGAACTGCGCGCCGATCGCCATGGGCAGCGCGTTGGCCATCGAGCCGTGGGAGAACGAACCGATGATGCGGCGGCGGCCGTTGGGCGAGATGTAGCGGGCGCCCCAGACGTTGCACATACCGGTGTCGATGGTGAACACGGCGTCGTCAGCGGCGACTTCGTCCAGCACGGCGGCCACGTACTCGGGATGGATCGGCACGTGCCGGTCGACCTTCCTGGTGTACGCCTTGACGACCCCCTCCAGCGCGTCCGCGTGCTTCTTGAGCATCCGGTCGAGGAAGCGCCGGTTCTTCTTCTCCTTCACCCGTGGGACCAGACAGCGCAGCGTCTCGCGCACGTCTCCCCACACGGCCAGGTCGAGCCGGGAGCGGCGGCCGAGGTGCTCGGGCCGGACGTCGACCTGCGCGATCCGCACGTCGTCGGGCAGGAACGCGTTGTAAGGGAAGTCGGTGCCGAGCAGGAGCAGCAGGTCGCACTCGTGGGTGGCCTCGTAGGCGGCGCCGTAGCCGAGCAGCCCGCTCATGCCGACGTCGAACGGGTTGTCGTACTGGATGAACTCCTTGCCGCGCAGGGCGTGGCCCACCGGCGACTTGATCTTCCCGGCGAACCTCATCACCTCGGCGTGCGCGCCCGCCGTGCCACTGCCGCAGAACAGGGTGACCTTGTCGGCCTCGTCGATCATCCGCACCAGCTCGTCGATCTCCGCGTCACCGGGCCGCACGGTGGGCCGGGAGGTGACGATCGCGGTCTCCGCGGCCTTCTCGGGCGCGGGTTCGGCGGCGATGTCGCCCGGCAGCGTCACCACGCTGACACCGCTGCGGCCGACCGCGTTCTGGATGGCGGTGTCCAGCAGCCTCGGCATCTGCTTCGGACTGGAGATCAGCTCGCTGTAGTGGCTGCATTCCTGGAACAACCGGTCCGGATGGGTCTCCTGGAAGTAGCCGAGCCCGATCTCGCTGGACGGGATGTGCGAGGCGAGCGCGAGCACGGGGGCCATGGAGCGGTGGGCGTCGTACAGGCCGTTGATGAGGTGCAGGTTGCCCGGGCCGCAGGAGCCGGCGCAGGCCGCCAGCTTCCCGGTGATCTGCGCCTCGGCGCCGGCCGCGAAGGCGGCGGTCTCCTCGTGCCGGACGTGGATCCAGTCGATGGCGGCGTTGCGGCGGACCGCGTCGACGACCGGGTTGAGGCTGTCGCCCACGACGCCGTACAGGCGTTTGACCCCGGCGCGGACGAGGGTGTCGACGAACTGCTCTGCGACGTTCTGCTTGGCCATGGCTGCTGGACGCCCTTCGGTCTCTTCGAGGTCCCGTACCGGTCCTCGCGGGTCCTCGGTGTCCATGAATCCACAGCCTCGCCGCTCACGCCTCCCAGACGGCGGCGGCCGTACGGTCGTCCGCGTACCCCTTCACCCGCGTCTGGGCGTCCGCCAGGAACGCGGCCAGACCGGGCGGGGCGGCCCCGGCCCACCGTCCGGTCAGATGCGCGCGCAGCTCCGCCTCGCCGCGCAGGGGGTCGGCCAGGCCGCGCGTGCACATCACCAGCACGTCACCCGGACGGGCTACGGAGGCCCGGAAGCGGAAGGGCTCGCGGGGCGGCTCGGGCGCGGCGACGGTGGCGTACGGGCTCGGCGGGGCGGGGATGCCGAAGTCCGGGGTGGGCCGGTCGCCGTCGGGGGCGGTGGCGCGGGCGGCGCCCGAAGCGGGTTCGGGCGT
Organism: Streptomyces sp. NPDC018610; assembly: GCF_044391765.1. NCBI lineage: Bacteria > Bacillati > Actinomycetota > Actinomycetes > Kitasatosporales > Streptomycetaceae > Streptomyces > Streptomyces sp. NPDC018610. The sequence goes on from NZ_JBISAL010000002.1 coordinate 588,671, forward strand.
CTGGGGCTCGATGTCCTGCCACTCCCCGGCGCGCAGCCGGAACAGTCCGCCCGCGCCGACCCCGAAGAAGACCCGCACCCGGCACTCGGGGTCGGCGGGCACCAGCAGGCAGCGCAGCGTGGCCGCATGGCCCTCCGGTCCGGTGCCGCGTTCGGCCGCGGCGGCGCGGAGCCTGCCGAGGCAGCGGTCGGTGAGGCGGTGCAGACCTGCCTTCAGCTCGCCGCGCCGGCCGGCCCGGATGTCCTCCACCAGCCGCTGGTGACTGCGGCCCACGGCCCCCGCGATCCACTGGCACGCCTCCGCCGCCGCGCGGTGCGCCTGCGGGGCGGTGCGGGCGCCGGTCGCCGTCGCGACCAGCAGGAGCGCCTGCTCTCCGCTGCCGAACCGGGCGGTGAGCAGCGCGTCCCGGCGCGGTTCGCCCCGATAGCGCGGGGAGTCTCCCCGCAGGGACACGGCGCGCAGCGTGCAGGTGCCGTACCGGGCCCCGTCCAGCACCGTGTCCGGCAGCAGGTCGCCGGGCTCCTCGGGGTCGGCGGCCGGAAGCGCGGTCGGCTCGGCGTCGTAGGTGGGCGGCCCGGAGCCTACGTGGGCGACGGTGGGCGGCGGGGAGAGCGGGGGGCGGGTGCTCGCCTCGGCTGTGGAGGCAGCGGGGGCTGCCGGGTCGGTGGGTTCCGTGGGGGCTGCGGCGGCTGCGGGGGCGGCATGGTGGAACTGGCCGGCGGGATCGGCGTGGCCGGCCTGGTCGGCGTGGCCGGCCTGGCCTGTGGGATCGATGTGCGCGGCTCCGGCGGCAGCGCCCGACCAGGGTGGCGGGGACGGCGGGAGCGTGACCGGCTTCGTGGGCGGTGGAGACGGAGGAGGCGTGGCGGGCGGCGGTGGGAGCGGCGGCGAGGGGGCTCGGGGGGCCGGCGGGTCGGCCGGGGCGGGGCCTGCCTGGGCGCGGGCGCCGCTCGGCCCTTCCTCCTCGGGCGCGGCGTCCTCGGGCGCGCCGGGCGCGGGCGCGGTGGGGGGCTCGGGCGGAGGCGGCGGTCCGGGGGGCACGGCCGACGGTGCGGGGCCGGTGGCCGCTGCCCGGCCGGAGTCGGTGCTCCCCACGTGCGGGCCGGTGGCCGGCGGGGCTTCCTGGGGGGCTCGCCGCCACCAGTCCGGTCCGGGATCCGGCGGCGGGCCGTCGTGGGAAGGGGCCCGGCGGACGTACGGCGCCTCGACGGCGTCCTCGGCCGTCCGTCCGGCCGCCCGGGGCCCGTGCCAGGGGGCGGCGTCGGGGCCGGGTGCCGCGTCCGCTTCGGGGTGGGGGGTGGGGACGGCACCGGCGTCGGTTTCGGGGCCAGGGTCACGCGGGGGTTCGGAGGGCGGGCCGGCAGCGGCCGGTGACCCCACCGCCACGCCGACGGGCGGCTCGGTGTCCGGGTGGACGGTGCGCGGCGGGGGTACGACCGCCGGCGGTGAGGTCGGGAGGTCCCCGAACGAGAACCACTCCTCGTCCCCGTGGCCGGGCCGGGTGTCCTCGTGGGCGTCCGCCCGCGCGTCACGCCACTCGTCGGCCGGTTCACCCGGTACCGCTTCCCCCGTCCGGGTGACGCCCGGTGTCTCCTCCACGGCGTCGGCGGCCGAGGCGAAGCGGTCGTCCAGGGAATCGGCCGCTGCTGTGGGGCCGGTGTCCTCGGTGGAGTCGTCGTACAGCTGCCCCCACCAGTCGTCCTCGTGACCGGTGGGCCTTCCCCCCTGCTGGCTCATGCCCTCAATTGTCCACCGCACGGGCCGCCTGGAAACGGGGCATCCGGAAAATCCGGCGGGCGTCCGGCCCATGATCGGACCCGTCGGGTGACAGTCCGCACGGCCGTACGAAATACAGCCGCCGGGCGGTCCCACCCCCCACGGGAGAACCGCCCGGCGACGCCTGGTCGACCCGGACCCGGGTCACGTAGGGACGGCCGCCGCACGCAGCCGGCGTCCCCGCAGGCCACGGCCTCGGGAGCGGCACATCGATGCTTCGGTGGTGCCACCTTGTCAGGGAGAGGGCGGGTACCGCGATGATGTTGGGAGGCGGGTTTGCGCCGTGGCCGTTTTCCGCCACGCCGACGCGCCGCGAACGGTGTGGCAGGGGGCCCGAATGGGGAGGGACGGCAGCCGATGCTGGCAGCGATAGGTCTGGACGAGAGGCACGAGTCGGCGTACCGGGCGCTGGTGTCCGTGGGCGCCGCGGAGGTGCCCGACCTCGCGCGGCGGCTGATGCTCGGCGAACGGGACACCGAGCGTGCCCTGCGCCGGCTGGAGCGGCACGGACTCGCGGCCCAGTCCTCCGCGCGGCCCGGCCGCTGGGTCGCCGCGCCGCCCGGAGTGGCGCTGGGCGCGCTGCTCACCCAGCAGCGGCACGAACTGGACAAGGCGGAGCTCGCCGCCGCGCTGCTCGCCGAGGAGTACCGGGCGGCGGCGGCCGAACCCGCGGTGCACGACCTGGTGGAGGTGGTCACCGGCGCCCCCGCGGTCGCGCAGCGCTTCCTCCAGCTCCAACTGGGCGCGAACGAGGAGGTGTGCGCGCTGGTCACCGACAACCCGGTGGTCGTCTCCGGGGCGGAGAACGCCGCCGAGGAGCAGGCGGCCGGGCGAGGGGTGCGCTACCGGGTGGTGGTCGAGCGCGCGGTGCTGGACCAGCCGCACGGCATCACGGAGCTGACCGCCGCCCTCGGCCGGGACGAACAGGTGCGGGTCGTCGACGAGGTGCCGACCAAACTGGTGGTCGCCGACCGTACGCTGGCGATGGTGCCGCTGACCACGCACTCGGCGGAGCCGGCCGCGCTCGTCGTGCACGCCAGCGGTCTGCTGGAGCTGTTGTCGGGACTGTTCGAGTCGGTGTGGCGGACCGGACTGCCGCTGCGCCTGGGCGCGTCCGGCGTCACCGAGCAGGATCCGGACGGCCCCGACGCCACCGACCTGGAGGTGCTGTCCCTGCTGCTGGCCGGGCTGACCGACGCGAGTGTGGCCAAGCAACTCGACCTGGGCCTGCGGACCGTGCAGCGCCGGGTGAAGCGGCTGATGGAGCTGGCCGGGGTGGCCACCCGGCTGCAACTGGGCTGGCACGCCTACGAACGCGGCTGGGTGGCCCGGGAACGGCGGCACTGATCCGGGGGCTCAGGGCGTGAGCACGCCCTCCAGCGCGAGCAGCCGCGTCTTGCGCTCCAGGCCGCCGGCGTAGCCCGTGAGCGAGCCGTCCGCGCCGATCACACGGTGGCAGGGGCGCAGCACCAGGAGAGGGTTGGCGCCGATGGCACCGCCGACCGCCCGCACGGCGGCCCGGGAGGCGCCGATCCGGGCGGCGATCTCGCCGTACGTCGTCGTCCGGCCGTACGGGACGGAGTCCAGGGCGTCCCACACCCGCCGCCTGAAGTCGGTGCCGAGGCCGCGGAGCGGCAGGGCGAACTCCTTGAGCTCACCGGCGAAGTAGGCGCGCAGCTGTTCCTCGGCCGCGCGGAAGGGGCCGGCGTCGTGGCGCCACCCGGCCTCGACCGTGCGGCCGCCCTTCTGGCCGGGCACCGACAGGGAGGTGAGCGCACCGTCCGGGTCGGCGGTGAGGAGCAGCGGGCCGAGGGGGCTGTCGATCCGCGTCCAGTAGGTCGCCTCCCCCGGTCCGGGGCTCGTCGCGGGCTCGGCGATCGTCATGGGATCGGGGGCCGTCAGAGGATCGGGGGCCGTCATGGGGTCGGGGATCATCGTGGGCTCGGGGATCATCGCGTGTTCCAAGTGCGTGTGGGGCGCGTCGGGGCCATCGAGGCCGCCGAGGTCGCGGAGGGCTTCGTCGTGGGTTCGTGGTGCGTGGTCATCGGGCCCGCGGCCTCCCCGCGGCGCGCAGGTGGCCCAGGGCGTACGAGCGCCAGGGGCGCCAGCTGTCGGGGACGTCCGCGCCGGGCGGGGCCGCGTCGGGGTCGCCGAGGGCGCGGGTGCGGATGACGGCGGCCGTGGCGGCGTCCAGGCCCGGCAGGGCGAGCAGCGCGCGGTGCGCCTCCTCGCGGTCGGCGCCCGGGTCCAGCCGTACGGTGCCGTCGGCGAGGGCGGCGGCCAGCGCGCCCAGGGCGCCGTGCGGCTCGGCCTCGGCGAGGACGGCCGGCTCGGGGAACAGGTGGGTGAGGCTACCGCAGGGCGCGTCCAGTGCCTTGCCGTAGCGGCGTACCAGCTCCTCGGCCGCCGTCGGCCCCACCAGCGCGCGGACCGCGGCCTCCTCGGGATCGGCGGCGCCGGGCGAGCGCAGGCCCGGGCGGGCGGCGACCAGCGGGGCCAGCTCAGGGTCCGCGCCGAGCCGCTCGTCGACGGCGTACGGGTCGGCGTCGAGGTCGAACAGCCGCCGCAGCCGCTGCACGGCCGTCGTCAGATCGCGCGGGTCGGTCAGGTGCAGCCGCCCCTCCAGCCAGCCGCCCGGCCGTGCGGCGGACCCGGCTTCGGGCACCCGGCCGCGTTCGTCGACGGCGACGATCCCGGCGCCGTGCGGCAGGCGCAGGGTGCGCCGGTACGTCCGCCCGCCCGGCCGTCCGCTCACCTCCTCCACCCCGGGCACGGCCTCGTGCTGGAACAGGTCGAAGACGGGGCCGGTCTGGTAGGGGCCGCGGTGGGCGAGACGCAGTGGGATCCCCGCGGTGGGGGCGGCCGGGCGGCGCCGGGTGCGGAACGCGGCGGCCCGCAGTTCGCTCGGGGTGGCGGCGTAGGCGGTCCGGACGGTGTCGTTGAACTGCCGCACGCTGGCGAATCCGGCCGCGAAAGCGATCTGCGTGACCGGCAGCTCCGTGGTCTGCAGCAGGACCCGCGCGGTGTGCGCCCGCTGGGCGCGGGCCAGCGCGACGGGTCCCGCGCCGAGCTCGGCGGTGAGCTGCCGCTGCACCTGCCGCGCGCTGTAACCGAGGCGCGTGGCGAGCCCGGCGACGCCCTCCCGGTCGATCACGCCGTCGCCGATCAGCCGCATCGCCCGGCCGACGACGTCGGCGCGCACGTTCCACGCGGCGGAGCCGGGCACCGCGTCCGGGCGGCACCGCCGGCAGGCGCGGAAGCCCGCGCCCTGGGCGGCGGCGGCCGTGGCGAAATAGCGCACGTTGGGCCGCTTCGGGGTGACGGCCGGGCAGCTGGGACGGCAGTAGATCCCGGTGGTCTCGACGGCGAAGAAGAACTCCCCGTCGAACCTGCCGTCCCGGCTGCGCACCGCCTCGTACCTGCTGTCCTCGTCCATCACGCTGTCCAGTGTCCGCCCTCGGCGACGACCCGGCTGGCGGAAATCGGACATCGCCGTGAGGTCAGGCCGGGAGGATCCCGGCGCGGCGGGGCGGCGGGGCGTGCGCTACCCCCAGCGGCCCCGCTTCACCGCCATGGCCGCGCGGCCCTCCGCACCCTTGCGCTTCCAGTCGCGGCGGATCTCGGCACGCAGCCGCGCGTCGGTCTTGGCCACGATCCGCTGGTTCTCGCGCATCAGCTTGCGGTAGCTCTCCAGTCGCCGTTCGGGCAGGTCACCGGCGTCGAGGGCGGCGAGCACGGCGCATCCGGGCTCGCTGTCGTGGGCGCAGTCGTGGAACCGGCACCGCTCGGCCAGCTCCTCGACCTCGGCGAACACCTGCCCGACCCCGCTCTCGGCGTCCCACAGGCCGACCCCGCGCAGCCCCGGCGTGTCGATCAGCACACCGCCGCCGGGCAGGACGAGCAGGTTGCGGGTGGTGGTCGTGTGCCGGCCCTTGCCGTCGACGTCCCGGGTGTGCTGGACGCCCATCACGTCCTCGCCGAGCAGCGCGTTGGCCAGGGACGACTTGCCGGCCCCGGACTGCCCGAGCAGCACGGAGGTCCCGCCGGCGACGACGGCGGCGAGCACGTCGAGTCCGTCCCCGGTCAGGGAGCTGACCGGCAGCACCGGCACGCCGGGCGCCGCCGTCTCCACGTCCTGGACGAGGTACGACAGCCCCGCCGCGTCCGGCACGAGGTCGGCCTTGGTCAGCACGACCAGCGGCTGCGCGCCGGACTCCCGGAGTGCCGACTCGTGCGGCGGCGCATCACCGGTCGAGCTGGACATCGCGAGGGCGAGGAACCGCTCGATCCGCCCGAGGTCGAGTTCGACCGCGAGCGACACGCAGATGACGGCGTGATCGATGTTGGTGGCCAGCACCTGGCCCTCGGAACGCTTGGACGAGGTCGAGCGCACGAAGGCGGTACGGCGAGGCAGCAGCGTCCGCACATACCGCGGATCGCTGCCCGCGGGGTCGACGGCGACCCAGTCCCCCGTGCAGACCACCTTCATCGGGTCACGCGGGACAACGAACTCGGTGTCGGCACGGACGGTACCGAGCGGGGTGACGACGTCGCACTGACCGCGGTCGACCCGCACGACACGGCCGGGCAGCAGACCCTGCTCGGCGTACGGAGCGAACTCCGCTTCCCATCCGTCGTCCCACCCGTAGGGGGTCAGGGGATGCGAAGAAGCGGAGAGAGCCGAAGGAGAAGAGAGACTCAAGGGGAACCCTTCACAGGAGTGGCCCCGGCCTCCCGCACTCGCAGGCGCGAAAGCAGGAAAGGATCAGCCTGAGACCACGGAGGTGGAGTGGATGAACTTCTGGTTGCGGACAACGCCCGTCTCAGAGACAGCCATCGGTCACACCTCCCGTTTCTCACTCGGCAGACGGCAGCGGCGAACACCACTGCGTGAAGCGAACCTCACCCTAGAGGCGCCCGCATTCCGGCGCCATCGATTTTCGATCGACCGGACCGGGCGCCGTACCGGGGCTGCCGCCGCCGCCCGGCGTCGGCGCGCGGCACACCGGCGTCGGCACGCGCTCGAGCTGTCGCAGGCGGCCGGCCGCCTGTGCCGGCGTACTCCAGGTACGCGAGGACACGGTCCTCGTCCCAGGGCCCGCCGTCCCGCACGGCATCGCGCAGGGACGGCGCGTCGTGTGCCGTGGCGTCCTGGCCGCCGATCTCCCGGTAGAAGCCTACTCGCTTGATCATCTTCACCCCTGTGAGCCTGCCGCCGGTGGGCCACGGGCGGCAGGTGCGCCGGCAGCCATTGCCGCCGATGGTGGGGATCTGGTCGAGGCCGAGCCGGAGGGCGGGGCCGGCCACTGGAGGTGGTGCGCCTCCGGCCGGCCGGCCCGCGTGCTCCTCCGAGGCCCGCGAGCGCCGCTCAACGGCCGCGCAGCGCCTCCAGTGCGGCGTCGAGGCGGGCCGGGCGCGGGCGGTTGTGGGGCAGTCTGCCGAGCAGGGCGGCCATCCCGCAGGTGTCGGTGAGGGCGGAGAAGACCAGTCCGCCCGCGACGCCCGCCGACAGGACCAGGAAGGCGGGGTGCACGGCGAGGCCGAGGACCACGCCGAGCAGCACCGACGCGCCCGCCGTGAAACGGACCTGGCGCTCCATGCTCCAGACGGCGCGGGTGTCGCAGGCGGCCGGGCGGTCCAGGTCGTGGCCCGCGGCGGCCCAGGCGGCGGTGCCGCCGGTGAGCGTGGCGGCGCCGACGCCCTCCCCGGCCAGCAGGGCGCGGGCCTTCTCCGCGCGGGCGCCGGAGGCGCAGACCAGCAGCACGTCGCCGCGTGCCGCCGCGTGCCGTATCTCCGGCAGCGCCCGTCGGACCAGGTCCAGCGGGACGTTGAGCGCGCCGGGCACGTGCCCGGCGGCGTGCTCGCCCGGCGTGCGCACGTCGATGACGGTGAACTCGTGCAGCCGGGCGCGGGCCTGCTCGACGGTGAGGGCCACGATGGCGGGGGAAGCGGTCACAGCGGATACGGTCCTTCCGGGACGGAGGGGTGGTCGACGACGTCCCGAGACGGGACGTACAGTACCCCCAGGGGTATGTTGCGAGGAGTGATCGTGGAACTGGAGCTCGACGGCACCGACCTCAAGGCCGTGCTGAACCGGCTGCGCCGCGCGCAGGGCCAGATCTCCGGGGTGATCCGGATGATCGAGGAGGGCCGGGACTGCGAGGAGGTCGTCACGCAGCTCTCCGCCGCCTCCCGCGCCCTGGACCGGGCCGGTTTCGCCATCATCGCCACCGGACTGCAGAAGTGCGTGGCCGACATCGAGGCCGGCCGGACGAACGGCGAGGACGCCGCGCTGATGCGGGCCCGCATGGAGAAGCTGTTCCTGTCCCTGGCCTGAGCGCCCCGCGCCGCACCCTCGCGGCGGCCGGGGCCGGGATGTGCGGCGGCGTCGCGGCGGCCGGGGTGCGCGGCGACGCCGTGCCGGTCGGCGCGCATCAGATGACCGCGTCGATCAGCATGAAGGCCGCCACCGCCAGCAGCAGCACGGCGAACACGCGCTGGAGCGCGGGCCCGGACACCTTCGCGGCGAGCCGTCTGCCGTCCCAGGCGGCGAGGATCGCCGCGCCCGTGAAGGGGGCGATCGCCGCCCAGTCGAGCCCGTCGGCCGTACCGGCCCGCATCACCAGCGCGGCCAGCGAGTTGACGGTGATGACCAGCAGACTCGTGCCGACCGCCGCGCGCATGCGCAGGCCGACGACGCCCACCAGGGCGGGGACGGCGAGGAAGCCGCCGCCGACGCCGAGGACGCCGGTGACCGCGCCGAGGCCCGCGCCGGCCGCCGCCGCGCGGCCGGACCGCGCCGGCCGGACGGCGTCCGGCGCCGGACCGCGGCGCAGCATCCGGGCCGCGGCGCAGGCGGCGACCACGGCGAAGGCCGCGGTCAGCACGGTCGCCGGCAGCCGTGCGGCGGCCAGACCGCCGAGCATCGCCGGGACGGTTCCCGCGCCCGCGAACAGCAGCCCCGTGCGCCAGCGCACCTGACCGTCGCGCGCGTGCGCGACCAGGGCGGTGGCCGAGGTGACGGTGACGACGACCAGGCTCGCGGTGGTCGCCGCGACCGGCGTGAATCCGAGGAGGTAGATCAGGGCGGGGACGGTGAGAACACTGCCGCCGCCCCCGAGCGTGCCCAGCGCCAGACCGATGACGGCCCCGGCGGCCAGGGCGAGGACCAGCACACTCACGCGACCGCGCCGCCCTTGCCCCGGGCGGGGCCGGTACGGCCGGCGGCCGCGGCTCGGCCGGTGTCCGCGGGGGCTCCCGCGGCGGCCCCGGCCCGGCTCGTGCTCGCGATGGTCCCGGGCAGGCGGGGGGCGTGGCCGCGACGGGCCGGGGTGGTCCGGTGCGGGCCGCGGTGAGGGCGGCTTGTCAGCACTGCGTGCTTCCTTTCGGAGGGTCGTACGGCTCGGCCGTGCGCGGCGGCGTACGGGCTCTGCTGTGTGCGGCGACGTACGGGTGGGGGCGGTCCTGCTCAGGCGGCGGGGGTCCGTACCGTCAGGCCGGCCTCGGCGGCCGCGTCGAACGCGTCGTCCACCGCGACGACGTCCCGGCCCGCGGCGTCCAGCAGCGACGCGGCGACGGCCGCTCGCATGCCGCCCGCGCAGTGCACCCACACCTCGCCCTCGGGGACCTCGCCCAGGCGTCCGTGCAGCAGGTGGACGGGGATGTGCACCGAGCCGTCGATGTGGCCGCCGGCCCGCTCGGCGTCGCGCCGCACGTCCAGGACGACGACTCCCCCGGCCGGGCGCCGCCCGGCGAGGTCGGCGAACGTGGCGCGCCGGAAGGAGGCCGGCGCCTCGCCCGGCCGGAGCCAGTCGGCCGGGCCGCCGGTGGCCGCGGCGGCCGGCCGGTCGATGCCCACCCGGGCCAGCTCGCGCTGCGCGTCGGCCAGTTGGGCGGCCGACTCGGCGAGCAGCGTCACCGGCTTGCCCCAGGGCACCAGCCAGGCCAGATAGGTGGCGAGCTTGCCCTCGGCCTCGAAGTTGAGGGACCCGGCGACATGTCCCTCGGCGAAGGCGACCCGGTTGCGCAGGTCGACGACCCACTCCCCCGCGGCCAGCCGGGCGGCGATCTCCTCGGCGTCGGCGACGGCGGGCGGGGTGAGGTCGATCGGCGAGGGGCCGGCCGCGTTGACCGGTCCCATGTGCGCGTAGTACGCGGGGATGTCGTCCAGACCGGCGAGCAGATCGGCGACGAAGGCGTCGACGTCCCTGGTGAGCGCGTCGTTCACCGCCCGTTCCCGGCCGATGGTGGTGCTGTCGCCCGTCGTCTGCGCGGAGGAGCAGAAGCTGCCGAAGCCGTGGGTGGGCAGCACCGCCGTGGCGTCGGGCAGTTCGGCGGCGAGCCGGTGGGCGGAGGCGTGCTGGGCGCGGGCCAGGTGCTCGGTCAGGCGCGGTTCGACGAGGTCGGGCCGGCCGACCGTGCCGATCAGCAGCGATCCGCCGGTGAAGGCGGCCACCGCCGTGCCGGCCTCCTGGAGGACGTAGGACGTGTGGTGCGGAGTGTGCCCCGGGGTCGCCAGCGCGCGCAGCGTCAGCCGGGCGTCCCCGTCGAGGTCCACGGTGTCGCCGTCCCGCACGGGAGTGTGCGGGAAGCGGACCCGGGCGTCCTCGGGGACGAGGTGGACGGCCCCGGTGAGCCGGGCGAGCTCCCGGCCACCGGAGACGTAGTCGTTGTGGACGTGTGTCTCGACGACGTACGCGATGCGCACCCCGCGCCGGGCTGCCGCGGCCAGCACCTGGTCGACGTCCCTGGGCGGGTCGACGGCCACGGCCGTGCGCCCGCCGCCGGCCAGGTAGCTGCGGTTGCCGAGCCCTGCGAGCTCGATGGTCTCGACGAAGAACACGGGTGCTCCCTTCATCCAAATTACCCCCCGGGGTATATCGACGAGGCTAACACGAGTACCCCCGGGGGTATCCACGGGTCTCCTGCGGGCCGTCCTCACGAGGCGCCGCCCGGCCGCCGCGCGGCGCGGCTCCCCTGCGGCTGCCACCGCCACGCCAGGTCACACCCGGGCCACTCGCACCGGGCCGCTCACACCCCGGGCTGCTCACACCCAGGGCTGCTCACACGCAGGGCTGCTCACACCGGGTCGCTGACCCCGGTGGACGCTCACACCCGGCCGCCCGCACCGGGCCGAACGGCCCCGCACCGGGGCCGAGCGACCCGTGGCGCCCGCGCCGGGCGAGCCGCAGTCTGTAGACGGCGGCGGCCCACGGCGGGCACGGGACGCGCGCGGCCGGCACGGGGACCGCCCGCGGCCGGCACGGGGACCGAGGGAAACGAAGGAGCGGCGGCTATGACCTCCACCACCACGCTGACCGGAGCCCTGCCGGCCGAACACCGGGCACGGCTGACGGAACTCGCCCGGGAGGTGTCCTTCGACGTGGGGGCCCGCCTGTTCGAGGAGGGGCAGCACGCCGACCGGTTCTGGATCGTCCGGACCGGCACCGTCGCCCTGGACCTGCACGTCCCCGGCCGGCAGGCCGCCGTGATCGAGTCGCTGGGCCACGGCGAACTGGTCGGCTGCTCCTGGCACTTCGCGCCGTACGTGTGGCAGCTGGGCGCCGAGGCCGTGACCCCCGTACGGGCCTACGAGTTCGACGCGGACACGGTGCGGACACTGTGCGGGCAAGACCACGAGTTCGGCCACGCCGTCGCCTGCTGGGTGGGCCGGGTGGTCGCCCACCGGCTCCACGCCGCCCGGGTCCGCCTCCTCGACCTGTACGCCCCGTACGGCAGCGGCCGCAAGTGAACGACCCGGGCCCCCGCCGGCTCTCCACCGGCGAGGGCCGGCTGTCCCCGGGGCCCGGCCGGCGTGAGCCCCGCCGTCCCCCGGAGCCGGCCCCGGTGCGAGCCCCCGGCGCCTCCCCGGGATCCGGCTCGTGCCCGGCCCGCCCGCTATTCCCGCTGCTCGGCCGGGGTGATGCGGCGGCCCGTCACGCGGGCGGGGCGGATCCGCACCCACAGGGTGCGCGGACCGCCCGCCCAGGGGGCGGAGTGCGCCCGCTGTTCGAGCCCGCGCACCGCCTCCGGGTCGGTGACCGCCTCGGCGGGACCGACCACGAGCACGCTCCAGCCCCGGCTGAGCGCGTCGTCGACGTGGTCGACCTCGAAGGCGATCTCGGCGCCGACGGCAGCGGCGGGCGCCGCGTCGTGCGCGGTGCGGAAGACGACGTCGCCGTCGATCACGTCGTAGTTGACCGGCAGGACCACCGGCCCGTCCGCCGTGGTCACCGCCACACGCCCCAGCCCGTGCGTGGACAGCAGCGCCCTGCTCTCCTCCTCGCCGATGTCCGTCAGCCGCGGGTGCAGCAGCGCGTGGCCCTGTCCCGGCGGCAGGTCCTGGTCGCCGCCCCGCAGCCCGTCGAGGGTGGTGCCCAGCGCGTCGGCCAGACGCAGCAGCGTCGCCAGGCTCGGGTCCGAGGGGTGTCCCTCCAGATAGGCCAGGTAGTGGGGCGACATCCGGGCCCGCGCGGCCGCCTCCTCCAGGCCGAGCCCCTGCCGCTCGCGGGCGGCCGTCAGCCGCCGCCCGATGTCCCCGGGCCGGGTCGCCCGCGCTCCGGTGGCGCCGGGCCCGCCGCCGGGCGGCCCGGCTTCGGCGGTACCGCCCGTACCCGCGCCCCCCGCCCTTTCCGTGCCCGTACCCGTGCCCGTGCCCGACGCCCCTGCCTCGCCCGCCTCCGCCGCCCCGGCCGGGGCGGCGGAGGCGGAGGCGGGCTCCCGTCCTTCGGCCGGGTGGTGGACGTGGGCGTCCGGGCCGGGGAACACCAGGGTGATCTCGCCCGTGTCCGACCAGCGCACGTCGTACGGGGGCGTGCCGTCGTCGTGGTGCAGGCCGACGACCTCGCCGTCGCGCCGGGTGACGCCGGTGGCCGGGCTCTCGACGACGAGCCGGTCGCCTAGCTGAGCGTGCATGACCGTGTCTCCCTCCGGGACCCGTCTCCCAGGATCGCCCGCCTCCGCTTCCGGCACCAACGGGCGGACCGGCCGTTCCGTGCTCTCCTCAGCCGTCCCAGGACCAGTCGGCCACCTCGGGCAGGTCCACTCCGTGCTCGCGGATGTAGGAGTGGTGGCGCAGCCGGGCGTCCTCCATGCGCTGGCGTACGGCCGCGGCCCGCACCGCGAGGCCGGGGACGCGGTCGATGACGTCCATGACCAGCCGGTAGCGGTCGAGGTCGTTGCTGACGACCATGTCGAAGGGCGTGGTGGTGGTGCCGATCTCCTTGTAGCCGCGCACGTGCAGGTTGCGGTGGCCGTTGCGGCGATAGGCCAGGCGGTGGATCAGCCACGGGTAGCCGTGGTAGGCGAAGATCACCGGCTTGTCGGCGGTGAACAGCCCGTCGTACTCGAAGTCGGACATGCCGTGCGGGTGCTCCTCGCTGGGCAGCAGCCGGGCGATGTCGACGACGTTGACCACCCGCACGGCCAGCTCGGGCAGCTCGCGGCGGAGCAGCTGGGCGGCGGCCAGCACCTCCAGGGTGGGCACGTCGCCGGCGCAGGCCAGGACGACGTCGGGTTCGCGGGTGCCGTCCTCGGTGCCGGCCCAGTCCCAGACGCCGGCGCCGCGCGCGCAGTGCACGGTGGCCTCTTCCATGGAGAGCCAGTCGAAGCAGGGCTGCTTGCCGGCGACGATGACGTTGACGTAGTCGCGGCTGCGCAGCGCGTGGTCGGCGACGGACAGCAGGGTGTTGGCGTCCGGCGGGAAGTAGACGCGGACCGCTTCGGGGCTCTTGTTGAGGATGTGGTCGACGAAGCCGGGGTCCTGGTGGGAGAAGCCGTTGTGGTCCTGGCGCCACACGTGTGAGGTGAGCAGGTAGTTGAGGGAGGCGATGGGGGCCCGCCAGCTCAGGCGGCGCGTGGTGCGCAGCCACTTGATGTGCTGGTTGACCATGGAGTCCACGATGTGGACGAAGGCCTCGTAGCAGGAGAACAGTCCGTGCCGGCCGGTGAGGAGGTAGCCCTCCAGCCAGCCCTGGCAGGTGTGTTCGGAGAGGATCTCCATCACCCGGCCGCGCCGGTCGAGGTGTTCGTCGACGTCGAGGGTCGTCGCCTGCCAGGCCTTGCCGCTGGCCTCGTAGACGGCCTGGAGGCGGTTGGAGGCGGTCTCGTCGGGGCCGACGAGGCGGAAGTCGCGGCGGTCGGCGGTGGCCCGCATGACGTCCTGGAGCAACTCGCCGAGGAGGCGGGTGGGTTCGTGCATGCTCGCGCCGGGCCTGTCGACGGCGACGGCGTGCTTCTCCAGCGGGGGCAGGGGCAGTTCGCGCAGCAGGAGGCCGCCGTTGGCGTGCGGGGTGGCGCCGAGCCGGCGGGCGCCGTGCGGGAGGCAGGCCAGGACGGACGGGCGCGGTGCGCCGTGTTCGTCGAAGAGTTCCTCGGGCCGGTAGGAGCGCAGCCAGGCCTCCAGTTGCCGCAGGTGTTCGGGGTTGTCGCGGACGGCGGCGAGGGGGACCTGGTGGGCGCGCCAGGTGCCCTCCACGGGCAGGCCGTCGACCTCGGCGGGGCCGGTCCAGCCCTTGGGGGTACGTAGCACGATCATCGGCCAGCGGGGCCGCTCGCCGGCGCCGTCCTCGCGGGCGGCGCGCTGGATGGCGGCGATGCGGTCGGCGGCGGTGTCCAGGGCGGCGGCCAGGGCGCGGTGCACGGCCGCCGGGTCGTCGCCGGTGACGTGCAGCGGGTCGTGGCCGTAGCCGCGCAGCAGCTCGTCGAGTTCGGCCTCGGGCAGCCGGGCCAGGACGGTCGGGTTGGCGATCTTGTAGCCGTTGAGGTGCAGGATCGGCAGGACCGCGCCGTCGTCGACCGGGTCGAGGAACTTGTTGGAGTGCCAGGAGGCGGCCAGCGGTCCGGTCTCCGCCTCGCCGTCGCCGATGACGCAGGCGACCAGCAGGTCCGGGTTGTCGAGCGCGGCGCCGTAGGCGTGGGAGAGGGCGTAGCCGAGTTCGCCGCCCTCGTGGATGGAGCCGGGCGTCTCGGGCGCGACGTGGCTGGGCACGCCGCCGGGGAAGGAGAACTGCTTGAACAGCCGGGCCATGCCGGCCGCGTCCCGGGTGACGTCCGGGTAGATCTCGGTGTACGAGCCCTCCAGCCAGGAGTTGGCGAGCACGGCCGGGCCGCCGTGACCGGGCCCCCAGACGCACACGGCGTCCAGGTCGCGCTTCTTGACGAGGCGGTTGAGGTGGGTGTGGACGAGGTTGAGGCCGGGCGAGGTGCCCCAGTGGCCGAGCAGCCGCGGCTTGATGTGCTCCGGGCGCAGCGGCTCGGTCAGCAGCGGGTTGGCCATCAGGTAGATCTGGCCGACGGCGAGGTAGTTCGCGGCACGCCAGTGGGCGTCCAGGTCTGCGAGCTCCTCGTCCGCGAGTGCGGCGGGCGCCTGCTGCGTCTCGACGGACATCGGGATTCCCTCCTGGTGGAAAGAAGCGGCGGTGAGCGTGCTGCGCGTGCGTGCCACGTGGCACACCCTCCACCCTCCGGTGGCCGTCCGGGTACCCGACAGGGCCGTTCGGGTCACACTCGGGACCCGGGGGTCCGTGTCCTCCGGTTCCGGCGCGGTTTCCGGACCGGCCGCGGCCTGTCCGGACCGTCGTCTCGAGTCGGGCCGCGGCCCGCCATCGGGCCACCGCTTCGAGCGAAGCCGTGGCTTCCGGTCAGGCCGTGGCGCAGCCGTGCCCGTTGAGCGCGAAGCCGTACGGTGCGGAGTTCGCGCCGTGCCATGAGGCGACGAAGCCGAAGCCGAGGGTGCCGCCCGCGGTCACGGAGCCGTTGTAGTCGGTGGCGGTCGCGGTGACCCGGGAGCCGTTCTGGGCGACGCCGGCGTCCCACATCTGGCCGATGCGCTGGCCGTCGCGGAAGGACCAGGACAGGCGCCAGGTGTCGAGGGCGCGGGCGGTGGTGACGGTGACGGTGGCCTGGAAGCCGTCGGTCCACTGGTTGACGACCTCGTAGCGGACCTGGCAGGCGGCCGCTCGGCCCGCCTGGCCGGGTGCGTCGTCGCCGGCGGTGGGCGAGGCGGTGCCCTGGGGCTCCGGGTCGGGGTTCTCGCGGCCGGGGCCCGTCGCCGTGCCGCCCGGGGACGGCTTGCCGGACGCGGAGGACGCCGTGGCGGACGGGGGCGCGGCGGACGACGTGGCCGCCGCGGCGCCCGCGCCCGCGTCCGGGCTCGGCGAGGGATCGGCGGTCAGCGGGAGGACGCCGGGGTCGGCGACCGACTGCCCGCCGCTGTCACCCTGCGCGGCATCGCTCGCGGAGCCGCCCGCGGGCATCAGCGAGACGGTCAGCGCCAGGGCCGACAGCGCGACGGCGGTGGCGAGCAGGCTGCCGCGCACCACCCGGGCCCGGCTCGCACCGCCCTCCCGCAGCTCGTCGTCCGTCGCCCCGGGTGCGGGGCGCCGTGCGCCCAGACGCGCCTCGGCGGCCCGGCGGCGGCGTTCCAGATAGGCGAGGCCGCCCCAGCCGATCACTCCGCCGGCCAGCGCGGCGGGCAGTCCCCCGCCGTGCAGGCGCAGACAGGCGGCGGCCTCGGCGCACCCCGCGCAGGTGGCGAGGTGCCGGGAGAGGTCCTCGGGGGCCTCGGCCGCGGCGGCGGCCGCCGCCGGCCGGGTGACCGCGTCCAGCAGCCGGGCGTAGCTGCGGCACTCCGCGTGCATCGGGGTGTCGAGGTGGTCGCGCCGGCAGCGGTCGCGGAACAGGGCCCGCACCTGGTCCAGTTCGCCCGACACGGCCGCGGGGTCCAGGCCGAGCCGGCGGGCCGCGACCACCAGGGGCAGCGCCTCCACCTCGGTGAGCCAGAGCAGGGCGGCGTCCGCCTCCTGGAGGTCCCGCAAGGCGCGCAGGGCCAGCGGGCGGTGCAGCGGCGGGCCCGGGTAGCGGGCGGCCTGGCCGGAGTTGAGCCACAGCCGCAGGTCGGGGTCGAGCCGGTGGCCGAGGCCCGAGGCCTCCCAGGAGGCGGCGGTGGTGCGCACGGCGCTCAGCATGAGCGGGATCGCGGGCAGCCGGGGCGTACGGCGGCCCCGGGAGGCTCCGGCGTCGGCGGCGCGCAGGTCCCGCACGCCGAGCGCGAACGCCTCCGTGGCCAGATCGTGCGCCGCGGTGGAACCGGCGGTGCACAGGTCGGCGTAGGAGAGCACCGCGTCCCAGCACTCGGCGAACAGCGCGGCCTCGGTGGCGTCCTTGGGGCTCGGCTGGTCGGGCATGGCTCTCCTGCGTCCACGGGTGCGAGGGCAACTGACCGTAGGGATAGAGCAGTTGTGGCCATTCTCGCAGCGGAGCAAGAGCCTTTCACGGCTTCTGCACAACTGACAAGCCGTACATCCGCATACCGTGACGCGCGCCGCGCCCCCCGACCGCGCTCCGTCACCGCGGCCGGCGGCGCGACCGGCTCACGGCGCCCGGGAGACCGCGCCGCCGGCCGCCCGTCGCGCCGTCCTCGCGCACGTCCTTCTACGCGCCGCCGGGCACCGTCTCCTTCGCGTCCCCGCCGGCCGCCTCGCCCGTGGAATCGTCCGCCGGGAGGCTGTCCATGAAGGAGCTGACCGAGAAGACCGCGCGGCCGGGTCCGGGCGGGCCGTAGCCGGGGGGCGAGGAGAGCCCGAAGTCCTCCATGGTCTGGCGGTAGGCCTGGAGCAGCCGGATGTGGTACTCCAGCGGCGCGCCCTGCGGGTTGGCCTTGCCGAGCGGGGTGGTGGGCTCGGGGCACCAGGTGGTGAAGCGGGGCGTGATGCCGTGCGACATGAAGAAGCGCAGGCCCTCGGTGGTGGAGGCGATGGCCTCGTCGACGGTGGTGAAGCCGAACGGCTCGGCCATCTCCACGCCGGCCACGAAGTTGGGGATCACGTTGCGCGCGCCGAACACGTCCGCGGAGTCCAGGATGCGCCGGTGCCACTCGTCGCGGCCGACGTAGCGCTCCTTGCCGGGGCAGTACATCTTGAAGAGGTACTCGTCCCACACCTCGAAGTTGGGGTGGTAGATCTGCACGCCGTAGTCCTTGAAGCGCTGCACGTCCGCCTTGGGCAGCGCCTGGGCGACGACCTTGCCGATCCAGCGGCCCGGGAAGCGCTCCTCGATGGCCTTGGCGTAGTGGCCGTAGAAGTCGGCCTCGTCACGCCCGGAGACGGTCTTGGTGATGGCGCCGCCGGTGAGGGTGTAGGCGGTGGACGCCTTCTGGGTGTCGTAGCGGTCGATGATCTCCAGGGCCTCCAGCACCTCCTCGACGTCCTTGACGCCGGTGTAGGGGCGGCCGGCCGCCTTGTGCTGGCGCCAGTTGTGGTTGATGTCGCAGTACTGGCACTCCTCCTTGGCGCCGAAGTACTGGCAGACCCGGAAGACGGTGAGGTAGATCAGGTAGCCCCACTGGATGGTGGGGGCCACCTCCATCACGGACTTCCCGTTGGACAGGGTGTGCCGGTAGTACTCGGGCATCGGCGGCACACCGACGTCGGCGATCCGCTTCCCGTCGAGGTAGAGGCCGAGCACGCCCTCCTCGTCGGCGGCCACCCGGTAGGGCGAGGCGGGGTTGACCCGCACGGAGACGACGGTGCGCCTCAGATCGTAGGGGCCGCCGGTGAGGATGATCTCCTCTGGCGGGCGGCGCAGCGCGGCCTCGCCCAGCTCGGGCAGGGTGCCGTGGTCGAAGGAGAAGATGAAGTACGACTTCGGCTTGACCTCGCCGCCCTCGTTGTCGCTGAGGGCGGAGGGGTCGAAGGCCACCCCACCCCGCAGCAGGTCCTCCTTGAAGACCGCTTCCCGCGGCACGTGCGGGAAGCGGTCCATCAGATCCTCGACCAGCGCGGTACGGCTGCCCATCCCGTCTCTCCTCCTGGCTCGTACGTACGACTCCTCACGGTATGCCCCCGCCCGCGGACGGGCTGTGCCGGGTCCCCCCTCGGGGGCGCGCCAAGGCCCCGCACTAATTAGTATTGTCACTTTACAAATGACATGACACTGTCGGGGTCACGGGGGCCGCAGGGCGGCCGTGGCGCTGTGGGAAAGCGGCCGTGGCGCGCGGGAAGGCGGCCGTGGCACCGTGGGAAGGACGACAGGATGATCAGGACCGGGACCGTGACCAACTGGGCGGGCAACGTCACCTTCACCGCCAAGGAGGTGCACCGGCCCGAGTCGGCCGAGGCGCTGCGGGCGCTGGTCGCCGCGAGCGCGAAGGTGCGGGCCCTGGGCAGCGGGCACTCCTTCAACAGGATCGCCGACCCGGGCCCGGACGGTGTCCTGGTCTCCCCGGCCGCGCTGCCGGTCGAGGTGGACGTCGACACGACGGCGCGCACCGTCCGGGTCGCCGGCGGGGTGCGCTACGCGGAGCTGGCCCGGCGGGTGCACGCGCACGGGCTGGCGCTGCCCAACATGGCCTCCCTGCCGCACATCTCGGTGGCCGGCTCGGTCGCCACCGGCACCCATGGCTCGGGCGTGGCCAACGGGCCGCTCGCCTCGGCGGTGCGCGAGGTGGAGCTGGTCACGGCCGACGGGACCACGGTGACGATCGCCCGGGGGGACGCCCGGTTCGACGGGGCCGTCACCTCCCTCGGCGCGCTCGGGATCGTCACCGCGCTCACCCTGGAGCTGGTGCCGGCCTTCCGGGTGGAGCAGCACGTGTTCACCGAACTCCCGCTGGACGGACTGGACTTCGAGGCGGTGGCGGGCTCGGCGTACAGCGTGAGCCTGTTCACCGACTGGCGGGATCCGGGATTCAGGCAGGTGTGGCTGAAGCGGCGCGCCGACCAGGCGCCGCCCGGCTTCCCGTGGGGGGTGCCCGCGAAGGTCGCGCTGCACCCGGTGCCGGGGATGCCGGCCCAGAACTGCACCGAGCAGCTCGGCGTGCCCGGCCCCTGGCACGAGCGGCTTCCGCACTTCAGGGCGGAGTTCACCCCGAGCAGCGGCGCCGAGCTCCAGTCGGAGTACCTGCTGCCGCGCGCCCACGCCCTCGCGGCGCTGCACGCCGTCGAGGGGATCCGCCGGGCGGTCGCCCCCGTGCTCCAGATCTGCGAGGTGCGGACGGTCGCCGCCGACGCGCAGTGGCTGAGCCCGAGCCACGGCCGGGACACGGTGGCGCTGCACTTCACCTGGGTCGAGGACACGGCGGCCGTGCTGCCCGCGGTGCGGCGGGTGGAGGAGGCGCTGGAGCCGTTCGACCCGCGCCCCCACTGGGGCAAGGTGTTCACGACGCCGGCCGCCGCGCTGCGCGGACGGTATCCGCGCCTGGCCGGCTTCCGGGCCCTGGCGCGCGAGCTGGACCCGGCCGGGAAGTTCACCAACGCCTTCGTGGCGGACCTGCTCGACGGCTGACGCCGGTCGTGCCCGCGGGACCGCGGCCGGTCCTCCGCCCACGGATCGGCTTCCCCGGCTAGGCTGCAGCCTAGACGGCCTAGGTTCGGGGTGCGGGGAGGTGTTCCGTGGCGCGTGCGGGACTCAGTGTGGAGCGACTGGTGGCGGCCGCCGCCGAGCTCGCCGACGAGGTCGGGTTCGACCACGTCAGCCTGTCGGCGCTGGCCCGGCGGTTCGGGGTGAAGGACGCGAGTCTCTACTCGCACGTGCGTAGCCTCCAGGAGCTGCGCACCCGGCTCGCGCTGCTCGCCGGCGGGGAGATGATCGACCGGATCGCCGCCGACGTGGCCGGGCGGGCCGGCAGGGACGCGCTGGCGGCGTTCGCCGGGGCCTACCGCGCCTACGCGCTCGCGCACCCCGGGCGGTACGCCGCCACCGGGATCCGCGTCGACCCCGCGCTCGCCGCCGGCTCCCCCGCCATGCGCCGCACCGTCGAGATCACCTACGGCATGCTGCGCGGTTACGGCCTGGCGGAACCCGACCTCACCGACGCCGTCCGCCTGCTGCGCAGTACCTTCCACGGCTACTGCGCCCTGGAGGCCGCCGGCGGCTTCCACGCCGGCAGGGACGTGCAGGCGTCGTGGGACAAGGCCGTCGACGCCCTGCACGCCGCACTCAGCAACTGGCCGCGCGAGACGAACGAGACGAACGAGACGTCCGAGGGGGAACCGGCGACATGAACGACCCGTACGCCGACACGAACGATCCGTACGCCGACATGAGCGACCCGTACTACGAGGTGTCCGGCGCCGGGCCGGTGCTGCTGGTCCTGCCCGGCGGCGCCGGGCACCCCATGGGGCTCGAACCGCTGACCGAGCGCCTGGCCCGGCGCTTCACCGTCGTCGTCCACGACCCGCTCGGCCTCGCCCACGGAAGGCTCGGGCTGCCGGTCGCCGACCAGCGGGTCGAGGAGTGGAGCGAGGGGGCGGCCCGGGTGCTCGACGCGGTGCTCCCCCGTGGCGGGTCGGCCCATGTGTTCGGCACCAGCGCCGGCGGCGTCGTGGCCCTGGACCTGGCGGCCCGGCACCCGGGGCGGCTGCGGCACGTCGTCGCGCACGAGCCCCCGTGCGTGGCGGTGCTTCCGGACGGCGAGCGACAGCGCGCACTGTTCGCGCAGGTGTACGACACCTATCGTGCGTCCGGACTCCAGGCCGCCGGGGCGCACCTGGGCGCCGTGCTCATGGAACGCGCGCCGGAGGACGGTCACGAGGGCCGGCCCCTCACCCGTTCCGAGGAACTGGGCTCGCCCATGGCCCTCTTCCTCGCCCATGTGCTGCGGCCCTTCACCTCGTACGTGCCGGCTCCCGTGCCCGAGACGGTCACGGTGACCGTGGCCGCCGGGGCGGACTCGGCCGGCGGGCTGCTCCACCGGACCGCCTCGCTGCTCGCCGAGCACTACGGCGGCGGCTTCGCCGAGTTCCCCGGCGGCCACATCGGAGCCGTCGAGCGGCCCGAGGCGTTCGCCGACCGTCTGGCCGCCCTGCTCGGGTCCCCGGGGCGCTGAAGGCGGGCGACCGTCGGACCAGCCGAGTGCTTCGGCGCCGCGCGAAGCGTCCCTCCCGGGCCGGCGCCGTCGGCTCAGCCCTGCCGTTCCTTCGCGCTGCGCTCCACGCAGAACTCGTTTCCCTCCGGGTCGGCGAGCACCGCCCAGCCCTTGCCGTCCGGGGTGCGGCGGTCGTCGAGGAGGGTGGCGCCGAGGGCGAGGAGCCGTTCGACCTCCTCGTCGCGGGTGCGGTCCTGCGGCTGGAGGTCGAGGTGCACACGGTTCTTGACCGTCTTGGCGTCCGGCACGGTGAGGAAGAGCAGACCGGCGCCCTCGATCAGCACCTCCTGGTCGCCCGGCGCGTCGTCGTCGTGGAGGGGAAGTCCGAGGACCTGGGACCAGAAGCGGGCCAGGGCGTAGGCGTCGGCGCTGTCGATCGTCACATGGCGGATCGCTGAAGTCATGCGGGGATTGTGACAGGGGCGTCCGAGGCAGAAACCGGGGTTCTCGGCTGTTCACGGGCCCCGTAGCCACTGCACGGGCGCCTGCCGGACGCTCCCGCCCGCGTGGGCGATCCCGCGCACGTACGGGTGGTCCCCGCGCCCGTACGGGGTGGTCCCGCGCCCGTACGGGTGGTCCCGCGCCGGGGCGCACTACTGTCGGGGCATGACCAGCGAGACCTCTCCCGGCCTGGCCGAGGCGCTCGCCGCCGGGACGGTGGTGCTCGACGGCGGGCTGTCCAACCAGCTCGAACGGGCCGGGCACGATCTGGGCGACGCGCTGTGGTCGGCGCGGCTGCTGGCCGAGCGGCCGGAGGCGGTCGTCCAGGCGCACCTCTCCTACTTCGAGGCCGGCGCCGACGTGGCGATCACGGCCGGCTACCAGGCCACGTTCGAGGGGTTCGCGCGGCGCGGCATCGGCGGAGAGCGGGCGGCGGAGCTGATCGCGTCGAGCGTGGAACTCGCCCGGGAGGCGGCGCGGCGGGCCCGGGGTGCCGTACGGCCGCTGTGGGTGGCCGCGTCGGTCGGGCCCTACGGGGCGATGCTCGCCGACGGCTCCGAGTACCGGGGCCGCTACGGGCTGACGGTCGGCGAGCTGGAGCGCTTCCACCGGCCCCGGCTGGAGGTCCTGGCCGCGGCCGGGCCGGACGTGCTGGCCCTGGAGACGGTGCCGGACACCGACGAGGCGAGGGCCCTGCTGCGGGCGGTGCGCGGGCTGGGCGTGCCGGCCTGGCTGTCGTACTCCGTCGAGGGACCCCGCACCCGTGCCGGGCAGCCCCTGGAAGAGGCGTTCGCACTGGCCGCGGACGCCGAGGAGGTGATCGCGGTGGGCGTGAACTGCTGCGCTCCGCGGGACGCGGACGCCGCCGTGGCGACGGCCGCACGGGTGACCGGCAAGCCGGTCGTCGTCTACCCCAACAGCGGCGAGGGCTGGGACGCCGGGGCCCGGGCGTGGAACGGACGCGCCACCTTCCGCCCCGAGCTGGCGACGCGGTGGCGCGCCTTCGGCGCCCGCCTGATCGGCGGCTGCTGCCGGGTGGGCCCGGAGACGATCACGGAGATCGCCCGGTCCCTGGGGCCTGTCTGACGGCTCCCGTCGGGCTGACGGATCCGGTCGAGGCCCGGGGCCCCGAGGGGGCTCACGCGCCGCGGACTCCGCCGGCCCGGCGCAGCCGACGTATCACCGCGCGGAGCTCCGCGGCCCGCGCCGGGGAGCCGTCGAGCGGGGGGACCGGGGGCGTCCGGTCCGGCGCGGGGCGGGGCGTGGCGTCGGCCGACCACAGGGCGAGCTGAGCGTCGCGCGGTCCGTACGCCGTGTGCGGGGGGCCGTCGCCGAAGATCCGTACGGGGTGGGCCGGGTCCCAGGCCGCCCAGCCGGGGTCGCCGTCGGTGACGAAGCGGACCCAGGCGGCGTGCATCGCGTCGGCCAGTTCCTGCGGCGCGCCCTCGCCGGCGAGCCGGCGGGAGTCCGGGACGTCGCCGGTGTCGAAGACGAAGCCGAGCTCCAGCGCGTGGCAGGAGCCGAGGTCGGGCAGGAGCGAGGGCCAGGCGAACTCGTAGAGGTACGAGGAGCCAGGGCGGGCGTCGGCCAGGCGGTGCAGCGGGCGGCGCAGCAGGTGGTCGGTGACCAGCTGGCCGACGATCTCGGCGGCGCCGGCCCGGGGCCGCAGCGAGCGGTAGCCGCGCACCACCT
This sequence comes from Streptomyces sp. NPDC018610, assembly GCF_044391765.1. NCBI lineage: Bacteria > Bacillati > Actinomycetota > Actinomycetes > Kitasatosporales > Streptomycetaceae > Streptomyces > Streptomyces sp. NPDC018610. The sequence continues at coordinate 612,444 of NZ_JBISAL010000002.1, forward strand.
CGTGCCCGCAGTGGCAGCGGGCCATGGCGCCGGCCAGGGCGACCGCGCCGAGCCGGTCGACGCGCTCCAGCAGCCCGCCGGGCACCAGCCACAGCCGGTACTCGTCGCGGGTCCATCCCATGAGCAGGTCGGTGCCGGGCGCGGCGTCCCCGGCCACCAGCGCCTCCAGGGGGTCGCGGGGCACGAGGTCGCCGTCGACGACGATGCCGAAGGCGGGGCCGCCGAGGACCGGGCTGCTGAGCCGGCCCACCTCGGCCTGGGTGCGCAGCAGCAGGTCACGGTCGACGGCGGCGAAGGCCTCGGCGGTGGCGGGCACCTTCAGCCGGGTCGCCATGCGGCGCACCATGCGCCGCACCTTGGCCCGGTCGGACGCCTCCGGCGGCCCGCTCTGCAGCACGGCGCGCCGGAACAGGCCCTGCGCCTGCGGGGCGGCGAGCAGCGCGCCGACGCTGATCGCGCCGGCCGACTGCCCGGCCAGCGTGATCCGGCCGGGGTCGCCGCCGAAGGCCGCGACCGACTCGTGCACCCACTTCAGCGCGGCGAGCTGGTCGCGCAGTCCGGCGTTGGCGGGGACGTCCGGGAACAGGCCGTAGCCCTCCACGCCCAGTCGGTAGTTGACGGAGACGACGACGACTCCGTCACGGGCGAAGGCATGGCCCTCGTAGACGGGCACGGCGGACGAGCCGCGGGTGAGGGCGCCCCCGTGCAGCCACACCAGCACGGGCAGCCGCGCCTCTGGGCCGGGCTCGGGCGTCCACACATTGAGGTTGAGGCAGTCGTCGCCGGGGACGGACGGATCGGACAGGTACTGGGCGAAGGCCTCCGAGTACGGCGGCTTCGGCGCGGTCGGTCCGTAGGCGCCCGCGTCGCGCACCCCCTCCCACGGCTCGGGCGGCGCGGGGGGCCGGAACCGGCGGGGTCCGAAGGGAGGCGCCGCGTACGGGATCCCCCGGAACACGGCCACGCCGTGCTCGTACCTGCCGCGCACCGCCCCGTGCGGCGTCGTGACCACGGGGTCCGTCCGGTCTGCCGTCATACGCCCACCAGCCCTTCGCCGCGCTCGCCTCACCGCGCGCACCGGTGACACCAGAGCACCACAACGGCGCGCGGTATTCCGCCGCACGGGTCCGAAGTGGGGCTGTTCGGCGTACCCGGCGCCCCGGTGCCACGGCGTCCCGCCACCCCGGCGCTCCGGTGCCCGGCGGGCAGAATCGCGGCCGGGCGGCCGGGCGCCGTGGCGGTCGGGGCCGCGCGCCGGCCGGACCGGCCGTGGCCGCGTATCCCGGCGGTCCCCGGCGGCCGGGATCCGGGAGCCGCCCCCCGGTGACCGGGCGCCGGAGCTCCCGGCCTCTTCCGGGGCCTTGTGCGGCCTCCCGGCCGTGCGTCCGCCGTCGGCCGTCCGCTCCGCCCTCGGGACCGCGTCCTCGGCACCGTCTTCAGGGCATCGCGGCCACGGCACCGCGCCACGGGCCCGGCCGTGCGGCAGGCGCTCCTCGGCGCGAGCACGTCCCTCACGTTCGTCACCCGGGGGGAGCATGCCCGGCGCCCGGCCTCCGCAAGCCGCGTCCGCCGCCCGGGATGCGGCCCTTCGCGGTGAACGGCGGTGCGGGGCCCGGGCGTTCGATGTGTCAGCCGCCGTCCTCCTGGTCGCCGTGGGGCTCGCCCATGAGGGCTTCGATGGCGTCGACGGCGCTGCCGTCGTGGTCGCTGCCGGCGGTGCCCCTCCCGGTCTGGAGGTTGGCGGTGCGGTCGACCTCGAGGATCGAGTCGGCGTGCGAGTTGTCAAGAACGGTGACCACGCTGCTGTTTCCTCCGCCGGTGCCGGGGTCGTCGTCCGCCGCCGCCTGGTGCGCCGCGCCGCCCAGCAGCGCCACCGCCAGGACGGCCGCCGTGCGCAGCCGGGGCGAGGCCTTGCTCACGCGCCCACATCCGCCCGCTCGGGCCGCCGGTGCGCCATGTTGCGCTCCAGCAGGCTGGTCGAGGCCTGCACGCCGATGCCGCGCGAAGAATCCACCACGGGCAGCCGGCCGTCGGCCCGCCGGAGTTCGGCGAGCGCGCTGTCCATCGCCTCGTGCGCCGCGAACAGGCACGGGGTGCTGTAGATCGCGACGTCCACACCGAGTTCGGACAGCTCGCCCAGCGACAGGCGGGGGGACTTGCCGCCGGCGATCTGGTTGAACAGCAGCGGCTTGTCGCCGACCACGTCGCGCACCCGGCGGATCCACTGCACGTCGCGGATGCCGTCGACCAGGATCACGTCCGCCGCGGTGGCCGCCAGGGCCTTGGCCCGGCGCAGGATGTCGGCCTCGTCGGTGGCGTCGGTGCGGGCCACCACCACCAGGTCCTGCCGGGCGGCGAGCACCTGCTCCAGCTTCGCGAGGTACTCCTCCAGCGGGAGCACCTGCTTGCCGTCGGCGTGTCCGCACCGGCGGGGCCGCTTCTGGTCCTCCAGGATCACGCCGGAGGCCCCGATCCGCTCCAGCTGCTCCACCACGTGGCAGGCCACCTCCGCGTCGACGTACCCGTCGTCGATGTCCACCAGCAGGTGATGGGCGGGGAAGGCGCCCCGGAGCCGCTGGACGAACGCCACCATGTCCGGCCAGGCGATGAAGCCGATGTCCGGCAGCCCGTAGTAGGAGGCCGCGAAGCCGAAACCGGAGACGAACATCCCGTCGTAGTGTTCGGCGGCGATGGAGGCGGAGTACATGTCGTAGACGCCGATGAGCGGGGTGGTCCCCGGCCCGGCGATCTGCTCGCGCAGCTTCTTTCCGTACGTCAAGGCGTGACTCCTCGAATGTGGGGGGTGGGGCGTGCCGCCCACCGGGCCGCGAAGCGCCCGCAGGACGTGGAGCGCCGGGCGGTCCGCCGGTGACGGTGGTCTGCGGCAAGGTGTCTCCTTTGCCAAGACGAAAGGATCCCTAGGTCTGAAGCAGACCTCCAGATGGGACGTGCTTTACTCACTCGTTCGGAGCAACGCCTTCACCGGAGAAACGTCACTGGTCGGCGTGTCGGGTCACCCAGTCGACGCCTCCGCGCAGGTGGGCGCGGAAGTCGGGGTCCGCGTAGGCCTCGGCGGCGTGTCCGAGGGCCGTGTAGAACACCCGTCCGCGACCCTGCTCGCGGCACCACACCAACGGGTGATCGGCCCCCATGCCGCCGCCCCGGTAGGACGCCTCGTCGACGCGGGCGAGGATCCGCGCCCGTCGGCGCGGGGCGGGGTCGAAGTCGTACCACTCGTCGGTGCGTTCCCACACGGCGGGCAGGTGCCGGGTGGCCGGGTGGGTCCGGTCCTCGACCAGGACCCGGGCGGGCTGGTACTCGGGGTGCCGGGTGAAGCGGGCGCCCAGCAGCTCGCCGTAGTACGGCCAGTCCTCCTCGGTGCAGGCCGCGGCGTGCACGCCGACGAAGCCGCCGCCCGCCTCGACGTACCCGGCCAGGCGGTCCCGGCCGGCCGGTGTGAGGATCTCGCCGCTGGTGGACAGGAAGACCACGGCCGCGTACGGCTCCAGAGGCCGCTCCAGGGCGGCGGGATCCTCGGTGTGCTCGACGTCGTACCCGCCGAGCGCGCGCACGGCGGCGACGGCGGCCGGGATCGACTCGTGGCGGTAACCGGTGGTGCGGGTGTGCACGAGGAGGCGAGGCGGGGCCATGGGCCACGACCCTACGGGGGCCGGCGCCCCCGCTGAAGAGGCCGACAGGCCCCGAGGAGACCGGCCCCGCAGCCGCCGCCCGACCGCGCCCCGGCCCGCCCAGGGCCGCCCGACCGCCCGGCGGCTCAACGGCTCAACGGCTCAACGGCTCAACGGCTCAACGGCTCAACGGTCAGTCGACCAGCTACCCCACCACCCGGCCGCCCGTTCCCCGGCTGTCCGATTCGTTCAAGACGAGCCGACGGCGCGGCCCTAGCGTGGCGGCATGACTCCACGATTCGCCGTGGTCGGCCTGGTCGTCTCCGACCTGGCCGCCGCGCTCGCCTTCTACCGCCGCCTCGGTCTCGTCTTCCCCGAGGGCGCCGAACGGGAACCGCACGTCGAGGCGGAGCTGCCCGGCGGGCTCACCCTCGCCCTGGACACCGAGGACACCGTCCGTTCCTTCCACCCCGCCTGGCGGCCGCCGGCCGGGGGCGGCCGGGTCTCGCTCGCCTTCCGCTGCGACTCCCCCGCCGACGTCGACTCCGTGTACGAGGACCTGGTCGGCGCGGGATACCACGGAGAGCTCAAGCCCTGGGACGCGGTCTGGGGGATGCGGTACGCGGTCGTGCACGACCCCGACGGCAACGGCGTCGACCTGTTCGCGCCGCTACCGGCGCCCGCCCGGTAGCTCCCCGAGCGGCATGCCCGCCAACTGCCTGACGTCCCGCGCGAGGTGCGCCTGGTCGGCGTAACCGGCCCGGGCCGCGCACTCCGCGTACGGCACCCCGGCGCGCGCCATTGCCAGCGCCCGCCGCAGCCGCAGCACGCGGGCCAGCGTCTTGGGGCCGTAACCGAAGGCGACCAGTGCACGCCGGTGCAACCGGCGGGCCCCGATGCCGAGTTCGTCGGCCGCCCGGCCGACCGGGCGGCCCGCGTCCAGGGCGACGACAAGGGCTCTCAGAAGGGGGTCGGGCGGGCCGGCCCCGGCCGCCCGTTCCAGGGCCGCCTCCTCCAGCGCGGTGGCGGCGACCGGCGCCGCCTCGACGCGCTCGCGCAACCGCCGCACCGACGCGGCGGGCCACAGTTCGGACAGTTCGACGCGGCGGTCGCGCACTTCGTGCGCGGGCACCCCGAGCAGGCCCGGCGCGGTGCCCGGGAAGAACCGCACGCCGGCCCAGTGCGCGGGCGGTCCGCCCGGCTCGAACGCCCGGGTGTCGGGACCGGCGACGAGCAATCGCCCCTCGCTCCACAGCAGGTCCATGCAGCCGTCGGGCAGCACGAGTCCCGCCGGCCCGGGACCGGCCGGGCTCTTCGTACACACCACCGCGCCGGCCAGCCGGGAGGGCCGTTCCGCGTACCCGGCCGCCCGCGCGGACGTCTCGGCAGCCACGTACGCCAGGCTAGCCGCACTGCGGGGAAGCCCCGCCCGCGACCACAGCTCACCCGCGGGCCCCCTCGGCCGGCCGGCTAGCCGCCGCTGTTGTTGTTCTCCTCCTTGTGCGGCCCGCGCGCCTGTGCGTGCTTGGCGTGGGCCCGCAACCGGGCCGTCACGTCCTCGGGCGGCAGGAAGCGCGACCAGCGCTCGGGGAACTCGGAGGGCATGTCGAAGTCGTCCGGGTCGTCCGCGTCGTACTCCCGGACGGCGGAGGCGCGGGCGACGTACTCGGCGATCTGGGCCTCGCGCACCCGCTCGTTGGCGGCGCGGGCCGCGGCCGTCGCCGCGGCCGGCCAGACCCGGTCGATGGCGGCGTTGACCGCCGCCCCGACGAGCACGGCGAAGGCGGACACGCCGATCCACAGCAGCACGGCGACCGGCGCGGCCAGCGATCCGTAGATGGTGGGGCCCTCGACGGTGCTGGTGAGGTAGATGCGCAGCAGGAAGCTGCACACCACCCACATGGCGAGGGCGACGAGGGCGCCGGGCACGTCCTCGATCCACGGCGAGCGCACCGGCACGGAGACGTGGTACAGCGTGGTCAGGAAGGCGATGGACAGGACGATCACGACGGGCCAGTACAGGACCTGCACGACCGTCGTCGACCAGGGCACGACCCGCACCACCGCGTCCGGACCCGCCACCATCAGCGGCAGCGCGACCGAGCCGATCAGCAGCGCGACGACGAACAGCGCGAACGCCATCAGCCGGGTCCTGACGATGCCGCGCACGCCGTCGAGGCCGTACATCACGGTGATGGTGTCGATGAAGACGTTCACCGCGCGGGAGCCCGACCACAGGGCGAACACGAAGCCGATGGAGATGACGTCGGGTCTGCCGCCCCGCATCACGTCCTTCAGGATCGGCTGGGTGATCTCCTTGACGCCCTGGTCGGACAGGACCGTGCGGGAGGCGTCGAGGATGTTGCGCTCCAGGCTGGCGATGGTGTGCGCGCCGGTCCAGGAGTCGACGTAGAAGAGCAGGGCGATGAGGCTGAGCAGCAGTGGCGGCACCGACAGCAGTGTGAAGAACGCGGCCTCGGCGGCCAGGCCGAGGATGCGGTACTCCATGCACGAGTTGACGGTGTCCTTGAGCAGCAGCCAGGCGGTCCTGCGTTTGGAGACGTTCCGGTAGAGGGCTCTGGCCCGGTGGAAACGGCCGGTCGGCCTGTCGGGGGTTTCACTGGCTTGCTGCTGCACGCCCTAAAGGTATCCCTGTCCGGGCCGGTGCCCCTCATCCGCCGGGGACGGCCGCCGCACGGCATCCCGCGCCCGGCCGCGGCGGGCGGGGCGGGCGGCCGCGGTCCGCCTGGTGACCGGCGCGGCGCCGCGGGTAGGTTCCGTGCCATGGCAGCCAGCACTCACACCGTGACCAACCAGCCGCCGCCGCTGGTCGGCTACGACGTCTTCACCGCCGACCGGGTCCTGGCCGAGGCGGTCGGGCGCCACATCGGCGCCGGCCCGCTCGACGAGGTGCGCGCCGAACTGTCGGCGCTCGGCCGGGCCGCGGGCTCCGCCCAGCTCCAGAAGTGGGGCGCGCAGGCCGACGAGAACCCGCCGCGGCTGCGCACCCACGACCGCTACGGCCACCGGATCGACGAGGTGGACTTCCACCCGGCCTGGCACCGGCTGCTGGGCAAGGGAGTCTCGGCGGGGCTGACCGCCGCCTGGACGCGCCCGGCGGGGCACGTGCGGCGCGCGGCGGCGTTCCTGGTGTGGACGCAGGTCGAGGCGGGCAACGGCTGCCCGCTGTCGATGACCCACGCGGCGGTGCCCGCGCTGCGCGCCGAGCCGGAGCTGGCCGCCGAGTGGGAGCCCCGGCTGACGTCCATGGTCTACGACCGCGAGCTGCGGCCCGCGCACCTGAAGGCCGGGGCGCTGGTCGGGATGGGCATGACCGAGAAGCAGGGCGGCAGCGACGTCCGGGCGGGCACCACCTCCGCGCGGCCGCTCGCCGAGGACGGCGCGTACGAGCTGACCGGGCACAAGTGGTTCTGCTCGGCCCCGATGTCGGACGCCTTCCTGGTGCTCGCCCGGGCTCCCGCCGGACCGACCTGCTTCCTCGTGCCGCGCGTGCTGGCGGACGGCACGCGCAACGTGTTCCGCCTGCAGCGGCTGAAGGACAAACTGGGCAACCGGTCCAACGCCTCCGCCGAGGTCGAGTTCGACGGGACCTGGGCGCGACGGGTGGGCGAGGAGGGGCGCGGGGTGCGCACCATCCTCGGGATGGTGGCGGCGACCCGGCTGGACTGCGTGCTCGGCTCGGCGGGACTGATGCGGCAGGCGGTGGCGCAGGCGGTGCACCACTGCGCCCACCGCGAGGCGTTCGGCGGCCGGCTCGTCGACAAGCCGCTGATGCGCAACGTACTGGCCGATCTCGCGCTGGAGTCGGAGGCGGCGACGACGCTCGGGCTGCGGCTCGCGGCGGCGTACGACGACGGGGGCGAGCAGGAGCGGGCGTTCCTGCGGATCGCGGTGCCGGCCGCCAAGTACTGGGTGACCAAGCGGTGCGCGCCGCTCGCGGTGGAGGCGTCCGAGTGCCTGGGCGGCAACGGGTACGTCGAGGAGTCGGGAATGCCCCGGCTGGTGCGCGAGTCGCCGCTCAACTCGGTCTGGGAGGGCGCTGGCAACGTGCAGGCGCTGGACGTGCTGCGGGTGCTGCGGCGCGAGCCCGGGGCGTTCGACGCCTATCTGCGGGAGGTGGGCCGGGCACGCGGCGCCGACCACCGGCTGGACGTCGCGATCAGGGATCTGCTCACCGAACTCGCCGACCTGGAGGGGGTCGAGGCCCGCGCCCGGCGCCTTGCCGAGCGGCTGGCGCTGGTGCTCCAGGGCGCGCTGCTGGTGCGGTACGCGCCGCCCGAGGTCGCGGACGCGTTCTGCGCCTCCCGGCTGGGCGGCGACGGCGGCGCGACGTTCGGCACCCTGCCGCACACGCTGAACCTGGCGGCGCTGGTGGAACGGGCCCGGCCGGTGGACTGACGGCGGCGGTCCGCGGAGCCGGCCGCAGCCCGCAGAGCTGCGACCGGGGTCCGCAGAGCCCCGGCAGGAGCCCGCAGACCCGCGGCAGGACCGGCGGGGCGCCCGGTGGGGCCCGCCGGGGCGCTCGGTGGGGCCCGCCGGGGCGCTCGGTGGGCAGCCGCGGCCCGGCCGGAAGCGGCCGTCCCGCGGGAAGCCGGTGAGCGGACGGGCGAGCAGCGCCCGGCGGGAAGCGGCGCCCCGGTGGCCGGACGACCCGTCGTTTTCGGACACGACGCGGGGGTGGTGCCGCGCCGACACGGCACCACCCCCGCCACCGGCCGTCACGGGCCATGGGCGCCGCACGGGCGGCGCCGCACGAGTCTCGATCAACCGTCGCCCTGTTCACCAGGGTTGCACGAGGTTGCAACCCGGCGGCAGCCGTGGCCGGACGGCATCCCCCGGGCGCCGGCGGACGGCACTATGAACCGGACAGTCGGGAAGCGGCTACGGCGCGTGGCCGGAACACTTCGGGGAAACCGCTTGCCGGTGCCCCTTTCAACGGGAGGACCCAGTGGCGGAGGCGCCGGTGGACGTGACGCGACTGGCCGCCGTCGACGCGGCGCGGGCGGTACGGCTGCTCGACGAGGTGCGCTCCGCGACGCTCGCCGGCAGACGCACGCCCGTGGCGCCCCGCCCGGTGATCGGCCAGTCATGGGAGCGGGTGCTGCGCAGCGGCGTCGACCCCGAACACGACGTCCGCACCGGCCTGCTCGGCCGTGCGGAACTGGAGCGGCGGCGGGCGGCGTCCCCGCTGCGGCGCGTGCTGCCGGTGCTGCGCGAGGGGCTGCTGTCCGTCGCCGACGTCAGCCACCACATCATGGTCGTCGCCGACGAGGACGGCCGGGTGCTGTGGCGCGAGGGGCACCCGTCGGTGCTCCGCAAGGCCGACGGCCTCGGCTTCGAACTCGGCGCCGACTGGCGCGAGGAGGTGGTCGGCACCAACGGCGTCGGCACTCCGGCGGTGGTGCGCCGGCCCGTGCAGGTCTTCGCCGCCGAGCACTTCGCGCGTTCGCACACCACCTGGACGTGCACCGGCGCCCCCGTCACCGACCCGAGGGACGGCCGGCTGCTGGGCGTGGTGGACCTCAGCGGGCCGTTGAGGACCATGCACCCGGCGACGCTGGCCTGGGTGGACTCGGTGGCCAAGCTGGCCGAGGCGCGGCTGCGGGAGCTGCACATGGCCTCGCTGGAGCGGCTGCGGGCGGTGGCGGCGCCGCTGCTGGCCCGGGTCGGGGGCAGGGCGGCGGTGGTGGACCGGGACGGCTGGACCGCCGCGGTGGCGGGCATGCCGTACTCGCCGCGCATCGCGCTGCCCAAGTCCCCGTCGCCGGGCCCCGGTTGGCTGCCGGCGATCGGCCTCTGCTTCCTGGAGCCGGTGGCGGACGGCTGGTTGGTGCGGGCCGGTGGGGAGCCCGTCCAGCACGGCGGTACCCGGATCGTGCTGGACCTGGCCCGGCCCCGGGCCTGGTCGGTCGCCGTCACGGGCCCCGCGGGCTCCTGGTCCCACGAACTGTCTCCCCGGCATGCCGAGTTGCTGTACCTCCTGGCGGCGCGACGGGCCGGGCGCACCGCCGCCGATCTGGCCGGGGAGGTGTTCGGCGATCCGGCCCGCACGGTCACCGTACGCGCCGAGATGTCCCGGATACGGCGCTATCTGGGGGCGTTCCTGGAGCACCGGCCGTACCGGCTGCGTGAGGACGCCGAGGTCCGGGTGCTGTTCCCGGACGACCCGCGCGACCTGCTGCCGCATTCGCGGGCGCCTGAGGTGAGGCGGGGACGCGGAGCGGCGCAGGGGGCGTGAGCGATGGCCGCGCGGGGCACCCGAAGTGTGAGCGGCGCGCGAGAGGGCGGCCCGCAGCCGGGCGGGGCCGCCCGGCGCCCCCCGCCCGGCGGGGCCGCCCGGCTGGTCCTTCGGTGGCATCTTCCGCATATTTGCGAGGTCTTCGCCCTCAGGCGCGCCGGACTGCCGTAGCATCCCTCACGGGTCGTCCCATCCGTTCCACGGTCAACGCTCGACCAGCGTGACGCAGTTGGTCCGCCAGGCCGGCGGGCGTCCCGGCGGACCGAGCCCTGGACAGGGGGGTTGGATGAGGCAACGCGGCAGACACCGCAGACGCGCGCGAGGCCGGGCGCTGCGGGCGGCGCTGGCCGGGACCGGTCTCGCGCTGACCGCCGCCGCCACCTTGATCAGCACCTCGCAGGCCACGATCGCCGACAACCCGGGCGCCCTGAGGACGCCGGCCTCCGCCACCCGGCTCGACGGGCTGCGGCTGACGGAACAGCCGGTGCCGAGACGGTCCCTGGACCGGCTCGCCGCGGCGATGGGCCGGCCGGTCGACGCCGGCGCGGTGCTGGACAGCGCCGACCGCGTCCTGCGCGACGCGGACGACTGCACCGCGGACGAGAAAAAGGCTTTGCCCGTGGAGCCGGCGGCCACGCGCGCCTACTGCTGGAACGCCGCCGACTCGGCGACCCCGCAGTGGCGGCCGGAGTCCGTGACCACCTCCGGGGACGCCGCCGACGACGGCCTGTGGGGCACGCACCGGGTCATCCTCTCCGGCTGGACGCGGCACGGCGGCAGCGGCCCCGACCGCGACCTGGCCCGGGTCGCCTTCGTCAACGCCGACGACCCGGACCACCTCACCTACACCTGGGCGCTGCTGGCGGTCCCGGTCGACGGCGGACGTGACTACCGCGGGCTCGCCTCGCGCGTGTCGGGCATGGTCTGGTACCGGGACAAGCTGCTGGTCACCACCTCCGCCGGCGAGCGGGACGCGCTGTACGTCTACGACCTGCGCCGCATCCAGCGCGCCACCGTGGCCGGCGACACGGTCGGCCGGGTGCCGGACGGCTGGTCCGCGCACGGCTACCGCTGGGTGCTGCCCGCGGTCGCCTCCTACCGTCCGACGACGGGCAGTTGCGCCGAGACGGCCGGTCCCGACGGGTCGGCCGACCCCTCGGACTCCACCGACGGCGACGACGCCGGGGACTTCGCCTCCCCGTCGGAGTCGGGCGATACCGCCGCCCCCTGCCCCAACAGCCTCTCCGTCGACCGCAGTTCGGAGCCGGGCAGCCTGGTCGCGAGCGAGGCCGCGCCCCGGGGCAGCGGCCGGCACACCCGGCTGTGGCGCTACTCCTTCAGCACGGACCCGACCCGTGCCGGTCTGCTGGCCACCGACTCCGCCGGAACGGTGACCGCGCGGGAGGCCTACGAGACGAAGGTCGACGGTGTGCGGGGCGTCCTGTCCCGGCGCACCGGCCCGTCCGGCGGCACCGCCTGGTACCTGTCCCGAGCCGCCGGCCCCGACAGCGCGCACGGCACGCTGTGGCGGCAGGACCTGCGGGGCGCCGGAACGACGGAGTGCGGGTCCTCCTACGACACCCACCGCTGCTGGGGCGACGGCACCGGCTCCCTGTCCTACTGGCCGCAGACCGGCGAGGTCTGGTCGCTGTCCGGGCGCACCCTGTTCGCGGTTCCCCTGTCCTCGGTGGAGCGGGCGCTGCGGTAGGCGGGCGGCCGGCCGTGGAGGCGTCGCGGCGGGAGCGGGCGACGGCGCGGGCGCGTGAGACCGGCGCGCGGGGCGTGACGACGGGAGCGGGCGACGGCGCGGGCGCGTGAGACCGGCGCGCGGGGCGTGACGACGGGAGCGAACGACGGCGCGGGCGCGTGAGACCAGGCACTCCCGTTCGACACGGGCCCGAGCCGGATGATTCCCTGGCCGGCATGACGAACATCGCCGTGACCACCTGGTCCCTGGAGCAGACCGCCCCGACCGACCTCCTGCCGGCCACCGCACCCGAGGGCGACGTCCGGATCGTCCGTTCCGAGGTGCCCTCGCCCGAGTTCAGCCGGTTCCTGTACGCGTCGGTCGGCGGCGACATCCGCTGGACCGACCGGCTCGGCTGGACGCACGCGCGGTGGCGGGAGTTCCTGGAGCGTCCGGGGGTCGAGACGTGGGTGGCCTACGACCGGGGCACGCCCGCCGGCTACGTGGAGCTGGAGGCGCAGGACGACGGAGTGGTGGAGATCGTCTACTTCGGGCTGATCGAGGCGTTCCGCGGCCGGCGCATCGGCGGTCACCTGCTGTCGTACGGCACCGCCCGCGCCTGGGACCTCGCCGACCGCTGGCCGGGGCTGGCCACGACGAAGCGGGTGTGGCTGCACACGTGCAGCAAGGACGGCGAGCACGCGATGGACAACTACCAGCGCCGTGGCTTCAAGCTGTTCGACACCAAGGTCGAGGAGGAGGCGGAGGTCGCCGCCCCGGGCCCCTGGCCGGGGGCGTACCCGGCCTGAGGAACCCCGGCCGGCCCGGCACCGGCCGTCGGCCGACATGGCGCGAAGCTCCCGGCCGACACGGCCCGAACCCGCGATCGACCTGCCCGAGCCCTCGATCGACCTGCCCGAGCCCTCGATCGGCCCGGCTCGAGCCTTCGACCGGCCCGGCCTGAAATCGGCCTGTCGCGGCCCCGACACACCTCCGACCCGGCCCCGCCAGGACCGGATCCGCACCCGCCGCCGAGGGGCCACGGCCGCTCTCCCGGCATGTGATCAACGACACCCTTGTCCCATGATGCGGGACAAGGGTGTCCGCATTTTGGATGAAGCTGGACTGTGTCCAGATCGCCGTGCCACGCTGCCGTCATGTCTGGAACTGGAATCGCCTTGGTGAGCCGACGGCACGTCGACCACGGCCGCATGTCCAGCGCCATCTGTCCGGCGAGCTGACCCGCCCTCAGTGGCCCTGGGCCACGGGCCCAGCATCACCGGATCTTCTGTTCTCTCCCCTGCCTCCGCGCAATGACGCGCACGCACGCCTGTCTGCCCATGCTCGCATCCGCGCAGGTCAGAGCCGCATTCCCCGCTGTCCCGAAGGACGTATCGACCATGGCCGCCTCTTCGCAGAACTCCGTCGCGCCCCGCCGCAAGGTGAGCCGTCACCGCGGCGAGGGCCAGTGGGCCGTGGGGCACCTGACCCCGCTCAACGGCGCCGAACAGTTCAAGAAGGACGACGACGGTCTCAATGTGCGGACACGCATTGAGACGATCTACTCCAAGCGTGGCTTCGACTCCATCGACCCCAACGACCTGCGGGGACGCTTCCGCTGGTGGGGCCTCTACACCCAGCGCCGCCCCGGCATCGACGGCGGGCGCACGGGTCTGCTGGAGCCCGAGGAGCTCGAGGACCAGTACTTCATGATGCGCGTGCGCATCACGGGCGGCCGGCTCACCACCGAGCAGCTGCGGGTGATCGGCGAGGTCTCCGAGACCTACGCCCGGGGCACCGCGGACATCACCGACCGGCAGAACATCCAGTTCCACTGGGTGCGCATCGAGGACGTCCCCGCCATCTGGGAGCGCCTGGAGGCGGTCGGCCTGTCCACCACCGAGGCGTGCGGCGACTGCCCGCGCGGCATGCTCGGCTCCCCGGTCGCCGGGGTCGCCGAGGACGAGATCATCGACGGCACCCCCGCGCTGGACGAGATCGTCCGCCGCTTCGTCGGCGACCCGCGCTTCTCCAACCTGCCGCGCAAGTACAAGACGGCCGTCTCCGGCTCCCCGCTGCTGGACGTCGCCCACGAGATCAACGACATCTCCTTCGTCGGCGTGGTCCACCCCGAGCACGGCCCCGGCTTCGACCTGTGGGTCGGCGGCGGTCTGTCCACCAACCCCCGGTTCGGGGTGCGGCTGGGCGCCTGGGTGCCCGAGGCCGACGTGCCGGACGTCTGGGAGGCCGTCACCTCCGTATTCCGCGACTACGGCTACCGGCGGCTGCGCAACCGCGCCCGGCTGAAGTTCCTGGTCGCCGACTGGGGCGCGGAGAAGTTCCGCCAGGTCGTCGAGGACGAATACCTCGGCCGCAAGCTGATCGACGGACCGGCGCCCGAGATGCCCGCCCAGCGGTGGCGCGACCACATCGGCGTGCACCGCCAGAAGGACGGCCGCTTCTACGTCGGTTTCGCCCCGCGCGTGGGCCGGATGGACGGCTCGCTGCTCGCCAAGGTCGCCGAACTGGCCGAGGGTCACGGCTCCGGACGGGTGTCCACCACCGTCGAGCAGAAGATGATCGTCCTCGACGTCCCGGCGGACCGGGTCGACTCGCTGGTGGACGGTCTGGAGGCGCTGGACCTCAGGGTCAGCCCGTCGCCGTTCCGGCGCGGCACGATGGCCTGCACGGGCATCGAGTTCTGCAAGCTCGCCATCGTGGAGACCAAGGAGCGCGGCAGCGACCTCATCGACGAACTCGAGCGCCGGCTGCCCGACTTCGACGAGCCGCTCACCATCAACCTCAACGGCTGCCCCAACGCCTGCGCCCGCATCCAGACCGCGGACATCGGTCTCAAGGGCCAGCTGGTCACCGACGCCGACGGCCGGCAGGTCGGCGGTTACCAGGTCCACCTGGGCGGCGCCCTCGGCCTGGAGCCGTCCTTCGGCCGCAAGGTCCGCGGCCTGAAGGTGACCTCCGCCGAGCTGCCCGACTACATCGAGCGGGTCCTCAAGCGCTTCCAGGCCGAGCGCGAGGACGACGAGCGCTTCGCCGCCTGGGCCGCGCGCGCCTCCGAGGAGGCCCTGTCGTGAGCGAGCGCGCCGCGCCGTTCCACTGCCCCTACTGCGGCGAGGAGGACCTGCGTCCCGGTGAAGCAGGGCACGGTGCGTGGGAATGCGGGGCGTGCAACCGCGCATTCCAGCTGAAGTTCCTCGGGCTGCTGGCCCGGGGATTCCAGCGGGCCGACGACGGAGGGGACGAGCTCACATGACGGACAGTCAGCTCAAGCGCGGTGACGAAGAGTTGAAGCAGCTGGCCGAGCAGGCCGGACGCGACCTGGAGGACGCCTCCGCCGAGGAGATCCTCCAGTGGGCGGCCGACACCTTCGGCGAGCGGTTCTGCGTGACCTCGTCCATGGAGGACGCGGTGGTCGCCCACCTCGCCTCCCGGGCCATGCCCGGCGTCGACGTGGTGTTCCTCGACACCGGCTACCACTTCCCGGAGACCATCGGCACCCGTGACGCGGTGGAGGCCGTGATGGACGTCAACGTCATCACCCTCACCCCTAAGCAGACGGTCGCCGAGCAGGACGCCGAGTACGGCCCGAAGCTGCACGACCGGGACCCCGACCTGTGCTGCGCGCTGCGCAAGGTGCGGCCGCTGGAGGAGGGCCTCGGGGGCTACCAGGCGTGGGCGACCGGGCTGCGCCGCGACGAGTCCCCGACCCGGGCGAACACCCCGGTCGTCGGCTGGGACGAGAAGCGGCGCAAGGTGAAGATCTCCCCCATCGCACGGTGGTCACAGGAAGATGTGGCAGCGTACGTGGCCGAGCACGGGGTCCTCACCAACCCGCTGCTGACGGACGGCTATGCCTCCGTCGGCTGCGCGCCGTGCACCAGGAGGGTCCTGGAGGGCGAGGACGCGCGCGCCGGCCGCTGGGCCGGCCGTGCCAAGACCGAGTGCGGGCTGCACGGCTGACCATGACACACATACAGGAGACACACGTGACGACCGGAGCCACCGTCTGGCTCACGGGTCTGCCGAGCGCCGGCAAGACCACCATCGCGCACGAGCTCGCGGGCCGGCTGCGCGAGGAGGGCCACCGCGTCGAGGTGCTCGACGGCGACGAGATCCGCGAGTTCATCTCCGCGGGCCTCGGCTTCAGCCGCGAGGACCGGCACACCAACGTCCAGCGCATCGGCTTCGTCGCCGAACTGCTCGCCCGCAACGGCGTCCTCGCGCTGGTGCCGGTGATCGCGCCGTACGCGGACAGCCGGGACGCGGTCCGCAAGCGGCACCAGGGCAACGGCACCGCGTATGTCGAGGTGCACGTGGCGACGCCGGTCGAGGTGTGCTCCGTACGCGATGTGAAGGGCCTGTACGCCAAGCAGGCCGCCGGCGAGCTGACCGGGCTGACGGGCGTCGACGACCCGTACGAGCAGCCCGAGGCGCCGGACCTTCGGATCGAGTCGCAGCACCAGAGCGTGCAGGAGTCCGCGGCGTCGGTGTACGCCCTGCTCAGCGAAAGGGGACTGGCATGACGACGACCGTCGCCGAGGTCGGGGAGGGCACGGGCAGCCCGTACGCCCTGACCCACCTGGACGCGCTGGAGTCCGAGGCGGTGCACATCTTCCGCGAGGTGGCGGGCGAGTTCGAGAACCCGGTGATCCTGTTCTCCGGGGGCAAGGACTCGATCCTGATGCTGCACCTGGCGCTCAAGGCGTTCGCGCCGGCGCCGGTGCCGTTCGCGCTGCTGCACGTGGACACCGGGCACAACTTCCCCGAGGTGCTGGAGTACCGCGACCGGACCGTGGCCGAGCACGGGCTGCGGCTGCACGTCGCCTCCGTGCAGGACTACATCGACCGGGGTGTGCTCAAGGAGCGCCCGGACGGCACCCGCAACCCGCTGCAGACGCTGCCGCTGACCGAGAAGATCCAGTCGGCGAGATTCGACGCGGTCTTCGGCGGCGGGCGCCGCGACGAGGAGAAGGCCCGCGCCAAGGAGCGGGTGTTCTCGCTGCGCGACGAGTTCTCCCAGTGGGACCCGCGTCGCCAGCGCCCCGAGCTGTGGAACCTGTACAACGGGCGGCACGCGCCCGGCGAGCACGTGCGGGTCTTCCCGCTGTCCAACTGGACCGAGCTGGACGTGTGGCAGTACATCGCCCGCGAGGGCATCGCGCTGCCGGAGATCTACTTCGCCCACGAGCGCGAGGTGTTCCAGCGGGGCGGGATGTGGCTGACCGCCGGCGAGTGGGGCGGCCCCAAGGACGGCGAGAGCGTCGAGAAGCGGCTGGTGCGCTACCGCACGGTCGGCGACATGTCCTGCACCGGCGCCGTCGACTCCGACGCGGTGACGCTGGAGCAGGTGATCGCCGAGATCGCCGCCTCCCGGCTCACCGAGCGCGGCGCCACCCGCGCCGACGACAAGCTCTCCGAGGCCGCGATGGAAGACCGCAAGCGCGAGGGGTACTTCTAACCATGTCCAGCACCACCGAACCCGCCGAGCCGCTGTCGGTCGAGCAGCTGTCGGAGACCACCCTGCTGCGGTTCGCCACCGCCGGATCCGTCGACGACGGCAAGTCCACTCTGGTGGGCCGGCTGCTGCACGACTCCAAGTCGGTCCTCACCGACCAGCTGGAGGCCGTGGAGCGCGCCTCGGCCGGCCGCGGCCAGGACGCCCCCGACCTCGCGCTGCTCACCGACGGCCTGCGCGCCGAGCGCGAGCAGGGCATCACCATCGACGTGGCCTACCGCTACTTCGCCACGGCGCGCCGCCGGTTCATCCTGGCCGACACGCCGGGCCACGTGCAGTACACGCGGAACATGGTCACCGGCGCGTCCACCGCCGAGCTGACGGTGATCCTCGTCGACGCCCGCAACGGCGTGGTCGAGCAGACCCGCCGGCACGCCGCGATCGCCGCGCTGCTGCGGGTCCCGCACGTGGTCCTCGCCGTCAACAAGATGGACCTCGTCGACTACCGGGAGGCCGTCTTCGCGCGGATCGCCGAGGAGTTCACGGCGTACGCCACCGAGCTGGGCGTCCCCGAGGTCACCGCGATCCCGATATCGGCGCTGGCCGGCGACAACGTGGTGGAGCCGTCCGCGGTCATGGACTGGTACGGCGGCCCGACCGTGCTGGAGCACCTGGAGACGGTGCCGGTCACCCACGACCTGAGCCACTGCCACGCGCGGCTGCCCGTGCAGTACGTGATCCGCCCGCAGAGCGCCGAGCACCCCGACTACCGGGGCTACGCCGGCCAGATCGCCGCCGGTTCCTTCCGCGTCGGCGACGAGGTCACCGTCCTGCCCTCGGGCCGGACGTCGAAGATCTCCGGCATCGATCTGCTCGGCGAGCCGGTCGACGTGGCCTGGACGACCCAGTCGGTGACCGTGCTGCTCCAGGACGACATCGACGTCTCGCGCGGCGACCTGATCGTGCCGAGCAAGGACGCCCCGGCCACCACCCAGGAGGTGGAGGCGACCGTCTGCCACGTCGCCGACGCCCCGCTGACCGTCGGCCACCGGGTGCTGCTCAAGCACGGCACCCGCACCGTCAAGGCGATCGTCAAGGACATCCCGTCCCGGCTCACCCTCGACGACCTGTCCCTGCACCCGCACCCGGGGCAGCTCGTCGCCAACGACATCGGCCGGGTGAAGATCCGCACCGCCGAGCCGCTGCCGGTCGACTCCTACGCCGACTCGCGGCGCACCGGCTCGTTCATCCTGATCGACCCCAGCGACGGCACCACGCTGACCGCCGGCATGGTCGGCGAGTCGTTCGCCGCGCCGGAGCCGGTCAAGGACGCCGCCGACGAGGACGGCTGGGACTTCTGACCATGACCCACTACGACGTCTACTCGACGTTCGCGAAGGAGGGCGGCCGGATCGGCAGCGGCGCCCTCGGCAGCGGACAGGGCGGAGTGGCCCGATGTGTGCGCTGACGTACGCGCACTGCCTGCGCGCCCTCACCCCCCACCGCCGTAGCAGACGAAGACCTGCCGACCTCCCGGCCACGACCTGAGAGACCGTGACCGCCGGGCCTCCGAGAGGACCGCCTCCCGTGCCTGTCCACACCTCCGCCATACTCCGCCGCGGCCTCGCGGCCGCCGTCGCCCTTCCACTGCTCGCACTGGCCGCCTGCAGCTACGGATCCCAGGCCAAGGACGACGACTCCGCACAGAAGGTCGCCGCCGGGGCGAAGAAGATCGACGGACTCGACTCCGTCAAGATCGGCTACTTCGGCAACATCACGCACGCCTCCGCCCTGGTGGGGCGGCAGAAGGGCTTCTTCCAGAAGTCGCTCGGGGCCACCGAGGCCAAGTACCAGATCTTCAACGCCGGCCCCTCCGAGATCGAGGCGCTGAACTCGGGCTCCATCGACATCGGCTGGATCGGCCCCTCCCCGGCGATCAACGGCTACACCAAGTCCGACGGCAAGAGCCTGCGGATCATCGGCGGTTCGGCCTCCGGCGGCGTCAAGCTCGTGGTGAACCCGGAGAAGATCAAGTCCCTGAAGGACGTCAAGGGCAAGAAGATCGCCACCCCGCAGCTGGGCAACACGCAGGACGTGGCGTTCCTCAACTGGATCGCCGAGCAGGGCTGGAAGGTCGACGCGCAGAGCGGCAAGGGCGACGTGTCGGTGGTCCGCACCGACAACAAGGTCACCCCGGACGCCTACAAGTCCGGTTCCGTCGACGGCGCCTGGGTGCCGGAGCCGACCGCCTCCAAGCTGGTCGCCGAGGGCGCCAAGGTGCTCCTGGACGAGTCCACGCTGTGGCCGGACAAGAAGTTCGTGATCACGAACATCATCGTGCGGCAGGGCTTCCTCAAGGACCACCCCGACGCCGTCGAGGCGGTGCTGAAGGCGTCCGTCGAGGCCAACAAGTGGATCAACGCCAACCCCGACGAGGCGAAGGCGGCGGCCAACCAGCAGCTGGCGGTCGACTCCGGCAAGGCGCTGCCCGCCGAGGTCCTGGACCCGGCGTGGAAGTCCATCCAGATCATCGACGACCCGCTGGCCGCCACCCTCGACACCGAGGCGGAGCACGCGGTGAAGGCCGGTCTGCTCAAGCAGCCCGAGCTGGACGGCATCTACGACCTCACCCTCTTGAACAAGGTCCTCAAGACCGAGGGCGAGCCCACCGTCAGCGACGCCGGTCTCGGCGTCAAGTAGAGCCCGTAGCCGAAGAGTTCCCAGGAGGTGACGACCATGGCCACGACCTTCGCCAAGGCCGCCGAGTCCGTAGAGCACGCGGCGCGCCTTGAGAACGTCTCGAAGTCCTTCGCGGCTCCGGGCGGGCAGCAGCTGGTCCTGGACGACATCAGTCTCGATGTCGCCCCGGGCGAGTTCGTCACCCTCCTGGGAGCCTCGGGCTGCGGCAAGTCCACGCTGCTGAACCTGGTAGCGGGCCTGGACCGGCCCAGCGCCGGTTCCATCACCACGGACGGCCGCCCCGCCCTGATGTTCCAGGAGCACGCCCTGTTCCCGTGGCTGACCGCGGGCAAGAACATCGAACTCGCCCTGAAGCTGCGGGGCGTGCCGAAGCCGGAGCGACGCGGCCGGGCCGAGGAGCTGCTCGCCCTGGTGCGGCTGAGCGGCGCGTACGGCAAGCGCGTGCACGAGCTGTCGGGCGGCATGCGCCAGCGCGTGGCGCTGGCCCGCGCGCTCGCCCAGGAGAGCAACCTGCTGCTGATGGACGAGCCGTTCGCGGCTCTGGACGCCATCACCCGGGACGTGCTGCACGACGAGCTGACCCGCGTCTGGCAGGAGACGGGGGTCTCCGTCCTGTTCGTCACGCACAACGTGCGCGAGGCGGTGCGGCTCGCGCAGCGCGTGGTGCTGCTGTCCTCCCGGCCGGGCCGGGTGGCCCGTCAGTGGACGGTGGACATCCCGCAGCCGCGCCGCATCGAGGACGCTCCGGTCGCGGAACTGTCCCTGGAGATCACCGAAGTACTGCGTGGGGAGATCCGCCGCCATGGCCAGCACTGAGACGAAGACGGCCCAGGGCGCCGGACTGGCCGGCGTGGAGGCCGGACTCGACGCGCTGGAGACCGCCCCGAGCGGTCGCACGCCGTTCCGGCAGACCCTCGTCAACAAGATCCTCCCGCCCGTCGTGGCCGCCGTGGTGGTGCTGCTGGCGTGGCAGGCGCTGATCACCTTCGAGGTGGTCGACGACCCGACCAAGCTGCCCTCCCCGTCCGACGTGGGCGCCGAGTTCAAGGACGCCTGGCTGCAGGGCACCCTGCTCGGGTTCATCTGGACGTCCGTCTCGCGCGGTCTGCTGGGCTTCCTGTTCGCGCTGGCGATCGGCACCCCGCTGGGACTGCTGGTGGCGCGGGTGAAGTTCGTGCGCGCCGCCATCGGCCCGGTGCTGTCGGGCCTGCAGTCGCTGCCGTCGGTGGCGTGGGTGCCGCCGGCGGTGATCTGGCTGGGCCTGAACAACTCGATGATGTACGCGGTGATCCTGCTCGGCGCGGTGCCCTCCATCGCCAACGGCCTGGTCTCCGGCATCGACCAGGTGCCGCCGCTGTTCCTGCGGGCGGGCCGCACCATGGGCGCGACCGGCGTGCGGGGGGCCTGGCACATCGTCCTCCCGGCGGCGCTGCCGGGCTATCTGGCCGGCCTCAAGCAGGGCTGGGCGTTCTCCTGGCGCTCGCTGATGGCGGCGGAGATCATCGCCTCCTCGCCGGACCTGGGCATCGGCCTGGGCGCGCTGCTGGAGAACGGCCGCAACGCCAGCTCCATGTCCATGGTCTTCGAGGCCATCGTCCTGATCCTGTTCGTCGGCATCGCCATCGACCTGCTGATCTTCAGTCCGCTGGAGCGGTGGGTGCTGCGCAGCCGCGGCCTGTTCGTGAAGAGCTGAACGCCCGTGACCCACAAGCCGGTTCTCCTGGTCATCGCCCACGGCAGCCGCGATCCGCGCCATGCCGCGACCGTGCACGCCCTGGTACGGCGGGTGCGGGCGACGCGCCCCGACGTGCGGGTGGAGACCGGCTTCCTGGACTTCAACGTGCCCTCCGTCCCGGGTGTGCTGGAGTCCCTGGCCGCCGAGGGCGTGCGGGACGTGGTGGCGCTGCCGCTGCTGCTGACCCGCGCCTTCCACGCCAAGGCGGACATCCCGGCGGTGCTGCGCCAGGCGCCGGCGCGGCTGCGGATCCGACAGGCCGACGTCCTGGGCCCGTCCCCGCTGCTGACGCGGGCCCTGGAGCGCCGGCTGCGCGAGGCGGGGCTGTCCCCCGCCGACAAGTCCTCGACCGGGGTCGTGCTGGCCTCGGCGGGGTCCACCGACCCGGAGGCGATCGCAGTGATCGCAGAAATCGCGCGGGAGTGGCGGCACACCGGTTGGTGCGCCGTGCGGCCTGCGTTCGCCTCCGCATCCCTTCCGCGCACCGAGGACGCGGTGCGCGAACTGCGCGATCTGGGCTGCGCCCGGGTCGCCGTCGCGCCGTACGTGCTGGCCCCCGGCTTCCTGCCGGACCGCATCGCGCGGGGCGCGGCCGGGGCGGACGTCCTGGCCGATGTGCTGGGCCCGGCGCCGGAGGTGGCGCGGGTGCTGCTGGAGCGCTACGACGCCGCCCGGCGGCCGGTGGTGGCGGCCGTCGGCGCGTGACACCGGACGTCCGCGGGCCGGCGCTCCCCTGTGGTGCCGGCCCGCGGGCGCACCCGGCCCCGCCCGTCGGGCGGCGGCCTCCCGGGGGCCGGTGGCCGGTTCACTTGATTCAGCGTCAGACGGCGCCCGGGTGTCACTGTGTCACCGCGCGGTGACGGATCCGGGCCGGCTCAGTCCCTGGCGGGCGCCGTCATCTCCACGAGCTTGAGCACGGTGTTCCAGTTGCGGCTGGTCGCGGTCAGGTCCTTGTTCAGACGCGGTCTGGAGAGCTGTTCGGCCAGCTTGGAGCGGCCGAGGCCGTCCGGGGCGTACAGGTACAGGGCGCGGTCGCCGAGCGCGAACTCCTCGGGCAGGAAGGCGGCCCGGTCGATCCCGGCGTAGCGGTCCTCGGTGACGGGGGCGGAGAAGTAGGTGACGTGGAGCTGCTTGGGCTGGAGGTCGGCGGCCGGGAACGGGCAGGCCTCGGCGACCGCCCGCAGATAGTCGTGACCGCGCACGATCACGTCCGCCGCGAAACCGAACCGCTTCTCGATCGCCGCCGCGAGCTCCGCCGCCAGCGACTCCTCGTCACCGCGGTCGCGGGAGAAGACCGCCTGGCCGCTCTGGAGGTAGGTGCGGACGGCGCCGTGCCCCAGCTCCTCCATCAGGTCGCGCAACTCCGCCATCGGCACCTTGCGGTTGCCGCCCACGTTGATCCCGCGCAGCAGCGCCGCGTACGTCGTCATCCGCTCAGCCTAAGGGCTGTCCGGAACGGTCCGCCGGTTCGCGACGCCCGGCACCGAAGGGACCACCCTGACCACGGCCCCCGAGAGGCGGAGGTAGGTGTAAGGGGCCGTTGTCCTCCCCAGTGCGGAGGAACCGGGCTACGAGGGGAGGACGGGCGGCGGCCGCACCTCACCGAGGAGCACGACGAGATGGCGTGGTCCGGCCCATACCTTCGACACGGAAGGCGGCGGCAGGGGGCCGGCGCCGCGCGCAGGGGCCCGACGAGAGGGCCTTAAGGGGGCAAGCCCGTCATGGGGAACCGGGGATCACGGGTGCGGGGCGTCGCCGCGCGGGCCGGCGGCTGGAGCGCCCGGCACCGCTGGTCGGCCGTCGGCATATGGGTGCTGTTCGTCGTGCTGGCGATGGGGCTCGGCTCGGCCGCGGGCCGGGTGGACGTCAAGGAGAGCGACCAGCTCAGCGGCGAGACGCACACCGCGGCGAAGATCATCGAGGATGCGGGGATCAAGGAGCCGGCGAGCGAGACCGTCCTGATCCAGGGCAGGGACGGGTCCGTGAAGGCCACCGACGCCGGCTTCCGGGCCGCCGTGGCCGACGTGGTCGAGGCCGTCGGCACCACCGGCCGGGTCACGAACGTCAAGTCGCCGTACGACACGAAGACCGTGTCCCGGGACGGCCGGAGCGCGCTCGTGCGGTTCGACGTGCGCGGTGACGCGGAGACCGCCGGGGACCGGATCGAGCCGGTGCTGAAGGCCGTCGAGGGCGTCCAGAAGGCGCACGCGTCGCTGCGGATCGAGGAGATCGGCGGCGCGAGCATGCAGAAGCAGTACTCCGACGCCTTCGGGGACGACTTCCAGCAGGCCGAGTTCTCCGCCGTGCCGGTGGCGCTCGGCATCCTGCTGATCGCCTTCGGCGCGCTGGTGGCCGCGCTCCTGCCGGTGGCGCTGGCCATCACCGCGATCATGGCGACGATGGGCGTGATGGGCATCGTCAGCCATCTGCAGCCGATGAGCGACACCGCCAACTCGGTGATGCTGCTGGTGGGCATGGCGGTCGGTGTCGACTACTGCCTGTTCTACCTGCGCCGCGAGCGTGAGGAGCGGGCCGCCGGGCGGGACGCGGAGAGCGCGCTGCGCATCGCCGCAGCGACCAGTGGCCGGGCGATCGTCGTCTCCGGTGTCACGGTGTGCGTGGCGATGGCGGGCATGCTGTTCACGGGGATCGCCGAGTTCGAGGCGATGGGTCTGGCCTCGCTGATCGTGGTGGCGGTCGCCATGGTCGGTTCGGTGACCGTGCTGCCGGCGCTGCTGTCGCTGCTGGGCGAGCGGGTCGAGAAGGGCCGCATCCCCTTCTTGAGGCGGCGGCGCACCACGCCCGACCAGGGCAGCCGGTTCTGGACCGCCGTGCTGCGGCGGGTACTGGCCAGGCCGGTGGTCAGCGTGGTCGTCGCGGTCGGGGCGCTGCTGGCCGTCGCCGCGCCGGCGCTCGGCATGAAGACCTCGCAGCTGACGCTGGACCAGGAGTTCGGCGACTCGCTGCCCATCGTGCAGACCTACAACCGGGTCAACGACGCCTTCCCGGGCGGCTCCGAGCCGGCCCAGGTGATCGTCAGCGCCAAGGACATCAAGGCCCCCGAGGTGCGCTCCGCGCTGGCCGCGTTCAAGGAGCGGGCCGTCTCCTCGGGTGCCTCGCGCGGCCCGGTGGACGTCAAGCTGTACGAGGAGCGGAACATCGCCCTGGTCTCCGTCCCGCTGGTGGGCGGTTCCGACGTCGACCGGGCCGGGAGGAGTCTGGCCGAGCTGCGCGACGAGGTACGGCCCGCCACGCTCGGCAAGGTCGAGGGCGTACGGGCGCCGATCACGGGTCAGGTCGCCGGCTCGGTCGACTTCAACGACCAGCTCCTCGGCTCGGTCGTCCCGGTCTTCGCGTTCGTGGTGGTCTTCGCCTTCCTGCTGATGCTGCTGTCCTTCCGCTCGCTGACGGTGGCGATCACCTCGATCCTGCTCAACCTGCTGTCGGTGGGCGCGGCCTACGGCATCCTCGTCGCCGTCTTCCAGCACGGCTGGGGCGCCTCCCTGGTGGGCGCGGAGGGCGTCGGCGCGATCGTCACGTGGCTGCCGCTGTTCCTCTTCGTGATCCTGTTCGGCCTGTCGATGGACTACCACGTGTTCGTGGTGTCCCGGATCCGTGAGGCGCGACTGCGCGGCCGCAGCACCAAGGACGCCGTCCAGCACGGCGTGGTCACCACGGCGGGGGTCGTCACCAGCGCCGCGGTCATCATGGTCGCCGTGTTCGCGATCTTCGGCACCCTCTCGATGCAGTCGATGAAGCAGATGGGTGTG
Organism: Streptomyces sp. NPDC018610; assembly: GCF_044391765.1. Taxonomy (NCBI): domain Bacteria; kingdom Bacillati; phylum Actinomycetota; class Actinomycetes; order Kitasatosporales; family Streptomycetaceae; genus Streptomyces; species Streptomyces sp. NPDC018610. The sequence goes on from NZ_JBISAL010000002.1 coordinate 637,697, forward strand.
GGCCTGGCCGCCGCGGTGCTGATCGACGCCACGGTCATCCGCGGGGTGCTGCTGCCGGCGGTGATGTCGCTGCTGGGCGAGCGCAACTGGTACCTGCCCAGGTGGCTGCACCGCCTGCCCGACCTCACCCACGACGAGTCCCCGGAGGCGGTGGCCGCCCCGCCCGCTCCGAGGCGGGGCGAGCGTCTGGGGGTGTGAGTCTCCCCGGTCCTCGGGGGCGGGGCCCGCGGCTGCTCATGAGCCGGCGGGCCCCGCCCTTTCGCGTGCCGTGCCGCGCGCCCCGGCGCGGTGTCCGCCCTTCCCGGGGCCCGGGCCGCCGGGCCGGGTCAGCGGCGGGCGGCGGGCAGTTCGGCCTCGATCAGGTCGGCCGCCCGACGCGTCCCGCCCTCCTCGGCCATGCCGGCCTGGATCTCCTCGAGCCGCCGGGCCACTTCGGGATCGCCGACCAGCGCGAGGGCGGTATCGCGCAGGGTCCGGGCGGTCGCCTCCTCCATGGGCAGGTGGCGGGCGACGCCGAGCTCCTGGAGCACGTCGGCGTTGCCGAACTGGTCGACGGCCTGCGGTACGGCGATCATCGGTGTGCCGGTGGCCAGCCCCTCCTGGCTGCCGCCTGCCCCGGCGTGCGTGACGAACAGGTCGGCCTGGCGCAGGACCGCCAACTGCGGCACCCAGGAGCGCACTTCCACGTTCCCGGGCACCTCGCCGAGCTCGGCGGGGTCGACCCGCTTGCCGATCTGGAGCACCAGGTGCCAGCCCGGCAGGTCGCCGAAGGCCTCGACGCACTCGCGGTAGAAGGCGGGCTGACGGGTGAAGGCGGAGCCGAGCGACACCAGCGCCACCTTCCGCGCGCCGGCGGGCCGCTCCCAGTCGCCCTGCTCCGCGCGGTCGCCCTGGCAGGCGCCGACGAAGGAGTACACCCGCTCGTCGACCCGGTCGGCGTGCGGCTGCAGCGCGCGCGGGATCAGGACGAGCGAGCGGGCGGGCCGGCCGGTGAAGGGGTCCGGGTGCTGGGTGATGCCGTTCTCCCTGAGCCAGGACTCGAAGCGGGCGTAGTAGGCCCGACCCCGTTCGGTCTTCTTGGGCTCGGCCCACATCGGTTCGGCGATCTCCTCCTCGTAGCCCTCCCAGGCGACGAGGTTGGGCGAGAGGGAGACGGCGGGCACGCCCCAGCGGTGGGCCAGGACGCGGGCCGGATAGGACGTGATGTCGTGCAGGACGAGGTCCGGCTCGTCGTCACGGTAGAGGTCGATGAGCTGGGGCAGCGCCTGGATCGCGTCGTTCAGGAACGGCTCGACGTTGTCCAGCAGCGTCGTCCCCCAGGCGGACGGGTCGTCGTCGGGGGTGGGCAGCGTGGAGTTCCAGGGCTTCACCTCCGCACCGGTCTCGGCGACCTTCTCGGCGAACAGCGGCGGGATCGCGTACGTCACCCGGTGGCCCCGGGCGACGAGTTCGCGGATCACCTCCAGGCTGGGGTTCACGTGGCCGTGTGCGGCGATGGAGAACATGGCGATATGAGCGCGACTGGTCATGCCCGAGACCCTAGACGAGACGAGACGTCTCGTACAAAGCATTAACCGCGCACGCCTTCCACCAGTGCTGATGCGACACTGACCCTCCGGCGGCGGATGACGACAGCCGCCGCCGGACGATGACGGACAGGGAGGCGGACGATGGACGAGGCGCGGGCGCGGGCTGTACTGGCCGCGGCGGAAGTGGCGGCCGAAGCGGCGGACGAGGCGCGGCTGCTCGCCCTGGGCGAGAACGCGGTCTTCGCCGCGGGCGACCTCGTCGTCAAGGTGGGCCGCGACGCCGAGCTGCTGGACCGCGCCCGGCGCGAGCTGCGGATCGCGCGATGGCTGGCCGAGGCCGGCGTTCCCGCGGTGCGGGCGGCGGAGCCCGAGGCGCGGCTGGTCGACGGGCACCCGGTGACCGTGTGGCACCGGCTGCCCGACCCGGTGCGGCCGGCCGAATCCCGGGACCTGGCAGAGCTCCTGCGCGTCGTGCACGCGCTGCCCGCCCCCGGCTTCGGGCTGCCGCCCCGCGAACTGCTGGGCGGAGTGGAGCGCTGGCTGCGGCTCGCGGGCGACGCGATCGACCCGGCGGACGCGGCGTATCTGCGCGAACGGCGCGACGGGTTCGCGGCAGCGGCCGCCGCGCTCGTCCCGCACCTGCGGCCCGGCCCGATCCACGGCGACGCGCTGCCGCGCAATGTGCACATCGGACCGGACGGACCGGTCCTGGTGGACCTGGAGACCTTCTCCGCCGACCTGCGCGAGCACGATCTCGTGGTCATGGTCCTGTCCCGGGACCGCTACGGCCTGCCCGCCGAGGCGTACGACGCCTTCACCGCGGCGTACGGCTGGGACGTGCGGGAGTGGGCGGGCTGCTCGGTGCTGCGCGGCGCCCGCGAGACGGCGAGCTGTGCCTGGGTCGCCCAGCACGCCCCGAGCAACCCGAAGGCGCTGGCCGAGTTCGAACGCCGGGTGGCGTCTTTGCGGGACGGCGACGAATCGGTGCGCTGGTACCCCTTCTGAAGCCGGCGCCCCGGCCCGCCCGCCGGGCGCGAGCACCGGACCCGGCCGCCCCGGTCAGGGACGTCCCGCGCCACGCGTCCCCACCGCGGGCAGCGTCGGGCTCAGACCCGCTCGCCCGTCAGCTCCCGCAAGGGCCACGCCCCGTCGACCACCGCGGTCGGATCGCCCTTGCGGCGCAGAAAGCCCTGGAAGTCCGCCGCCCAGGCGGCGTACCACTCGATCTGGGCGCGGTGCAGCTCCGCCGGACCGAGGGCCGCGACCTTGGGGTGGCGGACGGCTATCGCACGGGCCAGTCGGGCCGCCGCCAGCGCGTCGGCCGAGGCGTCGTGGGCGGATTCCAGCACCACGCCGTACTCCGTGCAGACCGCTTCCAGGGTGCGCTTTCCGCGCCGGTAACGGTCGGCCCAGCGGTCGATCGTGTAGGGGTCGACGACCGGGCCCGGTTCCGCGCCGCCCAGGCGGTCGCTGAGCGACGGCAGCCCGTACCGCAGCAGTTCCGCGGAGAGCAGGGTCAGGTCGAAGGCCGCGTTGTACGCCACCACCGGCGCCCCCGCCCGCCAGTAGCCGGTCAGGACGTCGGCGAGGGCGTCCGCGACCCGGTCGGCGGGGGCGCCCTCGGCGGCGGCCCGCTCGTTGCTTATGCCGTGCACGGCGACCGCGTCCGGCGGGATCGGGACCCCCGGGTCGGCCAGCCATTCCCGGCGCCCGGCCGGCTCTCCGTCCCTGACCTCGATCACGGCTCCCGTGACGATGCGCGCCGCACGCGGATCCGTCCCCGTCGTCTCCAGGTCGAAGCCGATCAGCAGCTCCTGGTGCCAGCCCATGGCGGCCCCCCTTCTCGTGGTGCTCTCCCCCAGTTGCTCTCACCTTCGCACGAGCCACTGACAATCAGAGGACCGCGTTCCGCCCGGCAGCCTCGCACCGTCCGCTCGACCGGAGGTCGAGGACGTCTCAGGACACCGGGCGCGAATCGACCCACATCATCTCGAACTCCTCGCGATAGGCGGCGAAGAGTCCCCCTTCGTCGACCTCGCCCGACTTGACCACCTTGCTCCCGTTGCGCAGCACGAACACCGGCGCCTCCATGCCCCGGCTTCGCCGCAGATAGGACTGGGTCACCGCGATGCCGTCGGCGCCGTCGCCGTCCACCAGGTAGGCCGTGACGCGCGGCGTCTCGTCGTAGACCTGGATCTCGAAGGCGCCCGGGTCGCGCAGGCGGGCGCGCACCCGGCGCATGTGCAGGATGTTCATCTCCACCGACCGGCTCAGCTCGCCGCGCTTGAGACCGAGTTCGCGCTCGCGCCGCTTGACCGCGCTGGAGGCCGGGTTCAGGAACAGCAGCCGCACCCGGCAGCCGGACTCGGCCAGCCGCACCAGGCGGCGGCCGGAGAAGTTCTGCACGAGCAGGTTGAGGCCGATGCCGATGGCGTCCAGGCGACGGGCGCCGCCGAAGATGTCCTCGGCCGGGAACTGGCGCAGCAGCCGCACCCGGTCCGAGTGGACGGCGACCACGTCGGCGTACCGGTCGCCGATCAGGTCCTCCACCGCGTCCACCGGCAGCCGCCGGGCGGAGGGCACGTCGCCACCGGTGCCGAGGATCTCCAGCAGGCGTGCGGAGGCCCGCTCGGCCTGGGCGAGCACCGCCTCGGACAGGGCCCGGTTGCGGGAGACGACGTTGCGCGTCACCTCCAGCTCGTCCAGGGCGAGTTCGACGTCGCGGCGGTCGTCGAGGTACGGCTCGAAGCACGGCCAGTGCTGCACCATCAGCTCGCGCAGCTGGGGCAGGGTGAGGAAGCTGATGACGTTGTCGTCGGCCGGGTCGAGCAGATAGCCCTTGCGGCGGCTGACCTCGCGGACGGCGACGGCGCGCTGCGCCCACTCCTGGCCGGCCGGCCCGGCGGCGGCGACCACCCAGTCGTCGCCGTGGACGGGTTCGTAGACGGGCCGCAGCACGGCGGCGACGACGGCGCGCAGCCTCTGTTCGACCAGGTTCAGCCAGATGTAGGCCCGGCCGGCCCGCTGGGCGCGGGTGCGCACCTCGCGCCAGGCGTCGGCGTCCCAGTCCAGCTCCGGGCCGATGGCGCCGGCGTCCATCGGCCGGGCCAGGGACACCGCGCCGGGCGGGACGTCTGTGGAGTTCCCCTCGTGACCCTCGTCACCAGGGGGCAGCTCCAGGCCTCCCGAGCCCACCCGTGCACCGCCTTCCGCTCCCCCGAGCTCTCCCCGTCCCAACGATCAAGGAAGGGTACTCCGGGAGCGGTCCGCGGTGCAGCCGGATGGGCAGCTCCTTTCTCAACTTCCCCACGCTTTCCGTCCGTTCCGGTCCGCGTGCCGGGGCGGAGTGAGGTTATTCATAGCGTTGACGGGCACCGTCCCGGGCAGGAAGGTCCGCTGACCCGGGCGACGCACCCGGCAGAAGTCATAGGTGGCGCTCTCACTTTCGGGGACACTCGGGGCCAGGGCGCCACCCCGGCGCCGCACACCTGAAAGAGTCGTGTCCATGCAGGTCTGGCCTGGAGAGGCGTATCCGCTCGGCGCCACGTACGACGGCGCCGGCACCAACTTCGCGGTCTTCTCGGAGGCCGCGGACCGAGTAGAGCTGTGTCTGCTGCACGACGACGGCTCGGAGACGGCGGTGGAACTGCGGGAGAGCGACGCGTTCGTCCGGCACGCGTACGTCCCGGGGGTCATGCCGGGACAGCGGTACGGGTTCCGGGTGCACGGCCCGTACGCCCCGGAGCGCGGGCTGCGCTGCAACTCCGCGAAGCTGCTGCTCGATCCGTACGCGCGTGCGATCAGCGGTGCGATCGACTGGGGAGAGGAGGTGTACGGCTACCACTTCGACGATCCCGGGCGGCGCAACGACCTGGACTCGGGGCCGCACACGATGACGTCGGTCGTGGTGAACCCGTACTTCGACTGGGGCGACGACCGGCGCCCGCGGCGCGGCTACCACGAGACGGTGCTCTACGAGGCGCACGTCAAGGGCCTCACCATGCGCCACCCGGGGCTGCCCGAGGAGCTGCGCGGCACCTACGCGGCCCTCGCCCATCCGGCGGTCATCGAGCACCTGACCGAACTGGGCGTCACGGCGCTGGAGCTGATGCCCGTACACCAGTTCGTGAACGACCACCGGCTGGCCGACATGGGCCTGTCCAACTACTGGGGCTACAACACCATCGGCTTCTTCGCCCCGCACAACGCCTACGCCTCCTGGGGCGACCGCGGCCAGCAGGTGCTGGAGTTCAAGTCGGCGGTCCGGGCGCTGCACGAGGCCGGGATCGAGGTCATCCTCGACGTGGTCTACAACCACACCGCCGAGGGCAACCACCTGGGCCCGACGCTGTCCTTCAAGGGCATCGACAACCCGCAGTACTACCGGCTCACCGACGACCCGCGCTACTACATGGACACCACGGGCACCGGCAACTCGCTGCTCATGCGGTCCCCGCACGTGCTCCAGCTGATCATGGACTCGCTGCGCTACTGGGTCACCGAGATGCACGTGGACGGCTTCCGCTTCGACCTCGCGGCCACGCTCGCCCGGCAGTTCCACGAGGTGGACCGGCTGTCGTCGTTCTTCGACCTGGTCCAGCAGGACCCGGTGGTCTCCCAGGTGAAGCTGATCGCCGAGCCGTGGGACGTCGGCGAGGGCGGCTACCAGGTGGGGAACTTCCCGCCGCTGTGGACCGAGTGGAACGGCAAGTACCGCGACACGGTCCGCGACCTGTGGCGGGGCGAGCCGCGGGCGCTCGCGGAGTTCGCCTCCCGGCTCACCGGCTCCTCCGACCTCTACCAGGACGACGGCCGTCGCCCACTGGCCTCGATCAACTTCGTCACCTGCCACGACGGCTTCACCCTGCACGACCTGGTGTCCTACAACGACAAGCACAACGAGGCCAACGGCGAGGACAACCGGGACGGCGAGAGCCACAACCGGTCCTGGAACTGCGGCACGGAGGGCGACACCGACGACGAGGACGTGCTGCGGCTGCGGGCGCGACAGATGCGCAACTTCGTCGCGACGCTGATGCTCTCCCAGGGCGTGCCCATGATCAGCCACGGCGACGAGTTCGCCCGCACCCAGCGGGGCAACAACAACGCCTACTGCCAGGACAACGAGCTGTCCTGGGTGCGCTGGCCCGGGTCCGGGGAGGAGGACGGCGAGAGCGAGGAGGCCGGCGGCCTGCTGGACTTCGTGCGGGCGATGGCCGCCCTGCGCAGGGACCACCCGGTCTTCCGCCGGCGCCGCTTCTTCCACGGCCGGCCGGTGGAGGGCACCCACGACGACCTGTCCGACATCGCCTGGTTCACCCCGGAGGGCAAGGAGATGGCACAGCGGGACTGGGACTCGGCACAGGCCTCCGCGCTCACGGTGTTCCTCAACGGCAACGCGATCTCGGAGCCGGGCCAGCGCGGCGAGCGGATCACCGACGACTCGTTCCTGCTGATGTTCAACGCCGCGCCCGAGCCGCTCGACTTCGTCGTGCCGGTGGACCACGGCCGCCAGTGGGAGGTGGTCGTCGACACGGCGCGCCCGCGGCCGCTCCCCGCCGGCAGCGGGCGCAAGGTGCGGGCCGGCGACCGGCTCACGCTGGCAGACCGCAGCCTGACCGTGCTGCGACGGCCGGCCTGACCCGGAGGGCCTCTCGTTCGGACCATGTCAGGGCTCGCGTGCCCCGGCACCGCGCCCTGCTCCGGCCTGATCCCGACGAGAGACCCGAGGCCGGGGGGCCGTTCGGTCCCCCAGTCGGGTGAACCCTGGCGGTCGCCCATCCGGGTGGGCGCCGGGTTCTGCCCGGGCGGGCCGCCGGGTCCGCCCGGGTGAGGCCGAGGGCGCCCGGCGGGCCGGCGGCACGAAAGGCGGCCGGGCGGGTACGTAGCTCTCCATGACACCCGAGCGCCCCGAACCCGTCGTGCCCACGGCCACCTACCGGCTCCAGCTCCAGCCGGACCTCCCGTTCGCCGCCGCCGCGGCGGCCGTTCCCCATCTGGCCTCGCTCGGCGTCTCCCACCTGCATCTGTCCCCGGTCCTGGAGGCCGTCCCGGGATCCCCGCACGGCTACGACGTCGTCGACCCCACGCGTGTGCGCGACGAGCTCGGCGGCGAGGAGGGGCTGCGCGCGCTGTCCCGCACCGCGCGCGAGCACGGGCTCGGCCTGGTCCTGGACATCGTCCCCAACCACATGGCGGTGGCGCCCGAGCACAACCGCGCCCTGTGGGAGGTGCTGCGGGAGGGGCCGGCGTCGCCGTACGCCCGCTGGTTCGACATCGACTGGGAGGCCCAGGGCGGCAAGGTGCTGCTGCCGGTACTCGGCCGTCCGGTCGGCAAGGAGCTCGGCGAGCTGAAGGCCGACGGCGACGTCCTGCGCTACTACGACCACGTCCTCCCGCTGCGCGAGGGCACCGCGGGGATGCCCCTGCCCGAGCTGCTGGAGGCCCAGTGGTACCGCCCGGTGTGGTGGCGGCTGGCCCGCACCGAGCTCAACTACCGGCGCTTCTTCAGCATCTCGCAGCTGATCGGGGTGCGGGTGGAGGACCCGGAGGTGTTCGAGGCGACCCACGCCAAGGTCCTCCAGCTGCTGCGCGAGGGCGTCGTCGACGGCCTGCGCGTCGACCACCCCGACGGGCTCGCCGACCCCGACACCTACCTCGACCGGCTGCACACGGCCACCGGCGGCCGGTGGACGGTCGTGGAGAAGATCCTCTCCGACGGCGAGCACCTGCCCGCGTCCTGGCCCGTCGCCGGCACCACCGGCTACGACGCCCTGCGCCACGTCGACGGCCTGTTCGCCGACCCGACCGGGGCCGCCGAACTGCTCGCCGCCTACCGGCGCTTCGCCGCCCCGCAGACCGACCGCGGCGGCGACTGGGCGGCGACGGCGCGCCGGGCGGCGTACGAGGTGATCACGCACGAGCTGGCCGCCGAGACGGAGCGGCTGACCCGCGCCGCGCACCGCGTGTGCACCGCCTCGCCCGACCCCGCGCTGCGCGACCGCGCCCCCTGGGCGCTGCGCACCGCGCTGCGGGAACTGCTGGTCCGCCTCCAGGTCTACCGGCCCTACGCCTCCGTGGACCCCGCCTCGGTGGTCACCGAGGAGGCCGCCGCCGAGGCCCGGCTCGCCTTCGCGGTGCCCGAGGAGGGCGAGGCCGTGGACGTCGTGCGCGATCTGGTGCTGGGCCGCGCCGGCGAGGGACCGGACGCGGAGGAGTTCCGCACCCGCTTCGCGCAGACCGCCTCCGCGCTGCGCGCCAAGTCCGTCGAGGACACCGCCTACTACCGGTACGTGCCGCTGCTGTCGGCGAACGAGGTCGGCGGCGACCCGGGGCGTCCGGCCGTCTCCCCTGAGGACTTCCACGCGTACTGCGCGCACCTCCAGCGCGAGTGGCCCGCGACCGGGACCGTCGTCTCCACGCACGACACCAAGCGCAGCGCGGACGTACGGGCCGCGCTGGCCGTGCTGACCGAGTGCCCGCAGCGGTGGGCGGACGTGCTGGCGGAGGTGTCCGACGCCGGTGTCACCGCCCCGGACGGCCAACTGGCCTGGGCGGCCTGGCAGACGGTGTTCGGGCTGGGACCGGCCGAGCCCGAGCGGGTGCGGCAGGCGATGCTCAAGCATGTGCGCGAGGCCGGTCTCGGCACCAGCTGGACGGAGCAGGAACCCCCGTACGAGGAGGCGGTGGAGCGGTTCGTCACCGAGGGGCCCTGCGGGGCGCCGGGCGAGCGGGTCGCGGCCCTGCTCCGGGCGTTGGAGCCGCACATCGGGGCGAACGTCCTCGGCACGGCCCTGGTGCACCTGACGATGCCGGGCGTGCCCGACCTGTACCAGGGCACGGAGGCCGAGTACCGGGCCCTGGTGGACCCGGACAACCGGCGACCGGCCCGGTTCCCGGCGCACGGGGCGGGCGACAAGGGCGCGGTGACGGCGGCGGCGCTGCGGCTGCGCGCCCGCCTGCCCGAGGTCTTCGGCGACCGGGCGGCGTACGCGCCGCTGACCGCCGAGGGGACGGCGGCGGCCCACTGCGTGGCGTTCACCCGCTCCGGGCAGGTGCTGACCGCGGTGACCCGGCTGTCGCTGCGGCTGGCGCAGGCGGGCGGCTGGCGCGACACCCGGCTGCCGCTGCCGCCGGGCCGGTGGGCGGACGTGCTGGCGCCCGAGCGGGAGTTCGAGGGGGAGGTGCGCACGGCGGAGCTGTTCGAGCGGCTACCGGTGGCACTGCTGGAGCGCGTGGCGGAGCCGTCCGGGACGCGGTGAGCGGTCCGCGAGCGGGTGGCGGACGGGCGGGCGTGTGCGCCGGACGGACAGCCGGCGGCAGGCGGGCGTGGGTTCGGGACGGCCGGTCGTGGGCGGGGCGCGGGGGCGGTTCGTTCTTGACAGCCGCCCGTGTCCGTGGGGTACTGCGAAGGCGAAGCCTGGCGGACGAGTACGGGGGTGAGTCTGCTGCCGGATCCGCGCTATCCCAGCGTTCCCGAACTGGTCTCCTCGGCCCGGGAAGTGGCCGCGCGCCGCCCGCACCTGTGCGGGCTGGAGCAGGTCGGCGCGTCCCGCGCGGGCAGGCCGCTGCGCCTGCTGTCCGTCGGGCACGCCCGGCGGGCCGTGCTGGTGGTCGCCGGCGCGCACGCCAACGAGCCCTCCGGCGGCGCCACCCTCCTCGCCCTGGTCCGCCGGGTCGTGGACGAGCCCCGGCTGCGGGACGGCGTCTCCTGGCACTTCCTGCTGTGCGCCGACCCGGACGGGGCGAGTCTGCACGTGACGCCGGCCCCCAGCAGCCTCTTCGACTACCACCTCGGCTTCTTCCGGCCCGCCGGGCCCGAGCAGCCGGAGTGGTCGCCGTCCGCGCTGCCGCCCGACCGGCTGCCGCCCGAGACGCGCGCGCTGACCGGCGTCCTCGACGCGCTGCGGCCCTACCTCCAGGTGTCGCTGCACGGCACCGAGCTGGGCGGCAGCTGGGTGCAGCTGACCCGGGACGTGCCCGGACTCGCCGAGCCGTTCGGCAAGTCGGCGGCCGAACTGCACATACCGGTGGAGACGGGAGCCTGCGACGCGGCGGGCTGGCCGGTGTCCGGACCGGGTGTGCGGGTGATGCCGGCGCCCGGCGCCGACCCGGCGTACCCGAGTCTGCCGGACGACGCCCGGCGCAGCACCTGGTACGACGCGCACCGCCACGGCGGCCTGACCGCCGTGGTGGAGGTGCCGATGTGGGCGAGCGATCTGGTCGACGATCCGGCTCCGCACCCGGATCCGGCGGGGGCGCAACGGCGGCTGGCGGCCCGGCTGCTGCGGGACGCTCGGCAGGTGGAGGTGGTGCTCGCCGAGGCGCTGCCCCGGCTGGACGGCGAGAACGGGCCGCTGCTGCGGGCGGCGAAGTGGGGGCTGGGCCTGGTGCCGGGTCTGGCCGCGGACTGGGTGCGCACTCCGCCGGCCGACACGACGCGGGCGTACATCGGCAGCGTGGACGCGTTCGGCCGCCGGCTGCCGCTCAGGGCGGCGGCGATGCTGCTGCGGGTGCTGCGGGAGGCCGGCGACCCGGCCGTGCCGGAGCTGGAGCGCCTGGTGGCGGGCTGGAGCGAGGCCTTCGCCTCCCGCTTCCGGGCCCGCTGGGTGCCGGTGGACCACCAGGTCGAGCACCAGAGCCGTACGGTGCTGGCGACCGCCCACCACGCTCGCGAGCTGACGATCTGATGAAACGATCCTCCGCGCGGTCGCTTCCCTGACACGGCTGGTGACCGGACGGGCGCGGAGACGCGAACGCCCGGTCACCGTCGATCGGCCACTGGTCACCGGGGCACCGGGGCACCGGCCGACGACCGATGGCCGCCTGCCGTCGGCGGCCCTCCGCGCCTTCACCCGTCCAGCGCGAACACGTCCCCCGTCCGGGCCCTCATCACACACGCGTTCGGGAAGGTCTCCGTGTAGTCGACCGCCCGCCCCTGCCACTGCCCGCGCGCCTGCACGGTCACCGGCGCGTAGATCATCGAGCAGAACACCTCCTTGCGCGGGATGACGCGGATGTCGCCGCCGGCCGAGCGGAGCTGGGCGCAGGCGGCGGAGGCGTGCGAGTGGCCCTGGGGCGGGTCGCACCGCAGCAGGGCGCCCCGGCTGTCGCCGGTGCGCTCGTCGCCGCGGGTGACCTGGAGGTAGAGCCAGTCGCCCTGGTCGGTGTGGCGGGGGTGCGGCCGGGGCGCCTGCACGGCGTGGGCGGCCTGGACCGGGAGGGCCGCCGTGAGGAGGACGGCCGCCGCCGCGGTCGCACCGCGCCGCAGCAGGGCCGTCGCCTTGGTGAAGTGGTTCATTCCCCGGGTATCGGCACGATGGCCGGCGCACCCCAGTCCGGCTCACCCGAACGGGAACGCGCACTCGGGCGCCGTGCGGCCAGTTCGCAGGCGGCGAGCACCACGCGGGTCTGGAACTCGGCCTGCCGGGCGACCGGTATCCAGCGCGCCTGGAGGTTCTCGCGGTAGTCGGCGCACCACTGGTCGACGAGCCGGTCGAGGTCGGGCAGCACGCCGGCCCGGTCGTGCCCGGCGGCGCGCACCAGCCGGTGCAGCAGTCCGGCGGTGCGCAGGGCCAGCCGGCGGCCGGCGATGCGCAGGGCGGTCAGATGGGCGTTGGTCAGCGGCGGCAGCGGGCGCGCCACGCCGGTGTCGGGGTCCCAGGCGTCGGCGAGTTCGGGACAGACGAGGAGGTAGTCGTCGACCGGCGCGAGCAGCACGGCCGCGTCCGGCACGGCGGCCAGGTGCGGACGGACCCGGTCCAGGAGCCGCCGCAGGAGCTGGGTGTCGTGGCGCAGGGCCCGGCTCACGGCGCGCAGGACCGCGTCCCGGTCGGCGGGCGGCGAGCCGTCGGCGACGGCGGCGACGCCCCACATCGGGGCCTCGACGACGGCGGTCAGGGTGCCGTGCCGGTGCGGATGGAGCCAGGTCGACTCGACGGCCGCCTCGGTGATGGCGGCGACCAGACCGCTCGGGCGGGGCGGCGGTATGCGGTAGACGGCGGGGCCGAGACCCGGCCAGTACAGGCAGTCGTAGGCGCCCAGTTCGCGCGGGACGCCGAGGCGGGCCGCGGTGTGGGCGACGCGCTGGGCGAGGCCCGGCAGCTCACGGGTCAGTTCGACGAAGCCGCCGCCGACGTCGACGCCGTGCAGCGAGCACTGGAGGAAGGGCCGCAGTTCGTCCTGGAGGGCGAGCAGCGCGCGGGTCTCCGGCAGGGCGGCGGAGGCGGCGCCGTCGGGCAGCCATTCGGGCTGTTCGAGGAAGCCCGGCCGGAAGAAGTTCCGGAAGTAGGTGCCGAGGGTGTAAGGGCCGGTGAGCCAGCCCTCGTTGCGGCGCGAGCCGTCGGGGTCGAGGCACAGCAGCAGGTTCCAGGTGACGTCGGCGCCCTCGCCGGCCGCGCCGTCGGCGAGGAGCCGTTCGGCGAGTCGCAGGACGGTGGCGCCGCCCACGGGTTCGTTGGCGTGCGGTCCGGCGACGACCAGAGCCTGGCGGTCTCCGTGGCCCACGGAGAGCAGCCACAGGGGCGTACCGGCGCGGGAGGCGCCGACGCGGCGCAGCCGGGCGTCGACGGGACGGCGGGCGACGAGTGCGGCGGCGCGGGCGCCCAGCTCGTCCACGGACGGGAAACGCTGCAGTGGCGGCAGGGCGCACCTCCGCGAGGACGGCACAGTCGGTTCACCGCATGTGCATGCTGTACGCACAGTCAGTCACGTCGCGGCCCGGGCGTCAACGCCTCCGTCCGAAAACGCACTTGACCGGCTTCCCAGGGTGAGGTCCGGGCCACGGGCCGGGCGCGGCCGCGCCCGTCCGGTATGACGGAAAGGGACCGCCGTCGGCCGGATCCGGCGACACCCGCCGTAAAAGGGCGGATTCCGAAGCGGATTGATCTCGTTTGCCGCACCATGGACGGGCTACATCACGGTGAGCAGACGAAGGGGAACCGTCCGTGCAGTTCGAGGTGTGGGCACCACAGGCCGGCCGAGTGACGCTCCAGTGCGACGGCGCCACGCGCGCGTTGGAGCGTGATCCGCAGCGCGCGGGCTGGTGGACCGGCGAGGCCGAGGCGCGGGACGGCTCGCGGTACGGGTTCGCGCTGGACGGCGGCGAGGTGCTGCCCGATCCGCGTTCGCGGCGGCAGCCGGACGGCCCGGACGGGCTGAGCGCCGTCGTCGACCACGCGCGCTACGCGTGGCGCACCGCCGACCGGCCCGGACGCCCGCTGCCGGGTGCGGTGCTCTACGAGCTGCACGTGGGCACGTTCACGCCCGAGGGCACCTTCGAGGCCGCGGCCGCCCGTCTGGAGCACCTGGTCGGACTCGGCGTGACGCACGTCGAGTTGATGCCGGTGTGCCCGTTCCCCGGCCGCGACGGATGGGGGTACGACGGGGTCTCGCCATGGGCGGTGCACGAGCCGTACGGCGGTCCCGAGGGTCTGAAGCGGTTCGTGGACCGGGCGCACGAACTGGGCCTCGGCGTGGTGCTGGACGTGGTGCACAACCACCTGGGCCCCTCGGGCAACTACCTGCCCTCGTTCGGCCCGTACTTCACCGACACGCACCAGACTCCGTGGGGCTCCGCCGTGAATCTGGACGCGCCCGGCTCGGACGAGGTGCGGGACTTCCTGGTCGGCAGCGCGCTGGCGTGGCTGCGCGACTACCGGCTCGACGGCCTGCGCCTGGACGCGGTGCACGCGCTGGTGGACACGCGCGCGTGCCACTTCCTGGAGGAGCTGTCCGCGGCGGTGGACGCGCTCGCCGCCGTCCTGGGCCGTCCGCTGTTCCTGATCGCCGAGTCGGACCTGAACGACCCGCGACTGGTCACCGCGCGCGCGGAGGGCGGCCTGGGTCTGGACGCCCAGTGGAACGACGACTTCCACCACGCGCTGCACACCGCGCTGACCGGCGAGGCGCAGGGGTACTACGCCGACTTCGGGCGGGCTCCGCTCGCGGCCCTCGCCAAGACGCTCACCGGCGGCTACTTCCACGACGGCACCTTCTCCAGCTTCCGGGGGCGGCGGCACGGCAGGCCGCTGGACCGGACCCGGGTGGCCGGGCACCGGCTGCTCGGCTACAGCCAGACCCACGACCAGGTCGGCAACCGGGCCCAGGGCGACCGGCTGTCCTCGCTCCTCGCCGGCTCCCCCGGCCTGTTGGCCTGCGCGGCGACGCTGACCCTGACGGCGCCGTTCACGCCGATGCTGTTCATGGGCGAGGAGTGGGCGGCCGGCACGCCGTGGCAGTACTTCACCGACCACACCGACCCGGAGCTGGCCGAGGCGGTGCGCCGGGGCCGTCGGCGGGAGTTCGCCGCGCACGGCTGGGCGGAGGAGGACGTGCCCGATCCGCAGGACCCGGCCACCCGGGACCGCTCCTGCCTGGACTGGAGCGAGCCGGAACGCGAGCCGCACGCGCGCGTGCTCGACTGGTACCGGCGGCTGACCGCGCTGCGGCGCGAGCAGCCGGACCTCACCGACCCGGACCTCGCCGACACGAAGGTCGCCTTCGACGAGGGGGGCCGCTGGCTCGCGTTCCGGCGCGGGGACGTGCGGGTGGCGGTGAACCTGGGCAAGGAGCCGGCGGCGATCCCGCTGGGCTCCCGTCCGGTGCGGGTGCTCGCCGCGTGGGATCCGGTGGCGGCGCCCGGCGAGGACGGGATGCTGCACCTGCCCGGCCAGTCGTGCGTGGTGCTGCTCCAGGGCTGAGCGGGGACGCGCGGACGGCCACCGGCCCACGCCCGCGCCCGCCGGGCGGTCGCGGCTCGTGGCGTGGCGGGCGGCTCCGCGGGCGCGGGGCGGGGGCGTGGGCGCCGTACGGGCCACGGTGCCCGTCCGGTGGGCCGCTACGGCTCCTGGTCCCCGGGGTCCGTGCCGTCCTCGCGGAACTCCGTCACCCGCTCCAGCAGGATCGCCTCCCAGGCGTGCCGCAGCTGGGTCCGCAGCAACGGCAGCGGGGTGTCATCGCGGCCCTCGAGGCGTTCGGCGAGCCGGATCACGGTGTCGCAGCGGGCCAGCCACAGGCCGCGCAGACAGGGACGGGCGCCGTAGCCGGCCAAGGTGGCGGCGCGCACGGCGGCGGGGGAACCGACGGCGCGGGCGAGCCCGGCGATGTCCTCGGCCGGGTCGCCGATCACCGCGTCCCCCCAGCCGAGGACGCCGCGCACCCGTCCGTCGGCGCCGACCACCAGGTGTTCGGCCGTGAGACCGTGATGGACGAGCACCGCGGTGTTCGGCTGGGCGGCGAGCTGGGCCGCGGCCGGTCCGGCGAGCTGGGCCATGCGCGCGGGATCGAACTCGTCCGCCTTCCCGAGCTGTTCGGCGGCGTGCGCGGCCATCCGGCGCAGCGCCTCCAGCGAGCGGGGCGCGGTGCGCGGCACGCCGAGCGTCCCGGCCTGCCGGACGGGCACCTCACGCAGTCCGGTGAGCAGCCCGGCCAGATCGTCCTCGCCGAGCGCGGACACCTCATGGCTCTCCGCCGTGCCGCCGGGGATCCTCGCGTCCAGCGTGTACGTCAGTCCGGGCGCCCACTCGCCGTGCGCGACGCTCGTCGGCACCGCCGTCGGCAGGTGCGGGCGGGCCAGATCGCGCAGCCGCAGTTCGCACCGCCGGCGCACGGCGGCCTCCCGGTCGGGGGCGAGGCGCAGCACATGGCGGGAGCCGACCCACCAGGCGCCGTGCCCGCCGCCTTCGGCGACGGGCCGGACGTCGGGGCCGGACGCGGTGTCCCCGCCGTCCTTGAGCAGGGTGCGGACCAGCCGGCGGACGGTGTCCGCGGTGGGGGTCGGTGCCTGGGTCATCGTCGCGCCGTGTCGTTCCGATCTGCGGGAGGGGCTGCCGGGCCGGTCAGTCCACCAGGACCATGTCGCGGGTGGTGTCGTTGAGGCGGCGGCCCCCGTCCTCGGTGACGGTGACGATGTCCTCGATACGCACCCCGAAGCGGCCGGGCAGGTAGATGCCGGGCTCCACGGAGAAGCACATGCCGGGCACGAGGGGCTGCTCCTCCCCCTCGATCATGTAGGGCGGCTCGTGCGTGGTGACGCCGATGCCGTGGCCGGTGCGGTGGATGAAGTACTCGCCGTACCCGGCCTCCGCGATGACCGCGCGGGCGGCCCGGTCGACCTCCTGGCAGGCGACGCCGGGGCGCACGGCGCGGAAGCCGGCTTCCTGGGCCTCGCGCACGATGTCGTGCACGCGGCGCTCCTCGTCGGTGGGTTCGCCGACGTGGACGGTGCGGGTGGTGTCGGAGCCGTAGCCGTCCTTCAGACCGCCGAAGTCGAGGACGACCATGTCGCCGCGCTCGATGACGCGGTCGCCCATCTCGTGGTGCGGGTTGGCGCCGTTGGGTCCGGAGCCGACGATGGTGAAGTCCACCTGGGAGTGGCCGAACATCCGCAGCAGTCCGGCGAGTTCGGCGCCGATCTCGGACTCGCGCCGGCCGCTGAAGGGGACCTTGCGGATCTCCTCGAACGTCGCGTCGGCGGCTGCCGCCGCGGCCGCCATGAGGTCCAGTTCGGCGGCGTCCTTGACGGCGCGCAGCATGGGCAGGGCCGTGGTGAGGGAGGTGTAGGCGGTGCCGGGCAGGGTCCGCTGCAGGCCGAGCAGGTGCATGGCCCAGGTGTTGTCGCTGATGCCGAAGCGCCCGTCGCCGTCGAGCAGGGAGGCGGTGACGGCGTAGGGGTCCTTGCCGTCGGTCCAGTCGCGCAGGGTCAGCGCGGGGGCGCCGTCGGCCCGGGCGGCGTCCGGGGCCTCCAGTGTGGGGACGACGAGGACGGGGTCCTGCCCGGCGGCCAGGACGAGCAGCGTGAGCCGTTCGGTGACGGCGGTGGGCGCGTAGCCGGTGAGCCAGACCATGTCCGGGCCGGGGGACACCAGCAGTCCGGCGAGTCCGGCGTCGGCTGCGGCCCGGGACGCGCGTGCCATCCGGGCCCGGTAGTCGTCGGCGGTGAAGGGCGCGGGCGCGATGCCGGTCATCCAGGCCTCCCTGTGCGGTCGGGCGTGCGATGCGGGGCTACGGGCAGCATCCTGCCCGCACGCACGGAGCCGCGCGAGCGGTCGGCCTCCCTCGTTAGCGGCGCGCGCTGATCCTGGCCGGCCGGGCGACCGCGCGACCAGTGGTTTTCACGCACATATTAGTGCGTGGGGCCCTGCCGGCTCGGTGCGCGGGCCTCTGTCGTCCCTTGCGGTGCGTGTCCGCCGGGGCAGCCGTGGCTCGTCGTCCCCGGGCGGCGGGAGCCGGCGGTCGGGCTCCCCCGGCGGCCCGGCCCCCCTGCGGTCCGGCTCCCCCGGCGGTCCGGCCCCGCCCACGCCCCGGCCCGGCGCGCTCCGCACGCCCGTGCCCGCCCGCCGCCGCTACCCGCCCGCCAGCCTCAGTCCGATCAGCGTGGCGCCCACCGTGCCGAGGCCGATCCCCGCCAGGAGCAGGATCAGACCGGCGAGCAGGACGGACGCCACGGCCGCGAGCCGCCGGCCGCGCCGGGGCTGCTCGGGAGACGGCCGGCGGACGGGTCCGCGCCGGGCCGCCCCGCCGGGCTCCTGGCCGGGCATGGGCTTGGGACGCAACACGGTGGGTTCCATCGGTCTCCTCCGGCCGGCGCCCGCGCGGACGCCGGCCGCGCGGGGGTCAGCCGACCGGCAGGACGGGGGCCGGCGGACGGACGGGCAGGGCGGGGGCCGGCGGGCGGTCGGGCAGGAAGACGTGGGCGCGGCCGGCCAGCCACTCGGCCTTGTAGCGGTCGACCTCCCGGTGCCAGTTGAGGATGCCGGACATCCAGTTCTGGAGGTCGGCGACATACCCCTCCATGGCCGTACGGGCCTCCTTCGACAGCTCGAAGTCGTCGTACACGACGGGCAGTTCATGGGCGACCACGTGCTCGAACTGGCGCATGCGCTGGGTCATCAGGTCGTGGACGACGGCGAGCGCGGCCGGGTAGTCGATGCCGAAGAAGTGCTGCACGACGAGGAGCGCGTTGTGGATCTCGCCCTCGTACTCGATCTCCTTCTGGTAGGAGAAGACGTCGTTGAGCAGGCAGGCGTAGTCGACGGCCGCGTTCTCCAGGGAGCGGACCGGGCCGGAGCGGTAGACCTCGGGCGGGATCGCCGGGCCGTACCCCATCCGGCACAGGCTCAGGGTGAGGTCCGAGCCAAAGGTGGCGCGGCGCATCTCCAGGTAGTCGACGGGGTCGGGGACCCGGTTCTGCAGCTGGTTGGACAGCTCCCACACCCAGCTCTCGGTCATGGAGTCGATCGCGTGCTTGAGGGTGCGCCGCTGGTCGGGGGTCATCTCGCCGGTGGTGCGCGCCCACAGGTCGCTCAGCGCGCGCTCCATCGCGTCCCGGGGAACGATCGCCTCCTCCCCGTCGACGGGCATGCAGGCGGACAGGCGGGCCGTGGTCACCTTCGCGGCGGCCAGGTCGCGGCGGTGGCCGTAGACCAGCGGGTAGTAGTCGTCGCCGTAGGTGCCGAAGGCGAGCCACTGGGCGCTCAGGTCGAGCGCCTCCGCAGTGGCGTCCGGGTCGATGCCCGCGGAGCACAGCGCCAGGTCGTAGGCCGCGAGCTTGTCCTCGTCCCACACGCCCTCCTCCAGGATGCCCGTTCGGTGGCACCAGTCGAGGAGCGTGCGCCGGGCGCGGTCCAGGTGCGGGCTGAGCCCCAGCGGGTAGGGCATGCGGAAGTCGGGGAGGAGCGAGGGACCGACCTTCTGGTACGGCACGTGGGTGTAGGCGCGCAGGCGTTCGGCGCCCGCCGCCGCGAGCAGCGCACCCACGTCGGCCGCGGAGACGCCGGGCCCGGCCGGTCGCCGCCAGGGGCTGTCCGGGCGGGCCCCCTTGTTCATGTACCGGCTGGAGCGCAGGTGCCATTCGTGGCCGCCGGACTGCCAGTCCTGCAGTCCCTTGGTGTACGCGGCGACCGCCGCCACCTGGTCCGGGGTGAGGCCGTGCTCCACGGCGAGTGCGGGTACCTCGGTGAGCGCGGTGTGCTCGAACTGGTGCAGCCGCGAGGTGAGGACGTCGTTGACGCTGTCGGCGGCCTCCTGGGTGGTGCAGCCGAAGAAGGTCTCCAGGACGAGCACGCCGTTGCTCAGCTCCCCCTCGTCCTCCACCTCGCGCTGGTAGGAGAACAGGTCGTTGCGCAGGTGCACGGCGTCGGAGAACGTCTCCATCAGCACCCTGAGCGGCCTCGACCCGGCGACGGAGGCGGGCACCTCGGCGGTCGCGTACTCCACGAGTCCCGCCGACCAGGGCGCGCCGCCGACCTTGCGGCGCATCTCGATGTACTCGACGGGGTTGGCGATCCGCCCCTCGTTGATGTTGGACAGCTCCCACATCGACTCGTTCAGCAGGTGCTCGGTGGCCACCGCGAACCGCCGTCGCCAGTCCTCGGTCATCGAGGGGACGGTGCGCGCCCACAGGTCGGCGAGTCCCGCCTCGACCGGGTTGCGCGGCTCGGGGACGGGGGCGGCGAGGTCGAGCGGCATGAACAGGGGCAGCCGGTCCAGGTAGGCCTTGCCGCCGGCGCGGTCCTGGCCGCGCTTGAAGGTCTCCAGGAAGTGGTCGTCGAAGAAGAAGACCCACACGTACCAGTCGGTGATGAGGGAGAGCGCGGGCCCGTCGCAGTCGGGGTGGGTGTAGGCGCACAGCAGTCCGTAGTCGTGCGCGTCGAGGTCGGCCTGCTCCCAGATGCCGGAGCCCTCCAGCATGCCCATCTCGCGCGCCCACCGGGTGGAGTGGGCGCGGGCCTCGTCGAGGTGCGGGTTGAGCCGTGCGGGATACGGCATGTAGAAGTGCGGGAGTCGGAAGGGCTGCTGCGTCATGGCCCGGCCCTACCCGGGACGCTCCGGCGCCATCCGTCCGCCCCCGCGCGATCACACCATCGCGTGAACCGGGGCCGAAACGGCCTGTCGGCGGCCGCGGCCGGTCAACGCGGCGGCCCGGCCGCCCTGCCCACGGACGCCGGCACCACGCGGACCTCGCGCGCCAGTTGGGTGGCCAGGGACAGATAGCGGGGCCGGCGGGGCACCGGCACCAGTCCGCGGATCACGAGGTGCCACATCTCGGTCGTCCGGCGCGGCAGCCGTGCCACCGGTTCCAGGGCCGGTCCGGTGAGCCGGGCGCCGACGAGGAGGCAGACGAGGGAGTGCGCGGCCGCGTGCACGTCGACGTCCGGGTGGACGTCTGCCTCCCGGACCGCGCCGACGAGCTTGCGCGTGGCGATCTCCAGCCACTCGGTGAAGGGGTGCCGCAGCGGCGGCCGCACCCCCACTCCCCCGGTGACGAGCCGGAGTTCGGCGCGGGCGACGGGGTCCTCCACGCAGAGCCGGGTGAAGGCGAAGGTGATGCGCATCAGGGCTTCCAGCGACGGGCAGCCCCGCCCGTCGACGTCGCTCACCGCTTTGCGGGCGGCCCGCGACTGGAGCTCCATGATGGCGTGGGCCAGGTCTTCCTTGGCCGCGAAGTGGAAGTAGAGGGCGCCTTTGGTCACGCGGGCGTGCTCGGCGATGTCGCCGAGGCTGGTCCGTTCGTAGCCGCGCCGGTCGAACAGGTCGGCCGCCGCCGTGATGATGGTCGTGCGCGTCTGCTCGGCGCGTAACTGCCTCGGCATGGAGAGAGCACTCCAGGGTGGTGACGCACGGGCGTGCCGTTCGTTTGCTGCATACACACGATAACCCACCCCCCTCGGTGCCCGACAAGGGTGCCGCCACGGGCAGTTGAACCCGCAATGACCTCGGTCGCCCTCGTCCGCTCGGGCCCCGCCGGACCGGCGCGGGCGGGCCGTGCGCACGGTCGTCGTGTTTGCACTGCGAACGTTCGGGTGTGCTCCGGGCGGCACCTCGCCGCCGATGCCGCCCGCCTCCGTGACATCACCGGGCGGCTTCTTCCCCGGCCCGCTTACCGGAGCGGTCCCGGGAACCTTTCCGGGACGCCGTCAGTTTCTACGTCGTTGTAGAAACAGAAATGGCTTCAGGCACCACCCCCGTACGGCGCCTTTCGTGCGGGGCTGACACGACACTTGGAGAGCACATGGCCCTGTGGGACCGCATCAAGGACTCCGCGACGCAGATGCAGACCCAGCTGGTGGCGAAGAAGAACGACCTCAAGAGCGGCGCGTTCCGCGACGCGAGCATGGCGATGTGCGCGCTCGTGGCCGCCGCCGACGGCACCGTCGACCCCTCGGAGCGGCAGCGCGTCGCCCAGCTGATCGCCACCAACGAGGTCCTGCAGAACTTCCCCGCGGACGACCTGCGCCGCCGTTTCGAGGAGAACCTGAACAAGCTGACCGCCGACTTCGCGTTCGGCAAGGTGAGCGTGCTCCAGGAGATCGCCAAGGCCAAGAAGAAGCCGGCCGAGGCGCGTGCCGTCATCCAGATCGGCATCGTCATCGGCGGCGCGGACGGCGACTTCGACAAGAGCGAGCAGGCCGTGGTCCGCGAGGCCTGCTTCACGCTGGACCTGCCCCCGCACGAGTTCGACCTCTGACGCGGCGCCCGCCCGCCGGGTGAACCCGCGCCGGGCCGGCCGCGTCCGGCGGCCGGCCCGGCCGAGTGCGGCGCGCGGCGCGCGGGGGAGGGAGACCGGGCGGGCCGGTGGCGTCAGAGCCCGGCCAGGGCCGGCAGCAGTTCCACCGCGGCCGTCACGTCCGCCGTCAGCGGGCGGTCCTCGGCGCCGGTCGGCAGGGCCGCGTCCGCGACGGTGAACGCCGCGACGGCCGGCGGATCCGGAAGCATGCGCAACGCCCGCACGGCGACGACGAGTTCGCAGGCCAGTACGGTGGCGTAGGCGTCCACCGCGCGCAGGGTCTGCCGGGCCGCCTGGGAGGCGAAGCTCGCGGCCTCCTCCAGGCCGTGGGACAGCACCGCATGACCGGCCGACGCGGGTACGGCACAGCCGCGCAGTTCGGCGAGGGCCGAGTGGGCGGTGTACTCCAGGATCATCGTGCCCGAGCTGCCCGCCGGTCCGGCGGCCAGGAAGGCCGGCAGAGCGGTGAGGTCGGGGCGGCCCAGTGCGGCGAGCCGGGCCGCGGACAGCTGGGCGGTCTGCAGCACGGCGAGGTTCAGGCCGTCCAGGGCGAGGCCGACCGGCGCCGCGTAGAAGCCGCCGTGGTGGTGGGCCGCCGTGCCGTCGGGGGCGATCAGCGGGTTCTCCGAGGGGCAGTTGACCTCGACCTCGACGATGCGGCGCAGCGCGTCGGCGGCGTCGAGGGCGGGTCCGTGCGCCTGAGGGAAGGCCCGGAAGCCGAAGGGGTCCTGGATCCGGCGGCCGGCCGTGCCGGGCGGCCCGTCGGGCGCGCCGAGCAGCCGCCGCACCTCGGCCGCCGCGCGGGCGGCTCCCGGATAGGGCCGCACGGCGTGCACCTCGGCGGCGTACGCCTCAAGGGATCCGGAGACGGCCGCGAGCGACAGGGCCGCCACGGCGTGGGTGGCCCGCAGCAGCACGTCGAGGTCGTGGCAGCCGAGTGCGGCCTGGGCGAGGGTGAGCGCGTTGCTGCTGAGCAGGGCGAGCGCGTCACCGGGCCGCAGAGCGACCGGCGCGGGCAGCCGCGCCGAGGCGTCGGCGGCGTCCGGGCCCCGGTGCCAGGGGCGTTCCCCGATCAGCGTCAGGCCCGTCTGGGCCAGGGCCGTCAGATCGCCGGTGCCGAGGCCGCCGTACTCGTTGACGGCCGGGTGGACGTCGAGGCGGAGGGCCTCGGCGAGGGCGGTGACGAAGGCGGGCTGGATGCCGGAGCCGCCGGCCAGCAGCTGGTTGGCGCGGACCGCCAGCATCGCCCGCACCTGCCGGACCGGAAGTTCGGCGCCCGCGCCGCCCGCGTGGCTGCGCAGCAGCCGCAGCCCGTGCCCGGTCTCCTCCCGGGCGTCGACCGGCACCGAGCGGTGGGCGCCCACCCCCGTGCCCCTGCCGTACAGGCGGCCCGCCCCGGCGAGCCGGCCGGCCGCCCGCCAGGAGCGGTGCGCCCGTTCGAACGCCTCCGGCGCCACCACGGGCTCGGCCGTGGCGTCGGCGAGCCGGATCAGCCCGGCCAGGCCGAGTCCCCGGCCGTCCAGGACGACCCGGATCCGCCCGTGCTCCGGCGCGCCGCCGCTCTCCCCGCCGTCCGGGGCCGGGCGGGCGTGCTCCCGGTCCGGGGCGACTCGCACGTCCCCGTGGTCCGTCACGGCCCCGGCGTCCCGGCGGCCCGGCGAGACGGGGCCGTCGGGCAGGAGCGGGACGCCCGGCGGGACCGGATCGGCCGGCGAGGCCGGATCGGCGGGGACGAGCGAGGCGGCAGGCGCGAGCGGGACGGCCGGAGGGACCTCGGGCGGCCGTCCCGTGCCGTCGGCGGTCGTGTCCACGTGCCTGTCCGCGCGGTCCCTGGAGCGTCAGACCAGGCCGGCGGACTTCAGCCAGGCCCTGGCCACGTCCAGCGGGTCCTTGTTCTGCGACTGCACCTGGGTGTCCAGCTCCAGCAGGGTGGCCGTGTCCAGCTTGGCGGAGACCGCGTTGAGCGCCTCCACGCCCTTCTGGTCGAGCCCGCTCTTGTAGACGAGCGGCTGGACGTTCTCGAACCCGAAGAGGTTCTTCGGGTCCTTCAGGACGATGAACTTCTCCTTGCTGATGGTCGTGTCCGTGGTGAAGAGGTCGGCGGCCTGCACGGTGTTCTTCTTCAGCGCCGCCTGCGTCAGCGGGCCGCCGGCGTCCAGCGCCTTGAAGGACTTGAACTGCAGCCCGTAGACCGACTTCAGGCCTTCCAGGCCCTGCTGCCGGGTCTGGAACTCCGGCGAGCCGCCGATGACCAGGTCCTTGGCGACGTCCTTGAGGTCGGCGATGGAGGAGTCCGCGGTCAGGTGGTACTTCTTCGCCGTCTCGGCGTTGACCGTGACCGAGTCCTTGTCCTGCGCGGGCGCCGGCTCCAGCAGCGTGAGCGCCGGGTCGAGCTTGGCGTTGATCGCGGCGGTGGTGGCGGCGACCGTCTTGGGGGCGGCGTTCTTGTCGAGGTAGGCCAGCAGCGCGCCGTTGTACTCGGGCAGCACGGTGATCGAGCCGTTCTTCAGCAGCCCGTAAGTGGTCTCGCGGCTGCCGATGTTGGGCTTGTAGGTGACCTTGACGCCCTTGGCCTTCAGGGCCTCGCCGTAGATGTCGGCGAGCAGGATGCTCTCGGCGAAGTTGTTGGAGCCGACGACGACGCCGTCACCGCTCGCCTTGCCGCCCGAGAGCGGGTCGCTGCCGGACTTGCCGTCGGAGGACGACGAACACCCGGCGACGAGTGCCGCGGTGGCGGCGAGCGCGACGGCGATCGCGCCGGAGTTCCTCGTGCTGGACCTGGTGCTCTTCGCGTAAGAAGTCACAATTCCCGTTCCGGGCTCAGAAGTTGCTGGGATCAGGGCTATGGCAGGGCGCGCGGCATGCGGGACGCCGCACCTTACTGATCCAATCCAGCCGGTTCTCGGTCAGTCAAGAGCCCTCGGGTCACCGATTGGCTTCGATCCGTGGGGACTTGTGCAGCACAAGCGATTGCTTCGTAACCCATTCTTGACATGGGGCGAGCCGGGGGCCGCTCGCCGAAGACGGTAGATTTCACGGGAGTTGGCGTCGGGCACAGCGGTATACGGGGGCCGCTCGGGTGTCGTCACGCCTCGTCGTCGTCCCGATCGTCCCGGGTGGAGACACCCTTCGAAGGAGGCCCGGTGTCCACGAATCAGGTGGACGCGTCCGACCGGCCGGCTCCGCCGCCCCCGCCCGGCAGGGGCGGCATCCGGGCGTTCGCCGACCGGTGGCCCTTCCGGCGCAAGCTCAACGTCCTGGTCGGCGTGCCGCTGGCGGTGGTGGCCCTGCTGCTCTCCTACCTGATCGCCGACCAGGCCGGACAGGCCCGGGACGCGGCCGCCGCCGCCCAACTGGTGCGCGACAGCTCGCAGGTGGCGATCCTGGTGGACCGGGTGGAGGCCGAACACCAGCAGGCCGTCCTGCTCTCCGTGCGGTACGAGGCCGCGGGCTTCGGCGACCGGCCCTCGACCGCCGCCTACCGCAAGGCGCAGGCCGCCGTGGACGGCCAGGTCGCCGTCGTACGGCGCACGTTCGGCGACCGGCTGCCGGAGACCGAGGCACAGGCGCTGCGGGAGATCGAGGGCCTGAGCAGTCTGCGCGACACCATCGAGCAGAGCCATCTGCCCGCCGACAACATCGACCCGGCCTACACGGGCGCCGCCAAGAACCTGATCGACGGCCTCGGCCTCGACCGCAACGCCGCCCTCGCGGCGACCTTCACCGGCAACCTCCTGGACTCGCTGCTGCGCGCCGACGCCGCCCACAGCTCCTTCGAGACCAGCGTCTTCTCGGCGACGACCGGCGACACCAACGCGCTCATCGAGTTCACCGCCGCGGTCGGCTCCTACCAGCTGTACACCTACCAGGCCGACCGCTTCGCCCGGTTCGCCGGCGAGGCGCAGGCCGACCGGCTCGCGGAGATGGAGCACTCCCCCGCGCAGCGCGAGATCGCCGAGGCGTACGCCGAGCTCCAGATCGACCCCAGCGGGCTGCAGGCGAACGGCGCGCAGGAGATCCGGCGCACCTTCCAAGACGCGCTGGCCGACTACCCCGCCTACCCCGAGCAGGCCGCCGCCCGGCTCCGGATCGCCTCCTCGCTCATCGACGACATCGCCGACTCGGCCGACGCCGCCTCCTCCGACGCCTGGTGGCGGGCCGCCGCGCTGCTGGCCTCGGCCCTGCTCGGCTTCCTGCTGTGGCTCGCCTTCTCGGTGGCCGTACGCCGCTCGGTCGTCCGGCCCGTACAGGCGCTCACCGGAGCGGCGCAGGAGGTCTCCGCCGCCACCGGCCGGGAACTGGCCCGGGTGGCCGACGACGACGCCGACGACAGCGGCCCGCCGCGGCTGCGGGACGTGCCGGTCACCGCGCGCGACGAGATCGGCGACCTCGCCGAGGCGTTCAACCAGGTGCAGACCAGGGCCGCCGCGCTCCTGGAACGGCAGGTGCTCAGCCGCCGCAACATCGGGGAGATGTTCGGCAACATCGGCCGCCGCGTCAGCAACCTGACCACCCGCCAGCTCGCTCTGATCGACTCGGTGGAGCGCGGCGAGACCGACCCCGTCCTGCTCGAACGCCTCTACTCCATCGACCACATCGCCGTCCGCCTGCGCCGCAACGCCGACAGCCTGATGCTGCTGGCCGGCATCCGCGAGACGGTCATGGACTCCGGCCCCACCGCGCTCACCAACGTGGTGCGCGCGGCGCTCGGCCAGATCGAGGGCTACCGGCGGGTGCGGCTGCACGCCGAGACGGAGGTCATGGTCCAGCCGGACATCATCGGCGACCTCACGCTGATGGTGGCCGAACTCCTGGAGAACGCGGTGTCGTTCTCCCCCGGGGGGAGCACCGTCGAGGTCGGCGTGCGCTCCGGCGCCGAGGGCGCGTCGATCGCGGTCGCCGACCACGGTCTGGGCATGAGCGCCGAGCGGCTGGCCGAGGAGAACGCCCGCCTGATCCGCCGCGAACGCCTCGACGTGGTGCCGACGAAGGTGCTGGGCCTGTTCGTGGTCGGCGCCCTCGCCCGCCGCTGGGAGGTGTCCGTCACCCTGTCCCGCACGCCGGGCGGCGGGGTGACGGCGGAAGTGCTGATCCCCTCCGCCCTGCTGCTGACCATGAGCGCGGTGGACGCCGGCGACACGGCCGGACGGCCGGACACCGACGGGCTGAACACCGCCGGCCGGCCCGCGCCCGGCTCCCCGGACGCCACCGCCACGAGCACCGCTCTGAGCCCCCTCGCACCGGACCCGGCCGCGCTGGACCTCTCCGCCCCCCAGCCGCCCACGCCGACCGCATCGGCCCCGCCCGCCGCAGCCCCTGCCGCGCCGCGAGCCGCCGAGGCGGCGGAGCACGCCCGGGCCGGCGACGGTGACGAGCAGCCCGGTCCGCTCCCCCGTCGCGTCCCGCGGCGCGAGACCGCGCCGGAGCACGACGGCGCGGCCGAACGGCTCCCGCTCATCCCCCGCGCCCGCACGGAGTCCACCCCCGGCGGTACGACGACGGGCACCGCGCCCGGCGTCACCCCCGACACCGGGGCGCCCAGCCCCGCCGCACCCGAGGGCGCATCCTCCCGCCCCCTGCGCCGCCGCGTACGCGGCGCCACCCTGCGGACGGCCGCCGACGGCACCGCCCACCAGCCGCCGCGCGAGCCCGTACGGCAGGCCGACGCCGACGCCGTACGGTCCGCGCTCGAGGAGTTCGAGGCCGCCGTGGAACGCGCGCACCGCGACACCGGCACGCACCCGCGGCCCGAGCCCGACCCCGCCCCCGACGACACCCCGGGCGGCGCCCCGACCAGCATCCCCCGCACGCATCACCAGAAGGACCTCCCGGAAGGAGCCGAGCAGTGAGCACGTCGACAGGTGGCACGCCGACAGGAGGCGCCACGCCGACCGACCTGCAGGCCGCCGCAGCAGACTTCACCTGGCTGCTCAACCGCTTCGCGACCGAGACCGCGGGCGTCGTCGACGCCATCGCCGTCTCCTCCGACGGGCTGTTGATCGCCGTGTCGCAGCTGCGCGAGCACGCGGACTCCGAGCGGCTGGCGGCCATCGTCTCCGGCATCACCAGCCTGGCGGCCGGCGCGTCCGGCAACTACCGGCTCGGCGGGCTCAACAAGGTCATCATCGACCTGGAGGGCGGCCACGTCCTGGTCTCCGCGATCGGCAGCGGCGCGGTGCTCGGCGTGGTCACCGACAAGGAGGCGAAACTCGGCAACATCGCCTACGAGATGACCCTGTTCGCCAACCGGGCCGGCGCGGCGCTCAGCCCGCAGCTGGTGCTCGAACTGAAGAACAGCGTCGGCGCCGCGGCGACGCGCTGACCGGCCGCAGCCGGTCGAGGAAGGAAGAAGGACCCATGGCGGACGGCCCCGTGCCCCCGGGCCCCGACCCGGTGGGCCCCGCCCCCGCCGTGCGGCCGTTCCTGGTCACCGCCGGCCGGGTGGCGCCCACCGCGGCCGGCCGGCCGGTGCCCGTGGAGACCCAGGTGGTGGCCACCGCCGCCGGTCTCACGGCGCTGGACGGCCTCGCCTTCGAACAGCACGACATCGTCTCCGCCTGCCGCCGGCCGCAGTCCGTCGCGGAACTCGCGGCCCGGCTGCGGCTGCACCTGAACGTGGTGCGGGTCCTCGCCGAGGACCTGCGCGCCGCCGGGCATCTGACGGTGCACGTGCCCGACTCCGGCGCCACCCACGACGCCGCCGTCCTGCGCAGGGTTATCGATGGCCTGCGGGCCATCCCCGACTCCCGGGGAGTACTCCGTGACACCGACTGAACAACTCGTCCGCGGCATGCCGACGGCCGGGCAGCCCGCCGTACGTCCGCCGCTGCCGGTCAAGATGGTGATCGCGGGCGGTTTCGGGGTGGGCAAGACCACCGCCGTCGGCTCCATCTCCGAGATCGAGCCGCTCACCACCGAGGCGGCCATCACCGAGGTCGCGGCGGGTGTCGACGACCTCACCCACACCCCGCGCAAGACCACGACCACGGTGGCGATGGACTTCGGCTGCATCACCATCGACCCGACGCTGAAGCTGTACCTGTTCGGCACGCCCGGGCAGGAGCGCTTCGGCTTCATGTGGGACGACCTCGTCGAGGGCGCGGTCGGCGGACTCGTCATCGTCGACACCCGGCGGCTGGACGACTGCTACGCCGCCGTCGACTACTTCGAGCACCGGCGCATCCCGTTCGCGGTGGCCCTCAACGCCTTCGACGGCCGCCTGGAGCACTCCCTGGAGGAGGTCCGCTGGGCGCTGGACGTGTCCGAACACGTCCCGCTGGTCGTCTTCGACGCCCGCGAGCGCGGCTCCGTACGGGACGCGCTGCTGGTGGTGCTGGAACTGGCGCTGACCGCGAACGGCGGCTGACCGCCGAGGCGGCCGGCCGCGGCCGCGCGGGCGGGGGCACGGCCTCCGCCCGCGCGGCCGCGGCCCTCGCCTCACGCGCCGCGCCGCACGCCCCGGGACACCGTGAACCGGGCCGCCGCCCAGAACAGGGCGAGTGTGGCCAGCGCCAGCGCGGCGACCAGGGAGGCGCCGCCCACGACCTTCTCGTAGTTGCGCTGGTAGAGCCCGTCGATGATGTAGCGGCCCAGGCCGCCGATGCCGACGTAGGCGGCGATGGTCGCCGTGGAGACGATCTGGATGGCGCCCGAGCGCAGGCCGCTGAGGATCAGCGGGAGCGCGACGGGCAGCTCCACCTGGAACAGGATCCGCGACTCCTGCATGCCCATGCCCCGCGCGGCGTCCACCGGCGAGGGATCGACGGAGCGCATCGACTCGTACGTCGTCACCAGGATCGGCGGGACGGCGAGGACGACCAGCGGGACCATGACGGGCAGCAGACCGAAGCCGACCATGATGGTCATCAGCACCAGCAGGCCGAAGCTGGGCAGGGCCCGCCCGGCGGTGGCCAGGAAGGCGAGGGTGTTGCCGCCGCGCCCGTAGTGCCCGGTGACCAGGCCGACGGGCAGCCCGATGGCGGCGGCGACGGCGAGCGCGATCAGGCAGTAGCGGATGTGCTCGGCCAGCCGGGTGGGGATGCCGTCGTAGCCGTGCCAGTGGGCGCTGTCGCTGAAGAAGGCGTTGACGAAGTGCAGCACGTTCACCGGGCGGCCTCCTCGGCTGTGGAAGAGGCCGGCTCGGGCCGGGCCTCGGCGGCGGCCCGGGGCCCGCGTCGGCGGCCGCCGCGCGGCATCCAGGGGGTCAGCAGCAGTCGCAGCAGGACCAGGGCCGCGTCGACGAGGATGGCCAGAACCGCCGTGGTGACCACGGAGTTCACCGCGAGTTCGGGCCGGTGGTAGATGTTGGCGTCGTTCAGCAGGTTGCCCAGCGCGCCCTGGTTGCCGATCAGCATGCCGACGCTCACCAGGGAGATGCTGGAGACGGCGGCCACGCGCAGACCGGCGAAGATGGCGGGCAGGGCGATCGGCAACTGCACCTGGAAATAGCGG
Source organism: Streptomyces sp. NPDC018610 (assembly GCF_044391765.1). Lineage (NCBI taxonomy): Bacteria > Bacillati > Actinomycetota > Actinomycetes > Kitasatosporales > Streptomycetaceae > Streptomyces > Streptomyces sp. NPDC018610. The sequence continues at coordinate 668,183 of NZ_JBISAL010000002.1, forward strand.
CGTACGGGTCCCAGGCCCATGGCGGTGGCCGCGGCGAGCGTCTCCTGCGGCACCGAGCGGACGCCGTCGACGATGGCCGGGACCAGCACCACCAGGCTGTAGACGGCGAGCGGGATCATCACGGTCAGCTCGGTCTGGCCGGTGTAGTCGATGAGGACCACGAAGAAGGCCAGCGACGGAATCGCGTACAGGACCGTCGTCAGGCCGAGCACCGGCGCGTACAACCAGCGGAAGCGCACGCACAGTTGGGCGATCGGCAGCGAGACGACGAGACCCGCGAGGACCGGCAGCAGCGCCTCGCGCAGGTGGAGCCCGATCAGACCGAGCCAGTCGTGCTGGAGGTCGCTGGGGAGGTCGAAGAAGCGGTTCACCGGACGGCCTTCACCTCGGCGCGCCCCTCGGCGTGGGCGCCCCGGATCGCCTCGCCGATGGTCTGCTGCGAGACGACGCCGACCGCCCGGCCGTCGCCGTCCACGGCGACCGCCCAGCCGGTCGGGGAGAGCACGGCGCAGTCGAGCGCGGCGCGCAGGGAGTCGCCGCCGTGCTCGAACGGCCGCCCGCAGGACAGGAGCCGCGCCGGATCGAGCTGCCCCGCGGTGACGTCCTCGGGTGCGCTCCAGCCCAGCGGCCTGCCGTCGAGGTCGGTGACGAGGAGGTAGGGGACGTCGGCCGCGGCCCGGGCGGCGATCTGCTCGGCGGTGGAGTCGACGGCGACGATGGGCTCCGTCCTCAACTCCAGCCCTCCGCTGGCGAAGAACGACAGCCGGCGGATGCCGCGGTCGGCGCCGAGGAAGTCCTCCACGAAGGCGTCGGCGGGCGCGGTCAGCAGCTCGGCGGGCGGCGCGTACTGGGCGAGCCGGCCGCCGGTGCGCAGCACCGCCACCATGGTGCCGAGCTTGACGGCCTCGTCGATGTCGTGGGTGACGAAGACGATGGTCTTGCCCAGTTCGGCCTGGATGCGCAGGAGTTCGTCCTGCAGTCCCTTGCGCACCACCGGGTCGACGGCCGAGAACGGCTCGTCCATCAGCAGCACCGGCGGGTCGGCGGCGAGGGCCCGCGCCACGCCGACGCGCTGCTGCTGGCCGCCGGAGAGCTGGTAGGGGTAGCGCTTGGCGAGCGCCGTGTCGAGCCCGACGCGCTCCATCAACTCCGCGGCCCGGGCACGGGACTTCTGCCTGCTCCAGCCGAGCAGCCGGGGCACGGTCGCGATGTTGTCGACGATGGTGCGGTGCTGGAAGAGCCCGGCGTTCTGGATGACGTAACCCATCGACCGGCGCAGGGAGTTGACGGGCTGTTTCCTGATGTCGGCGCCGTCGAGAAGGATGGCGCCCTCGGTCGGCTCCACCATCCGGTTGATCATGCGCAGGGTGGTGGTCTTGCCGCAGCCGGACGGTCCGACGAGGACGGTGATCGAGCGGTCCGGTATCTCGAGCGAGAGCCGGTCGACCGCCACCGTGCCGTCCGGGTACCGCTTGGTGACTGTATCTATGCGTATCAAGACGCCGAATACCCTTCGGGTGTCTGGCAGTAGCTGCCCGCTCTCGGCCACGGTCACGCGGGCCGTTGCGCCAAGAGTCTAGACGCCCGGGTCGCGGCGGGCCGCGAGCACCCGTACGGGGCGGTCCCGTTGCGGGACCGCCCCGTGTGCGTGCGAAGGCCTGGTGGGGTGTCAGTGGGCGCCGGGCCCTCCGCTGCCGAAGGATCCGCTGCCGCCCGGGGCCCAGCGGTGCCGGTGCTGGTCGTCGCTGCGGCGGGTGCCGGCGGCGTGCAGTTCGTGCGGGAGGATCCTCTTCCCGTCCTCGCACTCCACCTCGTCCGGCTCGCGCATCTCGCTGATCTCCTCGACGGCGCCGGTGACCGGCAGGCGCGGCTGCTCGGCGGCATCGGGCCGGTCCGGCTCCCGGCGCATCACGCCGATGCCCATCCCGACGGCCCACAGCAACGCGCACACGATGACGAGGCCGCCGACGAAGGCGCCGAGGACGGCCCACACGTGCGGTCCCGCGGCCAGGACGACATAGGAGGCTGTGACCATGTTTTCCACCCGCCTCTGCGGAGGTGCGGCATGAGTACCGGTGGTGTCGGCGACACCACCTGTGCCCCATATTGTCCCACTCCGGGAAGACGTCGCAAAGCGGTGCGGACCGGGCGGCCCCCGGGAAGCCCCCGCACAGCGGTGCGGGCCGGGACGGCCGCACCCCGTCCCGCACGCGCCCGGCTCAGCCCCCGAGGGGCGTGGTCAGCTCGCCGTCCAGTCCGTGATCAGGGCTTTCGTCAGGACCACGAGCGCGTCGTGGTCCAAGGGCGTCCGGTGGGACAGCCGATTACGGGCCTTGCGCATGATGTGCAGGCGCTGCCGCTGCCCGGTGGTCAGGTTGAGCATGTAGGAGGCGTGGTCCAGGCCGCCGATCTCCAGTTCCTCGAGGTCGGGAAGGGTGGCGCTCAGGGCCTTCTCGTGCGGGGGGCGGGCCTTCTCGCAGAAGTCCGCGAGGGTGAAGAACTGCGTGCGCAGCAGTCCCGGCACGAGGTGGATCAGGGCTGTACGGGCCTCCTCGATGAGAGGGAGCAGGACGCGGTTCTGGGCATGGCAGACGAGAACGCGCAGTTCCTGCGAGTCGGCGTCCAGGAGGGAGTGGCTGTGCAGGGGGCGGATGCGTCCGTCCCAGCTGTCGGCGGCGCCCCGGGCCCAGGCGTCGTGGATCTCGGCATCGGGGGCGGAGGCATGGGCGGTGGACATGCGCCGGTGCGGCACGGGCTCGGCGCCGTCCGTGGGGTGTGCGGGCAGCACGCGGCGCAGAGCGTCGCGGAGTGTGGTGAGGTCGCCTCCGTCCCAGGTGTCGCGGAGGGCGAGGGCGCGGTCGATGTCGGGGCCGCAGACCTCGGCGACGACGGCGTCGGTGACGCGGCGCAGGAGGTGGCCGGCGGCGTCGGCGGCGCCGGTGCGCGTCCGCCAGGCCATGAGGACCTCGGTGTCGAGGCGGGTCCAGACCCGCCACCACCAGTGGACGACGGCGCGGCCCTGGCTGCCGAGGGCGGCGCGGGGCAGGTCGTCGGCACGGGCGGTGAGGAGAAGGCGCGGCCTCGCGGGGCCGGGCAGACCGGCTTCGTGGAACGTGGCCTGGGCGACGCGCAGCAGCCGGGCGGCCTCTTCGGGAGAGCTCTCGTCCCAGCAGCGCACGACGACGAGGTGAGGTGTGTGACCGGCGGCTGCCCGCTCGGCGAGGGCTTCCACGGGGTCGCCCGTGACCCCGAGCTCCTTGGCCAGGCGCTCCTCCAGCGTCGTCGTCTCCTGGACAGCCGGAGCGACGCCCGCCCGGCCCGCGCCTGTGCCGCCGGGCACCACGAGACGGCCCAGGAGGCTGCTGTACGGGTCGTCGGGCAGGTCCGTGTCCCACCCGTCCTCCGTCTCCCACTCGTCCTCGGCGTCCGCCCAGGGCCGGTGCGGCTGGTCCGTCGCCGCTCGCTGAGCGGGAATGGACGCCGGCCCGGCGTCACGGGCGGCGGGGGAGGCGACGCCGGGGACGGGGACCACCGCGTCGAGGCGGTGGGCGAGTTCGCGCACGAAGAAATCGGCGCGGCCGGAGGCCACGACGGTGTCCGGGAAGTACCAGACGCAACTGCGGCCGGCCAGGAGATCCTCCTCGATCACGTCGAGGTGCCGACGTGGGCCGGGCAGCCGGGCGAGATCCGCGTCCTCGATCCGAGGGCCGGCCGTGGCGGCGGCCGTGGCGGCGGCCGGCTCCGGCGCGGGCGCCGCGGACTCCGCGGCGCCGACGCCCGTGGTGGTCACTGCGCGCTCTCGATCGTCTTCAGCGCCTGGAAGCTGACCGGGTCCAGACGGACTCCCTCGGGCCTGTTGGGGTCGAGGACCGCGAGACCGTCGAGCCGCTTGAGGAGCAGCTCGGCCTCCCGCAGGGCGTCCTCCTCGTCGCTCTGGTCGAAGAACGCCGCGGCGAGGTCGCCCGGAGTCATGGCGGCCTTGCCCTGCGCGTACTCCTCGTCGCTGTAGAACTGGGCCCAGGCCGACAGGCGGGAGACGTCGGGGGCGGTGAAACCCGCCGCCTCCAGATGGGCTGAGGCGGCCGCGGGGGTCTCCATGATCTCGCGCAGGCCCTCGAGCACCTCCTTCTGCCTCATGCCGGAGCGCACGTTGTGCATGGCGGTCTCCACCAGGCCGGGCCATCCTCCGGTGGCGTCGATGAGGCCGCGGCGTTCCTGCGGGGAGCCGAACGGCGACTCCGGCCAGGCGCGCAGGCTGTCGACGGTCCACCGCTGCGGGAGGACGAGGCCGGCGCCGGTCGTCTCGGCTTCCGCCGCGGCGTCCGGAGCGCAGAGGATCACGGCGTACCGGCGAGGCGCCCCGGGTGTCGTGTCCGTGTCGGACGCCGTGCCGCCGGTGTGCTTGACCAGCCGCCCGGCGGCCTCCCTGACCTGGTCGGCGGTCCGGCCGCGCAGGTCGACGTAGAGGAGCCGGGAGCCCTTGCGGCGCGAGTTGGCGGTGATCACGTCGGTGAGGTTGTCCTCGGGGCCGACGCTGACGACGTCGAGGCCGTAACCGTCGCCGTACAGGCGCAGCCCGCGTTCGACGTGGTCGTCGCCGAGGGCCCGCGTGCACGGCACCAGGGTGGTGCGGCCGACGGGGCCGCACATGTCGCCGAACTGGCCTTCGGTGAGCGGGCTCATCCGCTGGACGCCGCCCCGCGCGAAGCCGATGGAGCGGCGGGCGGCGCGGGGGTTGTAGTCGTGGGGCAGGTCGAACTCGGTGTCGTGCAGCTCGCTCTCGAGCTCGTTCTGGGTGCCCAGCATGTTCACCACGTTGGGGCTGCGCATGGCGTAGGCGCGTTCCTCGCCCGGGACCCGGATGAGCAGGCCCAGGCCCACCATCTCGTCCAGGAAGATGGTGAGCTGGCGCTCGCTGTTGAGGGGGAAGCCCTCCTCCCAGATGCCGTGGGCGGCCTCCAGCAGCTCGCTGGGCCGGGACGCGTGCGCGTAGCCGTGCTCGAGGCTGCGCAGGGCGACCAGGAGGGTGAGGACGCGGTAACGGTCCTCCAGGTTGATGGTGTAGCGCAGGCGTTCGGCGATGAGTTCGCGCACCCGCTCCAGATTCGCGACCGCCTGGACGTCGTCCCAGGTGATGGGGGCGTGGCGGCCGTCGGCGGGCATGGCGCGCTGCTGCATGTAGGCGACGAGGTGGTCGCAGAAGATCTGCACCAGGTTGGCCTGGTAGTTGGTGACGCCGAGGATGTGCCAGACCAGGTCGGGGGTCTCGAAGGTGAGGCCGACGGCGGCCAGGGGTTCCTCGACGAGTCCGACGGCGGCCTGCGGCTTGAGCGGGCCGACGAGGACGCCCGGCCCTCCGTGGGCGGTCACCACGTTGGTGAGGTGGTTGAAGCGCTGCACCTGGTGCAGACCGGCGAAGACGACCTTGAACGACCGGTTGGTGGTCTCCATCAGACGCTGGAGGCGCTTGACGGTGCGGAAGGTCGACTGGCCGCCGCCGGTGTAGACGGCCTTGGAGTCGGCGGTGAGGAAGGCGTCGGCCTCGTCGGCGAGCAGGAGGACACGGCGGCCGGGCTCGGCCTCGATCCACTGCCTGACCGCGTCGGCGATCACGTCCACGTCGGTGGTGCGGTCCGAGACGTTCGCTCCGATGACGCCGCGGCGCTTCAGCTCGGCCAGCAGCACCCGCCAGATCCCCTCCGGGGGTTCCGCGTGTCCGATGTCGGCCTTGAGGAGGTCGATGTAGACGGCGACGTGACGGTTCGGGTCGGCCTTCTGGAACACCTTGACCGCCTGCCGCAGGAGCGACGACTTGCCGAGCTGGCGACCGCCGAACAGGAAGATGGACCCGTCGGGGCTGAGGACCTCCTGCATCTCCTCGGCCCGCCCCTTGAACACCTCCGGCGGGACGAGCCCGGCGACGTGCGGGGTGTAGGGGGTGTAGCCCGTCCAGGGCAGGGTGACGCGCTGAGTCGCCCGGAACGACCGCGGGGCGCGGGCGGCGATCCAGCCGACGACGGCAGGGTCGACGACCAGGGCCTGCTGACCGCGGTTGCGTGAGGCGAGCGCGAGCTGACGGCGCCCCTCGATGCCGAGCGGCTGCAGGTAGAGGATCACGTTGGCGCCGATGGCCGACTCGGGCAGGTGGCGCAGCGGGCCCTCGCCGCGCAGTTCGTCCGCGATGACGACGACCTTGTACATGCGGCGTGCCTGCGAGCCGAGCGCGGCGACGTAACCCGGGGTGCTCTCGGTGATGTCGGCGCGCACGCCCAGCCGGGTGACGCCGTGCCGCGCCTCTTCGACGTTGGCCTCGTTCACGGTCAGGCCGAGCAGGCGCAGGGTGCTCTTGACCAGGCCGCGGATCTTCCGCTGGTCCCGCTCGCGGATCAGTCCTTCCCAGGAGTCCAGTCCGGCGACCGCGTTCTGCACCAGCGAGTCGTCGCCCGCGTAGTGCTGGGCCCACCAGCGGGCGCTGACGCCGTGCCGGGTGGGCTGCGGGGCCTTGGCATGCGCGACGCCCGCCAGGAACCGGGCCAGTTCCTCGCCGGCCGGTTCCGCCGGGGGCGGCAGGGCCACACCACGGCGAGCGAACGACAGCAGTTCCTCGGCGGCGACCGTCTTGCCGCCGTCCAGCAGCCGACGGACGCGCAGGTCGTCCGCCTCGGGCAGGGAGGCGGCGCCGAGCTGGCGGTAGAGCTTCTCGGTCTGCTGCTTCTCCAGGGCGCGCAGCTCGTCGCCGATCGCGGCGACGGCGCGGAAGCGCTCCCCGAGGCGGTCGCCGTGGTCGTCGCCCGCAAGGTCGAGGAGACGAGCGGTGAACTCGTGCTCCTCCTCCGGCTTCAGCAGGTTCTGCACCCGGATCTGGGCGAGAGCGAGCTGGACGCCTCGGTGTTCCTCGGCGCACCTGCGGCGCCAGGTGACGGCCGCGTCGGCGAGGCGCTGCCGCCATTCCGCGATCTGGGCCGCGGACAGGGCCGCGCCGACGACGCGGCCCCGCTCGAGCTGTTCGAGCAGACGGGCGGCGAGATGGAGGTCGCCCTCGTCCTGGTGACGTCGCAGCGCGACGGCGGGGTCGGCCGGGCCGAGCAGGCCCAGCAGCGCCGCGAGCGCGTCGGGGTGCCCGAGGTCGGGTTCGTCCTCCTCCGCCCGGACGCGCCAGTGCAGCTTGGGCAGGTGCAACAGGCCTGCGGCGGGCGGCCGGAACGCCGTGTCACGAGGCTCGGGGGTGTAGGAGCCGTCGAGCCAGCGCAGCAGAAGGGCGAGCAGGGCTCCGCCCACCCCGGCCAGCGGCTCGGCCTGGCGCGCGGCCGCGACCGCTCTCATCAGGTCCCGGCCGACGTCGCGGCCGCCCGACGGACGCGGTGACGAGGCGATGCGCAAGGCCGTCTTCAGCAGGTCCTGGACCGTCTTGATGTGAGCGCGCAGTTGTTCGCGGGCCGCCGAGTGGATGTCGTTCTTCGACTGCTTGGGCGTCCGCTTGGCCCGGTCCGTGGCGTCGATGATCCGGTCGGCGGCGTCGGAGCGCTTGTAGTGCTCCTCCATGTCCTTGACCAGTTCGTCGGCCTCCACCTGTCCCTCGGCCCAGCCCTGGACGAGTTCCAGGGTGTGCCCCAGCCGGCCGTCGGGTGCGGCGAGGGCCTGCAGGACGATCGTGCCGCGCTGGTACTTGATGGTGCGCAGCGGCAGGTCGAGCGCGAGCTGCCGCGCTCGGTCGCCGATCTCCTCACGCCGGTCCGTGACCGGGGCCGTCGTCGGCGCGCTCAGATCGCCCGGCTGGATCTCCGCCGACTGCCGCACCGCGTGCACCAGCTCGTCCAGTACCCGCGCCCACTCCTCGGACAGGCCCGGCAGCGAGGTGAAGTCGGTCAGGACGCTGTTCGCCCAACGCGCCGACAGACCGCTGCGGATGGCCGCAGTCAGCAGGACCAGGTGGGCGTCGTGGTCGTCGTCCCAGGAGCGTCCGTCGGCCGCTGCCTCGATGCGTTCCTCGGCCTCCACCTGGAGGGCGGAGGCCTGGGCGGGCGACGTGTGGAACGCGGCGTCCGCGAAGGCGAGCGCGAGGCTGCGGTGTTCGGGCGCGCCGGACGCGCGGGTCAGCCAGTACGACTCGGCCAGCCTGCCCTCGGCGACGAGGACCTCCACCGGGGAGGGGGCGCCGGACCACACGTCCGAGACGAGGGCGCCGGGTCCGGCGGTCCTGTCCGCCACCGGCTCTACGGGGCCGTCGACCGGGCCGCGCGGCGCCGGGACCACGCGTGCGGTGGCCGTCGCGGACGCGGTCCTCCCCGCCGGCGCGTCGGCGGAGGGTCGCGTGGGGCGCTCGGAGTGCTCGGACTCCTTGGACCCGAGCGGCGACGTCCCATGGTCGGACACCGGCTCGACGGCCCCGGTCGGCGCGGGGGCGCCACGGACGGGCGACGGCTCGACGGCCCCGGTCGACGCGGGGGCGCCACGGACGGGCGACGGCTCGACGGCCCCGGTCGACGCGGGGGCGCCACGGACGGGCGACGGCTCGACGGCCCCGGTCGACGCGGGGGCGCCACGGACGGGCGACGGCTCGACGGCCCGGTGCGCCTCCGGCGTCCGGCGTTCCCGCGGCTCCCCCGGCTTCGCCGTCGCGGCGGGCGCGGACGCCACCGGGGCCGTCGTCACGGGTTCCTCCGCCGGGACGGCCGAGTCCTGGGGCCGGGCATCGGCCGCGGACGGCTCAAGGGCTTCCGCGGGGGTGTCCGCCGTGTCCAAGGCGTCGGAGGAATCGGTCGGTCCTGGGTGGGGCTCCGGCTCGCCCTCGGACTCCGTCTCCGCCTCCCCTTCGCCGCAGGCGGTGCCCCGAGAGCCGGCGGGTGAGGCGGCGCCGTCGAGCGACGTGGCCCCACGGAGTTCCCCGAGGCGCCGCTCGAGGTGGGTCATCTGACCGCGGAGGTTCTCCCGCATGAACGCGCTGGAGGCCATCTCGTACATGGCACGGGCTTCCTCGAGCGCCTGCGTGTGCTCCGCGATCTCCCGCTCGGCCTCCCGCACGCGGTGCTCCGCCTCCCGTATCCGCTCGACGAGCGCCTCGGCCGCGGACCAGCTCTGGTCGTCGCCCCACGCCTCGCCCCCGCAGACGTCCGCCAAGGCGTCGCCCAGTGCCCGGCGTTCACGGATCCACGCGACCGTGTCGCGCGAGAGCTCCCGCTCGTCGGCCACCCGGCCCTCGCGGACGGCGGCGGCGACGGCGTCCAGCCGGTCGGCCAGCGCCGACGCGGCCTCCTTCAGCCGCGCGGTCTCCAGCTCGATTCCGTCGGCGTCCAGCTCCACCACGGTCCTGCTCCTGTGCTCTTCTCGTGAAACGACGGTCTCGGCCTCGATGCCGGCTTCCGCGCCGACCTCTCCGTCCGCCGTACGGCGGGCCGGAGCCATGCAGGACAGCCGCGCGTAGTCGGCGTCGGTGAACGGGGCGGCGTCACCGACCGCGGCGTCGAGGAGCCGCGCCTCGTGGTCCCGCGCGAGTCCGTGGGCGGGGGCCTCGGGGGAGAACGCGAGACCGTAGAGCACGAGCTGCGCCGGTTCCGGCGGCAGATCCCTCAGCATCCGGGTCAGCTGTTCGAGATCAGGATCGTCGAGCTGGTCCTCGTAGCCCAGTTCGCCCAGACGCGCCCGGGCGATCCCCGCCCCGCACGCGCAGAGCCTGACGAGCAGTCGGTCCGGAGCCCGGGTGATCCACAACCGCGCCCCGGAACGGCTGTGCCGCTTCGCGCTCGCCGGGCCCCCGCCGTACTGCAGGCAAACGGGGCCATGAACCCTCTCGACGTGCCGGAACAGCGTGAGCACCAGCTCGGGCCGCTCCTGCAGCCACTGCCGGAACGACGAAACCGGAAACACCGTCCACCCCCTTGTCGCGCGCACGGCGCGCCCACCCTCGTCCCCGCACCCTCCCGCGGACAGCGCCCCCGCGGGTCTCGCTGTGCGATGCCGCCCGGATCACGCCGGACACGGAGATTCGGTGAAGGACAGTCATATCAAACAGCCCCGGCCATCGTCCCGCCAGTCTCCCGGTGCGGTGCCGCCGCGTGCCGGGCCGCCCCGGACCGGCCCGGGACAGGACGGGTGCTCGCCGAGCCCGCGGCGGTCGCTTGTGGCGGTTCACGACCGGGTCGGCTACACCGCCGGCGGCGGGGAGCTCCACGACAGCGTTCCGAGGAGCCGGCTCAGGTGCTCCGCGACGGAGCATCGGGGCGCCCCCATGCGGAACGGCCCTGACCGGAGAGTTCCTCCGGTCAGGGCCGTGAAGACAGGCGTCCCGTCCACCGCTCCCGGCGAGGGGCGGAGCGGGGCGCCCCGGGCACTCAGTCCCCGGCGGGCGTCAGCCGCAGGGAGATGCTGTTGATGCAGTACCGCTGGTCGGTCGGGGTGGGGTAGCCCTCACCCTCGAACACGTGCCCGAGGTGGGAGCCGCAGCGGGCGCAGCGCACCTCGGTGCGCACCATCCCGTGCGAGCGGTCCTCGATCAGCTCCACGGCGTCGGTGTCCTTCGGGTCGAAGAAGGACGGCCAGCCGCAGTGCGACTCGAACTTGGTGTTGGAGGTGAACAGTTCCGCGCCGCAGGCCCGGCAGGAGTACACCCCCTCGGTCTTGGTGTCGGTGTACTCGCCCCGGAAGGCGGGCTCCGTGCCGGCCTGGCGGAGCACCGCGTACTCGGCCGGGGTCAGCTCCGCACGCCACTGCTCGTCCGGCTTCTCGACGTCGTACGACATGAGCCCTCAGCCCCTCAGTTCTCGGTCAGGCGGTCCAGGATGCGCGGTCCGAGGTCGGTGACGTCACCCGCGCCCATGGTGAGAACGAGATCACCGGCCTTCGCCATTCCCGCGACCACGTCGGGGACCTCCGCCTTGTCGTGGACGGCCGTGACGTCCGCGCCGGCGGCCTGCGCGGCCTCGATGATCAGCTCGCTGGTGACCCCGGGGATCGGGTCCTCGCGGGCCGGGTAGATGTCCAGGACCGCGGAGGCGTCGGCGAGGGTGAGCGCCTGGCCCATCTCCTTGCCCAGCTCCTGGGTGCGGGAGAACAGGTGCGGCTGGAAGACGACCAGGATCCGGGCGTCGCCCGCCGCCGAGCGCATCGCCTCCAGGTCGGCGGTCATCTCGGTCGGGTGGTGGGCGTAGGAGTCGATGACCTGGACGCCGGCGGCCTCGCCCTTGAGCTGGAGCCGCCGCTTGACGCCGGTGTAGGCGGCCAGGGCGGGGGCCAGCTCGGCGGCCGGGATGCCGAGGGCCACGCCGGCGGCCAGCGCGGCGACCGCGTTGTGCGCGTAGTGGCGGCCGGGCACGGAGACCGCGAAGGTCAGCTCGGCGCCGTCCAGCAGGACGGTGACCTCGCTCTTGAGGCCCTGCGGCACGACGGACAGGATCCGCACGTCGGCGTCGGCGGCCTCGCCGTACGTCACCGTGCGCACCGAGCCGGCCAGCCGCCGGGTCAGCTCGCGGGCGCCCTCGTGGTCGGCGGCGACGACCAGCGTGCCGCCGGGGACGATCTTGCCGGCGAACGTCTCGAAGGACTCGTAGATCTCGTCCATCGAGGCGTAGTTGGCGTGGTGGTCGAGCTCGACGTTGAGGACGATGGCGACCTCGGGGGCGTACTTGTGGAAGCTGCGGTCCGATTCGTCCGCCTCGGCGACGAAGATGTCGCCCGTGCCGTGCAGCGCGTTGGAGCCGGGGGCGTCCAGGTCGCCGCCGATGGCGTACGACGGGCTCAGGCCCAGCTCGGTGAGGGAGACGGCCAGCATCGAGGTGGTGGTCGTCTTGCCGTGGGTGCCGGCCACCGCGATCGGGCGCAGGCCCTCCATCAGCGCGGCCAGCGCGTCGGAACGGTGCACGACCGGGACGCCCAGCTCGGCCGCGCGGACCAGCTCGGGGTTGTCCTCGCGGATCGCGGAGGAGACGACGACGCAGCCGGCGTCGTCCGCGAGGTGCTCGGCCGCGTGCCCGATGTGCACGGTGACGCCCAGGGCGCGCAGCGCCTCGGCGGTCGCGGAGTCCTTGGCGTCGCTGCCCGCCACCCGTGCGCCGCGCTGGGCGAGGATCTTGGCGATCCCCGACATCCCGGCGCCGCCGATGCCGATGAAGTGCGGTCGGTCCATGGCGGTAGGAAGGCCGGGTGCCATGCGCTTATCTCCCCAGGTGGTGCGGCTGCGGTACGACGGTGCGCGCACCGCCAGCGCGGGGGCGCCGCCCCAGCCTATGCCTTGCTGTGCGAGAACAGCTTCAGGACCGGTACGCCGACCTGGTGGCGGGCGCGCGAGGCCCAGTCGCGGTGGAAGAACTCCTCCACGTAGTGCGGGTCGGTCAGGACGATCACCTCGTCGGCGCCGACCTCGGCGACCAGGGCCTTCAGGGCGTCCAGCGGATGGTCCTCGACGAGTCTGCCCGCGGCCTCGCCGCCCGCCGCGCGCAGGGCCCGCAGGGACACGTCCAGGGCCTGCTCGCCCTGCCCCTTGGCCTCCTCCCCCTCCGGGGTCTCTCCCTCGCGGGCCGCCTCGTCGATCTCGCCGAGCGCGATGTCGTCGATGGCCCTCAGCAGCCGGTCCGCCTGGTCGCCGCGCGGCTGGAGCAGGACGTGGAAGAACACCTTCTCCTCCCCGTGCAGGGTGGTGACGAACTCCACGTCGGCGGATGTCAGGGCCTTCTCGATCATCAGTACGCTTGTGAACACCCGGGCGCCCTTTCTCCTCCGAGGGCCCTCACGCCCTCTCACTGCCTCCGTGGGCCGGAACCAGCCCCCGCAGAAACCATCCTGCCCCGTGATCGCACGGGTATCGCGGGAATTGGTGCACCCGTCACGAAGTAAGCGGAATGAACTATTCCGGTGGCTTCCGTCGACGTCGGTGGACTGTCGCCGGCTTCCCGGGGCCGCTGCCGCCGGGACACGGCCGGAGGGGCGGCGCGTACCCGCGGCGGTTCAGGACTCGGCCCGCGTCCGCTGCCCGCACCCGGCGCGGGGCTCGGCCCGCACCCGCACCCGCACCCGTCCCAGGACACGGCGCGTACCGCCCCCGCCTCCGGACGAGGCGCGTCACCGCGCCCGGCACACCTGCGCGCCCGCGCGGGCCCCGCCCCGATCCCGCGCCCGCGCGCCGCGTCAGGCCCGCCGGTAGCTGCTGAACAGGAAGCCGTCCTGTTCCAGCAGCGAGGAGAGGGTGAAGCGGTGCGGGACGGTGACCGGGGGGCCGCCCGCGATGCGCTGGGCGTCGCCCGCGGTGAGCATGGGCGAGACGGTCAGGCACAGCTCGTCGAGGACCTCCGAGGCCACCAGCTGGCCGAGCAGCCGGGGACCGCCCTCGGTGAGCAGGCGGGTGTGGCCCAGTCCGGCCAGGGCCCGCACCGCGCGCGGGGGGTCGATGCCGACGCCGTCGCCGGCCGTCACCACCCGGGCGCCCGCCCGCTCGGCCGCCGCGATCCGGTCCGGGTTCGCGGCGGCGCCGGTCAGGATCAGCGTGGGCACCAGCGGGGAGGTGAACAGCGGCAGCGAGAAGTCCAGCTCCAGACCGGCGGAGACGATCGCGATCGCCGGGGCCGGCCCCTGCCCGGCCGCCTCGCGCAGCGCCGCGAACTCCTCGCGCGCGCGGGCCGGCCGGTACCCCTCCTGCCGTACGGTCTCGGCGCCGACCACCACGACGTCGGCCAGGGCCCGCAGCGTGCCGAAGATCCGCATGTCGGCGGCGCTGGAGATGGGCTGCGAGCGGCCCTCGTGCTGGGCGGCGCCGTCCAGCGTGGACACCATGTTGGCCCGCAGCCACGGTCGGCGGCCCTGCGGCCCCGGCTCGGGATAGGCGTAGGCGGCGGCCAGCTCGGTCAGCGACCACTCCCGGTCCGCGAGGGCGCGCGAGGCGCCGGCGCCGCCGGCCGCGGCGGCCCGGCCGGAGTCGTGGTCTGCTGTTTCGTCGGTCACAGGGAACAGGCGTCGCATGCCGTGCAGTGTTCCACGCCGCTTACCATGGGGAACCGTGTCGTCCTCCACAGCAGCCGCCGGGACCAGCCCCGCGACCGAAGCCGCCCCGCTCTCCCTGTGCGCCCGCGAGCCGCACGTACCGGCGGACCGGCTGGTCGCCGAGATGGTGCCGCCGCCGCGTTTCGACGCGGTGCGCTTCGCGACGTACATACCCGACCCGAACCAGCCCAGCCAGACCGAGGCCGTGCGGGTCCTGGAGGGCTTCGCCGCCGGGCTCGACGGGTCGCCCGCCGGCGGCGGGGCCAAGCGCGGTCTGTTCGGCTTCCGCCGGAGCAAGGCCCCCAAGGCCCCGGCCGGTCCCCGCGGCGTCTACCTCGACGGCGGCTACGGCGTCGGCAAGACCCACCTGCTGGCCTCTCTGTGGCACGCCACCCCGGCCGAGCCCGCCCGCAAGGCGTTCGGCACCTTCGTGGAGCTGACCAACCTCGTCGGCGCCCTGGGCTTCCAGAAGACGGTGGAGACCCTGTCCGGCCACCGGCTGCTGTGCATCGACGAGTTCGAGCTGGACGACCCCGGCGACACGGTGCTCGTGTCCACCCTGCTGGGCCGCCTGGTCGACGCGGGCGTGGCGCTGGCCGCGACCTCCAACACGCTGCCGGGCAAGCTCGGCGAGGGCCGGTTCGCGGCGGCCGACTTCCTGCGCGAGATCCAGGGACTGTCCGCGCACTTCCGCGCGCTGCGCATCGACGGCGAGGACTACCGCCACCGCGGGCTGCCGAAGGCGCCGGCCCCGTTCACCGACGAGCAGGTGACCCGGGCGGCGCACGCCACCGCGAACGCCTCGCTGGACGACTTCCCGCGGCTCCTGGACCACCTGGCCAAGGTGCACCCCAGCCGCTACGGCGCGCTGACCGACGGCGTCGGGGCGGTGTGCCTCACGGACGTGCGGCCGGTGCCGGACCAGTCGACCGCGCTGCGGCTGGTCGTGCTCGCCGACCGGCTCTACGACCGCGAGGTGCCCGTCCTCGCCTCCGGGGTGCCCTTCGACCAGCTGTTCAGCGAGGAGATGCTGAAGGGCGGCTACCGCAAGAAGTACTTCCGCGCGATATCCCGGCTCACCGCACTCGCCCGGGACGCCGAGGGACTCGTCCAGGACGCCTGACTCCCGGCCGCCACCCGGCGCCCCTCCTCGACTCCCGCGCGAACCCGCGTCCCACCTCGCATCCCGGCCGCGAACCCGCGTCCCACCTCGACTCCCGCCCGCCCCGGTCCGAACCCGGCTCCCCCGCCCCGCCCCGGTCCGAAGGCCCCGCCGCGGTCGCCTCACGGGTACTCGTCCGCGGGCTCGACCGGTTCGTCGGGCCGGGCCTATCGTTGAAGCAGGCGCCGCTCGGGCGCACCGGCGACTGGTCGAGGAGTCGTCACCATGATCGAGGACGTAGTGACCGTCGTGGTCGCCGCGGGCTGCGCGGGGGTCGTGTACCTGGCGGCGGCGGCAAGGGTCGTCAAGCAGTACGAGCGCGGCGTGGTGCTGCGGCTCGGCCGGTTCGCCGGGGCCGTGCGCCCGCCCGGCTTCACGATGATCGTGCCGTTCGTGGACCGGCTCTACAAGGTGAACATGCAGATCGTCACGCTCCCGATCCCGGCCCAGGAGGGCATCACCCGGGACAACGTGACCGTACGGGTGGACGCGGTCGTCTACTTCAAGGTGGTCGACGCGGCCAACGCCGTCATCCAGGTCGAGGACTACCGCTTCGCCGTGTCCCAGATGGCGCAGACCTCCCTCCGTTCGATCATCGGCAAGAGCGACCTGGACGACCTGCTGTCCAACCGGGAGAAGCTCAACCAGGGGCTCGAACTCATGATCGACAGCCCGGCCATCGGGTGGGGCGTGCAGATCGACCGCGTGGAGATCAAGGACGTCTCCCTGCCGGACACGATGAAGCGCTCCATGGCCCGGCAGGCCGAGGCCGACCGGGAGCGGCGGGCCCGGATCATCAACGCGGACGCCGAGCTCCAGGCCTCCAGGAAGCTCGCCGAGGCAGCCCAGCAGATGGCGGACACGCCCGCCGCGCTGCAACTGCGGCTGCTGCAGACGGTGACGGCCGTGGCCACCGAGAAGAACTCCACGCTGGTGCTCCCCTTCCCGGTCGAGCTGCTGCGTTTCCTGGAGAAGGCGCAGCCCGCGGCGCCCGCCTCGCCGCCGAGTCCGCTCGGCAACGGCGCCGGGCCCTCCGGCACGGCGCCCACACCCCCGCCGCCCCTGTCCGCGTCCGTCACCCCCGTCAGGGCCGCCGCCGACGCGGCCCTCGAACCGGAGCCGGTCCCCGACCGGGGGGCGACGGGCGCCGGGGAGCCGACGAACGGCGAAGGACCGACGGCCGGCCCGGATCCGGTTCCCGCCTCGGAGCTGGAGCAGTAGCGCTCCGGGCCGTGCCGGTCGGGGCCGCGCCGGCCGGACCGGCACGGCCCTGACGGCTGTGGGCGGCGCACCGGAGCCTTTCCGGCGCGCCGGGTGAACCAAGAGCCTTCAGGGGGACGGGGTCTTCAGGGGCGGGGTCTTCAGGGGGCGGGGTCCCTCAGGTGAGGCGGCCGGGTGGGTGACCGGGCGGCCATGTCGCCGTTCATATGACTGGCACCCGTCCTAGATTCATCTGGTGATCTCACTTGTACGACGAATCACCGCGACCTGCGCCCTGAGCGCCGTCCTCGCCGCCTTCGCCGCCTGCGGCACCACCACCACGCAGGCACCGCGCCCCGGGCACCCGGCCCCCACCAAGTCCGGACCCGCCACCGCCAAGCCCTCCGCCACGGCCCCCACCGAGCCGCCGACCCTCACCCGCGGCCCCGGCGGTCTGACCCCCGTCTTCACCAACGGCCCGCGGGACAAGGGGAAGACGGTCGCGTTCACCTTCGACGCCGACATGACCGCCGACGAGGGACGGCGCGCCGCCGCGGGCGAGCACTTCGACAACCCGGGACTCATCGCCGCCCTGCGCTCGCTCAAGGTGCCGGCCACGGTCTTCATGACCGGCAAGTGGGCCGAGACCTACCCGGCCGAGGCCCGCGCCATCGGCTCCGACCCCCTGTTCGAACTCGCCAACCACACCTACAGCCACTACGCGTTCACCGACGACTGCTACGGCCTGCCGACGATCTCCGAGGACGGGATCCGCTCGGACGTCGACCGCGCGTACACCGCGTTCCGCAAGGCGGGCGTCCCGCACGCGATGCCGTACCTCCGCTTCCCCGGCGGCTGCTACGACAAGGACGTGCTGCGCACCCTCGGCCCTCTCGGGGTCACCGCCGTGCAGTGGGACGTGGTCAGCGGCGACGCCTTCGCCACGGACGCGGACGCCGTGGCCCGGCAGGTGCTCGACGGGGTCAGGCCCGGCTCGGTCGTGGTCATGCACTGCACGCGCAGCGCCGCGCCCACGACCGAGCACGTCGTGCGCACGGTCGTGCCGCGGCTGCGCGCCAAGGGCTACCGCTTCGTGAAGGTGTCCGAGCTGATCGGTGCGGCGAACGGCCGTTCGTGACCGTCTCCGGCGGGCCGCCCGTCCGTCCTACGCTGGAGTCATGAGCGAGGACGACAAGGACCGCGCCGCGGACGGCCGGGACGGCGACGGCGACGGCGACTACTGCCTGATCGACACGGCCAGGCCGCCCAGGGCCGACGGGCCGCCGTACGCGGAGTGCGTGCTGTGCCGCGAGCCCACGGAATACCCGCAGTCGTACAAGGGGATCACGCTCTGCCCCGTCTGCGAGTGGCAGGAGGCGCAGCGCACCGCCTGCTCCGGCTGAGCCGGCCGTTCCGGGTCCCACGGCCGGTCAGGTCTCACGGCCGGTCCGGTCTCACGGCCGGTCCGGTCTCACGGCCTGACCGCGCGGACGCACCGTGCGGCCGTGCGGCCCGTACACGGCCGTCGTGCGGACGTGTACGGGCCACGCGGCCGCAGCTGTCGTCGGGCACGTACGCACCGCACGTGGTCGTCGTACGGGCCGCCCGCCGCCCGGGACGGCCGTGGGCGCCGATCACCCGGCTGGCAGACTGGAGGGCGTGAGCACCGACGAGACCACCGCCATCGCCCCCGAGAACAGCCCCGTCCGGCTCGAGCCGAGCGCGCGCGACCAGGCGCCCCAGTACGTGCTGCCGCTGGTCGTACGGATCGAGCGGGCCGCTCCCCCGGCCCGTACCGACGCACTGGAGACGGCGGCCCGCGCGGTGCTGGTGCTGCTCGACGACGAGCGGTCCGCCGGCGAGGGCGAGTGGGCGCGTGCGGTGCGCGACTGGCAGGACGCCCGGATCCGCAAGGTGGTGCGCCGGGCGCGCGGCGCGGAGTGGCGGCGCGCCGAGGCGCTGGACGGCGTCACGGTCACCGGGAAGGGCGCCGAGGTACGGGTCTTCCCGCCCGTCCCGCTGGACGGCTGGCCCAAGGACCTCGCGAAGCTCCAGGTCTCCGGTACCGACCTCGACGACCCGGAACCGCCCGCCGACCCCGAGCCGGGCGTCCCCGTGCTGTGGCTCAACCCCGGTCTGGAGATGTCCGCCGGCAAGGCCATGGCCCAGGCGGGTCACGGCGCCCAGCTGGCCTGGTGGGAGCTGACCGGGGACCAGCGGGCCGCCTGGCGCGAGGCCGGTCTCCCCCTCGCGGTCCGCACCGCCGCCCCCGGCCAGTGGCGCGACCTCGTCGCGAGCGGCCTGCCGCTGGTCCGCGACGCGGGCTTCACGGAGATCGCCCCGGGATCGTGCACGGTGGTCGCCGACCACCCGGCACTGCGCTAGCGGACCCCGGCCCGGCGGCGGCGCACGGCGGCGGCGCACGGCGACAGCGACAGCGACAGCGACAGCGCGTAGAACCTCAAATGTTGCTCTGAAGGGGCGGGCCGCGGGGTTCGCGGGCCCCCGCCGGGGCCATACCCCCCTCACGCGCGGCCGGGCGCGCCGTTCGCGCGGGACGACGCCCGGCACCGGGGGCGCGGCGGGGGACGAAGGGGGGACGAGGGACGATGGAGCGGCTGGGGACGGGGATCGGCTGGCGGCCGGAGATCGCGGACGCCGTGGAGCGGATGCCGGGTGTCGACTGGGTCGAGGTCGTGTCCGAGAACGTGTGCCCCGACCATCCGCCGGAGTCGCTGCTGCGGCTGCGGGCGCGCGGGGTGACCGTCGTGCCGCACGGCGTCTCGCTCGGCCTCGGCGGAGCGGAACGGCCCGACGAGGGCCGGCTGACCGCGCTGGCCGAGCGGGCGCGGGCGCTGGGCTCGCCGCTGGTGACGGAGCACATCGCGTTCGTGCGGGCGGGCGGTGCGCTGACCGCCTCGCCACAACTGGAGGCGGGGCACCTGCTGCCCGTGCCGCGCACCCGGGACGCCCTCGACGTGCTGTGCGAGAACGTCCGCGTCGCTCAGGAAGCGCTGCCCGTGCCGCTGGCCGTGGAGAACATCGCTGCGCTGCTGTCGTGGCCGGGCGAGGAGATGACCGAGGGGCAGTTCCTGTACGAACTGGCCGACCGCACCGGCGTCCGGCTGCTCATCGACGTGGCCAACCTCCACACGAACCACGTCAACCAGGGCGAGGACCCGGCCGGGGCGCTGGCCGACCTCCCCCTCGAAGCCATCGCGTACGTCCACGTGGCGGGCGGTTTCGAACGGGACGGCGTGTGGCACGACAGCCACGCCCACCCGGTGCCGGAGCCGGTCCTCGCCGTCCTGACCGACCTCGCCTCCCGCGTCACACCGCCCGGGGTGCTGCTGGAGCGCGACGAGAACTTCCCCGAACCGGCCGAGCTGGAGCGGGAGCTGCGCGCCATCGGCAAGGCGGTGGAGACGGGCCGTGCGACACCGGTGGCGCGTACGGCCTCGGTGGCCCTCACGACACCGGCGCCGCGTCCGACCGCCGTACCCCGCTCGGACCTCACGCCCCGCACAGACAGGCTCCACACGGACACGTCCCCCACGGACACGCCCCGCCCTCCGGAGGAGGCGGGGATCGGGGAAGGGGTCGCCGCCGGGATCCAGCCCGCGCGGCAGCGGCTCGCACTGGCGCAGACCGCGCTGCTGTCGGCGCTGGTGGCGGGGACACCCGCGCCGGAGGGGTTCGACCGGGTGCGTCTGGGGGTGCAGGCGCGGGCGCTGGCGTCGAAGCGGGCGGACGTCGTGGCCAAGGTGGCGCCGGAACTGCCGGTGATCCTGGGCCCGGGATACCGGGCCGCCTTCCTGGCCTACGCGCAGGGGCATCCGATGGGCGGCGGCTACCGGCGGGACGCGATGGAGTTCGTGGCGTCCCTGCTGCCGACCGGGCGGCCCGAGGTCGCGCGTGCCCGGCGCGCGCTGCGCGAGTGGTGGCTGGAGCGGTCCGGCCCCGCGCCGAGGTCCCGCCGGCCGGCGGTCCGGGCGGCCAGGGCGGCGCGGCGCGTCCTGCTGCGGCGCTGACACCGGCGTACCGCCCGCGAGACCGTGGCCGCACGGCGCTGACACCGCGTACCGCCCCACCGGTGGCCACAGCCGCACGGCACCGCCCGGTGTGCCCGACGCAACACCCGGCGGACTCCGAGCCCGCCGCGCGCCCGAAGTAATATGCCAACCCCTTCACTCACCCCGAAGCGCACTGACGTGCGGTGCCGCGACAGGAGGCACCCATGCGACCGCGACCCCCCGTCAAGGGCAGAGGCGTCCTCAGCGGCACCGGGATCATCGTCACGGTGCTGGCCGGCACCGTCGTGGCCCTGCTCGTCCCGCTCTGGTCGTACGCCGACCGGCCCGCGGCCCCGGCCGAGCCGCTGAGCGCCCGGACCGTGGCGACGCGGTACGGGCCGTTGTCCGAGCCGGACCGCGACCTCGTCACCCAGATCCGGCTCGCCGGGCTGTGGGAGGCCTCCGCCGGACAGGAGGCCGAGGAGAGGGGGACCACCGACGCGGTGCGGACGGCCGGCCGCCGTCTCGTGGACGGGCACACCTTCTGCGACGCGCGGGTGCGCGACGTGGCCGCGCGGCTCGGGCTGCCGCTGCCCAACGAGCCCACCGCACAGCAGAGGCAGTGGCTCGCCACCCTCGACGAGGCCCGGGGCGAGGAGTACGACCGCGTGTTCGCCAACGTCCTGCGGCTCGCGCGCGGCCGGCTCCTCGAACTCGTCGCCCAGGTGCGCGCGAGCACGCAGAACTCGCTGGTGCGCGCCCTCGCCGACGACGCCGGCACGACGGTGCTGGACGACATCAAGGCCCTGGAGGCCACCGGGTACGTCGACTACGCCGCGCTCGCCCGCGACCTGGCCGCGACGGCCGACCCCACGGACACCGTCCCGCCCGCGGCGACCGCCGTCCCGAGCCCGGTCGGCGCCGGCGAGGTGGTGCCCGTCACGCCGTCCGGAGCACCGGCGTCGCCGACGTACCCGCTGCCGCCGGCCGCCTCCAGCCCGCCTCCGCAGTCACCGGTGCCTACTTCCTGACCTGGCGAAACAAACGGAAAGTCACATACCGGCCACAGCTGGTCCGGAATGTGAACAGGGCATGGAGTTTCCCAGGCCGTCGGCATAGAAATCTGTCATGTTCTGGGTCCTTCTCCTGCTGCCGGCCTGGGCGGTCGCCGGCGTGGCGTGCACACGGCTGTGCCTGGCCGCCGTGCGCGCGGCCGCCTGGGAGTCCGCCGAGGCGACCGCGGGACGCGCGCGCGACCTGACGCTGTACGAGGCCGCGTTCCTGTCCGGCGGGCCGGCCCGGGTCGCCGACGTCGCCCTCCTCTCCATGGCGCGCCAGCGCCGGCTGCTGCTCGCGCACACCGGCTGGGCCACGGTCGTCGATCCGCGCGCCCGGGACGAGCTGGAGCGGTCGGTCATCGGGGCGATCGGCCCTCAGGGGCAGTCCCGGATAGCGCCGGCACGGGCCGCCATCGCCGCCGGCGACCCGGTGCGCGGCCTCGGTGACCGCCTGGTCAGCGCGGGTCTGGCCGTGCCGGAGGGATCGGCGGCCGACGTCGCCGCCGCGGTCCGCCAGGTGCGGGCCGCCGCACTGACCGTCCTCGCCCTGGGCGCGACCGCGCTGCTCATGCCCGGCCCGACCGGGATGCCGCGCTCCCTGGTCTCCCTCTGGTTCGCGCTGCCCCTCGCCCTCGCCCTCAGCTGCCTGGCCATAGCCCGCGTCGAGATCCACCCCTACTCCCGCTGGGCGTCCCCGGCCGGGCAGCGGCTGCTGGGCACGGTGGCCCGGAGCGCGGACGGCGCCCGGGACGGCGTGGCGGACGAGCGTTCGTATCTGGCGTCCGTGGCCGTACGGGGCATCCGCGCGATCGGCGAACCGGAGCTGCGCGCGGCCCTCACCCACCGCGACCAGCCCTGGCGGGAGTGACCGGCGCGCCCTGTGCTTCCGGCACCTCGCTTCCTGTGCTTCCGGCGCCTCGCCCCCTGTGCTTCCGGCACTTCCGGCCGCGCCGGGAGCGGACGTCACCGCCGTCGTGAGGGGCGCGTCCGCCGAGGGGGCGCGAAGGCGCTGCGGGCCGGAGCGCGCGCCCGCACGGGGCGCGTAGGGCGCACTGGCGCCGACACAGGTGCCTGGTGCTTGCCTTCCCCGACGGGCCCACGAAACATCCCCTTTGTTGCCGCCGTGCGCCGAACGGTCGCCGCCGTGCAGCGAAGCCGCCGCGCGCCGAAGGGGATACGCGATGAGAGCAGCCGCCGTCTGCACGGCCGCCGGTTCCTTGGTCCTGACCGCACTCGTCGCCGTCCCGGCCGGGGGCGTTCCGGGGGGCGTCCCCGGCGGCACGCGGGCGGTGCCCGGCGGGGCGGCCGAGCTGCGCGGCACCGTGGTGGCCGCGGCGCGCGCCCGGGCGGCCGGCGTCGACTTCGGCGCGTGCCCGGGTGCCGAGAACCTGCCGGGCGCTATCGAGTGCGGCACCGTGTCGGTGCCCCTCGACTACGCCCGTCCCGACGGCGAGCGGATCCGGCTCGCCGTGAGCCGGGTCCGGGCCACCCGCAAGGATCCGCGCGACGGCAGGCGCGCCGTGCCCCGGCAGGGGGCCCTGGTGTTCAACCCGGGCGGCCCGGGCGCCGACGGCACGGCCTTCCCGCTGATCGGCCTGCTGCCCGAGTGGAAGCGGGTCGCCGCCGCCTACGACCTGGTCGGCTACGCCCCGCGCGGGGTCGGCCGATCGGGGCGCCTGTCCTGCGAGGATCCGAAGGACTTCCTCAAGGCGCCGACCTCCGCGCCCGCGCACCCCTCGGACGCGTACAAGAAGCAGCGCGTCGCCGAGGCCAAGGCGTACGCCCGCGGCTGCGCCCGGCGCGCCGGGACGGCCCTGCGCCACTACACCTCCCTCGACAACGCCCGTGACCTGGACGTGCTGCGGGCGGCGCTGGGCGAGCGCCGGCTGACGTTCATGGGCGCCTCCTACGGCACCTACTTCGGCGCGCTGTACGCGACGCTGTTCCCCTCGCACGTACGGCGGATGGTCTTCGACTCGGCGGTGGACCCCGACCCCGACCGGGTCTGGTACCGGAACAACATGGGGCAGTCGGCCGCTTTCGAGGGCCGCTGGACGGACTTCAAGGAGTGGGCGGCCCGGCACGACGGCGCCTACGGGCTCGGCCGGACCGCCGACGCGGTGCAGGCGTCCTACGAGAAGGCCCGCGAGCGGCTGGCCGCGAAGCCCGCGGGCGGCGTCGTGGGGCCGGGGCAGCTGCACGCCGCGTTCCTGAACACCGGGTACTACGACGACTTCTGGCCGGGCGGCGCCGAGGCCCTGTCGGCCTTTCTGAAAGGCGACGCGAAGCCGCTGGTCAAGATGGCCGCACCGGTGAGGGAGGGAGCTGCGGACGCGGAGAACGGCGCCGCGGTGTACACGGCGGTGGAGTGCAACGACGCTCCCTGGCCGACGGACTTCGCGGTGTGGGACCGGGACAACACGCGGCTCGCGCGAATGGCGCCGTTCGAGACGTGGGGCAACGTGTGGACGAATCTGCCGTGCGCCTACTGGCCGGCGCCCCGGCAGCGGCCCCTGGACGTGCGGACCGGGCCGGGCGAACTGCCGCCGACCCTCGTCCTGGCCGCCGAGCGGGACGCCGCGACACCCTACGGCGGCGCCCTGGAACTGCACCGGCGGCTGGCCGGTTCGGCGCTGGTGACCGAGCGCGACGCGGGCGCGCACGGCATCGCCTACGGACCCAACCCGTGCGTCAACACGTACCTGGACGCCTATCTGCTGGAGGGCCGGGTCCCGGGCCGGGAGGCGGCCTGCGGCCCGCACCCGGAGCCGCGACCGGACCGGCCCACCTTCCAGGAGACCCGCAAGCGGGAGCTGCGCAGCGCCCTGAAGGCCGGGGCCGACCGGCCGCGGGACGGAAAGTGAACACGCCCTGAACGCCCTCGGTCCGGGCCGCCGGGCCGGGGACCGGAGGCGAAGCGCGCGGCCCCGGCCCGCGGCGGCCCGGCGGGGCCGCGCGCGACGGCCGGGCGGCCGGGGCCGGTCGAGCCGGTCAGGCCAGGCCGGCGACCAGGTCCGCGACGTCCTTGCGGCGTCCGGTGAAGAACGGGATCTCCTCGCGAACGTGGCGGCGGGCCTCCGAGCCGCGCAGGTGGCGCATGAGGTCGACGATGCGGTGCAGCTCGTCGGCCTCGAAGGCGAGGATCCACTCGTAGTCGCCGAGGGAGAAGGACGCGACGGTGTTGGCGCGGACGTCCGGGTAGCCGCGGGCCATCTTGCCGTGGTCGGCGAGCATCCGGCGGCGGTCCTCGTCGGGCAGCAGGTACCAGTCGTAGGAGCGCACGAACGGGTAGACGCTCACGTAGTCGCGGGGCGTCTCGTCGGCGAGGAACGCCGGGATGTGCGAGCGGTTGAACTCGGCGGGGCGGTGCAGCGCCATGTTCGACCACACCGGCTCCAGCGCGCGGCCGAGCCGGGTGCGGCGGAACAGGTTGTACGCCTCCTGCAGCTTGTCGCTGATCTCGGCGTGCCACCAGATCATGATGTCGGCGTCGGCGCGCAGACCGGAGAGGTCGTAGGTGCCGCGGACGGTCACGTCCTTGGCGGCGAGCTGGTCGAACAGCTCCTGGACCTCGTCGGCGTGGCCCGAACGGTCCTCGGGCAGCACGTCCTTCAGCTTGAAGACGGACCACAGCGTGTAGCGGATGACCTCGTTGAGGTCCTTTGCCAGCTTGCCCTTGTTCGGGATACGGCCGGACTCGGTGGTGGAGGCGTCGTCACTCATGGGGCTATTCTCCCGCCCCGCCGTGCAGACTCTGCACCGGGTGGGCGGTGAGTTCCTGCACAGCGGCCGGGTCGCCGCCGAGCTGGTCCACGGCCGCGTGGGCGCTCGCGACGCACGCGGGGATGCCGACGCCGTCGTACGCCGCTCCGCACACCGCGAGGCCCGGCAGCTCGGCCACGTGCCCGCGGACGCGGGCCACCCGCGCGTGGTGGCCCACGGGGTACTGGGGCAGTCCGTCGGTCCAGCGGGTGACCCGGGTCTCCAGCGGCTCGGCGGCCAGGCCGACGGCCTCGCGCAGGTCGTGCCGGGAGACGTCGACCAGCTCCGTGTTCTCGCGCTGGAGGATCTCCGTCTCGCCGTGCCGTCCGACGGAGGTGCGCAGCACCACCACGTCCGGGTCCTCGTCCGCGATCCAGCCCCACTTGCGGGAGGCGAAGGTCGACGCCTTGATGGTCCGTCCGTCGACGGGCGGCACGAGGAAGCCGCTGCCGTCGGGCAGGGCGGCGTCGGCGTCGGCGCGGCGGTAGGCGAGGGTGATCAGGGCCATGGAGGCGTACTCGACGGCCCGCAGTTCCGCCGCGGCCTTCGGCGACTCGGCGCTCAGCAGCGCGGCGGCGACGGGCGCGGGCGTGGCGAGGACGACCGCGTCGGCGTGCAGCAGGCGGTCCCCGGCGGTGATCCGCCAGCCCGCCGGCCCCTGCCGGCGCAGCTCGGTGACGCGGGTGCCGGTGAGGATCAGGCCGCCGCGCGCCCGTACCGACTCCGCGACCGCGAGGGGCAGTCGTCCGACGCCGCCCTCGACGCCCGTGAAGACCGGTCCGGCCGCCTGCGCGCCGGCCGCCCGGGCCTGGATGCCGCGGACGGCCTCGGTCAGCGAGTCGTGCCGCCGGGCGGCCTCGAAGAGCTGGGGGACGGCCGAGCGCATCGAGATCCGGTAGGCGTCGCCCGCGTAGACCCCGCCGAGCAGCGGCTCGACCAGGCGGTCGACGACCTCGCGGCCCAGGCGCGCCGCCACGTACTCGCCGACCGCCACGTCGTCGCCGATCTCGGTGCGGGGCAGGTCGGCGTCGCGCTCGATGCGGGCCAGGCCGTCCTCGGAGAGCACTCCGGCGAGCGCGGCGGCGGTGCCGGGGACGCCCATGACGTGCCCCTTGGGCATGGGGCGCAGGGCACCCCGGGTCCAGATCGCGGCGGAGGCGGTGGCCGGCGGCTGGAGCGCGTCCGCGAGGCCCACCTCGCGCGCGAGGGCGACGGCCTCGGGACGGCGGGCCAGCATGGACTCGGCGCCCAGGTCGACGCGCACGCCCGCGATCTCGCCGGGCAGCAGCTTGCCGCCGACCCGGTCAGCGGCCTCCAGCACGGTCACCCGCGCCCCGCGTCCCAGCAGGCGGTGCGCGGCGGCCAGACCCGCGATACCGGCTCCGATGACGACGACGTGTCCCGTGCTGTCCGTACCCGTTGCGCTCATGACCCCCACTCTCTCAGACCCCGCTGTCACGGCCGCCGGGCCCGGGGCCCTGGTCGGGGCCCCGGTGGTCCCGACCAGGATCACCGGGGTCCCGGCGCGCGCCACGGAACATGTCCGCGCGCGTCCCGCGCGGTGTCCGTCGCGAGTCCCGACCGTGACCTCTTCGGGACCGTGGTGCGCCAACGTTCCGACGGGTCCGGGCGTCGAAGAGGCGTCAGTGGTCACGACGACCCTCGGGGGGTACATCCACATGCACGTACGACGTTCCGTCCCGCCCGCCTCCGCCCTGGCCGGGCTGCTGCTCGCCGCGGCACTCGCGCTCACCGGGTGCGGCGCCGGGGACGGCGGCGGCTCCTCGGACAAGGCCGCGGCCGGCAGCGCCGCTCAGCGCGGACACCAGGGCGCCGCCGAGGGCGATTCCGCCGCGGACAGGGGCTCCACCGGGGGCAGGGGCCCCGCCGGTGGCGCGAAGGCCACCGGTGCGCCGAGTCTCGCCACCGTCCACATCGTCCGCACCGCCTCGCTGACCGTGGAGGTGAAGGACGTCGCCAAGGCCCTGGACGGGGCCCGCGCGGCCGTGGAGAGCGCGGGCGGCTACGTCGGCGACGAGACCACGACCCGCGACGCGGACGGGCGCGAGCGGACCCGCGTGGTGCTGCGCGTGCCCGCGGACCGGTACGACGATGTGCTCAGCGGTCTGCAGGGTGCGGGCAAGCTGGTCTCGCGCACGGCGAAGGCCGAGGACGTCACCGACCAGGTCGTCGACGTGGACAGCCGGATCACGTCGCAGCGGGCGAGCGTGGCGCGGGTGCGGGCCCTGATGGACAAGGCCGAGAAGATCGGCGACGTGGTGGAACTGGAGGGCGAGCTGAGCCGCCGCCAGGCCGATCTGGAGTCGCTGCTCGCCCAGCAGGCGTCCCTGAAGGACCGTACGAGCCTGGCCACCATCACCCTGTCGCTGTCCGGGGCGCCCGTCCACAAGGCCGCCGCCTCGGACGACGGACCCGGGTTCGGGGACGCGGTGGCGGGCGGGTGGCACGTGTTCGTCACCGTGGTGCGCTGGCTCGCGCTGGCCCTCGGCGCGGTGCTGCCCTTCGCCGCGGCGGTGGCGGTCGTCGTGGTGGTGTGGCGGGTCGTACGGCGTCGGCTGCCTCGCCGCGCCGTCGCGCCGGCGACGCCCGTGGCGACCGCGGTGGGGCCGCTCCCCGGCGCCCACCAGGCGCCGGTCCCGGCACCGACGACACCACCGGCCACCCGGCCGGACACCCGGCAGCACGGGAGGCCGGACGACCAGCGGACCGGGCGGCCGGACGGCACGTAGACCGCGACGGGGCCGCACTGCCGGGCACGGGACCAACGGTCGGGGGCGGACCGCACCGCCGGGCACGGGCTGAACGGCCGGGGGCTGACCGCACCGCCGGGCACGGTCCGCACCGCCGGGCCCGGACCGCACCGCCGCGCTGGGCCGCGGCCGGGCCGCGAGCCGAGGTGGGCGGGGGTGAAGTGCGGGGCGGGCTTAGCGTGTTCGCATGACGGAGGCAACGGAACGACTGGTCGTGATCGGCGGCGACGCCGCCGGGATGTCCGCGGCGTCGCAGGCGCGCCGGCTGCGCGGGCCCGACGAGCTGGAGATCGTGGCGTTCGAACGCGGTCACTTCAGCTCGTTCTCGGCGTGCGGCATCCCCTACTGGGTGGGTGGCGACGTCGGCGAACGGGACCGTTTGATCGCCCGCACCCCCGAGGAGCACCGCGCGCGGGGCATCGATCTGCGGATGCGCACCGAGGTCACGGAGATCGACGTGGCCGCGGGCCGGGTGCGCGCGCGGGACGTCGATTCCGGGGCCGAGTCCTGGACGTCGTACGACAAACTGGTGATCGCGACCGGGGCGCGGCCGATCCGGCCCGACATGCCCGGCGTCGACGCGCCCGGCGTGCACGGCGTGCAGACCCTCGACGACGGCCAGGCGCTGCTGGAGAGCCTGGCACGCACGCGTGGCCGCCGGGCGGTGGTCGTCGGCGCGGGTTACATCGGCGTGGAGATGGCCGAGGCGCTGATCCGGCGCGGGTACGAGGTGACGGTCGTCAACCGGGGCACGGAGCCGATGTCCACGCTCGACCCCGACATGGGCCGCACGGTGCGCGAGGCGATGGAGGGCCTCGGCATCACCATGGCCGGCGAGGCGGAGGTGACCAAGGTGCTCACCGGAGAGGAGGGCCGCGTCCGGGCGGTGGCCACCGAGAACGCCGAGTACCCGGCGGACGTGGTCGTGCTGGGCATCGGCGTGCGCCCGGAGACGGCGCTCGCGCGGGCCGCCGGGCTCCCGCTCGGGGCGCACGGCGGCCTGCTCACCGACCGCGCGATGCGGGTGCGGGGCCACGAGAACATCTGGGCCGGCGGCGACTGCGTGGAGGTCCTCGACCTGGTCTCCGGCCAGCAGCGCCACGTCCCGCTCGGCACCCACGCCAACAAGCACGGACAGGTCATCGGCACCAACGTCGGGGGCGGCTACGCCACCTTCCCCGGTGTGGTCGGCACCGCGGTGAGCAAGGTGTGCGACCTGGAGATCGCGCGCACCGGCCTGCGCGAGAAGGACGCCCGCCGGGTCGGTCTCCGGTTCGAGACGGTGGTGATCGAGTCGACGAGCCGCGCGGGCTACTACCCGGGCGCCTCCCCGATGACGGTCAAGATGCTCGCCGAACGCCGCACCGGCCGGCTCCTGGGCGTCCAGATCGTGGGCCGGGAGGGCGCGGCGAAGCGGGTGGACGTCGCCGCGGTCGCGCTCACCGCCGGCCTGACGGTGGAGCAGATGACGGCCCTCGACCTGGGCTACGCCCCGCCGTTCTCCCCGGTGTGGGACCCGGTGCTGGTGGCCGCGCGGAAGGCCGCCGCGAAGATCCGCGAGCCGTGGGTCGGGGCGGCGGGCTGACCGGCCGGGCCGGCCCGCTCGATCAGGGCACCGCTCGATCAGGGCGCTGATGGACCGACCGGTCAGGCCGCGCCGCCCGGTCAGGCCGCCGATCGGTCAGGCCGTGCCGCCCATGCGGTCCATCGGCCGGCGGGCCGGTTCGGCCGGCGGCCGGGTCGGGAGGGAGGAGACCGACGCGGCCGGCACGGACGCCGTGCCGGAGGACGAGGCGGTGACCGCCGGCGGCTGTGCGCCGGCCGGTTTGGCGTGCGCCCCGAGCGGGGTCGAGCGCAGCCGGTGGCCGGCGGCCTCGTCCAGCGTCACCGGCCGCTGCATCCGGGCGGCCAGCCGCCCGGCCTCCTGGCCGAGCCGGGCGACGTCCTCCCAGGGCAGCCTCACCACCAGGGACAGCTCGGCCTCGCCGTCGGGCAGGGCGTGCACCGCGGGTACCACTCGCTCGCTCATCGCCTGATCCTCGCCTCGTCGCGTCGTCCCCGCGGGCCTGTCGCCGCGCCGCGGGCGGTCGGGGGAACATACGGACGAACCCGCGGCCGTGTTCACGGGCCGGCCCCCCGATTCGCGGCGCGCATCGGGGGCAGTACTTCCCTGTGGTCATCCCCGTCCATGATCTGAACCCGACGCGGCGCACCCCCTGGGTGACGTACGCCCTGATCGCCGCGAACTTCGTGGTGTTCCTGCTGACGCCCGGCATGGCCGGTTCCGCGACCGGCGAGAGCACGCTCGCGCAGCTGTGTCATCTGCACGCGTTCACGGAGCACTGGGCCCTCGTGCCCCGCGAGCTGATCCACGGTCGGCTGCCGGCGCTGGTGCCGACGGGCGCGACCGGTGTGGGCGTGCACGGGCCGGGCTGTGTGCTGGGCCCGCCGACGTACGACAAATCGCCCGCGCTGTCGGTCCTGACGGCGATGTTCCTGCACGGCAGCTGGCTGCATCTGCTGGGCAACATGCTGTTCCTGTTCATCTTCGGCAACAACATCGAGGACCGGATGGGCCACATCCGCTTCGTCCTCTTCTACGTGGTGTGCGGGTACGCCGCCGGGTACGGCTTCGCGCTGCTCGACGCCGGCTCCGGCCGGCCGCTGATCGGCGCGTCGGGGGCGATCGCCGGGGTCCTCGGGGCGTATCTGGTGCTGTATCCGAGGGCCCGGGTGTGGGTCCTCGTGCCGTTCCTGATCTTCCTGCCGCTCCGGCTGCCCGCCTGGATCGTGCTGGGCTTCTGGTTCGTGCTCCAGGCGTTCTACTCGGCGGGCGACGCCGTCTCCGACGCGGGCACGGTGGCGTACACGGCCCACGTCGTCGGCTTCGTCGTGGGCATGCTGCTCGCCCTGCCGCTGCGTCCGGGCACCCCGCCGCCGCCGGAACCGCGGGGGCTGCTGTTCGGGCGGCGGGCCCGGCCGGGCTGGTGACGGCCGGGCCCTTCGCGGGCCGCCCCGCCGGATGCGGGGACTGCGGCCGGACACGGAGACGTCGGCCGCTCAGCGGCCGGGCACCGCGGCCAGGAGCTCGGCGACCTGTTCGGTGACGAGGTCCCAGGCGCCGGCGACGTCCGCCAGGGGCGTGCCGCGCAGCTCGTCCAGGGGCCGGTCGGCGTCGGAGTCGTACGTCGCGCTCGCGCCGAGGACCTCGTAGCCGTCCCGGACGGCGGCGCGCAGGCGGTACTGCCCGCCGGGGCCGGCGTGCAGGGCCGTGGCGACCACGAGGGGCGGAGCGCCGCCGGCGTCGCCGGGCAGCTTGCGGTAGGCGCTGGCGACCGGCGCGGACCAGCGCAGGCCGAGCAGGACCGGGCGCTTGGCCGTCACCTCGGCGAGATCGGTCTCGTAGACGCCGTGGGACGCCAGCACGGTCGCGCGGGCCTCCAGCACCAGGGCCGCCGGGAGCAGG
Source organism: Streptomyces sp. NPDC018610 (assembly GCF_044391765.1). Lineage (NCBI taxonomy): Bacteria > Bacillati > Actinomycetota > Actinomycetes > Kitasatosporales > Streptomycetaceae > Streptomyces > Streptomyces sp. NPDC018610. The sequence continues at coordinate 699,580 of NZ_JBISAL010000002.1, forward strand.
CAGCGCAGCGCGCTGCCCGCGAGGTTGCCGCCGACCGTCGCCGCGCGGCGCACCGCGCCGGTGCCGACCGAGCCGGCCGCCGCGCGCAGCGCGTACGGGACCCGGTCGTCGACGCGGTCCAGGGTCACCGCGCCGCCCAGCTCCTGTGGCCCTGTGCCGTTGGCCTCCGGCAACTCCCGCAGTGACATGGCCTGTTCGGGGAACCCGTCGCGCAGCCAGGTGGCCCAGACGAGCGTCGCGCCGCCTATCGGCACCGCCCCTTCGGTCAGGTGTTCCCGTGCTCGCGACACGGTCCTGGGCATGCGTACCAACACCTCGGCCACCCTGCCTTCCTGGGGGAGTCGGACGGGCGGCTCTCGGCCACCCGCCCGTCGGCACGGCGCATCTTCGCCGCACGGACGGGGGCGCGTACAGGGCTCACACACACGCGGTGTGCGCCTGTTCCGGCCAGGGGCCGCGGTGGAAAGGACCACGGGGCGGCGGGGCCGGCGGCGGCTATCCGCGCGCCCGGGGGACGACGACCGGACAGGCGTCGCCGGGGGCGCGCAGGATGTCGGCCTCCAGGTCGTAGAGCTCCTTGACGAGCGCCTCGTCCACGATCTCCCGGGGCGGCCCCTGAGCCACGATCCGGCCGTCCTTCATGGCGATCAGGGTGTCGGCGTAGCGGGCGGCGGAGGCCAGGTCGTGCTGGACCATGATCACGGTACGGCCCGCGGCGGCCACCTGCCGCACGAGTTCGAGCACGTCGACGACGTGGCCGAGGTCGAGGGCGCTGGTGGGTTCGTCGAGCAGCACCACCGGGGTGTGCTGGGCGAGCACCATGGCGAGCCAGCAGCGCTGGCGCTGGCCGCCGGAGAGCCGGTCCAGGCGCTCGGCGGCGAGTCCGGTCGTGCCGGTGGCCTCCAGGGCGTCGCGTACGGCGCGCTCGTCCTCGCGGGACCACTGGCGCAGCAGTCCCTGGTGCGGGTGGCGGCCGTAACGGACCAGTCCGGCGACGGTGACCGCCTCCGGGGCACGCGGCGACTGCGGCAACAGCGCCACCCGGTGCGCCGCCTGACGCCGGGTCAGCTCCCAGATGTCGGCCCCGTCGGCCTCCACGGCGCCGGCCGAGGGGCGGTGCAGCCGGGCGACGGTGCGCAACAGGGTCGACTTCCCGCACCCGTTGGGGCCGACGATCGCGGCCACGTGTCCGGCGGGCACGGTCAGCTCGACGTCCTGGACGACTGGACGACCGGGGTAACCGGCGTGCAGGCCGCGCACCTTGAGGCCGGGGTGGGCGTCGGTCATGGGAGTGGTCATGCCTTTCCGGTGGTCGAGTCCGTACGGAAGAGGACCCAGAGGAGGAAGGGCCCGCCGAGCACGCTGGTGACGACGCCGACGGGGAGTTCGACGGGGGCGATCACACGGCCCAGGGCGTCGGCGGCGGTGATCAGGGCGGCGCCGGTGAGCGCGGAGCCGAGCACCGGTACCCGGGTGGGTCCGCTCAGGCGGCCGGCGACGATCGGGGCGGCGAGGGCGACGAAGGCGATGGGGCCGCCGACGCCGACCGCCGCGCCGGCCAGGGCGACGGCCAGCGCGAGCGCGGCGGCGCGCAGCCGGCGCAGGTCCACGCCCAGGCAGGCGGCCGTGTCGTCGTCGAACCGCAGGAGCTGCAGCCGGTGGCCCGCGGCGAGGGCGAGCGGCAGGAGGAACAGCAGCACGATCAGCAGGGGCGTTCCCACGTGCCAGTCGCGGCCGTTGAGGCTGCCCACGGCCCAGAGGAAGACGCCGCCCGCCGTGTTGTCGTTCTCGCGGGACATGACGAGGTCGCCGACGGCGCCGATGACGGTGGAGACGCCGATGCCGACGACGAGGACGCGGTACCCGGCGCCGCCCGCGCCGCCCGCGCACAGCACCACCAGCACCGCCGCGGCCACGGCGCCGAGCGGGCCGAGCCACCAGTCGCCGATCATGCCGGTCGAGGATCCGGCGGCGGAGGCCACCACCGCGGCGGTGGCGCCCTCGTTGACGCCGATCAGGTCGGGGGTGGCGAGCCGGTTGCCGGCCAGGGTCTGGGTGAGACAGCCCGCGACGCCGAGGGCCGCGCCGACCATGAGTCCGACGAAGACGCGCGGCAGCCGGAAGTCCCGCACGATCATGACGGTGCCGGGGTCGCCGGTCCCGAGCAGCCCGGACACGGTGTCGCGCGGGCTCATCCCGGTGGAACTCGCCATCACCGCCAGCGTGATGAGCAGCGCGAGCAGTGGCAGGAGCAGGGCGGCGGCGAGGGCGCTGCGGCGCGGGAAGAGCCAGGAGAGGGTGCCGCTCCGCAGGACGACGCTGTCCGCCGGGACGATCCCGGCGACCGCCGGCGCCTTCGGCCCGTCCCCCTCGCCGCTCCCGTCCGGCGCGGGCCCCCCGGCGGACCCGGCGGGCGCCCCCGCCACCACGGTCGCGGCGGCTTCGGCGGACCCGGCGGACGCCCCCGACCCGGCGGGGGCGGGGGCGCCGGGGCGGGGCGGGTGGGGGGCGGGCGGCGTCATCAGGCGGCTCCGGCGGTGGAGAGGCGGGAGGAGCGGGCGATCCAGATGAGCAGGGGGCCGCCGACGAACGCGAGCAGCACGCTCACCGGGGCCTCCCAGGGCCGGATGACGACACGCGCGAGGATGTCGGCGACGATCATCACGTCGGCGGCGATCAGCGCCGACAGGACGAGTTGGCCGCCCATGCTCGCGCCGACCACGGCGCGGGCGGCGTAGGGGGCGAGCAGGCCGAGGAAGGCGATCGGTCCGGCGACAGCGACCGCGCAGCCGGCCAGCAGGGAGACGGCGCCGGCCACCACGAGGCGGACCCGGCCGGGGTGGTGGCCCAGGGAGCGGGCGCTGTCGTCGCCGAGGCCCAGCGCGGACAGCGGGCGGGCGCAGCCGAGCGCGACCAGGAGGCCGACGGCGACCAGGGGCAGCAGCGGCACGAGTTCAAAGGTGCTGACGCCGGCGAGGGAGCCGATCGTCCAGTAGCGGTAGACGTCGAAGGTGGACCGGGTGCCGAGCAGGACGTACGACGTCATGCCGTGGAAGGTGGCGCCGAGCGCCGACCCGGCCAGCACCAGTCTGAGCGGCGATCCGGCGGCGCGGCCGCCGGCCGCGAGCAGCAGGACGACGGCGCTCGCGGCCATGCCGCCGAACAGCGCCCAGACCAGCAGCGCGGTGGGCGAGGAGGCGTCGAAGAAGGTGAGTCCGACGACGACGGCGAACGCGGCGCCGGAGTTCACGCCGAGCAGTCCGGTCTCGGCGAGCGGATTGCGGGTGGCGGCCTGCAGCAGGCAGCCGGCCGCGCCGAGGCAGACGCCGACCATGACGGCGGCCAGGGTGCGGGGCAGGCGTACGTCCACGACGGCCAGGCGCAGTCGGGGATCGGCGCGGGCGGAGCCGTGACCGACCAGGTAGTCCCAGGCGCGGGCCGGTGAGCTGCTTCCGGTGCCGATGAGGAGCGAGAGCAGGCACAGGGCCGACATCAGCACGAGGAGGGCGGCGGTGGCCGGGACGGCTGTGCGCCCCTGGGCGGGTGGCCCCGTGGGACCACCGGATCCGGGCTTCATGAGCGACCCCCTCGAAATGTGCATATGGTTAGCCTAACCTAAGTGCCGTTCCGTCAGGTGGCGGGCGGTCCGGGCACCCGTATGTCCGGGGCCGGCCGTTCCGCATGCCTGAACGGTCGCCGGCTCGCCGGATCGTGGCCTCATTCCGCGGGTCACGTCAGTCGAACAACGGAGATTTCAGGCCATGATGGCGCCCCGCTTCCCCTCCCCCGCCACCCGCCGCACCGCGGCCGCGGCCCTGGCCGTCGCCTGCGGTCTCGTCCTGAGCGCCTGCGGTTCCTCGGACGACGACTCCTCGTCGGGCGGCTCCGCGGGCAAGGGCGGCGCCACGACGGTCATCGACGCGACCGGCGCGAAGGTGAAGGTGCCCACCGCCCCCGAGCGGGTCGTCACGCTCAGCGAGATGGACCTGGACTCCGCGCTGGCCCTCGGCGTCAAGCCGGTCGGCCTGACCGCCGGGCGCGGGCAGAAGGGCGCCCCCGAGTACCTGAGCGCGCAGGCCGAGGGCATTCCCGTGGTCGGCGCCGTGACCGGCCCCGACATCGAGAAGGTCGTCCAGGCCGAGCCCGACGTCATCCTCGCCGGCCAGACGGCCGACGAACAGGTGCTGGCGCAGCTGAAGAAGATCGCTCCCACCGTCGTCACCATCGACGGCGGCAAGAGCTGGAAGAAGTCCCTGGAGCTGACCGGGCAGGCGCTCGGCAGGTCCGACGAGGCGAAGAAGTTGCTGGCGGACTACGACACCAGGGCCGCCGCGCTGAAGAAGGACCTCGGCGCGCGGGCCGGCGCGACCGTGTCCGTGGCCCGCTACTCGGCCAAGGGCACCGCCGTCATGCAGCAGGGCGTTTTCATCAGCGACGTGCTGAACGACCTCGGCTTCGAGCGGCCCGGCATCCAGAACAAGAAGGGCGAGGGCCACTCGACGCCCATCAGCGACGAGAACCTGAAGGAGATCGACGGCGACTGGCTGTTCATCGGCACGCTGTCGTCCGCCGGTCCGGACGCGGACCTGCTCGACCAGCTCGCCGAGAAGCCCGCCTACCGCCGGCTGAAGGCGGTCCGCGACAAGCACGCCACCGTCATCGACGGCTCCAAGTGGACGAGCCTGGGCGGCGCCCAGGCCGCGGTGTCCGTGCTGGACGACATCCGGAAGGCCATGGTCAAGTGAGCGCCGGGCACCGCGCCGCGGACGGCGCGGAACAGGAACTGGCCGGCCGCCTCGCCCTGGTGACCGGGGCGGGCCGGGGCATCGGCGCGGCCGTGGTCGAGGCGCTCGCCGAACGCGGCGCCCGCGTGCTGGCCACCGACCTCGTCATACCGGAGCCGGAGCTCTGGGCGAAGCGGTTCGGCGACCGGGTGACCGTGCGCGCGCTGGACGTCACCGACGCCGGGGCCGTGGAGGCGGTGGTCGCCGGGGCCGAGGACACGCTCGGCCCGCTGGACATCGCCGTCAACGTCGCCGGGATCCTGCGCGGCGCGCCGGTGGTGGACCTCACCGACGCCGACTGGGCGGCCGTCTTCGCGGTCAACGCCGACGGCGTCTTCCACGTCTCGCGGGCCGTCGCCCGCCGCATGACCGCCCGGGGCCGGGGCAGCGTCGTCACCGTCGCCTCCAACGCGGCCGGCGTCCCCCGCGGCGGCATGGCCGCCTACGCCGCCTCCAAGGCGGCCGCGGTGATGTTCACCAAGTGCCTGGGCCTGGAGGTCGCCCCGCACGGTGTGCGCTGCAACACCGTCTCCCCCGGTTCCACCCTCACCGACATGCAGCGCGCCATGTGGGAGGCCTCCCCGGGCGGCGCCGAGGGCGGCCGGCGGGCCGTCATCGAGGGCGACCCGGCCGCGTACCGCACCGGCATCCCGCTCGGCCGCATCGCCGAACCGTCCGACGTCGCCGAGGCGGTGGCCTTCCTCGTCTCCGACCGCGCCCGCCACATCACGCTGCACGACCTGTACGTCGACGGCGGCGCCACCCTGCGGGCCTGACCGCCCGCCGCCTCACGCCCCCACGTGCCTTCGGCCTCCCCACCCTGGAGACTCCATGACCACCTCCGTGAGCGCACCCGGCCTCGCCGCCGGGTCCCCCGCCCCCACCGCCCTGGGCCCCGGCGCCGCCGTCGCCCTGCTGGACGACTACCGGGCCGCCACCGACCGCTTCCTCGCCACTCCCCGGCGCACCCTGCTCACCCACGGCACCACCACCGAAGTCCCGCACGACGAGCGGCCGTTGCCGCTGCGGGTGCGTGAGCTGCTGAACGGGCTGCGCCACCCGGGCCGGCCCGCGCCGCTGGTCCTCGGCGCCGTCCCGTTCGCCCCCGACGCCCCGGCCGCCCTGGCCGTCCCCGCCACGGTGCGCAGCGCGCCTTCCCTGGCCGAGGACCCCCTGATCGCGCTGCCCGCCCAGGACGCCGCCGACGGCGCCGGCTGGCAGGTGCGCGAGTGGCCCGCGCCCGAGGCGTACGGGGCCGCCGTGGCCGCTGCCGTGGCCCGGATGCGGGCCGGGGAGTTCGACAAGGTGGTCCTCGCCCGAACCCTGGAACTGACCGCGCCCGCCGACCCGGACCTGCCGGCCATGCTGAACCGGCTGGCCCGCCGCGACCCGTCCGGCTACACCTTCGCGGTGCCCAGCGGCCCCGGCCGCACCCTGATCGGCGCCAGCCCCGAACTCCTCGTCGCCCGCCGGGGCGACCGGTTGACCGCCAACCCGCTGGCCGGTTCCGCGCCGCGCAGCGCCGACCTCGCCGAGGACGTGCGCCGCGCCGTCGCGCTGCTGGAGTCGCCGAAGGACCTGCACGAGCACGCCGTCGTGGTGGACGCCGTACGGCGGGCGCTGGCCCCGCTGTGCGCGCGCCTGGACGTGCCCGAACGGCCCACGCTGGTGCGCACCGCCACCATGTGGCACCTGTCGACGACGGTCACCGGCGAGATCGCCGGCCCCGACGTCACCGCGCTCGACCTCGCCTCGGCGCTGCACCCGACCCCCGCGGTGTGCGGCACGCCCACGGACGTGGCGCGCGCGGTGATCGCCGAGTCCGAGCCCTTCGACCGCGGCGCGTACACCGGCATGGTCGGCTGGCAGGACGCGGACGGCGACGGCGAGTGGGTGGTGACCATCCGCTGCGCCGAGGCCGAGGGCCGCACACTGCGGCTGTTCGCGGGCGCGGGCGTGGTCGCCCGGTCCTCGCCCGAGGCCGAGACCGCGGAGACCGCCGCCAAGTTCCGCACCTTCCTGGACGCCGTGGGGGCCGCGCTGTGACCGCCGACGCCCTCACCCCGGGCGTGGACGCGCCCACCTGGCCGGACGACGTCGCCGAGCGCTACCGCGCGGCGGGGTACTGGCGCGGCGAGACCTTCGGCGGGATGCTGCGCGAGCGCGCCGCCGCCCACCCCGACCGGACCGCGCTCGTCGACCCGTCCCCCCGGCGCCGCACCTGGACCTACCGGGAGCTGGACGAGGCGGCCGACCGGTTGGCCGCCGGGTTCGCCGCGTACGGCATCGGCCGCGGCGACCGGGTGGTCGTCCAGCTGCCGAACGTCGGCGAGTTCGTGGAGGTGGTCTTCGCGCTGTTCCGGATCGGCGCGCTGCCGGTGTACGCGCTGCCCGCGCACCGGGACACCGAGATCGGCCACTTCTGCGCGTTCTCCGAGGCCGTCGCGTACGTCGTCCCGGACGTGCACGCGGGCTACGACCACCGCGAGCTGGCCGCCCGCGTCCAGGAGCGGACCCCGTCCCTGAAGCACGTGTTCGTGGCCGGGGATCCGGGCGGGCACACCGCGCTGTCGGACGTGCCCCGCGACCTGGCCGGGCCCCTCGACGGACCGGCCCCGCACGAGCTGGCGTTCCTCCAGCTGTCGGGCGGGACGACCGGGGTGTCCAAGCTCATCCCGCGCACCCACGACGACTACCTCTACTCGCTGCGCGGCTCGAACGAGATCTGCGGTGTGGACGCGGACACCCGCTTCCTCGTGGTACTGCCCGCCGCGCACAACTTCCCGATGAGTTCGCCCGGTTGGCTGGGCGTGCTGTACGCCGGCGGTACGGCCGTCATGTGCCCGAAGCCCGACCCGGCGACCGCGTTCGAGCTGATCGAGCGGGAGCGGATCACCATGACCGGGCTGGTGCCGCCGCTCGCCCTGGTCTGGACGGACGCCGCCGCGGCCGGCGCCGCGCACGACCTGTCCGGCCTGGAACTGGTCCTGGTCGGCGGCGCCAAGTACAGCGAGCAGGCGGCGCGCAGGCTGGAGCCGGCCCTCGGCTGCCGGCTGATGCAGGTGTTCGGCATGGCCGAGGGCCTGGTCAACTACACGCGCCTGGACGACGATCCGGAGACGGTCGTCACCACCCAGGGCCGGCCCGTCTCACCGGACGACGAGATACGTGTCGTCGACGACGCCGGCCAGGACGTCGCCGAGGGCGAGTACGGGCATCTGCTCACCCGCGGCCCGTACACGATCCGCGGCTACTGGCGGGCGCCCGACCACAACCGGACGGCGTTCACCGAGGACGGCTTCTACCGCACCGGCGACATCGTGCGCCGCACCCCGAGCGGTCACCTCGTCGTCGAGGGCCGGGCCAAGGACCAGATCAACCGGGGCGGCGAGAAGGTCGCCGCCGAGGAGATCGAGAACATCATCCTCGCCCACCCCTCCGTGCACGACGTGTCCCTGGTCGCGGTGCCGGACGAGTACCTGGGCGAACGGACCCTCGCCTACGTGATCCTGCGCGAGGGCGCCGAGCCGCTCAGGCCCGTCGCCGTCAAGCGGTTCGTCCGCGAACGCGGCGTCGCCGCCTACAAGGTCCCCGACCTGGTCGAGTTCGTCGACGCCTTCCCGCAGACCGGCATCGGCAAGATCAGCAAGAAGCAGCTGCGTTCGACCGCCGAGCAGCAGCGCTGAAAGGCCCCCACCCCATGGCACTTCCCGAGATCCCTTCCTATCCCCTGCCCACCCCGGCCGAGCTGCCCGAGGGCCGCGTGTCCTGGACCGTGGACCCGGCGCGCGCCGTGCTGCTGGTGCACGACCTCCAGCAGCACTTCCTTTCCGCGTTCCCGGCCGGCCAGGAGCCGCTGACCGGCATGCTCGGCAACACCGCCCGGCTGCTGAAGGAGGCCCGCCGGCTCGGCGTGCCGGTGGTCTACTCGGCCCAGCGCGGCGGGCAGACCGCCCAGCAGCGCGGTCTCCAGCTGGACTTCTGGGGGCCGGGCGTCGCCGACGACCCCGAGGTGCTGGCCGTGCCCGAGGCCGTCGCGCCCGAGCCGGGCGACGTCACGCTCACCAAGTGGAAGTACAGCGCCTTCGCCCGCACGGACCTGGAGGCCCGGATGCGTCAGTGGGGCCGCGACCAGCTGGCGATCGTGGGTGTGTACGCGCACATCGGCGTCATGATGACGGCCGCCGACGCCTGGTCGCGGGACATCCGGGCGTTCGTCGTCGCCGACGCCGTCGCCGACTTCTCCCGCGAGGAGCACGACATGGCCCTGCGCTGGGCCGCCGGCCGCTGCGCGGTCGTGACCACCGCCGACGCGCTCTTCGAGGAGGTGTGAGCGGCATGGCCCTCACCCTGGAACAGATCCGTGCCGATGTCGCCGACTGCCTCGGCGAGGACCCGGCCGACATACCCGACGACGAGAACCTCGTCGACCACGGCCTGGACTCGGTGCGCGTCATGGCGCTGCTGGAGCGCTGGCGCCGCGACCACGCCGTCACCGCGGACTTCGCCGACCTCGCCGAGCAGCCCGCCGTCGAGGCCTGGGCGGCCCTGCTGGGGGTCTCATGACCGCCGTGCTCACCGACGGCCCCGGCCGTCCGACGGGTACCGCCGCGCCGGACGCCGTGCTGCCGCTCACTGCCGCCCAGTCGGGCATGTGGTACGCGCAGGCCCTCGACCCGCTCAGTCCCGCGCAGAACACGGCGGAGTGCCTGGAGATCGACGGCCCGCTGGATCCCGCCCTGTTCGCCGAGGCGCTGCGGCAGGTCGTCGCGGAGAGCGACGCGCTGCGCGTCCGCGTCGAGGACGGCCCGCACGGACCGCGCCAGCACGTCCGGTCCGACATCGAACTGCCCCTGCTCGTCGAGGACGTGCGCGAGGCGCGCGACCCGGAGCAGCGGGCGCTCGCGTGGATGCGCGCCGATCTGGCCGAGCCGTTCGACCTGGCGGCCGGGCCGTTGTTCCGGCACGCCCTGTTCCGCGTCGGCGACGAGCGCTGGCTGTGGTACCAGCGCGTCCACCACCTCGTCATGGACGGCTACGGCTACTCGCTGCTGGTGCGCCGCACCGCCGAGGTGCACGGCGCCCTCGCCCGCGGCGAGCAGCCGGCGCCGTGCCGGTTCGGGCGCCTGGCCGACCTCGTCGAGGACGACGCGGCGTACCGCGCCTCGGAGGGGTACGCGGCCGACCGCGCCCACTGGGCGGCGGCGTTCGCCGACCGCCCTCAGGCGCCGCGCCTGGCGGGCCGCGGCGCGCTGCCCTCGCGCACGTTCCGCCGCCGCAGCACCCGGCTGTCGCCCGAGGCCACCGAACGGCTGCGCGAGCTCGCCACCTCGCTGCGCGCCACCTGGCCGGACGTGCTGGTCGCGGCCCAGGCGCTGTACGTCTCGCGGGCCACCGCCCGGGCGGACGTGGTGCTGGGCCTGCCGATGATGGGCCGGATGGGCAGCGTCGCCCTGCGCGTGCCGGGCATGGTGATGAACGTGCTGCCGCTGCGGCTCGCCGTCACCCCCGAGGCGACCTTCGCCGAGCTGGTGCGGCAGGTGGTGCTCGGCATCCGCGAGGTGCGCCGCCACCAGCGCTACCGCTACGAGGACATCCGCCGCGACCTCGGCCTGCTCGGGGAACAGCGCGCCCTGGTCGGCCCGTTGGTCAACGTCATGCCCTTCGACTACGGCGTGGAGCTCGCCGGTTCGCCCGCGCGCGCCCGCAACCTGTCCGCCGGGCCGGTCGAGGACCTGACGGTCAACGTCTACGACCGCGCCGACGGCCGGGGTTTGGCCATCGACCACGACGGCAACCCGGCGCTCTACGACGACGCCGCGCTCGCCGCGCACCAGGACCGGTTCCTGCACCTGCTCGACCGGCTCGCCGAGGCCGACCCGCATCGGCCCACGGCCGAGCTGGACATCGCGACCCCACAGGAACTCACCCTGGTGCTGGAGGAGTTCAACCGCACCGCGCGGCCGGTGCCGCCGACCACCCTGATCGGCCCGATCGAGGCCCAGGCGACCCGCACCCCCGACGCGACCGCGCTGATGTTCGGGGACACCCGCCTGACCTACGGCGAACTCGACGAGCGCGCCAACCGCCTGGCCCACCACCTCCAGTCGCTCGGCGCGCGGCCGGGGGCCGTCGTGGCGGTCTCCGTGCCGCGCTCGGCGGAGCTGGTCGTCGCCCTGCTCGCGGTGCTCAAGGCGGGCGCCGCCTATCTGCCGCTGGATCCGGACTACCCGGAACAGCGGCTGGCCTACATGCTTCAGGACGCGGAGCCGGTCTGCGCCATCACCGACCGCGCCGGACGGCTCCCGCGGGACACCGGGGTCCCGCTGGTGGACCTGGACACCCTGGACGTGTCGCGGCAGCCGTGGGTCAACCCGGCCCGGGCGCTCACTCCCGCCCACCCGGCGTACGTCATCTACACCTCCGGCTCCACCGGCCGGCCCAAGGGCGTCGTCGTGCCGCACTCGGCGATCGACAACCGGCTGCGCTGGATGCAGCACGCCTACGGGCTGACCGGCGAGGACCGGGTGCTGCAGAAGACCCCGTCGTCGTTCGACGTGTCCGTGTGGGAGTTCTTCTGGCCGCTGCGCGAGGGCGCCACCCTGGTCGTCGCGGAACCCGGCGCGCACAAGGACCCCGAGGCGCTGGCCCGGCTCATCCGCGAACAGGCCGTCACCACCTGCCACTTCGTGCCGTCCATGCTCCAGGTCTTCCTCGCCGGACCGGCGGCGGCCGGCTGCGCCGCGTCGCTGCGCCGGGTGTTCTGCAGCGGCGAGGCGCTGCCCCGCGAGAGCGCGCATGTCTTCGCGCGCACCCTGCCGGGCGTCGAGCTGCACAACCTGTACGGCCCGACCGAGGCCGCCGTCGACGTCACGTACCACGCCTGCGACCCGGCGGAGTCCGGACCGGTGCCGATCGGCCGGCCGGTGTGGAACACCCGCCTGTACGTCCTGGACGCGGCGCTGCGGCCTTGCCCGCCCGGTGTGCCCGGCGAACTGTATCTGGCCGGACGCCAGTTGGCCGACGGCTATCTGCGCCGGCCGGAGCTGACCGCGGAGCGGTTCGTCACCGACCCGTTCGGCGCCCCGGGCGGCCGCATGTACCGCACCGGCGACGTGGCCCGCTGGACGGAGCGGGGCGAGGTCGAGTACCTCGGCCGCACCGACCACCAGGTCAAGCTGCGCGGCCAGCGCATCGAACTCGGCGAGATCGAGGCGGCGCTCGCCGCGCAGGACCGCGTGGACGGCGCGTGCGCGCTGGTGCGCGAGGACCGGCCCGGCGAGCAGCTGCTCGTCGGCTACGTCACGGGCGGCGCCGACCCGGCGGCCGTACGGGCGGGAGTGGCGCGGGAACTGCCCGAGCACATGGTCCCGTCCGCCGTCGTCGCCCTGGAGGCGTTCCCGCTGAGCCCGAGCGGCAAGCTGGAGCGGCGCGAGCTGCCGGCCCCCGTGTTCACCGGGTCCGAGCGAGGCCGGGAACCGGCGAACGCCCGCGAGGCGGCGCTGACCCGCGTCTTCGCCGCCGTCCTCGGCCTCGAACACGTCGGCCCCGACGACACCTTCTTCGATCTGGGCGGCACCTCGCTTCTCGCCGTGCGGCTGGTGGCGCGGGTGCGGGAGGAGTTCGGCGCGGAGCTGACGATCGGCTCGCTGTTCGAGGCGCCCACCCCGGCCGCGCTCACCGCCCGGCTGGACACCGCCGCACCGGCCGCCGGGGACGCCCTCGGCGTGGTCCTGGCGCTGCGCGCCGGCGGCGGGCGGATCCCGCTGTTCGCCGTCCACCCGGCCGGCGGCCTCGCCTGGTGCTACGCCGGGCTCTCCGCCCGGCTCGGCCCCGACCAGCCGCTGTACGGCATCCAGGCCCGCGGCCTGGACGACGACGAGCCGCTGCCGCGCACCCTCCAGGAGGAGGCGGAGGACTACGCCGCGCGGATCCGGGAGATCCAACCGCACGGGCCCTACCGGCTGATGGGCTGGTCGGTGGGCGGCATCCTCGCCCACACCGTGGCCGTGCTGCTGCGGGAGGCCGGTGAGCGGGTCGATCTGCTGGCGCTGCTGGACGCCTTCCCGGCCGAGCAGTGGCGCGAGCGGCCCGCGCCCGAGGAGGGCGACGCGCTGACCGCGGTGCTGCGCATGGCCGGTTTCGACCGGGCGGGCGAACGCACCCGTGAGGACGTCCTCGCCACCCTGCGCCGGGCGGGCAGCCCGCTGGCCGGGCTCAGCGACCGCACCCTGGCGCGGATCGTGGACATCGTGCCGAACCACGCGCGGATGATGCGCGAGCACCGGCACCGGCGCTTCGACGGCGACGTGCTGTTCTTCACCGCCGCCGCGCCGCGCGCCGAGGACTGGCTGACCCGCGAGGCGTGGCGCCCGCACGTCGCCGGCGCCATCGACAACCACGACCTGGACTGCACCCACCCGCAGCTCCTGCACGAGGCCCACCTGGACGCCGTCGCGGAGGTCCTGTCGGGCCGCCTGAGGGAACTGGCAGGGTGAGCGGGCCCGGCGACGCGGCCGTCACCGCGTCCGCCGGGGCGGCCGGCGGCCGGACGGGCGGGCCGACGAGCCCGCTGCGTATCCGGGACTGGCCGGGGGCGCCCGTGGGGCCGTTGCCCGATCCGGTCGACGGCCCGCACGTGTGGCTGGTGCGCATGTCCGGGCGCGGCACCGCGCCGGGCCGTGCGGCCCGCCCCGGTGGGGGGCCGGGCGGCTCCTGCGCCGTCGGCGGGGACGTGCCGTCGCCCGGCGTGCCGTGGCCGGCTCCCGGCCCCGGCGGCGGCGCGTGCGTCGTGCCGGACGTCTCCGTCCTCGGCCCGGAGGAGCGGCGCCGGGCGGCCGCGCTGCGCCGCCCCGAGGCGCGGCTGCGGTACGTGGCGGCGCGCTTCGCGCTGCGCGGGCTGCTCGGCGCGTACCTGGGGGTCCCCGCCGGGCGGGTGCCGCTGATCCGGCTGCCGTGCCCTGGCTGCGGGCGGCCGCACGGGCGGCCCGCGCTCGCCGGAGCGGCCGGCGCCGGCCTGCACTTCTCCCTGTCGCGCAGCGGGTCGCTGGCGCTGCTGGCCGTCGCACACGCCCCGGTGGGCGTGGACGTGGAGCGGGTCCCCGGTCCGCGCCTGGCGGCGGACGCGGCAGGCGCTCTGCACCCCGAGGACCAGGCGGAGCTGGCGGCCACCGCCGCCCCGGCACGGCCGGCCGCGTTCGCCCGCTGCTGGACCCGCACGGAGGCGCTGGTCAAGGCCACCGGGGAGGGCCTGTCCGGTCCGTCGCTCGGGACGGTACGGCTGGGCGCCGGCGCCGCGCCCGCACCGCTCGCCGGATGGCGGCTCGTGGACGTCGAGGTCCCGCCGGGGCACGCGGCGGCGTGCGCGGTACGGGACCCTCGGCCGCCCGGAGCGTGATCGGCGGCCCGACGGCGGGCAGCCGGTCAGCCGGACGGGCGGCCCGGCGGCCGGGCGAGTCCACCGGCCCGCGGCTTCCGCTGCCCGGCAATCCGGCAATCCGGCAATCCGGCAGGCAGCCTGCATGCCCGCAGCCGGGCGCCGTCGGTTGCCCACAGGCCCGCAGGCCGGGCGTCGTCGCCTCCGGGGCTCAGCCACCGGGGCTCAGCCACCGGCCAGCAACCCGACCAGTCCGTCGGCGAGTTCGGTGCGCCAGCACAGGTAGTCGTGGCCGCCGTTGAACTCGCGGTACACGGCGTCGTCGTAGCCCGCCGAGGCCAGTGCGTCGCGCAGTCGCCGGGCGGCGGGCAGGGCCACCCACTCCTGTTCGCCGAAGGAGAGCCAGAAGCGCACCGGAAGCCGCTTCGCGGCGGCCAGCTCGCCGGTCAGCCACTCCGCCCGCGGTCCGTTGGGCCACCAGAACGAACCCGACTGCACGAGGGCGTTGCCGAAACGGTGCGGGCTGTGGAGCGCGGCGTAGGCGGCGGTGAGCCCGCCGAGGCTCTGCCCGGCCACGACCGTGCGCGCGGGGTCCTCGGTGAGCGGCACCCTGGTCGCCGCCCAGGGCAGCAACTCCTTCTCCAGGAATGCCACGAACTCCGGGCGGCAGGTCAACTGCGCCCATCGGACGCCCGCGTCCACCGACTCCGGCAGCACGGCGGCGACGGGGGGTATGCGGCCGTCGGCGACGAGGTTGTCCAGCAGGTGTGCGAGACCGAGCCGGGGCTGCCAGTGCTCGCCGTCCAGCAGCACCAGGACCGGAAGCCCGCCGGGGCCGCCGTCGGCGGCGGGACGGTGCACGGCGGCCGGCTCGTAGAGCCAGACGCGCCTGCTGTCGCCGAGGAGTTCGCTCGCCACCACGTGCTCGGTCACCGTGCCCCGCGGCACGTCCGGCCGCGGGAGCCAGTCCTGCGCGCTCGGGGCGCCGGGGAGTTCGGCGTAGCCGACCGGCTGACCGCCCCAGCGCCGGGGCAGTGCACGGGCGTTGCACGGGTCGGTGCGCGGATTGCCGCGCAGCCAGGGCCAGTAGCCCGGCTCGTCGGGAGCGGGGCCGTCGCCCTCGTCCACGAAGAGGTCGTAGGTCCCGCGCCAGTCCGCGCGCAGCCGCAGCGTCCAGTGCCACACGTCGGTGCCCGTCTCGTGCCGCATCAGGTTGCCCTCGGGGGCGCGCGGGTCGCCGAGCTTGTTGGGCAGCACCTGCACCGCGCGGGTGCGGGACGAGCCGCGCCACAGGAAGGTGACGGCCCGGTGGTCGGGGCTGCCCAGCGGGTCGGCGGAGATCAGGGGCGTGCCCCGGCGGCGTACGTCCGCCCAGAAGTCCGACAGGCCGTCAGGTCCGGGCACGGGGAAGGTCGGTGCGTCGAGCAGCGGCAGCGCGTCGGGGCGTGCCAGGCGGGGCGGGTGCTGCGGATCGCCCTGGGGCGGCGCGGTCAGGCTCATACGAGGCGGCTCCGGTGCGCGGGGAACTGCGTTGATCGACTTAGGTATACCTTACCTCGACGACGCCCGGCGGAAGCGGGCTCCGGGAGTACGGACTTCGAGGCGGGAGCCGAGGAAGGCCGATCCCGCCCCGTGGCCGAAGATCACCGGCCGACACCTCCGCCGGAGCGCACCGGCTGCGCCTCCTCGCCCCCGAGCCGCCCATCACGCTGAGGTCGACTTCACCGTGAGCCAGCCGGGCGCGGCGGACGCCAGGCGCCAGCCTGGACCGCGGGGTGCCGGAAGCGGTTCCCGCGACGGCCCCGGTACCCTCGGTCCGCTCGGAGGCCCCCTACGCGACCGCCGCATGACCGGCCGCGGCCGCCGCGGTGGGCGGTGCCGCCAGCGCCGCGGCCACCACGGTGTTCGCCGTACGCCACCGTCCGGCGCGCCCGGCGGAAAGTGCCTGACCTTCCCCGCTCCCCCCGGAGGGGTGTCCCGTTCCACATGGACGGGACACCCCTCCGGGTCATGCCCTTTCTGATGGATCATCAGTTCACGCGCACCCAGACCAAGTCGTGACCACCGCCACAGCCTGGGAACCCGGTAGTTAGCCGGCCGGCGACGGCCCGATCTCGGTGGCCCTGTCCGCCGACGGCCGCACCGCCTACGCCGCCGACCAGACCGCCGGCGCCGTCTCGGTCGTCGACCTGCGCGAGAAGTCCGTCACCAGGACCATCCCGACGGGTGCGGGCGCGCTGTCCGTGGCCGCCGACGCGCGCACCGGCCGCGTCCTCGTGGTCAACCGCACGGACGCCGACGTCTCGGTGGTCGACCCCCGCAAGGGCGCCGTCGTCGAGACCCTGCCCACCGGCGCCGACCCGAACCACGTCACCGTGGACGACGGCACGGCCTACGTGGTGGACAAGTCCGGGGCCGGCCCGGAGGGCCAGGACCAGGTGCACCGCATCCGCGTCGCGCGCTGACCCGTCCGCGGCGGGCAGGGTCCGGTGCGGGACCCCGCGCGACCGGAGCCCGGCTTCCCCGAGGGGAGCCGGGCTCCGCGCACGGGCGAGATCCCCGCCCCTCGACCGGCGCCGCTTTCCGGCCATTCGGTGGTCTCGACCAATCGGCCCACCGAACCCGTTGACGCATTGGTCCAGACCTTCTACGTTGTGGGCGCTCCGTCAGGCACACGCGCACGCACGGTTCACCTCACCCCTGTACCACCCCACGACGACAGGGAGAACCATGTTCCACCGGCGCAGACCACTCCTCGCGACATCCTCGAGAACACCGCTCCGTCCGCTCCTCGGCGGCCCCGCGCCCGGCGCCCGGCGCCACGAGGCCCGGCTCCGGCGGCGGATCGCCGCCCTGGGCACCGCCCTGCTGCTGCCGCTCGCGCTGCTCACCGCGCTCGCCTCCCCCGCCCACGCGGCCGGGACCCTGACCGCGACCTTCACCACCCAGGACAACGGCTCCTGGTGGAAGGGGACCTACATCGTCCACAACAGCGGTTCGGCCGCCGTCAGCGGCTGGAGCCTGGAGTTCGACCTGCCGGCCGGAGTCTCGGTGACCGGCAACTACAACGGCGACGCGACCGTCTCCGGGCGGCACGTGACCGTGAAGAACGCCTTCTACAACGCGACCGTCCCGGCCGGCGGCAGCACCGAGCCGTACAGCTACTGGTTCATCGCCAACGGGCCGATCGGCGCCCCGACGGGCTGCACCGTCAACGGCGACAAGTGCGACGGCACCCCCGACGTCCCGCCGACCGCGCCCGGCGCACCGAAGGCCACCGCGGTCACCGCGCACTCGGTCGCCCTCGGCTGGACCGCCGCGCAGGGCGGCGACCACACCGTGGCCTCCTACGAGGTGCTCAGCGGCACCACCACCGTGGCCACCGCGACCACGACGTCGGCGACCGTCACCGGCCTGACCCCGGCGACGAGTTACACCCTCACCGTGCGCGCCAAGGACACGCGCGGCAACGTGGGACCGGCGAGCGCCCCGCTCACCGTCAAGACCGTCGACCCGGCGACCGACCCGACACCGCCGACCGCGCCCGGCGCCCTGCGCTCGACCGGCAAGACGTCCTCCAGCGTCAGCCTGGCCTGGGACAAGTCCACCGACAACGTGGGCGTCGCCGCCTACGACGTCTACCGCGGCGGCACACTGGCGAAGTCCGTCGGCGCGGACACCACGACGGCCACCGTCGACGGGCTCTCCCCCGCCACCGCCTACACCTTCACCGTCAAGGCCCGCGACACCGCCGACAACGCCTCGCCCGCCTCCAACGCGGTGAGCGTCACCACCGACGACGTGGCCGGACCGGGCAAGCAGCTCAAGGTGGGTTACTTCGCGCAGTGGGGCATCTACGGGCGCCAGTACTTCGTGAAGAACCTCGACACCTCGGGCGCGGCGGCCAAGCTCGACGTGATCAACTACGCCTTCGAGAACCTCGACCCGGCCAACCTCACCTGCCAGGCGGGCGTCACCAAGGGCGTCTCCAGCAATCCGCAGGACCCCGACGAGGGCACCGGCGCGGGCGACGCGGACGCCGACTACGCGCGCCCCATGTCGGCCGCCCAGTCGGTGGACGGCGTCGCCGACGACGGCTGGGGCCGACTCCGCGGCAACCTCAACCAGTTGAAGAAGCTCAAGGCCAAGTACCCCAAGCTGAAGGTCGTGGTGTCGCTCGGCGGCTGGACGTACTCGAAGTTCTTCTCCGACGCCGCCGCCACGCAGGCCTCCCGGGAGAAGTTCGTCAAGTCCTGCATCGACGTGTGGATCAAGGGCGACCTGCCCGTCTACAACGGCGCGGGCGGCCCCGGCACGGCCGCCGGCATCTTCGACGGCATCGACATCGACTGGGAGTGGCCCGGCTCGGAGGGCCACCCGGGCAACCACTACGGCGCCCAGGACAAGGCCGACCTGACCGCGCTGCTCGCCGAGTTCCGCAAGCAGCTCGACGCGCTCGGCGGCGGACACCGGCTGCTGACCGCGTTCACCCCGGCCGACCCGGCGAAGATCTCCGCCGGCTGGGACCTGAGCCGGATCTTCGACTCGCTCGACTACGCGAATGTGCAGGGCTACGACTTCCACGGCGCCGGCAGCGACAACTCGTGGGAGCCCTCGCGCACCGGCCACGGCTCCAACCTGTACACCGACGCGCAGGACCCGTACCCCTTCCACTTCAGCATCGAGGACGCGATCAAGGTCTATCTCGACGCCGGGGTCAATCCCCGCAAGCTGACGGTGGGCTTCCCCTTCTACGGGCGCGGCTGGCAGGGCGTGACCGACGGCGGGGTCAGCGGTGAGTGGCAGGCCGCGAACGGCGCGGCCCCGGGGCAGTTCGACACCGAGGCCGGGGTGCGCGGCTACAACAACCTGATCACCAGCTTCCCGAGCATGACCGTCCGCCACGACGAGCAGTCCGTCTCGACATACGGCTACACCGGCGCCGGCGGCCAGTGGTGGTCCTTCGACGACGCCTGGTCGATCGGGAAGAAGACGGCCTGGATCAAGTCCAAGGGGCTGCTGGGCGGCTTCGTGTGGGAGATGTCCGGCGACACCCCGAGCGGTCAGCTGATGACAGCGCTGGACGACGGACTGAAGTAGCCGGACGCCGGCGCCCCGCGCCGCGCACGGCTCCCGGGCGGACGGACGGCGGACCGTCCGCCCGGGTCGCACGTCAGCGCGCGGGCGCCGCGTCAGCGCGCGGTGCGCTCGTGGACGTAGCCGACGAGGCGGGTCAGCGCGTCCGGGTCGGTGGACGGCATGACGCCGTGGCCGAGGTTGAAGACGTGGCCCTCCAGACCGGCGGCGGCGTCCAGCACCTCGCGGGCCTTGGCCTCGACGGCCTCGCGGGAGGCGAACAGCACGGTCGGGTCGAGGTTGCCCTGCAACGCCTTGCCGGGGCCCACCCGGCGCGCGGCCTCGTCCAGCGGGACCCGCCAGTCGACGCCGACGACGTCCGCGCCGGCCTCGCCCATCAGGCCGAGCAGCTCGCCGGTGCCGACGCCGAAGTGGATGCGGGGCACGCCGTACCCGGCGACGGCCTCGAAGACCTTCGCGGAGGCCGGCAGCACCGAGCGGCGGTAGTCGGCGGGGGCCAGGGCGCCGGCCCAGGAGTCGAAGAGCTGCACGGCGCTCGCGCCCGCCTCGATCTGCACCTTCAGGAAGGCGGACGTGATCGCGGCGAGGCGGTCCAGCAGGTCGGCCCACAGCTCGGGGTCGCCGTACATCATCGCCTTGGCGTTCTCGTACGTCCGCGACGGGCCGCCCTCCACCAGATAGCTCGCGAGGGTGAAGGGGGCGCCGGCGAAGCCGATCAGCGGGGTCGGTCCCAGCTCGCGGGTGAGCAGGCCGATCGCCTCGGTGACGTAGGAGACGTCCTCGGGGGTGAGGTCGCGCAGCCGGGCCAGGTCCTCGCGGGTGCGGAACGGGCGCTCGACCACGGGGCCGACGCCGGGCTTGATGTCCAGCTCGACGCCGATGGCCTTCAGCGGCACGACGATGTCGCTGAAGTAGATCGCCGCGTCCACGTCGTGCCGGCGGACCGGCTGGAGCGTGATCTCGGCGACCAGCTCGGGGCGCATGCAGGACTCCAGCATCGGGATGCCCTCGCGCACCTTGCGGTACTCCGGCAGCGAGCGCCCGGCCTGCCGCATGAACCACACGGGGGTGTGCGGCACCGGTTCACGCCTGCACGCCTTGAGGAAGGCGGAGTCGTAGGTGGCGGTCGGCGGCTGGTGGCTGACGGGCGTCTCGTTGGCACTCACGGTGGCAAGTCTCGCACGACGCCGGGGGCGCGACGGCCCCGGTGTGCGGCCCCCGGACGGCGCCGCGGACCGCGGCGGGGTGTCTTGCCCTGCACGAAGGCTCCGTTCCCTTTAATCTTCCCGGCATGGCTGCGGCTCAGGGACGACTGTCGGACGACGCTGGCGGAATGGACGACGCGAAGGAGGGGGACGCCCATGCGAACAGGGCGGACGAGGCCCCGTTGCCCTTCCGGGCGGCCGTGGAGGCACTGAGGGCCGCGCGGCTGCGCCCGCAGGTGGAGACCGAGCCGGTGCCGCCGCCCAAGCGGCTGGCGCCGTTCGCGTACGCGCTGGAGGCCGCGGTCGTCGACGGGGAACAGGAACTGGCGGACGGCCGTCTGGTGCTGCTGCACGACCCGGCCGGGCACGACGCCTGGCGGGGCACCTTCCGGCTGGTCACCCTGGTGCGCGCGGAGCTGGAGCCGGAGATGGCCGCCGATCCGCTGCTGCCGGAGGTGTGCTGGTCCTGGCTGACCGGGGCGCTGCAGACGCGCGGGCTGACGTACGGCGAGCCCAGCGGCACCGTCACGCGTGCGAGCTCCCACTACTTCGGCGGGCTGGCGGCGCGCCCCGCCGCCTCGCAGATCGAGATCCGCGCCTCCTGGACGCCGCGCGAGGGTCTGGGCGGGGTCCCGGACACGGGCGCCCACCTGGCCTCCTGGTCCGACCTGCTCGCCCAGGTCGCGGGTCTGCCGCCGGCCGGCCCCGGCGACGCGTCGGTGGTGACGCTGCCGCAGCGGCGCGGCCCCCAGTCCCGCTGAGCGCGGGACGACCCCGGTCGCGCCCTGACCTCATCTCCTGTCTCTCCGCACACCGGCCCGGACGGGGACCTCCCCGCCCGGGCCGACCGCTGTCCGCGGCCTCCCGGCGGTGCTTCCCGCCAAGTTTCCGGCACGGCCGCCGGCGTCTTGCCCGCTGCTTACCGTCACTTTGTCGATACGGCCACTTTCGGACAGGTAGCGACCCCGAACGGCCCTGAGCGAACCGATTCGACCTTCGGATGATCGACACTTTGTCCGAATTGCTCGCATTGTTACTCACCAGATCGTGATCATTCTCTAAAGGACAACAGGTTTGATGCCGAAAACGACTGTGACCTTGCAAGCACGGTTCATCCCGGCTTGACCCCCCACAAGCCGGCCCCGTCCCCCACCCCCAGGAGGCCTGGTGTCCGTTCTCCTCGAGCAGCCCGCAAGCCTGGTCGCCTACCGCCCGAACAAGCCGACCGCCATGGTCGTCGTGGCGGACCCGCGCGTCCGGTCCACCGTCACCCGTCATCTGTGGGCGCTCGGAGTCCGTGACGTCATCGAGGCGTCGTCCGTCGCGGAGGCCCGCCCCCGCATCGGCAACCCGCGCGACATCTGCGTCGCCGACGTACACCTGCCCGACGGTTCCGGGCTCACCCTGCTGTCCGAGACCCGTGCCGCCGGCTGGCCCAACGGCCTGGCCCTGTCCGCCGCCGACGACATCGGCGCCGTGCGCAACGCCCTGGCGGGCGGTGTGAAGGGCTACGTCGTCACCGGAACCCGTACCAATGTCGGGCTCCCCGCCCGGCCGGGCGCCGCCCCCATCGGCGCCGCCCGCATGCACCGCCGTCCCCCGGGCGCCCCGAGCCACCCGGGTGGCTACCGCGAGCTCTCCGGCCGCGAGGTCGAGGTGCTCCGACTGGTCGCCGAAGGCCAGTCGAACAAGGCGATCGGCGTCTCGATGGGCCTGTCCGCGCTGACCGTCAAGAGCCACCTAGCCCGTATCGCCCGCAAGCTGGGCACCGGAGACCGCGCGGGGATGGTCGCCGTCGCCCTGCGCACCGGCATCATCCACTGACCCCGCGACCACCCGTCCGCCTCCACCCGTACCGGCCCTGCCACCGCCCGCCGCCGGCAGCGCCGCGACCCCTTCCCGGCTCCCCACCGACTTCGAGACCGCCCCCTTCCCCTTTCCCCGTCATCCGTTTGCCTCACGTCCGTCGTGCCGCCCGACCGTCCCGCCGCGCACTGTCCCCATGAGGCGCCGGCCCCGTCTCCCCAGTTCCGGCCGTGAACCGGACGTGTCGACGACCTGACCGGTTTACGACCCCCCGGCGCCCGCCGACGGAACGTTCCGTCGGCGGGCGCCGTCCATCCACGGATACCCTTGACAGGTGACCGACGCCCAAGAAACCGCAGCAGACAGCTCACTGCGAACCACCGGAGGCGCCCCTCCGGACGACGGCGGAACTTCTGACACCGGGGCGCCGATACCGCTGCTCGAACCACGCGAGGGCATTCCGCCCGTCATCGCCGACGCCGACACGCTCGCCCGGGCCGTCGAGGCCTTCGCCGCCGGCTCCGGTCCCGTCGCCGTCGACGCCGAACGGGCCTCCGGCTACCGCTACGGCCAGCGCGCCTATCTGGTGCAGCTGCGCCGCGAGGGCGCCGGGACGGCTCTGATAGACCCCGCCGCCTGTCCCGACCTGTCGGCCCTCGGCGAGGCGCTGTCCGGCGTCGAGTGGGTGCTGCACGCCGCCACCCAGGACCTGCCGTGCCTGCGCGAGATAGGCATGGTGCCCACCGGCCTGTTCGACACCGAGCTGGCCGGCCGGCTCGCCGGGTTCCCCCGGGTCGGACTCGGCGCGATGGTCGAGAACGTGCTCGGCTTCGTCCTGGAGAAGGGACACTCCGCCGTCGACTGGTCCACCCGGCCGCTGCCCGAGCCCTGGCTGCGCTACGCCGCCCTCGACGTGGAGCTGCTCGTCGACCTGCGTGACGCGCTGGAGAAGGAACTGGAGCGGCAGGGCAAGCTGGAGTGGGCCCTGCAGGAGTTCCACGCCATCGCCACGGCGCCGCCGCCCGAGCCCCGCAAGGACCCCTGGCGGCGCACCTCCGGGATGCACAAGGTGCGGCGCAGGCGGCAGCTCGCCGTCGTGCGGGAGCTGTGGCAGACCCGGGACCGGATCGCGCAGCGGCGTGACGTCTCGCCGGGCAAGGTGCTGCCGGACGCGGCCATCGTCGAGGCCGCCCTCGCCGTCCCCGCCAATGTGCACGCGCTCGCCGCGCTGAACGGCTTCGGGCACCGCACCGGCCGTCGCCAGCTGGAGCAGTGGCAGGCCGCGGTGGACCGGGCCCGCGCCCTGTCCGAGTCGGCGCTGCCGCAGCCGGGACAGGCGGTGACCGGTCCCCCGCCGCCGCGGGCCTGGGCCGACAAGGACCCCGCCGCCGCGGCCCGGCTCTCGGCGGCCAGGGCCGCCGTCACCGCGCTGGCCGAACGGCTGAACATGCCCCAGGAGAACCTAATCTCGCCGGACACCGTGCGACGGCTGTGCTGGGAGCCGCCCAAGCCCGCCGACCGCGACTCCGTCGCCGCCGTCCTCGCCGGCTTGGGCGCCCGCCCGTGGCAGATCGAGCAGGTGACACCGGCACTGGTGACCGCCCTGACGGGCGAGGGCGCGACCACGTAACACCACCCGACGGACCTGGCCCACCGCCCGAGCGGCGCGCACCGCCCGAGCCGTGTTCACGGCCCGGGCGGCCGCCGGCCTCCCCCCGCCGGCCGGGGCCGACCCGCCCGGCCAGGCCCCACAGGCCCGCCCGGCCGGGGCCGCCGGGCCGTGCGGGCAGGCCCAGGGGTGCAGGGGACGGAGTCCCCGCCGGGGGCCGGGGCGGTGCCCCGGGCGGGCCCTGTCGCTTGCCGAGTCGGGCAGGTGGGTGGGACAAGTGACGTAGCGGATCGTGGCCGCCCGCGGTGTGACCTTCGCCGCTCCCGGCGGGGGGACTGGGCAGTTACATTACCCGCGAGTAGCATGAGCGCTGAGCGCGCGCTCAGCATCTGCGCGCCGCAGCAGTGCCATCCCGCACCCTGGAGGAGAGCCATCGTGCCTCGTACCGTCAGGGACGTCGTCTTCGTCGACGGCGTCCGCACCCCGTTCGGCAAGGCGGGCCCGAAGGGCATCTACCACGAGACCCGCGCCGACGACCTCGTCGTGAAGGCGATCCGGGAGCTGCTGCGCCGCAACCCCGGTCTCGACCCGAAGAAGGTCGACGAGGTCGCCATCGCCGCCACCACCCAGATCGGCGACCAGGGTCTGACCATCGGCCGCACGGCCGGCATCCTCGCGGGCCTGCCCACCTCGGTCCCCGGCTACTCCATCGACCGCATGTGCGCGGGCGCGCTGACCGCCGTCACCTCGGTGGCCGGCTCGGTCGCCTTCGGCGCGTACGACGTCGCCATCGCGGGCGGCGTGGAGCACATGGGCCGCCACCCGATGGGCGAGGGCGTCGACCCCAACCCGCGGTTCGTCAGCGAGAAGCTGGTCGACGAGTCGGCCCTGTTCATGGGCATGACGGCGGAGAACCTGCACGACCGCTACCCGCAGATCACCAAGCTGCGCGCCGACGAGTACGCCGTGCGCTCGCAGGAGAAGGCCGCCAAGGCGTACGCCAACGGCAAGATCCAGGCCGACCTGGTCCCGATCTCCGTGCGCCGCACCAGCCCGGAGGGCGGCGAGACCGGCTGGGGCCTGGTCACCGCCGACGAGCCGATGCGCCCGGGCACCACGCTGGAGAACCTCTCCGGCCTCAAGACGCCGTTCCGTGTGCACGGCCGGGTCACCGCGGGCAACGCGGCCGGTCTGAACGACGGCGCCACCGCCTCCGTCATCGCGAGCGAGGAGTTCGCCCGCGAGAACGGCCTGCCGGTCAAGATGCGCCTGGTCTCCTACGCCTTCGCGGGCGTGGAGCCGGAGGTCATGGGCTACGGCCCGATCCCCGCCACGGAGAAGGCGCTGGCCAAGGCCGGCCTGTCCATCTCCGACATCGGCCTGTTCGAGATCAACGAGGCCTTCGCCGTGCAGGTGCTGGCCTTCCTCGACCACTACGGCATCGCGGACGACGACGAGCGCGTCAACCAGTACGGCGGCGCGATCGCCTTCGGTCACCCGCTGGCCTCCTCCGGCGTCCGCCTGATGACGCAGCTGGCCCGCCAGTTCGAGGAGCAGCCGCAGGTCCGCTACGGCCTGACCACCATGTGCGTCGGCTTCGGCATGGGCGCGACGGTCATCTGGGAGAACCCGCACTTCGACGGAGGCGACAAGTGAGCACCACCGCTGAACTCCTGAAGGGCGCGGCCGAGCTGTTCCCGGACGAGGTCGTCACGCAGGCGCACGTACGCCACTTCGACCTGCCGCTGGGTGCGGGCCGCTTCGCGCTCATCACCCTGGACAACGGCTTCGACCACACCAAGCCGACCACCTTCGGCCCGCAGTCGCTCGCGAACCTGAACACCGCGATCGACCAGGTCGAGAAGGAGGCCGCGGACGGCGAGATCGTCGGCGTCGGCATCACCGGCAAGCCGTTCATCTTCGCGGTCGGCGCCGACCTCAAGGGCGTGGAGCTGCTCAAGCAGCACGACCACGCGCTGGCCATCGGCAAGGGCGGTCACGAGGTCTTCAAGCGCCTCGGCGGGCTGGCCGTGCCCACCTTCGCGTACTACAACGGCGCGGCGATGGGCGGCGGCGTCGAGGTCGGCCTGCACTGCCGCTACCGCACGGTCTCCGCGGCCCTGCCGGCGTTCTCGCTGCCCGAGGTCTTCCTCGGCCTGGTCCCCGGCTGGGGCGGCTGCACCCTGCTGCCGAACCTGATCGGCGCGGACAAGGCCGTCACCGTCATCATCGAGAACAGCCTCAACCAGAACCGGCAGCTCAAGGGCAAGCAGGTCTACGAACTCGGCATCGCGGACGCGATCTTCGAGGGCGCGGACTTCCTGGAGCAGTCGCTCATCTGGACGGCGGCCGTCCTCAAGGGCGAGATCGCCGTCGAGCGCCCGGCGATCGACCGCGGGGAGGGCTGGGACCAGGCCGTCGCGCGCGGCCGGTTCGTCGCCGACTCCAAGGTGCACGGCGCCGCCCCGGCCGCCTACCGCGCCCTGGACATCATCGCCGCCGCCAAGGACGGCGACCTGCAGGCCGGTTACGACGCCGAGGACCAGGCCCTCGCGGACCTGATCATGGGCGGCGAACTGCGCGCCGGCATCTACTCGTTCAACCTGGTGCAGAAGCGCGGCAAGCGCCCCGCCGGCGCGCCGGACAAGAACCTGGCCCGCCCGGTGACGAAGGTCGGCGTGGTCGGCGCGGGCCTGATGGCCTCGCAGCTGGCCCTGCTCTTCCTGCGCCGCCTGGAGGTCCCGGTCGTCCTCACGGACATCGACCAGGAGCGCGTCGACAAGGGTGTGGGCTACGTCCACGCCGAGATCGAGAAGCTGCTGGGCAAGGGCCGTATCAACCAGGACAAGGCCAACCGCCTCAAGGCGCTGGTGACCGGTGTCCTGGACAAGGCCGAGGGCTTCGCGGACGCGGACTTCATCATCGAGGCCGTGTTCGAGGAGATGGGCGTCAAGCAGAAGGTGTTCGCGGAGGTCGAGGCGGTCGCCCCGGCGCACGCGATCCTCGCGACGAACACCTCGTCCCTGTCGGTGTCGGAGATGGCGTCGAAGCTGAAGCACCCCGAGCGGGTCGTCGGCTTCCACTTCTTCAACCCGGTGGCGATCCTCCCGCTGCTGGAGATCGTCCGCGGCGAGAAGACGGACGACGCGTCGCTGGCGACCGCGTTCGCGGTGGCCAGGAAGCTGAAGAAGACCGCGGTCCTGGTCAAGGACGCCCCGGCGTTCGTCGTGAACCGCATCCTGACCCGCTTCATGGGCGAGATCCAGAACGTCATCGACGAGGGCACCCCGGTCGAGGTCGCCGAGAAGGCGGTCGAGCCGCTGGGCCTGCCGATGTCGCCGCTGGTCCTGCTGGAGCTGGTCGGCCCGGCGATCGGTCTGCACGTCTCGGAGACCCTCAACAAGGCCTTCCCGGACCGCTTCACGGTCTCCCCGAACCTCAAGGCGGTCGTCGAGGCCGGCAAGCGCGGCTTCTACGTCTACGACAGCGGCAAGCCCGAGCTGGACCCGGAGGTCGCCGCCCTCCTGAAGCAGGGCGACAGCGTCCTGACGGAGGAGCAGGTCCGCACCCGCGTCCTGGACGCCGTGGCCCAGGAGATCGGCCTGATGCTGGACGAGGGCGTCGTCGCCGAGGCCCAGGACATCGACCTGTGCCTGATCACCGGCGCCGGCTGGCCCTTCCACCTGGGCGGCATCACGCCGTACCTGGACCGCGAGGGCGTCTCGGAACGCGTGAACGGCAAGCGGTTCCTGGAGCCGGGCGTGGCGAGCGTCCCCGCCTGAGCGGCTTCGTAGCGGAGCGAGGTGCCCGGCACACCGACTGGTGTGCCGGGCACCGGCGTGTCAGGGGGCGGTCGGACGGCCGTCCTCGACATGGACGACGTGCGGCGCGGTGCCGTCCTCGTGGCGCTTGGACCGCCCGTGGATGCCGACGGCCAGGTGCGAGGGGTCGGCGGGTTCGTCGGGCGCGACGAAGGTGACGACGTCCGGGTGGTGGCTGGTGACCAGCCACCCGGCGTCGCCGGTGATCGTACGCACGCTGAAGTCCCCCGACGGGCCGCCGACGCTCACGGGCCCGAACTCCCTCAGGATCTGCGTGGCCTGCTCGGCGGGATCCCCCTCGGGCTCCGTCAGCAGCACGCAGGTGCCGTGCTCGAACAGCACCCAGGGCGTGTCGGCCGAGGCGAGGATCCACTTCCAGACATCGATGAGCTTCCGGCGCTTCTCGCTGGTCATGGCCCCATCATGGCGCACACGCCGAACGACCGTGCGATCAGGCGCGGGGGCTCACACCTCCCGCCACGCCTCCAGTGCGAGTCCGGGTTCCTGTTTGCGGTGGGCGAGGAGGAGGCGGCCGGTGGAGGGGGACAGGGTCGCCGCGATGAGGCGGCCGTCGCCGTCCGTGACGAGGGCGACCTCGGCGTCCACCGGGACGAGCGGTCCCGACTCGGTCCACCAGGCCCCCGCCGACTCCTCCTGCGTGGGATAGGCGGCGAAGGCCACCCGTCCGCTCGTCGCGCGCTGGGCCAGCAACGTGCAGTCGTGGCCGTCGAGTTCGCAGCGCACCGCGGCGGCCGGACCGGGGCCCGCGGCGGGCAGGACGGTGGTCGGCTTGCCGCCGGGCCGCCAGGCGCACAGGTCGCCCGACTCGTCGGTGTAGAAGACCGTGGTCTCCTCGGCCGACGTCGCGAGCGCCCGGAGGGTGCCCGGGCGCACCGAGGTCTCCATCCGCTCGCCGAGGACCGGCCGTCCGCCCGGCTCCTCCTGACGCCAGTGCAGCAGCGCGCCGGGCGCCGCCGCGTAGAGCTCCACGCGGCCGGACTCACCCGTGACGGCCGCCAGGCCGTCCTGGACGTCACGGCCCTTCACGTCGCACCAGGCGCCCCAGCCGCCCTTCTCCTCCTGGGCCAGCATGCTCACGCCGCCGCCCCCGTTGCGGACGAAGACGTGGGCGCGGCCCTGGGCGTCGACCGCCACGGCGGGCGTGCTCGTGCGGTCGCCCTTCCGGTTGGGGTGGCCGATCGGGTGCCAGTCCAGGGGCGCGAGCCGGGGGCGGAAGTGGGTGGAGTGCACGAGGCCCGCCTCGCCGGGCACGGTGGGCCGCCAGCTGACCAGGTGGGCGTAGCGGTCGGCGCCCTGGCCGACGGCCGCCGCCGGGTACAGCGGCTGGTCGCCGCCCACCTTGCGGGGGGCCTCCCAGGGGCCGCCGGGCCACCGCTCGGCCCGGCACAGCAGGGCGTCGCCCGAGGGGAGGTAGACACTGAGCAGGCCGTCGCGCCCGCGTATGAGCCAGTCGCCGTTCACCGGGTCACTTTATCCGCGCCCGCCGCGCGACCTGTCCCGGCCCCCCGGGCCACCGGCCCGCCGGCGGGTGCGCCGTCGTCGTGGCCGCGCGCCTTCGAGGGCGGAAGCGCCGCGGCCGGGCGGCCTACCCTGAGCCCATGGACCTCAGGCCCGAGAACCTCCCCCTGCTCGTGATCGTCGACGGCGCGAACGTCGTCGGGTCGGTGCCCGACGGCTGGTGGCGCGACCGCCGGGGGGCCGCGGAGCGGTTGCGGGACCGGCTGGCCGCGGACGGGGTGCCGCGCCTGGCCGAACGGGCGGAGATCGTCCTGGTCGTCGAGGGCGCGGCCGCCGGCGTCGGCGCGGTGCCGGGCGTACGGGTCGAGACCGCGCCCGGCAGCGGGGACGACCGTATCGTCGAACTGGTCGGGCAGGCCGCCGGCCGCCCCGCGCTGGTCGTCACCGCCGACCGGGAACTGCGCCGCCGCGTCACCGAGTTGGGCGCCGAGGTCACCGGGCCGCGATCGGTGCGCGACTGACCTCGCCGGCCGCGTGCGTGGTTGAGGTCCCGGCCGATGCGCGGTCGACCTCCCAGGCGGTGTCCCGGCCGGTGCGCTCGGTGGCGGTCGTACGGTGCTCGGGTCCGCCGGGTCCGCCGGGCCGGCTACGGGGCTTCGGCGCGGCCCGCGCCACCCGCTCCGGGTGTGCCGGAGGTGCCCCCGGAGGCGGCCCGTTCGCGTTCCGCCAGGCGGCTGTGGGTGCGGCCGTAGAGGAAGTAGACGACGAAGCCGATCGCCATCCAGATCGCGAAGCGGATCCAGGTCTCGGCGGGCAGGTTCAGCATCAGCCACAGGGAGGCGCAGACCGAGAGGATCGGGACGACCGGCACCCAGGGCGTGCGGAAGGCACGGTGCAGGTCCGGGCGCGTGTTGCGCAGGATGATCACGCTGATGG
The DNA here is from genome assembly GCF_044391765.1 of Streptomyces sp. NPDC018610. Taxonomy (NCBI): domain Bacteria; kingdom Bacillati; phylum Actinomycetota; class Actinomycetes; order Kitasatosporales; family Streptomycetaceae; genus Streptomyces; species Streptomyces sp. NPDC018610. Next base: position 729,693 of record NZ_JBISAL010000002.1, read on the forward strand.
CGACCACGATGAAGGCGAACAGCGTGCCGATGTTCACCAGCTCGGCCAGCACGCTGAGGCTGGTGAAGCCCGCGACGATCGCGATGACGACGCCGAGGAGGATCGTCGGGCGGTAGGGGGTGCGGAAGCGCGGGTGGGTGTGGGAGAAGAAGCGGGGCAGCAGGCCGTCGCGGCTCATCGCGAAGAAGACGCGGGACTGGCCCAGCAACAGGATCATGCACACCGTGGTCAGGCCGACGGCCGCGCCGAAGCTGATCAGACCCGCGAACCAGGGGTGCCCGGTGGACTTGAAGGCGTCGGCGAGCGGAGCGTCCACGGAGAGTTCGCTGTACTTCTGCATGCCCGTCACGACGATCGACACGGCGACGTAGAGCGTGGTGCAGATGATCAGTGAGCCGAGGATGCCGCGCGGGACGTCGCGCTGCGGATTCCGGGTCTCCTCGGCGGCGGTGGCCACGACGTCGAAGCCGATGAAGGCGAAGAAGACGACGGAGGCGGCCGTGAAGACGCCCATGACGCCGAAGTCGGAGGGCGCCCAGCCGATCATCAGCTGGATGAGCGGGGCCTTGAGGTTGCCGCCCGCCGGCACCGGCTGCGACGGCGGGACGAAGGGATCGTAGTTGCCGCCCTTGACGAAGAAGGCGCCCGCGATGATCACGACGAGCACGACGGCCACCTTGATCGCGACGACGACCGAGGTGACGCGTGCGGAGAGCTTCATGCCGACGACGAGGATCGCGGTGAGGACCAGGACGAGGGCGGCGGCGAGGATGTCGAAGCCGAATCCGGAGGCGCTGTCGCGGCCGGCGACGTACGGGGGCAGGTGCCAGCCGGCGTTGTCGAGCAGCGAGTGGATGTAGCCCGACCAGCCGACGGACACCACCGCCGTGCCGAGCGCGAGCTCCAGCACCAGGTCCCAGCCGATGATCCAGGCGGGGAACTCGCCGAGCGAGGAGTAGGAGAAGGTGTACGCCGATCCGGCGACGGGGACGGCGGAGGCGAACTCGGCGTAGCAGAGCGCGGCGAGCGCGCAGACCACGCCGGCGACGACGAAGGAGAGGGCCACGGCGGGGCCGGCGGTGTTCTTGGCGGCCGTGCCGGTGAGGACGAAGATGCCGGTGCCGATGATGACGCCGACGCCGAAGACGGTCAGGTCGAGGGCGGAGAGGGACTTCCTCAGCGCGTGCTCGGGTTCCTCGGTGTCGCGGATCGACTGTTCGATGTTCTTCGTCCGGAACAGCGAATTGCTCACGGGCCTACCTCCCACGCGCGTCGTCCTCGACATGGCTCGACATGATCGAGAGGGCTGGGGATGCGTATGCCCCCGCACAGGCAGGTTCACGCAGGCGGGCCGGTTCCGCCACCCGTGACGGGTGGCGGAACCGGCCCGTTGCGGCGTCCGTGCGACTTGGGCGGGGCCGGGCCGCGGCCGGGCCGGAGCCGGTCGGGAGTGAGCGGGCGGTCGCGCGGGCGGACCGCCGGGGCGGTCGCGCGCGGGCCCCGCGCCGTCAGTCGCGCGCGGGCTGCGCCGTCTGGTCCACCTCGGCGGCCGGGCGTTCGAAGCGGCCGTCGAGCCTGGCGACGAGGCCCGTGACCTGGCGGGCGATGTCGGGCGCGGTGAGGCCGATCTCCGCCATGACCTCGGCGCGCGAGGCGTGGTCGAGGAAGCGCGGCGGGATGCCGAAGTCGCGCAGCGGCACGTCGACGCCCGCGTCGCGCAGCGCCTGGGCGATCGTCGAGCCCACGCCGCCGACGCGGGAGTTGTCCTCGACGGTGACGACCACGCGGTGCCGTTCGGCCAGCGGGGCCATGGCCTCGTCGACGGGCTTGACCCAGCGCGGGTCCACGACGGTGGTGGAGATGCCCTGCTTGTCCAGCAGGCCGGCGATCTCCAGGCACATCGGGGCGAGCGCGCCGACCGAGACGAGCAGGACGTCGGGGGTGTCGGTGCCGGGCTCGCGCAGTACGTCCATGCCGCCGACGCGGCCGACGGCGGGCACGGCGGGACCGACGGCGCCCTTGGAGAAGCGGACGACGGTCGGGGCGTCGTCGACCTGGACGGCCTCGCGCAGCTGGGCGCGGACCTGGTCGGCGTCGCGCGGGGCGGCCAGCCTGAGGCCGGGCACGACCTGGAGGATGGACATGTCCCACATGCCGTTGTGGGAGGCGCCGTCGGTGCCGGTGACGCCGGCCCGGTCCAGGACGAAGGTGACACCGCACTTGTGCAGGGCGACGTCCATCAGCACCTGGTCGAAGGCGCGGTTGAGGAAGGTGGCGTAGACGGCGAAGACGGGGTGGACGCCGCCGTGGGCGAGGCCGGCCGCGGAGACGGCGCCGTGCTGCTCGGCGATGCCGACGTCGTAGACCCGGTCGGGGAAGGCCTTGGCGAACTTGTCGAGGCCGACCGGCTGGAGCATGGCCGCGGTGATGGCGACGACGTCCTTGCGCTCCTTGCCGAGCTTCACCATCTCCTCGCCGAAGACGGACGTCCAGTCGGCGCCGGAGGTGGCGATGGGCAGGCCGGTGTCGGGGTGGATCTTGCCGACGGCGTGGAAGCGGTCGGCCTCGTCCTGGAGGGCGGGCTGGTAGCCGCGGCCCTTCTCGGTGAGGCAGTGCACGATGACCGGGCCGCCGAAGCGCTTGGCGCGGGTGAGCGCGGACTCCAGGGCCTCGATGTCGTGGCCGTCGATCGGGCCGACGTACTTGAGGCCGAGGTCCTCGAACATGCCCTGGGGAGCGATGAAGTCCTTCAGGCCCTTCTTGGCGCCGTGCAGCGTCTCGTAGAGCGGCCGGCCGACGACGGGGGTGCGCTCCAGCACCTCGCGGGTGCGGGCGAGGAAGCGCTCGTAGCCGTCGGTGGTGCGCAGGGTGGCGAGGTGGTTGGCGAGGCCGCCGATGGTGGGCGCGTAGGAGCGCTCGTTGTCGTTGACGACGATGACGAGCGGGCGGTCCTTGGCGTCGGCGATGTTGTTGAGGGCCTCCCAGGCCATGCCGCCGGTCAGGGCCCCGTCGCCGATGACGGCCACGACATGGGCGTCGCGCTCGAGGACCTCGTTGGCCTTGGCGATGCCGTCGGCCCAGCCGAGGACGGTGGAGGCGTGGCTGTTCTCGATGACGTCGTGCTCGGACTCTGCCTGCGAGGGGTAGCCGGACAGGCCGCCCTTCATCTTCAGCTTCGAGAAGTCCTGGCGGCCCGTGAGCAGCTTGTGCACATAGGACTGGTGGCCGGTGTCCCACAGCACCTTGTCGGTGGGCGAGTGGAAGACGCGGTGCAGGGCGATGGTCAGCTCGACCACACCGAGGTTGGGCCCGAGGTGGCCGCCGGTCTTGGAGACGGCGTCGACCAGGAAGGTCCGGATTTCCTCTGCCAGCTGATCCAGCTCCTCCAGGCTGAGCCGGTCCAGATCGCGCGGTCCCCTGATGCGGGTCAGCAGCGGCACCCGTGCCTCCTTGCAGTAGAGCTGATCGAGCTTTCGGCGGGCTTGTCGAGTCTAATGTTCCGCCTCGGCGGCCGATGTCCGGGCGGTGGGTCGTAGGTCACGCGAACGGCTGTACCCCGCGGGCGGGGTGCCATGACCTGCGCACGCCAGACCCGTCGGCGTCCGAACCGTGACCGTCCTCACGTCCGCGCGCACCGCGTCCGACCCGCCGTCAGCCGCGGCGCGCGGCCCCTTGGGCCCGTGCCGTCCATGGGGCCTGTGCCCGTCAGGGGCCCGTACCGCCCACGGCGCACGGCTCAGCCGGGCGGCAGGCACGCGGCTCACCGAGCCCCTGCCGCCCACGGTCCACGGCCCATCCGGACCCGCGGCGCCCCCGGGCCGCCGGCCGAGGACCGGACCGCGGGCGCCGCGGGTCACCGGTCACCGGTCACCGCCGGGAACGCGGGTGCACCCGGCGCCGGTCACCGGCCCCGGACGCGGGTGTGCCCGGCACCGTCCCCGGTGCCGGGCACACTCCTCGTGCGGCATTGGTCGCTCAGGCGCGGCCGGCCGACTTCTGGGTCTTGCGGGTGACCGAGTCGATGACGACCGTGGCGAGCAGCACGCCACCGGTGATCATGTACTGGATCGGGGTGGCGATGCCCTGCAGCGCCAGGCCGTACTGGATCGAGGTGATCACCAGCACACCGAGCAGCGCGTTCCAGGTGCGGCCCCGGCCGCCGAAGAGGCTGGTGCCGCCGATGACGGCCGCGGCGATGACGTTCATCAGCAGGTCGCCGGAGCCGGCGCTCTGGTTGGCGGCCGCGATCTTGGAGGCCCAGAACAGACCGCCGACCGAGGCGAAGAAGCCCGCGATGGCGAAGACCGAGACACGGACCAGGGTGACGTTGATGCCGGCGCGGCGGGAGGCCTCGACGCTGCCGCCGAGCGCGAAGACCTTGCGGCCGTACGCGGTGCGGCGCAGCACGAAGTCGCTGCCCACCAGGACGATCGCGAAGAGCAGCACCGCGAGCGGCAGGCCCTTGTACTGGTTGAACATGATCGCCACGGCGAACGCGGCGATCGCGAGCAGCACGGTGCGCAGCACGATGTCGCTCAGCGGACGCGACGGGATGCCCGCGGCCTCGCGGCGGCGGTTGCCGAGGAAGGCCGACAGGAAGTACCCGGCGACCGCGACGACGGCCAGGAGGTAGGCGGCGGCCACGTCCGAGAAGTAGTACGTGGTGAGCTTGCCGACCACGCCGTCGCCGTCGATGTTGACGGTGCCGTTGGAGCCCAGGACCTGGAGCATGAAGCCGTTCCAGAACAGCAGGCCCGCCAGGGTGACGGCGAAGGCGGGCGCGCCGATCCGGGCGAAGAAGAAGCCGTGCAGGGCGCCGATGACCGCGCCGGCCGCGAGGGCGGCGACGACGGCCACCCACTCGTTGACGCCGTGGGTGACGCTCATGACGGCCAGGATGGCCGAGGAGACGCCGGAGACGGAGCCGACCGACAGGTCGATCTCGCCGAGCAGCAGCACGAAGATGATGCCGACCGACATCATGCCGGTGGCCACCATGGCGACGAAGATGTTGTTGAGGTTCTCCGCGCCCAGGAAGGCCGAGTCGAGGCTCTGGAAGATCGCGCAGATGACGATGAGGCCGATGACGACCGGCAGGGCGCCGAGGTCGCCGGCGCGCATCTTGCGCTTGAACTCGCCGAGGTAGCCGGCGAAGCCCTGCTCGCGCACGAGGAGTCGGGGGTCGACGGCGGGGGCCGCGTCGGCCGCGGCGGCGGGCGCGTCCACGGGGGCGTCGGCCGGGGCCTGGGTCTTGTCGATGCTCACTTCTGAGCCTCCGCGGTGGTGCGCGCCGCACGACGGGTCACGGCGTTGTCCGTGGCGCCGGTGATGGCGGAGATGATCTCTTCCTGCGAGGTCGTCTTGACCTCGAACACGCCGTTGTTGCGGCCGAGCCGCAGGACGGCGACCTTGTCGGCGACGGCCTTCACATCGGCCATGTTGTGGCTGATGAGGATGACCGCGAGGCCGCGCTCGCGCAGGCGCTCGACGAGGTCGAGGACCTGGGCGGTCTGCTCGACGCCGAGGGCGGCCGTCGGCTCGTCGAGGATGACCAGCTTGGGCTCGCCGAGCATGGAGCGGGCGATGGCCACGACCTGGCGCTGACCGCCGGAGAGCGAGGCGATCGGGATGCGCACGCTGGGGATGCGGATGGACAGGGTCTGGAGCAGCTCGCGCGAGCGGCGCTCCATCTCGACCTCGTCCAGGACTCCGCGGCGCTTGATCTCGCGGCCGAGGAACAGGTTGCCGACGACATCGATGTTGTCGCACAGGGCGAGGTCCTGGTACACCGTCGCGATGCCCAGGTTCTGGGAGTCGTGCGGCCGGTTGACCGCCACGGCCTTGCCCTCCCACTCGATGACACCGTCATCGATGGGGTGCACGCCGGCGATCGTCTTGACAAGGGTGGACTTACCGGCGCCGTTGTCGCCGACGAGGGCGACCACCTCTCCGGCGTGGACCTCAAGCTCTACGTCGGTGAGCGCCTGGACGGCACCGAATCGCTTGGAGACCCCGCGCAACGCCAGCACGGGCGTAGCGGACACGTGAACCATCTCCTTCGCCGCCTGAGCCTGACCCCGGCGGGAGGTTGAACAAGAAGAGTGAGGGGGGTGCGTTCGTCCGGCGCCCCGCCGTTGTGCTGCGGGGCTGTCGGCGGCGGGGCGCCGGACGTGCTGACACGGGTGCGCGCGTTCGATGGGCGCGGTCGCCCGTGCAGGTCGGCGGGGCCGCCGTGGGCGGCCCCGGGGTACTACTTCAGACCGATCTTGGCGCAGGCGGCCTTGTACTTGGCGGTGCAGATCTCACCGACCGTGTAGTAGCCCTGCTTGACGACCGTGTCGCTGACGTTGTCCTTCGTCAGGGAGACGACGGGGACGATCACCGACGGGATGCCCTTCTCGGTGCCGCTGTCGACGGTGCTGGTGTTCAGCGAGCTGTCGATCTTGCCGGTCTTGGCGATCGAGACGGCCATCTTGGCGACGGTCTCGGCCTCCTGCGGGTAGGACTTGAACACGCTCATGTACTGCTCGCCCGCGATGATGCGCTGCACGCCCGCGAGTTCGGCGTCCTGGCCGGTGACCGGGGGCAGCGTCTTGATGCCCGCGCCCTTGAGCGCGGTGATGATGCCGCCCGCCATGCCGTCGTTGGCGGAGTAGACGCCGACGATCTTGTCCTTGCCGAGGGCGGAGATGGCGCCCTCCATGTTGGCGTTGGCGTTCTCCGGCTTCCACTCCTTGGTGTCGTACTCCTTGCCGACGTTCACCTTGCCGTCGAGCACCTCGTGGGCGCCCTTCTTGAACTGCGCGGCGTTCGGGTCGGTCACGGAGCCGTTCATCATGACGACCTTGCCGGACTTGGCCTTGCCGCCCAGGGCCTTCAGCAGGGCCTCACCCTGCGTCTTGCCGACCTCCTCGTTGTCGAACGAGGTGTAGGCGGCGATGGGGCCCTCGGCGAGGCGGTCGTAGGCGACGACCGGGATGCCGGCCTCCTTCGCCTTCTTCACGCCCTGGGCGACGGCCTTGAAGTCGACCGCGTCGAGGATCAGCACGTCGACCTTCTTGGTGATCATCGTGTCGATCTGCTGCGACTGGAGGGTCGCGTCCTGCTTGGCGTTGAGGTACTCGACCTTGCCCTTGCCGTTCGTGAGCTGAGAGATCTGCTTCTCGATGATCGGCTTGTCGAACTTCTCGTAACGAGCGGTCTGGTTCTCGGGCAGGAGCAGACCGACGGTGATGTCGTCGCCCTTGGGGGCGCTCGACTTCGGGCTGTCGGCCTTGTCGCCGGACTCCTTGGCGCTGCCGCAAGCGGCGAGCGAGACGGCCATGGCACCAGCAGCAACGGCGAAGGCCGCACGACGCATACGCGTGTTCACTTCTTCAAACCTCCCTGACGAGGCCGCGTCGTTGCGGCCGAGGTGGCTGGAAGTCAACTCGGCCACACGTGCGACGTCAAGAAGTAAATCCTTAACGAGATGGCAACGGTGCCATCCGTTCTCTAAGTGAAGGCGGGCGCGGCTGTGGACAGCACGCCGTCCAGAAGGGTCGAATCACCCATTTCGCTCAGTGCGAGGGCGAGCGCCCCGAGCACCTCCGCACGGCCGCCAAGTGCCCCCGGGAGCACCGACAGTTGGCGCGCCGCGCTGGGGATGGCGTAGCGGCCCACGGACTCCCTGATGGGCCCGAGGACCAGCTCGCCGGCCTCGGCGAGGTCGCCGCCGAGGACGACCCGGCTCGGGTTGAGGAGGTTGCAGAGATTGGCGACCCCGCTGCCGACGTGGCGCCCGACGTCGGCGATCACCCGGCGGCAGCCCGGATCGCCGTCCCGGGCGAGCCGTACGACGCCCTCCATGGTCAGGTCGGTGCCGTGACTGGGCTGGAGCAGCGGCAGGACGTAGCGGGCCGCGGTGAACGTCTCCAGGCAGCCGCGGTTGCCGCAGCGGCAGACCGGGCCGGACTCGTCGAGCGTGATGTGCCCGATCTCGCCCGCCGTGCCGCCGGGGCCGCGGTAGATCTTCCCGTTGATCACCAACCCGGCGCCCACACCGCTGGCGATCTTGATGTAGGCCAGGTCGCGGACCCCGCGCCCGCTGCCCCACACCAGCTCGCCCAGGGCGCCGAGGTTGGCGTCGTTGTCCACGTGCACCGGCACGCCGAGGCGCCCCCGCAGCTCCTCGGCGGGCTTGATGCCGCCCCAGCCCGGCAGGATGGCCGTGGAGCCCAGCGTGCCGGACTCCACGTCGATGGGCCCCGGCACGCCCAGACCGACGCCGGCGATCTTGGAGCGGTCGACCCCGGTGACCGCGATCAGGCGGTTGACCAGCTCTTCCGCCCGGTCGAAGCCCTGCACCCAGGAGGCGTCGACGTCCAGTGGCTCGGACTCCTCGGCCAGTACCTGGTGGGCCAGGTTGCCGATCGCCACCCGTAGGTGGGCGTGCCCGAAATCGACGCCGATCACGATCCCGGCGTCTCCGCTGAGGGACACGCTGCGCGCCCTGCGGCCGCCCGCGGACGTGGGCGTGACCTGGACCGTTCCGCCGTCCTTCAGCTCCCGCACGATGTTGGAGACCGTCGCCGCGGACAGACCCGTGGTCCGTGCGATCTCCGCCTGTGTGAGGGATCCGGCAAGACGCACGGCACGTACGACCCGCTCCAGGTTGGCTCGGTGCAGCGATGACTGCGACCCTGGAGTCTCCACGACGACCTCCTGAGCGCGGGGCCGCTTCGGCGAGGCCCCGTCCATGTCCAACAAGTGAACTCTAAGATGAGCCGTTCGGGTTGCCTCCCGTCAAGAGGTTGAACCGTTTCCGGGTACATGGACACCCCACGAGGGGCGTGGTACAGGCACGCCGAGAGCACGCCGATGCCGCCCCCGGCGGACCGGGGACGGCATCGGGGCCACGACGTGCGGGAAGGGCGAGGAAGGCTCAGGGCGCTACTTCAGTGCGCCCGCCGTCAGGCCCTGCACCACCTGGCGCTGGAAGATGATGTACGCCGCCAGGACCGGCAGCATCGCCATCACCAGGCCGGCGAAGAGACCGGACCAGTCGCCCTTGTAGCCCTGGCTGACGGCCAGCTCGACCAGACCCTGGGTGAGCACGTGCTTGTCCGGGTCGGTGTTGAGCACCGTGGGCAGCATGTACTGGTTCCACTGACCCAGGAAGTTGAAGATCCCCACGCTGATCAGGCCCGGCTTGGCCATCGGCAGCATGATCTGGAAGAACGTCCGGGTGTGCGAGGCGCCGTCCACGAACGCCGCCTCCGCCACCGAAACCGGCAGCGTCCGGAAGAACGCGGTCAGGAAGAAGACCGTGAAGGGCAGCGAGTAGGCGATGTAGACCAGGATCAGGCCGTGGATCGTGTTCAGCAGCCCCATGTTGTTCACTACGTAGAACAACGGGACCAGCGCCAGCATGACCGGGAAGCTCATGCCGCCGATGAAGAGGTAGTAGATGAAGCGGTTGCCCGGGAAGTCGAAGCGGGCCAGCACGTAGGCGGCCATCGACCCGAGCACCAGCGTGCCGATGAGCGAGCCGCCCACCACCAGGACGGTGTTGAGGAAGTAGTCGCTCATGTGGGCGTCGGTCCAGGCCCGCGCCCAGTTGTCGAAGTGCAATTTGTCGGGCAGCGCCCAGGGCGAGCTGAAGATCGCCCCGTCGCTCTTGAAGGACGTCATCACCGCCCACACCAGCGGCATGACGACCATGATCGCCCAGATGATCAGGACGCCGTGCGAGAAGACGTTGAGGACGCCGCCTTCCCTCGTCCGCCGGGGCGCGGCGCCGGCCGGTGCGCCGGCCTCGGCGACGGGGGCGCCGGACTCGGCCGGCAGGGGGGTGGGGGGCTCGGTCGTTTTCATGCTCAGAACTCCAGCCGCTCGCGCCGGCCCAGCCGCATGACCACGGCCGCGAAGGCCAGGGTGACGAGCAGCAGGGCGACGCCGATCGTGGTGGCGTAGGCGGCCTGACCGTCACGGAACGCCTTCTGGTACACGTACAGGACCATGACGGTGGTCGAGTAGTCGGGGCCGCCCGGTCCGGTCGTCATGATCTGTACGACCGCGAACGACTCCGCGCCGAGCGCGAGGATGCCCATGTAGACCCAGCCGGACTGCACGGTGTCCCACAGCAGCGGCAGGGTGATCCGGAAGAAGGTGGCCGCGCGGCCGGCGCCGTCCAGCAGCGCCGCCTCGTACAGATCCGCCGGGATGGAGGCCATACCGGCGGAGAAGAGGACCACGAAGAAGCCGACCTGCGACCAGACCAGCACGGCCATCACGCACCACAGGGCGAGGTCCGGGTCGCCCAGCCACAGCGGCTGGAGGCCGTCCAGCCCGATCCCGCGCAGCAGCGAGTTGATCGCTCCGCTGTCCGGGTTGTACGCGAAAGCGAACAGCAGGGCGACGATGGCGATCGACAGCACCTGCGGAAAGAAGTAGACGATCTTGTAGAAGCCGGAGCCGCGGACGCCGGTGACGGCCGGCCCGCCCTTCCTGCGCCGGCCGCCGACATTGATCATGAAGGCGAAGAACAGCGCCAGGCCGAGCGTCACCACCGGCAGCACGAGGGCGAACAGCAGACTGTGCTGCAACGACTTCCAGAAGATCTCGTCGTCGAGCATCCTCTTGTAGTTGTCGAAGCCGACCATCGAGAAGTCGGGACTCAGACCGGTCCAGTCCGTGAACGAGTAGTAGATGGACTGGACGAACGGCCAGACGACGAAGAGCGCGTACATCCCGAGGGGCAGCGCCAGGAACCCCACGATGAACCGGTACTTGCCGTGCTGCATTGCTGGTGACCCCGATCTGAAGGGCGGACGGTGCCGCCAGGGACCGCCCGGCGCCGGCCGGGCGGTCCCTGGTGACGGACCCTCACTGGTGCTTGTAGTGCTTGATCGACGTGTCCTTGGCGGCCTCGTCGGCGAAGCCCTGGATCTTCTTGATGGTCTCCGCCGGGGTGGCGCGGCCGGCCATCATCTCGCCGAGACCGGCCACGCCGATCTTCTCCTTCTGGAGCTGCACGTACCAGTCCTGCATGCGCGGGTTCAGCACATTGGAGCCGGCCTTCTCCAGCGCCGCCACGCCCGACTTCAGACCCGGGGTCAGCTCGATGCCGGAGGTGCCGCCGTTGTAGGCGGTCAGCGACTTCACCTTGGCCGTGAAGTTCTTGGAGGACGCCTCGCTGAGCATGATGCGCAGCTGCTCCATGCCGCCCGCCGGGTTGGCGGCCTTGGCCGGGACGATGAAGGGCTCGCCGCCGGAGGCCCAGATGGTGCCGAACGGCATCTTGTCGTTGCCGTCCAGTCCGCTGGGCGCGGAGACCGCGAGGTCGAAGTCGTCCGGGATCACGGGCGCGGACTCGTTCTCCACCCAGGAGCCGTTCGGGATGAACAGCGCCTTGCCCTTGGCCCAGGCGGTCTGCGACTGGATGTGGTCCAGGCCCGGCGTGCCCTTGAGGATGAAGCCCCTCTTGTAGAGCTCGTAGTAGGCCTCGAAACAGGTCTTGACGGCCGGGTGCTTCCAGGCGTTCGGCTCCAGGTTGTCGATGGCGTCCAGGACCTCACGGCCGCCGACCTTGCCGATCATCGGGTAGAGCGAGAAGGGGAGGTAGTAGGGGTACTTGCCCGCGTAGGTCCAGCCGGCCATGCCCTTCTTCTGGGCTTTCTGGCAGACCTTGATCATTTCGTCCCAGGTCTCGGGGTATTTCTCGTCCAGCGAGTCCAGGGCCTTCTGGGAATACCAGACGCCGTAGACCGTGTAGGCGTAGTAGAGGATCCAGACCGGCTTGCCGTCGAACTGGCCCATCTCCACGATGCCGGGCCGCAGCGTGTCGCGGACCTTCTTCGACGGATCGTCGTAGGACGCCGCGTCCAGCAGGGGGGTGAGGTCGGCGAGCTGGTTCTTTCCGACCAGTCCGCCCATGTCCATCTGCTCGGCGCCGGAGTTGTCGATGAGGTCCGGCGGCGTGCCGCCGTTGAACCGGGGCTGGAGCGTGGACTGGATCTTCTGCGTCGCGGCGAACTTCACCTTCGCCTTGGGGAAGTCCTTCTCGTAGATCTTGACCGCGTCCTCGGCGTACTCCTTGCCGAAACCGCCGTCGAACAGAACGAATTCCATCTGCGCGGTGTCATTGACACCGAGCGGATTCTTCGCTGTCTTCTTGCCCGCCTTGGCCTTGCCCTGGCCGTCGCCGCCACCGCTGGCGCACGCGGACAGGAGGCTCATCGCGGGTACGGAGATCAGCCCGAGGGCCGCGGACCTCTTGATCAGGTCGCGGCGGCCGACGCCCCCGTGGTTCTCGGCGGAAGTGGATCCCATGCGCAAGTCCTCGCCTTCTCCAGGACTCAGGCGGTGAACCGGATCCTCCCCGGCACCGCGGTAGGCCAAGCTGGGTCGTGCAGGAAGTACTTCGTGCGTCATCCACCGGGATTGCCGAGAAAACAAGGAGGACGGCGCGTTTCGCACGCCGAACCACCTTTCCGGCTCCCCCGGTACCGCTGTCGCCAGGTCGAACGGCTTCACGGACGCCGACAGGTATAGTCCACTCACAGGTGACGGAGCAAGATCGAACACAAGGTTCCCTGTCGGTCTTTTCCGAGTTGAGACCTCACGGAAATATGAGCCGCCCGCGGGTGCCTTGCCGGAAATATCCACGACTTCACGCCCGAATGCCGCACCCAACACCCTTGACACCACTGCTCACTTGACTCCCTACTGGAGCTTGCGCCGAATCTGACAACGTTGTCCGGCGCTCAGGCACCAGGGAGGGTGCCCTCGTATGCAGCGCAGAACACGGCACAGATGGCCCGAGGCGGCCGTCGTCACGGCCGCCTTCGTCATGGCCGTCGGTTCCCAGGGGGCGGCAGTCGCACTGCCCGGCAAGGCCCACGCCCCCGCACGGGAGTTCACGTCCTCGTTCGAGACGGGCGATCCGGCGCCCGACTGGCTGAACACCGTCGACACCGCTCCGGACGGCCGCAAGCGCGCCTCGGGAGTGGACGGCGGCTACAGCACCGGGATCCCGGGCAACGTGGACGACCACGTCACCGACCTCCGGGCCAGCAGTGAGAACACGGGCGGCGGCGAGGTCAAGGAGAACCTCGTCGACGGCGAGTCGGGCACCAAGTGGCTGACGTTCGAGTCCACCGGCTGGGTCGAGTTCGACTTCGACAAACCCGTCAAGATCACCCGATACGCCCTCACGTCCGCCAACGACTACGCCGAACGGGACCCCAAGGACTGGACCCTCCAGGCCTCCACCGACGGCAAGGACTGGAAGGACGTCGACTCCCGCACCGGCGAGACCTTCGCCGAGCGGTTCCAGACCAAGACGTACGACCTGGCCGAACCGGCCGAGTACGAGCACTTCCGGCTCGACGTCACCAGGAACAACGGCGCCTCGGGCATACTCCAGCTCGCCGACGTCCAGTTCTCCACGGGCGACGGCGACGGGTCGGTCCCGCAGGACATGCTCTCCCTCGTCGACCGCGGCCCGAGCGGCTCGCCGACCGCGAAGTCGGGCGCCGGCTACACCGGCAAGCGGGCGCTGCGCTACGCCGGCCGGCACACCGCCAAGGGCCGGGCCTACTCGTACAACAAGATCTTCGACGTCGACGTCAAGGTCGACCGCGACACCGCCCTGTCCTACCGCCTCTACCCGGCGATGGCCGACGGCGAGCGCGACTACGACGCCACGAACGTCGCCGTCGACCTCGCCTTCACCGACGGCACCTACCTGAGCCAGTCGGGCGCCACCGACCAGCACGGCTTCGGACTGAGCCCGCAGGCCCAGGGCGCGGCCAAGACGCTGTACGTCAACCAGTGGAACAACGTCGTCTCCCGCATCGGCTCGGTCGCGGCCGGCAAGACCGTCGACCGGATCCTGCTCGCCTACGACTCCCCGGCCGGCCCGGCGAAGTTCCGCGGCTGGCTGGACGACGTGACGATCCAGCGCGCCGCGCCCGACAAGCCCAAGGCGCACCTGTCCGACTACGCGCTCACCACCCGCGGCACCAACTCCAGCGGCAGTTTCTCGCGCGGCAACAACTTCCCCGCCACCGCCCTGCCGCACGGCTTCAACTTCTGGACGCCGGTGACCAACGCCTCCTCGCTGAGCTGGCTGTACGAGTACGCGCGTGCGAACAACACGGACAACCTGCCGACGATCCAGGCGTTCAGCGCCAGCCATGAGCCGAGCCCCTGGATGGGCGACCGGCAGACCTTCCAGGTGATGCCGTCCGCGGCGTCCGGCACGCCGGACACCGACCGCACCGCCCGCGCCCTCGCCTTCCGGCACGAGAACGAGACCGCGCGCCCCTACTACTACGGCGTCACCTTCGAGAACGGTCTCAAGGCCGAGATGACGCCGACCGACCACGCCGCCGCCCTGCGCTTCACCTACCCGGGCGACGACGCGAGCGTGCTCTTCGACAACGTCACCGAGCAGGCCGGCCTCACCCTCGACAAGGAGCACGGCGTCGTCACCGGCTACTCGGACGTGAAGTCCGGGCTGTCCACGGGAGCGACCCGGCTGTTCGTCTACGGCGTGTTCGACAAGCCCGTCGAGGACGGCTCCGCCTCCGGCGTCAAGGGCTACCTGCGCTTCGACGCGGGCAAGGACCGCACCGTCACCCTGCGCCTGGCCACCTCCCTGATCAGCGTCGACCAGGCCAAGGACAACCTGGCCCAGGAGATCCCGGACGGCACGTCCTTCGACACCGTCAAGGCGCGCGCCCAGCGCACCTGGGACAAGCTGCTCGGCAAGGTCGAGGTCCAGGGCGCCACGCCCGACCAGCTGACCACGCTCTACTCCAGCATGTACCGGCTGTACCTGTACCCGAACTCCGGCTCCGAGAAGGTCGGCGGCAAGGACCGGTACGCCTCCCCCTTCTCGGCGATGACGAGCCAGGACACGCCGACGCACACCGGCGCGAAGATCGTCGACGGCAAGGTGTACGTCAACAACGGCTTCTGGGACACCTACCGCACCACCTGGCCGGCGTACTCGCTGCTGACGCCGTCCCAGGCCGGTGAGATGGTCGACGGGTTCGTCCAGGGCTACAAGGACGGCGGCTGGACCTCGCGCTGGTCCTCCCCCGGCTACGCCGACCTGATGACCGGCACCTCCTCCGACGTGGCGTTCGCCGACGCCTACGTCAAGGGCGTGCCCATGGACGCGAAGGCGGCGTACGAGGCGGCCCTGAAGAACGCGACCGTGGTGCCGCCGGCCTCCGGCGTCGGCCGCAAGGGCATGAGCACCTCCCCCTTCCTCGGCTACACCAGCACCGCCACCGGCGAGGGCCTGTCGTGGGCGATGGAGGGCTACGTCAACGACTACGGCATCGCGCAGATGGGCGCCGCCCTCTACAGGAAGACGGGGCAGAAGCACTACAAGGAGGAGTCGCAGTACTTCCTCAACCGGGCCCAGGACTACGTGAAGCTGTTCGACCCGAAGGCGGGCTTCTTCCAGGGCAAGGACGCGCAGGGGAACTGGCGCGTGGACTCCGCGAAGTACGACCCGCGCGTGTGGGGCTACGACTACACGGAGACCGACGGCTGGGGCTACGCCTTCACCGCCCCGCAGGACAGCCGGGGCCTGGCCGACCTCTACGGCGGGCAGAAGGCGCTCGGCGACAAGCTCGACACGTACTTCGCCACCCCGGAGACCGCCTCCCCCGAGTTCGTCGGCTCCTACGGCGGCGTCATCCACGAGATGACCGAGGCGCGGGACGTGCGGATGGGCCAGTACGGCCACTCCAACCAGGTCGCCCACCACGTCACGTACATGTACGACGCGGCCGGCGAGCCCTACAAGGCGCAGGAGAAGGTCCGCGAGGTGCTCTCCCGGCTCTACGTGGGCAGCGAGATCGGCCAGGGCTACCACGGTGACGAGGACAACGGCGAGCAGTCCGCCTGGTACCTCTTCTCCTCGCTCGGCTTCTACCCGCTGGTCATGGGCAGCGGCGAGTACGCCATAGGCTCCCCGCTGTTCACCAGGGCGACCGTGCACCTGGAGAACGGCCACGACCTGGTGATCAAGGCCCCGAAGAACAGCGCGAAGAACATCTACGTGCAGGGCGTGCGGCTGAACGGCAAGGCGTGGAACTCCACGAACCTGCCGCACTCGCTGCTGTCCAAGGGCGGTGTGCTGGAGTTCGACATGGGCTCCCGGCCCTCGAAGTGGGGCACGGGCAAGAACGCCGCGCCGGTGTCCATCACGACCGGCGACAAGGCGCCGACGCCCCGGGCGGACGTGCTGAAGGGCGACGGCGCGCTGTTCGACGACACCTCGGCGACGGAGGCCACCGTGAGCACGGTGGACCTGCCGGTGACCGGTTCGGCCAAGGCCGTCCAGTACACCCTGACCTCGTCGGCCGACCGCACCAAGGCCCCGTCGGGCTGGACCCTCCAGGCGTCCTCGGACGGCACGCACTTCAAGACGCTGGACCGGCGCTCGGGCGAGTCCTTCGCCTGGGACAAGCAGACCCGTCCGTTCACCATCGCCTCGCCGGGCGGCTACACGAAGTACCGGCTGGTGTTCGACGGCCCCGCCACGCTGGCGGAGGTGGAGCTGCTGGCCTGACACGCTTCCCCGAGTGAGGAAGGGGCGGGTCCGCTCGGGACCCGCCCCTTCCGCGTGCCCGGCCGGCCCGCGTATCCGGCCGGCCGGTGCGTCCGGCTTCAGCCGGTCACTTCACCGCGAGGGCGAAGACGTGCAGGTCGGTGTCGCTCGGCAGCTTCACCGACGCGATCCGCTTGCCGGCCGGGGCCTCGAAGGCCTGGGTGGCGAACACATAGGTGGCCACCGGGTCCTTGTCGGCCCCGGCGACGTTGCGGTACGCCGTCCTGGCCACGACCTGGTTGCCGTACCGGACGGTGCCGCCGCCTCCGCCGACGGTCCAGTCGGTGAAGGAGAGGTCGGCCTCGGCCGTGCTGCCGTCGGTGTAGGTGACGGTGGCCTTGGCCTGCTGGTCGCCGTTGACCGCGCTGCCGACGAAGGACAGCGCGGCGGCCGGTTCGGCCGGCGTGATGCTCTGGCCGGCGGCGGCGACGTTGTCCGGGCGGCCGGCCGGCGCGTCGGGCCAGGTGAAGGAGAGGCCGCCGGCCACCGTGCCCTGCCCGCCCGGAGTGAGACCGGCCGCGGCGAGGGCCTGGCGGGAGTAGCTCCAGCCGCCGCCGTCGTAGTCGGCCTCGCCGTGGTCGCCCTCGTCGTCGGAGACGCCGGTGTTGTCGCGGGCGGCGAGCAGGGTGCCGGGGGCCGCGACCGTCAGGGCGACGGGCTGCTCGTAGGACTGGCTGCCCGAGGTCACCGTGACCTTCACGTCGTAGTAGCCCTGCGTCGCGTCCGGCGCGGCGGCGAGGGTGATGTCCTGGGCGCCGTCGGTCACCGTGCCCTCGGCGGGGGTCGCCGTGACGCCCGCCGGCGCCTGGACGCTGAAGCGCACCTCGGGGCCCTGCCCGCCGCTCAGCGACAGCGCGCGGACGCCGATCTTCGTGCTGTCGCCGGGCGCGAGCGTCGCCGTGGTCGGACCCACACCGATCTGGTACGGCTGCTCGCCCTGCCGGAAGGACGGCGGCGCGGCGGACGGGGCGCTGCCCCAGGCGGTGTTCGGGGTGGAGGAGAGGGTGTAGTCGAGCCGCCCGCCGTCACGGACGAAGGAGGCCGGGAGCCACGGCCGGTCGCTGCCGCGGCCGTCGACCTTCAGGGACTGGACGTACGGCGCCCCGGCCGCCGCCCCGGTGGCGTGGACGGTGATGTCCCCGCCGCCCGGCCGGTGGATCTCGGCGCGCTCGAACAGCGGTGAGGCGAGGACCAGTTCGGCACGTGAGGGGACCTGCGGGTACATGCCGAGCGCCGAGAAGACGTACCAGGCGGACATGGCGCCCAGGTCGTCGTTGCCCGGGATGCCGCCCGGCTCGGTGGTCCACAGCTGCCGCATGGCGGCGCGGACGGTCTCCTGCGTCTTGTAGGGCGCGCCCGCGTAGTCGTAGAGGTACGGCACGTTGATCGAGGGCTCGTTGTCCAGGGCCGCCTTGTCGCCGCCGGCGCCGGTGAAGGCCCAGCTTCCGTCGCTCTTGTGGAAGAAGGCGTCGAGGCGGGCGAGGGCCTTGTCCCGGCCGCCCATCGCGGCGAAGAGTCCCGCCGGGTCGTGCTGGACCATCCAGGTGTACTGGGCCGCGGTGCCCTCGACGAAGCCGTTGCCGGTGTCCGGGGTGAATCCGGTGACCCAGCTGCCGTCGGCCTTGCGGTCGGCGATGTAGCCGCCGGTGTCGTCCGCGGCGGTGTTGAAGTTGTTCTGCCACCACTGGGCGCGTTCGGCGAACGTCTTGGCGGTGCTCTTCTGCCCGGCCGCCGTGGCGAGTTGGGAGAGGGAGAAGTCGGCGGTCGACATCTCCAGGGTCTCCGCCGCCCCACCCCAGGCGTTGGAGACGGACGGCATGTAGTGCAGCTTCAGGTACTTGTCGAGGGAGGGCCGCTGGCCGGCCGACAGGACCGGCTTGCCGGCCGGTGACAGGTCCTGCTCGGTGGGCACGGTGGCCGCCTTCACCAGGGAGGCCAGCGCCCCCTCGAGGTCGAAGTCGGTGCCGCCGAAGGCGCGGATGCCGGCGAGGGCGGTGGGCGAGGGGTCGCCGTTCATCACATGGGTGCCGCTGGCGCCGTGCAGCCAGCGGTCCCAGACGCCGCCGTTCTGCCCGGCCAGCTCGTACAGCGACTGGGCGATGTCGGAGCCGGTGCGCGGGCTGAGCAGGGTCAGCAGCTGCACCTGGTCGCGGTAGACGTCCCAGCCGGAGAAGGTGCCGTACTGGGCCTGGTGGCCGCGGGAGACGGTGTGCGTCCTGCCGTCGGGGCCGCGGTAGCGGCGGTCGGCGTCGCTGATGACGTTGGGGTGCAGCAGGGCGTGGTACAGCGCGGTGTAGAAGGTGGTGCGCTCGGCGTCGGTGCCGCCGCCGACCCGGACGGCGGCCAGCCGGTCGCGCCAGGCCCGGCGGGCGGCGTTCTCGACGGACGCGAAGGAGCGGCCGGGCGGGTTCTCGGCGGCCAGGTTGGCCGCGGCGCCCGCCTGGCTGACGTAGGAGATGCCGACCTTGACGCCGACGGGGCCGGCGCCGGGCGCGAACTCGACGTACCCGCCGGCGCCCTTGCCCGCCACGGGCCGGCCGCCCTTGCCGAAGCCGCCGGTGCCGCCGGTCGCGGAGGTCGAGCCGGGGTCCAGCTTGTCGTCCTGCCAGGTGCCGGTCGCCTTGAAGGCGCGGTCGAAGCGGGCGGTGAAGTAGAGGGTGTAGTAGGCGCGCTGTCCCTCGGGGTCGAGGTAGCCGCAGAAGTTGCCGGACGTGACGGACCCGGAGACGGTGCGCGTCCTGGGGTCGATGGTGACCGTCGAAGCGGTGGAGCCGACCTCGGAGTTGGCGGTGCGGATGAGCAGCGAGGCGGGCTTGCCGGCCGGGTAGGTGAAGCGGGCCGAGCCGGTGCGGGCGGTGGCGGTGAGGTCCGCGGTGACACCGGAGGCGAGGCCGACCTCGTAGTGGCCGGGTTCGGCCGTCTCGTCGGTGTGCCGGAAGTCGGAGGCGTAGACGGCGTCCTTGGTGTCGGCGGCCGGGGAGGTGGTGACCTGGCCGGCGTACGGGAAGAGGGGGATGTCGCCGCTGCCGCCCGCGCAGCCGGTGCCGGACATGTGGGTGAGGCTGAAGCCGCGGACGCGGGTGGCGTCGTACTGGTAGCCGCCGGGCGCGGTCGTCCGGGTCGCGTCGCCGCGGGTGTTCTCGGGGCTGAAGGAGAACATGCCGAACGGGGTGACGGCGCCCGGGAAGGTGTCGCCGCCGTTCTTGGTGCCGATCAGCGGGTCGACGTAGGGCGTCGGATCCTTCACCAGCGGTGGTCCGGCTCTGTCGGGTGCGGCGGGCGCCGCGAGGGCGGGAGTGGCTCCGCCGGCCGCGAGCGCGGCGGCCAGCAGCAGGGACATCGGACGGAAACGCATTGACGCGGCCCCTCCTTCGGGACGGGTCGCGCACCACGGGTCGCACAAGCCTCGAAGACGGTAGCGCGCACCGGTGGCCCCCCGGAAGACCGCGTGCCGGAGCGGGCTCCGCCCCCACCCACACGGGTGGGGCAGGACCAAGTGGGTTGACATCGTTGTCGGTTGGCGCGGTAAAGTCATGTACAGACCATGAGACAACGTTGTCGGGCATCATGGTCGCACAAGCCGGCACCACCCCGGGCAGGCGTCTTCCCCCCTTCGCCTGCCCGGCTCGCGGACCCGGCGGCCGTCCGCTCGTGGGGCCGCCGGGTCCGCCCCGAGCCCCCGTTCCACCGCGGCCGAGGGCCTCCCGTCGCACCCGCGCGAGGCGCGGGTGGCGCGAGGCGGGAACGGCCGGGCGGGGGGTTCCGGTCCACCACCTTGGGAGCGCTCCCACCTCGCCGGACGAAACTAGCGCGCCCCGTGACCGCTGTAAACGCCTGGGACGGAAATGCGCGGGGCCGCACCCCCGTCACCGGGGATGCGGCCCGACTGCCTTGCCTGGACCCTTACTTGCGGATCAGGCTGCGCAGCACGTACTGCAGGATGCCGCCGTTGCGGTAGTAGTCCGCCTCGCCGGGGGTGTCGATGCGGACGACCGCGTCGAACTCGACGCCGGTGTCGGTGGTGACCTTCACCGTGCGCGGGGTGGTGCCGTCGTTCAGCTCGGTGACGCCGGTGAAGGAGAAGGTCTCCTCGCCGGTCAGGCCGAGGGAGAGCGCGGACTGGCCCTCCGGGAACTGGAGCGGCAGCACGCCCATGCCGATCAGGTTCGAACGGTGGATGCGCTCGTAGGACTCGGCGATGACGGCCTTCACGCCGAGCAGCGCGGTGCCCTTCGCGGCCCAGTCGCGCGACGAACCGGAGCCGTACTCCTTGCCGGCCAGGACGACCAGCGGCACACCGGCCGCCTGGTAGTTCTGCGAGGCGTCGTAGATGAAGGAGACCGGGCCGCCGTCCTGCGTGAAGTCGCGGGTGTAGCCGCCCTCGGTGCCCGGCGCGATCTGGTTGCGCAGGCGGATGTTGGCGAACGTGCCCCGGATCATGACCTCGTGGTTGCCGCGGCGCGAGCCGTAGCTGTTGAAGTCGCGGCGCTCGATGCCGTGCTCGGTGAGGTACTGGCCGGCCGGGGTGTCGGCCTTGATCGCACCGGCCGGGGAGATGTGGTCGGTGGTGACCGAGTCGCCGAGCTTGGCGAGGACCCGGGCGCCGGTGATGTCCTCGACCGCGGCCGGCTCCATGGCCATGCCCTCGAAGTACGGGGGCTTGCGGACGTAGGTGGACTCGCCGTCCCACTCGAAGGTGTCGCCGGTCGGGACCGGCAGCGACTGCCACTGGGCGTCGCCGGCGAACACGTCGGAGTAGGACTTGGAGAACATGTCCTCGCCGATGGCGTTGGCGACGACGTCGTTGACCTCGGACTCCGAGGGCCAGATGTCCTTCAGGTAGACCGGGTTGCCGTCCTGGTCCGCGCCGAGGGCGTCCTTGGTGATGTCGACCTTCATCGAACCGGCGATCGCGTAGGCGACGACCAGCGGCGGGGACGCCAGGTAGTTCATCTTGACGTCGGGGTTGATCCGGCCCTCGAAGTTGCGGTTGCCGGAGAGCACCGAGGTGACGGCGAGGTCGTGGTCGTTGACCGCCTTGGAGACCTCCTCCGGCAGCGGGCCGGAGTTGCCGATGCAGGTGGTGCAGCCGTAACCGACCAGGTTGAAGCCGACCTTGTCCAGGTACGGGGTCAGGCCCGCCTTGTCGAAGTAGTCGGTGACGACCTTGGAGCCCGGCGCGAGGGTGGTCTTGACCCACGGCTTGCGGGTCAGGCCCTTCTCCACCGCCTTCTTGGCCACCAGCGCGGCGGCGACCATGACGTACGGGTTGGAGGTGTTGGTGCAGGAGGTGATGGCCGCGACGGTGACCGCGCCGTGGTCCAGCTCGTAGGTCGTGCCGTCGGGGGCGGTGACCTGGACCGGGTTGGAGGGGGCGCCGTTGGGGGTGACGGCCGGGGAGTCGGAGGCCGGGAAGGACTCCTTGCCCGCCTCGTCCACGACGTCCACGTAGTTGAGGACGTCGGACTTGAACTGCTGGGCGGCCTGGGCCAGGACGATGCGGTCCTGCGGGCGCTTCGGGCCGGCGATGGACGGCACGACCGTGGACAGGTCCAGCTCGAGCTTCTCGGAGAAGTCCGGCTCGGCCTTCGGGTCCAGCCAGAGGCCCTGCTCCTTGGCGTACGCCTCGACGAGCGCGAGCTGCTGCTCCGGGCGGCCGGTCAGGCGCATGTAGTTGATGGTCTCGTCGTCGATCGGGAAGATCGCGGCGGTGGAGCCGAACTCCGGCGACATGTTGCCGATGGTGGCGCGGTTGGCCAGCGAGGTGGCGGCGACGCCCTCGCCGTAGAACTCCACGAACTTGCCGACCACACCGTGCTTGCGCAGCATCTCGGTGATGGTGAGCACCAGGTCGGTGGCGGTGGTGCCGGTGGGCAGCTCGCCGGTCAGCTTGAAGCCGACGACGCGCGGGATCAGCATGGAGACCGGCTGGCCGAGCATGGCGGCCTCGGCCTCGATGCCGCCGACGCCCCAGCCGAGGACGCCGAGGCCGTTGACCATGGTGGTGTGCGAGTCGGTGCCGACCAGGGTGTCGGGGTACGCCTTGCCGTCGCGAACCATGACGACGCGGGCCAGGTGCTCGATGTTCACCTGGTGCACGATGCCGGTGCCCGGCGGGACGACCTTGAACTCGTCGAAGGCGGTCTGGCCCCAGCGCAGGAACTGGTAGCGCTCCTTGTTGCGGCCGTACTCCAGCTCGACGTTCTGCTTGAAGGCCTCGTTGGTGCCGAACTTGTCGGCGATGACGGAGTGGTCGATGACCAGCTCGGCCGGGGCGAGCGGGTTGATCTTCGCCGGGTCGCCGCCGAGCTCCTTGACGGCCTCGCGCATGGTGGCGAGGTCGACGACGCAGGGCACGCCGGTGAAGTCCTGCATGATCACGCGGGCCGGCGTGAACTGGATCTCCTGCGACGGCTGGGCCTGGGAGTCCCAGTCGCCGAGGGCACGGATGTGGTCGGCGGTGATGTTCGCGCCGTCCTCGGTGCGGAGCAGGTTCTCCAGCAGGACCTTCAGGCTGTAAGGCAGTCGGGCCGAGCCCTCGACCTTGTCAAGCCGGAAGATCTCGTACGACTCGTCGCCCACCTGCAGCGTGCTGCGGGCGTCGAAGCTGTTCGCCGACACGACAGTCTCCTTCATTGATGTGCGCGTACCACCACACCGCAAACCTATGCGGCTGCCACCGCATGGTGCCGCGACGGCTCCTCGGCCCATCCGCTGAGGCAAGGCTAAGTTAGGTAACCCTTACCGGGGTGCGGCTGCGGTGCTCCTCGGCAGATATCTCGATGTCGAGATAACTCTAGTACATGGGGGCCGGATGGTCATGTGCGGCCCGGCTTCGCCGTGTCCCACGCGCCACGCCGCCGCTCCCGTGTCGCGTCACGCCCGGCACTCCCGGGCAGGCTGGCCTCATCGAACCACGGGCCCGGCAGCGCCGCAGGCCAGACGGGACGCGGGCGGGAGCCGGGGCCGGGGCGGCGCGGGGACCGGCCGCGATCCCGGGCGCCCCGGACGGCACCGGACGGGAACCCCGGGCCGTGAACGCCTCTCTCACTGTCCGACGGGGCACGACAGGGGGGACGCACGAATGAAGACCACGACGCGGTACGCGGCCGTCGCGGCGGCGCTCGCCTGCTGCTGCCTGCCGCTGACCGCCTGCGGCGCGGAGCACGCGGGCGTGCGGCCCGCCGCCACGTCCGCGTCGGCCGAGCCCGCGGCGGGCTCGGCCGACGAGACGAGTGACGACCAGGGCGCCGACCTCCCGGACACCACGAGTGACGACCAGGGCGACCTGCCGGACACCACGAGCGACGACCAGGGCGACCTGCCGGACACCACCACCGACGACCAGAACACGGACCTGCCCGACACCACGAGCGACGACCCGGGCGCCGACCTCCCCGACACGACGAGCGACGACCAGCAGGACACGGACGACCCTTACGCGGACGAGGGCACGACGGACGGGAGCGTGCCGGCGACCGGTCCGCACCGTTGGTTCCCGATGCTCCACGAGTTCCGCGCGTACCTGACGACGAGCGCGCGGAAGGCGGACGCCGCCATCGCCGCCCACGTGACGAGCGTGGAGACCCGCACCCCCGCGGGCGGCGCCCGCAGCGTCGCCGTGGTCAGGGTCGATTACGGGGTGGGGGAACAGGACGAGGCGGACCGCACCGCCGAGGTGTTCGCCCGCTGGCGGCTTTCCGTGTACGGCGACCACGGCCACGTGGACGTCCTCGGCCCGGCGAAGACCACCGCCGAGAGGGACTGGTAGCGCGGCGGGGCGCACACCGGGCGGGGCGGCGGGGCGGGCCCCCGGGCCGGGCGGCTGGGCACCCGGTGGGTCAGGTGGCCAACTCGGGGTATCCGAAGGAGACATCGGCACCTTCAGCGGTGCTCGGAAGGAGGCACGGCATGCCGCTCACGTTCCGCAAGAGTTTCCGGATCCTGCCGGGAGTGCGGCTGAACATCAACAAACACTCCTGGTCCCTCACCACCGGCGGGAAGCGCGGACCGCGTCACACCCACAGCAGCACGGGACGTCATACGACATCGGTGGATTTGCCCGGACCTTTCGGATGGCGTCGAACCCGTGACCACGGCGGTCACTGACAGTTCATCACCCGAATGGACCCCCTAACGAGCGCCATCTCATATCTGAGATAACCTCAACCCCATGGCAGACGACTACCTCGTACGCATCGGCAAGCTCATCCGTGACGCCCGGCAGCACCGCGGCTGGACGCAGGCACAGCTCGCCGAGGCGCTCGGCACCAGTCAGAGCGCCGTCAATCGCATCGAGCGCGGCAACCAGAACATCAGCCTTGAGATGATCGCTCGGATCGGGGAAGCCCTGGACAGCGAGATCGTGTCACTGGGCTACGCGGGCCCGATGCATCTGAGGGTGGTCGGCGGCCGTCGGCTGTCCGGCGCCATCGACGTGAAGACGAGCAAGAACGCGTGCGTGGCACTGCTGTGCGCCTCGCTGCTCAACCGCGGGCGCACGGTGCTGCGCCGGGTCGCCCGGATCGAGGAGGTCTACCGCCTTCTGGAGGTCCTGGGCTCGATCGGCGTCCGCACCCGCTGGATCAACGACGGCACCGACCTGGAGATCGTGCCGCCGGCCGACCTCGACCTGGACGCCATCGACGCCGAGGCGGCCGTCCGCACCCGCTCCATCATCATGTTCCTCGGCCCGCTGCTGCACCGCATGGACCGCTTCAAGCTGCCCTACGCCGGCGGCTGCGACCTCGGCACGCGCACCATCGAGCCGCACATGATCGCGCTGCGCCGGTTCGGGCTGGACGTGGCCGCGACCGAGGGGCAGTACCACGCCGTGGTGGACCGGGCCGTGCGCCCGGACCGGCCGATCGTGCTGACCGAGCGCGGCGACACGGTGACCGAGAACGCGCTGCTGGCGGCGGCCCGCCACGACGGCGTGACCGTCATCCGCAACGCCTCCAGCAACTACATGGTCCAGGACCTGTGCTTCTTCCTGGAGGCGCTGGGCGTGCGGGTCGAGGGCATCGGCACCACCACGCTCACCGTGCACGGCGTGCCGGTCATCGACGTGGACGTCGACTACTCCCCCTCCGAGGACCCGGTGGAGGCGATGAGCCTGGTCGCCGCGGCCGTCGTCACGGAGTCCGAGCTGACGGTGCGCCGGGTGCCGATCGAGTTCCTGGAGATCGAGCTCGCGGTGCTGGAGGAGATGGGCCTCGACCACGACCGCAGCCCCGAGTACTTCGCGGACAACGGCCGCACCCGCCTGGTGGACCTCACCGTCCGGCCCTCCAAGCTGGAGGCGCCGATCGACAAGATCCACCCGATGCCGTTCCCGGGCCTGAACATCGACAACGTCCCGTTCTTCGCGGCCATCGCGGCCACCGCGCAGGGCAAGACGCTGATCCACGACTGGGTCTACGACAACCGCGCGATCTACCTGACCGACCTCAACCGCCTCGGCGGCCGCCTGCAACTCCTGGACCCGCACCGGGTGCTGGTCGAGGGCCCGACCCGCTGGCGCGCCGCCGAGATGATGTGCCCGCCGGCCCTGCGCCCCGCGGTCGTCGTCCTCCTGGCGATGATGGCCGCCGAGGGCACCTCCGTGCTGCGCAACGTCTACGTCATCAACCGCGGCTACGAGGACCTCGCGGAACGGCTGAACTCGATCGGCGCCCAGATCGAGATCTTCCGGGACATCTGAAAGTCCTCAGCACAGCTCGACATCATTGCCCAAGCTCTGCAGGGGGGACAGGGCGCACTCGGCCCAGACCGTCTTGCCCGGGCCGAGGCGGTCGCGTACGCCCCAGGCGGTGGCGAGCGCGTCGACGAGGACCAGGCCACGACCCCCGTCCTCGTCCGCGCCGGGCGCTTCACGCGTCGGCAGGGCGGGGTGGGTGTCGGTGACCTCGATCCGGACGACGCCCCGGCCGTCGTCGCGGGACAGGGACAGGGCGAAGTCCCGTCCCGGGACGCGGCCGTGCAGAACGGCGTTCGCGGCGAGTTCGGCGACGACGAGGACGACGGTGTCGTGCGTCTCGGTGCCGTAGGGGTGGCCCCACTCGGCGAGCTGGTGCGCGGCGAGCAACCGGGCGAGACGCGCGCCGCGCCGGGTGGCGGAGAAGCGCTGCGCGAGGGAGCGTGCGGCGGCGGCCGTTCGGGCATGACTGGCTGACATGGGAGGCAGTGTCCGAGACGTCGACGCCCCGTCGGCAGGTCCACAGCCGATACAGACCGCGCTGTACTGGTCGACTCGCTGGACCGGGTCGGTTGCTGTACGTGACGATGGCCTTGCCGGACGTGGCGCAGCGCGTCCGGCACACGGTACGGGGTGGTGCTCGGGTCCGGCAGTGGACACGACCCGGCGACACGAGGGCACAGGGGAAGGCGGCTGCGGTGGTGACCGACAACGGCGTGGTGACGGGTGGGAGTGCTGGGCAGGCCGGTGGCCACGGAGGCTGCGAGCCGGAACTCTCGGACAGTCTGAAGACGTTCGGCGCGGTCCTCAAGGCCTTACGGAGGAAGCCCGCCTGACGCAGGAACAGTTCGCTCCGCTGGTGCGGTACTCGGTCGCGTACGTCGCCAAGATCGAGCAGGGCAAGCGGTTCCCGCCGCGGGACCTGCTGGAGCGGTCGGAGGAGGTGCTGGGGGCGGTCGCGGGGCGGGTGCTGGGCGCGGCGGCGAGGAGTCTGACGCGGAAGGCGGGATTGGCTTCTTGGTTCCGGCAGTGGGCGGGGATCGAGGAAGAGGCGATCTCGCTCTGTGCGTATGAGTGCCGGGCGATTCCGGGGTTGTTGCAGCCCGAACCGTACATCAGGGCGATCTTCGAGCGACGCCTGCCACCGCTTTCCGAGGAACAGATCGAACGCCAGGTCACGGCACGACTGGAGCGGCAACAGCTCTTGACCGAGAGGCCGAACACGGCCTTCAGCTTCGTCATCGAACAAGCTCTACTTGAACGGCACATGGGTGGACCACAGGTCGCACAACAGCTGCTCGATCACCTGCTGGAGCAAGGTTCTCGAAGGAACGTTGAGATCCAGGTGATGCCTCTGCGTCAGTACGATCACGCGGGGATCGACGGCTTGATGTACCTGGCCGAGACACCTCAGCACGAGTGGGTGGGCTACTCCGAAGGCCAGCAGTCAAGCGTTTTGATCACGACACCGAAGGACGTCAGCGCCATGCTCCAGCGCTATGGCAAGCTGCGTTCGCAGGCCCTCGGCCGCGAAGCCACAGTAAGCCTGCTGGAGCAGATGCGAGGAGCACTATGAGTACCACTGAACTGGCCTGGTTCAAGAGCAGTTACAGCGGCAGCTCCGGCGACAACTGCGTCGAGGTAGCCGTGCGCACCGAGGCCGTTCTCGTCCGGGACTCGAAGGACACAGACCGGGAGGCGCTGGCCGTCTCCCCCAACGCCTGGTCGGCGTTCACAGCACTGGCGGCCGACTCGCACCTCTGAACTCCCAGAGGGCGGTGAGCAGGGCGTCGAGTGGGGGTGGGGTGCGGTCGGGGGGCAGGGCTTCCACCAGGGCGCGGCCGTAGTGGATCTTGCGGCCCTTCTTCGTGCCGAGGAAGCGGCGGAACTGCTGCTGCGGGGTGCGGTCCTGCTGGGCGGGCTGGCGCAGGAAGGTCTGGAGAGCGCGCAGGTCGCCCTCCGCCCGGATCAGGTCCGCCACCCCCGGCACGCCCAGCGCGCGGATGAGTTCGTCCTCCAGGTCCGCCGCGCAGACGTAGAACTCCGCTCGTGTCGCTCCGGCCCGTTGCAGGGCGCGGGCGTAGTAGCGGCGCTCGCCCTCGTCGCACAGTCCGGTGAGGCGCAGGCCGAGGCCGGGGGGTCCGAGGAGGCGGGCGAAGCGGCCGGCGTTCATCGCGCCGCCCATCGGCAGGACGCAGACGCCCTCGGCCTCCAGGTCTCGGCCGCGGCGCGCGGCGAGTGCCTCGACCGCCGCGACGTCGCTCGGCCCTTCGAGCAGGACGGCGGTCCGGACGGGCAGCCGCGCGGCCAACTCGCCCGCGCTCGTGCCGGATCCGCCGGCCGCCCACGCGAGGACCGCCTGCCGGAACGTCCCCATGTCAGCCATGGGGACGAGTATCGCCGCTTCCCCGCCCGCACGGCAGAGCATTTTCTCCCGCCCGGCGGTCCTCCGCCTTCGGGCGGGAAGGGCTCCCCGGGGTGGCCGGTCCGGGGAGCCCTTCCGGTGTGCGGGCCCGCCGGTGAAGGGGTGAGGAGGCGGTCACCGGCGGGAGGGCCGCTCCGTCATGCGGTCAGGGGGCGAGGAGCAGGCTGTCGCCGCGCTCCTTGGCGGCGGCGTAGCGCTTGGCCACGTCCTGCCAGTTGACGACCTGCCACATGGCGTCGATGAAGTCCACCTTCTGGTTCTTGTACTGCAGGTAGAAGGCGTGCTCCCAGGCGTCGAAGACCAGGATCGGGGTGGAGCCCTGGCCGACGTTGCCCTGGTGGTCGTAGACCTGCTCGACGATCAGGCGGCCGCTGAGCGGCTCGTAGGCGAGGACGCCCCAGCCGGAGCCCTGGGTGGTGGCCGCCGCCTTGGTCAGCTGGGCCTTGAAGCCGGCGTAGGAGCCGAAGGACTCGGCGATGGCGTCGGCCAGCTCGCCCACGCCGTCCTTCTCGTGCGGCTCGCCGCCGCCGTCACCGGTCATGTTGTGCCAGTAGACGGAGTGCAGGATGTGCCCGGAGAGGTGGAAGGCCAGGTTCTTCTCCAGGCCGTTGATCGAGCCCCACGACTCCTTGTCCCGCGCCTCGGCGAGCTGCTCCAGGGTGTCGTTCGCCCCCTTCACGTACGCCGC
This sequence comes from Streptomyces sp. NPDC018610, assembly GCF_044391765.1. NCBI lineage: Bacteria > Bacillati > Actinomycetota > Actinomycetes > Kitasatosporales > Streptomycetaceae > Streptomyces > Streptomyces sp. NPDC018610. Next base: position 759,118 of record NZ_JBISAL010000002.1, read on the forward strand.
GTGGTGCTTGTCGTGGTGCAGCTCGATGATCTCGGGGCTGATGACCGGGGCCAGCGCCGAGTAGTCGTACGGGAGTTCGGGGAGCGTGTAAAGCGCCATGTCCGGCGTCCTCCTTATTGCCAATGGTATGCAGCTGCACGCTAACAGCAAGTACTGTGTCGTGCCGTCAGGCGTTGGACCCAGGCCCCCTCCCGTGTCGGCGTACGCCCGGTTCCGGCCGGATCGGTCGTGGGTATGCTCGCCGCCGTGCCCACGGCCGATCACCGCCCGCTTGCGGCGGCGATCCCCAGGGAGCCGTCCGACGAGCGAGAGCAGCGAGAACCCCGTGACGAGCTACGACTACGAGAAGGACGGCGCGGCCATCTACCGCGAGTCCTTCGCCACCATCCGCGCCGAGGCGGACCTGACGGGTCTGCCCGCCGACGTCGCCCAGGTCGCGGTGCGGATGATCCACGCCTGCGGCATGGTCGATCTCGTGCGCGACCTCGCCCACAGCCCGGGCGTGGTGGCCCGCGCCCGCGAGGCCCTGCGCGCCGGCGCGCCGATCCTGTGCGACGTGCGGATGGTGGCCAGCGGCGTCACGCGCAAGCGGCTGCCCGCCGACAACGAGGTGCTGTGCACCCTCTCCGACCCGGCCGTCCCGGAGTTGGCGGCGAAGCTGGGCACCACGCGCAGCGCCGCCGCGCTGGAGCTGTGGCGGGACCGGCTGGAGGGCGCCGTGGTGGCGGTCGGCAACGCGCCCACCGCGCTCTTCCGCCTGCTGGAGATGATCGACGAGGGGGCGCCGCGGCCCGCCGCCGTCATCGGCGTGCCGGTCGGGTTCGTCGGCGCCGCCGAGTCCAAGGAGGCGCTCGCCGCGCACCCGTCCGGGCTGGAGCACCTGGTCGTACGCGGCCGTCGCGGAGGCAGCGCCATCGCCGCCGCCGCGCTCAACGCGATCGCGAGCGAGGAGGAGTGAGCGGCGGGGTGGCGGGGCGTAGGGCGACGGGCGGCCGCGGGGGCTGAGCTTCGCCACGCCGGGTCCGGCGGGCCCGGTCCGGCCGTTTCACGCCGGGAAGGGGGTGGCTCCCGGCTCACGTGCGGTGGTCAGGGGCGGGAGCCGGCTTCTGGACGGCCGGGCGCCGGTTGTCTTCCGCCGCGCCTTCCAAGGCGGCCGCGCCGACGAGTCGACCGCGGCGAGGCCCCGGGCCGGGTCTCAGCCTCTGTCGCCGAAGGGCCCCCGGTCACGGTGTGCCGCCAGCCACCGGGCCGCCTGTCCGGGATCGGTCACGACCGGCAGGCCCCGCGGTACGGCCGGCCGGCGGACCACCACCACCGGCAGCCCGGCCTCGCGCGCGGCGGTCAGCTTGGGCGCCGTGGCCGCTCCCCCGCTGTCCTTGGTCACGAGCACGTCGACGCGGTGGCGGCGCAGCAGCCCGCGCTCGCCGTCGAGGGTGAACGGGCCGCGGTCGAGCAGCACCTCCGTGCGGGGCGGGTGGGGGGGCCCGGGCGCGTCGACCGACCGTACGAGGAACCACAGGTCCTCCAGCCCCGCGAACGCGGCCAGGCCCATGCGTCCGGTGGTGAGGAACACGCGCCGCCCGAGCGAGGGCAGCAGGGCGGCGGCCTCGGCCAGGGAGCCGGCCTCGTGCCACCGGTCTCCGGGGACGGGGGCCCAGCCGGGGCGGCGCAGGACCAGCAGCGGGACGCCGGCGGTGACGGCGGCCCGCGCCGCGTTGTCGCTGATCGTCCCGGCGAAGGGGTGGGTGGCGTCCACGAGCACGTCCACCCGGTGTTCGCGCAGCCACGCGGCCAGGCCCCCGGCCCCGCCGAAACCACCGACGCGGACCTCGCCCGGGGGCAGCCGGGGGCCGGCGACCCGCCCGGCGAGGGAACTGGTCGGGCGCAGGCCGGGCGTCGTGTGGAGCAGTTCGGCGAGACGGCGGGCCTCCGCGGTTCCGCCGAGGATCAGTACGTGCATCGCCGTGCGGGTCCGTTCATGAGCGGATCGGCCGGGCGCCGGCCCCTTCCGGGGACGGCCGGGCGCCGGCCTTCGACAGGGCCAGGGCGGCCAGGGCCTGGGGGGCGCCCGACGGGCCCCGGACGCCGGGGAAGGCGTTGATGTCCACGATCAGCGGGGCGCCGTCGCCCTCGTCGATGACGTCCACTCCGTAGACATCCAGCGCGAAAACCTCGCCGGCCCGGCGGACCAGGGCGGCCCAGCCGGGCGGCAGCCCGTCGGGGGCCAGGGGCAGCGTCGGGCCGCGGCCTTCGGGCGAGAGCTCGGAGCGGCGCAGGGCCGCGAAGACGCGGTCGCCGATCACCCAGAGTTTGTGGTCCCAGCCGTTGTTGGGGGCGAAGTCCTGGACGACGACCGGCTCTCGGGGGTGGGCGGCGGCCAGTTCGCGCAGTCGCCCGGCACTGTCCGCGCGGGCCACCAGATCGTGCTTGCGGCTGTGCCGGCTCTTGACGACCACCGGACCGGGAAGTCCCGTTCCCTGGGCGAGCTCGGCGAATCGGGCGAGCGTGGGATAGGTGCGGGTGGCCGCGAAGGGCAGGCCGGCGCTCAGGGCGCGCTCGGCCATCGCCGTGCGGTCCTGGCACAGCTCGGTCGCGGCGGCCGGGTTCAGCACCGGGGCGCCGCGCAGTTCCAGCGCGCGGGCGAGGGAGATCGCCCGCGGGGTACGGGCCTTGAGCAGGTACACATCGGCGAGCGGGCCGGGCACGTCCACCGCCGCCGTCGCCGTCGCCGGGTCCAGGGTCCGCACCGTGTGCTCGGGGGCGAGCAGGGCGGCGGTGGCTGCCAGCAGCGGATGGCCGGGGTCGGAGGTGATCAGGCCGATTCTCATACGGTCTTGCCCGCCGCCACGGGAACCTGCGCCGGGCTCGTGCGATGCGGTGCGGCGGTCGCGGCCGGGTCGGCCGTCTCGCGCTGTTCCGGCATGCGCAGGCGAGGGGCCTTGATCGCGTCGGCCGGGTCGGTCAGGCCGGCCAGGCCGGTCAGCTCGGCCGGACCCGTCAGCCCGGCCGGATCGGCCAGGTCGTCCGAGCCGGTCGGGTCGGCATGGGCGGTCAACTCGGCCGGGGCGGCGGCGCGCGGGCCGCGGGCCGCCAGGCCGAGCACGGCCCGCGCCACCCGCGCGGCCGCGTCGGGGACCTGGCGGAAGCTGGGAAAGTCGTTCACGTCGACGACCACGGGACCGTCCGGCCCCAGCACGACGTCCACGCCGTACAGATCGAGGCCGTAGACCGCTCCGACCCGGGCGGCGATCGCGGCGACCTCGGCGGACAGCGGCACCTGGCGCTCGGGCACCGCGTGGTCGGGGTGGAGCGGGGAGCGGCGTTCGGTCGCGTACAGCTCGCCGCCGACGCCGTACACCTTGATGTCGACGCCCGAGTTGGCGACGTACGGCTGGGCGATGAGCAGGCCCTCGCCGGCCAGTTCGGGGGCCATCGCGGCGAGCCGGTCCGGTGACGTCACCAGGTGCACGGACCGCCCCGAGCTGCCGTCGGCGGGCTTGACCACGAGCGGGTAGTCGGACTCCGGTATCTCGGCGAGCAGTTCGGGCCGCGCCGCCGCGTAGGTCGGCGGCAGGGGAAGCCCGCGGGCGCGGCCGATCGCCGCGGCCAGCGCCTTGTCCCGCACCCCGCGGATCGAGCGGGCGTCGTTGACCGTCGTCGTCCCGGCCGCGGCGGCGGCCTCCAGCAGGGTCAGTCCGGGGCCGCCGGAGACCGTCTTGAGCACCCAGGCGTCGTGGTCGGCCGTCTGCAGGGCCTCGGTCATGCGCAGCAGGGAGCCGCCCGGCCGCAGTACGTCCACCTGGTGGCCCCACGACGTCAGCCGGCGGATCACCTCGACCGGCATGCCGTCGTGGCGATACTGCTCCTCCACCAGAAAGCAGAGCTTCATCGATCTTCCCCGACCCTCCGGACGCCCGCCCTCGTCGTCCGGCATCCTGTGACGTCCTGTGGCGACACAGGATGTCATGTCCCGCCAGGAGCCGTGCCGCGTCCGTCACGTGGGACCCGGATCCATTGCGCCGCGCCCGCGCCGTCCAGCAGAGTGACGTCCATGAGCGATCATTACGATGTCGTTGTCCTGGGCGCGGGACCCGGCGGCTACACCGCCGCGGTGCGCGCCGCTCAACTCGGCCTGTCCACCGCCGTGGTCGAGGAGAAGTACTGGGGCGGCGTCTGCCTGAACGTGGGCTGCATCCCCTCCAAGGCCCTGCTGCGCAACGCCGAGTTGGCGCACACCGTCACCCGGCGGGCCGAGACGTACGGGATCCGGTCCGACTCCCCCATCACCTTCGACTTCGGCGCGGCCTTCAAGCGCAGCCGCGACGTGGCGGAGGGCCGGGTCGCCGGCGTCCACTACCTGATGCGCAAGAACAAGATCACCGAGTACGACGGCCGCGGCACCTTCAGCGACGCGAACACCCTCCAGGTCGCCCTGTCCGACGGCACCACCCGCACCGTGACGTTCGACCACTGCGTCATCGCGACGGGCGCCACCACCCGGCTGCTGCCCGGCACCGAACTGAGCGAGCGCGTCGTCACGTACGAGGAGCAGATCCTCACCGAGGAGCTGCCCGGCAGCATCATCATCGCCGGGGCCGGCGCGATCGGCGTCGAGTTCGCGTACGTGCTGCACAACTACGGCGTGAAGGTCACCGTCGTCGAGTTCGCCGACCGGGTCGTGCCCGCCGAGGACGCCGACGTGTCCAAGGAGCTCGCCAAGCACTACCGCAAGCTCGGGATCGAGGTCCACACCTCCACCCGCGTCGAGTCGATCGACGACTCCGACCCCGCGCGGCCGGTGCGGGTCACCGTGGACAAGAACGGCACCCGGCAGGTCCTGGAGGCCGACAAGGTCCTCCAGGCCATCGGCTTCGCCCCGCGCGTGACGGGCTACGGCCTGGAGGCGACCGGGGTCCGGCTCACCGACCGGGGCGCGATCGAGGTCGACGGGCGCGGCCGCACCAACGTGCCGAGCCTGTACGCCATCGGCGACGTCACCGGCAAGCTGATGCTGGCGCACGCGGCCGAGACCATGGGTGTCATCGCCGCGGAGACGATCGGCGGAGCGGAGACCATGGAGGTCGACTTCCGCATGATCCCGCGCGCGACCTACTGCCAGCCGCAGATCGCCAGCTTCGGCCACACCGAGGCGCAGGCGCGCGAGGCGGGCTTCGACGTGCGGGTGGCGAAGTTCCCGTTCACCGCGAACGGCAAGGCGCACGGGCTCGGCGAGCCGGTCGGCTTCGTGAAGGTGATCAGCGACGGCACCCACGGCGAGCTGCTCGGCGCGCACCTGATCGGCCCCGAGGTGACCGAGCTGCTGCCCGAACTGACCCTGGCCCAGCAGTGGGACCTCACGGTTCACGAGGTCGCCCGCAACGTGCACGCCCACCCGACGCTGGGCGAGGCGGTCAAGGAAGCGGTGCACGGACTCGCCGGCCACATGATCAACATGTAGGGCGCGGGCGGCATTCGGGGGGGCGCGGCCGGCTCGCCCGGGGGCGGGTTCGTTCGGCGTGGTTCGTCAGGAGCCGGTGCGCCGGGGGCGGTCCGCTACAGCGCGGTGCGCCGGGGCGGGTTCGTTCGGGGCGGTCCGCCGGCGGCGGGTCCCCCGGGCCGGCCGTCGGGGGCGGTCCGCAGGGGGCCGGTCCGCGTACGGCGATGGCGTGCGGGCCGGCCCGGGCGGAGGCGGGGCAGGACGGGGTGAACCCGGTCCTCGTCAGGCCTTGACCAGGTCCACGTCCTGGTCGCGCCGGGCGTGGAAGTCGGGCACCAGCACGATGCCCTGCGGGCGCAGCTCCGTCAGGATGGCCTGGACGTGCGCCGGCCCCTGGGCGAAGGAGTGGAAGGACTCACCGGTGTTGGCCCAGCGGTGCGTGCCGCCGTCGCAGACGGCGCGGGTGCCGCCGATGGACTGGGTGTCCTCGGAGTCGCCCTGGCTGAGGGCGGAGCTGACGAAGACCATGCCGGTGGCGCCGGTGCAGCGGTAGGTGCCGGAGATCGTGACGGTGCCGTCCGACGTCATCCGGACGGTCCGGTCGACGGTCACGGTCTCGGCCGGGGCCGTGGCGGCGGTCGCTGAGGTCGCCGCCGCGGGCGCGGCCGGTGCGGCGAGGAGCAGTGCGGCCGCGGCCGCGCCGAGGGCGCCGAGCACGCGGCGGACTGATCCGAAGGACGCTGACGCTACGGACATGAAGGCCTCCCGAGGAACTGGAATGATGGATTCCACTGGTACCGGGCGGCCGCGCGCACGCCGGTGATCCTCACCCCTTCGACGGCGAGTCCGGCTCGTCCGCCGTCCGCCGAACGGCCCACGGGCCCGGCGGACGGCGGGCCCGGCGGACCGCGGCGCCGCCGCTCGGGGCTCTGCCCGCTGCCGGCGCCGTCCGCTCAGGGCACCGCCACCCCCGCCCGGCCGGACCGCCGCGACGGGGCCGCCTCCGGGCCGTCGCCGCCCTGTCCTCGCGGAAGACGGCCGCGACGGTGAGCGCGCCCGGTGCGCCGGGCCTGCGGGACAGCCCTCAGGCGAGTACGGCGAGCCCGTCGAGCTCCACCATCGCCTCCTCGTCCCACAGCCGCACGACCCCGACGACCGCCATCGCCGGGTAGTCGCGGCCCGCCAGGTCCCGCCAGATGCGACCGAGCCGGCGCGCGTGGGCGCGGTAGGCGGCGACGTCGGTGGCGTAGACCGTGACGCGGGTCAGGTCGGCGGGGGTGCCGCCGGCCGCGCGCAGGGCGGTGAGGAGGTTGGTGAGGGCGCGTGCGAACTGCTCGGGGAGGGTGTCGCCGACCACCTTGCCGTCGGTGTCCAGGGCGGTCTGGCCGGCCAGGAACAGCAGACGGGAGCCGGTCGCGACGACGGCGTGCGAGAAACCGGTGGGCGGGGACAGCTCGGGCGGGTTGACGCGTTCGGTGGTCACGGCGCCTCCACGGTCGGCCGCGGCGCCGCGTACAGCTCCTTGGCGATGATTCCTCGCTGCACCTCGCTCGCGCCCTCGTAGATCCTGGGTGCGCGCACCTCGCGGTAGAGGTGTTCGAGGAGGTGGCCGCGGCACAGGGCGCGGGCGCCGTGCAGCTGGACGGCCCTGTCGACGACGTACTGGGCCGTCTCGGTGGCGAGCAGCTTGGCCATGGCGACGCGTCCGGGGACGCCGGGGGCGCCGTCGTCGTACGCCGTCGCCGCCGCGTAGACCATCAGGCGCGCCGCCTCCGTGCGCAGGGCCATCTCGGCGACCTGGTGGGCGACGGTCTGCAGGTCGCTCAGCTTGCCGCCGAAGGCGTCCCGGCGGGCGGTGTGGGCGAGGGTCGCCTCCAGCGCGGCCTGCGCCATGCCGACGGCGAAGGCGCCGACGCTGGGGCGGAAGAGGTTGAGGGTGCCCATCGCGACCCGGAAGCCGCGGTCCACCTCGCCGAGGACGTCGTCCGCCGTGACGGGTACGCCGTCGAAGGAGAGGGTGCCGATCGGGTGCGGGGACAGCATCTCCAGCGCGCCGCCGGTGAGGCCGGGGCGGTCGGCGGGGACCAGGAAGGCCGTGATGCCGCGCGAGCCGGCGCCGGGCGTGGTGCGCGCGAAGACGGTGTGGACGTCGGCCTCGGGGGCGTTGGAGATCCAGCACTTCTCCCCGGTGAGCCGCCACCCTCGCGAACCGTCGGGCCGGGCGGCGAGGACGGGCGCGGCGGCCGAGCCGTCGGCCGTCTTGGGCGGTGCGCCGCCGGGCGCGGCGCACCGCCCTTCGCCGGGGACGGGATCGGGACCAAGGCCACCCTGGGAACCGAAGCCGGGATCAGGACCGGGATCGGGATCGGCCCGCAAGGTCAGGGCCGCCGCGTCCGAGCCCGCGTCCGGCTCGCTCAGGGCGAAGGCGGCCACCGCGCTGCCGTCCGCCACCGCCGGCAGCCAGCGGGCGCGCTGGGCGGCGGTGCCGTGGGCGTGTACGGGGTGGGCGCCGAGGCCCTGGAGGGCGAGCGCGGTCTCGGCCTCGGTGCAGGCGTAGGCCAGGGACTCCCGCATGAGGCACAGGTCCAGGGCGCCCGAGGTGAACAGGCGGTCCAGCAGGCCCAGGCGGCCCAGTTCCGCCAGGAGCGGGCGGTTGACGCGGCCCGGTTCGCCCTTCTCCGCGATCGGACGCAGCCGCTCGGCGGCCAGCGCGCGCAACTCGGCGCACCAGGCCGCCTGTTGCGGTTCGAGTGAGAATGCGGGCATCGGCCGGTCCTCCCTCTCCCGGGGCCGCCCGGGCCGCCGGGGTTCGCCTTCCACCGTATCGCGTACCGTTGACTGCCGTCACCAACGCGCTACGCTCCAGGTGCGAGCCCACCACGACAAGGGGGCGAACCGCCATGGACGACCCGATGGACCCCGTCGGCCCCGATGGACCGGCCGCGCCCGGCAGCGGCCTCACCGCAGAACGCGCCCCCGCCCCGCACCCCACGCCCACCCGAGAAGCCGGCGCCCACGCCCAGGCTCCCGCCGGCCACCCCACCCGCCCCCGCGACGGCATCCCCCACCTGACTCCCTCCGCCCACGTCGACACCTTCGCGCGCGACCACCTCCCTCCCCCGGACCAGTGGCCCGAGCTGTGCTTCGACCTGCCGGAGCTGCGCTACCCGGCCCGGCTGAACTGCGCGGCCGAGCTCCTGGGCCCGGCCGACGGGCCCGACGCAGGACGTCCGGTGTTCCGCACGCCCGCCGGGGACGCCTGGAGCTACGGCGAGCTGCGCACCCGTGTGGACCGGATCGCGCACGTGCTCACCGCCTCGCTCGGCGTGGTGCCCGGGAACCGGGTCCTGCTGCGCGGCCCCACCACTCCCTGGCTGGCCGCCTGCTGGCTGGCCGTGCTCAAGGCGGGCGCGGTCGCCGTCACCGTGCTGGCCCAGCAGCGTCCGCACGAGCTGAGCGCGATCTGCGAGATCGCCCGGATCCGGCACGCGCTGTGCGACATCAGGGCGGTGGACGACCTCGTCAAGGCGGAGATACCGGGTCTCGCCCTGACGACGTACGGCGGTGACGGCCCCGACGACCTGCTGCGCCGCCCGGCGCCCGACGACCCGTTCCCGGCCGTGGACACCGCCGCCGACGACGTGGCGCTGATCGCGTTCACCTCGGGCACCACCGGCCGGCCCAAGGGCTGCGCGCACTTCCACCGGGACGTGCTGGCGATCGCGGACACCTTCTCCGCGAAGGTGCTGAAGCCGCGCCCTGACGACGTGTTCGCGGGCAGCCCGCCGCTGGGGTTCACCTTCGGCCTCGGCGGGCTGGTGGTCTTCCCGATGCGCGCCCGCGCCAGCGCCCTGCTGCTCGAACAGGCGCGTCCCGGACAGTTGTTGGCGGCGGTCGCCGAGCACCGGGTGTCCGTGCTGTTCACGGCCCCCACCGCCTACCGGGCGATGCTCGACGAACTCGCCGGCCACGACACCTCCTCGCTCAGACGGTGCGTGTCGGCCGGCGAGAACCTGCCCGCCGCCACCTGGCACGCCTGGCGCGAGCGGACCGGCGTGCGCATCGTCAACGGCATCGGCGCCACCGAGCTGCTGCACATCTTCGTCTCGGCCGCGGACTCGGACATCCGTCCCGGCGCCACGGGCGTCCCGGTGCCGGGATGGCGGGCGCGGGTGCAGGACGAGGGCGGCCGGCCCGTGCCCGACGGGGTGCCCGGACTGCTCGCCGTGCGGGGCCCGGTCGGCTGCCGCTACCTCGCCGACCCCCGGCAGCGCGTCTACGTGCGCGACGGCTGGAACGTCACCGGTGACACCTACGTCCGCGACGCCGACGGCTACTTCCGGTACGTGGCCCGCGCCGACGACATGATCATCTCCGCGGGCTACAACATCGCCGGCCCGGAGGTCGAGGACGCCCTGCTGCGCCACCGGGACGTGGTGGAGGCGGCGGTGGTCGGACGGCCCGACGAGGCGCGGGGGCACGTGGTGGTGGCGTACGTCGTCCTGCGGGAGGGCGCCGCGCGGGACGCGGAGGCGCTGCGCGCGTACGTCAAGTCGGAACTGGCGCCCTTCAAGTGCCCGCGTGAGGTCGTCTTCCTCGACGCGCTGCCGCGCACACCCACCGGGAAGCTCCAGCGGTTCCGGCTGCGCGAGCGGGGCACTCGCGACCAGCGGTGACACCGACGACTTAAAATGATCAACGTGTCCGAGCAGCCCGCGCAACCCGCCCCGAGGTCCCTCATCGTCACGCTGTACGGCGCGTACGGCCGTTTCGCGCCGGGCCCGGTGCCCGTCGCCGAGCTGATCCGGCTGCTGGCCGCGGTGGGCGTGGACGCGCCCTCCGTGCGCTCCTCGGTGTCCCGGCTCAAACGGCGCGGCCTGCTCCTTCCGGCCCGCACGGCACAGGGGGCGGCCGGGTACGAAGTCTCCCCGGAGGCCGAACAGTTGCTGCGGGACGGCGACCGGCGCATCTACGCGGGCGCCCCCTCGCAGGACGAGGGCTGGGTGCTGGCGGTGTTCTCGGTGCCGGAGTCGCAGCGGCAGAAGCGGCACGTGCTGCGCTCCCGGCTGGCCGGACTCGGCTTCGGGACGGCGGCGCCGGGGGTGTGGATCGCGCCCGCCCGGCTGTACGAGGAGACCCGTCACACGCTCGAACGGCTGGACCTGGACGAGTACGTGGACTTCTTCCGGGGCGAACACCTGGGGTTCGCGCCGACGGCCCGGGCGGTCGCCCGCTGGTGGGACCTCGCGGCCATCGCCGGGCAGCACGAGGCGTTCCTCGACCGGCACGCGCCGGTGCTGAGCGCCTGGGAGCGGCGCGCCGACACCCCGCCCGAGGAGGCGTACCGTGACTACCTCCTCGCCCTGGACTCCTGGCGCCATCTGCCCTACGCCGACCCCGGCCTGCCCGCCCGGCTGCTGCCCGGCGACTGGCCGGGCACCCGCTCGGCCGCCGTGTTCCGGGCGCTGCACGAGCGGCTGCACGAGGCGGGCGCCGCCTACGCGGGTGTGTCCACACCCTCCCCTCGCATGTGACATGCATCATACTTCAGTCGGGTAAGGGAACCCTCAGACTCTTCCGATCATCTTCTCAGTTTCCTTACCTAGCGTCCGGACGCATGAGTCTCATGCGCAACGTGAACCGGGCCCTCACCGCCGCCACCGGCCTCCAGGTGCGGAGGGCCCCCCGAACGGCCCCGCCCGCCGCCGGCCCGTCGGCGCCCGCGAGGAACACCGCCCCGGCGGCCGACTACCGGCGCCCGGCGGAGAAGGACCTGCCCGTCGAACGGCTGGTGCGCCGCCCGGTGTTCATCATCTCCTCGGTGCGCTCCGGCTCCACCCTGCTGCGCATGATGCTGGGCGCCCACTCGCGGCTGCACGCCCCGCACGAACTGCACCTCGGCAGGACCGACGTCATCTGCGACAACTGGCACTCCCAGCGCGCGATGAGCGCCCTCGGCCTGGCCCGCGGCGACCTGGAGCACCTGCTGTGGGACCGGATCATGCACCGCGAACTGGTCAAGTCCGGCAAGGACTTCATCGTCGAGAAGACCCCGGCCAACGCCTTCATGCACCGGCGCATCCAGGACTGCTGGCCCGACGCGCGCTTCGTCCTGCTGCTGCGCCACCCCGAGTCGATCGTGCGCTCGTGGCACGAGAGCGACCCCGTCAAACGCCCCTACGACACGGCGGTCGCCGACGCGCTGCGCTACATGAGGGCCGTCGAGGAGGTCCGTGTATCGGGCCTCGGCGGCTGCACCGTGCGCTACGAGGACATCACCGCCGACCCGGAGCGGGAGATGCGCCGCCTGTGCGCGTACCTCGACGTGACGTACGAGCCGGCCATGCTGCGGTACGGCAGGAAGGACGGCGCCGAACTGGTCAGGGGGCTCGGCGACTGGCGGGACAACATCCGCACCGGGACGGTGCAGCCGGGGCGCGCGCTGCCCGGGGCCGACGAGATCGCGGCCCCGCTGCGGCCGGTCTGCCGGGCGTGGGGCTACCTGACGCCGGACGGAGTCAGTTCCGCAGCGTGAGACGGGGCCTGGGGGCGTCGGCGCGGCCGGTCCGCGGGGGCCGGCTGCCCGCCCGGTAGGGCGCGGGCCACTGGGCGGCAGCGCCCTCGTACCCCTGCTCGGCGGCGGCGTGCAGCGTCCAGTGCGGGTCGTACAGGTGCGGCCGGGCCAGTGCGCACAGGTCGGTGCGCCCGGCCAGGATCAGGGAGTTGACGTCGTCCCAGGACGAGATCGCGCCGACCGCGATGACCGGGACGCCCACCGAGTTGCGGATGCGGTCGGCGAACGGCGTCTGGTACGAGCGCCCGAACTCCGGACGTTCCTCGGCGACCACCTGCCCGGTCGACACGTCGACGGCGTCGGCGCCGTGCGCGGCGAAGGCGCGGGCGATCGCCACCGCCTCCTCGGCCGTGGTGCCGCCCTCGGCCCAGTCGGCGGCCGACAGGCGGACGGTCATCGGCCGCTCCTCGGGCCACACCGCGCGTACGGCGTCGAAGACCTCCAGCGGGAAGCGCAGCCGCCTCTCCAGCGAGCCGCCGTAGGCGTCGGTGCGGTGGTTGGTCAGCGGGGAGAGGAATCCGGAGAGCAAGTAGCCGTGGGCGCAGTGCAGTTCGAGGAGGTCGAAGCCGGCCCGGGCGGCACGCCAGGCGGAGGTGGCGAACTGCTCGCGTATGTCGGTGAGCTGCGCCCGGGTGACCTGGCGCGGCACCTGGCCGCCGGGCCGGTAGGGCAGCGGGGAGGCGGCCACCAGGGGCCAGTTGCCGTCGGGCAGCGGTTCGTCCATGCCCTCCCACATCAGCCTGGTGGAGCCCTTGCGGCCGCTGTGGCCGAGCTGCACGCCGATCGCGGTGCCCGGCGCCTGCCGGTGGACGAAGTCGGTGATCCGCCGCCAGGCCTCGGTCTGCCGGCCGGTCCACAGGCCCGCGCAGCCGGGGGTGATCCGGCCCTCGGGGCTCACGCACACCATCTCGGTCATCACCAGTCCGGCGCCGCCGAGCGCGCGGGCGCCCAGGTGGACGAGGTGGAAGTCGCCGGGCAGGCCGTCGACGGCGGAGTACATGTCCATGGGCGAGACGACGACCCGGTTGCGCAGGGTCAGGCCGCGCAGCCGGAACGGGGTGAACATGGGCGGGGTGCCGGGCGGGCAGCCGAACTCCCGCTCGACGGCCCCGGTGAAGGACGGGTCGCGCAGCCGCAGGTTGTCGTGGGTGACCCGGCGGCTGCGGGTGAGCAGGTTGAAGGCGAACTGGCGCGGACGCTGGCCGAGGTACAGGTCGAGGTCCTCGAACCACTCCAGGCTGGCCCGGGCGGCCCGCTGGGTGGAGGCGACGACCGGCTTGCGCTCCTCCTCGTAGGCCGTCAACGCCTCGGCGACGGTGGGCCGTTCGTCCAGGCAGGCGGCGAGCGCGAGGGCGTCCTCCACGGCGAGCTTGGTGCCGGAGCCGATGGAGAAGTGGGCGGTGTGGGCGGCGTCGCCGAGCAGGACCAGGTTGCCGTGCGACCAGCGTTCGTTGACCACCGTGCGAAAGACGGTCCACGCGGATCCGTTGGAGCGCAGCGGGCGTCCGCCGAGGGCGTCGGCGAAGATCTTGGCGCAGCGCTCGACGGAGCCCTGCTCGTCCAGGTCCGCGAACCCGGCGGCCCGCCACACCTCCTCCCGCATCTCCACGATCACGGTGGAGGCGTCCGCCGCGAAGGGGTAGCCGTGCAGTTGCATCACGCCGTGCTCGGTCTCGGCGATCTCGAAGCGGAAGGCGTCGAAGGCGAGGTCGGCGGCGAGCCAGATGTAGCGGCAGCGGTGGCCGGTCACCCGGGGCCGGAAGGCGTCGGCGTGGGCCGTCCTGGTGGCGCTGTGCACACCGTCGGCGGCGACGACGAGGTCGTACGCGCGCGTCAGCACGGCCGGGGCCGGGGCCTCGGCGCCGAAGCGCAGGTCGACGCCGAGCGAGCGGCAGCGCTCGTGCAGGATCTCCAGGAGCCGGTGCCGGCCGAGCGCGGCGAAGCCGTGGCCGCCGGAGGTGTGCCGGGTGCCGCGGTGCACGATGTCGATGTCGTCCCAGCGCACGAAGTCCCGCCGGAGGGCCTCGTACACCACCGGGTCGGCGTGCTCGATCCCGCCGAGGGTCTCGTCGGAGAGCACGACGCCGAAGCCGAAGGTGACGTCGGGCGGGTTGCGCTCGAACACGGTGATCTCGCGGGCCGCATCGAGCCGCTTGAGCAGGGCCGCCGCGTACAGCCCGCCGGGGCCGCCGCCGATGACCGCGACCCTGAGCGGGCCGTCCGCCTCCTTCCGGGGCGCGCCGGTCACCGCGCCCTCACCGCCCCTGCCACTTCGGCGGCCGCTTCTCGGTGAAGGCGGCGTGGAACTCGGCGTAGTCCTCGCCGTTCATCAGCAGCGCCTGGGTGGCGGCGTCCATCTCGACGGCGGCGGACAGCGGCATGTCCAGTTCGGCGGTGAGCAGTGCCTTGGTCTGGGCGTGGGCGAGGGCGGGACCGTCGGCGAGGCGGCGGGCGAGGGCCTGGGCCTCCTCGTCGGCGTGGCCCTCGTCGGTGAGCCGGCTGATCAGGCCGATCCGCTCGGCCTCCGGCGCCCGCACCGGCTCGCCCAGCATCAGCAGCCGGGTGGCGTGGCCGAGGCCGACCACGCGGGGCAGCAGATAGGCGGCGCCCATGTCGCCGCCGGACAGTCCGACGCGGGTGAACAGGAACGCGAACCGGGCGCTCGGGTCGGCCACCCGGAAGTCGGCGGCCAGCGCCAGCACGGCCCCGGCCCCGGCGGCGACGCCGTGCACCGCCGCGATCACCGGGAACGGGCACTCGCGCACCGCCCGCACGACCTGGCCGGTCATCCGGTTGAAGTCGAGCAGTTCGGCGGTGTCCATGGCAAGGGTGGCGCCGATGATCTCGTCCACGTCGCCGCCCGAGCAGAAGCCGCGCCCCTCGCCGGCCAGCACGAGGGCGCGCACGGAGCGTTCGCGGGAGAGTTCGGCGAGCAGGTCGCGCAGGTCGGCGTAGGCGCCGAAGGTGAGCGCGTTGAGCTTGTCGGGGCGGGCGAGGGTGACGGTGGCCACCCCGTCGTCGAAGGCGACGCGCAGATGGCGCCAGTCGGGGGTGCGGGCGGCGGAGCCGGTGAAGGGACTCATGACGTGCGGCCTCCTCGAACGGACTGCCTCTGTCGGTGCGCGCTCAGCTCTTCCCTCATGAAGTTATCACTCATCCGTGACCGTCGTCACGACTACGCGACAGAGGTCCGTGACAATGTGGCCGCGATCCGTCGCTTCCGGCCGCCGCGTCACAGATCGTCGATGAGGCGGTAACGGCCGGAGCGGGGGACGGGAGGCGGCCGGTCCCCCCGGGTAGTTCCGCCGTGCCGGGGGCGCCGCTCCCGGGCGGAGGGCGCCGCGGACCGCCGGTCGCGGCACCCGTACCATTCCTCACGTCGAGAGCAGGACCGCCTGATGGTGACCACTGGGACGTTCTGCGTCATGAACGGACACACGGTGCCCCACTCCCCCCATGCCTCCTGGCGCGTCGCGCTGCCGCACACGGCGGGCGCCGTGCCCATGGCCCGCGCCCTGGTCCGTACGGCGCTGGCCGAACCGGAGCACACGGCCGACCGGGACACGGCGGAACTGCTCACGGCGGAACTGGTCGCCAACGCCGTCGAGCACACTGCGGGCGGGCCGATAGAACTGCTCGTGCGACTGCTGCCGTCCGGCTGTCACGTGGAGGTGCGCGATCCGGACCCGGCGCCGCCCGGCGACCTCACCCGCCCCTGCCTCACCCCGCCCGACCCCTGGCGGGAGGACGGGCGCGGGCTGCTGCTGATCCGCGCCCTCAGCTCCTCCTGCGGACACCGCCCCGCCGGATCGGGCAAGGCGGTGTGGTTCAGGCTGCTTGCAGCTCCCGGTCCGGCGTGACCTCGGGACGCGCCGCGAGCCGCGAGTGGCGGCGGCCGTAGAGGACGTAGACCAGCGCTCCGGCGGCGAGGAAGCCGGCGAACTGGAGCCAGGTCGTCCAGCCCGTCTCGTACATCAGGTACAGGCAGCAGGCGACGCCGAGCAGCGGCACCACCGGGTACAGCGGCACCCGGAAGCTGCGCCCGAGGCCCGGCTCGCGGCGGCGCAGCGCGATCACGGCGACGTTGACGACGGCCATGGTGGCCAGGGTGCCGATGGTGCAGAGGTTGACCACCGCGTCCAGGGAGGCGAACGCCGCGGGGAGCGCGAAGACGATGCCGACGATGAGCGTGCCGGCGACCGGCGTCGAGGTCTTCGGCGAGACCTTCTCGAAGACGCGCGGCACGAGGCCGTCGCGGGACATCGACATCAGGATGCGGGTCTGGCCGTACATCACGGCGAGCACCACGGAGGCGATGGCGACGACCGCGCCGAAGGCGATCACCGCGCCGCCGACGGAGGAGCCGGTCACCACGTCGACGACGTGGCTCAGCGCGGCGGGCCGGCCGCCGACCTGGTCGCCGCCGATGGCGCCGATCGCGGCGAGCGCGACCGCGCAGTACAGCAGGGTGACCAGGCCGATGCAGACGAGGATGGCGAGCGGGATGTCCCGGCGGGGGTTCTTGGCCTCCTCGCCGGCGGTGGTGATCGCGTCGAAGCCGATGTAGGAGAAGAACGCGGCGGTGGTGCCGGCGCCGATGCCGCCGAGGCCGGCCGGGGCGAACGGCGCGAGGTTGCCGTGCTTGAAGGCGGTGAAGCCGATGGCGCAGAACGCGACGAGGACGACCAGCTTGAGCACCGCCATGGCGGCGGTCGCGCGGGCGCTCTCGCGCACCCCGCGCACCAGCAGCAGGGACGCCAGGGCGATGACGATCACGGCCGGGAGGTTGACGACGCCGCCGTCGCCGGGGCCCGCGGACAACACGGCCGGCAGCTCCCGGCCGGTGAGGCTGTGCAGCAGCTCGTTGACGTACTGGCTCCAGCCGACCGCGACCGCCGAGACGGACACGCCGTATTCGAGCAGCAGGCACCAGCCGACCAGGAAGGCGGTGGACTCGCCGAGGCCGGCGTAGGCAAAGGAGTACGACGAACCGGACACCGGGATCGCGCCGCCGAGCTCGGCGAAGGCGAACGCGGTCAGCACGCAGGTGATCGCGGCCAGCACGAAGGAGACGACGACGGCCGGGCCGGCCTGGGCGACCGAGTCGGACAGGCCGACGAAGATGCCGGTGCCGACGATCGCGCCGACACCGAAGCAGACGAGCTGGAAGAGGCCCATCGTGCGCTTGAGGCCGTGGCCCGCGCGGTCGGCGCCGGATTCGGCCAGCAGACGCTGAGGGGACTTGATGCGGGGAGCGGGCATGGGGGGTGGTGCTCGTTTCTGGTGGTGCGGGGCGACCGGATGAGGTCGCGCGGCGGGGCGGAATGGGTGGTTCCGTGCCGCCGGTCAGGATACGGCCCGGTCGGGCCGTCGGACACGTGCCGCAGGTCAGCCGGCCGGCGACGGCGCCGGCCGGCCCGGCCGTGCGGAGCGCGACCGCGGTCGGGCCGTGCGGCCCCGGCCGCGGTCAGGCCAGGGTGGCGACCATGATCGCCTTGATGGTGTGCAGACGGTTCTCCGCCTCGTCGAAGACGACCGAGTGGGCCGACTCGAAGACCTCGTCGGTGACCTCCAGCGACTGAAGGCCGTACTGCTCGTGGATCTCGCGGCCGACCTTGGTGCCGAGGTCGTGGAAGGCGGGCAGGCAGTGCAGGAACTTCACGTCGGGGTTGCCGGTGGCGCGCAGCACGTCCATGGTGACGGCGTACGGGGCGAGGGCCTCGATGCGCTCCGCCCAGACCTCCTTGGGCTCACCCATGGAGACCCATACGTCGGTGACGACGAAGTCGGCCCCCCGCACGCCCTCCTCCAGGGACTCGGTGAGGGTGACGCGCGCACCGCTGGCCGCGGCCAGCTCCCGCGCCCGGTCGACGATCTCCTGGGCGGGCCAGTAGCTCTTGGGCGCGACCATGCGCACGTCCATGCCGAGCAGGGCGCCGGTGATCAGGTAGGAGTTGCCCATGTTGAAGCGGGCGTCGCCGAGGTAGGCGAAGGTGATCCCGGTGAGCGGCTCGGCGCTGTGCTCGGTCATCGTCAGCACGTCGGCGAGCATCTGGGTGGGGTGCCAGTCGTCGGTGAGCCCGTTGTAGACGGGGACGCCGGCGTGGGCGGCCAGTTCCTCGACCGCGGCCTGACTGTCGCCCCGGAACTCGATCGCGTCGAACATCCGGCCGAGGACCCGGGCGGTGTCCTTCATGGACTCCTTGTGCCCGATCTGCGACCCGGAGGGGTCGAGGTAGGTGGTCGAGGCGCCCTGGTCGGCGGCGGCGACCTCGAAGGCGCAGCGGGTGCGCGTGGAGGTCTTCTCGAAGATCAGCGCGATGTTCTTCCCGGTCAGGTACCGCGTCTCCGCCCCGGCCTTCTTCGCGGCCTTCAGCTCGGCGGCCAGCTCGATCAGACCGCGGAACTCCTCCCCGGTGAAGTCCAGCTCCTTGAGGAAGTGGCGGCCGGCGAGGGCGGTCGGGACTGTCGCCATGGGGGCGCTCCAACGGGTGAGGGACAGGGACTCTGGAATTCTATACGATTCTCAGAATTTATATGCAACAGCTCGGCGCGTCCCCCTCCCGCCCCCGCTACGAGGCGCCGCCCACCGGATCCCGCTGCACCGGGCAGCTCATGCAACGCGGGCCGCCCCTGCCGCGGCCCAGTTCGCTGCCGGGGATCTCGATCACCTCGATGCCCTGTTTGCGCAGATGGGTGTTGGTGGTGGCGTTGCGCTCGTAGGCGACGACGACGCCCGGCTCGACGGCGAGGACGTTGCAGCCGTCGTCCCACTGCTCGCGCTCGGCCGCGTGCACGTCCTGGGTGGCGGTCAGCACCCGGATCTCGCTCAGCCCGAGCGCGGCGGCGATCGCCCGGTGCATGTGCTCCGGCGGATGGTCGGTGACCTTCAGCTCCTCGTCGCCGGAGCCCGGCTCGATCGTGTACGAGCGGAGCATGCCGAGCCCCGCGTACTGGGTGAACGTGTCGCCGTCGACCATGGTCATCACCGTGTCCAGGTGCATGAAGGCGCGCCGCTTGGGCATGTCGAGCGCCACGATCGTCCGGGCGGATCCGGCGGCGAACAGCTTGTGCGCGAGCATCTCGACGGCCTGCGGGGTGGTCCGCTCGCTCATCCCGATGAGCACGGCCCCGCTGCCGATGACCAGCACGTCCCCGCCCTCGATGGTGGACGGGTAGTCGGCCTGTCCCTCGGACCACACGTGGAAGCCCTCGCCGCGGAAGAGCGGGTGGTAGCGGTAGATCGCCTCGAAGTGCACGGTCTCGCGCTGCCGGGCGGGCCAGCGCATCGCGTTGATGGAGACGCCGTCGTAGATCCAGGCGGAGGTGTCCCGGGTGAACAGGTGGTTGGGCAGCGGCCCGAGCAGGAAGTCGTCCAGGTCCATCACATGGAAGCGGACGGAGGCCGGCTCGGCGTGCGCCTGGAGGAACTCCCGTTTGGTCATGCCGCCGACCAGGGCCTGGGCCAGGTCACCGGCGGGCAGGGTCTCGAAGGCGGCCCGCAGGTGGTCGGTGGCGAGCACGCCGTACTCCTTCTCGTCGAAGACGCGGTCCAGGACGAGCGACCGGGCCGAGGGGATCTCCATCGTCTCGGTCAGCAGATCACCGAACAGGTGCACGGCGACGCCCCGGTCGCGCAGCACGTCGGCGAACCCGTCGTGCTCGGCGCGCGCCCGGCGCACCCACAGCACGTCGTCGAAGAGAAGGGCGTCCTTGTTGCTGGGGGTGAGCCTTTTGAGCTCTAGGTCGGGCCGGTGCAGGATGACCCGGCGCAACCGCCCGGCCTCGGAGTCGACGTGGAATCCCATGCCTCCATCCTGACCAGCGAACCCCGGGTTCACCCACCGCTTGCCGGTTTCCGTGCCCGGTCCGCCCTGTCCCCCGCCGCCGGTACGGCTCTCGCCCGCCCGTGGTGGGGCGGGCGGGCGGCGGGAAGGGCGGGGCGACGGCGCGGGCACACGCCACGCCGCCGCACCGCCTCGGGCCCGCCGGGGGCACGGCCGCGGGCCCGCCGGGGGCTACAGCCTCGGGTCCACCGGCTCCGACTCCAGGGCCAGCACGGCGAACACCGCCTCGTGCACCCGCCACAGCGGTTCGCCGTCGGCGAGCCGGGCCAGGGCCTCCACGCCGAGGGCGTACTCACGGACGGCCAGCGAACGCTTGTGGTTCAGGAACCGCTGCCGCAGCCGGGCGAGGTTGTCCGGCCGGGTGTACTCGGGCCCGTAGATGATCCGCAGGTACTCGCGGCCCCGGCACTTGACGCCCGGCTGGACCAGGCGCCCCTGCTCGGTGCGCACCAGCGCGCCCAGCGGTTTGACGACCATGCCCTCGCCGCCCCGCCCGGTCATCTCCAGCCACCAGTCGACGCCGGCCCGCACCGACTCCGGGTCGCCCACGTCGACGTAGAGGCGGCGGGTGATCTGGAGCAGCCCGGTGGTGTCGTGCTCCACCAGGCGGTCGATCAGCGCGAGCTGCTCGTCGTGGGGCAGCGCGGCCAGGCTGCGGCCCTGGGCGGCCAGGATCTGGAACGGCGCCAGGCGCACGCCGTCCAGGCCCTCGGTGGTCCAGCAGTAGCGGCGGTAGGCGGCCGTGAAGGCGGCGGCGTCCGCCGCGCGCCCGCGCTGGCGGGCCAGCAGGCCGGCCACGTCCACGCCGCGCGCGGCGGCTCCCTCCAGCGCGGCCAGCGCACCGGGGAACACCGCCCCGGAGGCCGCGCCCACCGCCGCGTACTGGGAGCGCAGCAGCCCCGACGCCTTCAGCGACCACGGCATCAGCTCGGCGTCCAGCAGCAGCCAGTCGGTGTCGAGCTCCGTCCACAGTCCGGCGTCGGTCGCCGCCGTGCGCAGCCGGGCGAGGATCTCCTCGGTGACCCGCTCGTCGTCGAAGAAGGGACGGCCGGTGCGGGTGTAGAGAGACCCGGTCGGGCCGTCCACGCCGAAGCGCCGGCGCGCCGCGTCCGCGTCCCGGCACACCAGGGCCACGGCCCGCGAGCCCATGTGCTTCTCCTCGCACACCACCCGCGCGACCCCGTCCTCCCGGTACTGGGCGAACGCCTCCTCGGGGTGTTCGAGGTACCCCTCCACCCTGGAGGTGGCGGTCGGCGCCATGGTGGGCGGCAGGTAGGGCAGCAGCCGCGGGTCGACCGCGAACCGGCTGATCACCTCCAGCGCCGCGGCCGCGTTCTCCTCCCGGACGGCGACCCGGCCCGCCTCGCGGGTCTCCACCGCCCGCCGGCCGTGCACGTCGCCGAGGTCCAGCGGCCGCCCGTCGTGCCCGCCGGGCGCCTCGGTGCGCAGCGGCTTCACCGGCTCGTACCAGACCCGCTCGGCCGGTACGTCGACCAGCTCGCGCTCCGGCCAGCGCAGCGCGGTCAGCTTGCCGCCGAAGACGGCGCCGGTGTCCAAGCAGATCGTGTTGTTGAGCCAGGTGGCCTCCGGGACGGGGGTGTGGCCGTAGACCACGGCCGCCCGGCCGCGGTAGTCCTCCGCCCACGGGTAGCGCACCGGCAGGCCGAACTCGTCGGTCTCACCGGTGGTGTCGCCGTACAGCGCGTGCGAGCGGACCCGGCCGGAGGTGCGGCCGTGGTACTTCTCCGGCAGACCGGCGTGGCAGACCACCAGCCGGCCGCCGTCGAGGACGTAGTGGCTGACCAGCCCCTCGATGAACTCCCGTACCTCCTGCCGGAACTCCTCGCTCTCGCCCGCCATCTGCTCGATGGTCTCGGCCAGTCCGTGGGTCGGCTGGACGCTGCGGCCCTTGAGGTGGCGGCCGTACTTGTTCTCGTGGTTGCCCGGCACGCACAGCGCGTCGCCCGACTTCACCATCGCCATCACCCGGCGCAGTACACCCGGGGAGTTCGGCCCCCGGTCGACGAGGTCGCCGACGAAGACGGCCGTACGGCCCTCCGGGTGCGTACCGTCGACGTAACCCAACTTGCCGAGCAGTGCCTCCAGTTCCGCGGCGCAGCCGTGGATGTCACCGATGATGTCGAACGGGCCGGTGAGGTGGGTGAGGTCGTTGAAGCGCTTCTCGGTGACGACGGCGGCGTGCTCCACCTCCTCGACGCCCCTGAGGACGTGCACCTTGCGGAAGCCCTCGCGCTCCAGGTGGCGCAGGGAACGGCGCAGTTCGCGGATGTGGCGCTGGATCACCCGGCGGGGCATGCCGGCACGGTCGGTGCGGCCCGCGTTGCGCTCGGCGCACACCTCCTCGGGCACGTCGAGCACGACGGCGATGGGCAGCACGTCGTGCCGCCTGGCCAGCTCGATCAGCTGCTTGCGGGCGTCGGACTGGACGCTGGTGGCGTCGACGACGGTGCGGCGGCCGGCCGCCAGGCGCTTGCCGGCGATGTAGTGCAGCACGTCGAAGGCGTCCCGGCTGGCGCTCTGGTCGTTCTCGTCGTCCGCGACCAGACCGCGGCAGAAGTCCGAGGAGATGACCTCGGTGGGCTTGAAGTGGCGGCGGGCGAAGGTGGACTTGCCCGAGCCGGAGGCGCCGACGAGGACGACGAGGGAGAGGTCGGTGACGGGCAGGACGCGTCCCTGCCGGGTGGTCGTGGTCTCGTTCATGCCGCCTTCGCCTCCTTCTCGCTCTCGCCGGTCGTTCCGGTCTCGCCGGTCGTGCCGGTGCCGTCGCCCTTGCCGGTCTGGCCGGTCCCGCCGGCCCGGCTGGTCGCGCCGTTCCCCTCGTGGCCGGCCGCGCGGGTGAACACGGCCATCTGGGTGGGCGGGCCCACCTCGGGGTCGTCGGGTCCGACCGGGGTGAATCCGACGCCGTAGCCGTGGCGTTCGGCCACGGCCTCGGCCCAGGCGCGGAACTCGGCGCGGGTCCACTCGAAGCGGTGGTCGCCGTGCCGGACGTGCCCGGCGGGCAGGGACTCCCAGCGGACGTTGTACTCGACGTTCGGGGTGGTCACCACGACCGTGCGGGGGCGGGCCGCGCCGAACACCGCGTACTCCAGGGCGGGCAGCCGGGACAGGTCGAGGTGTTCGATCACCTCGCTGAGCACGGCGGCGTCGTACCCCTTGAGCCGCTTGTCGGTGTAGACGAGGGAGCCTTGCCGGAGTGTGACGCGCGCGGCCTGCCGCTCGCCCATCCGGTCCAGCTTCAGCCGCCGCCCGGCGATGGTGAGCGCCCGCACCGACACGTCGACGCCGACGATCTCGGTGTACCGGGCGTCCTTGAGCAACGCCTGCACCAACTGGCCCTGGCCGCAGCCGAGGTCGAGCACCCGGGCGGCGCCCGCGGCCTCCAGCGCGGCGAGGATCGCCTCGCGGCGCAGTACGGCGAGCGGCGTCGGCCTCTCCTCCGCCTCCGACTCGTCCGCCACCGCGTTGTCCAGCTCGGCGACGTCGCTGTCGTCGGTCTCGGCGAGCCGCACCAGCTCCAGGCGCTCCATCGCCTGCCGGGTCAGCGACCAGCGGCGGGTGAGGTAGCGGCTGGTGATCAGCTTGTGCTCCGGGTGCCCGGGCAGCCATCCCTCGCCGGCCCGCAGCAGCTTGTCGACCTCCTCGGAGGTGACCCAGTAGTGCTTGGCGTCGTCGAGGACGGGGAGCAGGACGTACAGGTGGCGCAGTGCCTGGGCGAGGGTCGACCGCTCGGACTCCAGGGCCAGCCGTACGTAGCGGGAGTCGCCCCACTGCGGGAACTCGGTGTCCAGCGGCACGGCCTCGGCGGTGACCGTCCAGCCGAGCGGCTCGAACAGCCGCTGGACGAGGGCGGGGCCGCCGCGGGCGGGCAGCGCGGGTATCTCGATACGCAACGGGCGCGGTCGGTCCGGCAGTTCGGGCCTGGCGCGGCACACTCCGCGCATCGCGCTGGAGAAGACGCCGCTGAGCGCCACGGCGAGCAGCGAGGAGGCCGCGTAGGGGCGGTCGTTGACGTACTGCGCGAGCGCCGCGTCGGGTGCGCCGCCCCGGCCCCTGCCCTTGCCCCGCCGCACCAGCGCCACCGCGTCGACCTCCAGCAGCAGCGCCGCCGTGCAGCGCTGTTCGTCCGCCTCGGGGTAGAGGACGTGCGCGGTGCCGTAGGAGGTGGGGAACGCCTGTGCCTTGCCGGGATGCTTGTGCAGCAGGTGCCCCAGGTCGGTGGCCGGGCGTTCGGGGGTGCCGGTGGTGCTGATGGTCAGGAACATGCGGAGGGCCTCTCCGGCCGGTGGACGTCGAATACGGTGCCGTGCGCGCGGGAGCCCCCGAGAGGAGTGGTCCCGGGGGCTCGGCAGCACGACGCCTCCACCTTGGCACAGGGCGGCTGACCGGCGCGCTCGGTTTTCAGGACGCCTCGAGGACGCCGCCGGGACCGGTGCGCGCCGGGTGCTCAGGACAGCTGCGACTGCACCTGCGCGGAGATCAGTTCCAGGTGGTCCAGGTCGTCGAGGTCGAGGATCTGGAGGTACATCCGCCCGGAGCCGATCTCGGCGTAGCGGCCGATCTTGTCGACGACCTCGGCCGGGGAGCCCGCCAGGCCGTTGGCCCGCAGCTCGTCGACCTCACGGCCGATGGCGGCGGCCCGGCGGGCGATCTCCTGTTCGTCCCGGCCGACGCAGGCGACGAGGGCGTTGGAGTAGACGAGGTCGCCGGCGTCGCGGCCGGCCTGCTCGGCGGCGGCCCGCACCCGGCCGAACTGCCGCTCGCTGTCCTCGATGGACGCGAACGGGATGTTGAACTCGTCGGCGTACTGGGCGGCGAGCCGGGGCGTGCGGGTGGCGCCGTGCCCGCCGATGAGCACCGGGATCCTCGCCTGGGCGGGCTTGGGCAGCGCGGGCGAGTCGGTCAGCTCGTAGTAGGTGCCGCGGAAGTCGAAGGTCTTGCCGGCCTCCGTCGCCCACAGGCCGGTGACGATCGCCAGCTGCTCCTCCAGACGGGCGAACTTCTCCTTCGGGAAGGGGATGCCGTACGCCTTGTGCTCCTCCTCGAACCAGCCCGCGCCCAGACCCAGCTCGACCCGGCCGCCGGACATCTGGTCGACCTGGGCGACCTGGATGGCGAGCACGCCGGGCAGCCGGAAGGTGCCGGCCGTCATCAGCGTGCCGAGGCGGATGCGCCGGGTCTCACGGGCGAGCCCGGCGAGGGTGATCCAGGCGTCGGTGGGGCCGGGGAGACCGTCCACGTCGCCCATGCGGAGGTAGTGGTCCGAGCGGAAGAAGGCGTCGAACCCGAGGTCCTCGGTGGCCTTGGCCACGGTGAGCAGAGTGTCGTACGTGGCCCCCTGCTGGGGCTCGGTGAAGATGCGAAGATCCATGCCTCCATCCTGCACCCGCCGATCCCGTGACCCGCACCGGCCGCACCGCCGCCGCCCGCGCGACCGGGTGAGCGGCGGGGCGGAGCGGGAGGCGTGGCCGGGTGAGCGGCGGGGCTGGGCAGGGGCGTGGCCGGGTGTGTGGCGGGGCGCGGGCGGGGGGCGTGGCCGGGTGTGTGGCGGGGCGGGGTGTGTGGCCGGGTGTGTGGCCGGGTGTGTGGTGCGTCCGTCGTGAGGGGGCGGCCGCTCCCGCGGCACCTCGTCCGGCGAGCGGGCGGCCGCCGCGGATGGTTCGCTGGGCGGGTGAGGGAGGTGCGGGTCCCGTGGCCGGTCTGCTGACGCCGGAGAGGGTGTCGGAGGCCACCCGTGCGCTGGACCTGACCGGGGTGTTCGCCAACGGCATGCTCGGCGGGGTCCTGGCCCGGGACCGCGACCTGGACCTCTTCGGTTTCCTGGTGATCGGCGTCATCTCCGGCCTGGGCGGCGGGATCATCCGCGACACCCTGCTGCAGCACGGCACGCCGATCGCCCTGACCGACTACACGTACATCACCGTCGCCGTCGCCGGGACCCTGCTGTCGTTCCTCTTCGACGTGAGCCGTCACACCTCCGGCCCCGCCTTCAACCTGCTCGACGCTACGGCGCTCAGCGTCTGGGGCGTCGCCGGAGCGCAGAAGACCCTCTCCGTCGGCCTGGGCTGGCTGCCCGCCGTGCTGCTCGGCACGATCACGGCGGTCGGGGGCGGGGCGGTACGGGACCTGCTGCTGGGCCACACGCCCCGCGTCCTGGGCGGCAGGACCCTGTACGCGACGGTCGCCGCGCTGGTCAGCGCGGTGATGGTGGTGTGCAGCCGGCTGGGCGCGCCCGTCGTCGGCATCCTGGCCGGGATCGTGTCCGGGACCCTGCTGCGGCTGGCCGCGCTGTCCTGGGGATGGCGACTGCCCAGCCACCGCGACTGGCGGCCCCCGGCTCCGCGTCGCCGGGACGGCTGAGGCGGCCCATGGATCCCCGCGCGTCAGCCCGGCTCCCGCTCCGGCAACGCCGACTGGTCCCGGGCCGCCAGCTTCCGCAGCATCTCCCGGACCCGGTCGCGGGACTCGTCGGCCGCGTCGATGGCCTCGACGCACTGCCAGTACGTGCGCTCGTCCACGGCCGAGCCGGCGACGCCGACCAGGGCTATGCCGACCTCGCCCAGCAGACCGCCCAGGCAGAGCAACGTCCGCCGGGCGTCGGTGAGTTCCGTGAGCTGGGCGGCCAGCAGGTCGCCCGGGTCGAGGTCCGGGGCGTCCAGGACTCCGCAGCCCCGGCCCGCCAGCTCGGTCAACCCCAGTGCCTCGCCGCGCAGTTCGGGCGGCCCGGAGACCGCCAGCCGACTGCCGATCGCCTGCGCCAGGGCCTGCGCCTGCCACACCTCCGTCATGATGGCGGCGGCGTCCCCGCTCCCCGCCAGGGCACGCCTGCTCGCCAGGATGAGCCGCACCGCGTCCATGCGCTGCCCCCGTCTCTCCCGGACATGCTCCTCGCACGTCAGCCCGAACTCCCTTGTTCACTACCCAGAGTGAGGGCGACTGAGTCCAAAAGCCAGAGCAAGACGGAAATCTCTGGACAACAAATCGGTTTCGACTCAGTGAATGACTACGGAGAGTGATAGAGGAGGGGTAGCTTCCGTCTCGTCGGGGTTCCGGCGGGGGCCGGCGGGCCCCGCCCACGGCGCCGGGCCCGGCTAGGCGGGCTCCCGCCGCGGCCCCCGCCCTCCATGGCCGCCGTCCTCGCCCGGCCCCGGCCGCGTACCGGACCCACCGGGGCCACCGGGCTCGCCGCCGCTGCCGGGCAGGGGGAACCTCCGTTCGTTCCGGTCGATCTTCGCCGCCAGGGCCGCCAGCGGATCGACGTCGAGCACCTCGCACAGCTGGAGCAGGTAGGCGAGGACGTCCGCCACCTCGTCCCGCACGCGGTGCGCCGTCCCCGGGTCCGCCATCACACGTGCGGACTCCTCGGGGGTCAGCCACTGGAAGATCTCGACCAGCTCGGACGCCTCGACGCTGAGCGCGGCCACCAGGTTCTTCGGGGTGTGGTACGGCTGCCAGTCACGTGCCGCGGCGAACTCGGCCAGCCTGCGCCGCAGCGCTGCCAGGTCCGACCGGTCGGGGCTCTCCGGGCTCGCGTGGTCGTCGCTCTCGGGGCGCGCGGGGTCTTCGTGGTGTTCGGTCACGGCACCAGGTCTACCACCCGCGCCGCCGGCACCTCCCGCGCCCAGGACCCGTCGCTCACCGCCCCGGTGAACCGGATGTGCCCGCGTTCGCACATCCGCGCGGCCAGTTCCAGCAGTTCACCGCGCTGACGGGGATCCAGACCGAGGTCGAGGCCGTCGGCGAGCACCGTCAGCGTCTGCAGCGCCTCGGGCACCTCGCCCACCGGGTCGACCTCCAGTACCCCGGGCCCGGTCAGCAGCACCAACGCCATCGCCGCGTACCGCAGTTCGCCGTCGCCCAGCCGCTCGAAACCGGTGCGCGTGCCGTCCCCGCGGTCCAGCACCGCCCGCACCCGCCCGTCGCCCACCGGTTCGGCGAGCACGTCGGTCACCGGCCCGGCGCATCCGGCGCGCACCGCCTCCACGAGCAGCGCGTGGCGCCGGCCGCACTCGGCCCGGGTGCGCCACAGGACGGCGGCCAGGTTCTCGCACCCGCGCGTGAGCCGCCCGGCGCCGACGGGAACGGGCGCGCGCATCCGTCCGGGGCGCGGGTCGCAGACGAACACCGACCGCAGGGCGACCACCATCTGCTCGGCGGCGGCGAGGACCTGCCGCTGTCCCTCGGTCCGCCCGGCCACCCGCAGCGGCAGCAGCGGGGTCCCGAGACGGTCGTCGGGCAGCGACGCGCGGGTCACGGCCGCCGGACCACCCGTGTACCAGGAGGCCTCGACCGTCGGCCGCCCCGGATCGCGCAGCGCGGTCTCCAGCAGGACCAGTCCGCCCGCGCTCAGCCGCTCCCCCACGACACGCAGCCGGGGCTCCGCCTGTACGGCGACGTCCAGCCGTACCGGGCCCCGGGGGCCGTCCGCCGTGCAGCCGATGCGGAAGCCGCGCCGGCCCTGGGCGTCGGGCCTGGCGCGTTCGGGCACGCGGGCGGTGGGATCGGGGAAGACCTCGTCGAGCGGTGCGCCGCCGGCGAGCCGGGCCAGTGCCTCGTACGCGCCGAGCGCACCGGTCTTGCCGGAGCCGCTGGGCCCGGCCAGGACGGTGAGCGGGCCGAGCGGGAAGCGGGCCCGGCGGTGCCCGGCGTAGGCGGACAGCCGCAGCTCGCTCACGCACGGCCGCTCCGGCCGGCCCTGAACGGGCGGTTCCGACGCGGACGGTACCGACGCGGACGGAGACGACGGCGAGGAGGGCGGGGACGACGGAAGCGGGGACGACAGGGGCGGGGTCACGGGCGTGACGGGCGCCGGGAACGCGGTCATGCCCGGGACCGTAAGTCCCCGTCAGCAGGGCGAACCGTTCCGCCCGCACCGCCTTCCCACGATCGGGGAACGGCCCCCGTACCCGCCGCGACAGCCCGCCTTGACGGACCGGGGCCCGCCCCGCCGGGTCCGGCTCACATCCCGGGGACCGCGGCGCTCTCCATCAGCCCGCTCACCTCGGTGCCGGGCGGCGTCAGCAGGAACACGTTGCGGTCGACCCGGTGCATCCCGCTCGCCAGGCCGAACACCACACCGGTGCTGAAGTCGAGGATCCGCTTGGCGACCTCGCCCTCGGCGCCGGTGAGGTCCAGGAGCACCGGCACACCCGCCATCAGCGTCTCGGCGACGTCGCGCGCGTCCGCGAACACGTTGACCCTGAGGACGACGAAACGGCGGCGCATCTCCGTGTCCGCGTCCGGGAGGGCACGGTGGTCGACCGCGGACGGCCACGAGTCGCGGCCCCGCAACGGAACGACCTGGGCGAGCCCCTCCCACTGTTCATCGGTGACGTCGTGGCTGTTCACCGGCTCCCCCCGACCTGACTCGCACTCATCGCCTGCACCAGCCAATTCTTACGCCATGTCACCTGTTCGGCCCAACAACGACACGTTCGGCGACGGACAGGAGGCGAACGTCACGCCCGCGAAGACCGGGTACCCCGGCTCGCCCCCCGGATCCGGCCGGACCGGTCCTTTCCCCGGCCGCCCCCTTCCCCGGCCAGGGCGCGTCGGCGGCGGGCCGGGCACAGGGATAATCCGCGGGTGACTCCCGTTCGATTTCCTGTGCGCCCCTCCTGGGCCGGACGCAACTATCTGCTGCTGACCGGCGCCGCCGTCGTCTCCGGGCTCGGGAGCTCCGGTGCGCTGGTGGCGGGAGCCTTCGCCGTGCTCGCCGTCGGGGGTTCGGCCACCGACGTGGGCCTGGTGGCC
Source organism: Streptomyces sp. NPDC018610 (assembly GCF_044391765.1). NCBI lineage: Bacteria > Bacillati > Actinomycetota > Actinomycetes > Kitasatosporales > Streptomycetaceae > Streptomyces > Streptomyces sp. NPDC018610. The sequence goes on from NZ_JBISAL010000002.1 coordinate 788,750, forward strand.
GCGGCGCGCACGGTGCCGCTGATCGTCTTCCTGCTGATCGGCGGGGCGCTGGCGGACCGGCTGCCCCGGCACCGGGTGATGGTGGCGGCCAACGCGCTGAACTGCCTCTCGCAGGCCCTGTTCGCGGTGCTGGTGCTGACCGGCTCCGCCCGGGTGTGGCAGATGGCACTGCTGGCCGCGCTGGGCGGAACCGGGCAGGCGTTCTTCTCCCCGGCCGCCGAGGGGATGGTGCTGGCCACGGTCTCGGGGAGCAGGTCGGGGCGTGCCTTCGCCGTCTTCCGGATGGGTGTCAACGGCGCGGGCATCCTCGGCACCGGCGCCGGCGGCGCGCTGGTGGCGCTGGCCGGACCGGGATGGGTGCTGGCGGTCGACGCGGCGGCCTTCGCCGTCGCCGGCGCGCTGCGCGCCTTCCTCGACGTGCGCGGGATCCCCGAGCGGTCGGGCGGTGCGAGCCTCCTGGAGGATCTGCGGGAGGGCTGGCGGGAGGTGGCCGGCCGGCCCTGGCTGTGGTCGATCGTGCTGCAGTTCGCCGTGGTGAACGCGGTGGTCGCGGCTGCCGAGACCGTGTACGGGCCGCTGGTCGCGCGGGAGCGGCTGGGCGGACCGCAGCCCTGGGGGCTCGCGCTGTCGGCCTTCGGCGTGGGCACGGTGCTGGGCGGGCTGCTCATGACCCGCTGGGCGCCCCGGCGGCTGCTGCTGGTCGGGGTCGCCGCGGTGCTGCCGCTGGCGTTGCCGTCCGCGGCCCTGGCCGTACCGGTGCCGACGCCCGCGCTGGTGGCGGTGATGTTCGTGACCGGGGTGAGCGTCGAGGTGTTCGCGGTGGCCTGGATGTCGGCACTGCACCAGGAGATACCGGAGGAGAAGTTCTCCCGGGTCTCCTCGTACGACTGGCTGGGTTCGCTGGCCATGGTGCCGCTCGCGACGGCGGCGGCCGGGCCGGTGCAGGACGCGGTGGGCCGGCCGGCCGCGCTGTGGGGCTGCTCGGCGCTGGTGCTGCTGCTGACGCTGGCCGTGCTGTGCGTGCCGGACGTACGGCGCCTCACCCGCCGGCCGGAGCCGGCGGAGCCCGCCGCGAACGGCACGGACACCGGCCCCGGCCGGGACACCACGCGCACCTTCGGCCCCGACCCGAGCGCCGCGTGCGCCGACGAGTCCGGCCGGGGCCCGGCCGGGCCCGCCGATCCGGCCGGGACGGTCACGTCCGTGTGACCGTGGCCGGCGAAGGGCCCGGTACGCCACGGGTGTGAGGGCGCGCTCCCGGCACGGCGGCTCAGGGCACGGCCGGTCCGCCGAGGTAGTCGCCCTCGGCGTCGTAGGGCCAGGCGTTGGCGACGCAGCCGTGCAGCCCGTCTATCTGCTGCATCATCGCCGGGGCGGGGCGGCCCGGCCCGGGGCAGGCCTCGTGGCCGTGCCCGATGCGGTGTCCGACCTCGTGGTTGACGATCAGCGCGCGGTACTCGTGGACGGTTCCCGGGAACTGCGGTGAACCCTCGTTCCAGCGCTTGAGGTTGACGAGCACCTGGGCGCCGACGTCGCAGTTGACCTCGCCGTGGGTGTGCAGCCCGGCGGCCCCGCAGATCCGGTCCACGGTCGCGGGCGTGGCGATCTTCACCACGAAGTCGACGGTCCCCTGCGAGACCAGCTGGAACGCGTCGTGCCCGTCGGCGGTCCAGCTCCGCCGGTCGGCGAGGATCGCCTCGATCTCCCGGGCCGCCTCGTCGGGCGCGACGCCCGTTCCCTCCTCGACCTGGACCTCGTAGCGCCGGAGCGTTCCGGTGCCGGCCGCCTTCCCGGACGCCTGCGCGGTGTGGAAGATCCCGTTGCCGGCCTTCGGGGTGGTCGTCCCCGTGCCCGCCGGATCCCCCGGTTCCTTCCCGGAATCCTTCGCCGAGCCTCCCGCGCCCTTCGGCGGTCCGCTCCGCGAGCCCTTCCCGGTCCGCCCGGTCTTCGGGGTCTGCTCCCGTGCCGGTGCGGAGCGGCCGTCCGTGCGCCGGTCCGCGGCTTCGGTGTGCCCCTTCCCGTCCGTCGCGGACGCCTGCGCGCCGGCCCCGCCCGGCTCTCCCCCGGCCCCCGCGAGCAGTGCCGCGGCGCCCAGTGCTCCCGCCGCTCCCGCCAGCGCGCACAGCACGCGGATCCGGCGACGGCGGCGGGCCCGGCGGCGGGAGGCGCTGCGGGACACGCGGCCGCGCCCGCCGGCCGCCGCCCCGGATCCCGCGGGTGGGTCGACTGTGGTTCCTGGCATGGCGCCCAGGCTGCTGACCTCATGTGATGCCACTGAGACCGAAAGGTCACGGAGTCATAACGGCGGACTCCGCGCCGTGGACACGTGACTCATATGATCCTTCCGTAACAGTTCCCCAGGAGGACGGCGTTCGGCGGCAGCCGCCGCTCGCGGCCCGCACATACTGATCGACATGTCCCGGATCCTGCTCATCGAAGACGACGCCGCCGTGCGGCAAGGAGTGCGGCTCGCTCTGCGCCACCAGGGGCACGACGTCCTGGCCGCCGCCACCGGCGAGGAGGGACTGGAGCGGCTCGGCGCCTTCCGCCCGGACGTGGTGGTCCTGGACCTCATGCTGCCCGGCATGCCGGGCCTGGACGTGTGCCGGCGGATCAGGGAACGCGAGCAGGTCGGGATCATCATGATGACCGCCAAGGGCGACAGCGTCGACATGATCGTCGGGCTGGAGGCGGGCGCCGACGACTACGTGGTCAAGCCCGTCCAGGCCCGCGTCCTCGACGCCCGCATCCGCGCCCTGCTGCGCAGGCTCGACGCACCGCCCTCCGGCGCCGCCCGGCCCAGACCCGAGGCGCACGGCGACCTGGTCGTCGACCGCACGGGGCTCCTGGTGACGCACCGCGGACGCCCCGTCGACCTGGCCCCGTCCGAACTGCGGCTGCTGCTGGCCCTGTCCGCGTCGCCGGGACAGGTGCTGAGCCGCCAGCAGCTGCTGGAGGCGGTCTGGGAGCACAGCTACCACGGGGACATACGCCTGGTGGACGCGTGCGTGAAGCGACTGCGGGGCAAGCTCGGCGAACTGGGCGGCGCCCCCCGCTACGTCCACACCGTGCGCGGGTTCGGCTACTGCTTCCGGTCGCCGTGAAGGCACGTCTCGTCCCGCGCGGCGGCCTGCGGCTCCGTCTCGTCGCGGGCTTCACCGTCGTCGCCGTCGCCGGCTGCCTGAGCACCGGTCTGCTGACCTTCCGCGAGGCGCGCACCGGGGTGCTCCAGCAGAGCCAGGACTCGGTGGTCAAGCAGTTCCGGGACACCGTCGACGCCCGGGTGCGCGGTGTGCCGGACCCTCCGGACCGCGCGGACCTGGAGGCCCTGGTCGGGGACCTGGCCTACGCCCACCGGTCGCAGCCGTGGCGCATCCTGGCCACCTACGGCAGCCTGCGCGCCGTCCACGGACCGCAAGACAGCTTCGACGCGTTGAGCCCCGAGCTGCTGCGGTCCGTGCGGACCCGCCCCGCCGCGGTCTTCCAGCGGGTGCGCCGCGACGGGCGGGCCTTCCTCGTCGTCGGACTGCCCGTCACCTACGGTGGTGCGGCCACCCCCACCCCGTCGGGGCTGGTGCTCTACCTCGTCGTCCCGCAGGAGACCGAGCAGCTCTACGTCGAGGCCCTGGTCACCGCGATCGAACGGGCCACCCTTCCCGCGCTCGGCCTGGCCGTCCTGATCGCGCTCGTGGTGGCACGCGGCGTGCTGCGGCCCGTACGGGCCCTGGGCCGGGCCACCCGGCGCATGGCCGCGGGACACCTGGACACCCGGTTGGAGGTCACCGGTGCCGACGAACTAGCCGAGCTGTCCGAGACGTTCAACGACACCGCGGCCGCGCTGGAGCAGTCGGTGACGGAGCTGCGCCGCATGGAGGCGCGTTCCCGGCGGTTCGTGGCGGACGTCTCGCACGAACTGCGCACCCCGCTGGCGGCGATGACCGCGGTCACCGACGTGCTCGACGAGCAGGCGTCGCGCCTCGACCAGGTCACCGGCGAGGCGGTACGGCTGGTCAGCGAGGAGACGGCCCGGCTGGCCCGGCTGGTCGACGACCTGATGGAGATCTGCCGGTTCGACGCGGGCGCCGCCGAACTGCGCGTCGACGAGATCGACCTGGCCGAGTCGGTGCGGCGCACCCTCGCCTCCCGCGGCTGGCAGGACCGGGTCACGGCGGACCTGCCGGCCGACGGCGCGCTGCGCGCCCGTGTCGATCCGCGCCGTCTGGACGTGGTGGTGGCCAATCTGGTCGGCAACGCCCTCCGGCACGGCGCGCCGCCGGTGACCGTGCGGGTGGCGGCCGAGGACGGACCTGACGGGCAGCGGCCCGAGGGCGGCCGGCCGGGCGGGGGGTGGGCCGTCATCACGGTGAGCGACCGGGGCCCCGGCATCCCCGAGGACGCGCTGCCGCACGTCTTCGAGCGCTTCTACAAGGCGAGCCGGGCCCGGACCCGCAGTGAGAGCAGTGGCCTGGGCCTCGCCATCACCGAGGAGAACGTACGGCTGCACGGGGGGAGCGTCCGGGCGGCCGGCCGTCCGGGCGGCGGCGCCGTCCTGACCGTCGCACTGCCGCTGCGCCGCCCGGCGGCGGACGGCTCCGGTGGCGCGGGGGAAGGGGGGCGGAGGTGAGCGCCGTCCGGCCGGCGGCCCTGGCGGGGCTGGCCCTCACGCTCCTCACGGTGGCGGGCTGCGGGGTGCCCACGTCGGGCGTGATCGACGCCGGTGAGCCGGCGGTCGGCGCCTCGGCGTCGATCGAGGTCTGGTTCCTGGACGACGGTGTGCCGCGTGGCGTTCCCCGGCGGGTCCCCGCGAAGGGGGACGTGGTGGCGGGAGCCGTGCGGCTCCTCCTCGCCGGGCCGACCGCGGCCGAGAGCGCCACCCTGACCACGTCGCTGCCTGCCGTACGGGGCGAGGTCGGCGTCACGACGGACGGGGACGCCGTCTCGGTCCGGTTCCCCGCCGGCGTCGAGCGACTCGGCCCGCTCGCGATGGAACAGCTGACCTGTACCGTCGCGGAGGCCCACCGCCTGGCCGCGGCGAGTCCCTCGCCGACCGCGCGGGCCGGTACGCCCACGTCCGTCCCGCCGCTGCGCGCCGACGGGCAGGCGCACGACGTCAGCGTGCGCGCCGTGGGCGACACCTGGGCGACGGCCCGGCCGGACACCGTGTGCCCGGCCGGCTGACGCGGCGGCACCGCGCGCGGTGGCGCGACGGCCGGGGCCGCCGCGCCACAGGTGGCCGGGTCGGTACGTGTGCCGGGCCGGCGCGTGTGCCGGGTCGACACGTGTGCCGGGTCGGCCGGTCAGTTCGTGGTGCAGGTGACCGTGGGCCAGGTCCAGGAGCCATTGGTCTGGATGGTCACGCCCCAGTTGTCGCCGTTGCCGTTCGGCTTCGCCTGCAGCACCT
>NZ_JBISAL010000002.1:794249-926646 GCF_044391765.1 Streptomyces sp. NPDC018610
CGTCACCGTCCAATTGCTCGACCCGCTCACCGACACGTTCAGGTTGTACCGGTCGCCCCACTGCTGACCCGCCGACAACGTCGCCGAGCAGCCGCCACCCGTACCGCCGCCACCGGTTCCACCGCCACCGCCACCGCCGGTGCCGCCGTCGGTGGGGGCGACCGCGCGGCCGGTCTGCGGGGAGATCATGCCCGCGCACAGCCCCTTGCTCGCCAGTGTCTGCGCGATGCGCGGGATGGCCGCCAGGGTGTTGGAGGGCCACTCGTGCATCAGGATGATCTGGCCGTTGCCGAGCCGGCTGACGGCCTGCACGATCGCGTCGGTGCTCGCGCCGTTCCAGTCCTGCGAGTCGACGTCCCAGATGATCTCGGTCAGGCCGTACTTTGCCTCGACCGCCTTGAGGGTCGCGTTGGTCTCCCCGTACGGCGGGCGGAACAGTTTCGGCGTGCCGCCGCCCGCGTTCGCGATGGCCTGCTGGGTCCGGGAGACCTCCGAGTCGATCTGTGACTGGCTCTGCTGGGTGAGGTGCGGGTGGGTGTAGCTGTGGTTGCCGACCCACATGCCGGCGTCCACCTGGGCCTTGACCTGGGCCGGGTACGCGGCGGCGTACTGGCCCTCGTTGAACATCGTGGCCCGCAGGCCGTTCTGCTTGAGCGCGTTCAGCAAGGCCGGGGTGTGGTCGTTGGAGGGGCCGTCGTCGAAGGTCAGCCCGACGTATCCGGTGCAGGCGGCGGCCTGGGCAGCGGCGGCCCGCGGTGCGGGGGCGGCCTGGCTGGGCGTCGCGACGGCGGCGGCGGCGCCGGTCACGGTGAGCGCCGCGACGGCCGCTCCCAGGGTCCGCGCACGCGGTCTCGGGTGTGCGGTAGCGCGCATGGGACATGCTCCTTCGTGGGTTCGGGGCGGTCAGTTCGCGGTGCAGGTGACCGTGGGCCAGGTCCAGGAGCCATTGGTCTGGATGGTCACGCCCCAGTTGTCGCCGTTGCCGTTCGGCTTCGCCTGCAGCACCTGCGCGCTCGGGTAGCTCGCGCTCACGTTCCAGGTCGAGAGCACCTTCTCCGGCGACGGCACGTTCATCGTCACCGTCCAATTGCTCGACCCGCTCACCGACACGTTCAGGTTGTACCGGTCGCCCCACTGCTGACCCGCCGACAACGTCGCCGAGCAGCCGCCCCCCGTACCGCCGCCACCGGTTCCACCACCGCCGCCGGTGCCGCCACCGCCACCGCCGGTGCCGCCGCCCGATCCGCCCTCACTCACCGTGATGTTGGAGTTGCCGCTGCTCTGGTAGCCCTCGGTGGCCATGATCATGTAGTTGTGGTTGCCGAGGTTCATGCCGTGGCCGGCCCAGGCGTCGAAGTGGTTGCCGGTGGTGATGGTGCCGCCGGTCCGCTTGGACTGCCGCACGCTCCAGTACTGGTTGAAGGTCCTGGTGCCTTCGATGGAGGGGGCGTTGACCCGGGTCGTCTCGTAGATGTCGTACGTGCCGCCGTCGCTGGTGACCGTGCCCTTGTAGGTGCCGGTGGGCCGGTAGGTGCCCCAGTTGTCGACGATGTAGTACTCGACCAGCGGATTGGTCGTCCAGCCGTACAGCGACAAGTAGGCGTTGCCGGACGGGTTGAAGCTGCCGGAGTAGTTGACGGTCTTGCGTCCGCCGGTGCTCCAGCCCTTGCCGGCGACGAAGTTGCCGCTGTTGGTCCAGGAGGTGCTGTAGTTGCCGCCGGAGCCGAGGTTCATGGAGGTCGAACCGCCGCCGTCGGTCCAGAACGAGTAGTAGTAACCGTTGTTGGTGCCGGTCTGGTTCGAGGTGACGACCGTGTCGGCGGCGGCCGTGCCCGGCATCGCCATCGCGGCCAGGGCGACCAGCGCGATGGCCCAGGCACTTCTGACGAGCAGTCTGAACCAGCCGTTTCTCGGCCGGTCGGGGCGTGCGAGTACGTTCATGTCCGTGCTTCCTCCTCGTGCGGGCAGGTGGGGGCGGGCAGCGCGACGGGCCCCGGTCGGGGGGCTGCGCCGGCGGCCAGGAGGTGACGACGACCGAGTGTTGGGCCGCCCCTGAGGACTGTCAACGGTTTCGGTAATTATTTCGAAAGCTTCGGCAGCCAGGAGTTGGCCGAGAAGCCGCATAGACGCAGTTCACCTCGCCTGCCGAGACAGCTGTGAAGAAATCTTTCGCCGGGTCGGCTCACACCTGGATCATGTGACCGTCGGGCGGATCCCGAATGTTTCGGACGCTCGACATGGTCAGCCGCGGAAAGCGGACCGGCCCCGGTCGACCCCCGAGAAGGGGGCCGGCCGGGGCCGGTTGCCTGGTGCCTGCGTGCCTGGTGCCTGTGCGCCTGCGCGCCTGCGCGCCTGCGCGCCTGCGCGCCTGTGTGCGGACGCGCCTATGTGCCGGTGTCTCTCACTCCCGGCCGGGGCCGGACCCGGCCTCGGTCAGCACGGCCGTCTCGCCGCCCGGCTGGGGATGCACGCAGTGCCAGCGGTGTCCGTCCGGCCCCTCACCGCGGGCCGGGAACGCGGTGGCGCAGGCGTCGTCCGCCTTCCAACAGCGGGTGCGGAAGGGGCAGCCGGTGGGCGGGTTGGTGGCCGACGGCACCGGGCCGTGCAGGACGATCCGCTCGGGCCGCTCCAGCAGGCTCGGCGTGGCCGACAGCAGGGCCTCGGTGTACGGATGCCTGGAGGCGCCCGTGACCTCGGCGGCCCCGCCCTCCTCGACCACGCGGCCGAGGTAGAGGACGGCGACCCGGTCCGCCAGGTAGCGCACGGTCTGCACGTCGTGGGAGATGAACACCATGCCCAGGCCCAGGCGTTCGCGCAGGTCGACGAGGAGGTTGAGGATCTGCGCACGCACGGACACGTCCAGGGCGCTGGTCGGCTCGTCGGCCACGATCAGCTCCGGGTCCAGGGCGAGCGCGCGGGCGATCGCGACGCGCTGGCGCTGGCCGCCGGAGAGCTGCCCGGGCATCGCGTCCAGGGTGTGCCCGGGCAGGCCGACCAGGTCGAGGAGTTCGGCCACCCGGGCCTCCCGCCCGGCGCGGGCGCCACGGCCGTGGACGTCGAGGGGGTCGCGCAGGATCCGGCGTACGGGCAGGCGCGGGTTCAGGGCGGTCGACGGGTCCTGGAAGACCACGCCTACGGCGGGACCGAAGCCGGTGCGGCGCTCGGCGGCCGTCATCTCCCACAGGTTCCGTCCGCGGAAGCGCACTTCGCCCTCCGTGGGACGCTGCAGTCCGGTCACCACCCGGGCGAGCGTGGACTTGCCGCAGCCCGACTCGCCGACGAGTCCGAGGATCTCGCCGCGCCGGACCTCCAGCGAGACGTCGGTGAGGGCGTACACGGAGTCGCGGTGCAGGATGCCGCCGCTGCGCGCCTTGTGCCGCACGTGGACGCCGTCGAGGCGGATCAACGGGTCGGCCGGAACCACCGTGGCCGCAGCGGAGTTGATGGTGCCGGTTGTCGTGGGTGTGTCGCGGGTGTGCTGCGCGGAGGTCATCGGGTACTCCCGAGTGGCTGCGCCGGCCGCTTCGCCGGGGCGGGGTGGTGGCAGGCGAACTGGTGGTCGTCGGCGGTGTCACGGCCGGTGGCGGGCGGCGGGGCGGCGGCGCACAGGTCGGTGGCCGCCGCACAGCGGGACGCGAACCGGCAGCCGGCCCCGAACGCCCTCGGCGCCGGTACCACGCCGCGGATCTGGTGGAGCCGGTCGGCGCCCGCCTCCAGCGAGACGACGGAGCCGAGCAGGCCGCGGCTGTAGTGGTGGGCGGGGTCGGTGAGCAGCGCGCGGGTCGCGCCGACCTCGGCGACCTGGCCCGCGTACATCACCGCGACGCGGTGGGCGAGGTCGCCGACGAGGGCGAGGTCGTGGGAGACGAGGACCATGGCGAAGCCGAGTTCGTCGCGCAGCTCGACGAGCAGCTCCACGACCTGGGCCTGGACGGTGACGTCGAGGGCGGTGGTCGGCTCGTCCGCGATGAGCAGCCGCGGGCTGCGGGAGAGCGCCATGGCGATCAGGACACGCTGGCGCTGGCCGCCGGACAGCTCGTGCGGGTAGCTGCGCAGGGTGCGCTCGGGCGACAGGCCGACCAGTTCGAGGAGTTCGGCGGGGGTGCGGGTGCCGCCGCGGGAGGTGAGGCGCCTCAGCTGGGTGCCGATCAGCACGGACGGGTTCAGGGACGACATGGCGTCCTGGTAGACCATGGCGATCTCCGGGCCCATGAGGGCCCGGCGCTCCCGAGGGGTCAGGGTCAGCAGGTCGCGGCCCCGGTAGCGGATCTCGCCGTCCACCTGCGCGTCGCGGGCCAGCAGGCCCATGACGGCGAGGCTGGTGACGGACTTGCCGCAGCCCGACTCGCCGACCAGACCCAGGGTCTCGCCCTCGCGGACGGTGAAGGAGATGCCGTCGACGACGCGGGTGTCGCCGTACCGGTCGGGGAACCGGATCGTGAGGTCGCGCACGGCGAGCAGTTCGGGGGCGTCGGCGGGCAGCGGCGGGACGGCGGGCTCGGTGGCCGTGAGCCGGGTGGCGAGTTCGGCGAGGGCGGCGTCCACCTCGGCGGTGTCGACGGTGCTCGCGGCGGCGGTGTTCTCGTCGCCGTCGGTGCCCCCGGTGCGCGACCGGTCCGGGGAGGCCGCGGCGTCCGTCATGCCCTCGGACAGGATGTTCAGGGCGAGCACGGTGACCAGGAGGCACAGACCGGGGAAGAAGGTGGCCCACCAGCCACCGGACAGCAGGATCTGCCGGCCGTAGGCGAGGACGCTGCCCCAGCTGGGGTCGGGGTCCTGCACGCCGGCGCCGATGAAGGACAGACCGGCCTCGAAGATGATCGAGTCGGCCACCATGACGGTGGCGAACACCAGCACGGGGGCGGCGCAGTTGACGGCGACGTGCCGGGCCACGATGTAGCCGCGGTGGGCGCCGATGACCTGTTCGGCGGCGACGTAGTCCTCGCCGTACTGCTCCAGCACGTTGGCGCGCACCACGCGGGCCAGCGAGGGGGCGTAGACGAACGCGATGGTGAAGACGATGACCGGGACGCTCGGGCCGAACACCGCGACCAGCACGGCAGCCAGGGCGATCGGCGGGAACGACATGACGATGTCGAGGGTGCGCATCACGGCCTCGTCGGCGAACCGGCGCGAGGTGGCGGCCAGGGCGCCGAGCAGTGAGCCGATGACGAGGGCGAGCAGGGTGGCGCCGAAGCCGATGGTCAGTGAGTAGCGCGCGCCGTGCACGACGCGGGCGAACACGTCGCGGCCGGCCCGGTCGGTGCCGAACCAGTGGTCGGCGGAGGGGCCCGTGGCGGGTGTGCCGGTGGCCAGGGGGTCCTGGGTGAGCAGCGGGGCGAACACCGCGGCGAGCACGACGACGAGGAGGACGCCCAGCGCGATCCGGGAGGTGGCGGGAAGCCGGCGCAGCCGGGTGGCGGGCCGGGCGAGGCGCTCGGCGAGGGAGCGGGGGGCGAACATCACACCGTCCTGATGCGCGGGTTGACGAGCAGATAGAGCAGGTCGACGATGACGTTGACCACGAGGAAGGCGACGGCGATGGTGAGCACGGTGCCCTGGACGAGGGCCACGTCACCGCCGGTGACGCCCTCCAGGATCAGCTTGCCCATGCCGGGCAGGTCGAAGATCGCCTCGATGACGACGGCGCCGCTGAGCATGTAGCCGACCTTCACACCGAGCACGGTGAGCGGGGTGACCAGTGCGTTGCGCAGCGCGGAGCGGACGATCAGGAACGGCGGCAGGCCGCTGCCGCGGGCGGTGCGGATGTAGTCGCGGTCGAGTTCGCTCACCATCGAGGTGCGGATGAGGCGGGCCAGGGACGCCGCGACGGGCAGCGCCAGCGAGAACGCGGGCAGTGCGAGCGAACGCAGCCAGCCGGTGAGGGAGTCGGCCGGGTTGACGTAGCCGCCGGTGGGGAAGAGGGGCGTGTTCAGGGCGAACTGCTGGATGAGCAGGACGCCGAGCCAGAAGGACGGCAGGGCGATCCCGGCCATCGACAGGACCCGGAAGACCTGGTCGGGCCAGCGGTCGCGGTACATGGCGCCGGTGACGCCGAACAGCAGCGCGAGCACGACGGCGAGCGCGAGTCCGAGCAGGGTGAGCTGGAGCGTGAGCGGGAAGGCCATGGCGATCCGGTCCGCGACGGGCCGGCTCGGCGGCACGGTGACGCCGAGGTCGCCGCGGATCAGCTGCCCGAGGAAGGTGAAGTACCGCACCGGCAGCGGGTCGTCGAGCCCGTGCGCGGCGGCGAACGCGGCACGTGCCTCGGGGGTCGCGCTGTCGCCGAGCGCGTTGTAGGCGGGATCGGCCGGCGAGAACTGCAGGACCACGAAGACCAGCAGCGCGATGCCGAGGATCATCACCGGCATCATCGCGACGCGGCGCAGCGCGAGCCGGAGGAATGCAACCATCGTGAGGTTCCTAGCGGTCGGGGCCGGGCCCCTCGCGCAGTGGGGCGGGAGGGGCCCGGCGGCCTGGGGTCCGGCGTCAGGCGCGGGCGACGTCGACGAAGGACAGGCCGGTGGTGGGCAGCGGCTCGAAGCCCTTGAGCTCGCCCTCGCGCCAGGCGGTGGGCAGCTTGCGGTGCAGGACCGGGTAGAGCGCGGCCTCCTCGGCGACCAGGTCGGTGACCTGTCCCCACAGCGCCCTGCGCTTGGCCTCGTCGGGCTCCCGCGCGGCCTTGTCGAGCAGCGACCGGGTCTTCCCGTAGGCGGCGCTGCCGCTCCAGGCGTAGCGCTTCTCGGGCCAGAAGCCGTAGTAGAACCAGCGCAGCAGCAGGTCGGCGTCGTTGCCGAAGACGGAGGGGTCGCCGGGGGCGGCCAGGACGTCGAAGGAGCCCTTGTCGACCTTGGCGTACTGGGCGGGCGACTGGGCGATGTCGAGCTTGGCGTCGATGCCGGCCGCCGCCCAGCTCTCCTTGATCAGCGGGGCGATGTCCTTGACCCAGCCGGTGTCGGTGACCAGCAGGGTGAAGGAGAGCTTGCCGACGCCGGCGTCGGCGAGGAGCTGCTTGGCCTTGGCCACGTCGTGGCCGTAGACGGTCGCGGCCTTGTGGTAGTCGGGATGGGTCGCCGGGACGTAGCCGGTGGCGGCTGCGGCGTTGCCGAGCAGCGCGGTGGAGATGATCTTCTCGGTGTCCAGGGCGTAGTGCAGTGCCTGGCGCACGCGCTTGTCCGCGAAGCGCTTGTCCGCGCAGTTGAACATGAGGAACAGCAGGCCGAAGGACTGGACGGACTCGACCTTGTTCTTGCCGCCGAGGCTCTTGATGTCGATGTAGGGCACGTCCTCGATGGCCTGGACGCGCCCCGACGCCAGCGCGCTGACCCGGGCGGACGGGTCGGAGATGAGGTTCCAGACCATCTTCTTGGCCTTGGCGGGGTGCGGGCCGTTGTACTTGTCGTACGCCTCCATGACGATGCGGTTCTCCCGCACCGCCTCGACGAAGCGGTAGGGGCCCGATCCGACGGGCTCGGCGTCGAACGCCTTGGCGTCGGCTCCGGCGATCTTCTTCGGGACGACGCGGACCACGGAGACGCGGGAGGGGAAGAGCGCGAAGGGGTACTTCAGCTTGAACTCGACGGTCGCCGTGTCGACGGCGGTGACCTCGTCGATGAACGGGACGAACTGGGCCATCAGCGAGGCGTTCTTCTCGTCGAGGACCCGCTCGAAGCTGAAGACGACGTCGTCGGCGGTGACCGGGGAGCCGTCGTGGAAGGTGGCGCCCTTGCGCAGCGTGGCCCGGTAGGTGGTCGCGTTGATCCTCGTCGGCATGGCGGTGGCGAGGGCGGGGCGCGCGGCGAGCGTGGCCGGGTCGAGGTCGACGAGGCCTTCGAAGAGGTGCATGTTCGCGGCGTAGGGGGTGGCGCCGGAGGTGAGCATCGGGTCGAAGCCGGTGGACAGCGGGTAGGAGAGCCCCGCCTCGATGGTGTCCGCGGCGGCGCCGGAGCCGCTCGCGCCGCTGCCGCTGGAGGCCGGGCCGCTGCAGGCCGACAGTCCTGCGGTGACCGCGGTCGCCACGCCGATGGCGCTGGTGTATCTGAGGAAGGAGCGGCGGTCGACGCCGGTCGCGGTGCGCGCGGACAAGGGGTCCTCCAAGCGGGGAGACGGGATGTGCGTGAGCTGGGAGGAGACGATCGCGGTCCGCACCTCACCAGGAGTGCATAAGACGTCTGACGTCTGATGCCTTGATAGCGTGGGAAAGTAGCCCGGCGATGGAGAGGGGTCAAGAGGTGGCGGTGGAACAGGGGGCGGTGCGGCCTGTCGCGGCGGCGCCCAGAACCGCGCGGCAACCGCTGCGGCAGGAGGTCGTCGACGGCATAAAGTCGTACATCCTGCGCAACCAGCTCCGTCCCGGCGACCCGTTGCCGGCCGAGCCCGCGCTGTGCGAGGCCCTCGGCGCGAGCCGCTCCAGCGTCCGCGAGGCGATCCGGATCCTCACCGCGCTCGACATCGTCGAGGTGCGTCACGGTCACGGCACCTATGTCGGGCGCCTGAGCCTGTCCGCCCTGGTGGAGAGCCTGGCGTTCCGCGGACTGCTCAGCCCGGACGACGACTTCCAGGTGATGAGCGACCTCGTCGAGGTGCGTGAGCTGTTCGAACGCGGCATGGCGGAACGGCTGGTGAACTCCCTGGACGCCGGCCGGATCGAACGGCTGCAACTGCTGGTCGACGCCATGCGCGAGGCCGGCGGCGGAGCGGGGCACGGCTTCGTCGACGCGGACCGCACCTTCCACACCCTGCTCGTCAGCCCCCTCGGGAACGATCTCATCGGGCAGCTGTCCACGGCCTTCTGGGACGTCTACGTCATCGTCGCGCCGCACCTCGACGTGTTCACGCACGAGCACGAGGCGGCCACCATCGCCACCCACCAGCGCATCGTGGACGCGGTGCGCGAGCGGGACGCCGCCGCGTTCGCGGCGGCCCTCGAGGACCACTACGCGCCCGTGCGCCACAGGATCGCGGAGGCCCGCGCCCGGCGCTGACCGGCCCGTCCCGCACACCCTCCCTCGGGCAGAGGGCCGCCGCGGCCCCGGGCCCCGCGACCCCGGACCTCACACGGCCCCGGGCCCCGCGACCCCGGACCTCACACGGCTCCGGACTTCCGGCCCCGGACGGCGATGCGGCCGCCCGGGGCCGCCGCATGCCCGGACGCCCGCATCGCCCGGCCCGCGGGGCACTTGACGCGCGTTCCCTAGATCCCTAGGGTCCCAGGACGACAGACATCAGACGTCTGCTGTTCAGATGCCTTGTTCAGCTGCGTCGTTCAGCTGTGCGGGAGGCCCCCCGACGGACGGCCCCTCCCGGATCCCCCTGTCTCCGCTCTCCGTTGCGCCGCGCGCACACCTCACCCACCGGGGCCCCCTCATGCCACTGACGGACCTCACGCTCGCCCAGTGCCTGGCACTGCGGCCCGACCCCGACGAGCCGGCCGACCTCGACGCGTTCTGGAACCAGACCCTGCGCGAGGCCCGTTCGGCCGGCGACCGCCCGCGGTTCACGCCGGTCGACACCGGACTGACCCAGGTGACGACCTACGACGCGACCGTGCCGGGCTTCGCCGGCCAGCCCGTCCGGGGCTGGCTGCACCTGCCCGCCGGCGCACGCCGACCGCTCGGCTGCGTCGTGGAGTTCCTCGGTTACGGGCGCGGACGCGGCCTGCCGCACGAGCAACTGCTGTGGGCCGACGCCGGTCACGCCCACTTCATCATGGACACCCGCGGCCAGGGCTGGTCCACCGCGGGCGGCGACACCGCCGACGGCGCCGCCCTGAACGGCGAGGTGCCCGGCTTCCTGACCCGCGGCGTGGAGAGCCCCCACGACCACTACTACCGGCGGCTCATCACCGACGCGGTGCGCGCGGTCGACGCCGTGCGCACCCACCCGGCCGTGGACCCCGAGAAGATCGTCGTCACCGGTGTGAGCCAGGGCGGCGGCCTCGCCCTAGCGGTGGCCTCCCTCGTCCCGGGCCTCGCCGGCGTGATGCCCGACGTCCCGTTCCTGTGCGACATCGCGCGCGGCGCCCGGATCGGCTCCATGGCCCCGTACACCGAGGTCGCGGAGTACCTGCGCCTGCACCGCGACCGCGTGGAGACCGTCTTCCGCACGCTGTCCTACGTGGACGCCGCGCTGCTCGCCTCGCGGGCCACGGCCCCCGCGCTGTTCTCCATCGCCATGATGGACGAGGTCTGCCCGCCCTCCACCTGCTTCGCCGCCTACCACCGCTACGGCGGCCCCAAGGACGTACGCGTCTACGAGTTCAACGGCCACGAGGGCGGCGGCGGCCACCACCAGCGCGAACAGCTCGCCTGGGTCCGGGAGACGCTCGGCGCCGCCACGGCGCCCGCCGGAGCCCCGGCACCGCACGACCACCGACTCGTCTGATCATCCAACCGGGAAGAGGTCCGTCCATGCAGCGCAGAATCTCCCTGGCCACCGCCGCCGTGGCGTTCGCCTTCGTGGCCGCCACCACGACGAGCGCCGAGGCGGCCACCGCCGGCACGCTCACCTCACAGGACCTGGCCACCGCGGGCGCCGGCTCGCCCTACTACCGCATCCCCGCGCTGACGACCACCACCGAGGGCACCCTGCTCGCCGCCTACGACGCCCGGCCCACCCTCGGCGACCTGCCCAGCGACATCGGCATCATGCTGCGGCGCAGCACCGACGGCGGGACCACCTGGCAGGCCCAGCAGGTCGTCCGCAAGGACGCGGCGCCCAACGGCTACGGCGACCCCAGCCTCCTCGTGGACCGCGAGACCGGACGGATCTTCCTCTTCTACGCGGCCGCCGTGAACCAGGGCTTCCTCGGCTCGGCGACCGGCAACGACGAGAGCGACCCGAACGTCCTGCAGGCCGACTACAGCTACTCCGACGACGACGGCGTGACCTGGCAGCACGAGCGGATCACCGCCCAGATCAAGGACCCGGCCTGGGGCGGCATGTTCGCCGCCTCCGGCGAAGGCATCCAGGTACGCCGGGGCGCGTACAAGGGCCGGCTCGTCCAGCAGTACGCCATCCGCCACGACGGGGCGAACTACGCGGTCAGCGCCTACAGCGACGACCACGGCGCGACCTGGAGGACGGGCGACCCGGTCGGGCCCGGCGGCGACGAGAACAAGACCGTCGAGCTCTCCGACGGCCGGATCATGCTCAACACCCGCTCCGCGCCGTACCGCAAGGTGGCCTACTCCAGCGACGGCGGCGTCACCTACACCGCGTTCCGGCAGGACACCGAACTGCCGGACCCCGGCAACAACGGCTCCATCGCCCGCTTCGCACCGGACGTGGCCGCCACCCACCCGCGCGCCTCCTGGCTCATGTTCAGCAACACCGCCACCACCGGCAGCCGCAGCAACCTCACCGTCCGCCTCTCCTGCGACAACGGGCAGAACTGGCCGGTGCGCAAGACCGTCGAGGCCGGCTCGTCCGCCTACTCGACGCTCACCCCGCTCAGTGCCGGCACCGGCTCCGACCCCCGGGTGGGCCTGCTGTGGGAGCGCGACGACTACCAGCACATCACCTACTCGTCCTTCGACCTCAAGTGGCTCGGCGGAGTCTGCGCGCCCGTCACCGTCACCCCGCCCGCCTCCCTGCCCGCCGGGACGACCACCGAGGTCACCGTCCGCGTCGTCAGCCAGAACGACGTCCCGCTGCCCTCCGGAACGGTCTCCCTCAAGTTGCCGAGCGGCTGGAGCGCCCCGGCCGTCACCGTGCCCGCCCTCGACCCCGGCCAGGGCGCCGACGTCAAGGTCCCCGTCACCGTCCCCGCGACCGCCGCCGCGGGCAGCGTGTCGACGACCGCGACCTACGAGGTCCGCGGCGCCCAGCACTCCTACGGCGACGCGACGCTCACCGTCACCGCGCCGTAGGGTCCGTCCGGGCCGCCCGCTGCCCGCGGGCGGCCCCGCCCCCCGTTCCGCGCTCGTCGAGCGCGCCACCGCACGACCCAGGAGTCCCCATGGCCTCGTCCCAGCCCCTGAGCGGCGTCGTACCGCCCGTCTGCACCCCCATGGACGCGTCGGGCGAGGTCGACACCGCCTCCCTCGCCCGGCTCGTCGACCACCTCGTCGACGGCGGAGTGCACGGGCTGTTCGCACTGGGCTCCAGCAGCGAGGTCGCCTTCCTCACCGCCCGGCAGCGGGCCGTGGCGCTGGCCACCGTCGTCGAGACCGCCGCCGGCCGGGTGCCCGTCCTCGCGGGCGTCATCGACATGACCACCCCCCGCGTGCTGGAGCACGCCCACGCCGCCCGCGCGGCGGGCGCCGACGCCCTGGTGGCCACCGCGCCCTTCTACGCCCGCACGCACCCCAGGGAGATCGCGAGCCACTTCCGCACCGTGCGCGAGGAGGCCGGCCTGCCGCTGTACGCCTACGACCTCCCGGTCTCCGTCCACAGCAAGCTCTCCCCCGCCCTGGTGCGCGAGCTCGCCGAGGACGGCACCCTCGCCGGGCTCAAGGACAGCAGCGGCGACGAGGGCTCCCTGCGCCGGCTCATCGTCGCCCTCGGCGGACGCCACGGCCGCGCCACCGGCCCCGCCCCCGGCTTCAGCATCCTCACCGGCTCCGAACTGACCGTGGACGCCGCTCTGCTGGCGGGAGTCGACGGCGTCGTGCCCGGCCTCGGCAACGTCGATCCGGCCGGTTACGTCCGTCTGTACGACGCGGTGCGCGCCGGCGACCTCGACACCGCGCTCGTGGAGCAGGAACGGCTGGTGGAGCTGTTCGGCATGGTCGACGCCGGCCCGGAGGACGAGATGGGCCGCAACTCCTCCGCCCTCGGCGCGTTCAAGCACGCGCTGCGTCTGCTCGGCGTGCTGGCCGACGCCCGGACCGCCGCCCCGCAGATCCCGCTGAGCGACGCGTCCGTCGCGCTCGTCGAGCAGCGCCTCGCCGCCGCCGGGCTGCTCCCGGCCGGGCCCCGCAACTGACCCGCGGCCGGCCGCGCCCCACGTCGTGCCGCCCCCCGTACCGGGTCACGGAGCGGCTCAGGAGCGGCTCACGGACCGGCCGGCGGCACGACGGTCTTGGGGCGGTGGATCCCGGGGCGGCGGTCTAAGGACAGTGGACCCCGGGCAGCGGATCGGGCCCGTGCCGGCCGCTGCCGGGCCGGCGCGCGCTCGCCGGGGCGCGCGCCGGCGCGTCAGGGATCAGGCGGGGCAGGCGCCGAGGTCCTCCCAGACCCCCCACTCGCCGGTGGTACCGGGCTTGTCCCCGGACACCCACCACTTGGCACGCCAGGTGTGACCGCCGTAGGAGACGGTGTCACCGCCGTTGTAGACGTGTGCGGCGTCCCAGGCCGGCGCGGTGCAGGTGCCGCCACCGCCGCCACCGCCGCCACCGCCACCGGTGCCGCCACCGCCACCGGTGCCGCCGATGTTGACGTCGACGCAGGAGTAGAAGGCGTTCGCGGTGTCCGCGATGTTCCAGACGGCGAGCACCTTCTGCCGGCCGGTGAAGCCGCCGAAGTTCACCTGCTGGCTGACGTCCGCGGGCGGCTGCGCGTTGTGGCCGTCGAATTCGGCGATCTTCCGGCCGCCGATGAAGTACTGCCAGTTGCTGGTGGAGTGCCGCGCCGTGTTGTGCCAGGTGAACGTCGCGGTGGAACCGACCGTCGTGACCTGCCACGGCTTGCTGTCGTCGTCCAGTTCGGCGTACTCCGCGTGACCGCCGCTGCAGCTGAACAGGCCCTTGGGGCCCTCGACGCTCTGCGGCTCGTACTTGATCTGACCGCAGTCGACGACACCCTCGGCGCACTGCTCCTGCCGGCTCGTGGGCAGCGTGACCCAGCCGTGGGCGCTGGCCGCGCTCGCGGGAAGGCTGACGGCGATCAGGGGTGCGGCCAGCGCGCCGAGCGCGACAGCCACCCGTCTTTTCGTGTTCATGCCATACCACTCTCCTCGATGTGCCGATTCCGGCGCCGAAAGGGGGCACGGCGCCCGGCGACGCGAACGAAGGGACACAGGTCTAGACCTAAAGGGACTTGGTCTAGACCATACTCGCGGACGGGATCCGGTCAAGGGATTGCGCAAGGCGAACTGCCGTCAGGGGGCGGGCTTCTGCCGTCGAGCGGGTTCCCGCACCGGGCGCCGGCCCGCCGGCCCGGGTGATCCCCCGGCTCCGCGCGAGCGAGAAGGGCACACGTGTCCCACTGCGCGCGCGACGACCTGGCGGCACCGCCGTCATGACATACCGTCGGTGTGCGAACGCCTGGAGGCTCAGAGGCCTTCGGCCCCGCCGTCCCCCTCCAACAGCCCCTCGGGCGCCGCGGTCATCGGCACATGCGCGCGGGCGCGGCCCCACCGGTCGAGCAGGCGGCCCATGCGCTTGTCGGTGTGGAGCGTGAAGTCGCGGGCGCTGATCCTCAGTTCGGGATGGCACCGCAGGATCCGCTCCTCCAGCGCCGGGCAGTCGGCGGGGGAGCGCAGCCACACCGACAGCAGCAGGTTGTCCGCCCCGGTGACCGTGGAGCACACCCGGGTCTCGGGCAGGGCCGCCAGCGCCCGTGCCGCGGCGCCCGCGCCGGGGCCGGGCACCGCGATACGGAAGGTGGCGACGACCGGCCAGCCTGCCAGCCGCTGGGTGAGGTCGCAGCGGAAGTACACCTCGCCGTTGCCGATCATCCGCCGCAGCCTCCGGCGCACCGTCGTCTCGCTCAGCCCGCACTGCCGCGCCAGCTCGGCATGGCCGCGCCGGGCGTCGACGCCGAGCGCCTCCAGCAGCCGGCGATCGCGCTCGTACGGCCCGATGCCCGGTCGCGGCCGGGCGCGCCGCTGTCCGACCGTCAGGTCCGAGCGCTGCCGTTCGTTGAGGGTGTGCACCAGCCACCCGCTGCCCTCCCGGTGGACTTCGGTGCAGACGCTCAGCCGCACCGAGCGCACCCCGGCCAGGCCGCCCAGCCGCCGGGTGACGAGATCGTCCAGCGCGGTCAGATCGCGCGCGGCCACCGACAGGAACAGCTGGTGCTCCCCGGTGGTGCGTTCCAGGCTGAACACCGGGCCCCATCGGCGTATACGCGCCGTGACGCGGTCCACCGCGCCCGCCTCGCAGGCGAGGTCCACATAGCCGACCACCGTGACGTAGTGCGTCGGGTAGGCCGTCATCCAGGCCGTGCCGCTCTCGGTGAGGCGCCGCCAGCGGCGCGCCGCGGTGGTGGCGTCGATGCCGATGACCGCGGCGATCTGCGACCAGGGCGCCCGGGGCCGCAACTGGAGGGCCTCGATCAGCGCCAGGTCGGTCTCGCCCAGCTCGGTGACCGGACCGTCGGGGACGCGGAGTTCCGGCGCGGGCTGGAGGGCGGCGACGGGGACGGTGGGCGGCACGCGCCTCATCCTGTCAGCGCCGGCGGAGGAACTGAAGCCCCCGGAGGACCGGGGCGGGCGGCCGCGTTCCGCCGCGCGGGTGCGCACCGTACCGGCGGATTCCGGCGCAACAGGTGTGCGGGCGCCGGAATCCTGCGATGCGACGGCGCCGACCGGCGCGCGGTGCAGGGTGTGCGCCAAGCATCACGTCGCCGGGCGGGAGGACTCCCCGTGCACAGAACAACCCGGACCACCGCTGTCCTGCTCTTCGTCGCCTGGGCCGTCGACTACATCGACCGGCAGGTCGTCAACCTGGCCCTGCCGTCCATCGGTCACACCTTCGGTCTGACCCACGGCGAACGGGGCCTGGTCGTCTCCGCGTTCTTCGTCACCTACGCGCTCACGCAGATTCCCGCCGGCCTGATCGCCGGGCGCTTCGGCGGTGTCCGGGTGATGTGCGTGGCCCTCGTGCTGTGGTCGCTCTTCACCGGTCTCACCGCGGTCGCCTGGTCCTTCGCCGCGCTGCTGGTGTTCCGCTGCCTCTTCGGCGTGGCCCAGGGCCTGTTCCCCGCGGCGGCCGTCGACACGCTCAGCCGCCGCAGCGTCCCGGCGCAGCGGCTCACCGCCAACGGCTGGATCCAGAGCTCCAACGCGGTCGGCGGCCTGCTGGCCGCCGTGCTGGGCGGACTGCTGCTGGCGCACTGGGACTGGCGCGTGATGTTCGCCGCCGTCTCCGTGCTGGGCCTCCTGGTGGTGGTCGCCGTCCGGCGACGGATGCCCGGCGCCCTCCCCGCCGAGCAGACCGGCCCCCCGCCGGAGCGCACCGGCGGGAGCGCGGCCGCCCTGCTGAGGTCCCCGGTGATCTGGGGCTTCGCGGTGATGTTCTTCGCCTACGACACCGTGGTCTGGGGGCTCAACAGCTGGAGCGCCTCGTACCTGATGGAGGAGCGCGCCCTGAAGGTGGCGGACGCGGGCCTGGTCTCCCTGGGGCCGACGCTCCTCGCGGCGGTCACCGCGATCGTCGGCGGACGCCTGTCCGACCGGTTCGAGGGGCGGCCACGGCGCATCGTCGTGCCGGCCATGTCCGCCGCGGCCGTCCTGCTCGCCGTCCTCCCGCTGACCGGCTCGCTGACCGGGTTCGTGGTGGTGGCCACCCTCATCAGCGGGGCGATCGGCCTGTGCTACATGCCCTGCTTCTCCGTGCCCCTGCGCAGTCTTCCGCCGGGCCTGACGGGGGTCGCCTCCGGCGTCATCCTGTTCGGCGGGCAGCTGTCCGGGATCGTGGTGCCGACCCTGTTCGGCCAGGTGGTCGACGCCTTCTCCTACCGCGTGGCCTTCTGGTCGCTGGCGCTCGGCCCCGCCCTGGCCGTCGCGGCCGTGCTCCGCGTCCCCCAGACATCCCGGCGTTTCCTGGCGCGCCTCGGCGCCGTCACCGACGACACCCTCGTGAAGGAGGACGACAGCGATGCGTCCACAGTCCCCCACTCCGCCTGAGACCGGCCTGACCACCGGCCTCGCGGCCCATCTTCCGCACTGGGAGGAGGTCTACCGCGACCTGCACGCCCACCCCGAGCTCGCCTTCGCCGAACACCGCACCGCGGCGACGGTCGCCTCCGAACTGGCCGGCGCCACGGGCTGGGAGGTCACGGAGGGGATCGGCGGCACCGGCGTGGTGGCGGTGCTGCGCAACGGCGCCGGTCCCGTCGTATGGCTCAGGGCGGACATGGACGCCCTGCCCGTCCGCGAGGAGACCGGTCTCGCCTACGCCTCCGGTACGGCGGGCCTCATGCACGCCTGCGGTCACGACGTGCACGTGGCCGCGCTGCTGGGGGTCTGCCGGCAGCTCGCCGCGCGTCCCGACGCGTGGCGGGGGACCGCGGTGGCCGTCTTCCAGCCCGCGGAGGAGGTCGGCGCCGGCGCGCGGGCCATGCTGGACGACGGCGTCCTCGACCGCTTCCCGCGTCCCGACGTGGTGCTGGGCCAGCACGTGGGTCCGCTCCCGGCCGGCGTGGTGATCACCAGGCCGGGCGCCGTCATGGCCGCCGCGGACAGCGTCCGCGTCACCCTGCACGGGGCGGGCGCGCACGCCTCCGCCCCCCATGTGGCCGTCGATCCCGTCGTGATGGCGGCGTCCGTGGTCCTGCGGCTGCAGACGCTCTCGGCCCGGCTCGCGCCGCTGTCACCGTCCCCGCTCCTCACGGTCGGCGCCATCCACTCCGGGACCGTGCCGAACGTCATCCCGCACACCGCCGAACTGCTGTGCAGTCTGCGGACGTTCGACGAGCAGACCCGCGAGCAGGTGCTGACCGACCTGCGGCGGATCGTCCGCGCGGAGGCCGAGGCCCAGGGCGCCACCCGCGCACCGGACATCGGGACGTACGACTCCTTCCCGCTGACCGTCAACGACGCGGACGCCACCGAGCGCGTCCTCGCGGCCCTCGGGGCCGGCGGAACCCTGGGCCGTGTGCTGCCCGTGCCGCTCTCGGCCAGCGAGGACTTCGGCCGGTTCGGGGCGGCGGCCGGCTGCCCGTCGGTCATGTTCCACTTCGGCGGCGCCGACCCCGCGGACTTCGGCGCCGAGGCCGTGGCCGCCCTGGAGCGCGGCACGCTCCCGCCGGGCACGGTGATGAACCACTCCCCCCGCTACGCGCCCTCCGACCGGCACGCCGTCGCCGCCGGAGTGCGTCACTTCCTCGCCGCCGCCGGGTCATGGCTGACCGACGACGCCACCACGGCCGAACCGGCCCCGCCCCCGGCCTGAGCCGCTCCCGCGCGTGTCCGCCCCCCCGGCCCGGTCACACGGGACCCCGGGGCGGGCACACCCGCGGCCCCGCCCCCGCCCATCGCTCCCTCTCACACCCACTGCTCGCTCTCACACCCACAGGCACCTCCACCGGTCGCGGCCGAGTCGGCCGTGGCCGGCCGGTGCCGGAAAGGACAGGACGATGAGGAACTGGAGATCTCTCCTGCTCGCCACCGCCCTGGCCGTGTCGACGGCCACGCCCGCGGCCGCCGCGCAGACCGGCGCCCCGGCGCCCGCAGCGCCCGCAGCGCCCGCAGCGACCGCAGCGACCGGCGTCGCCCACTGGTTCGCCCTGGTCGCCGCGGCGGCACGACTGCGGGCGCTCCTCGCCCGCCCGAAGGTCCGCCGGCGCCGGGAACTCACGACGGAGTGACTGCCCATCGCGATCGGCGTCGGCGTCGCCGCGGCCGCCTGAACGGACCACTGTGGACGGACCTCCGCCGCGCCGCCGTCACCCCCCGGGCGGCGGCGTCTCCGCCCCACCGCGGTGCGCCGCTCCCGGCGGAAGAAGCGCGATCGCCCGCGGATTCGACGGAAGAACCGCGATCGTCCGCGCGATTCGGCGGATCAAGGGCGCCCCCGTCCTCTACGGTCCTCCATGGATACCGGGAGGATCTGTTGCGAGACGCCACCCCGGGCGACGCCGAGGCCGACGCCGAGGCCGCCCTCTACGACGTGTCCGCGGCCGGCGGCAAGGCGCCGGCCGGCGGAACGCGGCTGAAGCCGCTCGATCCGCTCGCGCGGGGCGAGCGCACCGTGGACTCCCTGGCGAGGGCCGCCGGGCCGAACCTGACGACCGTGTCGGCCCATCCGCAGACGCTCAGGCGGGCCGGGTTCGTCGCCACCCGGCGCGAAGGCGTCCGGAACCACTACCGGCTCGCCGGCGACGACGTCGCCCGGTTTCTCACCCTGCCGCACGAGGTCGCCGACCGCCACCGGGCCTCCGTCCCCGCCGCCCGCAGCGCCTACCTGGGCGAGGACGGCGCCGTGGAGGTCACCTCCGAGGAACTGCGGGCCCGGGCCGAGGCCGGCGAGGTGGTGGTGCTCGACGTTCGACCGGCCGAGGAGTACCTCGCCGGACACATCCCCGGAGCGATCTCCATCCCCGTGACCCGACTGGCCGACCGCATCGCCGAGTTGCCCGGGCGGACGGGGGTCGTGGTCTCCTGCCGCGGCGCGTACCGCCCGCTCGCCCACGACGCCGTACGACTGCCGGCCGGCCTCGGGCGGCGGGCGGCCCGCCTCAGCGACGGCGTGCTCGCACGGCGCCCGGCCGACCTGCCCGTACACACCGGGGAGGCGGCGTGAGGAACGTACCCGAGGGCCTCCCGCCGTACCCCGGACTCGCCGGCGGACCGGTCTACCTCGACCACAACGCGACCACCCCGGTCGACCCCCGGGTCACCGAGGCGATGCTGCCGTATCTGACCTGCTTCTTCGGCAACCCCTCCAGCAGCCATCCGTTCGGCGCCGAGCCCCGGCGGGCGCTCGGGACGGCCCGGGCGCAGGTCGCCGCGCTGATCGGCGCCGAGCCGCGGGAGATCGTCTTCACCGCCTCCGGCTCCGAGGCCGACCTGCTGGCGCTGCGCGGCTCCGTCCTCGCCTCCGGCCGGCCGCGCCCCCATGTGATCACGCAGGTGACCGAGCACCCGGCCGTGCTGGAGACCTGCCGCGCCCTGGAGCGGCTGCACGGCGCGCGGGTGACGGTGCTGCCCGTCGACGGCGACGGACTCGTCTCCCCCGACGCCCTGGCCGCCGCGCTCACCGAGGACACGGTGCTGGTGTCGGTGATGGCCGCCAACAACGAGACCGGCGCCCTCCAGCCGGTCGCCGAACTGGCCGCGCTCGCCGGCCGGAACGGGGCGCTCTTCCACTGCGACGCCGCCCAGGCGGCCGGGAAGATCCCCCTCGACGTACGGACCCTCGACGTCGACCTGCTCACGGTCGTGGGGCACAAGATGTACGCACCGAAGGGCGCCGCGGCGCTGTACGTGCGCGACGGCGTACGGTTGGAGCCGGTCGTCCAGGGAGGCGGCCAGGAACGCGGGCTGCGCGCCGGCACGGAGAACGTCGCCCTGGCCGTCGGACTCGGCACCGCCGCCGCCATCGCGGCCGCCGAACTCGCCGACGGCGAAGCCCCGGCCCGCACCGCGGCCCTGCGCGACGACCTCCACCAAGGGCTCACCGCCGCGCTCCCCGGCCGCGTCCATCTCAACGGCCCCGAGGAACGCCGCCTGCCCAACACCCTCAACGTCAGCGTCGAGGGCGTCTCCGGCCATGAACTCCTCGCCCGCGCGAGCGAGATCGCGGCCTCCACCGGATCGGCCTGCCACAGCGGCGTCCACACGCCCTCCCCGGTGCTGACCGCCATGGGCCTGCCCGCCGACCGGGCCCTGTCGGCGGTACGGCTGTCGCTCGGCCGCTGGACCACCGCGAAGGACATCGAGACGGCGGCCCAGTCCCTGGCCCGAGCGACCCTCAACCCGAACCCCCGCCCCTGACCGCGCCACCCCCTGGCCCCGACCCGAGGGCGCAAGCCGAGCCTCCGACGCGATGGGGGTCGGGGCGCGTCAGTTCCGGGTCCCGGGGCGCTCGTGCGCGGCTGGGGCGAGAGGGACCCCGGCCTCCATGCGGCCTGGGTCCCTCGGGACGGAGCGCCGGTCAGCGGGCGGGACGGCCCGGGTGGCGGACCGCTCTCCCCCACATGCCCACGGACCGCACCCCACCACGGTGACCGTGGACCGGGCCGGTCAGCGCCGCAGGGTCAGGACGCCCGGCCGCCACGGCAGCTGGTCGTAGGGGCCGCTCGCGGTGGGTGACTTGCCCTGGTAGAGGAGCTGCAGGTTGCAGGGGTCGACGGTCATGGTCTGGTCGGGGTTGTCGCGGACCAGGTCACCGTGGCTGATGTCGTTGGTCCAGGTGGCGCCGCTGTTGGCCTTGCCCGCGAAGGGGTTGCTCTCACTGGCGGCCTGTGGGGTCCACGAGCCGTTCAGGCTGGAGGCCGTGAAGGAGCGGAAGTAGCGCCCGTTCGCCCCCATCGCCTCGACGATCATGAGGTACTGGTTCTGGCCCTGGACCTTGTAGACCTGCGGCGCCTCGAACAGGTTGTTCGTCGTGTCGCTCATGACCGTCGTGTACGACGAGCCGAAGTTGCCCGGGAAGTTCCCGATCGGCATGCTCGCCCGGTAGATCTTGCCGTTGTCACCGGCGAAGAACAGGTACATGTTCTGACCGTCGGCGATCAGGGTCTGGTCGATCGGGCCGGTGCCGGAGCCGGAGATGCTTCCGGTGAACAGCGGCTGCGGCGCGGACCACCCGTTGGGGTTGGTCGGGTCGCTCGACGTGCGGTAGATGAAGGGCCACGCACCCCACTGGTAGGCCAGCACCCAGATGTTCTTGGGCGCGAAGTAGAACAGCGTGGGCGCCACCGCGGCCTGACTCATCCCGGTCTGACGTGCCGAAGCCATGTCCGACCAGTTCGTGAACGGGGCGAACGCCATCGAGCCGTACGACGATCCCGACACGTTCGACCCGTAGACCAGGTGCTTGCCGTTGTACGTCACGGTGGTGAAGTCCTTCAGCGCGGCCCACCCGTTCGCCGGCTGCGCCAACGCGCCCGTCGACGTCCACCGGTACGTCGACGGAAGGGAGCACGTGCCGTCCGTCGGCGGCGTCCCGGTCAGGCCGGTCCACTTCTGGTTGCTGCCGCCGTTGCACGTCCCGATCTGCACCGCCGTCCCGTTGGCCGTGCCGGCGCCCGAGGCCTCCAGGCACAGCCCGGACTCCACGCCGACGACGGTGCCGTCGGAGTTCACCCGCCACTGCTGGTTCGCACCGCCGGAACAGGCCCAGATCTGTACCCGGGTACCGGCCGAGGTGGCGTGGCCGGGGACGTCCAGACACTTGTCGCCGTACACGGTCAACTGATGGTCGTCCGTCAGCGTCCACTGCTGGTTGGCCCCACCCCAGCAGTCGTAGATCTGCAGGTTCGCGCCGTCGTCCTGGCTGCCGCCGATCACATCTAGACACCTGTTCGATCCGACACCGCGCAGGGTGCCGCTGGTCGCCGCCTGGGCCGGGGTGACGGCGAGCATCGCCGCCAACGCGGCCAGGACCGCGACCGCGGCGGCGAGCACCGCGGACGTGTGTCCGCGGCTGAAACTTCCTCTGTGCATGGGGACTTCCTCAGCCTTGAGTGGGCGGTTCCCGCCGGCCCCGTCAGAGGCCGACCGGACGGTCGGTGCGGTGCGTCACGGCCCCTGAACGCCACGGCGGACCGTTCGTGACCTGTCGGCCCTTCGCGGCCTCCTCGAGGCCCGGTGGCACCCCGGCGTCTGCGGGCGGCATGAGCGCCGGCGATTTCTTGCGGCTCCGGGTTCGGGCCACGCGACCCGGAAATCGCCTTGCTGTGCGAGGGAGCGACTCGACTTGTCCGTGATATCGAACGAAGGTCGAAGTGTCGAGCACGCTGAATGATAGGGAACCGATAGGCGGCGTCAACTCCCCCCGCATGTACCGCTGTTCACACCGAAATATTTCGGAGTTCTGGTAAGTGAGACGCTGCACGTCAACCGACAGAACGATCCAGTCTCACCCACTCGACACCGGAGCGAGAAGAAGGGTTCGCGCACTCATCCCGAGGTCCACCACTGCCCAGCGGCCCCCGCCCGGCGGCGACGCGGTCCACCATCCGCCCGGCGAGCCGCACCGAAAGTTTCGGACATATATCAGAAATTTTTTGGGGATCCGGTATTGACGGTGCATCGCGGTACCTCAATCATTCCTCTCTGAGACACCGGACGCGGTTCGACATCTCGAACTGCGCCGGGCGCGGGCAATCCGTGACGCACGGCAGATCCACCACAACCGCAGCAAGGTTCCACGCACCACATCACCCGGGCCGCCCCGTTTCGTCCGGTGCGGCTCGCACCGACGCACGCCTGGCTCCACCCGCGGTGGGACAGGTACGTGACACCACGGTTCCCCCGGCTGAGCCGGTGGGTTTCCCACGTGCCTGTCCCGAAGACCGTCCCGCCTGATGACGGCGGTGTCCGGTGATTCCGTACCGCCCGGGCTCCGGCCCACCTCGTCCGTCCGTCTGCCGTATGGGAGCGGACGACACGAACGCCCGCGCTTCAACCCTTCCGTGTTCTCTCCCCAGGAGGCACAGTCATGGGCTCGTACGCCCTTCCCAGACCCGTTGTCCGCCGCAAGATCCGCGGCCTGCTGTTGACGCTGATCGCCGGCGTCCTCGGTGCGGCCGCCGCCCTGGTCGCGCCGCCGAGCGCACACGCCGCCGAGAGCACACTCGGGGCCGCGGCGGCGCAGAGCGGCCGCTACTTCGGCACCGCCATCGCCTCGGGCAGGCTGAGCGACTCGACGTACACGGCGATCGCGGGCCGTGAGTTCAACATGGTGACGGCCGAGAACGAAATGAAGATCGACGCCACCGAACCGCAGCGGGGCCAGTTCAACTTCACCGCCGCCGACCGCGTCTACAACTGGGCGGTGCAGAACGGCAAGCAGGTGCGCGGCCACACCCTGGCCTGGTACTCCCAGCAACCCGGCTGGATGCAGAGCCTCAGCGGCAGCGCACTGCGGCAGGCGATGATCGACCACATCAACGGCGTGATGGCCCACTACAAGGGCAAGATCGCACAGTGGGACGTCGTCAACGAGGCCTTCGCCGACGGCGGTTCGGGAGCCCGGCGCGACTCCAACCTGCAGCGCACGGGCAACGACTGGATCGAGGTCGCCTTCCGCACCGCACGCGCCGCCGACCCGGCGGCCAAGCTCTGCTACAACGACTACAACATCGAGAACTGGACCTGGGCCAAGACCCAGGCCGTGTACTCCATGGTGCGCGACTTCAAGCAGCGCGGCGTGCCGATCGACTGCGTCGGCTTCCAGTCGCACTTCAACAGCGGCAGCCCCTACAACAGCAACTTCCGCACCACGCTGCAGAACTTCGCCGCCCTCGGCGTCGACGTGGCCATCACCGAACTCGACATCCAGGGCGCCTCGGCCTCGACCTACGCCAGCGTGACCAACGACTGCCTGGCCGTCCCGCGCTGCCTCGGCATCACCGTCTGGGGTGTGCGCGACACCGACTCATGGCGATCGGGGGACACCCCGCTGCTGTTCAACGGCGACGGCAGCAAGAAGCCCGCCTACACCGCCGTCCTCAACGCACTCAACGGCGGCTCCTCCTCCACGCCCCCCGCGGGTTCCGGACAGGTCAAGGGCGTCGGTTCGGGCCGTTGCCTGGACGTACCCGACGCCACCACCGCTGACGGCACCCAACTCCAGCTGTGGGACTGCCACGACGGCACCAACCAGCAGTGGACGTACACCGACGCCGGTGAGCTCAGGGTCTACGGCGACAAGTGCCTGGACGCCGGCGGCACCGGCAACGGCGCCAAGGTCCAGATCTACAGCTGCTGGGGCGGCGACAACCAGAAATGGCGCCTCGGCTCCGACGGGTCCATCGTCGGCGTCCAGTCCGGCCTCTGCCTCGACGCCGTCGCGCAAGGCACCGCCAACGGCACCCTGATCCAGCTCTACTCCTGCTCCAACGGCAGCAACCAGCGCTGGAGCCGCACCTGAGCGACGGCCCCTGCGGAGCGGGTCGCGGCGGCGCCACCCGACGTCAGCGTGCGGGTGAGGGCGACCGACCTGGTGACCGAGGCCCGCCTGCCGGTCGCCCACCGGGGCGCGGCGGAGTGTCGGCGCGCAGGCGAGCCCGTCGGGCGGTGCACCGTGCGGCTCGCCCGCTCGCCGGCTCGGCGGCCACGGCAGCACCGTCCGATCCCGGCCCCCGGTCATGACCGCCATGGTCATGACCGCCGTTTGCCTCACCCCGCCGGGCGCGGTGACGCCGTGGGGCCGATGATCGGTCGACGGGGCAGGGCGTCGTGGAACGAGCCGGAAGGAAGCGGGCCGTGAACGGAGAGCGGGACGGAGAGCGGCTGCCGCATCTCGTCACCGGCGCGTCCCGGTACGTCGGCGGACTCCTGGTGCCGGAGCTGCGGGAGGCGCCTTCCACGGCCGGCTGGACCGGTTCCCCGGCGATGTCGGTCCGCGTGGGGGACGGCGCCGCGCGCGGCGCCCGCGGGCCGGCGACTCGCTGGACCTCAGGCCCGCCGAGGCGATCGAGCCGGTACGGTTGCGGGCGGAGACACGGCTGCCGGGACCGGCACGACCGGAGATGTCCGTCGGGACGGACGCGGAGGGCCGTACCCGCCATCGGCGGCGCGCCCTGTTCCCTTCGCGGGGGCTGCCCGGCCCCGCCTGCCCGCGTCCGCGGCTGAGGAGACACGTCGTGCACTGGCTCTTCGGCGACCAGCTCGGCCCCCACTTCCTCACCCCGGGCGAAGGGGGACCCGGCCCCGACACTCCCCTGCTCATGATCGAGGCGCGCTCCGTCCTCCGCAGGCGTCGCTTCCACCGGGCCAAGGCCCACCTCGTGCTGTCCGCGATGCGTCACCGCGCGGCGGAGCTGGGTGACCGTGTCACGTACGTACGAGCAGACACCTACCGGGAGGGGCTGGACCGAGCGACGCGCGGGCGTCCGGTCGGCGTCCACCACCCGACCTCGTACGCGGCCCTCCGCCTCGTGCGGTCCCTCGGCCGGGTGACGGTGGGACCCGCGCGCGGCTTCCTGGTGCCGATGCCCGACTTCGCCGCCTGGGCGGACGGACACGCCGGCAAGCGCCTGCGGCAGGAGGACTTCTACCGATGGGTCCGTCGCGGCCACGATCTGCTCATGGACGGTGAACAGCCATCGGCGGGACGGTGGAACCTCGATCACGACAACCGGGAGCCCCCGCCCCGCGCGGCCGCTTCCCTCCAGGTCGACCGCCCTTACCGGCCCCGCGAGGACGACATCGACGACGAAGTCCGTCACGACCTCGACCGGTGGGAGCGCGACGGGGACGTCCGCTTCGTCGGACGGGACGGACCACGTCTGTTCCCCGCGACCCGGGCGGAGGCGCGACGGGCGCTGCGCCGCTTCGTCGAGCACCGGCTGGCCACGTTCGGCCCGTACGAGGACGCCATGCTCGCCGCCGACCCCGTGATGAGCCACAGCCTGCTCTCCTCGTCCCTGAACCTCGGCCTGCTCGACCCCGCCGAGTGCGTCGAGCAGGCCGAGCAGGCGTGGCGCCAGGGCCGGGCGCCGCTGAACAGCGTGGAGGGCTTCGTGCGTCAGGTCGCCGGCTGGCGCGAGTACGTCTGGCAGCTGTACTGGTACTTCGGCGAGGACTACCGGCGCTCCAACGAGCTTCACCACACCACCCCGCTGCCCGACTGGTGGAAGGACCTGGACGCGGACGCCGTCCGAGCCAACTGCCTGCGCACCGTCCTGACCCAGGTGCGCGACACGGGCTGGACGCACCACATCCCCCGGTTGATGATCCTCGGCAGCCACGCACTACAGCGCGGCTGGGACCCCGCCGCCGTCACGGACTGGTTCCACCGCTGCTTCGTGGACGGCTACGACTGGGTCATGCTCCCCAACGTCGTCGGCATGTCCCAGTACGCCGACGGCGGCCGGATGACGACCAAGCCCTACACGTCGGGCGGCGCCTACGTGAACCGCATGAGCGACCTGTGCGCCCCGTGCGTCTACCGGCCGGGCGACCGCACCGGCGAGCACGCGTGCCCGTACACCTCCGGCTACTGGGCCTTCCTCGACCGGCACCGGGACCTGCTGGCCGGCAACCAGCGCGTCGCCCGGCCGGTGCGGCAGTTGGACCGGCTCGCCGACCTCGCGGACGTACGCGAACAGGAGCGCGCGCGGGGTGACGCACCGCCATGAGTTCCCACCCGTCGTGCCGCTGAGGTGAGCCCGGCCGGCGTCGGCTGCCGGAGTCGGAACGGCGTCCCCGACCTGTTCAAGCAGGCCGATATCCCGGAGAGCAGGTGCGCCAGAGCGCTGCTCACCCGGCGCAGTGCTCCCGCGATCTCCGACCGCCGGTGGTGCCCGCGCTCACCGCGGCCAAGAGACCCGCACGCCCAACCCGCCTCTCGCGGGTCCGCGGTCCCCAGGGGCGCCATGCACCCGGGACGAATCCAGACCTCCTCGCACGAGTCCACGGCAATGCCGTCCAGACCCTTGAGTCCGCCCCCGCTGTGTGCCAGCCTCCTTTTCAACAACAGCAAACATTTTGTCTGGCATTTCGAACACTTTTCGTCGGAGAGCGACAAGTGTGATCACGTCCTCCGGGATATCGTGAGTGCTGACCGCAAGGGTGTGACCCTTTGGAGCGCTCCCACCTCGAGGAAGGCCGACTTGGCCCCGGGGGCAACGGACGCCCCGGTGTCTCCTGGAGTCGGCCAACCGCGCCACGCCTTCCGATGGTGAACCAGCCCGGGCTCCCGCGCAGGTGCGGGTGCCCCGGGTGAACCACCCCCTGCGTCCTCACAGGCTCCACCCCCACGAGCAGCCCGTTCCCGGAGGTCCACGGACGATGCCCGCACACATTCCCCCCGCACGACGAAAACTGCGTCATATGACGCGCCGGTCGAGGACGTTGGCGCTCACGGCGGCCTGCGCCCTTCTCGCACTCGCGCTGCCCCTGGTCGTCGTCGGCACGGCCCGGCCCGCGGCCGCGCTGGGCAACGGCCTGGCACTGACGCCACAGATGGGATTCAACGACTGGAACGCCTACGGCTGCGACGTCTCCGAGTCGCTCATCAAGTCCACCGCACAGGCGATGCACACCAACGGCATGCAGGCGGCGGGCTACACGTACGTCAACATCGACGACTGCTGGATGACGCACTCCCGCGACTCCTCGGGCCGGCTGGTTCCCGATCCGGCCAAGTTCCCGGACGGCATCAAGGGGACCGCCGACTACGTCCACTCGCTCGGCCTCAAGCTGGGCATCTACGAGGACGCCGGCACCGCCACCTGCGCCGGCTACCCCGGCAGCCTCGGTCACGAGACCACCGACGCCCAGTCCTTCGCCTCCTGGGGCGTCGACTACCTGAAGTACGACAACTGCAACAACAACGGGGTGGCCGCTCAGTCCCGTTACACCGCGATGCGCGACGCCCTCGCCGCGACCGGCCGGCCCATCCTGTACAGCCTGTGCAACTGGGGCCAGGACAACGTGTGGACCTGGGGCGCGGACGTCGGCAACAGCTGGCGCACCACCGGGGACATCACCGCCAGCTACTCCAGCATGCTCTCGATCTTCCACTCCAACGTGCGTCTGGCCTCCCACGCCGGCCCCGGCCACTGGAACGACCCGGACATGCTGGAGGTCGGCAACAAGGGCCTGTCGGACACCGAGGCTCGCTCGGAGTTCAGCCTGTGGGCGGAGATGGCGGCCCCGCTCATCGCCGGCACGAACCTGGCCTCCGCCTCCCCCACCACGTTGGCCACCTACACCAACTCCCGTGTGATCGCGGTGGACCAGGACCCGCTGGGCAGGCAGGGAACCATGGTGTCCTCGTCGAACGGCCTGGACGTCCTGGCCAAACCGCTCGCGAACGGTGACGTGTCGGTCGCGCTGTTCAACGAGACCGGATCGACCGCGACCATCAGCACCACCGCGAGCGCGGTCGGCAAAACCGGCGCCGCCGACTACACGCTGACCGACCTGTGGTCCGGGGCGACGTCGACCACCTCGGGCACGATCAGCGCGTCGGTCCCGGCACACGGGGTCGTCATGTACCGGATGTCCGGGGGCAGCGGCACCGGCGGCGGAGCCACCACGGGCGAGATCCAGGCGGTGGGCGCCGGCAAGTGCCTCGACGTACCCGCCTCGACCACCACCGCGGGCACCCAGGTCGAGATCTGGACCTGCGGCGGCGGAGCCAACCAACTCTGGACGCACACCTCGTCCCAGCAACTGACCGTCTACTCGGGCAATTCCAGGATGTGCCTGGACGCCTACGACAACCGGACCGCGCCCGGCACCAAGGTGGAGATCTGGCAGTGCAACGGCCAGGCCAACCAGCAGTGGAGGATCAACTCCGACGGCACCATCACCGGAGTCCAGTCCGGACTCTGCCTGGACGTCACCGGAGCCTCCACCGCCGACGGGGCTCTGGCCGATCTGTGGACGTGCAACGGACAGAGCAACCAGCGATGGAGCCTGAGTTGAGCCTTCCAGAACGCTCGTAGGGATCGCCGGACCGGGCATCGACCCCTGGAGCCCGGCCCGGCGGCGGCACATCGTTTCCCCGATCGTCTGGGACTGCAACGGCGGCAGCGACCAGCAGTGGGACCTCAACCCCGACGGAGGTGTCACCCATGCCAGGTCCGGCCTGTGCCTGGACGCGGACGGCAACGGCACCGCCAACGGCACCAGGGTCCAGCTGTGGCAGTGCACCGGAGCCGCCCATCAGAAATGGACCCGCGGCTGATCACCGGCCGGGTCCTCAGGAAGGCCGCGCCTCCCCCGTCATCCTCCTGATGCTCCTTGTTCCATCCTCCCTTCATCCCCCGACCCCCGAGGAAGAGGACAATGCATCCGTTACCCGTCTCCCCCCGGAAGAAAGCGGTGAGAAGACGCCGCTTCCCGACGGCTGCCGTCACCTGCGTGCTGGCGCTGCTGGCCACAATGCTCGCGACCACGCTGACATGGCCGACGCCGGCGTCCGCGGCAGCAGTACCACTCGTCAGCTCGGCCTCAGGACGGTGTCTCGACGTCAAGGGCGATGCCGACACGGCGGGCACCACCCTCGAGATCTGGGACTGCAACGGCCAGGCGAACCAGGCGTTCGAGTTCACCTCGTCCGGCGAGCTGAGGACCATGGGCGGTACCCGCTGCGTGGACGCCTCCCACTCCGGCACCACGTCGGGGACCCAGGTGATCATCTGGACCTGCAACGGCCAGGCCAACCAGCAGTGGCGGCACAACTCCGACGGGACCGTCGCAGGGGCGCAGTCGGGGCTGTGCCTGGACGTCAACGGCGCCTCCGCCGCCAACGGGACCGCCGTCGTCCTGTGGACCTGCAACGGCCAGAGCAACCAGAAGTGGAGCACGTCGTCGACGACGCCTCCGCCGACAGGCGCCTCGCACTCCTGCGACATCTACGCCGCGGGCGGTACACCCTGTGTGGCCGCGCACAGTACGGTCCGCGCGCTCTACGGCTCGTACAGCGGCAGCCTGTACCAGGTCAGGCGCTCGTCCGACAACGCGACGAAGGAGATCGGTGTGCGGACGCCCGGCGGCTACGCCGACGCGGCGGCGCAGGACTCGTTCTGTTCGGGCACCACCTGCGTGATCACCATGGTCCGCGACCAGTCGGGGCGCGGCAACGACCTCTGGTACCAGGGCTCGGCACAGGTTCCCGGGTCGAGTCAGAGCAGCCCGGCGAAGGCGACCTCGGAATCCCTTGCAGTCGGCGGCACCAAGGCCTACTCGCTGTACATCAATCCCGGCAACAGCTACTGGCGGGACGGGCACCTGACGGGTGTACCGACCGGCAGCGCGCCCGAGGGCGCCTACATGGTCACCAGCGGCACCCACGTGAACAACGGCTGCTGCTTCGACTACGGCAACAGCGAGACGACCCGCGGCGCCGACGCCGCCGGTGCCATGGACGCGATCAACTTCGGCACCGAGTGCTGGTTCGGAGGCTGCTCGGGCAGCGGACCGTGGGTCCAGGCGGACCTCGAGTGGGGCCTGTACTCCGGCGGCAGCCAGTCCTGGAACACCCGCCAACGTGCCTTCACCAGCAAGTTCGTCACCGCGATGCTGAAGAACAACGGCACCTCGAGATTCGCCCTCAAGGGCGGTGACGCGCAGTCCGGCGGACTCACCACGGTGTGGGACGGCGGACTGCCCAGCGGATACAGCCCCATGAAGAAGCAGGGTGCCATCGTGCTGGGAAGTGGCGGCGACTGCTGCAAGCCCGGCGGTGGCGCGAACCAGAGCGCCGGCACCTTCTACGAAGGGGCGGTCGTCGCGGGATACCCCTCCGACGCCACGGACAACGCGGTGCAGTCCGACATCACTGCGGCCGGTTACCGCTGACGCCGCGTCGCGCACGCGACACAGGGCGGGCGGTCCTCCGGCCGACCCGAAGGACCGCCCGCCGCCGGCACGACACCCACCCCCCGCGAAAGGAAACCCCGCCATGTCAGCGTTCAGCCGGTTGCTCCGGCGGTTACGCACCTCGACGGCCGTGCTCGTCGGCCTCGTCCTGGCCGCCGGCGGCATGGTCGCCGGCGTCGCCGAACCCGCCCAGGCGGCCACCGCGATCACGATCAACGGCTCCTCCACGGGCCGCACGTTCGACGGAGTGGGCGCGATCAGTGGCGGCGGCGGAAACAGCCGGCTGTTGATCGACTATCCCGAGCCGCAGCGGGGTCAGATCCTGGACTACCTCTTCCGGCCCGGTTACGGCGCCTCCCTGCAGATCCTCAAGACCGAGATCGGAGGTGACACCAACTCCACCTCGGGAGCCGAGCCGAGCCACGAGCACACGCGGGGAGACCTGAACTGCGACCGGGGCTACGAGTGGTGGTTGATGGAACAGGCCAAGTCACGCAACCCGGACATCAAACTGTACGGCCTCGCCTGGGGAGCGCCCGGCTGGATCGGCAACGGCAACTTCTGGTCCTCCGACATGATCACCTACCTGGTCTCCTGGCTGGGTTGCGCCAAGCAGCACCGGCTGGCCATCGACTATCTCGGCGGATGGAACGAACGCGGCTACCAAGTCTCCTGGTACGAGCAACTGCGCGCGGCGCTCGACAACAACGGCTACGGCAACGTCAAGATCGTCGGAGCCGACTCCGACTGGTCCATCGCGGGCGACGTGAACTCCAACCCGGCCTTCGCCTCCTCGGTCGACATCATCGGCACCCACTACCCCTGTGGTTACCGGTCCGCGCAGACCGACTGCGGTGTTCCGTCGTCCGCCACCTCGTCCGGCAAGCGACTGTGGGCGAGCGAGAACGGCTCCGACGACTACAACGCCGGTGCCAACGCGATGGCCCGGGGCATCAACCGCGGCTACATAGACGGCAGGATGACCGCGTACCTCAACTGGCCCGTGGTGGCCGCGCTCACGCCGAACCTCCCGTATCCCACCATGGGTCTCGCGCTCACCCCTCAGCCGTGGTCCGGCTACTACGCGATCGGCAAGAACGCCTGGGTGACGGCCCAGACGACCCAGTTCACCGCCCCCGGCTGGCAGTACCTCGACTCCTCCAGCGGTTACATCGGCGGCAGCCGCGGCAACGGCAGCTACGTCTCGCTGAAGTCCACCGACAAGTCCGACTACTCCACGATCATCGAGACCATGGACGCGACCAGCGCCCAGACGCTGAACTTCGGCGTCACCGGCGGCCTGTCCACCGGTACCGTCCACGTATGGTCGACCGACGTCAACTCCAGTGACGCCGCCGACTACTTCGTCCACTCCACGAATGTCACGCCCTCGAACGGCGGCTTCAGCCTGACCGTACAGCCCGGCCGCGTCTACACGATCACCACCACCACCGGCCAGGGCAAGGGGACGGCCGTCGGCACGGCCCGGAGCTCGATGAGCCTGCCCTACAGCGACGACTTCGACGGTTACACCACCGGTGCCGAAGCCAAGTACCTCATGGACTGGCAGGGAGCCTTCGAGGTCGCGGCCTGCGGCGGCGGACGCGGTGGCAAGTGCGTGCGGCAGATGAGCGCACAGGCACCGATCACCTGGGACCCGCTCACCGATCCCCACAGCATGCTCGGAGACCTCGGCTGGAGCGACTACACCGTCTCCTCCGACGTACTGCTCGAGAAGTCCGGGTACGCCGAACTCCTCGGCCGCGCGAACACGCAGAGCTACAGCGGGGCGGCCGGCCTGAACGCCTACCACCTGCGCGTGGGCGACACCGGAGCCTGGTCGCTCCTGCGCACCGGCACCGGTGGCGATTCGACCACGCTGGCCCACGGAACGACCGCGGCGATCGGCACCGACAAGTGGCACACCCTGTCCCTGGGCTTCTCCGGCAGCACCATCACCGCCTTCGTCGACGGCGCCAAGGCCGGTTCGGCCCACGACTACGGCTACGCGGGCGGACAAGTCGGCTACGCCACCGGCCAGGGTGAGACGGCAGAGTTCGACAACCTGTCCATCACCCCCGGCCAGGGTGGGGCCGGCGACGGCAGGAGCGGACCGATCACCGGCATCGGCTCCAGCCGCTGTGTGGACGTGCCCCATCAGTCCCAGACCAACGGAACCCAGGTGCAACTGTGGGACTGCAACGGTGGCGACAACCAGAAGTGGACCACCACCTCGGCCGGTGAGCTGCGAGTCTACGGCGGCGACTGCCTGGACGCGGCAGGGCAGGGCACCAGCCCCGGCACCAAGGTGGACATCTACACCTGCGACGGCGGCGGCAACCAGAAGTGGACGTTCAACGCCGACGGAACGATCACCGGCAACCAGTCCGGCCTGTGCCTGGACGCCACCGGCAACGGAAGCGCCAACGGCACCCTGCTGGAGCTGTGGACCTGCAACGGCGGCAGCAACCAGCAGTGGATCCACTACTGACGCGGGCGGCGCTCGGAGGCCGCGACACCTGAGGAAGGGAGGGGCCGACAGCTGGTCGATGAGCCATCCCGGCCCCCCCCACCGCCACAGAACGCACGAAAAGATCAGTAGTGTCTAACGGATGAGAGCGCTGGACGGCAGGTGGCACGGGTGGGGCGCCGATGCCGGGTTGCTCGTGCTGACATTTCTGCCCGCGCTTCTGTCCCAGCCGTACGTGGACGCCTCTGGACCGGCTTGGACGTCGCTCACGCTGTACGAGGCGGTCGGCGTGGTGGTCCTGCTGCTGCGGCGGCGGCTGCCGGCCACCGCCTTCGTCGTGGGCTTCGGGGCTCTTCTGGCGGCACTGGTGGGGAGTGCGGGCGAGGGGGCCAAGCTGTCACCGCTGGTCTTCCTGCCGCTGGCGGTGCTGCTCTACAGCCTGGGCCATCGCTGTGCCGACTGGAGGCGGACGGTGTCGGCCGTGCTCGGCATCGCCGTGCTGGGCGTGGCTGGTCTGTGGCTGAACCGGATGACGACCGCTTCCAGTGACTTCCGGGGCGGTTTGGACGTCCTCGCTGCGCTGGCCCCGATGCCGCTGGCCTGGGTGATGGGGTTCGCCGCACGGACGCGGCAGGCGCTGCTGGCCGCGGCGGAGCAGCGGGCGGCCGACGCACGCCGGGCGCAGGCTCTGGAGGCGGCGCAGGCCGCGCAGCGGGAGCGGGCGCGGATCGCCGGCGAGATGCACGATGTGGTCGCGCACTCGCTGACCCTGCTTGTCGTGCACGCGGAGACTTTGCGGGCCCGCGGTGGCGAGTTGCCCGACTGGGCCCGTGCCCAGGTGGACGGGCTGGCGGCGGCGGGCCGGCAGAGCAGCGGTGAGCTGCGGGATCTGCTGCGTATGCTGCGCGACCCCGCGGACGCGGTCCCGCTCCGGCCGGTGCCGGACCTTGCTGAGCTGGACGTGTTGCTGGACGGCCACCGTGGCGTGGGAGGAAGGGTCGAGTTGGTGATGGATCTCGCGCCGGAGGCTGCGCCAGGAGCCGTGCAGCTGGCGGGTTATCGTGTCGTGCAGGAGGCACTGGTCAACGCGCGTCGGCACGCACCCGGGGCGCCGGTCCGGGTGACTGTCGCCTCAGTTGCGGGACAGTTGCGGTGCGAGGTGGTGAACGGTCCCGCCGCGCGGCGTGGCGCGGCCGATGCGGGCATCGGACTCGGTCTGGTGAGCATGGACCATCGCGTAGGTGCGCTGGGCGGCGAACTCACCGCGGGCCCGACCGACGACGGCGGCTTTCGCGTGGTGGCCACGATGCCGTTGGAGTGTGACGGTGACTGAGCAGATCAGTGTGCTCGTCGTGGACGACGAGCCGGTCATCCGCGCCGGGCTGAGCGCCATCCTGGACAGCCAGGCGGACATCACCGTGGCGGGCACCGCCGACGACGGCGAGAACGCCGTCGAGGCATGCGCACGGCTACGGCCGGATGTGCTGCTGATGGACATTCGCATGCCGCGCCGCGACGGCCTGTGGGCACTGGCCGAGCTTCAGCGCCGTGGACTGACCGGGCCGGGGCGCAGCCGGGTGCTCATGCTGACGACGTTCGACCTGGATGAGTACGTGGACGACGCGCTCGCCGCTGGGGCATCCGGCTTTCTCTTGAAGAACAGTTCGTACGAGGAGCTGACCGGGGCTGTACGCGCCGCGGCGGCCGGGCACAGCACCCTGAGCCCCGCGGTGACCCACCGGATCATCGAGGGCCATCTCCGTGGCCGGCGGCGCCCCAGCGACCATGAGCTGGCGCGGTTGAGGACCCTTACCGAGCGCGAGACCGACGTGCTGCGCCTGATCCGCGACGGCCTGAGCAACGCCGAGATCGCCGACCGGCTCGTGCTGAGCCTGCACACGGTGAAGACACACGTCAGCCGTGTGCTCACGAAGACCGGCTGTCAGAGCAGGGCGCAGGCTGCGGTGCTGGCCAGGAACACCTTGTCCTGACCCGTCCCCGGTGGGCGGGACGGCGAGGCGTCGTCCACCGCGGGCTCATTCCTTGGAGTGACCCCGTATCGGGCGGAAGCCCTCCATCGAGCGATGTGCCACGGGCGCGCCGCTGGCTGAATGGTCGCTGTGCGCGGAGCCCTCGACGCCTTCAACGGGGTGAACGCCGGATCTCTCCACGCACGGAGCAACTGTCACGCGCCGAAGGGAACTGCCATGTCCACACACACGCCGTCTCGCCGTCACCGAGTCCTTCGAGGGGCGCTGACCGTGGCGTTGGCCACATGCCTGGGCGCGGTGCTCGTCGGCTGCGCGGACGAAGGGCAGGACGGGACCGAACTCGCAGCCGGGCGGGGTACGGCGAATACGTCAGCCGCCGGGCGCCTGAGCGTCCTCGCGCAGAAAGCGGCCGACACCGGCTCCCTGGGCGTCATCGTCCGGATCGACCGCGGCGACGGGAAGCCTGCCGAGATCGCCCGCCAGGCTGCCTGGACGAAGGACGACCATCGCCTCGCCGTCGGCGACCGGTTCCGGGTCGGGTCCAACACCAAGACGCTCACCGCGACGCTCGTCCTGCAACAGGTCGCCGAGAAGAGGATCGGCCTTGACGACACGGTCGAGAAGTGGCTGCCCGGACTGGTCGAGGGCGGTGAGCACATCACCGTACGGATGCTGCTCAACCACACCAGCGGCCTGGGAGACTTCCTGCTGACGCCCGAGTTCCTGCCCTCGCTCACCGGTCAGGAGCAGCGCACGTGGAAGCCGGGGGAACTTCTCGCCATCACTCCCGAGCAGAACCCGCCGACCGAGCCGGGCGAGAAATACTCTTACAGCAACGCCAACTACGAGGCTCTCGGGCTGATCTTGGAGAAGGCCACCGGGAGCAGCCTGGCAGAGCTGATCGAGCAGAAGATCACCAAGCCGCTCGGCATGAAGGACTCGTTCCTGGCCACGGACACGTCCTGGCCAGCCGGGAAACGCCACGCGACCGGCTACGAGCCGGACGCCAAGCGACTGAAGGCCCTCCTTTCCGGGACCGTGGACCTGCCCGAGGGCGTCGGATTCGCCGGGTCCGAACGCCCCGGGGACAACGTCGACACCACCACCATCGACCCGAGCTGGTCGTGGGCGGCAGGCGGTATGGTCTCCACCGCGCAGGACTGGCAGCGCTTCCTCACCGCGCTCATGTCCGGCCGGTTGCTGCCCGAGGCCCAGATGAAGCAGATGCGCACCACCGTGGACGCCCCCGAGGAAGGCGGAGCTTACGGTCTGGGCCTGATGAAGGTGGACACGCCCTGCGGCACGGTCTGGGGTCACACCGGCGGCCTGCCCGGCTACTCCAGCGAGATCTACACCGACGCCACCGGCACCCGTAGCGTCGCGGTCTTCACCCTCACGAACTTCGGCATCAAGGAGAAGAAGGCCGCGACCGCGAACAAGGCCCTCGTCGACGCGGCCACCTGTCAG
Organism: Streptomyces sp. NPDC018610; assembly: GCF_044391765.1. NCBI lineage: Bacteria > Bacillati > Actinomycetota > Actinomycetes > Kitasatosporales > Streptomycetaceae > Streptomyces > Streptomyces sp. NPDC018610. The sequence goes on from NZ_JBISAL010000002.1 coordinate 831,292, forward strand.
ATGCTGGGCAACCCGCAGCCCTCGAACAGGACGACCGCATGACAGGGCGCCGTCCCCTGCCCTGGAACGGGCGGTGCGGCTCATAGGGAGGCGCAAACGCGGTCGCCTCCCCCGAGGAGCAGCCGATGCCGACGCGCCGGCGGCCCGCACGGGAACCCGCGGTGGCCCGGTCGGGCCGCCCTGACCGACACCATCGCCCCGGTCGCCGGCATGGCCGCGGGTCTTCTCGTCTCCACCCTCCTCGTCCGCTTCGCCCCGGCCCCCGCGGTCACCGTCTACGCACTGATGGCAGCAGTGTTCGGCGGCCAGGCGATCGCCGTCCCCTTCACCACGGAGACAGTCAACCGCCGGGCAGACGCGCTCCGATCGCCGCGCCCGCGGCTGGGTGTACCGCCCGTGATGCGTCGCGCCCTGCTGACAACCGGCACCGCCATCGTCGCGATCCGGACATTGGGCGGCTTCTGCTCCTCCCTCGGGCCGGCCTTCGTGCGCCTGGTGATCCCAACGCCCCGCGGGCGGCCCTCGGCATGGTCTTCTTCACCCTCAGCGCCGCAGCCGCACTCACCATGTGGGTTCTGCGTCGCACCGATCCCCTCACCACCGTGATCGGCGGGACGGTCAGGGGCGGCCAAGGAGGTTGCGGTGCGTCTCCACACGGTGCACCGGGCAAGCAGGTCAAGCAGCCCGCCCGGACAACAAGAGTGCGGGTCAGGACCCCTTGCTCGCAGGTTCGAGGATCGCCACGCACTCCACGTGCGACGTCATCGGGAACAGGTCGAACGCCCGCAGCGTCCGCACCCGGTACCCGCCCTCGCGGAAGTACGCCAGGTCCCTGGCCAGCGCGGCGGGATCGCAGGCGACGTAGGCGACGCGGCGGGCGCCCAGGGACGTGAGGTGCTCGACCGTCCTGCGGCCGGCGCCCGCACGCGGCGGGTCGAGGACGATCAGGTCGGTCTCCGTGATGCCGGTGCGCGGCAGGACCGACTCGACCTTGCCCTGCTCGATGCGGACCCGGGGGAAGCCGGCCAGGTTGTGCCGCGCGTCCTCCACCGCCCGCTTGCCGGACTCGATACCGAGGACGGCGCCCTTCTCGCCGAGGCGGTCGGCGAGCGCGCCGGCGAAGAGGCCGACGCCGCAGTAGAGGTCGAGGGCCGTCTCTCCCTTGCGTGGCAGCAGGCCCTGCATGACCGCCTTGACCAGGGTGTCGGCCGCCTTCGGATGGACCTGCCAGAAGCCGCCGCTACCGACGCGGTAGGTACGGCCGTCGGCGCGCTCACGGACGAAGGCGCGACCGTGGACGCGGTGGATCCCGCCGTCGTGCTCGTCGACGCGCATGACGGAGACCGGCTTGTCGAGTTCGACGAGCGGCAGCCGGGCGCCGGGTCGCGGCTCCAGGATGACCATGCGGTCCTGGGACCCGGTGGCGGCGATCGCGTCGACGGAGGCCATGCCGGACCAGTCCCGCTGCTCGATCCCCAGTTCGCTGACGCCCTCGGCCGCGATCATGCAGTGCTCGATCGGCTCGACCTCGTGCGAGCGGTGGCGGCGCAGGCCCGCCTTGCCGGTGGCCGGGTCGACGGCGTACTGGACGCGGGTGCGCCACTGCGGGACCTCGCCCGCGGGCAGCTTGTCGCCCTCGGCGGGCATCACCGTGCCGTCCCAGCCGGCCTCCTCGGGCGTGAGGCCCGCGAGCCGCTTCAGCTGCTCGGCGATCACCTCGCCCTTCAGGCGGCGCTGGACGCCCGGCTTGGCGTGCTGCCAGTCGCAGCCGCCGCAGCGGCCGGGGCCGGCGTAGGGGCAGGGCGCCTCGATGCGGTCCTTGGAGGCCTCCAGGACGCGTACCGCGTCGGCGCGCAGGAACCGCGCGCCCTCCTCGCCCTCGGTGACCCTCGCCACGACCCGCTCGCCGGGCAGCGCGTGCCGGACGAACAGCACCTGGCCCTCGGCGGTGCGGGCGATGCAGTGGCCGCCGTGGGCGACGGGGCCGATCTCGACCTCGTACTCCTGCCCCACCAGCGTGTCCGTCTCCGGCCCCACCTGCGAGTTCTTCGGTTCTGCCTGCATGGTGGGGTGACTCCAGATCGAGAAGCGGTGAACGGCCGGACAACAGCCCACCAGTCTACGTGGGTGTCGTCCGGTCGTTCACCACGAGGCCGCTCCCGGCCGGACAGATCACGGACTCGGGCCGCCGACCCCTGGCTTCCGCCACGAACGCGGGCCGCCGCCCGGGGCGTGCGAGTCGCCCGGGCGTGCCGACCGCTCGGGGGCGCGGGCCGCCCGAGCGTGCGCCCTGGCCGGGACGCGCGTCCCGGCCGGGGCGCCGCCGTCTCAGCCCTTGGCCGCCGGGGACTCCTTCGGCCGCTCCTGAGCCGGTCCGCGTCGCACCGCGCCCGGCGCGCTCCAGTCCTGGCGCCTGCGGGCCCGCATCTTCGCCGCCTCGGAGGAGGCGAGCTGGTAGGGCACCGAGGTGACCATGACGCCCGGCGTGAACAGCAGTCGGCCCTTGAGCCGCAGCGCGCTCTGGTTGTGGAGCAGGTGCTCGTACCAGTGGCCGACGACGTACTCGGGGATGATCACGGAGACCGCGTCGCGCGGCGACTCGTTGCGCAGCCCCTTGACGTACTCGATGACCGGGCGGGTGACCTCGCGGTAGGGCGAGTCGAGCACCTTGAGCGGTACGTCGATGCCGCGCCGCTCCCATTCCTCGCGCAGCGCCTTGGTCTCCGCCGGGTCGACGTTGACGGTGAGCGCCTCCAGCGTGTCCGAGCGCATCAGCTTGGCGTACGCCAGTGCGCGCAGCGTGGGACGGTGGATCTTGGAGATGAGGACGACGGAGTGCACCCGGGAGGGGCGGACCATGTCGTCGCTCGGGCCCTCGGGGGCGGCGATCTCCTCGGAGACGCGGTCGTAGTGCTTGCGGATCGCCGTCATCGTCGCGAAGAAGATGCACATGCCGAGCAGGGCCACCCACGCGCCGTGGGTGAACTTGGTGAGCAGCACGACGACCAGCACCAGGCCGGTGAGGAAGGCGCCGAAGGCGTTGATGGCGCGCGAGCGGATCATGTGCCGCCGCTTCGCGTCGTCCCGCTCGGCGGCCAGGTGGCGGTTCCAGTGCCGGACCATGCCGATCTGGCTGAGCGTGAAGGACACGAACACGCCGACGATGTACAGCTGGATCAGCCGGGTGGAGTCGGCGCCGTAGACGACGACCAGCAGCATCGCCGTGCCCGCGAGCAGGACGATGCCGTTGGAGAAGGCGAGGCGGTCGCCGCGGGTGTGCAGCTGGCGCGGCAGGTAGCGGTCCTGGGCGAGGATCGAGCCGAGCAGCGGGAAGCCGTTGTACGCCGTGTTCGCGGCGAGGAAGAGGACCAGCGCGGTGGCCGCGGCGAGGATCACGAACAGGAAGCTGCCCTTGCCGAAGACGGCCTCCGCGACCTGCGAGATCACCGGGTTCTGGACGTAGCCGGCGCCGAGCGGGACGCCGTTGCGGAACAGGTCGGTGGCCGGGTTCTCGGCCATGTGGACCTTCGTCGTCATCGCCAGGCCGATGATGCCGCAGAACATCGTCACGGCCAGCAGGCCCATGGCCGCCAGCGTGGTCGCGGCGTTCTTGGACTTGGGCTTGCGGAAGGCCGGGACGCCGTTGGAGATCGCCTCGACGCCGGTGAGCGCCGCGCACCCGGAGGAGAAGGCGCGCAGCAGCAGGAAGACGAGGGCGAAGCCGGCGAGTCCCTGGTGTTCGGCCCTGATGTGGAAGTCGGCGGTCGGCGCCCGCATGGTGTCGCCGAGGACCAGGCCGCGGAACGCGCCCCACACGATCATGATGAAGACGCCGGCCACGAAGACGTACGTCGGGATCGCGAACAGGGTGCCCGACTCGCGCACTCCGCGCAGGTTCATCAGCGTCAGCAGCACGATCACGGCGACCGCGCACAGCACCTTGTGCTGGACGACGAAGGGCACGGCCGAGCCGAGGTTCTCGATGCCTGAGGAGATGGAGACGGCCACGGTCATCACGTAGTCGACGAGCAGCGCGCTCGCCACCGTCAGGCCCGCCTTGGGCCCGAGGTTGGTGGTGGCCACCTCGTAGTCGCCGCCGCCGCTCGGGTAGGCGTGCACGTTCTGCCGGTAGGAGGCGACCACGGTGAACATCAGCACGACGACCGCGACCGCGATCCAGGGGCTGAAGTGGTACGCCGACACGCCCGCGATGGACAGGACGAGCAGCACCTCGCCGGGCGCGTACGCCACGGAGGACAGCGGGTCGGAGGCGAAAACGGGAAGTGCGATGCGCTTCGGCAGAAGCGTCTCGCCCAGCCGGTCGCTGCGCAGTGCGCGCCCGATCAGGATCCGTTTGGGCACGTCGGTCAGTTTGGACACAACAGAGGATCGTAGGGCTTCGAACAGGGGCTCGCCCACCTGCCACCCGAGATCTGCCTCACGAGTGAAATCGGTGGCCGCGCGCGCGACGGATTCCGCAGGCGAGGGGGTTGTCGTGCCTAGATGGCTGAATTCCCGGCGATTCCTCTGCCCCTCGCCGACCTCCGGAGGTCCCATGCCCCCGCCCGCGGAGCTGATCGGCGCCGTCGCAGCGCTGCTCGGCCTCGGATTCCTGACCCTGCGCAGCGTGCGCAGCATCACTCGACGAGGGGTCTCCAAGGCGGAATAGGACGGCTCGCCGGCCCCCTCCGGACCTCGGTCCCCTTGCCTCCCCGCCTTCGATCCCCGCCATCCGCCCTTGCCTTCGGCCCCCGCCGTCCGCCCTCGCCTTCGATTCCCGCCTCCGATCGCCCCTCCGGCCCCGCCTTCGACGGCCTGCCGGCCGGGAGCCCGGGCGAGTCGTCCGCCCACGTCCACCCGTGTCCTGCCCGCCCGTGTCCGCCTGTGTCCACCCGTGCCCCGAGGGTGCCGCCGGGCCCGCAAGGCCGCCGTGCACCGCGGCCGCCCGTGGCCACGGCGCCACCGGACGCGTCCCGGTATGCGGCACGGGGGTGCCCTCGCCGTACCGGGCATGTGTAGCTTGTCCCTCTGTCTGAGACCCTGATGGGGCTGAGCAGTAGCTATTGACACCGGAAGGACGGTCGTGCACATCGTCATCATGGGCTGCGGGAGAGTGGGGTCCGCTCTCGCCCAGACCCTGGAGCAACAGGGGCACACGGTCGCCGTGATCGACCAGGACCCCACCGCCTTCCGCCGGCTGGGCCCTGGGTTCGGTGGCCGCCGGGTCACCGGGATCGGCTTCGACCAGGACACCCTGCGCGAGGCGGGCATCGAGGAGGCGGGCGCCTTCGCGGCCGTCTCCAGCGGCGACAACTCGAACATCATCTCCGCGCGGGTGGCCCGCGAGATGTTCGGCGTGCAGAACGTCGCGGCCCGCATCTACGACCCCCGCCGCGCCGAGGTCTACCAGCGCCTGGGCATCCCTACCGTGGCCACGGTCCGCTGGACGGCCGACCAGATGCTGCGCCGGCTGTTGCCCTCGGGCGCCGAGCCGCTGTGGCGCGACCCCACCGGCGGTGTCCAGCTCGCCGAGGTGCACACGTCCCCGAAGTGGGTCGGGCACAAGATCAGCAGGCTGCAGGAGGAGACGGGCGTCCGGGTGGCGTTCCTGACCCGCCTCGGCGAGGCGATGCTTCCCTCCTCGCAGACGGTGCTGCAGGAGGGCGACCTCGTGCACGTGATGATGCGGACGGACGACGTGGACAAGGTCGAGGCGGCGTTCGCCGAGGGCCCCGAAGAGGAGAGCGGTCACTGATGAGGGTCGCCATTGCCGGTGCCGGCGCGGTCGGTCGGTCGATCGCGGCCGAGCTGCTGGAGAACGGCCACGAGGTCCTTCTCGTCGACAAGGCGCCGACCGCCATCTCGGTCGAGCGCGTGCCGCAGGCCGAATGGCTGCTGGCCGACGCCTGTGAGATCACGTCCCTGGACGAGGCCGCGCTGCAGCGCTGCAACGTGGTGATCGCCGCGACCGGCGACGACAAGGTGAACCTGGTCGTCTCCCTGCTGGCGAAGACGGAGTACGGCGTCCCACGGGTCGTCGCCCGGGTGAACAACCCGAAGAACGAGTGGTTGTTCAACGAGGCGTGGGGCGTGGACGTCGCCGTGTCCACGCCGCGTCTGATGTCGGCGCTGGTCGAGGAGGCGGTGAGCGTCGGCGACCTGGTCCGGCTGCTGCGCTTCAGCCACGGCGACGCCAATCTGGTGGAGCTGACGCTGCCGGAGGAGTCGGCCCTCGCCGGGACCCAGGTCGGCGACGTCCAGTGGCCCGAGGACACCTCGCTGGTCACCATCATCCGCGGCACCCGGGTGCTCACCCCGTCGCAGGAGGACTCGCTGGAGCCGGGTGACGAACTGCTGTTCGTGGCCGCGCAGGCCCGCGAGGAGCAGCTGGAGGACCTGCTGTCGGTGCGGCGCGCGGACCTGGAGGACTGAGGCCGCCGAGGCTTTCGCCACGTGTACGACGGCGGGGGCGCCCGGAGATCTCCGGGCGCCCCCGCCGTCGTACGTGTCGGGTCGTGCGGGTCCTGCGGGTCGTTCCCCGCCTACCGGCGGTGGCGGCCCGCGGCCGGGCCGGCCGAGCCGTCCGGGCCGGTCTCCGCGCCGGCCGCGCCCCGCGTCTCGCCGTGCTCGGCCGCGAGGGCCGCCTTGCGCTCCTCCTCGGCCTTCTCCTCCGCCTCCATCTCCGCGAACACGTCGATGGGCGGGGGCGCCTTCGCCAGGAAGACCCAGGTCAGATAGACCGCCAGCAGGAACGGCGGGATCTTCAGGATGACCAGGACCCAGCCGAGCTGGGTGGTGTCCGCCCACCAGTACAGCGGGAAGAGGATCGCGCACTTGGCGAGGAGGATCAGGCCCCAGGCCCAGCTGGCCTTGGTGTACGCCTTCTTGCGGCCCGGGTTGCGGGTGCGCCAGGAGAGGTTCTCCTTGAAGACCGGGCCGAGGATCAGCCCGATCAGCGGCACCCCGGCGAGCGCGGTGACGATGTACGCCAGGCTCAGCCCCAGGGTGTAGAGCATGCCGGGCAGGTAGAAGTCCTTGGCGTTGCCGGTCATCATCGCGAAGACCACGCCGAAGGCCACGCCGAAGACGCCGCTGAAGGCGTGCTTGACGGTGTCGCGCATCGCCAGCCGGACCGCGACCAGTCCGAGGGAGACCACCAGCGCGGCGATCGCCGACCAGTGCAGGTCCTTGTTGATCGTGAAGATGGTGACGAAGAGCAGGCCGGGCAGGACCGTCTCGACCATGCCCCGCACTCCGCCGAACGCCTCGAACAGCGCGGCCTCCGTCACCGCCCGGGCCTCTGCGTCAGCGGTCGTGTCTTCGGTCGGCTTGTCGAGTGACGTCACGGGCTACTCCCGTCCGAGGGGTCGCAGTTCGTACTTGGGGTTGAACAGCACCCGGCGGCCCCGGCTCATGGAGATCCGGCCCGATGCGATCAGCTTGCGCCCCGGTTCTATCCCGACGATGGAGCGCCTGCCGAGCCACACCACGTCCAGGGCGGCAGAACCGTCGAACAGCTCCGCCTCCAGGGCCGGGACTCCGGCACGCGGGCGCAGGGTGACCGTGCGCAAGGTACCAGTAACGGTGACGACCTGGCGGTCGTGGCAGTCACCGATCCGGGTGCAGCCCGCGGTCTGGGCGTCCTCCCGCAGCTCCTCCGACTCCAGGTCCTCCTGGGACGAGGAGAGCCGGTCGAGCATGCGCCGGAACCGGCCCACCGGCTTTTCGGAACGAGGAACAGCACTCATATCTGAAGCGTACCGGGGTGCGCCGAGGTCACCGTCATCGCGCTCACCTCTCGAAGCGGTAGCCCATCCCGGGCTCCGTGACGAAGTGCCGGGGGTGCGAGGGGTCGGCCTCCAGCTTCCGGCGCAGCTGGGCCATGTAGACGCGCAGGTAGTTGGTCTCGGTGCCGTACGACGGCCCCCACACCTCCTGCAGCAGCTGCTTCTGGCTGACCAGGCGGCCGGTGTTGCGCACCAGCACCTCCAGCAGGTGCCACTCGGTCGGGGTGAGGCGTACGTCCCTGCCGGCCCGGTTGACCTTCTTCGCGGCCAGGTCGACGGTGAAATGCTCGGTCTCCACCGTGGTGACCTCGTCGTCGCCGGCCCCGACGGGCTCGGCGCGGCGCACGGCGGCGCGCAGCCGGGCCAGCAGTTCGTCCATGCCGAAGGGCTTGGTGACGTAGTCGTCGGCGCCGGCGTCCAGGGCCTCGACCTTCTCGTCGGAGGAGTGCCGGGCGGACAGCACGAGGATCGGCACCCGGGTCCAGCCGCGCAGGCCCCTGATCACCTCCACGCCGTCCATGTCGGGCAGGCCTAGGTCGAGGACGACCACGTCGGGGTGGCGGGAGGCGGCCAGGTCGAGGGCGGTACGGCCGTCGCCCGCGGCGTCGACCTCGTACTGGCGCGCCTTGAGGTTGATCACGAGGGCGCGCACGATCTGCGGCTCGTCGTCGACCACCAGCACCCTGGTCATGAAACCTGCCTTTCGGAATGTACGGGGCCGAGCGCCCCGCCGGGACGGGAGGGCTCGGGGCGGGACGGATCCGGGCCGGACGGATCCGGGCCGGACGGATCCGGGCTTGACGGGTCCGGACCGGACGGCTCGGGGCGCAACGGTTCCGGGCGCGGGCCGGCCGCTCGCAGGGTGAGCACCATGGTGAGGCCGCCGCCGGGCGTGTCCTCGGCGCCGAGGGTGCCGCTCATGGCCTCGGCGAAGCCGCGGGCCACCGCGAGGCCGAGGCCGACGCCCGCCCCGCGCGGGGCGTCTCCGTGCCGCTGGAAGGGCTCGAAGATGCGCTCCTTGGCCTCGTCCGGCACTCCGGGACCCCGGTCGACGACGCGCACCTCGACCCGGTCGGCGATGGCGCTGGCGGACACCAGGACCGGTTCGCGGGCCGGGCTGTACTTGACGGCGTTCTCCACGATGTTGGCCATCGCGCGTTCCAGGAGACCGGCGTCCACGGCGACCATGGGCAGGGTCTCGGGGACGTCCAGGTGGACGCTGCCCTCGGGGACGCCGCCGAGGGCCATCGGGACCACCTCGTCGAGGTCGATCTCGCGGATCAGCGGGGTGACGGTGCCGGTCTGCAGGCGGGACATGTCCAGCAGGTTGCCCACCAGGTGGTCGAGGCGGTCGGCGCCCTCCTCGATGCCCTCCAGCAGCTCGGCCCGGTCCTCCTCGGACCACTCGACGTCCTCGGAGCGGAGCGAGGAGACGGCGGCCTTGATCCCGGCGAGCGGGGTGCGCAGGTCGTGGCTGACGGCGGCGAGCAGCGCGGTGCGGATCCGGTTGCCCTCGGCGAGGGCGCGGGCCCGGTCGGCCTCCTCCTGGAGGCGGCGGCGGTCCAGCACGACGGCGGCCTGGGCGGCGAAGGCGGCGAGCACCCGGCGGTCGGAGGCGGGCAGGACCCGGCCGGTGAGCGCGAGCGCCATGTGGTCGCCGACCGGCATGTCCACGTCGGCGTCCTCGGGGCGCTGGAGGGGGCGGTCGGCGCCGACCCGGCCGGCGCACGTCCAGGGTTCGACGTCGCTCTGCCGCTCCAGCAGTGCCACCGACTCCATGCCGAAGGTCTCGCGGACCCGTTCGAGCAGTGCTTCGAGACTGGTCTCGCCGCGCAGGACGCTGCCCGCGAGGAAGGACAGTATCTCCGCCTCGGCGCGCAGCCGGGCGGCCTGGTGCGTGCGGCGGGCGGCGAGGTCCACCACGGAGGCGACGGACACGGCGACGCCGACGAAGATCGCTATGGCGACGATGTTCTTGGGGTCGGCGATGGTGAGCCTGTGCAGCGGGGGCGTGTAGAAGTAGTTGAGCAGGAACGATCCGACGGCCGCCGAGGCGAGTGCCGGGAGCAGTCCGCCGAGCAGGGCCGCCGCCACCGTCAGGGCGAGGAAGAGCAGCATGTCGTTGGCGAGGCCGAGGTCCACGGTGCTCAGCAGGAGCCCGAGCAGGGCGGGTCCCGCGACGGCCATCAGCCAGCCCGACACGATCCGGGCCCGGCCGAGCCGCGCGCCCCGGGCCACGGGCAGTCCGCGCCCCTTGGCGATCTGTCCGTGGGTGACGATGTGCACGTCGAGGTCGGGGCCGGACTCGCGGGCGACCGTGGCGCCGACGCCGGGTCCGAAGACGTACTGCCAGCTCTTGCGGCGCGAGGAGCCGAGCACGATCTGGGTGGCGTTGACGCCGCGCGCGAAGTCGAGCAGGGCGGCCGGTATGTCGTCGCCGACCACGTGGTGGAAGGTGCCGCCCATGTCCTCCACGAGGGTGCGCTGAAGGGCGAGCTCCTTCGGGGAGGCGGAGGTGAGGCCGTCGCTGCGGGCGACGTAGACGGCCATGACCTCGCCGCCGGCGCCCTTCTCCGCGAGGCGGACCGCCCGGCGGATCAGGGTGCGGCCCTCGGGGCCGCCGGTCAGGCCGACCACGATCCGCTCGCGTGAGCCCCAGATCCGCGACACCTGGTGTTCGCTGCGGTAGCGCTGGAGGTACTCGTCGACCCGGTCGGCCACCCACAGCAGGGCCAGTTCGCGCAGGGCCGTGAGGTTGCCGGGCCGGAAGTAGTTGGACAGGGCCGCGTTGACCTTGTCGGGCTGGTAGATGTTGCCGTGCGCCATGCGGCGGCGCAGCGCCTCGGGCGACATGTCGACCAGTTCGATCTGGTCGGCGCGGCGGACGACCTCGTCGGGGACGGTCTCCCGCTGCCGTACGCCCGTGATCGACTCGACGACGTCGCCGAGCGACTCCAGGTGCTGGATGTTGACGGTGGAGACGACGTCGACGCCGGCGGCGAGCAGTTCCTCCACGTCCTGCCAGCGCTTGGCGTTGCGGGAGCCGGGGACGTTGGTGTGGGCGAGTTCGTCCACGAGGGCGACCGCCGGGGCGCGGCGCAGCACGGCGTCGACGTCCATCTCGGTGAAGGCGCTCCCCCGGTGGGTCAGCTCGGCGCGGGCTACCTGTTCCAGGCCGTGCAGCATCACCTCGGTGCGGGGACGGTCGTGGTGCTCGACGAACGCGACGACGCAGTCGGTGCCGCGCTCCACCCGGCGGTGCGCCTCGGAGAGCATCGCGTACGTCTTGCCGACGCCCGGTGCCGCGCCGAGATAGATCCGGAGCTTGCCGCGTCCCATGGCCTCATTGTCTTCCGTCACCTGTGTGCACGCTGCGTCGACCTTACGGCCAGCAATCGCGACAAAGGGGGCCGGGTGGGGGTGGGCGGCGGTCTTTGACGCATCTCTGACGTCGGCCGCTCGGAGGCGGCGGGCGTGCCGGGCGGGCATGAGGAACGGTCGTTCCGAGAGGCCATGGGCGCGGTGGACCGGACCACCGGTCGGTGCGGCGCGGTGGGCCGGACCGCCGGTCCGTGCGGCGCGGTGGGCCGGACCGCCGGTCCGTGCGGCGCGTTCGGTCAGTGTTCGACTATCTCGCCGTCGCGCAGTTCCAGGACGCGGTCGGCGAGGCCGAGCAGGGTCTGGTCGTGCGTGGCGACCAGCGCGGTGACCTGCCGGCTGTGGACGACGGCGCGCAGCAGCTCCATCACGGCGAGCCCGGTCTCCGCGTCGAGCTGGCCGGTCGGCTCGTCGGCTATCAGGAGCGCGGGGTCGTTGGCGAGCGCGCGGGCGATGGCCACGCGCTGCTGCTGGCCGCCGGAGAGCTCGCCGGGCCGCTGCCGGGCGTGGTCGGCGAGTCCGACGAGGGAGAGCAGCAGCTCCACGCGCTCCTCGCGCTCGCGCGGGTCCACGCGGCGCATCCGCAGCGGCACCCCGATGTTCTCGGCGGCCGTGAGGATCGGGATGAGCCCGAAGGACTGGAAGACGAACCCGACGCGGTCGCGGCGCAGCGCCAGCAGGCCGTCCTCACCGAGCCCGGAGAGGTCGTGCCCGTCGACCTCGACCCGGCCCTCGTCCGGCTCGTCGAGCCCGCCGACGATGTTGAGCAGCGTGGTCTTCCCGGAGCCGGAGCGGCCCTTGAGGGCGACCAGTTCGCCGCACGGCACCTCGAAGGAGACGCCGCGCAGCGCGTGCACGGCGCCGGCCCCCTGCCCGTAGGACTTGTGGACGTTCTCGACGCGCACCATCGTCTCGGTGACGACCTGGCTCATGTGCCCTCCCCGCTGTGCTCCCCCGTGGACCGGGCGCCAGTATCGCCACCGGCGCCCGTCCCTTCAATCCTCCAACGCCCGGCACCGCGTCCGGGTTCCCGGACCCACCGCGGACGACCGGCGCCCAAGGCAGCAGAAAGGGCCGCTCCCCCGGGGGCGGCCCATGTGCTCTGCGGCCGAGCGGATCCGCCCGGCCCGTCGGCCCGCCGCGGCCGGGGCGAGCCGCCGGGTCCGGACGAGAGACCTCAGCGCACCTCGGTGATCTCCGGGCCGCGCTGCAGCTGGCCCATGCCGCCGGAGAAGCGGGACTGGCCCTCCTCCTGCTGCACGCCCTCGGGCACCATCTGCGCGTCGTTCGGCAGCTTCAGGACGATCGGGTCGCGGGGCGCCATCGGGCCCTCGCCGCGGACCACCACCGTGTCCCGGAAGATCTGCTCCAGCAGCCCGGCCGCCTGCGGCTGCACCGCTCCCTGGCCGGAGATCACTCCCCGCAGGAACCAGCGGGGGCCGTCCACGCCGACGAACCGGACGACCTGGAAGCCGCCCGTGCCGTCCGGCAGCTGCACCGGGACCTGGGCGCGCAGCTCCCAGCCCAGCGGGCCCTCGACCTCGTCGACGATGCCGCCCTGCTGGGTGATGCCGGTGCCGATCTCCTCGCGCACCTCGCCCCAGATGCCCTCGCGCTTGGGCGCGGCGAAGGCCTGCAGCTGTACGGCGCTGTCCCCCAGGACGACGGTAGCCGCGACGATCGCGTCGCCCGCGACCTCCACCCGCAGCTCCATGCCGTCGACACCGGGCACGAACAGTCCGCCCAGGTCCACCCGGCCTTCGTTCGGGTCGCGCACCTCGGAGCTGTCCCAGGGCCCGTCGGGCCGCGGTTCCGGCTCCAGCCGCACCCGCTCGCGCTCGCCCTCTTCTTCGTCCGCCTCGGTGTCGACGCTGTCGACGACCTGCTCGGCCTCGCCGGCCGCGTCCTCGGCGGCACCCTTCGTCTTGCGACGTCCGAACACGTCACTGTCCTTCCCGGTCGGATACGACCGAAGCGTATCGATTCCCACCCGCCGGGCCGCTCATGGCGGCCCGGCCGCTTGTGCCGCTCACGCCGTCCACCGCGGCGTGGCCACCGGTGGACCCGAAGCCCCCCTCGGCCCGCGCCGAGTCGGGAAGTTCCGCCACCTCCTGGAAGCGGACCCTCTCGACCTGCTGGACGACCAGTTGGGCGATCCGGTCGAAGCGCTCGAACCGCACGGACTCGCGCGGGTCGAGATTCACCACGATCACCTTGATCTCCCCACGGTACCCGGCATCAACCGTCCCTGGGGCATTCACGAGGGCGACACCGCACCGGGCGGCGAGGCCGGAACGGGGATGCACGAAGGCCGCGTACCCCTCGGGGAGCGCGACAGACACGCCCGTGGGCAGTACGGCCCGCTCGCCGGGCGCGAGTTCGCAGGCCACGGTGGTGCGCAGATCGGCCCCCGCGTCGCCGGGATGCTCGTACGCCGGAAGCGGTACCTCGGGGTCGACCCGCCGGATCAGCACGTTCAGGGTCTCGCGGCCCTCGTCGCTCACGGGTTCACCTCGAAGGCGCGGGCGCGCCGGAGCTGGTCCGGGTCGTCCATGGCGGCGCGGATCTCCTCCTCGCGGCCGTGCCGCACGAAGTGGTCGACCTCGACCTCGATGAACAGGGCTTCGGCGCGGACGGCGACCGGCCCGTCGGGGCCGCCGATGCGGCCGGTGGCCGTCGAGTAGATCTTCCGGCCGGCCACCGCGGTGACCTCGGCCTCCAGATGCAGCGCGGTCCCGACCGGGACGGGGCGCACGAAGTCGGTCTCCAGGCGGCCGGTGACGGCGATGGTCCGCAGCAGCCAGTTCAGTGAGCCGAGGGTCTCGTCCAGGGCGGTCGCGAGGATCCCTCCGTGCGCCAGGCCGGGCGCTCCCTGGTGCGCCGGCCGCACGGTGAACTCGGCGGTGACGCGGACGCCGTCGTCGGCGCGCGCCTGCAGGTGCAGGCCGTGCGGCTGGTCGCCGCCGCACCCGAAACACTCGCCGTAGTGCGCGCCGAGGAGTTCGCCGGGTGCGGGCGCGTCGGGGTGCCGTACCGGCTTCACGGCGTCGACGGGGGGCTGAAGAGCTGCGGAACTACCACTCACAGGCGCAGACCTTACCCGCGCCTGTGGCTGTCGCGGGCACCGTGCCAAGCTAGCTTCATGCAGCTCTCCGCCCAGCCGTACGAAGAACGTCTCACCGCGCCCCGTTCCTGGTGGCTGATCAGCTTCCTCGTCGGTGTCTCGTTCGCCCTGATCGTCTTCCCCTTCGGCACCCTGCCCATGCTCGGCGGCCTGGTCGGCGGCACCGCCGCCGCGGCGGTCGTGGCGAGCTCGTACGGCTCGATGCGCATCCGGGTGGTGGGGGGCAACCTGATCGCGGGCGAGGCGAAGGTGCCGGTCACGGCGCTGGGGACGGCGGAGATCCTGGACGCGGAGGAGGCGCGCGCCTGGCGCACCCACAAGGCCGACACCCGCGCCTTCCTGCTGCTGCGCGCCTACATCCCCACGGCGCTGCGGGTGGAGGTCACCGACCCGCAGGACCCGACGCCGTACCTGTATCTGTCGACGCGCGAGCCGCAGCGGCTCGCGGACGCCCTGCGCGAGGCCCGGGCGGCGGCGGAGGCGAAGGCGAAGCCGGAAGCGGCGTAGGCCACGAGCGGCGTCGGCCGGCGCGGACGCGGGTCCGCGCCGGAACGGGGAAGGCGGGGGCGGGGCCGCACCCGAAGCAGGGACGGGCCGGAGCCAGGGGCCGGGCGGCGCCGGGGACCAGCCGACGCCGGCCGACGCCGGAATCCCGGACGCGCCGCAGGCAGCGACGAGCCGAGGCCGGGGATCCGGGACGCGCCGGGCCGGGTCCGGAGGGGCCGGGCGCCGTGCGGTGGTTCAGTGCTCGCCGTCCGTCACGTCCTCGTCCGTGATCGGCAGCGGGGCCTCGGGGGTGTCCAGGGGCGGCAGGGCCGGCAGTTCGTCCCACGGGACCTGGATCTTGCGCAGGTCCGCGCGGACGCGGCCCGCGAGCTTCTTGGTGTCGCGCCGGTTGATCACGGCGCCGACGGCCGCTCCCACCAGGAACGGCATCAGGTTCGGCAGATCGCGCACCATGCGCTTCATGATCTGCTGGCGCAGCCGGCGTTTGGTCTGGCCGCCGAGGGCGGCGTCGATCGTCATGGGCTTGCGCACGTCGATCCCGCGCTCCCCCGACCAGGAGGACAGATACGCGGTGCTGCGGGCCTTGAGCGGCCCGGGCGGCCGTACTCCGTAGACCTCGTGGAGCTCGGCGATCAGCTTGAGCTCGATCGCGGCGACTCCGGTGATCTCGGCGGCCAGTTCGGTCGGCATCGCGGGCGGCACCGGCAGCATGGCCGCCGCGCCGATCCCCGCCCCGACCGTGGACGTGGCGTTGGCGGCACCCGTCACCAGCTTGTCCGCCAGCTGCTCGGGGCCGAGGCCCGGGAACTGCGCGCGGAGCGTGGCGAGGTCGCGTACGGGCACGCGCGGGGCGATGTCGATGACCCGGTCGGCGAGGTGGGACAGCGCCGCCCTGGCGAGGCTGCCGCTCTTGCGCACGCCGCTCACGGCGGCTCCACCGGCTCTGCCGCCGATCGCCGCGATGCGCCGCCGGGCGAGGGGCGCGGGTCCTTCCGCCGGGCCGGCGTCACCACGCCTGGACACCCGTGCGAGCGAGACCGATCCCGTCGATGCTGTCGCATCTGTCCGGATGGACGGACGGGATGGGTCTCGCTCGTGGTCACGCGCGCCGTTGGAGCCGTCGGACGGCTCCGAGTCCGCTTTCCCGCGGGGGAAGCGGCGCTTCCAAGGAGGGGTCGAGCCGGTCACGGCCGACCCTGCCTCAGTCGCAGTCGCGGCAGATCGGCTGGCCGTTCTTCTCGCGGGCCAGCTGACTGCGGTGGTGCACCAGGAAGCAGCTCATGCAGGTGAACTCGTCCTGCTGCTTGGGCAGTACCCGGACGGCCAGTTCCTCATTGGAGAGGTCGGCGCCGGGCAGTTCCAGGCCTTCGGCGGCCTCGAACTCGTCGACGTCCACAGCGGAGGTCGACTTGTCGTTCCGCCTGGCCTTCAGTTCTTCAAGACTGTCCGAGTCGACGTCGTCGTCGGTCTTGCGTGGGGTGTCGTAATCGGTTGCCATGTCGCTCTCCCCCTCTGGGTGTCTGCGGTGTCTCCAGCGCACGTAACGCGTGAGAGGCCGGACTTGTGCCCGACCTGAGGCGGAGATTTTGCCTCACATCAAGGTCTGTTACTCAATCGACACCCAACCGATCTCCCCAAGAGTGATCGGCTTGGATGGCGATGGGGACCGTACACGGTTCGAATGCCGCAGTCCAAAGCGGTCTCACCGTGTACTTCCCGTGATCAGGGCCCTCGAAAACCCGGATTTTCCCGGCTTTCCGACCCCCTTCATGATCACTCAGAGTAGATGGCCGGAAAACCGCCCATGTGATCGATCGCACATGAAGAGGTTGCTGAGGGCACCCGATAATTCAGCCCAAAGCGAACATCCCCGAGTGTCGAGGTCATGCTCTCAGACGGGCAGGGTGACACGCATCACGAGCCCGCCTCCCTCACGCGGCTGAGCGGCGATGTGCCCGCCGTGCGCCCGCGCCACGGAGCGGACGATGGACAGGCCCAGGCCGACGCCCTTGTCGCTGCCGGTGCGCTCGGTGCGCAGTCGTCTGAAGGGTTCGAAGAGGTTGTCGATCTCGTACGCCGGTACGACCGGCCCGGTGTTCGTGACGACCAGGACCGCCTGCCCGCGCTGGACGTCCGTGGTGACCTCCACCCAGCCGCCCTCCCGTCTCCCGCCACCGCCCTTCTGCGGAAGCGCTTCGCGCTGCGCCCCCTCATCGGCGACGTTGTAGCGCACCGCGTTCTGCACCAGGTTCAGCGCGATGCGCTCCAGCAGCACGCCGTTGCCCTGGACGACCGCCGGCCGGCGCTCGCCCCGGATCTCGACGCCCTTGGCCTCCGCCTCGCCGTGCACCTGGTCGATCGCCTGCGAGGCGACCTCGGCGAGGTCCACCGGCTTGCGCTCGACGATCTGGTTGTCGCTGCGGGCGAGCAGCAGCAGGCCCTCCACGAGCTGCTCGCTGCGCTCGTTGGTGGCCAGCAGGGTCTTGCCGAGCTGCTGCAGCTCCACGGGCGCCTCCGGGTCGGACAGGTGCACCTCCAGCAGCGTGCGGTTGATCGCGAGCGGGGTGCGCAGCTCGTGGGAGGCGTTGCCGACGAAGCGCTGCTGGGCGGTGAAGGCGCGCTGCAGCCGCTCCAGCATGTCGTCGAAGGTGTCCGCGAGCTCCTTGAGCTCGTCGTCCGGGCCGTCCAGCTCGATCCGCCGGGACAGGTCGGAGCCGGCCACCGCCCGCGCGGTGCGGGTGATGCGGCCCAGCGGCGCCAGCACCCGGCCGGCCATCGCGTAGCCGAAGGCGAAGGCGATGACCGCGAGGCCCAGCAGGGCCAGGAGCGAGCGGCTGAGCAGGCTGTCCAGGGCGACCTGGCGCTGGTGGTCGGTGCACGCGCTGATCGCGGCGTTGAACTCCGACAGCGACAGGTTGCCGTTGTTGACGCCCGGGCAGTCGCTGCTGGAGACCTTGAGGTTGTTGAAGTCGACGATCTTGAACAGCGGCTGGTTGCCCGTGCGCAGGGCCTGGGCGGCGAGCAGGTAGATGATCGACAGCAGCAGGATGCCGGCGATCAGGAACATGCCGCCGTACAGCAGCGTGAGCCTTATGCGGATGGTCGGGCGCAGCCACGGGAAGGGCGGGTCCGGCCTCCTGGGGTCCCAGGTGGGCTTCGGCGGCGCCTGGGGCGGCGCGGGGGTGGCGGCCACGGCGGATCAGATCCGGTAGCCGGAGCCGGGCACCGTCACGATCACGGGGGGTTCGCCCAGTTTGCGGCGCAGGGTCATCACGGTGACGCGCACGACGTTGGTGAACGGGTCCGTGTTCTCGTCCCAGGCCTTCTCCAGGAGCTGTTCGGCGGAGACCACCGCGCCCTCGCTGCGCATGAGGACCTCCAGGACGGCGAACTCCTTCGGGGCGAGCTGGACCTCCTTGCCGTCGCGGAAGACCTCGCGGCGGTTGGGGTCGAGCTTGATCCCGGCGCGCTCCAGGACGGGCGGCAGGGGCACGCTGGTGCGCCGGCCCAGGGCCCGCACGCGTGCCGTCAGCTCGCTGAACGCGAACGGCTTGGGCAGATAGTCGTCGGCGCCGATCTCCAGCCCCTCGACGCGGTCGCTGACGTCGCCTGAGGCGGTGAGCATCAGCACCCGGGTGGGCATGCCGAGCTCCACGATCCGGCGGCAGACGTCGTCGCCGTGCACGAGGGGGAGGTCGCGGTCGAGGACGACCACGTCGTAGTCGTTGACGCCGATGCGCTCCAGGGCGGCCGCGCCGTCGTACACGACGTCGACGGCCATGGCCTCCCGGCGCAGTCCGGTGGCCACCGCATCGGCGAGCAGCTGCTCGTCCTCGACGACGAGTACGCGCACGTCGCTTGTCCTTCCTGTGGCCGCCCGCGCGGCGCCGGTCCGGGCACGCGCGGGCAGGGGGTCTTCATGGGTGTGTGCCTCCATCCTGCCCTTTTCGGCCATAAGTCGGCTGTAAACCGAGGACGTCGGCCCTGCGACGGCCCGCCGTGCCATCGACGCCCCTCGCCGTGTCCTCGACGCCCACCGCAGACTGCTCGACGGCTCCTCGAGGACGGGTCGAACGGCGGATGAAGCGGGCGGGAACGCCGGAATTTTCTCGTGCGGCCGAGGTTTTGCCGCAAGGGGAGCGGGGGAGGACGGCTTTACACCCCGCGATCACGCTCTGCATGTGCCGCAGCACCATGCGGTACATGGCGATCCGCTTCCGCGGAGCGGGCGCGGGTGTCCGGCACCGTGGCCGCCCGGCAGGGCTGCGCCGGGCACCCGCAGCAGACGTGATCGTCCCTTCCCGACGGCACACCCCCGTGCCACCGACCCACGACCCAGGACGAGGGGGCGCAGCATGGACGCATTCACCGCAGGACTTCTGCAGCGCATAAAGGCGACCGAGTCCGACCTGACGCGGGCTCGCGACGAGGGCGACGACTTCCTCGTCGAGGTGGAGCTGGCCGAACTCGACGACCTGCGCCGCCTCGCCGCCGAACACGGTGTGGAGGTCGGCGTGTCCGGCGTCTGACCAGCCTGTACCCGATCGGCGACACGAGAACACGAGCGGGACCCCGGCGAATCCAGCGCCGGGGTCCCGCTCTTCTTCTCGCCCGTCCGTGCCCGGTCAGTCGTGCCAGGCGCCGAAGTCCTCCAGAAGGCCCTGGAGGGGCTCGAAGACGCCGGGAGAGGCGGCGACCGTCAGACCGCCCGAGGGGCGCTCTCCGGGGCGGCCACCGGTCACCGCGCCGGCCTCCCGGGCGATCAGGTCCCCGGCGGCGTAGTCCCACGCGTGCAGACCGCGTTCGTAGTAGCCGTCGAGGCGGCCCGCGGCCACGTCGCACAGGTCGATCGCGGCGGAGCCGCCGCGCCGGATGTCGCGCACCAGCGGGATCAGCCGCTGGGCGACCGCGGCCTGGTGGGCGCGGACCTCTGCGACGTAGTTGAAGCCGGTGGAGACGAGGGCCTGGTCCAGCGGCGGCGCGGGGCGGCAGGCCAGCTTGCGCTCGCCGGCCCAGACGCCGGTGGCCCAGGCGCCGCGGCCGCGCACGGCGTGGAACGTCTCGCCCCGCATCGGGGCCGTCACGACCGCGACGACGCTCTCGCCGTCCTGTTCGGCCGCGACGGAGACCGCCCAGGTGGGCAGCCCGTAGAGGTAGTTCACCGTGCCGTCGAGGGGGTCGATCACCCAGCGGATGCCGCTGGTGCCCTCGGTGGCGGCGCCCTCCTCGCCGAGGATGCCGTCGGCGGGCCTCCGGTCGGCGATCAGGTCGGTGATCAGCTTCTCGGCCGCGAGGTCCATCTCGGTGACGACGTCGATCGGGCTGGACTTGGTGGCGGCGACCGCCAGGTCGGCCGGGCGGCCGTCGCGCAGCAGTTCGCCGGCGCGGCCGGCGGCCTGGAGGGCGAGCTGGAGCAGTTCCGTGTGCAGGGCGTCGGTCACGGTGTCCTCACGCGTAGGGGCTGTCGGCGCCCGCGGCGGCGGGCCGGGCGGTGCGGGCCGGGCAGCAGCCCACCGGGCAGAGGTCGTGACTGGCGCCGAGCGGGCCCAGGGCGCACGGCGTGACACGCTGTCCGCGCTCGGCGGCGGCGCGCTCCAGGATCAGGTCGCGGATCCCCGCGGCGAAGCGCGGGTCGGCGCCGACGGTGGCCGAGCGGCGCACCGCAAGGCCCAGTTCCGCGGCCTTGGCCGTGGCCTCGGTGTCGAGGTCGTAGAGGACCTCCATGTGGTCGGAGACGAAGCCGACGGGCGCCATGACGACGGCCGGGACGCCGGCCGCGTGCCGCTCCTCCAGGTGGTCGCAGATGTCCGGTTCCAGCCACGGGATGTGCGGGGCGCCGGAACGGGACTGGTAGACGAGCTGCCAGGGGTGGTCCACGCCGGTGCGCTCGCGGACCGCGTCGGCGATCAGCCGCGCCACGTCGAGGTGCTCCCTGACGTACGCACCGCCGTCGCCGTGCTGCTCGACGGGGCCGGAGGTGTCGGCTGCGGAGAGCGGGATCGAGTGGGTGGTGAAGGCGATGTGCGCGCCGGAGCGGACGTCCTCGGGGAGGTCGGCCAGGGCCTCGACCACGCCGTCGACCATGGGTTCGACGAAGCCGGGGTGGTTGAAGTAGTGCCGCAGCTTGTCGACCCGCGGCGGCTCGAGGCCCTCGGCCGTCAGCGCGGCGAGCGCGTCGGCGAGGTTCTCGCGGTACTGGCGGCAGCCCGAGTAGGAGGCGTAGGCGCTGGTGGCCAGGACCAGGACGCGGCGGCGGCCGTCACGGACCATGTCCCGCAGGGTGTCGGTGAGGTAGGGCGCCCAGTTGCGGTTGCCCCAGTAGACGGGCAGGTCCAGACCGTGGCCGGAGAAGTCCTTGCGGAGGGCGTCCAGCAGGGCTCGGTTCTGTTCGTTGATGGGGCTGACGCCGCCGAACAGGAAGTAGTGCTGCCCGACCTCCTTGAGGCGTTCCTTCGGGATGCCGCGCCCGCGCGTCACGTTCTCCAGGAACGGGACCACGTCGTCCGGCCCCTCCGGGCCGCCGAACGAGAGCAGGAGCAGGGCGTCGTACGGGGTGACATCGAGCGCGTCTGGCATGTCTCGATCCTGCCACCCGGCGCCGACGGCCGGGATCCCGACCCGCGATCCCGGGTGCGTCGGGCGACGCCCGCCACGTAAGCTGTATCAGCATCCTTCGCGCCTTACCGGACCCCCGGAGACGCCTGACCGGACCCGGAGTCCCTGTGCCCAGCCCGTACCGCGCCCTCTTCGCCGCTCCCGGCTCCAAGGGCTTCTCCGCCGCGGGGTTCCTCGGCCGGATGCCGCTGTCCATGATGGGCATCGGCGTGGTCACGATGATCTCCCAGCTGACGGGGCGCTACGGACTCGCGGGCGCGCTGTCGGCGACCATCGCGCTGGCCGCGGCCGCGCTGGGGCCGCAGGTGTCGCGGCTGGTCGACCGCTACGGACAGCGCCGGGTGCTGCGGCCGGCGACGCTGGTCTCGCTGTGCGCGGCGGCGGGGCTGCTGCTGGCCGCCTGGTTCCGGTGGCCGGACTGGGTGCTGTTCGTGTGCGCGGCGGGGATCGGCTCGGTGCCGTCGCTGGGGGCGATGGTCCGGGCGCGCTGGGCGGCGCTCTACCGGGGGACGCCCCAGCTGCACACCGCGTACTCGTTCGAGTCGGTGGTGGACGAGGTCTGCTTCATCTTCGGGCCGATCGTCTCCATCGGGCTGTCGACGGCCTGGTTCCCGGAGGCGGGACCGCTGCTGGCCGCCTGCTTCCTGGCCGTGGGCGTCTTCTGGTTGACCTCGCAGCGGGCCACGGAGCCGAAGCCCCACCCGCGCGAGCACCACGTCGCGGGTTCGGCGCTGCGCTCGCGCGGGCTGCAGGTCCTGGTGGCCACCTTCGTGGCGACCGGGTCGATCTTCGGATCGGTCGACGTGGTCACCGTGGCCTTCGCGGACGAACGCGGCCACAAGAGCGCCGCGAGCATCGTGCTCGCGCTGTACGCGGCGGGCTCGTGCACGGCGGGGGTGCTGTTCGGCCTGCTGCGGCCGTCCGAGACGCCCGCCCGCCGCTGGCTGCTGGGCATATGCGCGATGGCCGTGAGTATGATCCCCCTCCTACTGGTCGGAAACCTGCCGTTCCTGGCCGTGGCGCTGTTCGTTGCGGGCCTCTCCGTCGCTCCCACGATGATCACGACGATGGCCCTCGTCGAAGAGCACGTACCGCGCGCGCACCTGACCGAGGGCATGACCTGGGTGAGCACCGGCCTCGCGGTCGGGGTGGCGCTCGGCTCGTCGGTGGCCGGCTGGGTGATCGACGCGGCCGGCGCGCGTTCGGGGTACGGGGTTCCGGCGGTGTCCGGGGCCGTCGCGGTCGCGGTCGGTTTCCTCGGGTACCGCCGGCTCAGCAGGCCGGCTCCGGGTCGGGGAGGCTCCGTTGGGCAGCAAGGCGAGCGCGAAGAGCGGCACGTGGCGTAACTGGGGCGGCAACGTCCACGCCCGTCCCGTGCGGGAGGTCGCTCCGGCGTCGGTGGAGGAGCTCTCCGCGGCCGTGCGGAAGGCCGCGGAGGACGGTCTGAAGGTGAAGGCCGTCGGTACGGGGCACTCCTTCACGTCGATCGCCGCCACCGACGGGGTGCTGATCCGTCCTCAGCTGCTGACCGGCATCCGCGGCATCGACCGGGACGCCATGACGGTCACGGTGGAGGCCGGCACCCCGCTCAAGAGGCTCAACATGGCGCTCGCCCGTGAGGGACTGTCCCTCACCAACATGGGCGACATCATGGAGCAGACGGTGTCCGGGGCGACCAGCACCGGCACCCACGGCACCGGCCGCGAGTCCGCCTCCATCGCCGCCCAGATCAGGGGCCTTGAGCTGGTCACCGCCGACGGCACGGTGCTCACCTGCTCCGCGACCGAGAACCCGGAGGTCTTCGCCGCCGCCCGAACAGGCCTCGGCGCGCTCGGCATCGTGACCGCGATCACCTTCGCCGTGGAGCCGGTCTTCCTGCTCACGGCCCGCGAGGAGCCGATGCCCCTGGACCGGGTGCTCGCCGAGTTCGACCAGCTGTGGGCGGAGAACGAGCACTTCGAGTTCTACTGGTTCCCGCACACCGGCAGCACCAACACCAAGCGCAACAACCGCAGCGCGGGCCCCGAGGAGCCGGTGGGGCGGCTGTCGGGCTGGGTCGAGGACGAACTCCTGTCCAACGGCGTCTTCCAGGTGGCCAACTGGGTCGGCCGGGCGGTGCCCGCCACGGTCCCGGCGATCGCCCGGGTCTCCAGCCGTGCGCTGTCCGCGCGGACGTACACCGACATCCCCTACAAGGTCTTCACCTCGCCGCGCCGGGTGCGCTTCGTGGAGATGGAGTACGCCGTCCCGCGCGCGGCCCTGGTCGACACGCTGCGCGAGCTGAAGGCGATGGTGGACCGCTCCGGGCTGCGGGTGAGCTTCCCGGTGGAGGTGCGCACCGCGCCCGCCGACGACATCACCCTGTCCACCGCCTCGGGCCGCGACAGCGCGTACGTCGCCGTCCACATGTTCCGGGGCACGCCCTACCAGCGGTACTTCACCGCCGCCGAGCGCATCTTCACCGCGCACGAGGGACGGCCGCACTGGGGCAAGGTCCACACCAGGGACGCGGAGTACTTCGCCGGGGTCTACCCGCGCTTCGGCGAGTTCACCGCGCTGCGGGACCGGCTGGATCCGCGGCGGCTGTTCCAGAACGACTATCTGCGGAGGGTGCTGGGGGCGTAGCGGACGCGCCGGGCGCGGGGGTGGTGCCGCCGTCGGTCCCGGTCGTGCCGTCCGCCGTGCCGGAACCGCCCGTGCCGGAGCCGCCGGTCCCGGTGCCGTCCGTCGCCGTCCCGCCGCCCGCCGTACCGTCCGTGCCCGTTCCGGCGCTTCCCGTGCCGCCGGTCCCCGTGCTCGCGGTGGCGTCCGGCGTCGGTACGGCGCCCGGCGCCGTACCGGTGCCGGGGCGGTCGGAGGCGGCGCCGCTCGGCGACGTGCCGCCCGACGTTCCGTCACCGGCCGCCGGACCGTCCGTGGACGAGGTGGACGGGGCCGGCGTGTCGTCGCCGGACGACGGACCGGCGTGCCGGCCGGCCACCGCGTCGCCGACCGTGGTGCCGTGCCCGCCGCTGAAGCTGTCGCCCGACATCGTCTCGTACACGGTGATGCCGCCCATGGTGACGCCGAAGACGAGGGCCGCCCCGAGCAGGGGGCGCTTCCAGCTCCTGATCCGGGCGCGGTGGACCGTGCCCGGCGAGAACTCTCCCGGCGGCGGCGCGGTCCGCTCGGCGGGGGCGGCGGCGCGCAGGCCCGCCGGGACGTCGGCCGGGCCCGGCCGGGACGCCACGGCCACCGTCCGGATCTGCTCGCCGGTGCGCCGGAAGAAGTGCTGGAAGACCGAGCCGCCGCAGGTGGCGATGACGCTGACGACGCCGGCTCCGAGGATCGTGCCGTAGACGCCGAAGTACGAGGCGAGCTTGGCGGCCACCACGGCCGCCACGGCGCTGCCCGCGACCTGGGCGGCGTTCAGCTCCAGCCGCTTCTTCGGTACCTCCTCCCCCGCGCTCGACGTCTCACCGCTGTCGGGCTTTTCGCGCATACCCGGACCTTGCCTGCCTCTCCCGTACACGGACGGATCTTCGGGACGTGATCGACCCACTGCACGAGAAAGGGACGTATGAGCGAAACCGTTAGTTCCGTTTCTGGCGATTACGTGAAGTACGCCACGTTCATGATCGATAAATCCGGTCAGGGACGGTCAAGTCCCGTCCACGGCCAGAAGTTGGGCGCGCGCCAATCCACGCACGTGGTCCAAATGGAGTAGTGTTGCGAGCCCTGGGTCCGGTCTCCCGCCAGGGTGTCCGGGACCCGCTGGACCGCCGGGAGGGGGCTGGTTGCACAGGGTGACGGAGTTGGTCACTTAGCGTTGCGAACAGGTAACCGTGCCATAACGGCGATCCAGGGCCCGCGCCCGACACGCCGGGCAACTCGGCAAGGTTGTGGCAGGCTGCACCCGGGCAGGCCACACTCGACTAGCGGAAGCAGCGACGCACGTGACGTCGGCAGGCACCACCCGGGAGGTCCCCATGCCCGAACTGCGTGTCGTGGCCGTCTCCAATGACGGCACACGGCTGGTGCTGAAGGCTGCGGACAGCACGGAGTACACGCTTCCCATCGACGAACGGCTCCGCGCCGCCGTGCGCGGCGACCGTCCCCGCCTCGGCCAGATCGAGATCGAGGTGGAGAGCCATCTCCGCCCCCGCGACATCCAGGCGCGGATAAGAGCGGGTGCGACCGCGGAAGAGGTCGCCCAGCTCGCCGGCATCCCCGTCGACCGCGTCCGGCGCTTCGAGGGCCCGGTACTGGCCGAGCGCGCCTTCATGGCCGAACGCGCCCGCAAGACTCCGGTCCGCCGCCCCGGCGAGAACTCCGGCCCGCTGCTCGGCGAGGCCGTCCAGGAGCGGCTGCTGCTGCGCGGTGCCGAGAAGGACACCGTCCAGTGGGACTCCTGGCGTCGCGACGACGGCACCTGGGAGGTCCTGCTCGTCTATCGGGTCGCGAGCGAACCGCACTCGGCGAGCTGGACCTACGACCCGCCGCGTCGCCTGGTGCAGGCCGTCGACAGCGAGGCACGCTCCCTCATCGGCGAGTCCGACGACCTCGGGGCGCCGGAGCCGAGCTTCCCGTTCGTGCCCCGCATCGCCCGGCTGCCGCGCGACCGTCCGCTGGACCGGGACTTCCGCGACCGGGACCGTCCGGCGCTGCCCGCGCAGGGCTCCGAGCCGGCCGAGGAGAGCACGGGCGAACGCGACTCGCTGACCAGCCTGCTGGAGGCGGTGCCCAGCTTCCGCGGCGACCTGGTGGTGCCCGAGCGGACGCCGGAGCCGGCCGCGGAGTCCGAGCAGGACGTGGAGCTGGAGGAGCCGCCGGCTCCCGCGGCCTCCGCCGGCGCGGGATCCGCCTACGCCGACGTGCTCATGCCCCGCTCCGTCGGCAGCCACCGCGACCGGCTGATCGGCGCGACCGACCGCCAGGCCGAGGCGGACGGCGTCCGCCCCGGCCGCCGCGCCGCGGTCCCGAGCTGGGACGAGATCGTCTTCGGCACCCGCCGCAAGAAGCAGGAATAGCAAGGCTGTACGAGCGTGAGGGCCGCCCCCGGGGGACGGCCCTCCCCTCCGCGCCCCGCGGCTACTGCGGGTCCGGTCCCACGGCCACCGGCCTGGCCGGGTCCGAGGACCACTCCGACCACGAGCCGACATACAGGGCCGCCGGGATCCCCGCCACGGCCAGGGCCAGCACCTCGTGCGCGCCGGAGACCCCGGAGCCGCAGTAGACGCCCACCTCCGTGCCCTCCTTGGCGCCCAGCACCTCGAACCGCGCCTGGAGTTCGGCCGCGGGCAGGAACCGTCCGTCCGGGCCGACGTTCTCGTTCGTGGGCGCGGACACCGCGCCCGGGATGTGACCGCCCACCCGGTCGATCGGCTCCACCTCGCCCCGGTACCGCTCCCCCGCCCGCGCGTCGAACAGCAGCCCGGACCGCGCCAGCGCCCCGGCCGCGTCGGCGTCGAGCAGCGGCACCGCGCCCGGCGTCGGCGAGAAATCGCCCTCGACGGGCTCGGGCACCGTGGTCTCCAACGGCCCCTCCCAGGCCGCGAGACCGCCGTCCAGGACCCGTACGTCGGGGTGCCCCGTCCAGCGCAGCAGCCACCAGGCGCGGGCCGCGGCCCAGCCCTGACCGCCGTCGTACACCACGACCGGCCGGCCGGAGCCGACCCCGGCGCGGCGCATCGTGGCGCCGAACTCCTCGACGTCGGGCAGCGGATGGCGGCCTCGCCCGCCCGGCGCGGAGGCCAGTTCGCGGTCCAGGTCGACGAAGACGGCGCCGGGCAGGTGCCCGGCCGCGTAGGCGGCGCGCCCGTCGAAGGGCGGCTCGCCGGCCGCCTTGGCCACGCTGAGCTGCCAGCGGACGTCCAGCAGCACCGGCGGATTGGCGCCCGCGAGGGCGGCGGCGAGCTCGGGTGCGGAAATGATGGCGTTCATGGTCACCATCCTCGCGCACGGGGTGGCCGTCGCGCCCGGGTCCGGCTAACCTGCTCGGCCGGACAGGCGCGATCACGAAGCGTATGGATTCGGCCACATGCCGTACAAGCGATCGACATGCGTCGGCAAGCACACCGAAAGGGGCGGGAGGGCAGGAGCCGGGCACACTCCGGTCAGTGCATCTCTCCCCGGCGGCGCCGCGCGCGCCGGTCCGGGGTCCGGGAAGCGGAATCGAGGCGGCCACCGCGAGGGGCCGAGAAGAGAGCGACGATGACCGAGGCACCGGAGCCGGCGACCGGCCTGAACGGCCGGACACACACCCGGTACCAGCCCGGCGCACCCTGCTGGGTGAGCCTGATGGTCCACGACATGGCCGTCACCCAGGCCTTCTACGGAGACCTCTTCGGCTGGGAGTTCGAGCCGGGCCCGCGCCGGCTCGGCCCTTACGTGCGGGCGTTGCTGAACGGCCGCGAGGTGGCCGGCGTCGGGCTGCTGCCCCCGGACCGCCCCCTGCCCGTCGCCTGGACGCCCTACTTCGCCTCCGACGACGTGGATCTGACGGCGGAAACGGTCCGTCTGTGCGGCGGCACGGTCGGGGTCGGCCCGCTGGACGCCGACAGCGCCGGACGGCTCTTGATCGCATCCGACCCCGGCGGCGCGGTCTTCGGCGTGTGGCAGGCGGCGGCGCACCTGGGCACGGACCTCATGGGCGTGCCCGGCACCCCCGTCTGGAACGAACTGCGGACCTTCGAGACGGCGAACGTCACCAAGTTCTACGGATCCCTGTTCGGTTACGCGGAGAGTCGGCGGGGACCGGACGCCACCGCGGAACCGGCGTCCGGCCCGCCCTCCGACTACGTGACGCTGACGCTCGACGGCCGCCCGGTCGCCGGCGTCCACGGCCTGGGCCACGCCCTGCCGCGTGAGCGGGGACCGCACTGGACGACGTACTTCGAGGTCGCCGACACGGACGAGACCCTCGAACGCCTGGCCGGACTCGGCGGCCGCGTCCTCACCCCGCCCCAGGACACCTCCTACGGCCGGGCCACCACGGTCTCGGACCCGGAGGGGGCGCGGTTCGCGTTGGTGCAGAGCGGGCGCTGACCGGGGGTCGGCGTCACCATGGTGACGCCGCTCGGCCCATGGCCAAAGGGCCGGTCCCCCCGGCCATGGGCCGAGCGGCGTTCGCACGGCGACGGCGAAGACCTCGCGGAGGGAATCGTCCGCACGCGTCGTTCGAGCGGGGGCGGATCGAAAGGTCTGCCCGATGACGTCGTGCCGGGTGCCCACGCGCGTCTTCCGGCGGATCACCGTCCGGGCCGGGGCAAGGATCGCTCTCCGCGTCAGGCCGGCGTGACCGGCAGCACGTCCGGGGAGAGGGCCGCCGCGTGGGCCGAGGCCGCGGTCATGCGGCGGCGGTGGTGGCGGCGGCACAGGACCTCGTAGCCGATCTCGTCGGCGGCCCGGGTGACGTCGCCGACGACCACCTGGGCGCCCTCGACGACCATGACGCCGCCCACCGTGCGGGCGTTGTGGGTGGCTCGGGCTCCGCACCAGCACAGCGCCTCCACCTGGAGCACCTCGACCCGGTCGGCGAGCTCGACCAGGCGCTGGGAGCCGGGGAACAGCTTGGAGCGGAAGTCGGTGGTGATGCCGAAGGCGTAGACGTCGATCTCCAGGTCGTCGACCACGCGGGCGAGCTGGTCGATCTGCTCCGGCGCGAGGAACTGCGCCTCGTCCGCGATCACGTAATCGGCGCGGCCACCCCGGGAGAGGTGGTCGACGAGATAGGCGTACAGGTCCACGCCGTCCTCGACCTCCACCGCGTCCGTGACCAGCCCGAGCCGTGAGGACAGCTTGCCCTCGCCCGCCCGGTCGTCCCGCGTGAAGATCATTCCCACCAGGCCGCGCGCCGAACGGTTGTGCTCTATCTGCAGAGCCAGTGTGGACTTCCCGCAGTCCATCGTTCCGGAGAAGAACACCAGCTCGGGCATGGCAGGACGGGCACCTTTCGGCGGAGCGGAGGGGGTGGACGGGCTGAGCGCGGGCGGCGTCAGGAACGTACTTCGAGGAGGGGCACCAGCTGCTCGGCAGGGGTCATCGAGCCGTGGTTGCCGACCATCGACGACTCCTTCGGCTCCCGCTCCGAGGCGATGAGCAGCACGTCGTCGCGGGCCGCGGCGATCACGTCGCCGAGCCGCTCGAACACGCGGTCGTCGACCCGCGGCCCGAACCAGCCCGCGTCGACGGCCTCGTCCCTGGACGCCACCCAGAACTGCTCGCCGAGCACCTCGCGCCAGCAGGTCAGCACGTCGTTCGCCGCGCCGGGCACGGCGTACACATGCCGGGCGCGTCCCTCGCCGCCGAGCAGGGCGACACCGGCGCGCAGCTCCCAGTCCTCGTCGAAGTCGAGGCGGTGCCGCTCGTCGAAGGGGATGTCGACCATGCCGTGGTCGGCGGTGACGTAGAGGGCGCTGCGGTCGGGCAGTTGTTCGGCCAGGCGCTGGACCAGCCGGTCGACGTGCATGAGCTGGCCGCGCCAGGTGTCGGAGTCCACGCCGTAGCGGTGGCCGGCGCCGTCGAGTTCGGAGTAGTACGTGTAGACCAGGGCGCGGTCGCCCGCGGCGAGCTGCT
Organism: Streptomyces sp. NPDC018610; assembly: GCF_044391765.1. Classification (NCBI taxonomy): domain Bacteria; kingdom Bacillati; phylum Actinomycetota; class Actinomycetes; order Kitasatosporales; family Streptomycetaceae; genus Streptomyces; species Streptomyces sp. NPDC018610. Next base: position 861,259 of record NZ_JBISAL010000002.1, read on the forward strand.
CGGCCGCGACGTCCATGCGCTCCTCGCCGGTCAGCCGGCCCAGGAACGTCCCGCCGGTGAGGGCGACCTTGGTCAGCGGGGTGTTCTCGAAGGTGGGCGAGGACACCTGCGCGCTGTGCACGCCGGCCCGCTGGGCCAGCTGGAAGACGGTGGGGTACGGCTGCCAGGCGCGCGGGTCGGTGTACGGCTGCCAGCGCAGCTGGTTCATCAGCGCGCCGGTGGCCGGGTCGCGCACCGTGTAGCCGGGCAGGCCGTGGGCGCCCGGGGGCAGGCCGGTGCCGACGGAGGCCAGGGAGGTGGCGGTGGTGGCGGGGTAGCCGGCGGTGATCGGGCGGCCGGTGCCGCCGCGCGAGCTGTCCAGCAGGGAGGTCAGGAAGGGCGCTTCCCCGGGGTGCGCCCGCAGCTGCTCCCAGCCGAGCCCGTCGATCAGGAAGACGCAGGCGCGGTCGACCGGCGTCAGCTCGGGGATCGCGGCCGTCATGTCCGGCACGCCCATGCCGGCGGCCAGCGTGGGCAGCAGGTCGGCGAGCGAGCCGGACCCGTACGCGGGCACGGGCGCGGAGGCGACGGCGAGGGGCTCCGGGTGGTCCCAGGCGGTGGACAGGGTCATCAGCGGGTGACGTCCGCGGTGGCCTCGGAGATGGCCTGGGCGAAGGCGAGGGCCTGGCGCACCGTCTCCGGGCCGTCGCCGGCCTCGCTGACGCGCAGGCTCAGGTCGTCCGCCGTCGAGTTGCCGGTGTAGCCGTGGTCGGCCTCGCAGTTGGGGTCGCCGCAGGCGGCGGGCTCCAGGTCGATGCGCGAGACTGCGCCCCAGCCGATGGTGAGGACCACCTCGCGGGGCAGCGTGCCCGGCGTGTACTGCTCCGGGTTGGCGACCATCCGGCTGACCACGACCGACGAGATCCGGCCGATCTTGACCGACTCCGTGGAGGTGGTCGCGTAGGGCGTCGGGGAGGTGGTGTCGGCGGCCTGCTCGTCGGTGTGGCTGACGATGAAGCGGTTGCCGGTGAGGACGAGCACCGTCACGTGGCGGCGCACTTCGTTCTGGTCGAAGGTGGTCTCCTGGTGGACCAGGTACGACCGGATGGGCTCGCCGCCCACGGCGGCCTCCACCGCCTCGGCCACGAGAGCCGGGTAGTAGCCGCTGCGTTCGATCGCCGCCCGCAGCCCCTGGGTCGTCGTACTGGTCTTGGCCATGCCGTCCATCCTACGGGGGCGCACCGACTGCGAGGCACCGCTGCGCGCGCGAGAAGCGCCCTCAGTACGCCGGGAGCGTGCGCGGCCCGAGATCGTCCCGGGCGGGCGGGGGCGCCAGGCGCACGCTGGCGCTCAGGACGCTCACCCCGTGCGGGGCGACGACGGCCGGCTCCAGAGTGACCGCGACCACTTCCGGGTGGTCGTCGACGAGCCGCGACACGCGCAGCAGCAGCTCCTCCAGGGCGGGCGTGTCGACCGGGGCCGAGCCGCGCCACCCGAACAGCAGGGGGGCCGTCCTGATCGACCGGATCATGGAGGTCGCCTCCCGGCCGGTGACCGGGACCAGCCGGTGCGCCATGTCGTCGAGCAGCTGGGAGGCGGCGCCGGCGAGGCCGAAGGAGAGCACGGCGCCGGCCGCCGGGTCGATGACCGCGCGCACGACGGTGTCGACGCCCCGGGGGGCCATCGCCTGCACCACCGGTCGCAGTTCCTCCGGCTTCCCGAACAGCTCGGTCAACTCGGCGTACGCCCGGCGCAGTTGCTCCTCGTCGGCGAGATCCAGGCGTACGCCGCCCAGGTCGGCGCGGTGGCGCAGGTGCGGGGCGGTGGCTTTCAGGGCGACGGGGTAGCCCAGGGCCCCGGCGGCCTGGACGGCGGTGTCGGGGGTGGGCGCGGGCAGGGCCCGGCGGACGTGGACGCCGTAGCGGCCCAGCAGCTCGCAGGTCTCCTCGGTGCCGAGCGTGAGGCCCTGCCCGCGGGCCAGCAGGGTGCGGATGAGGTCGGCGGCGCCCTTCTCGTCGATGTCGTCGTATTCGGGCACCTTGCCGGGGTCCGCGGCCTCGCGCCGCCACTGTCCGTACCGGACGGCTTCGGCGAGGGCGCGGACGGCGCGTTCGGCGGCGGGGTAGGCGGGGATGAGCCGCGGAACGGCGGCGGGGCGGGCGACGTCCGCGGCCGGGTCCGGGTCCGGGTCCATGGTGGCGCGGATCGTGGTGGGACCGGTGGTGACGCCGGTCGCGGTGGGGCCGGCCGCGGTGGTGGGGGCCGTGTCTGTGGCGCCGGGCGCGGGGGCCGGGGCCGGGGCGGTGCCGGGGGCCGTTCGCGGCGCGGTCGACGGCAGCGGGCGGGCGCCGCCGGCGGCCGGGGCGTCGCCGGGCAGGGGCTGCGGCCCGGCGGGGGGCTCGGCGCCGGGGCCGGCCTGCGGTCCCGTGCTGGCCGCGGCCGACAGCGCCTCCGCCAGGCCGCCCAGCTCGACGTGGACCACCAGCACCGGCTTGCCCGGCGTCTTCGCGGCGGCCGACCGCAGCGCCTCGGCCAGGGCGGCGTCCTCGGCGGCGCCCTCCCCCAGGGCCGGTATGGCGGTCACGACCACCGCGTCGCTGGTCTCGTCGGCGAGCGCCCGGGCCAGCGCGGCCCGGAAGTCCTCCGCGGACGCCGCGGTCGTCAGGTCCTGGGGCGGCTGCGGGCGCAACCCCTCGGCGAGGCACCGGTCGTACGTCAGTACGCCCAGCGACTCGGAGTTGCCGAGGATCGCCACCCGGGGGCCCGGGGGCAGCGGCTGCCGGGCGAGCAGCAGTCCGGTGTCGACCAGTTCGGTGATGGTGTCCACCCGGATCACGCCGGCCTGCCGCAGCAGCGCGGACACCGTGGCGTGCGGCAGCCGGGTGGCCCGTACGGCGTGTCCCTGGGGGCCCGACCCGGCGCCCTGGACGACGACGAGCGGTTTGGCCGCGGCCGTGCGCCGGGCGAGGCGGGTGAACTTGCGCGGATTGCCGATGGACTCCAGGTACATCAGGGCGACGTCGGTGTCGGGGTCGTCGTACCAGTACTGCAGGACGTCGTTGCCGGAGACGTCCGCGCGGTTGCCGGAGGAGACGAACGTCGACACGCCGGTGGTACCGGTGACCCCGCCGCCGCGCCGGTGCAGCCGGGACAGCAGGGCGATGCCGATGGCTCCGGACTGCGCGAACATCCCGATGCGGCCGGGGCGGGGCATCTCGGGGGCGAGGGAGGCGTTCAGCCGGATCCCGGGCGAGGTGTTGACGATCCCGAAGGCGTTCGGCCCGATGATGCGCATGCCGTACGCGCGCGCGTGCCGTACGAGGGCGCGCTGCCGCTCGCGTCCCTCGGGCCCGCTCTCGGCGTACCCGGCGGAGATCACGACGAGGCCCTGCACGCCGTGCTCGCCGCACTCGGTGACGACCTCGGGGACGTGCTCGGCCGGTACGGCCACCACCGCGAGGTCGACCGGCCCGTCGATCTCCCGCACCGAGCGGTGGGCGGGCACCCCGTCGATGTGCGTCCGGTCCGCCTCGAAGGCCCGGTTGACGGCGTACAGCTGACCGGTGAACCCGGCGTCACGGATGTGGTCGAGGATGCTGCGGCCCACGCCGCCGTGCGCGCGGCCGACGCCGACGACCGCGACGGAGCCGGGGGCGAGCAGCCGGCGCACCGACCGTCCCTCGGCGCGTTGTTCCCGCGCGCGCTGCACGGCCAGCGAGCGGTCGGTGGGCTCGATGTCGAACTCCAGGCGGACCACGCCGTCCTCGAAGCTGCGCTTCTGGGTGTACCCGGCGTCCGTGAACACCTTGATCATCTTGGTGTTGGCCGGCAGCACCTCGGCGGTGAAGCGGCGGATGCCCCGCTCCCGGGCGACGGCGGCGATGTGTTCGAGCAGCGCGGAGGCGACCCCGCGCCCCTGGTGGGCGTCCTGCACCAGGAAGGCGACCTCGGCCTCGTCGGACGGCCCGTCGGCGGGCCGTCCGGTCGCGCCGATGCGGTCGTAGCGCACGGTGGCGATGAACTCGCCGCCGATCGTGGCGGCGAGCCCCACCCGGTCGACGAAGTCGTGGTGGGTGAAGCGGTGGACGTCCTTCGCGGACAGGCGCGGGTAGGGCGCGAAGAAGCGGTAGTACTTGGATTCGTCCGACACTTGTTCGTAGAAGCTGACCAGCCGGTCCGCGTCCTCGGCGGTGATGGGACGGACCCGCGCGGTGCCGCCGTCGCGCAGCACCACGTCGGCTTCCCAGTGGGCTGGATACTCGTGCCGGTCCGACGAGGTCTGCATGGGCCCCAGGGTACGGCCAGGGTCTCTCGTTCGGATCACGCCGGATCGGGCCGCGAGTCCGGCATGATCCGCACCGGGGGCCCTGGCGTCCGGCAGGGGCCCGGGGCAGTCTGTGGAGACACGCACCGCCCAGGAGGACCCGCCGGAGCCCGCCCGAGGCGTCGGAACCGGCGGAGATCCCCGGCCCTGCCTCCGCTCGGGGGCCGTGATCGGACGCCGCGCCCCGGACGTGACGCGCGCCGCTCGGGGCGGTGCCGCACATGTGGGAAACTGGTCTAGACAACCTGCTACACCTGAAGGGCAGCATCACATGGCTGAGCGCCGCGTCAACGTCGGCTGGGCCGAGGGTCTCCACGCCCGCCCCGCCTCCATCTTCGTCCGGGCCGCCACGGCCTCCGGTGTCCCCGTGACGATCGCCAAGGCCGACGGCGCGCCCGTCAACGCGGCCTCCATGCTGGCCGTCCTCGGCCTCGGCGCCCAGGGCGGCGAGGAAGTCGTCCTGGCCTCCGACGCCGAGGGTGCGGAGGCCGCCCTCGACCGGCTGGCCAAGCTGGTCGCCGAGGGTCTCGAGGAGCTCCCCGAGACGGTCTGACCGGGCAGGTGCACGAGGATCCGTCGGATCGCGCGAACCGGCGGGTCCCGACACCCCCTGCGGGTTCAGGAACCCGGCGAGTCCTCGGACAGCCCCTGGCACCGAAGCCGCGCCGCCCTTTCCGGGCGGCGCGGCTTCCGCGTTCTCGGCCGGCACGGCCCGCACGTTTCCGGGGCGGAACGCCGCGCAATGACCGCATGAGGCACGGAGTCAATTACAGAACTCCCGGAAAAGGGCAGCGCGAATTCTCCTCGATCGGATATCCCTCTCTGTATACGGGGTCCGCGTTAAAGCCGCGCTCCCGACATGTTGACGGCATGTTGCGAAGCCCTCACGCGGTACGCGGCGGCCGTGCGCTCGGTGTGCGAGGCGGTGAGCGCACGCGCGCGCTCGCCGTCGCGGCGCGCCACGGCGTCCACGATCGCCCCGTGCTCGGCCCAGGCCGCGACGGGGTCGGCCGGGGGCTGAACCACGTACATCCAGGCGATCTTGTGGCGCAGCCGGGTCAGCGTCGAGGTCAGCGCCGGGCTGTCGCAGGCCTGGGCGAGCGTCTCGTGGAACCAGCCCCCCAGCGCGCGCAGTTCCTCGCCCAGGCCGCTCCCGGCCCGCTCCTGCCCCAGCCTGACCAGGCCGCGCAGCACCTTGAGGTGGGCCTGGGTGCGCCGCTCGGCGGCACGGGCGGCGCACAGCGGCTCCAGCAGGGCGCGCATCTCCAGCAGGTCGGCGGCCTCCTGCCCGGTCCACTCCGCGACGCACGCGCCCGCGTGCCGCCGCGTCACCACGAAGCCCTCCGCCTCCAGGGTGCGCAGCGCCTCGCGCACGGGGACGCGCGAGACGCCGTAGCGGCGGGCGAGGACTTCCTCGGTGAGCCGGCTGCCGCGCTCATGGACACCGGCGACGATGTCGTCCCGGATCGCCGTGCACACCGAGTGCGCCGGAACACGCATTCCCGACCTCCGCGTGGGTCCCGCCGAAATTCCCGTACCGGGCCACCGCCCCGGACGCCCGTTCCGTGACTCTATGACAATTCGCCGGGATTTCCGACGGCGGTCCGGGATCCATGGACAATTTTTGGACAGGAAAATACCCGAGGCGCCGAGAAACGCCGAAAGCCCCGGCTCGGGGCCGGGGCTCTGCGGGGTTCTGGTGTTCCGTGTTCCGTGGGCTTTCGACGGCCTCGGGACGTGCCCGTCAGACGTTCGACGGCCTCGGGACGTGCCCGTCAGACGTTCACGCCGTGCCCGCGGAGGTAGGCCACCGGGTCGATGTCGGAGCCGTAGTCCGGGCTGGTGCGCGCCTCGAAGTGGAGGTGCGGCCCGGTGACGTTGCCCGTCGCGCCGGACAGGGCGATCTGCTGCCCGGCGACGACCTGCTGGCCCACCGAGACGCCGATGGACGACAGGTGGCCGTACTGCGTGTACGTGCCGTCGGCCATCCGGATCACGATCTGGTTGCCGTACGCCCCGCCCCAGCCGGTCTCCACGACGGTTCCGACGCCGACCGCGTGCACGGTGGTGCCGCTCATGGCGTGGAAGTCGATGCCGGTGTGGGAGCCGGAGGACCACAGGGAGCCGCCGGTCTTGTAGCCGGTGGAGACGTAGGAGCCGGAGATCGGCGGCACGAAGGTGTTGAGGCGCTTGCGCTCGGCCTCGCGGGCGGCGCGCTCCTTGGCCTCGCGTTCTTTCTTCGCCCGTTCCGCGGCCCGCTTGCGGGCGGCCTCCTCGGCCTGCTTCTGCTGCGCCGCGTGGTGCTGGGCGGCGGCCTGGGCGTCGATCTTCGCGGCGACGGCGTCACCGAGGGTGATGACCGGGGTGAGACCGGTGTCCTCGGGAGAGGGGGTCTCGGCGGCGAGCGCCGGGGCGGCGGCGAGAGTGCTGATGACGCCGGTGGTGGTGAGGGCCGCCACGCCCGCGGCGCGGACGGTGGTGCGGTGCACGCGGCTGGGCCGGCGGTGCTTCCCGGTGGCGCGGGTGAACGCCATGCAGACGTGGGTCCTTTCCTTCCCTCTCGCCTACCGGGTTAGCTGACGGGTTCGGAGCAGGAAGGTCTCCTACGGGCCCCCTCGCGGTGCGCGCGGGCGTCCGATTCACCCCAGGGACTGACTGGGTCCCCGGCTCCCCTGGCTCGCGCCGTACGGGGACTCGGCGATGACTGTCCGGTGCCGCGGGTGCGGCGCACTGCCCGACGAACAGCCGGACCGACGCTAGACGGGGCTGCTTTCAATTCCCAAACGGATCCAGGTTTTTGTAGCGCAGGCCACAGGGCAGACGGGCAGCCTCTCCCGCAATTCGGACATGCCGGGGCCCTGGTGACGCTTCGGTCACCAGGGCCCCACGCGCGTGCGCGCCGCTGCCGCCCGGATGTGCGGCGGATGCCGCTACTCCGCGGCGACCACGGTGACCTGACCGATGCCCAGGGCCTCGACCGGCTCCTTGATCTGCGCCGCGTCGCCGACGAGCACGGTCACCAGACGGTCCACCGGGAAGGCGTTGACGACGGCCGCGGTGGCCTCCACCGTGCCGGTCGCCGCGAGCTGCTGATAGAGCGTCGCCTGGTAGTCGTCGGGCAGGTGCTGCTCGACCTGGTCGGCCAGGGTGCTCGCCACGGCCGCCGCCGTCTCGTACTTGAGCGGCGCCACGCCGACGAGGTTCTGCACGGCGACGTCCCGCTCGGCGTCGGTGAGGCCGCCGGCGGCGAGCTTGCGCAGCACCGTGAAGAGGTCCTCCAGGGCCGGGCCGGTGTTCGGCGTGTCGACCGAGCCGCTGATCGCGAGCATCGCGGCGCCCGACCCGTCGGGGGCCGAGCGCAGCACCTGGCCGAACGCCCGCACACCGTAGGTGTAACCCTTCTCCTCGCGCAGGACGCGGTCCAGGCGGGAGGTGAGGGTGCCGCCCAGGCAGTAGGTGCCGAGCACCTGCGCGGGCCACACCCGGTCGTGCCGGTCCGGGCCGATGCGGCCGATGAGCAGCTGGGTCTGGACGGCGCCGGGGCGGTCCACGATGACCACGCGGCCGCTGTCGTCGGCGGTGACGGGCGGCACGGGCCGCGGCTCGGCCGACGAGCCGGTCCAGGCGCCCAGGGTCTCGCCCAGCAGCTCGTCGAGGTCGATGCCGGTGAGATCGCCGACGACCACGGCGGTGGCCGTGGCGGGCCGCACATGCCGGTCGTAGAAGGCGCGCACGGCCGCCGCGTCGATGGAGCGGACGGTCTCCTCGGTGCCCTGGCGCGGGCGCGAGGCGCGCGCGGTGGCCGGGAACAGCTCCTTGGAGAGCTCCTTGGCGGCGCGGCGGGAGGGATTGGCCAGCTCGTGGGGGATCTCGTCGAGCCGGTTGCCCACCAGCCGCTCGACCTCGGAGTCGGCGAACGCGGGAGCCCTGAGGGCGTCGGCGAGCAGACCGAGCCCCTTGGCCAGGCGGGAGGCCGGGACCTCCAGGCTCAGCCGGACGCCGGGATGGTCGGCGTGCGCGTCGAGGGTGGCGCCCGCGCGCTCCAGCTCGGCGGCGAACTCCTCGGCGGAATGCTTGTCGGTGCCCTCGGAGAAGGCCCGCGCCATGATCGTGGCGACGCCGTCCAGGCCGTCCGGCTCGGCGTCCAGGGGCGCGTCCAGCAGCACCTCGACGGCGACGACCTGCTGGCCTGGGCGGTGGCAGCGCAGCACGGTGAGGCCGTTGTCGAGCGCGCCGCGCTCGGGCGCGGGGAACGCCCACGGCTTGGCCTCGCCCGCCTGCGGCTGGGGGTGGAAGTCCATGGTGGCCAGGTCGGTCACTTCGCCGTCTCCTCGGTGTCGTCGGTGGCCGCGGCGTCCGCGTCCTGGGCGTCGGCCGCCGCGGCGGGCGTCGGCTCGTAGACGAGCACCGCGCGGTTGTCGGGGCGCAGGCGGGCCTTGGCGACCTCCTGGACCTCCTCGGGCGTCACCTCCAGGACGCGCTTGACGGCGGTCAGGGCGAGCTGCGGGTCGCCGAACAGGACGGCGAAGCGGCACAGTTCGTCGGCGCGGCCGGCGACCGTGCCGAGCCGGTCCAGCCACTCGCGCTCCAGCTGGGCCTGCGCGCGCTCCATCTCCTCGGCGGTCGGGCCCTCCTCGGCGAACCGGGCGAGCTCCTCGTCGATGGCGGCCTCGATGACGGGCACCTCGACGTCGCCGGAGGCCTTCACGTCCAGCCAGCCCAGGGAGGGCGCGCCCGCCAGCCGCAGCAGGCCGAACCCGGCCGCGACGGCGGTGCGGTCGCGGCGCACCAGGCGGTTGTAGAGCCGCGAGGACTCGCCGCCGCCCAGGACGGTCAGCGCGAGGTCGGCCGCGTCGCCGGCGCGCGTGCCGTCCTGGGGCAGCCGGTAGGCGGCCATCAGGGCGCGGGCCGGGACCTCCTCCTCGACGACCTCGCGCAGCTGCTCGCCGAGAACGTCGGGCAGGGAGCCGTCGCGCGGCTCGGGCTTGCCGTCGTGGGACGGGATGGAGCCGAAGTACTTCTCGATCCAGGCGAGCGTCTGCTGCGGGTCGATGTCGCCGACGACCGAGAGGACGGCGTTGTTGGGCGCGTAGTACGTCCGGAAGAACGCGCGCGCGTCCTCCAGGGTGGCCGCGTCCAGGTCGGCCATCGAGCCGATGGGCGTGTGGTGGTACGGGTGGCCCTCGGGGTAGGCGAGGGCGGTCAGCTTCTCGAAGGCCGTCCCGTAGGGGACGTTGTCGTAGCGCTGGCGGCGCTCGTTCTTGACGACGTCCCGCTGGTTCTCCATCGACTCGTCGTCCAGGGCCGTGAGCAGGGACCCCATGCGGTCGGCCTCCAGCCAGAGGGCGAGCTCCAGCTGGTGGGCGGGCATGGTCTCGAAGTAGTTGGTGCGCTCGAAGCTGGTGGTGCCGTTGAGCGAGCCGCCGGCGCCCTGCACCAGCTCGAAGTGGCCGTTGCCCTTGACCTGGGCGGAGCCCTGGAACATCAGGTGCTCGAAGAGGTGGGCCAGTCCGGTGCGCCCCTTGACCTCGTGGCGGGAGCCGACGTCGTACCAGAGGCACACCGCCGCGACCGGGGTCAGGTGGTCCTCGGAGAGCACCACGCGCAGGCCGTTGGCCAGGCGGTGCTCGGTCGCTGTCAGGCCGCCGGAGCCTGCCTCGGCTGTGGCCGTGTGACCCATGGGCATGTACGTCCCTTCGATCGCGATGGCGGTCTGGAAACCGCCCTTTTCCTGCCGGTCCTGCCACTGTATGCAAGCGTGCGCGCGCCTGGCGAAGTTCCCGGACGTCGTACGCCGAGAGCGAGAACGAAAGAAGCGAAAGAGGGACGGCGGCACCGGCGCATGTGAGGCGCGCGAGGGCGGAAGCAGGCCTCCGCGCTCCTGGTCGCGCTACGGGGCGTGCCAGGGGGCGCGGGAGGCGTGCGGAGCCCGCGGTGGCGAGCGGGCGGGCGCGGGCGGCCTCGGGCGTCGGGGCGCCGCCCGGACGCGCCGTCCGCTCCCGGCCGGTCCGGGGAAACGGGCGTACCGCCGCGAGCACCCGGGCGCCGGCCGGTCCGGGGACGCCGCCCGCCGGGCCGCCGAGACCGGTCACGGCGGCCCGGCGGGGGCCGTACGACCTGGTCGGTGTGCCGGGTGGCGGTCCGGTCGCGCCGTCCCGCGCGGGCCCGCCGAAGGGTTCGGAAGGGTCCGCGGCGGAGGCGTCGGGCGGGTCCGGAGGCGACGGGCCCGGGAGCCGAGGGGCGGGGCCCGGTCCGCGTTGTCAGTCGGGCGGTCCACAATGGTCGGCGTCAGATCCCGTCCCACGCTTCAGCAAGGAGCCGGCAGCGATGGCCCGCCGCAGCACGAAGACCCCGCCGCCCGACGAGCCGTACGAGGAGAAGATCCTCGACATCGACGTCGTCGACGAGATGCAGGGCTCCTTCCTCGAGTACGCGTACTCGGTCATCTACTCCCGCGCCCTGCCGGACGCCCGGGACGGCCTCAAGCCGGTGCACCGCCGCATCGTCTACCAGATGAACGAGATGGGGCTGCGCCCCGAGCGGGGCTACGTGAAGTGCGCCCGTGTCGTCGGCGAGGTCATGGGCAAGCTCCACCCGCACGGCGACGCGTCGATCTACGACGCGCTGGTGCGGCTGGCGCAGTCCTTCTCGATGCGCGTCCCCCTGGTCGACGGCCACGGCAACTTCGGCTCGCTGGGCAACGACGACCCGCCCGCCGCGATGCGGTACACCGAGTGCCGCATGGCCGAGGCGACGAGCCTGATGACCGAGTCGATCGAAGAGGACACGGTCGACTTCGCGCCCAACTACGACGGCCAGGAGCAGGAGCCGGTGGCGCTGCCCGCCGCCTTCCCGAACCTGCTGGTCAACGGCGCGTCGGGCATCGCCGTCGGCATGGCCACCAACATGCCGCCGCACAACCTCGGCGAGGTCATCGCGGCCGCCCGGCACCTGATCCGCTACCCGAACGCCGACCTGGACGCGCTGATGAAGCACGTCCCGGGTCCCGACCTGCCCACGGGCGGCCGGATCGTGGGCCTCACCGGCATCCGGGACGCCTACGAGAGCGGCCGCGGCACGTTCAAGATCCGAGCCACGGTCACGGTGGAGACCGTGACGGCCCGCCGCAAGGGTCTGGTCGTCACCGAGCTGCCCTTCGCGGTCGGCCCGGAGAAGGTCATCGCGAAGATCAAGGACCTGGTCGGTTCGAAGAAGATCCAGGGCATCGCCGACGTCAAGGACCTCACCGACCGCGAGCACGGGCTGCGCCTGGTCATCGAGATCAAGAACGGCTTCGTGCCCGAGGCGGTCCTGGAGCAGCTCTACAAGCTGACGCCGATGGAGGAGTCCTTCGGCATCAACAACGTCGCCCTGGTCGACGGCCAGCCCCTCACACTGGGCCTGAAGGAGCTGCTGGAGGTCTACCTCGACCACCGCTTCGAGGTCGTCAGGCGGCGCAGCGAGTACCGGCGCGGCAAGCGCCGCGACCGGCTGCACCTGGTCGAGGGCCTGCTCACGGCGCTGGTGGACATCGACGAGGTCATCCGGCTGATCCGCTCCAGCGAGAACTCCGCGCAGGCCAAGCAGCGCCTGATGGAGCGCTTCTCGCTGAGCGAGGTCCAGACGCAGTACATCCTCGACACCCCGCTGCGCCGGCTGACGAAGTACGACCGGATCGAGCTGGAGGCGGAGAAGGAGCGGCTCAACGCGGAGATCGAGGAGCTGACCCGGATCCTGGAGTCGGACGCGGAGCTGCGCAAGCTGGTCTCGGCGGAACTGGCGGCGGTCGCCAAGAAGTTCGGCACCCCCCGGCGCACGGTTCTCCTGGAGGCGGGCGCCGTCGCGGTCGCGGCGGTACCGCTGCAGGTGGCGGACGACCCGTGCCGGGTCCTGCTGTCCTCGACGGGCCTGCTGGCCCGCACCGCGAACGGCGGCGCGCTCCCCCGGGACACGGACGGCAAGCGGGTCAAGCACGACGTGATCGTCTCCTCGGTCCCGGCCACCGCCCGCGGTGAGGTGGGCGTGGTGACGTCGGGCGGCCGCCTGCTCAGGGTGAACGTCGTCGACCTGCCCCAGCTGCCGGAGACGGCGTCCGCGCCGAACCTCTCCGGCGGTGCGCCGATCGCGGAGTTCGTCTCCCTGGAGGACGACGAGACGGTGGTCTGCCTGACCACCCTGGACGAGTCCGCGCCGGGCCTGGCGCTCGGCACCGAACAGGGTGTCGTCAAGCGGGTGGTGCCCGACTATCCCGCCAACAAGGACGAGTTGGAGGTCATCACCCTCAAGGAGGGCGACCGGATCGTCGGCGCGGTGGAGCTGCGCACCGGCGAGGAGGACCTGGTCTTCGTCACGGACGACGCCCAACTGCTGCGCTACCAGGCCTCCCAGGTCCGGCCGCAGGGCCGTCCGGCCGGCGGTGTGGCGGGCATCAAGCTCGCCGAGGGCGCCAAGGTCATCTCGTTCACGGCGGTGGACCCGGCCGCGGACGCGGTGGTCTTCACGGTCGCGGGCTCGCGCGGCACACTCGACGACTCCGTGCAGACGACGGCGAAGGTCACTCCGTTCGACCAGTACCCGCGCAAGGGCCGGGCGACCGGCGGCGTGCGCTGCCAGCGTTTCCTGAAGGGCGAGGACTGCCTGTCGTTCGCCTGGGCGGGCCCCGTCCCGGCACGGGCCGCGCAGAAGAACGGCACCCCGGCCGAACTCCCGGAGATCGACCCCCGCCGCGACGGCTCGGGCGTGTCGCTGGCCAAGACGGTGGCGGCGGTGGCGGGCCCGGCCTGATCCGGACCGAAGGCTTCAGGCCTCGGGCGCCCGCGGGAAGCCGGGGCGCCCGGGGCTGGCTTCTTCAATGCCGGGGGTGCTCTTCCTCCGGGTCCTCTTGCGGGCCTGGTGCGCCCCAGCCCGGTTCTTCGACGTCCTCCGGGCCGGTTGCGTCCCAGCCCGGTTCTTCGAGGTCCTCCGGGCCTGGTGCGTCCCAGCCCGGTTCCTCGGGAGCGGAGAAGTCCGAGGAGTCCCGGGCCCGCGGGCCGTCCGGTTCCTCCGGCTGCCGTACGTAGCGCAGGACGCCCCACATGGCGTGCTCGTCGGCGTGCGGGGTGTCCGCCTCGCACTCCTGGAGTTCCTTGTCCAGGGCCGGTGCGTCGATGCCGGCGCCGATGAGCACCAGCTGGGTGCGGCGGGGCGCGCCGGACGGCCACGGTTCGGGGTGGAAGCGCAGGAACCGGCCCACGGCGTGCACGGCGTAACGGTTGCGGGGGTCGTGCGGCCCGAAGTCGACGTACCCCTTGATGCGGTAGAGGCCCTCGGGCCGGCTGTCGAGGAACCGCATCAGCCGGCGGGGGTCGAGCGGCGTGTCGCAGCTGAAGGAGAGGCTGTCGTAGCCGGCGTGCAGATGCCCGCCGTGGTCGTCGTCGGCGCCGTCCTCCTGGTGGACGTGCAGGTCGTCGAAGGACAGCTGTCCCACACGTTCCTCGCTCGGCCGGCGGTCGAAGAGGAACTCGGGGTCGAGGCGGCCGTAGGAGGCAGGGACGACGGCGGCCCCGTCCACGAGGGAGCGTACGAGCCCGAGGACCCGCTCGCCCCCGTCGGCCCGGTCGGCCTTGTTGACGACGACGAGGTCGGCGAGCGCGAGGTGCCGGTCGATCTCGGGGTGCCTCGCGCGCGTGGCGTCGAACTCGGCGGCGTCGACGACCTCGACGAGCCCGCCGTAGACGACCCTCTGGTTCTCGCTGGCGAGCACCATACGGACGAGTTCCTGGGGCTCGGCGAGTCCGCTCGCCTCGATGACGATCACATCGATGCCGGCCGCGGGCGCGGTGAGCCGGTCGAGGTAGACGTCGAGTTCGCCGGCGTCGACCGCGCAGCACAGGCAGCCGTTGCCGAGGGAGACGGTGGAGTCGCCGAGCGCCCCGGCGACCGCCATGGCGTCGATCTCGATCGCGCCGAAGTCGTTGACGATCGCGCCGATACGGCTGCCGCCGCTGTGGTGGAGGAGGTGGTTGAGCAGCGTGGTCTTTCCGGAACCGAGGAATCCGGCCAGTACGACGACCGGGATCTGCGCCACGGCGGGCCCCGTGCCCGCGTCCGGGCTCGGCTGGTTCACCGTGCCACCTCTCTCGACTCTCACACCGACGCGTGCACCGGCCCGGCGGCCGCGGCGCACGTACGAGGACTGACTGCCGCCCCAGGATACGAGCCACCGCACCGAGCCGGACGCCCCCGGGGCGGAGCCGGCCCCCCGCCCCGCGGAGGGCCGTCCGACAGCGCCGGGGGATGTTCTCCCGGCTTTCCGACCAGGCGAGCGACGAGACGCGCGCGGGCGGTGCGCCTCGCCGTGACTCCGGGCGCGGTCCGGAACTCATCGTGCGCCGAAGCAGGTTAGCCTTACCTGTGTGAGTACGTGCGCGACCGTCTCCCGGCAGCTGGACGAGCCGGTGTCCGCCACCGCGCCCACGGCGACGACGTGGCTGCTCCTGGAGCAGCCCGGGCCGTGGGGCGCCAAGGCGCTCACTTCCAGCCACCTCGACCCGGCTCTGGGCCGCGCCCTGGAGCGGGCGGCACAGGGCACCGGCGTCCGGGTCGCCCTCATCCGTCGGCCCGGCCGGCACGCCGACCGCCGCACGCCGTCCGTGCGGCAGGTGTACGCGGCCCACACGGTCCCGGGCGCCGCATGGCTGCACAGCGCCACGACCACCGACCCAAGGCGCCTGCTGGACCTCGACCTCCGCGCGCTGGGCCGGGGGGATCGCCATACGTTCGACGCGGCGCTCGGAGGCCGGCCGCACACCGGCGACCCGCTCGCCCTCGTCTGCACCAACGGCAGGCGGGACCGGTGCTGCGCCCTGCTCGGACGGCCGCTCGCGGCGGAGCTGGCCGCCTCCGGGGTGCACGGCACCTGGGAGGTCACCCACCTCGGCGGCCACCGCTTCTCGCCGACCCTGCTCCTGCTGCCGTACGGGTACGCGTACGGCCGGGCCGAGGCGCACGCCGTCAAGGAGGCCCTGCACGGCGTCCGGGAGGGCCGTGTCGTCCTCGACGGCTGCCGGGGCCGTACCGCCTGGGAGCGGCCCGGACAGGCCGCCGAGCTGGCCGTGCGCGAGGCGGTCGGCGAGTACCGCGCCGAGGCGCTGACGGTCACGCGCACCGACGCCCTGCACGGCGACGGCGCGCCCCGCCGGCGGGTGACCGTCGCGCACGCGGACGGGCGCCAGTGGCACGTCGTCGTGGCGCAGGGCGCCGCGGAGCCGCCCCGCCCGGAGAGCTGCGGCGCCTCGGTGCTGGGCGGCCCGGTCCGGATGGACGTGGTCGCCGTCCGCGAACGGACACCGGCCCACAGCGCCGGCTGAGGCGCGGCGGTGAGGCCGTCCAGGAGCGCGGCGCGCCGTCGGCGCGGCACCGGGCGGGAGATCCACGCCACACCCTCTGGGGCGGTCGCGTCCGTCCACGTACCGTCGTCGCCATGAGCCCCACTCCCCCCGCACGCCGTCGGCGTCTCGGCCTGCCCCGGCGGGTGTTCTCGCAGGTGCTGCTGATGCAGCTGGTGGTCGCCTCGGGAGTCGCGGTCCTCGCGACCGGGCTGTTCCTGGCCCCGCTCAGCCACCAGCTGGACGACCAGGCGATGCGCCGCGCGCTCGCCATCGCCGAGACCACCGCCCAGAACCCGCAGATCGCGCGGGACCTGCGCGGTACCGCCCCGAGTGTGGACGGGCCCGTGCAGAAGGAGGCGGAGCGCATCCGGCTGGCCACGCACGCCGAGTACATCGTGGTGATGGACATGCACGGCACGCGCTGGTCCCACACCGATCCGCGGCAGATCGGCAACCGCGTCTCGACGGACCCCAGCCCGGCGCTGGACGGCAACGAGGTCATGCAGATCGACACCGGCACCCTGGGCCGTTCCGCCCGCGGCAAGGTGCCGCTGCGCGACCCCGGTGACCAGCACGTCATCGGTGCGGTCTCGGTCGGCATCGCCTACGACAGCGTGCGGGCCCGGCTGGTCGACGCCATCCCGGGCCTGCTGGCCTACGCGGGCGGGGCACTGGCGGTGGGCGCGCTGGCCGCCTGGCTGATCTCCCGGCGGGTCCAGCGGCAGACCAGGGACCTGGCCTTCTCCGACATCGCCGGCCTTCTCGCCGAGCGCGAGGCGATGCTGCACGGCATCCGGGAGGGCGTCGTGGCCCTCGACCGCGCCGGCCGTGTGCGGCTGCTCAACGACGAGGCCCGGCGGCTGCTCGGCATCGGCGACGAGGCCGTCGGCCGCACCCCGGACGAGGCGCTCGGCGAGGGCCGTACGACCGATGTGCTGGCCGGCCGGGTGACGGGCACCGACCTGCTCACCGTGCGCGGCCGGCGGGTCCTGGTCGCCAACCGCATGCCCACCGGCGACGGCGGCGCCGTCGCCACCCTGCGCGACCGCACCGAACTGGAGCAGCTGGGCCGGGAGCTGGACTCCACGCACGGTCTCATCGACGCGCTGCGCGCGCAGGACCACGAGCACGCCAACCGCATGCACACCCTGCTCGGGCTGCTGGAGCTGGAGATGTACGAAGACGCCGTCGAGTTCGTCGGCGAGGTGGTCGGCGACCACCGGGCCACCTCGGAGCAGGTCACCGAGAAGATCCGGGATCCGCTGCTGGCCGCCCTGCTGGTCGGCAAGGCGACCGTCGCGGCCGAGCGCGGGGTCGCGCTGTGGGTGTCGGACCGCACCTGGCTGCCGGACCGGCTGGTCGACCCGCGGGGCCTGGTGACGGTCGTCGGCAACCTGGTGGACAACGCGCTGGACGCCGTCGCGGCGACGCCGCACGCGCGCGTGGAGGTCGAACTGCGCGCCGAGGGACGGACCGTCGTCCTCAGGGTCCGCGACACCGGTCCGGGGATACCGGCCGACCGGCGCGACGTGATCTTCACTGAGGGCTGGTCCACCAAGCAGCCCCCGGCCCACGGCAAGCGCGGTCTGGGCCTCTCCCTGGTCCGCAGGCTCGCGGAGCGGCAGGGCGGCGGCGTACGGGTGGGCGAGGCGCACGGCGGCGGCGCGGAGTTCACCGTGGTCCTGCCCGAGGCGCTGGCCGAGCCGGGCCTGCGGGCCGCACAGGTCGGACCCGGCGAGGCGGGGCCCGCCGGCGTGGCCGCCGGGGAGCCGGCCGGCGAGGAGGCGCGGTGATCGAGGTCCTGGTCGTGGACGACGACACCCGCGTCGCACGGATCAACGCGGCCTACGTCGCCAAGGTGCCGGGGTTCCGGGTCACCGGGCAGGCGCACAGCGCGGCCGAGGCGCTGCGGCGGTTGGCGGCGCGGCCGTGCCCCGACCTGGTCCTGCTGGACCACCACCTGCCCGACGAGACGGGCCTCGCGGTCGTCCGGGAGATGCGCCGCCTCGGCCACGAGGCGGACGTGATCATGGTGACGGCGGCCCGGGACGTGGCGACCGTGCGGGCGGCGATGCGCCACGGGGCGCTGCAGTACCTCGTCAAGCCGTTCGGTTTCGCGGGCCTGCGGGTCAAGCTGGAGGCGTACGCGGAGCTGCGCCGCGCGCTGGACGGCGGCGGTGAGGCCGGGCAGGCCGCGGTGGACCGGTTCTTCGGGGCGCTGTCCGCGTCCGCGGAGCCGGGACTGCCCCAGGGGCACTCGCCGGGCACCGCCGAACGCGTCCGCGAGGTGCTGATGCGGGCCGAAGGGCCCCTGTCGGCCCAGGAGACGGCCGACCGCACCGGGGTGAGCCGGCAGACGGCGCAGCGCTATCTGAAGCTGCTGGAGCGCGCGGGACGGGCCAGGCTGACCCTCAGATACGGCGACGCGGGCCGCCCGGAGCACCGTTACGTGTGGGCGGCCCGCGTCTGAGGGCACGGTTCGAGGGGCGGGGGGAAGAGACCGTGCCCCCCGTGTGTACGGATGTCAGCCGGTGGCCTTCTCGACGAACTCGGTGGTGTAGGTCTTGCTGAGGTCGACCTTCGCGTTCTTGATGTTGGGGTTGAACGCCTTGAGGACCTTCTCGACGGTCTCGGGCCCGTCCGTCGGCATGACGCCGTCCTTGGTGAACATCGGCAGTGTGCTCTTGATCGCCTCGGCGTAGAGCGCCTTGTCGCCCTGGGAGTAGTCGGCGGGCATCTTGGCGGCGATCTCGGTCGCGCTGTGGGTGGACATCCACTTGAGCGTCCTGACGAACGCGTTGGCCAGCTTCTGGACGGTGTCCTTGTGGCCGTCGACCCAGTCCGTGCTCATGTACAGGCTCGACGACGGGTACGGGCCGCCGAGCGCCGCCTGCGATCCCTCGGGTGTGCGCATGTCGAGGAGGATCCGGCCGGCCTTCTTCTCCAGGATGGTCGCGACGGTCGGGTCGGTCGTCATGCCGCCGTCGATGGAGCCCTTCTGGAGCGCGGAGATGAAGGTCGGTCCGGCGCCGACGGCGACCGGGGTGAAGTCGCTGACGTTCACGCCGTTCTTGACCGCGAGGTACTTGGTCAGGAAGTCGGTCGAGGAGCCGAGGCCGGTGACGCCGAGCTTCCTGCCCTTGAAGTCCTTGGGCGAGGTGATCTCGTCCGCCGCCTTCTCGGAGACGACCTCCACCTCGCCGGGCGCCTGGGAGAACTGCACCACGGACTCGATGTGCTTGCCCTTGACCTGGAGGTCGAGGGTGTGGTCGTAGAAGCCGACGGCGCCCTGGACCTGCCCGGAGACGAGGGCGGTCTCGGCCTGGACGCCGGCGGGTTCGCTCAGCAGGTCGACGTCGAGGCCCTCGGCGGAGAAGTAGCCGAGGCGCTGGGTGAGCATCGCGGGCATGTAGATGACCTTGTCCAGGCCGCCGACCATGATCTTGACGTGCTCGCCCTTGCCGCCGCCGCTGCCGGAGCCGGCGGTGCCGGCCGCGTCGTTGGCGCAGGCGGTGAGGGAGGACAGGGTGAGCAGGCCGGCGGCGGCGGAGGCCGCGAGTCTGACGGGCTTGCGCATGGCGGTTCACGTCCTTGTGAGGGGCGGTACGGGAGGAAGAGGGGGTGCGGGGACCGGATCCCCGCTCAGTCGCCGGAGCCGGCGGGCTTCCAGCGGAAGATGCGGCGCTCGGCGAAGGTGAGCAGCCCCTCGGCGACGAGGGCGACCGCGGCGAGGATGACCATCGCGGCATAGACGCCGGCCGCGTTGAACGTGCCCTGCGACTGGGCGACGAGCAGGCCGATGCCCTTGGTCGCGCCGATGTACTCGCCGACGATCGCGCCGATCAGCGCGAAGCCGAAACTGACGTGGAGGCTGGTGAAGATCCAGGAGGTCGCGGACGGGATGACCACCTGGAGCGTCACCCTGCGGTCGCTCGCGCCGAGGATCCGGGCGTTGGAGACCAGGTTGCGGTCGACCTCCCGGGCGCCCTGGAAGGCGTTGAAGAAGACCGGGAAGAAGACGAGGACGACGGCTGAGGCGATCTTGGAGACCGGTCCCAGCCCGAACCAGATGACGAAGATCGGTGCGAGGACGATCCTCGGGATGGAGTTGAGCACCTTGATGTAGGGGCCGAGGACGTCCGCGAGGAACGCGACCCGGCCGAGCGCGATGCCGAGCACCACACCGCCCACCACGCCGAACACCCACCCGAGCAGGGCCTCGTAGAGCGTGTACCAGATCTGCTCGCCCAGCGAGCCGAGGGCGGTGCCGTGCGTGGTCCACGTCCAGATCTGGTCCCAGATCCGCGACGGCATGGAGAAGTTGAACGGGTCGATGACCTCGGTCCGGGAGAGCACCTCCCACAGACCGAGCACGGCCACCAGGAGCAGCGCCCGGGCCGAGTGGACGACCGCCTTGCGCCGACGGGCCGCGCGGGCTCGGGAGTTGGCGCGGTCGGGTGTCTTGGCGGTGTCGACGACCGGCGTGCTGAGCACCTCAGGCGACATGGGCGGCGCCCCTCTCACGGGTGATGCGGACCTCTTCGCCGAGGGACTGCCAGATCTCCCGGTAGATCTCGATGAACTGGGTCTGCAGACGCACCTGCTCGACCTTGCGCGGCCGGGGCAGATCGATGTCGAAGATCTGCTTCACGGTCGCGGGGCCGGCCGTCATCACGACGACCCGGTCGGCGAGCGCGATGGCCTCCTCCAGGTCGTGGGTGACGAAGACGACCGAGGCGCCCGTGCCCTCCCACAGCTCCAGCAGCTCGTCCGACATCAACGCCCGGGTCTGCACGTCGAGCGCCGAGAAGGGCTCGTCCATCAGCAGGATCTCGGGGTCGTTGACGAAGGTGGCGGCGAGCGCGACGCGCTTGCGCTGCCCGCCGGAGAGCTGGTGCGGATAGCGGTCCTCGAACGCGGCGAGCCCGACCCGGGCCAGCCACGCACGCGCCTGCTCCTTGGCCTCCGCCTTCGGCACACCGCGGAAGCGCGGCCCGGCCATCACATTGGACAGCACCGTGCGCCAGGGGAAGGTGGCGTCCTGCTGGAAGACGAAACCGACCTTGCCGCCGACACCCTGAACCGGCTCGCCGGCCACCAGCACATCGCCCTCGGTGGGCTCCTCCAGGCCGCTGACCAGCGTCAGCGTGGTCGACTTGCCGCAGCCGGTGGGACCGACCACCGCCACGAACTCGCCCCGGCCGACCGTGAGGTCGAGGTCCCGCACGGCGGTGTGCAGGCCCCCCGAGGGGGTCCTGAACGTCTTGCTCGCGCCCCGTAGCTCGATGGCGGGGCTGGTGTCTGTGCTCATGGCCGGGACGGTAGGTGTGGCCCGGGCCACAGCAGCAGTCTTTGGGGCGCAAGCCGTTCTTTTGCTCGCAAGGACCTGTTGTGCTCGTTTTGCTCGCGCTACAACAACGGAGCCGAAACACGGGCTGAACACCCGCCCGGCCTGGAGGAAGAGGCCCGATGATTGACGTCCTGGTGGTCGACGACGACTTCCGTGTCGCCGAGATCAACGCCAAGTACGTGGGGAAGGTTCCCGGTTTCCGGGTGGCCGCCCGCGCGCACAGTGCCGCCCAGGCGCTGACCACCGTGCAGCGCGGCGGCATCGACCTGGTGCTGCTCGACCACTACCTGCCCGACCGGACGGGCCTCGAACTCGTCCACCGCATGCGCGAGCAGGGCCTGGGCACCGACGTCATCATGATCACCGCGGCCGGGGACGTGGCCACCGTGCAGCAGGCGATGCGTCTGGGCGCCCTGCACTATCTGGTCAAGCCCTTCACCTTCGCCGCGCTGCGCACCCGTCTGGACTCCTACGCGGCCCTGCGCCGCACCGTCGACCGCGTCGGTGGCCGGGGGGTGACGGGGCAGGAGCAGGTGGACCGGATCTTCGGTGCGCTGCGCACCGGACCCGCGCCCTCCTCCCCCGGTCTGCCGAGCGGCCACTCCGAGCCGACCACGGACCTCATCTGCGGTGTCCTGCACGGCGCGGGCCACCCTCTGTCGGCCCATGAGGTGGCCGCCCGGACCGGCCTGAGCCGCTCCACCGCCCAGCGCTACCTCCGCCACCTGGAACAGGCCGGCCGCCTGCGCCTCTCGCTGAAGTACGGCGACACGGGCCGCCCGGAGCACCGGTACGCATGGGTGGCGCCGTAGCCCGCGACCGTGCACGACGCGGCGCTACGGCGACGGGCGACGGGCGACGGGCGACGGGCGACGGGCGACGGGCGACGGGACCGCCCTACACGGCCCCCGCGCCGGTCAGCGAGCGCACCTCCGTCTCCGCGTGCTTGGCCTCGTCGGGCAGTTCGGCGGAGGTCACGGTCCCGAGCCAGCCGGCGAGGAAACCCAGCGGGACGGAGACGACGGCCGGGTTCTCCAGCGGGAAGAACTGGAAGTCGACGCCCGGGAAGAGCGAGCCGGGGCTGCCCGAGACCACCGGCGAGAGCGCGACGAGCCCCAGGGCCGGGATCAGCCCGCCGTACACCGCCCACACCGCGCCACGGGTGGTGAAGCCGCGCCAGAACAACGAGTAGAGCAGCACGGGCAGGTTCGCCGAGGCGGCGACGGCGAAGGCGAGACCGACCAGGAAGGCGACGTTGAGGTCCCGGGCGACCAGGCCGAGGGCGATCGCGACCACCCCCAAGGCGACGGCCGCGCCGCGCGCCACGGCCACCTCGCCGCGCGGCCGGCGCCCCCTGCGCCGCAGTGACGCGTACAGGTCGTGCGCCACGGACGCCGACGAGGCGAGCGTGATGCCGGCGACCACGGCGAGGATCGTGGCGAAGGCGACGGCGGCGACCACCGCGAACAGCACCGTCCCGCCCGTGGAGTCCGCGCCGCCGCCCAGGTCGAGGGCGAGCAGCGGGACCGCCGTGTTGCCGGCCGCGTTCGACCCCCGTACGGCCTCCGGGCCGACGATCGCGGCCGCGCCGAACCCGATGACGATCGCCATCAGGTAGAAGGCGCCGATGAGTCCGATGGACCAGATCGCCGAACGGCGGGCGGCCCGCGCGGTCGGCACCGTGTAGAAGCGGGACACGATGTGCGGCAGGCCGCCCGTGCCGAGCACCAGGGCGAGGCCGAGGCTGATGAAGTCCAGGCGCGAGGTCCAGTCCCCGCCGTACCTCAGTCCCGGGGCGAGGAACGCGTTCCCGTGGCCGCTGCGCTCGGCCGCGGTCAGCAGCAGCCGGTCGAGGTCGCCGTGGAAGCGGACCATGACGAGTACGGTCAGCACGACGGTGCCGCCCAGCAGCA
Source organism: Streptomyces sp. NPDC018610 (assembly GCF_044391765.1). Lineage (NCBI taxonomy): Bacteria > Bacillati > Actinomycetota > Actinomycetes > Kitasatosporales > Streptomycetaceae > Streptomyces > Streptomyces sp. NPDC018610. The sequence continues at coordinate 884,194 of NZ_JBISAL010000002.1, forward strand.
GCACCGCCTTGACGATCTGGATCCAAGTGGTGGCCCGCATCCCGCCCAGTGACACGTAGACGACCATGAGCGCGCCGACGCCGATGACGGTCCAGGCCTGGGCCGCCCCGCCGGTCCGCCCGAGCAGCAGCGCGACCAGGCTGCCCGCGCCCACCATCTGCGCCACCAGGTACAGGACGGAGACGGTGACCGAGGACGTGCCCGCGGCGATCCGCACCGGCCGCTCGCTCATCCGTGCCGCGACCACGTCGGCGAGCGTGAACCGGCCGCAGTTGCGCACCAGTTCGGCCACGAGGAACAGCACCACGAGCCAGCCCACGAGGAAGCCGACCACATACAGCACCCCGTCGTAGCCGAACAGGGCGATCAGCCCGGGGACTCCGAGGAAGGACGCGGCCGACGCGTAGTCCCCGGCGATGGCAAAACCATTCTCCATGGGCGAGAAGAGCCGCCCGCCCGCGTAGAACTCCTCCGCCGAACCGTGCCGGTTGCGGCTCACCCAGGTCGTGATGCCCAGCGTGACCGCCACGAACACGCTGAACAGCACCAGTGCCAGGCTCTGGTGATCACCGGTCACGACACACCGCCCTGGGCGCCGCGGGCCATCTCCTGGGTGTCCCAGCGCAGGTCGAGCGCGGCACGGTCCCGGCGCAGCCGCGCGTGCCGGGCGTAAGCCCAGGCGAAGAGGAAGGTGGTGAGGAACTGCCCGAGTCCCGCGAGCAGCGCCACGTTCACCGCGCCCGCCACCGGCCTGGCCATGAGGCCGGGCGCGGTCGTCGCGGTCACGACGTACGCCACGTACCAGACGAGGAAGACCACCACCGCCGGCACCACGAACCTCCGGTACCGCCTGCGCACCTCCTGGAACGCCGCGCTGCGCTGCACCTCCAGGTACACCTCCGCCGCCGCGGCGTCTCCTCGGCCCCGCTCCGCGCCGCGCGGCGCCGGAACCGTCGCGGCGGGAGCTCCGGTGCCGCCTCCCTCGCCCCAGCCGGACGCCAGCGCGTCGTACCAGGGGTCGCGGTACCCCATGTCCTCGGGTGCCGACGTGTGGCCATCGTGGTTCCCCGGCGTCCCGTCGGGACCGCCCCCGCCCCTTTCGGGGCGGCCGTTGCTTGACTGCATGCCCAAGCATGGACAGAACGGGAAGATCCCCGACTTCCCTTCCTCGCGCTCTTCACCCCATCAGGTGACTCACCTCTCCGGTGGCCGCACCAGCCCCTTCGCATAGGCGTAACGCACCGCCTGCGCCCGGCCCTTGAGGCCGGTCTTCGCGAAGAGGTTGTTGATGTGGGTCTTGACGGTCGCGGTGGACACGTGCAGCCGGCGGGCGATCTCCTGGTTGCTCAGTCCCTCGGCGATCAGCACCAGCACCTCGCACTCCCGGGCGGTGAGCCCGTCCGGCGTCTCGGCCACGGGGGCCTCCCCGGGCCCGGGCGCCGGCTCGGACAGCCGCTCCAGCAGCCTCCGCTGGATGCCGGGCGACAGCCCCGCCTCACCGGACAGCACGCTCTCCACGGCCCGGACGATCTCGTCGCCGCCCGCGTCCTTGGTCAGGTAACCCCGCGCTCCGGCCCGCAGGGCGGGGAACAGCGACTCGTCGTCCGCGTAGGTCGTCAGGACCACGACCTGGGTCCCCGGGTGCTCCGACCGGATCCGCCGGGTGGCCTCCACGCCGTCGCAGCGGGGCATCCGCAGGTCCATCAGGACCACGTCCGGAGCGAGTTCCGCGACCAGCCTCACCGCCTCGTCGCCGTCGCCCGCGGCACCCACGACCTCCAGACCGGGCAGCAGGCCCAGGAGCATCACGATGCCCTCCCGCACCACGGTCTGGTCGTCGGCCACCACGACCCGCGCGGGCTTCTTGCCGGCCTCCTGCGTCATACCGGCACCTTCAACGTCACCGCGAACCCCTCCTCGTGCGGCCCCGCCTCCAGCGAACCGCCCAGCAGCTCGGCACGCTCCCGCATGCCCAGCAGACCGTACCCGCCGCCGACCCCGGCGAGTTCGCCGTGCGTGCCGCCCGAGTCCCGTACGTCCAGCACGACCTGGTGCTCGCCGTAGTCCAGGCGCACCTGGACCTTCGCTCCCGCGGCGTGCTTGCGGACGTTGGTCAGGGCCTCCTGGGCGACCCTCCGCACGGCCTGCGACGCCTCGGCCGGCAGCGGTCTGCGTTCACCCGAGACGGTGACCTCGGCGGCCCCTCCGTACGCCCCGAGGAGTTCGCCGAGGAAGTCCTCCAGCGGGGTCAGCTCGCCGCGCAGGGCGGACAGCGCCTGCCGGGTCTCGGCCAGGCCGTCCCGGGCCATACCCCGGGCGGCCACCACCCGCTCGAGGATCTGCTCCCGGTCCGCGCCCCGCTCGACGAGGAGCCGGGCGGCCTCCAGGTGCACGAGCTGTGCCGAGAGACTGTGGGCCAGCACGTCGTGGATCTCCCGCGCGATCCTGGCCCGCTCCGCCAGCGCCGCCGACTCCGCCTCCGCCGCCCGCGCGGCCCGCTCCTGGGCGAGCAGCCGCTGGGCGCTGCCGCGCGCGTCGGCGTCCAGCCGCAGCACGTAGCCGGCGAGGGCGAGGCCGACCGTCGTGGCGACGGTGGTGGGCCACTTGTCGTCGACCGCCACGGCGTACGAGGTGAGGGCGAACGCGGTGACGGGGGTTGCGGCGGCGAGGGGCAGCCGTTCCAGCGCGGCGACGGCGCAGCCGCACCAGATGACGAGGCCGGGCGTCTCGAAGCCCCCGGCCCGGGCGGCGGCACCGGCTCCGAGGAGCACGGCGACGAGGCCCAAGGACGGCCGGAGCCGGTGTGCGAGCGTGGTCCGGAAGAAGGCCCAGGCGACGGCCGCGGTGACCAGGACCCCCACGGCCGCCACCACGGCCTGCCAGACATGGACGTGGTGGTTGTTGAAGGCGCCCCAGAGCAGCACGCCGATCACCAGCAGCCGCACGCCCCAGCCGAGCAGGCGCCGGGGCTGCGAGATCCCTTCGCGGCCGAGCGCCTCGGGCGAGGGCCAGCGCGTCCAGACGTTGTACGTCATACGCGCTCCTTCCACGCGGGCCGGGACCTGTCGTCACCGTACGCCGCGGCCACGGCACCCGCCGGGGCGAGCACACGGGTGCGGCCGACGAGGACCGCCGAGCGGACGAGGAGCGCCGCCGCGAGGGCGAGCAGCACGGCGGAGCTGCCCTGGTGCACGCCGAGCGCGGCGCCGATCGCGAAGAGGCCGACGCGCAGGACGATGCCGCCGAGCCACACGGCGATGCCGGCCCGGGTGCTCTTCGTCCACACGGCACCGTCCGGTTCGGTCCATATACGGGTGGTCCAGGCCCAGCCGGCTCCGGTGGCCAGACCGAGGACCAGTTCGGCGCCGAGCAGGACGGCGGATCCGGTGCGGTGATGGGCGTCGAGCAGGCCGGGCCCGCGCAGCGCGACGACCGCCAGGATCACGGGCAGGACCCACCAGCGCCGGTCCGTGTCGAGCCGGCGGGCGCGGAACTGCCGTGAGATCACCAGTGCGGCGACGGCGACGATCGCCAGCGCGTCGACGAGCCCGGACATGTGCGCCTCCGTGGAGCGGGAAGGAGAGGCCGGCGGCGGAGCACCGCCGACGCCTTCGACGCTACGGAAAAGCGCGGGCTCGTTGATCGGAGCAGGGGTGGATCACGGGTGGATCCCGCGGCACCGCCGATCTCCACCCGGGGGTGGAGATGATCCGGCGGTGCCGCGAGATCGGCGCCCCTCGCGGTCGGGCTCTCGCGCGTTCTCACTCCAGAATCGGGGACCACCGGTTCCGGGCCGGAAGCAGGGGCCGGGCCAGGACTGGGGAGCGGACCGGAAGCCGAGGCCTGGGGTCAGGGGCGGGAGCGCAGGGCGCGAGCCCCCGGCCGCGGGGCGGAGACACGGGCGTGGCCACGGCTCCGGTCCGACTCCGACTCCGACTCCGACTCCGACTGCGATCGTGGCTCCGGCTCCGGCCCCGGCGTGGACCGGAAGCGGCTACGCGTCGATGCGCGAGCGGTCCAGCGTGGCCGCGGAACTCGCGATGAACTCCTTGCGAGGCGCCACGTCGTTGCCCATCAGCAGGTCGAAGACCCCCTCCGCGGCTTCCAGATCCGAGAGGTTGATCCGGCGCAGGGTGCGGTGGCGCGGGTCCATGGTGGTCTCGGCCAGCTGATCGGCGTCCATCTCGCCGAGTCCCTTGTACCGCTGGATAGAGTCCTTGTAGCGGATGTTCTTGCTCTGGAACTCGAGCAGCTTGTCACGCAGCTCACGGTCCGAGTACGTGTAGACGTACTTGTCCTGGCCCTTCTTCGGCTGGACCAGCTCGATGCGGTGCAGCGGCGGCACCGCGGCGAACACCCGGCCGGATTCGACCATGGGCCGCATGTAGCGGTGGAACAGCGTCAGCAGCAGCGTGCGGATGTGGGAGCCGTCCACATCGGCGTCGGTCATCATGATGATCTTGCCGTAGCGCGCCGCGTCCAGGTCGAAGGTGCGGCCCGAGCCGGCTCCTATGACCTGGATGATCGCCCCGCACTCGGCGTTCTTCAGCATGTCCGTGACGGACGACTTCTGGACGTTGAGGATCTTGCCGCGGATCGGCAGCAGCGCCTGGAACTCGGAATTGCGGGCGAGTTTGGCCGTACCGAGCGCGGAGTCGCCCTCGACGATGAACAGTTCGCTGCGGTCGACGTCGTCGCTGCGGCAGTCGGCGAGCTTCGCGGGCAGCGAGGAGGACTCCAGGGCCGTCTTGCGACGCTGGGCGTCCTTGTGCTGTCGGGCGGCGATGCGGGTGCGGGCGGCGGCGACCGCCTTCTCCATGACCACACGGGCCTGCTGGGCGGCGTCGCGCTTGGTGGAGGTCAGGAACCCCTTGAGTTCCTTGGTGATCACGGTGTTCACGATGCGGCGGGCCGCCGAGGTGCCGAGGACCTCCTTGGTCTGGCCCTCGAACTGGGGCTCGGCCAGGCGGACCGTGACGACCGCGGTGAGGCCCTCCAGGGCGTCGTCCTTGACGATGTCGTCCTCGGCGACGCGCAGCAGCTTCTTGGCGCGCAGCACCTCGTTCATCGTCTTGGTGACGGCCTGCTCGAAGCCGGCGACGTGGGTGCCTCCCTTGGGGGTGGCGATGATGTTGACGAAGGAGCGCAGGGTGGTGTCGTAGCCGGTTCCCCAGCGCAGGGCGACGTCCACGCCCAGTTCGCGGGTGACCTCGGTGGGGGTCATCTGGCCGTGGTCGTCGAGGACCGGGACCGTCTCCTTGAAGGTGCCCTGGCCGCTGAAGCGCAGGACGTCGCAGACCGGCCGGTCGCTCGCCAGGTACTCGCAGAACTCGCTGATGCCGCCGTCGAAGCGGAAGGACTCCTCGCCCTTGCTGCCGCCCTCGCCGAGGCCGTACTCGTCGCGGACGACGATGGTCAGGCCGGGCACCAGGAACGCCGTCTGCCGGGCCCGCTGGTGCAGGTTCTCCAGGGAGAGCTTCGCGTCCTTGAGGAAGATCTGGCGGTCGGCCCAGTAGCGCACGCGGGTGCCGGTGCGGCTCTTGGGGATCTTCCTGGCCTTGCGCAGTCCACTCGTGGCGTCGAACTTGGCCTCCGGCCCGTTTCCGGTGAAGGCTCCGGGGACGCCGCGCCGGAAGCTGATGGCGTGGGTGTGGCCGCCGCGGTCCACCTCGACGTCCAGCCGGGCGGACAGGGCGTTGACCACGGAGGCGCCGACGCCGTGCAGACCGCCGGAGGCCGCGTACGAGCCGCCGCCGAACTTGCCGCCCGCGTGCAGCTTGGTCATGACGACCTCGACGCCGGACAGGCCGGTGCGGGGTTCGACGTCGACGGGGATGCCGCGGCCGTTGTCGCGCACCTCCACGGAGCCGTCGTCGTGCAGCACGACCTCGATGTGGTCGCAGACGCCGGCCAGGGCCTCGTCCACGGAGTTGTCGATGATCTCCCACAGGCAGTGCATCAGACCGCGGCTGTCGGTCGATCCGATGTACATGCCCGGACGCTTGCGCACGGCTTCGAGGCCCTCGAGGACGAGCAGGTGCCGCGCGGTGTAGTTGGAACCGTCCCGGTCTGCTCCTGCCAGCAGCGCTGTGGACGGCACGGACGTATCGGCGGTCACGCGGTTCGCTCCTCGCTGAATTTCAGTTGAGGCCCTGATGGGTAAGGGCGCGGCTTCGGTTGCCGCTCAGAGGGTACCGAGGCCTGGTAGAGCCCTTGTAACGCAACCCTCGGCAGCGACCCAGACTAGTCCAGAGTCGCATGCACGTTCGATCCCTCGATGGAGTGAAGCACATATCACGTTCCCTTCGGGGCATGAACCATTTAGGCTCCGGGCACGTCCTCATGAACAACCGGCAACCCGGCCGGGAGGACCGACCATGACCGACAGCGCGAACCCGTAAGACACACAGACGTAATACGGCACATTCGCCGCCAAACCGGCAACGGACAGCCGCCTCGAAAAGATTCTTCGGGGAAAAGCCGCGAGCGGGAACGTTTGGGGCTGGTTGGATGTTGACCCTGGTACGACAGCTCGTCGAGCTAGAGAAGAGGCGACGTGACTACTGTTCTGACCCCCGCGAGCCCGCTGACGGCCGCTGATCGCTGCGACCGCTGCGGCGCCCAGGCATACCTGCGCGTCGTCCTGGTGAGCGGCGGAGAACTGCTCTTCTGTGCCCACCACGGGCGCAAGTTCGAGCCGGAACTCAAGAAGATCGCCGCTGAGATACAGGACGAGACGGAGCGCCTGACCTCCATCCCGGCAAGCGCGTCCGAAGAAGAGCGCTGACACCTCGCACGACGAGCAGCTCCGGCACCAGGCCGGCGAACGGGCGGCCGCTCCTGTCACACAGGAGCGGCCGCCCGTTTTCGTCATGCTGCTGTCAGGCTTTGTCGGCCCCTTGGCGCAGCCCCTTGGACCCGTCGGCCCGGCTCAGAGTCCGCACGACGTCGGACACTCGCGTATAGACGCCGGGGCTGTCCGCGCGCCCGCAGCCGTTTCCCCAGGAGACCAGCCCGATCAGCCGCCCCTGGGCGACCAGCGGGCCGCCGCTGTCCCCCTGGCAGGCGTCCCGGCCCCCGGTGGTCTCGCCCGCGCACAGCATCGTGCTGGGCATGTACGTGCCGTCACCGTCGCCCGGGTAAGCCCGCTCGCAGCGGGCGTCGGGCAGGACGTGCACCCGCGCGCCGTGCAGGCTGTGTGCATAGGCGCCGGCGCCGTCGGTGTCCCCCCAGCCGTAGACCGTGGCGCTGGTACCGGGCGTGTAGCCGGGATCGCCCGCGCCCGCCATGGGGATGACCGCGCCGCGGGGCAGCGACTCGGCGAGCGTGAGCACCGCGAAGTCGCCGCCGTTGGTCGTGGTGTCGTAGTCCGGATTCACCCAGACAGCGCGTACGGGGATCTCTTTGCCCTGGTCGGAACGCAGGTCCGTCCGGCCGGTGATGACTCTGAGGTCGCGTGTCGGCGGCGCCCCGACCACGTCCCCGGCCAGGCAGTGGGCCGCGGTGAGCACGGCGTTCGGGGCGACGGCCACGCCTCCGCAGAACTGCCCGGCGCGGTTACCACCGAACAGGTCACGGCTGGCGAGCGCCACGGTCCACGGGCTCTGCGACACATCGACGGGAAAGCCCCCGACCACGACGCTGTCGGCGGTGGCGGGCGCCGCGTTGATCAGCGGTATCGCGGCCCCGACGGCCGCCATGACCAGCGGCCGGGCCAGTGCCCGGGCAATACGGCCTCGCATGCGCGCTCCTCACTCTGGATGATCGTTGGAACCCAGAGTCATGCAGGGGGGCGCGGGCCGCAGCACGAGGGCCCGGCTCCCCACGGGGAGCCGGGCCCTCGGTGTCGGGCCGGCCTCGACCTAGTCGAGGTAGTCGCGCAGCACCTGCGAACGCGACGGGTGGCGCAGCTTCGACATCGTCTTGGACTCGATCTGGCGGATCCGCTCGCGCGTGACGCCGTACACCTTGCCGATCTCGTCGAGGGTCTTCGGCTGACCGTCGGTGAGGCCGAAGCGCATGGAGACGACGCCCGCCTCGCGCTCGGAGAGGGTGTCGAGCACCGAGTGCAGCTGTTCCTGCAGCAGCGTGAAGCTGACCGCGTCGGCCGGGACGACGGCCTCGGAGTCCTCGATGAGGTCACCGAACTCGCTGTCGCCGTCCTCGCCCAGCGGGGTGTGCAGCGAGATGGGCTCGCGGCCGTACTTCTGGACCTCGATGACCTTCTCCGGGGTCATGTCGAGTTCCTTGGCCAGCTCCTCCGGGGTGGGCTCGCGGCCCAGGTCCTGGAGCATCTGGCGCTGCACGCGCGCGAGCTTGTTGATGACCTCGACCATGTGCACCGGGATACGGATGGTGCGGGCCTGGTCGGCCATCGCGCGGGTGATCGCCTGACGGATCCACCAGGTGGCGTACGTGGAGAACTTGTAGCCCTTGGTGTAGTCGAACTTCTCGACCGCGCGGATCAGACCGAGGTTGCCCTCCTGGATGAGGTCCAGGAAGAGCATGCCGCGGCCGGTGTAGCGCTTGGCCAGGGAGACCACCAGACGGAGGTTGGCCTCCAGCAGGTGGTTCTTGGCGCGGCGGCCGTCCTCGGCGATGATCTCCAGCTCGCGCTTCAGCTTGGGGGCGAGCTTGTCGGAGTTGGCCAGCTTGTCCTCGGCGAAGAGGCCCGCCTCGATGCGCTTGGCGAGCTCGACCTCCTGCTCGGCGTTGAGCAGGGGGACCTTGCCGATCTGCTTGAGGTAGTCCTTGACCGGGTCGGCGGTGGCGCCGGCCGCCGCGACCTGCTGGGCGGGGGCGTCGTCCTCGTCCTCGTCGGAGAGGACGAATCCGGCGCTCTCGGTGCCCTCCGGCTCCTCCGCGCCCTTGGGGTCCTCGATCACCTCGTCCTCGAGGAGCTCGACGTCGTCCTTCTTGCCGGCGGCCGTCTTCTTGGCGACCGTCTTCTTGGCGGCGGTGGCCTTCTTGGCCGCCGTCTTCTTGGCGGGGGCGGCCTTCTTCGCCGCGGCCTTCCTGGCGGTGGCGTCGTCCTCGGCGGGGGTGTCGACGGCGGGCGCCGCCGGGGTGGCGGTGGCGGTGGCCTTCCTGGTGGTCACCGTCTTGGCCGCGACCGTCTTGGTGGCGGTGCGCTTGGCCGGGCTCTTCGCTGCGACGCTCTTCCGGGTGCGCTTGTTGGGCTCCGCGGCACTGACCATCAGCGTCACACCCTCTTCCTCGAGGATCTGGTTGAGGCTGCGCAGTACGTTCTTCCACTGAGTGGCCGGAATCTGGTCAGCTTCGAAGGCCCGACGCACATCGTCGCCGGCGATCTGCCCCTCAGCCTTTCCCCGCTCAATGAGCGCCATGACAGAGACGGACTCGGCGATCTCCGGCGGGAGCGTACGGGATGTGCTGGCCGACACGAACAACCTCTCGGAACGTTGGAAAACGGCTTCCGGCCCCGTCCACAGTGGACAGGAGCCGACCACCGGCCTGGGAACGGGCCGACGGCGCGGGCGGGGGCCGGGAAGATGCACAGCGCCATGAACGGCGTCCGTATTCCCTCCGCGGCTGTCACCTCTTAGGTCATCGCGCTGTTTCCACGAGCGTTACGCCCAATCCGCGTGGCCCGAGTCACACCCCGTAAGTGCTTAAAAGCATCCATATGTGCGCAAAAAGGATCAGCTGGAGTCATCGACGGAACTCCGCCCGGAGGGTGCGTCCGCCGCCGCACGCGCGGACCCCGCCGTACGCGGAGGATCCGGCGGGGTCCAGCGGGAGGCCTCTCACCGGCCCGGCGGGGCCGCCCGAGAAGGACGGCAGGGCACAGCCGTGCCGTCCGGGCCCGAAGCAGCGCGCACGGCTCAGTGCTCGCGCGGCGCGGGCACCACCCGCTCGATCTCGGGGTGCACGGTGAGCAGCTGGCGCATGGCGCCCTCCGCGGCCGTCCCGTCGGCGGCCGCGAGCGCGTCGACGATCCGGGCGTGCTGCGCCACCGAGGTCTCGTTGGGCCGGTCACAGCCCGTGACGGGCCCGCCGGACACCTGGAGGGCGGCCGAGACGATCCCGGAGAGGTGCTCAAGCATCCGGTTGCCCGCGACCTGGATCAGCAGCGAGTGGAACTCGCTGTCGGCGCGCGAGAAGGTGAGGGCGTCGCCCTGCCCGAGGGCGTGGCCCATGATCTCGACCATGTCGACGAGGCGCTGCTGGACGTCCTCGCGCCCGTGCCCGGCGGCCAGGCGCGCGGCGAGCGGCTCGATCGTCCAGCGCAGCTCGCTCAGCTCGCGGCGCTGGTCGTCGCGCTGCGGCCCGAAGGCGCGCCACTCGATGATGTCCGGATCCAGGAGATTCCAGTCGCTGACCGGGCGCACGCGCGTGCCGACGTTCGGCCGGGCGCTGACCAGACCCTTCGCCTCCAGGACGCGGAGCGACTCCCGGACGACGGTGCGGGAGACCTCGAAGCGCTGACCGATCTCCTCGGGCACCAGCGGCCGGTCGGCGCCCAGGTCGCCGGAGACGATCATCTGCCCGAGCTGCTGGACGAGTTGGCCGTGCAGTCCGCGGCCGCGGCTGCCCGCGGCGCGTCGGCTGACGCGGCCGAGCTCCGGCTCCGCACCCTCCCAGGCGGTGCTTCCGACGCGGTCGGGAACGGGCGCCTCGGTGTACGGGTAGCGGTCGAGTTCGCCCGGGCCGACGAGACCTGAGTCTGTGGGGCGGGCGGCGGTCATCATGGTGTGCGCAAGGGTACTCACGGATCCTTTGTCGGCGTCGTCTCCAACTCCCTTGAGGTCTTTGGTGAAAAGCACACGAAAGGGTGATCGCTCACTCTGTCGCAATTGACGCCTTATTGGAAAGAAATGGACTTTCCGTGAGGAGTTGCGCACACCGTGCGACCGAGAATGTTCGGGCGCTCCTCATCGGGCGCGGCTCCGCAGCACCGTCAGCAGGTATCCGGACGCCAAGGCCACCAGCGACAACGTCAGTGCCCCGCCCACGGGTTGGGCGATCACACGGGCCGCGGCGGCCAAGTAGCGATCCCCTCCGAAGGGCCACTGCAGCAGGAAACTCCGACGCAGCCGTGCGGGGAGACCGTCCGCGTCCCATGCCGCCCCTCCCATGGACAGCCGCGCGAGCGGCGCGACGACGACCGGTACGGCGACCACCGCGGCCAGCCCGGCCGTGGTGGACCGGAACAGGCCCGCGGCCAGCAGGCCGGTCCAGGCGCACCCCACCACGAGACCGAACCAGCCCGCTCCCAGCGACAGCCAGTCGCCGGGAACCTGCGTGAGCTCCCGTCCGTAGACGAGGTAGAGCACCTCGGCGTCGCAGCCGACGGTGAGGAAGGCCAGCGTCAGCGCGGTGGCGGCGGCGACGACGAGCTTGGCGGCGAGCAGCCCGAAGCGGCGCGGCACCGTGCCGCGGTCGGCGGCGAGCGCGGGGTGGCGGAACTCGTCGCCGAAGGCGAGCGCGCCGAGCAGCCCGGCGCCGAGCGCCGCGGGCGGCAGGGGCAGTTGCCACGGCCAGGCGGCCAGCAGTCGTGGCTGCGGGCTGTGCCCGGCGGCCCCCATGATCAGGGCGGTGAGCGCGGAGACGACGAGGACGGCGGCAGAGGTGACGAAGCCCGTGCTGATGCCGGAGGCCCGGCGCAGTTCGTAGCGGAGCGGACGCAGCGGGCCGGGGGCGAGGCGTACGGAGATGGGGGGCGGGAGAGGGGACGAGGCGTCGAGCGGGGCGGCCTCCGCCGGACGCGGGGTGGGGATCGAGGGATGGCTCGCCGCGGTGTGCGGCGGCGTCGGCTGCCCGGCCGCGGGGCGTGAGCCGCCGGCCTGGCCGGCGGGGCCCCGGGAGGGCTCGGGCTGCTCCGCCTCCGGGCGGAGGCTGTGACGGACGACGGGCCCGGGGGCCGGCTCGTCCGTGCGGAAGACGGGCCGGAGCCCGCTGTCCGGGCGGCGCTCGGACATGAGGTCGTCGCCGGGGCCCGTGGACATCGACCGGCCGTCCGGGCGGGGTGCCGAGGGTGCGCCGGGACGGGTGCCGGTCCCCGAGGGCGGGTTCTCGGCGTCGGCGGCAAGGGAACGGGGCTCGGCGTGGGCGGGGCCGGGACGGCCGTCCGCGCCCGGGGCCGGGCGGCCGCCGTCGCGAACCGCCGCGCAGGCTCCGCTGTCGGCGTGCGCGGCGACGGACGTGCCCTCGGGGCGCCGCGCGACGGAGACCGCCCGGATGGAGACCGGATCGGCGGAGACCGACTCGGCCACGTCGGCCGCTCCCTCCGGCCAGTCGGTCGCGGACGCGTCCTCGAAGGAGTCGGACACGGCTTCGCCTTGGACGGATGCGGGGGCGGACGCGTCCTCGGCGCGTGCGGTGATGACGCCGCCGTCGAGAGCCGGGGCGTCCTGGGCGGCCTCGGGCGTGCCGGTCGTCGGGTCCGCGGCGCGCGCCGCGGGGGCCGGAGCGGCGGCCACCGCCCCGGGGAGCCCGGAACCGGTGGCGGCCGGCTGCCGGTCGGGCAACGTCCGGCCGGGCCGCGCCGCGCCGTCGGACGTGCGGAAGTCCGCGGGCCGTCGCACCACGGCGGGTTCGAGACTCCCGGCGGAGGAGACGCCGACGGGCGCCTGCCGCCTGTCCACGGCGACCGAGGCCGCCGTCCCCGGGGCCCGCCTTCCGGCCAAGGCGGCGACGGGGCGTGGCGCCGCTCCGGCCCCCGGTCCCATGTCCCCCACCTCGTCGGCGAGTTGATGGATCAGGATGCCGTGCCGGAACGCCGTCTCGCCGACGTCCGCGCACGTACTGCCGTAGACGGACAGACGGTTGCCGTCCTCGTGCACGACCTCCACCGAGCGGCGGTCGGTGCGCGACTCCTTGGCCAGGAGGGCCGCGAGGCGGGCCGCGTGCGGGGTGCGGACGGCGACACGGGGGCGCAGCCGGTTGCGGGCGAAGTCCGTGACGTCCTGGTCGGCGACGAGCACGCCGCGTTCGAGGGTCAGGACGCGGTCGGCCGCCCGCGCCGCCTCCTTGGGATCGGCCGTGGCGAACAGCACGGTGCCGCCCTGGGTCGCGTGGGCCCGCAGCACGCCGTGCAGCCAGCGGCCCTCCCGCGCGGAGAGCCCGTCGGCCGGGTCGTCGAGCACGAGCGTGTGCGGTTCGGACAGCAGCACGCAGGCCAGCCCCAGACGCCGGTCCGTACCGCGCGACAGAGTGCCGAGCCGCTCCTCGCGGAGACTGACGAGCCCGACGGCTTCGAGGACTTCGTCGGCGCGCCGGGCCGGCAGGCCCGCCGCCGCGCACAGCATGCGCAGATGACCTCGCACCGTACGCGCCGGGTGGCCGGGGACGTCTCCCAGCAGGGCGCCGACCTCATTGGCCGGACGCGGGATGCGATGCAGCGGCCGCCCCTTGAAGTAGGTGATGCCCCGGCCCTGTTGGAGTTCGAGCATGAGTCTGAGCGTCGTCGTCTTGCCCGCGCCCGCCGCCCCCAGGAGCGCGGTGACACGCCCCGGGTGCACTTCGAAGGAGACGTCGTCGACGGCGGAGGGAAGGTCCTTACGGGAGTCGCTGGTCAGTCCGAAGGCCTGGATCACCCGCAGCAAGATAGCGCGTTATGTACCTTTTTTCGCGATCGCGACGCGCGTACGGCACCCACCGGCGCCGTCGCTCGGCCCTGTGTTCACCCTGCGCGAGCGGGGTCCGTCCACCGGCCGATCCTCTTCCCGGCGGAGGTCAGACCTCGGGGCGGAGCATGGGCGGGTTGAGCAGAGTGGCGCCGCCGGCCCTGAAGAGCTGCGCCGGGCGTCCGCCCTGGCGGGTGGTCGTGCCCCCGGTCGGCACGAGGAATCCCTGAGTGCCCGTCACCTTGCGGTGGAAGTTGCGCGGGTCGAGCGCCACGCCCCACACCGCCTCGTAGACGCGGCGGAGTTCTCCGACCGTGAACTCCGGTGGGCAGAACGCCGTCGCCAAGGACGAGTACTCGATCTTCGAACGGGCGCGCTCCACACCGTCCGCGAGGATCCGGGCGTGGTCGAAGGCGAGCGGAGCCAACGGCTCGCCGTCCCTGCCGAAGCCGCCGTGCTCCAGCAACTCCGCCACGGGCGCCCAGCGTGCGTCACCGGCGTCACCGCCCGCCCTGGGCGCGGGCAGATCGGGGGCGAGGGCGAGGTGGGCGACGCTGACGACGCGCATCCGGGGATCACGATCGGGGTCGCCGTAGGTCGCGAGCTGCTCCAGGTGAGCGCCGTTGTCCTGATCGGGCGACGACGGGTCGTGGGCGTGCAGACCGGCTTCCTCGGCCAGTTCCCGCGCCGCCGCCTGCGCCAGGTCCTCGTCGGCCCGTACGAAGCCGCCGGGAAGCGCCCAGCGCCCTTGGAACGGCTGCTCCGCCCTGCGCACCGCCAGCGCGCACAGGGCATGGCGGCGCACGGTCAGCACGACCAGGTCCACGGTGACGGCGAAGGGCGGAAAGGCTGACGGGTCGTAGGGCATGCGGCGATCATAGTCGTCTTCCTGACGATAAACACTCCCTTCGCGGGCCGCACCGAGGGTTGATCCACTTGTTCCGCCCCGCGCGTCACGACGGCGCCCAGCCGCGCCCCGCCCCGCGCCGCCGTCTCACCGCGCCACCCCCTCTCGCCGTCTCCTCGCCCACTGCCTCCCCCTCTCCGCGTCATGGCCCCACCGCCTCAGGTCGCTCCGCGAGTCGTGGCCGCTTCCGTTGCCGCGCGGCCCGGGTCGGCCGGGCCGCTCCGTCAGGGCGCGTTCACACGTCGCCCCCGGAAATGTGCCGCCGTGGGTCCGTGACCGGCCGACGCGCGTCCCGGCGCCGTGCGGCCTCCTTCCCGGTCACGCGCGGGCGCGGACGGCCCACAACCGAAGAGGGGCCGGGCCGGTTACCGCCGCCGCGGGGCGTCACCGGGCGTGCTCCCTCGGGCTTCGGACCGGCGGCACCGGAGCCGTCCGGGCGTGGCCGCCGCCGACGGCAGGGTGTCGGCCCTGCCTGCGCCTCACGGGTGAGGCCGCGGTCACGGGCCGGCGTTTCCCGCGCCGCGGGATCCGGGGCTGCGTCGTCGCGGACAGGCGGGACGCCCTCCCCTACACCGCGCCGCGCCGCACCAGGGCCCCCGTCGCCTTCCCCGGCTCGGGCGCCTGCCCCGCCCTCGCCGTCTCCGCCGTCCTCCCGCGCGGCCGCGTCCTCCGCGCCGGTCCCGTCGGCCGTCGGGCGGGCTCGTCCCTCGCGCTCCGTGCGCAGGCAGCGCCGCACGGATTCGGGGTCCAGTCCCTCGTTGCAGGCCTGGTGCAGGAGCCGGGCGAAGAGGTAGTCGGGGTCCGCACCCAGCGCCATGGCCAGGGCCTCCCGGGCCTCGATCTCGTCACCGGCCGACCAGGCGACCCAGCCCGCGAGCGTCAGCGGGGCGGCCGCGTGCTCGCCGTAGGGACCGACACAGCGGCGGGCCAAGGCCCGCCACAGCCGGAGTGCCGGACCAGCCTCGTCACCCTCCATCCACTCGGCCGCGCGGTCGCGCGTCGTGCGGTCCTGCAGGCCGAGGACCAGCGACGCCGCCTCCTCGTCCCGGATCAACCGGTCGTCGCGGAGGTCGGCGGAGGCCCCGTCAACGGCGAAGGGCGCCTCGGCGAACCGCCGCATGACACGCTCGGCGAGGTCCAGGGTCTCCGCGGACACCTCCGCACGGCTCGCCTCGTCGAGGATCCTGGGCACCAGCGCCCTGCCCGCGGTGTCCAGCGCGCGCTCCTGGGCGCGGGCCGCGTCGGCCTCCCAGGGGAGCAGCCTGGCCCGCAGCTCGCGCAGGCTGCCCCTGACCTGGATGCCGGCGTACGTCGCCGCGGCGGCCATCACGGAGGTGCCGGGCAGGCCCATGGGCAGGCCGTCGTCGGGGCAGCACCCGACGCTCGGGCAGCAGTAGGACCAGAAGCGGCCGGCGGAGATGCACAGCGCCTCGATCACGGGAACATCGAGGCGGCCGCATTCGGTGCGCAGTTTCTGGGCCAGCGGGCGCAGCCTCCGCATGACGTCCCGCCCCGACTCGCCCGCCGAGGGCTCTTGGCAGACGAAGGCGACCATCTGCTCCGGTTTGGCTCCCCTGCGCTCGCTGCCCGTGATCAGTCCGTGCGCCAGCTGGCGTGCCGCGGACGGCCAGTCGGCCGCGTTCGGCGGGATGCCGAGCCGGGCCCGGCCGCCGAACCTGCCATGCCCGCCCCGGTCGTGCAGGGCGACCAGGACGATGCTGTCCTCGGGCGGATAGCCGAGGAGATACGGCAGCGCGTCGGCGAGTTCGGCCGGGGTGCGCAGCGTGACCTGATGTTCGGGGCCGGGGCCGTCGTAGGCGATGTCACCGTTTTCGGCGGGTCCGGTCGTTTCGCTGTGATTCGTCATGCCCAGACGATCTCGCGGAAGACAGATCTCCGCTCGCGCCTGTGGACAAGTCCCACCAGGGACACGTCAACTCACCCGGTCCCTCTCCCCGACCACTCCGAGCCACCCCCCGACGACCCGCCGAAACGCCCCGCCAGGCCGTCCGCCGCCCGGCCCTGACAAGTCGCCGACGGCTCCCCTCAAGACGGTCCCCGGGCAGGTTCAGCCCGCCGCCGCGAGGACCAGCGGAAGGACCTGTTCGCCGCCGGCCCGGCGGAGCAGCCGGGCGGCCACGGCCAGGGTCCAGCCGGAGTCCGTGTAGTCGTCCACGAGCAGCACGGGGCCGGGAGACGCGGCCAGGGTGGCGGCCAGGTCCTCCGGGACGGCCAGGACACCGGCGAGCGACCTGAGACGCTGGGCGGAGTTGCTGCGGTGTGCCGTGTGCGCGCCGCCCGAGCCGGTGTACGTGAGGGCGCCGAGGTAGGGGAGGCGGCCGATCGCGGCCACTTCCCGGGCGAGCGAGCCGATCAGCTGCGGACGGGTGAGGGACGGGACCGAGACGACGCCCACCGGCCGGGCCGAGGCGTCCGGGACCCCGGGCGCCCAGCCGCCCGGGGAGCGGGCCCAGTCGGCGAGGACGGCCACCGCGGCCTTCAGGACGTCGTCCGGGACCGGACCGTCGGGCGCGTTCTCGGCCAGCAGGGGGCGCAGCCGGTTGCCCCAGCCGATGTCCGAGAGGCGGCCCAGGGCGCGCCCGGTGGAGCACTGCTCCCCCGCCGGGATACGGCCCTTCAGGTCGATGCCGAGCGCGGGCATCCCCGTCGGCCACATCCGGCGCGGCTCGACCTCGACCCCCGGGCGGTCCAGTTCCTTCGCGGCTCCCGTCAGCGCCTCCGCCGACACGGAGGAGTCGATCCAGGCGCCGGCGCAGTTGTCGCACCGGCCGCACGGGACGGCGCCCTCGTCGTCCAGTTGCCGACGCAGGAACTCCATCCGGCACCCGGTGGTGCTCACGTAGTCACGCATGGCCTGCTGCTCGGCCGAGCGCTGCCGCGCCACCCAGGCGTACCGCTCCGTGTCGTACACCCAGGGCTGCCCGGTGCTCACCCAGCCGCCCTTCACCCGCTTGACGGCCCCGTCGACGTCAAGGACCTTGAGCATCGTCTCCAGCCGGGTGCGGCGGAGGTCCACGATCGACTCCAGGGCAGGCACGGACAGCGGCCGTCCCGCGTCGGCGAGCGCCGCGAGGGTCTGGCGGACCTGGGCCTCGGGCGGGAAGGCGGTGTCGGCGAAGTAGCGCCAGATCGCCTCGTCCTCCTTGCCCGGCAGCATCAGCACCTCCGCGTGCTCCACCCCGCGGCCGGCCCGGCCCACCTGCTGGTAGTACGCGATCGGCGAAGACGGCGCGCCCAGGTGGACCACGAAGCCCAGGTCCGGCTTGTCGAAGCCCATCCCGAGCGCCGACGTCGCGACCAGCGCCTTGACCCGGTTCTCCTGGAGGTCGGCCTCGGCCTGGAGCCGGTCGGCGTTCTCCGTCCTGCCGGTGTAGGAGTCGACCTTGAAGCCGCGCTGCCTGAGGAAGGCGGTGGCCTCCTCGGCCGCGGCGACCGTCAGCGCGTAGACGATCCCGGAACCGGGGAGTTCGTCCAGATGTTCGGCGAGCCAGGCCAGCCGGTGCGCGGCGTCCGGCAGCCGCACCACCCCCAGCCGCAGGCTCTCCCGCTCCAGCGTGCCCCGCAGCACCAGGGCCTCGCCGGCACCGGTGCCCAGTTGCTCGGCGACGTCCGCGGTGACCCGCGCGTTCGCCGTCGCGGTGGTGGCCAGCACCGGCACGCCGGGCGCCAGCTCGGCGAGCATCGCCCGCAGCCGGCGGTAGTCCGGCCGGAAGTCGTGGCCCCAGTCGGAGATGCAGTGCGCCTCGTCGACCACCAGCAGGCCGGTCGTGGCCGCGAGCCTGGGGAGCAGCTGATCGCGGAAGTCCACGGAATTGAGGCGTTCCGGACTGACGAGGAGGACGTCGGTCTCGCCGCGCTCGACCTCCGCGTGGATGGCGTCCCACTCCTCCGGGTTGGCCGAGTTGATGGTGCGCGCCCGGATGCCGGCCCGCTCGGCCGCCTCGACCTGGTTGCGCATCAGGGCGAGCAGGGGCGAGACGATCACCGTCGGGCCGGAGCCCCGCCGGCGCAGCAGGGCGGTGGCGACGAAGTACACCGCCGACTTCCCCCAGCCGGTCCGCTGCACCACCAGCGCCCGACGCCGCTCCTCGACCAGGGCCGCCACCGCCTGCCACTGGTCCTCGCGCAACCGCGCCGCCCCGCCGGGATCGCCGACCAGTTCGGCGAGGATCGCGTCGGCTTCGGCTCGGAGCTTCAGATCGTCCATGCCCCCATGCAACCCGACGGCACTGACAATCGGCCACCTCACTCCCCGTGCCGGTCCGATCACCTGATCGGCTCGCCGCATCGAGCCCCTGGCATAGGAGGAGTCCGTCAGGAGGAGGCCCCGGCATCCGCCCGGCGAGGGAGACCGTGGCGGAGCCGCCCGGGCCCTCGGCCGCGGCCCGTAAGCCCGGCGTCCGGTGGTCGCACGCGTCCCGTACGCCGGTGCCCGAAGGGCCGCGGCACCTCGTTCACCTCGCCCGGCGGGGGTGCTGCACCCGTATGAGCAGGGGTGCGAGCAAGGAGTTGACGTAGTCGCGGCCCTCCTCGGTGTTCAGCTCCAGGGTGGGCTCGGAGGACGGTTTGAGCAGGGCCGGGCCGTCCTCGCGCTCGTACAGGGCGCAGACCTCGCCGGAGACCAGGCCGGAATCCTGGCGTGACGGCCAGCGCAGCCCGACCGCCCAGGAGGCCTGCGAGCGGATCCAGGAGCCCCAGCGGCGGGTGCGGGGGTAGTCCGGGGCCTCGCACTGGACGAGCCACTTGTCCTGGCGCACGGCGGCGAGCCGGACGTTGTCGGTGAGGTCGACCAGCGGCAGGTCGACGGCCGCGACGACCTTCGACAGCGCCGCGTCACGCACAGCGGGGCGCTTGACGCGCCGCCAGCCGTCCGGCCGCACCCGCAGATCGCGGGCGAGGGTCTCGCACAGGGCGGTGAGCGGGGACAGACCCGCGTACAGATACGGCAGGTCGCGGGGGCCCAGGTCGTCCCTGATGTGGCAGAACCGGCCGCCGCCCCAGTGCAGGTCGGCCGGGATCGGCTTGAAGTCGGTGGCGGGTCGGTCGATGTTGTGCACGCGCCACAGCTCGGTGCCGGCCGGCAGCACATGGCGGTGCGGGCTGACCCGGACGGACGGCTCGGGGACGATCTGGTCGGGCACGTGGTCACCACTCCGGGAATTCGGCGCGCGCGGCGGACAGCAGGGCATGGTCCGCCCCGGTGCCCAGCAGTTCGGCGGGGGCGGCGTCCAGCCACACGTTCGAACCGAGCCACCAGTCGGCGGCGCCCCAGGGGTCCTCGTCGGCGGACAGCAGACGGTTGATCTCCACGACGACCGGATAGGGCTCCCGGGTCCGCGGATCGAACTGGAAGGCGGGGACGCGTTCCTCCTCCCGCTCGTCGGTCAGCAGGATCAGGTCGCGCGGCTCCTCGGGTGTGAGGCCGAGGGAGGCGGCGGGGACGGCGGGGGCGGCGAGCAGCCAGGCGTCATAGGCGTCGGGCCGGTACGAAGGCTCGGGCTGTCCGTCGGCGTCCGGCCGGTACGAAGGCTCGGGCCGCTCGGTGGAAAGGGGGCGTCCGGGAGGCCCGTCGTGGAGCTGGAGCGGTGTCTCGGGAGGCTCGCCGTCCCGGAGCGTGGGGGGCGCATCCGGGTCGGCCTGGAGCGTTGGGGGCGCGTCCCGCGCATCCGGGGGCGTGATGTGCGCCCCCGACGTCTCGGCGGCGCCGGGCGCACCCCGTCCGGTCCTCGTCACGAGTCCCCTGTCCTCCAGCTGCCGCAGCAACCGGTCCAGGGAGCCGCGTACGGCCGCGCCGTCCTCCGCGGTGGCGAGGTAGCGCACCCCGGGCGGGACCAGGGCCGCCCGTAGCGGGTGTTGTGGTGGCAGCAGCGTTTTGACCAGGTCACGGACCTCGTCGGCCGCGGCCAGCGGGTCCTCCTCGGCGTCGGCGAGGATCTCCAGCAGCTCCGCGCGCCCCTCGTCGTCCAGCAGGCCGTAGACCTCTGCCGCGTGTTCGTGGATCGCGTCCACCGCGTCCGCCAAGAAGGACAAGGCGATCCTCCCCCTCCCCGGAACTCCCGGGTCCCACTCGGCACCGTAACAGCACGGCAAGGGACGGGAGCCGGGTTGTGGAAAACCAGGTCGGGGGCGGGAGCCGGGTTGTGCAAAACGGGGTCGGTGACGGGATCCGTGGTGCATCATGAGCGCCTGGCATCGCCCGGGGAGGCCGTGGCACGCCGTCGACCGGCCGGGGCCCGGCCCGGGTCCGCCCGCGACGAGCCGGCCTCGCTCCCCGAGACACAACCACGACCCTGGGGGAGGGTCTTTGAGCAACTCCGCCGCCTACGGGTGGTCCTACGTCGATGTCGAGGCGGAGCGCCGCAGGGAACTGCGCGCCCAGCTCAGCCAGGAGGTCGCCCGGTCCCGCAATCTGCGCGGCCAGGCCAGGTCGCTGCGCCGCGCCTACCGCACGGCCCGGGTCGACACGCACGCCGTCACCGTCCCGGCCGGCGCGGACTCCGCCGGGCTGGCCGCCGCGCTGGAGGCGGCCCGCCGCGAGAACGACCGGGTGGAGGCCGAACTCTCCCGGGTCGCCGCCGAGGTGTGGTCCGTGCCGCCCGCCCGGGACACCGACCGCCACGCGGACGCGGGGGCGGAGCGCCCGGCGCGCCGGCCCGCCGCCCGCCCCGCGCCGGACGCCGCCGCCCGGGCCGTCGAGGAGCGTGCCGCACGGGTCCGGGCCGCCGCGCTGGTCGAGGCGGAGGCCCTGCTGCGCCGGGACGGGCCCGCCTGCGAGCCGGACGACCTGCCCGCCTTCGCCCGCCGTCTCGAAGCGCTGCGGCATGCGCGCGGTGTGGAGGAGACCCGTACGCTCCTGCACGACCTCGGCGTGCTGGTGCACAAGTCGACGCAGCGGCGGCGGGACGCCGTGCGGCTGGCCGGGCTGCGGGCCGCGCTGCTCGACCGGCTGGAGGACGCCGCGCCGCCGGCCCGTGAGCACCTGGCGGCGGCGGTGGCCGACGCCCCCGACCCGTCCCACCTGGCGCGCGAGGTCGACCTCGCGGTCGCCCGCGCCGACGCCGAACGGGCCCGCGACACGGTCGCCGACGCCCTGATGCAGGCCCTGCGCACCCGCGAGTACGCCGTGGGCGACGACTTCGCGGACCTGCTCGCCGAGGACGGCAGCGTCGTCGTGCCGTTCGACGGGGCCGAGGCCCCGGACGGCTACGGGTTACGGATCGCCCTCGCCGCCGACCGGGCCGGCCTGACCACGACGCTGGTGCGGGCGCCGGACCCGGCCGGGCAAGAGGCGGCGGGCGACGACGCCGACACCGACCAGGACGTGCAACGGTGGTTCTGCGAGGAGCAGTTGCCCAAGCTCGAGGAGGCGGTGCGCGAACAGGGCGTCGACCTGGCCCGCACCATGGTCCTGCCGCCCGGCTTACGGCCCACGGCCACCGTGCCCGACGGCCTCTGGCCCGACCGGAACCGCTCCCACGGACCCGAGCGGGACGACACGGCCGCCGAGGGACGGACCACCGACGGGCAGAGCGCGGACGGGCAGAGCACGGACGGGCCCGCCTCGCCGACCCGGAAGCGGAAGAAGAAGCCGAGGCCGCAGAGCACCTCCTACGGACAGGAGCGGCAGCGTGGACGCTGACACGGGCGGCGCGTTCCGCAAGGAGGAGGCCCCGGCCACCGCACCCGCACCCGCACCCGCACCGGCGTGGATCCGCGAGCTGGACATGGCCCTCACCGTCTATCCACAGGTGCTGCTGACCGGCAATGTCCGGGACGTGTTCCTGCTGTCGGAGGACGGCGACGGCGGGCTGGCCGGTGCGGAGCCCGGCGGCCGGCCGATGCCGTACCACCTGGAGGACGTCATCGAGTCGGTCTGCCGGACCCGGGGCTACGGCGCCCTCGCCCGGTCCGGCATGGTCGACGACCGGGTGCTCGCCTGGCGGCTGACCGGCGACCCGTTCGCCTTCCCGCCCGCGCTGCGCCGGATGGCCGAGGAGGACGCCCGGGCCGAGCGCGAGCGGTCCGGTCAGGGAGGCGGGGCCGCGGACCGGACCGACGACGACCGGGACGACGAGGACGACATCGAGGCCGGCACCGCCCGGCTCCGGGAGATCATGGTCGGCACGGTCCGGCACACCGGCCCCGCGATCGGGCTGATCATCCCGTACACCGCGCGCCTCGGCTCGCCGCGCGGCCCGGTCGCGGGCGAGGCGGCGCGTCTGCTGGCCGCCGCCGAGGAGCTGGGGCACACCGCCCGCCCGGTGCGCGGCAGCGGTGGGGTGACGCCGTACAACACCGTGTTCTGGGTGGTGGAGAAGCAGGAGGACCTGCCGCTGGAGTTCGCCATCGGCAGCCGCGCGCTACGGGTGATCTCCGTGCCCGAGCCGCCGCACGACCAGCGCCGCGCGGCCGGCCGTTTCGTCGTCGACCGGCTCGCCCGGCCCCGGCTCGGCGCGGACGGACGGCCGGCGGCCGCGCCCACGGAGGACGAGCGGGCGCGGGCGGCCGAGGCGCTGGCCCGCTCCTCGTACGGCATGGGCGTCGGCGAGATCCTGGCGGTCGGTCGGATGGCCTCCGACCGGGAGCTGCCGCTGAGCCGCCTGGACGAGGCGGCGCGGCTGTACCGGGTGGGCGTCATGGACAACCCCTGGGCGACCCGATCGGTGCGGGAGAACATCCTGCACGGCGAGGAGTACCTCAACGCCCAGGTCATCGGCCAGCCGCACGCCGTGCGCCGGACCGTGGAGATCTTCATGCGGTCGGCGGCCGGGCTGACCGGCGCCCAGTCGTCCAGTTCGCCCAGCCGGCCGCGCGGCACGCTGTTCCTGTCCGGGCCGACGGGCGTCGGCAAGACCGAGCTGGCCAAGGGCGTCGCCAAGATGATCCTGGGCGAGGACGCCCGGCCGATCCGCTTCGACATGAGCGAGTTCGCCGAGGAGCACGCCCGGGACCGGCTGATCGGCGCCCCGCCCGGCTTCGTCGGGCACAGCGCGGGCGGCGAGCTGACCAACGCGGTGCGGGCGCACCCGATGAGCGTGCTGCTCTTCGACGAGATCGACAAGGCGCACCCCCGGCTGTTCGACCTGTTCCTGCAGATCCTCGAGGACGGCCGGCTCACGGACGGCCAGGGCGCCACGGTGCACTTCACCGAGTGCGTGCTGATCTTCACGTCGAACCTGGGCGTGTCCGCGGAGGTCCTGCGGCCGCGGTCCCGGCGCGGCGCCCGGCCGGGCGGCGAGGGCGACGGGAGCGGCGGCGAGGGCGGGGCGGAGGCCGCGGAGGCCGGTGACGAGCAGCGGGCGGAGCGGCCGGCGCGGCTGAGCCGGCACGACCGGCCCGAGGACGTCCGGGAGGCCCTGCGGACGGCGTTCGACCACTTCTTCAACGACACCATCGGGCGGCCCGAGCTGCGCAACCGCTTCGGGGACAGCTTCGTGCCCATGGACTTCATCCAGCCCGCGTCGGTGCCGCTGATCCTCAACAAGGCCCTCGCCTCCGTGACCGGCCGCGTCGAGGAGGTGCACGGCGCCGAGCTCACGGTCGCCGACGACGCCTGGGAGGTGCTGCGCGTACAGGCCACCGCCCGTCTGGACCACGGGGGTCGCGGTGTGGTGACGGCGGTGGAGTCGGCGCTCGTCAACCCGCTGTCCCGGGAGCTGTTCCACGATCCGGCGCGGCCCGGGGAGCACATCGTGGTCGAGGCGGTGGACGGCCGGGACGACGCGTTCACCCTCAAGGTGCGGCGATGGACGTGAACGGCGCCCCGGCCGGGGCGCCGCCCGCCGCCGGGGCCGTCCTGCGGATCTCCGAGGTGCTGGGACCGATCACCGCCCTGGGCCCGGGCCGGCGGCTCGGTGTGTGGGTGCAGGGCTGCCCGCTCGCCTGCGCCGGGTGCATGTCCCGCCACACCTGGGATCCGCGCGGTGGCCGGGACGTGCCGGTGACCCGGCTGGCCGGCCTGTGGCAGGACGCGTTGGCCGACGGCTACGACGGGCTGACGGTCAGCGGCGGCGAGCCCCTGGCCCAGCCGGCGGCGCTCACCGCGTTCCTCGCCCTCGCCGACCGGGTGCGCCGCGAGGCCGGGCGGCCGGACGCCGACCTGCTCGTCTACACCGGCTGGGAGGAGGCGGAGATCGCGGCCTCGCCGGTCGCCGGGGAGGCGCTCCGCCTGGCGGACGCCGTGGTCACCGGCCGGTACCGGGCGGGCGAGCCGACGTCTTTGGTGTGGCGCGGCTCCGCGAACCAGCGGCTGCTGCCGCGCACGCCCCTCGGCCGCCGGCGCTACGGGCCGCATCTGGAGCGGAGCGCCGAGCGGCCCGAGCTCCAGGTGCGGGTGACGGACGAGGCCGTGCACGTCATCGGCGTGCCCCGGCCCGGTGAACTGAGCGCGCTGGAACGCGACCTCGCCGCGCGCGGCGTGACCTTCCGGGAGAACACATGGCGACCGTGACCGTCCGCTACCGCTGCCCGGTGACGCCCGAGGAGTGTCCGTCGTCGCCGAACCGGGGCTTCTGCCAGATCCACGAGTGGGAACAGCTCGTTCCCGAACGGGTCTACCTGGAGGCCGGGACCGACGACGCGGACGGTGCGGCGGGGACGGCCGGTGCGGGAGCGGCACCGCGGGACGGCGGCGCGGCCGGGACCGGGGCGGCGGCCCCGGGCGACACCCCGGCCGCAGCGGGAGCCACTGCCCCGGACGACACCGGCCGACGTCGCTCCGGCGGCGCCCGGCAGGAGGGCGGCGCCGCCGCGCAGCGGGCGGCGTCCCGTTCGTCCGCCGCCCGATCGACCCCCGCACAGTCGTCCCCAGCCCGTTCGTCCGCCGCCGGCCCGTCCGGCCACGGCGTCCCCACCCGCGTGCAGGCCCCGCCCGTCACCGCGTCTCCCCCCGGCCCGGGTGCCCCCCGACGCGGCCCCGTCCCGGTCACGCCGCAACTGGCCCTCGTGCTGGCCGGTGCGCTGATTCCGGTACGTGGCCCGGAGCAGGGCAGCACGGAGCTGGGCCGGGACGCGCCCGACTGCGCTCACGTCCCCGGGCTGGCCGACCTCGACCAGCTCTCCCGGCGGCACGCCGAACTGACCTGGCACGCGGGGATGCTCTACGTCGCCGACATCGGCTCGTCCAACGGCACCTACGTCGACGGAGTGCGCATCACCCGCCCCGTCCAGCTCTGGCCCGGCACGCACCGCCTCCAGCTGGCGCAGGAGCCCGAAGCGGTGGAGTTCGTCCTCGTCGAGCTCGACGAGTACGGCGCGCCCCGCTGACCCGGGCGGCACAC
Organism: Streptomyces sp. NPDC018610; assembly: GCF_044391765.1. Taxonomy (NCBI): domain Bacteria; kingdom Bacillati; phylum Actinomycetota; class Actinomycetes; order Kitasatosporales; family Streptomycetaceae; genus Streptomyces; species Streptomyces sp. NPDC018610. Next base: position 909,990 of record NZ_JBISAL010000002.1, read on the forward strand.
CGCCGGGCGTCCTTCGCGCCCACCCCGTACGCGCCCGGCGACGCGCCGGGCGTCCTGGCACCCTTCGAGGAACCGCATGGCCAACAACCCGCCCGGGGAACCGGAGCGTCCCGCCGAGCCACCGCGCCCGAGCCCGCCGACGCGCAAGCAGCGCCGGGAACCGGACCGGCCGCCGGTCCCCCCGAGCCCGCGCACCCGCGTCCAGGGCGGGAAGGTCCCGCCGCCGGACCGGCCCGCGTACCCGCCGCGCCCGGACGCCCCACCCCGGCAACGCGGCTCCGGCCCCTCCGCCGGTTCCGGCACGACGCCCGCCGGCACGCCCTCCCCCGGCTCCCCGCCCGGCACGCCGAGTCCCGCCACCCGCCTCCAGGGCTCCGAGGCGCCCACCCGCGTCGACACCGGCCGCGCCCCGGCCGGGAACACGGACCCGCCCACGCGCAGAGAGGCCCACAACACCGCCCGCCGCGAGTTCCCCCAGGGACTGCGCGACCGCTACGAGCCGTACGACGTGGCCGGCGCCGGCAGCGAGGGCACGGTCTGGCACGTACGGCGGCTCGCCGACGGCTCCGACGCGGCGGTGAAGATAGCCCACCCGGGACAGACGACGGACCTGGCCACCCTGGAACACCTCGCCACCGAGGGCTTCCAGCGGCACGTCCCGCGCATCCACGAGTTCGGCGAGGTCGCGGTCGGCCCGACGGTGTGCGGCTGGGTGGCGATGGAGTACCTGCCGACCACCCTGGAGGACCACCTCCTGCGGCGGCTGCGGGAGGGCACGTCGCGCGCGGACCGCGCCGACACGGAACGGACCGTGCGCGAGCTGGCCCACCTGCTGGACTTCTGGCAGACCCGCATCGACCGCAACCCGCTGGACCTCAAGCCCGCCAACATCCTGGTCCGTGAGGTACGGGGCGACGGAAGCGGCGGCGGCAGGAAGGGCGCCGGCCGGGCCGGCCGCGTCCGGCACGAGTTCGTCGTCGCCGACTTCGGGGGCGTGGCCCGCTTCACCGCCAGCCAGAGCTTCCGCGACTTCCAGATCACCGTCCTGTACATGGCGCCCGAACAGCTCGTCCCGCAGAACCTGCGGGCCACCCCGTGGTGGACGCTCGGCCTGGTGCTGTACCAGGTGTTCACCGGCCGTCCGCTGTACGTCCTGAACGACGACGCCCGTATCACCGACGAGGCTTGGACCAGGGCGCTGATCCTCAACCACGAGGCCGACCTGTCCGCCGTCACCGACCCCCGGCAGAACCTGCTGCTGCAGGGGCTGCTGACCAAGGACCCCGACGACCGGTGGACCGCCGACGAGGTGCGCCGCTGGCTCAAGAACGAGAACCCGCCCGTGATCCGGCCCGTGGCCCCGGCCGCGCCGGACGCCGCACGGCACGCCAACCGGCCCCTCACCTTCCGCGGCACCGCCCACCACGACGCCGAGAGCCTCGCCTCGACGATGGCCCGCTACTCGCAGGAGGCCGCGGACTGGCTCGCGGGCCCGGGCGGCCCGGCCCTCGAACAGTGGCTGCGCGAGGACCTGAAGGACACCGCGTACGACAGGGGGCAACTGCCCGCGCTGCGGCAGGGCCAGGACCGGCCGGCGCGGGCCGCGGCGGCGGCGCTGTCCTTCGTGGCCACCTTCGCGCCCACCGCGTCCCCGCAGTACCGGGGCCGGCGGGTGGACGCCGAGGGCATCGCCCGCATCGCGCACGGCCGGGGCGCGGTGGCCCTGGTGGACGAGTTGCTGCGCGTCGACGTGCCGGCCATCGCGGCCAACTTCCGCTGCGGGCACGCCGGGTGCGGTGACGGGCCGTGCGCGGTGCTGATCGCGCTGGCCGACGAGCTGCCGGCCACGATCGAGGACGTCCGCGGCCGGGCCGCCGCGCTGGGCCGGCGCGGCGGAGGCGACGCGAGCCTCGACGGACGCGAGACCGATCACGCCTACGGGCTGGCCGCCGGCCTGATCGTGCATCCCGGACAGCAGCGGCGGCAGGCCCTGTCGCCGCTCGCCGGGCTGCCCGGCCCGCTCGCCGCACTCCTGTCCAGGGCCCCCGCCGGGGTGCTCGTCGGGCCGGCCGTCCTGAACGCCGCACGGCACCGTGCCGCGGCCGTGCTGCACCGGCGCGATCCGGGCGACGCCGCGTTCCTGCGCCGCTGGGCGGCCCTGCACGGCCGGGCCGCACGCGCCTCGGTGACGACGGTGCCGGGGCGGGGAGCGCTGGTGGCGGCGGCCGTGCTGCTGCCGCGGGCACTGCGCGCCGATGTGCTCGGGGAGGACCACGAGGTCACGTTCTCCGAGTGGTGGTCCGGTGCGCGCAGGCCCCTGGCGCACCGGCTGGGCGCCGCCGCCGTGCTTCTGCTGATGTTCTGGCTGCTGCTGTGGTCCGGCTCGATGCTGCGGTCCGTCCACGACAGCGGGCTGGGCCCGCACGCGCTGAAACCCGCCGACGCGCTGACCGGGACGCTGGCCAGGGCCTCCGACGTGGCGTCGGCGACGCAGAGCGGGCTGTCCGCGGTGGCGCTCACCGGAGCGGTGGCGATCGCGGCGGCGCCGGCGCGCATCTCGCGCAGGCTGCTGCTGCTCGTGGCCGCGGTGGTGACCGCCCTCGGCTGCGCGAGTCCCGACCTGCCCCCGCTCGACCGGCTGCACGCCCCCGGCTGGCTGGCCGAGCGGCTGGCCTACCTGCTGGGCGGCTGGCGCAGCTGGAACGGCGTCGTGGCGCTGGTGGTGATGCCGTTGGTCTGTCTGCTGCTGCTGAACCCGGTCCGGTGGCTGCTGCGCCAGGCGCGCGAGGCGGAGCAGGTGCGGGCGAGGCTGCGGCGGGAGCGCACCGAGCAGCGCCGTGCCCGGGCGGGGCTGCCCCGGCGCCTCGCCGGGAACGCCTCGCACTGGCGCGCCGGGTGGCCCGGCGGCCGGGACCGCGCCCTGTTCGGTGCGTCCGCGCTGCTGACGTTGGTCATGCTGCTGTGGGCGGCCGTCGAGCTGCGGGTCGCGCTCGACGGGGACCATCCGACGCTCGCCTCGTGGGGTACCGGGCAGCAGGGCGCCGACTACCAGTCGCAGTACGCGCTGGTGTGCGCGGCGGTCTGCGCCCTGGCGGCGCTCGGCCCGCCGCTCCTCGCCCGGCGGGTGTTCCTGTGGGCGGCCACCGCGGTCGCCGTGCTCGGCCTGTGGCCGCCGCCGGTGGAACCGGCGCGGGCGCTGAGCATGCCCGTGCTGCCGGACCTGTTCTCGCGGGTCGCCGAGAACTGGGGCCACGCCTCGTTCTGGGCGGCGCTGCTCCTGGCCCTGCCACTGTGCGTGTACCTGGGCGGCTTCGCCCTGCACCGCACCCGGCGCGCGGCGCGGTGACCACGCCGCGCGCCGTGCCCGCTCCGCCGTCCGACGCGGGTCCGCCGGAGCTGCTCCAGCATGCCGCCCGGTTGCTGGAGCAGCACGACGAGCAGGACCGCCCCGAGGACGCGGGCGCCTGCTGGCGGCGTTGTCACGCGCTGCTGCTGGACGTCCGCGACCTGCTGGAGGAGCAGGGCGGCGACGCCGATCCCGAGGCCCTGGCGAGCGCCCGCTTCCTGCTCGGGCTCACCCTGTCGGTGGGGTACTGGCAGACGGTCGCCGGACACGGTGAGGCCTACGGCATCGACGACCCGCACGGTCTGCGACGCACCGCGGCCGGGCAGTTGGCGCTCGCCCGCGCCACGTTGCACCAGGACGACCCGGCGTACACGACGGCCTGTGTCCGGCTCGGTCTGCTGCTCCACTCCCGCCACGAGGACGCGGCCGGCGACGCGGGGCCGGCCGCACCGGACGCGCGCGAGGACGATCTGGACGAGGCGCTGGCCGCCTTCGGGGACGGGCTGCCCGGCCTGGCCGACGACGCGCACCCGGGTCTGTTCATCGCCTACGGCTGCGCCCTCGGCGACCGTCATGAGCGCGACCACGACCCCGATGACCTGCGGCGGGCGGCGGCCGTCCTGGAACAGGTGCTGGAGGAGCTGCGTCCGGCCGGCTGGCGGCCCGCCGAAGAAGGGGCCGGTTCCTGGGCCGACGAGGCCGACGAGGTGGAGGCCGAGGCGCGGGTCCGGCTGGCCCGGTTGTTCCTGGCGTCCTCCGAACCCGGCCACACCGAACAGGCGCACACCCACCTGGAGTTGCTGGCCGCCACCCTTCCCGGGGACCATCCCGCACGGGTGTTCGCCGCCGCGCACCTCGTGGACGTCTACCGCGAGCGCGGCGGCGGGCGTGTCCCGGCCGATGACCGGGCCGCCTACCTGGCCCGGCTGCGCGATCTGCACCGGCTGCTGGACCCGGGCGACGCCGACCGCGCCCGCGCGGCCGCCCTGCTCGGCGCGGCGCTCGCCGAACGGGTCGGGACGACCGGACCCGACCCGGACCCGGAGCACGTGGAGGCGGTCGGCCTGCTGCGCGAGGCGCTGGAAGGGCTGGCCGACGACGACGGGCTGCGCCCGCCGGGCCACGCGGTGCTCGGCTGTCTGCTGAACGTGCTGCGCGAGCGCCGGCCGGACGAGTACGACAACGCCGAGGCGCTGCGCCATCTGGAGCGGGCGGTCGAACTGTGCGCCGAGGACGATCCGATGCGCGCCGACCTGCTGAACCAGCTCGCCCACGCGTCCATCATCCGGCACGACGGGGGCGGCGCCCGCCTCGCGGACGTCGACCGGACGATCGGCCTGCTGGGCGAGTCCATGCGGGCGCCGTCCGACACCCCCGGGTTCGCCTCCCAGACGCACGGGGCGTACGCGGCGGCGCTCAGCCAGCGGCACGCCCTGTCCCACTCGGCCGACGACCTGGACGCGGCGATCCGGCATCTGACGGCGGCTTTCCGGCAGACGGCCGTCGGCGACGTCAACCGGGTGGTGTACCTGCAGAACCTGGCCGTCAACCTCTACCGCCGCTATCAGGTCGGCGGCGACCTCCAGGACCTGGAGACCGCCGACCGCTATCTGCGGGAGGTCGGCGCCGTCCTCGACGGCGCCGACGCCGGCGTGCGGGACGGCCTGCACTACTTCCAGCACGACCGGGTCCACCTCGAGTACGGCGCCGCGCAGATCCGGTTCGTGCACGCCATGACCTCCGGTTCGCGGACCGCGATGGCGGCGGCCGTCGAGTCGATGCGCAAGCTGCGGGAGACGGTGGCCGAGGACGATCCGGTGCGGCTGCCGATGGACGCGGACTTCGGGCTGATGCTGCTGCTCGGCTCCTTCCAGGAAGGCGGCTCCGTACGGGACCGCGTGGACGGGCTGATGCTGCTGACGGAGACGGCCGAGGCGCTTGCGGCGGACCATCCGGACCGGCACCGGCTGCTGCTGCGTACCGCGGGGGCGCTGCTGATGACCTCGTTCCGCCCGTACAACCGGCGGGGCGTGGAGTCGGCGGAGACGATGCTGCGGGACGTGCTGGCCGACGCGGCCCCGGACAGCCAGGAGAGCCTGCGGGCGAGCGCGCTGTACGCGGTGCTGTGCCACACGCGGTTCCAGCACTCGGGTGTGCCCGGGGACGCCGACCGGGCCGTCGAGGTGGCCCGGGCGGCCCGCGAGCGCCTCGCGGACCGGCCGCCGTCCCCGGTGGGCACCCTGCTGACCAACGTCCTCGCCGACGCGCTGCGCGCCCGCGCGGCTCCCGGTGACGCACGGGCCGGACGGAGCACGGGCGTCGCCGGGCTCCGCGAGGCGGCCACCTTGGTACTGCTCCAGGCCGCCGCCGAACCGGCGCTCCAGATGGCGCGGACGGCCGCGGACCGGGCGGTGCAGGTGGCCCGCTGGTGCCTGGCGGACGACGATCTCGACGGCGCGGTGGAGGCCCTGGAGCTGGGCCGCGGCCAGGTGCTGCACGCCTCCACGACCACCGCCGACGTGCCGGCGCTGCTGCGGGAGGCGGGCTGGGAGGAACTGGCCGAGGAGTGGGAGGGCGGCGGCCGTCGGCCGGCGGCCGTGCCCGACCTCGCGACGCTGCTGGACGGCCCCGGCTCGCTGCTGGGCGCGCTCGGCGAGGGGGCGGAGTTGCCGCTCCCGGACGATCTGCGGCAGCGCACGCTGACCGCGCTGGCCCGGTCCCGGGCGGGCACCGCCGTGATGACGCCGCCGACCGTCGAGGAGATCGGCGGAGCGCTGCGCCGGGCCGGCGCGGACGCGCTGGTGTACCTCCTGCCGCCCGGCGCGAGCGGCGGCACGGCGGTGGTCGTCACCCGGGACGCCCGGGTGGGCACGGTCGGCTTCGGGCTGCTGCGTTCGGAGTCGCTCGACGTGCTGGAGAGGTACCGCGCGGCCCACCGGGACCGCCAGGACGCGCTGGACCGGGGGGCGGACGCGGACGCCCAGGCGGCGGCGCACCTGCGCTGGCGCTCCGCGCTCGAGGAACTGTGCGACTGGGCGGGGCCGGTGGTGATGGCGCCGCTCGCCCGCTGTCCGCTCGTCCGCGACCTGGGCGCCGAACCGCACCTGGTGCTGGTGCCGTTCGGCTTACTGGGCGGCATCCCCTGGCACGCGGCGCTGCTCAGCAGCGGGCTCAGGCACGGGGGCCGGCCGGTGCGGGCGGTGGAGCGCCTGACCCTGTCCTACGCGGCCTCGGCCCGCCAGCTGCACGAGGTGCTGAGGCGGCCCCGGCTGCCCCTGGAGGCCCGGCCGGTGATCGTCGGCAATCCGGACGGCAGCCTGCCCGGCGCCTCCGCCGAGGCGCGGCAGATCCACCGCGAGCTCTACTCGGAGGGCCTGCTGCTGGGCCGGGTGCGCCGCGCGGCGGGCCGGGGGGAGCCCTCGGAGGTACTGGCGGCGCTGCCGGGGCACGGGGGCGCCGGGGCGTCCGTGCTGCATCTGGCCTGCCATGCCCGGCCGTCGGGCGGCTCCCCCCTGGACGCCTGTCTGCTGCTGGCGCCGCCCGCCGGGCTGCCACCCGCAGCCGGGGCGGGCCGGCTGCCGGTACGCGAGATCCTCCGCCAGGCGCGGGGCCGCCCGCCCGGTGCCCCCGGCGGCCTGGTCGTCCTCGACGCCTGTGTCAGCGACCACACCACGGGCGACTTCGACGAGGCGCTGACCTTGTCGACGGCCTTCCTGGCCGCCGGGGCCACCGCCGTGGTCGGCTCCCGCTGGGAGGTCCCGGACGGGCTGACCGGCCTGATGATGTTCGTCTTCCACGACCGGCTGCGGGCGGGGGCCACTGCGGTGCGGGCCCTGCGGGAGACCCAGTTGTGGCTGCTGGACCCGGACCGGCCGACCGAGGGGATGCCGCGGTCGGTCGTGAGCCTCCTGGACGACGGCGATCCGGCGGCCCTGGAGCTGTGGGCGGCCTTCGCCTGCCAGGGATACTGAGGAACGAGGGCCGGGGCCTGGACCGGGGCCGGGCCCGACGCACCGGACGGCCGGCGCGCGGGCGCCGGTGGGCTACGACGAGGCCGAGGGGGAGGTCCGATGGACGCGGCCATGGCAGGGCTGCTGACGGCGGCGGTGGGCGTGGCGGGAACGCTGGGCTCGGCGTGGCTGACGCAGAACCGGGGGGACGCGCTGCGCCGCGAGGAGTGGGAGCGTCAGGACCGCGCCCGCCGCGCCGAGTCGGAGGCGCAGCGCGCGGACACGGGCCGGGCGGCGCTCAGGAAGTCGTACACGGAGCTGAACGCTGCGGCACGTCATTACCTGACCACGCTGAGCGACCACTACTACGCCCTGCGGGCCGTCGGCGCAGGCGTATCGCAGGAGTCGGTCACCGCCCACGAGTCGCTCGCGGCGGTGGAGGCGGCCCGCGTCGAGTACCGCAGGCTCTACGCCGAGGCGCAGATGATCGTCCCGGACGCGGTGCTGGTCGAAGTGCGGCTGGCCAGTCACCGCCTGGGAACCGTCTACGGCGCTCTCGTCCGCCTGACGCGCGGCACCGCACGGGAGGGCGACGACCTGACGGCGGTACGGGACGCCGTCAAGGAGACCTGGGACGTCCTGGCCCGGATGCGGGCGGCCATGCGCAGGGACCTGGGGACGACGGGCCCGTCGCCCAGGTGACGCTCCACGGGGCCGGCGACGGCGGCGAACACGCCGCCCGCCGGCCCGCCCATGCCGACCTCACCGACAGTCACCGTGCGCATCCGGATCCGCGGCGGCCGCCGAGAGCGCGCACATGCCTTCTGACCGTCGGGTCTGTGTGCCGCGAAGGCCGGTGACCGCGGTGGAGCCGGCGCCCCGGGCGTCGCGAGGCGACACTCTGGGTAGGGATATAAGGAACGGGTCGTCCGATAACGGTCGGTGGCCCCAATTGCTCGTTGCCGCATCCAAGTTCGAGGGGAAGAATCGAAGTCCGCTCCCCGCACGGCCCGGCCGTGGTCCGGCAGGGCTCCACTGCGGTGTGCGCTCCCCTGAAATCCGACCCCGCCCGCAGTGTGGGCGCGTAGCCGAAGGGAGGAACGTGACCTTCGGATTCGCTCCGTCCTCGGCGGCATCGTCGTCTGCGTCCGCCGCCTCCGCCCATCGTGTGCTCGAACCCGCGGAGTGGGCCGCCGCGGGCATCCCCCTGCTGCGCAACCCGCGTGACGTGGTCAGCGGACTGCACTCCCGGCACCATCCCGGTCCCGCCACCGCCGTGGTCGCGGTCCTCGACCCGGACGAGCGGCTGCGGGCGAGCGCCTCGTTCGTCCGCCGCCCGTCGGCCGCCGACGGCTGGATGTTCCGCAACGCGCTGCTGGCGCAGTTGCGGCGGGTCATCCCGCACGACCTGCGGCGCCGCACACCGGTGCGCACCGCCGTGCTGCTCTACTGCCGTGAGGGCGACGCGCGTTGGACGGAGGAGGACGGGGCGTGGATGTGGGGTCTGCGGGACGCCTGCACGCTGCACGGGCTGCGCTGCGGGGCGTACATCACGCTGACCCGGGACGGCTGGCAGGTTCTCGGCGAGGGCCGCGGCGGCCGTCGGCCGAGCGCCGGCTCCACGCCCGAGCCCTTCGGCACGACCGGTACGCCGTCCCTGCCGCCCCGCACCGGAGGCGCGGCCTCCGAGGTGCTGCGCCGCGCCGTGGCGCGCTGAGCACCTGACCGCCCCGATGGGTCGCGAGGCCTGCGCACGGCCTCCCCAAGTCAGTGCCGGAAGGCGCCGCTTCCCGGGGGAACACGCGCAAGACCCCGCTTCCGTTGCCGCGGGAGCGGGCGTCGCCTCGGCCGCGGCCGCCGCCGAGCGGGCCCGGCGCGGCGTACGCGCACCGGACGCCGGCGGGGTCCGTCCCCGCACGCGAAGCGGCCGTCGCGCGGTGGTACCGCGACGACGGCTGCCTCCCGGCACGGGCGCCGGAAGCGGTGGAGGCCTTCCGGTCCCGCCCGGGACGGCTCAGACGCCCGCGCCGAGCACCGCGTTGATCTGCTGCGGGTCACCGCAGACGACCAGCAGCGCACCGGCCCGGGAGTGGGCCAGCGGCAGAGCGGTGGCGGCGGTGCCGCCGTTGACGGCGACCACGACCACGGGGCGCGAGGCGGCACGGGCGACGGCGGCGGCGTCCGCGTAGAAGACGTCGTCGCCCGCGTCGTGCTGCGCCCAGTAGGACGCCTCACCGAAGGACAGCTCGTGCGTGGCCCAGGGGTGCGGGTCACCGGTGGTGATCACCAGCACGTCGCCGGGGGCACGACCCGACTCCAGGAGCAGGTCGACGGCCTCCTCCGCGGCGTCCAGCGCACCCTCGGCGGAGGCCGGGATCAACTGGATCTGCGGGGTGGCGGGGGCAGCCGGACCCGAAGGTCCGGGCTTGGCGGCGGCCACGTCCCGCGCCGTGCGTTGCACCGGCGGCGCCGGCCGCGCGGGGCCGGGACGACCGGGGCGCGACGGAGCCGCGGGACGGGGGCCTGGTACAGGACGGGGGGTCGGCGCGGTGCGGCCGGTGGCCGGCGTGACGCGGGGACCCTGGGCGCTCTCGTGAATCTGAGGCTCCTCGGGAATGAGAGGCATGGGCTGATATTTATCAAACGATGGTGCGGCCCGCGCGGGCGGGTGGCACTTCCGGACGGGCGAAACCGTCAGAAGTCGAAGCCGAGCTGACCCTCGATCTCCGGAACGCCTCCGTCCGCCTGGACGCGGACCTTCTTGAGGTGCTGCCACCGGGGCAGCGCATCAAGATACGCCCACGACAGCCGGTGGTACGGGGTGGGTCCCCGCTCCTCCAGCGCGGCCTTGTGGACGGGCGACGGATATCCGGCGTTGGCCGCGAAACCGAAGTCTGCATGGTCGCTGCCGAGTTCGGCCATCATTTTGTCGCGGTGGACCTTGGCGATCACCGAGGCCGCCGCGACGGCCACGCACGACCGGTCGCCCTTGATGACCGTACGGACCTTCCAGGGAGCGCCGAGGTAGTCGTGCTTCCCGTCGAGGATCACCGCGTCCGGACGTACCGGGAGCGCCTCCAGGGCCCGCGAGGCCGCGAGCCGCAGCGCGGCGGTCATCCCGAGGTCGTCGATCTCCTCGGGCGAGGCGTGCCCGAGGGCGTACGCCGTCACCCACTTCCGCAGTTCCGCGTCGAGTTCGGTGCGTCGCTTGACGGTGAGCAGCTTGGAGTCGGTGAGGCCCATGGGGGGACGGCGCAGTCCGGTGACCGCCGCGCAGACGGTGACGGGGCCGGCCCACGCACCGCGCCCCACTTCGTCGACACCGGCAATGACCTTCGCTCCGGTCGTGGCCCGGATGGAGCGCTCGACGGTATGGGTGGGTGGTTCGTACGGCATGGCGCCCTCAGCCTACGCCGCCCGCGTCCCGGCGCGACACCCCGGTTTCCGCCAACGGCCGGAGCACCCCCTACGGCCGGTGATCAAGGGCCGGTCGCGCGCAGCAGCGGAACCATCAGCCGGTCGATCATCTCCTCGAGTTCACGGTCGCTCCATTCGCTCGTGCACATCTTCGACCGGTACATCATCATGGCCGGGATCACATCGAGGACGTAGTCGTCCACCGCGTCGGGTCGCACCTCTCCCCTGTTGATTCCGCGGTTCAGCACCTTCCGGAGAACCTCCAGAGTGGGCTCCACGACACCGGTGACGATCACGGTGTGCAGACGTTCCGCCTCTTCGGGGTCGCATTCGTGAATCACCGAGAGAAGTGCGCTGCCCGGGCGCGAGAACATCGCGTCACGGACCCGTCGGCACACTTCCAGCAGGTCCTCGCGCACAGCGCCCAGGTCCGGCGCCTCGGCGACACCCGGCAGTCCGGCCCGCAGGGCGTCCGCGACGAGATCCTCCTTGGACGGCCAGCGGCGGTAGACGGCGGCCTTCCCCGTCTGGGCTCCGGCGGCCACTCCTTCCATGGTGAGGCCCTTCCACCCGACCGTGCCGAGCTGTTCCAGCGCGGCGTCGAGGATCGCACGTTCGAGCACGGCGCCGCGCCGACGGGGGGAAGCCGTCCGGGCTGGGGCGGCTGCCCAGCGCGAGGTAATCATCTGTCGTCTCCAGCAAGCCATGAGCGGGGATTTCAGGGAAGGACGCCGAGCGGCGGCGGTGGGGGACTCACCACATGACGGGGCCTCAAGTGAACGCTTGCGTTCACTAAGAGGACTCATCTACCGTTGGCGCGGCAGTGAACGGCACCGTTCACTAAAGCTGTTGTGGGGGACCCATAGTGACAACCTCTCAGTTGCTCCAGAAACAGAAACCGGGCGCGGCCCGCCGGGAGGGGCATCCCGGCATCGCACTCACCGTCATCGCGGCCTGCCAACTCATGGTGGTACTCGACGCGACGATTGTGAACATCGCGCTCCCGCACATTCAAGACGCGCTCGCGTTCAGCACCACCGACCTCACCTGGGTCGTCAGCGCGTACACGCTCACCTTCGGCGGACTGCTGCTCCTCGGTGCGCGAGCCGGCGACATCCTCGGGCGCCGCCGGATCTTCATGACCGGCATCCTGCTGTTCACCTTCGCCTCGCTGCTCGGCGGACTCGCCCAGGAACCCTGGCAGTTGCTGGCCGCGCGAGCCCTGCAGGGCGTGGGCGGCGCCATCGCCTCGCCGACCTCGCTGGCACTCATCACGACGACCTTCCCCGAAGGCCCGGAGCGCAACCGGGCGTTCGGCGTCTTCGCCGCCGTCTCGGCCGGTGGCGGCGCCATCGGACTGCTGGCCGGCGGGATGCTGACCCAGTGGCTCGACTGGCGCTGGGTGTTCTTCGTCAACGTGCCCATAGGCGTGCTGATCGCCCTGGTCGCCCCGCTGTACATCAGCGAGTCCGAACGGCACCCCGGTCGCTTCGACATCGCGGGCGCGCTGACCTCGACGGCCGGCATGGCCGCCCTCGTCTACGGCTTCATCCGCGCCTCCGAGGACGGCTGGCGGGACGGCCTCACGCTCGGGTCCTTCGCCGCTTCCGTGGTGCTGCTGGTGGCCTTCGTCCTCACCGAGCAGCGCGCCAAGGAGCCGATCACACCCTTGCGGATGTTCGCCGACCGCAACCGGTCGGGCACGTATGTGATCATGCTCAGCCTGGCCGCGGCGATGTTCGGCATGTTCTTCTACATCGTGCTGTTCGTGCAGAACGTGCTGGGATACACGCCCATCAAGGCAGGGCTGGCCTTCCTCCCGGTCACCGCGGCCATCGCGGTGGGCGCGGGCCTGTCGCAGCGGCTCCTCCCCTCGCTCGGCCCCAGGCCGTTCATGCTGACCGGCTCGGGGCTCGTGGTGGTCGGACTGCTCTGGCTGACCTTCATCAGCCCCGACAGCTCCTATCCCGGCGGGGTACTCGGACCGATGCTGGTGTTCGGCTTCGGCATGGGCCTGAACTTCGTGACCGTGACGGTCACCGCCGTCTCCGGCGTCGCCCAGCACGAGGCGGGCGCCGCCTCGGGACTGCTCAACGCCACCCAGCAGGTGGGCGGTTCGCTGGGGCTGTCCATCCTCACCACGGTGTTCGGCTCGGCCGGCAAGGACGAGGCGAACAGGCAGCTGCCCAAGTTCCTCGCCGACGGCTCGGCGCAGCAGAAGGCGCAGTTCGCCAAGACCCACCAGCTGCCCGCGCCCTGGGGGCACGAGGTCCTGGCCCACGGCATCTCCACGGCCTTCGTCCCGGCCACGGCGATGGCCGTGCTCGCCCTGGCGACCGCCTGGCTGGTCATCCGCGTGCGCAAGGACGACCTGGCAGCCCTGGCGGGCACGGCCGGCCCCGGAATCGGCTGACGGACGGCCCGCGCGAACCGCCCCGCACCCCGCGCCGACGAGGGGTGCGGGGCGGCGTCCGCGTCGAGCCCGGGCGGACCGGACCACCGGCCCCATCCTCGTCACGACGGCCACAACGGCCACGACGAGCCGCACGACGACCGCGACCCGCGCCCCCGACGCGACCATGTCCACCTCCTGCGCCCTGCCCCGCGTCCTCTGCCGCCGCGCACCCCTGCGGCGCGCGGCCCATGCCGGAACAACGGACATCAGTCACACAGAGTTCCCGGCGAACACGGAGAGTCTCCGTCGTTGCCGGGACGAGGCCGCCCCGCACCGGAACCCGCCACGGCAGAGGAGGACAGGAACCGTCATGCCGGAGGACTGTCGGCACCGGGGCGGTTCAGACGGCCGTCGGCACCCACTCCGGCAGCGCCTCCGTGCGCCGCTCCCACTCGGCGGGCGGAGCCCCCGCCTCCGCCGAGGCCAGCACCCCGCCCACGATGGCGCAGGTGGTGTCCACGTCGCCGCCCGCCTGGGCGGTCGTCCAGAACGCCTCCTCGAAGTCCCCGAGCCGCCGGGCGGCCGACCACAGCGCGAAGGGCACGGTGTCGTGAGCCGTCGTGCGCCGTCCGCAGCCGAGGACGGCCGCGACCGTGCCCGCGTCGCCGTAGTCGAGCATGTCGCGGGCCCGGCGCAGACCAGCGCCGACCGCGCTTCTGGCGGGCACGAGGGCGATGACGCCGTCCAGCAGCGCCCCGGGGGCCGGCGGCCCGCCGGGAGCGGCGGCCAGGGCGGCGGCGGCCGCCACGGCCATGGCGCCGACGACCGCCTCGCGGTGCTGGTGGGTGGGGTAGGCCGAGATCTCGGCCTGGTGGGTGGCCTGCTCGGGGTCGTCCGCGTACCAGGCGCCCAGGGGCGCGATCCTCATCGCGGCGCCGTTGCCCCAGGAGCCCTGGCCGTCGAAGAGCGCGGCGGCGAGCTCCCGCCAGTCGCCGCCCTCGCGCACGAGGCGCAGCAGGCGGTTGACCGCGGGACCGTAGCCCCGGTCGAAGTCGTGGTGCCGGGCGAAGGACTGCGCCAGGGCGTCCTGGTCGATGCGCTGATGGACGGCCAGGACGGCCACCACGGAGCACGCCATCTCGGTGTCGTCCGTCCACTGCCAGCGGCCGGGCGGCAGCTCGCGCGTCTTGAGCAGGGGGTAGTTCGCCGGTACGAAGAACTGTGAGCCGAGCGCGTCCCCCACCGCGAGTCCGCGTGCGCTGGCCAGGGCGCGTTCCAGGCGCCCGCCGGGAGAGGAGTCAGGGGTCATCGCTCAGCCACTCTATCCAGTGATCCCGTACGGTTCCGGGTCCCGCCATCGGTCGAACGGCCGGTTCAGCACGTACCGGCCGTCGTCCCCGAGAACGAGCATCCGCGTCTCGGCGTTCCCCGGGTTGGACAGCGACTCGAATTCCGCGACGGTCCAGTGGAACCATCGCATGCAGAACAGCCGCATCGCCAGGCCGTGGGTGACCAGGAGCACGTTGGGCGGGTGGTCGGGGGCCTCGAAGCTGCGGAAGAGGCTCTCCAGGAAGTTGCCGACCCGGTCGTAGACATCGGCTCCGGACTCCCCCTGGGCGAAGCGGTAGAAGAAGTGCCCGTAGGCGTCCCGGTAGGCCTTCTGGAGGCGGACGTCGTCGCGGTCCTGCCAGTTCCCCCAGTCCTGCTCGCGCAGCCGCGGCTCCTCGCGTACCCGGATGAGGCCGGGATCGAGGTGGAAGGCGCGGAGGGTCTCGTGAGTGCGGCGGTAGGGCGAGACGTACACGCTCACGCTCTCCCGGCCGAAGAGCTCGCGCAGTTCCTTCCCGGTCTCCTCGGCCTGCCGCAGCCCGCGCTCGGTCAGGGCCAGGGCGTGGTCGGGCTCCCGCTCGTACACCGTGTCGTCGACGTTGCCCGCCGACTCGCCGTGCCGGACGAGGACGATGCGCCGTGGTCGTGCCATGCCAAAACACTAGATCGAGTGACGGCCGATCGAAGACTCGAGCGGCCCTCGTACGGTGTACGTCACACGGATCCCGCGACCCTGGCGAGCGGCCCCCGGGTGCGGCCGGGCGGGCCGGTCCGGCGCCTCAGACCGTCCAGGCGGGTTCCAGCCCCACGATGTCGCCCGTGAGCGCCGCGACGTCGGCCTCCGTCTGCGCGCGCAGGGCGAGCCGCTCCACTCGCTCGGCCCGGTACTTGCCGTGCTCGGCGGAGGACTGCCACATGGACAGCACCAGGAACTCATGGCCCGGCGCCTCGCCGAACAGCCCGCGGACCATGCCGGGGGAGCCGGCCATCGCCGGATTCCAGACCTTCTCCTGCATCAGCGTGAAGTGCTCGGCGCGCTCCCCGTGGACGCGGCACAGGGCGACCCGCAGCAGGTCGGCGTCGGTGAAACGCGGCTCGAAGCCCGTCTTCACGTCGAAGCGGTGGTCGAACAGCCGGACCTGCGCGTCCCGGAACGTGCCGGCCTGGGCCGCCGCCAGCCGGTCGTGCGAACGGGCCATGAAGGAGTCGTAGAAGGCGCGGCTCTCCCAGAAGGCGAAGACGTGCGCCACCTCCTGCCGTCCCCGGCTCCAGCCACCCCCTTGTCCCCGAAACCCCGGCTCCCCCAGAAGCCCCGCCCACTTCCGCTGCCCCCGCTCGAAGCCACGGCGGTCCACCACGGTGCAGCGAATCCACTTGACCAGCACCGCGCCATGGTAAGGCCCAGCGGCGTGGCGTTGGTCACTTTGCGGGGACAGCGCCCGCGCACGATGCCCCGCGGACGTGGCACGATGGACAACGAGCGCCCGCGATCCGCGAGTTGGAGCAGACAGGGCGCACGGAGACCGGGAAGGGGGAGTCCGGTGAGCGGGCTCAGCAAGGGAATCCGCAAGGTCGAGGTCGCGATCAAGTGGGATCCGAGTCCGACGGGGCAGCCGCCCACCGATCTGGACATCGTGGCCGGCACCTACCCGGCGAGCGATCCGTACGGGCCCCCGTCCTACGTGGTGCACTTCGACAGCCGCTCCCCCGACGGCACGATCTACCTCAACCGGGACAGCACGGACGGCAGGGGGTTCGGCTGGGACGAGATCATGACGCTGGAGCTCGACCGGCTCTCCGAGCGGTACGCGCGCGTGGTGGTCGGCGTGGTCATCCAGCAGCGTGCCGCGCACCGCACCTTCGCCGGCGTGCTCGACCCGGGCCTGCGCATCCGTGAGGGCTACACCGTGCTCACCGAGGACGACTTCGGCGCCGTCCCCGGTGCGACGGCCGTCGCCGTCGCGGAGTTCGTGCGCGACGACTCCGGTAACTGGACCTTCCGTCCGGGTCTGCACGGCTCCGAGGACGACCCGGAGACCTTCATCCGCGACATGGGCCGCGCCCACCTGGGGTAGCGGTCGGACGCGGTGACGCGGTGAGGGGGGGGGGGGCCGGGGGGGGCGCCCCCCCCCCCCGCAGGGCCGCGGACATGAATTAGCCCCCCGGGGACCCGGCCCCCCCACGGGAGCCCCACCGGCGGGCCCACCCCGCGCCCTCTTT
>NZ_JBISAL010000002.1:926656-998983 GCF_044391765.1 Streptomyces sp. NPDC018610
GGACCTTCCGGCGGGGTGTGCAGGGCTCCGAGGACGCCCCGGAGACCTTCAACCGCGACTGGGGCCGCGCCCACGTGGGGTAGGGGTGGGCGGCGGTGCCGGGGTGTGGGGCGCCGGCCATGGGCCGGCGCCCCTCACCTCATGACGTCCGCGTCACTTCATGACGCCCGCGTCGGACCGGCCGCCTCAGCTGCAGCCGCTCGTCGAGCCGCAGCCCTCGCAGATGTAGCAGGAGCCGGCGCGCTGCATCTTGGTGCCGCAGGAGAAGCACAGCGGGGCGTCGGCCTGGATGCCCAGCTGCATCTCCACCAGCTCGGCGCTGGTGTGCGCCTGCTTCGGGGCGGGAGCGGCCGCCTCGATCTCGGCCTTCGGGGTGGCGACGGCCTTCAGGTCGGTCTGCCGGGGCGCGGACTGGGCCAGGCCCTCCACGTCCACGTCCTCGTCGATCGGCTCGTAGGAACCGGTCTCCAGGTGGCGCTGGCGCTCCTCGGCGGAGTGGATGCCGAGCGCGGAGCGCGTCTCGAAGGGCAGGAAGTCCAGCGCCAGGCGGCGGAAGATGTAGTCGACGATCGACTGGGCCATCCGCACGTCCGGGTCGTCGGTCATGCCGGCCGGCTCGAAGCGCATGTTGGTGAACTTCGAGACGTACGTCTCCAGCGGCACGCCGTACTGCAGGCCCACCGACACCGCGATGGAGAAGGCGTCCATCATGCCCGCCAGGGTCGAGCCCTGCTTGGACATCTTCAGGAAGACCTCGCCGAGACCGTCGTCCGGGTAGGAGTTGGCGGTCATGTAGCCCTCGGCGCCGCCGACGGTGAAGGAGGTGGTGATGCCGGGACGACCCTTCGGGAGGCGCTTGCGGACCGGGCGGTACTCGACCACCTTCTCGACCTTGGCCTGCGGCTCCTCGGCGGCCTCGGGCTTCTTCTCCGCGGAGTCCTTCGTCTTGGCGGACAGCGGCTGGCCGACCTTGCAGTTGTCGCGGTAGATCGCCAGCGCCTTGACGCCGAGCTTCCAGGCCTCGTAGTAGATCTCCTCGACCTCCTCGACGGTCGCCGTCTCCGGCATGTTGACCGTCTTGGAGATGGCGCCGGAGATCCAGGGCTGGATCGCGGCCATCATGCGGACGTGGCCCATCGGGGAGATGGCGCGCTCGCCCATGGCGCAGTCGAACACCTCGTAGTGCTCCTGCTTGAGACCGGGGGCGTCGATCACATTGCCGTGCTCGGCGATGTGGGCGACGATCGCCTCGATCTGCTCCTCCTGGTAACCCAGGCGGCGCAGGGCCTGCGGGACGGTGCCGTTGACGATCTGCATCGAGCCGCCGCCGACCAGCTTCTTGAACTTGACCAGGGCGAGGTCGGGCTCGACACCGGTGGTGTCGCAGGACATCGCGAGACCGATGGTTCCGGTCGGCGCGAGGACGGACGCCTGGGAGTTACGGAAACCGTTCTTCTCACCGAGGCGCAGCACGTCCTGCCAGGCCTCCGTGGCGGCGGCCCACACCGGGGTGTCCAGGTCGTCCATGCGCACGGCCGTGGCGTTGGCGTCGGCGTGCTGCTGCATGACGCGCTGGTGGGGCTGCGCGTTGCGGGCGTAGCCGTCGTAGGGGCCGACGACCGCGGCGAGCTCGGCGGAGCGCTTGTAGGCGGTGCCGGTCATCAGGGAGGTGATCGCACCGGCGAGGGCGCGGCCGCCGTCCGAGTCGTAGGCGTGGCCGGTCGCCATCAGCAGGGCGCCGAGGTTGGCGTAGCCGATGCCGAGCTGGCGGAAGGCGCGGGTGTTCTCACCGATCTTCTGGGTCGGGAAGTCGGCGAAGCAGATCGAGATGTCCATCGCGGTGATGACCAGCTCGACGACCTTGGCGAAGCGCTCGACCTCGAAGGACTGGTGGCCCTTGCCGTCGTCCTTGAGGAACTTCATCAGGTTAAGCGAGGCGAGGTTGCAGGACGTGTTGTCCAGGTGCATGTACTCGCTGCAGGGGTTCGAGCCGTTGATCCGGCCGGACTCCGGGCAGGTGTGCCAGTGGTTGATCGTGTCGTCGTACTGGATGCCCGGGTCGGCGCAGGCCCAGGCGGCCTCGGCCATCTTGCGGAAGAGGGACTTGGCCTCGATCTCCTCGATGACCTCGCCGGTCATGCGGGCCCGCAGACCGAACTTGCCGCCCTGCTCGACCGCCTTCATGAACTCGTCGTTCACGCGGACGGAGTTGTTGGCGTTCTGGTACTGGACGGACGTGATGTCGTCGCCGCCCAGGTCCATGTCGAAGCCCGCGTCGCGCAGGGCGCGGATCTTCTCCTCCTCCTTGACCTTGGTCTCGATGAAGTCCTCCACGTCGGGGTGGTCGACGTCGAGGATGACCATCTTGGCGGCGCGGCGGGTGGCGCCACCGGACTTGATGGTGCCGGCGGAGGCGTCGGCGCCGCGCATGAAGGAGACCGGGCCGGAGGCGTTGCCGCCGGAGGAGAGCAGCTCCTTGGAGGAGCGGATGCGGGAGAGGTTCAGGCCGGCGCCCGAGCCGCCCTTGAAGATCATGCCCTCTTCCTTGTACCAGTCGAGGATCGACTCCATGGAGTCGTCGACGGACAGGATGAAGCAGGCGGAGACCTGCTGCGGCTGGGGCGTGCCGACGTTGAACCAGACGGGGCTGTTGAAGCTGAAGATCTGGTGCAGGAGGGCGTAGGCCAGCTCGTGCTCGAAGATCTCGGCGTCGGCGGGCGAGGCGAAGTACTGGTTGTCCTCGCCGGCCTTCCGGTACGTCTTGACGATGCGGTCGATCAGCTGCCTGAGGCTGGTCTCGCGCTGCGGGGTGCCGACCGCGCCCCGGAAGTACTTGCTGGTGACGATGTTGACCGCGTTCACCGACCAGAAGTCGGGGAACTCGACGCCACGCTGCTCGAAGTTGACCGAGCCGTCGCGCCAGTTGGTCATGACGACGTCACGGCGCTCCCAGGCCACCTCGTCGTAAGGGTGTACGCCGGGGGTGGTGTGGATGCGCTCGATGTGCAGCCCCTTGTTCCCCGCCTTGCCGCCCTTGGCTCGGGAACCTCGTGCCGGACCGCTCGCCGTCTCTGTCATGCCGCCTCCCATGTACGGGCGAAAACGCCCTGAAGTGTCCCTGTGTTCCGAGACACGGTGTTCTGTCTGGTGCTGCGGGCACCTGAGATCACTGCCGCCCGCAACCATCTTCCTCGCCGCCGCTGAGCCGCCCCGGACCCGTGGTCCGGACCGGCCCGCCGATCAGTCGGCGGCGCGCGCGGGCAGGGGGACGTCAGCCGTCCCACCGCGCCCGCGGTCGTCTTCCGGGCCCCCCGCGACGGCGTCGCCGCCGTCCTCCCGCTGTGCGGCGGGGCGCCGCGTGTCTTCCCTGAGTTCCGTGATGGCGGCCTCGAAGTCCTCGAGCGAGTCGAACGCCCGGTAGACGGACGCGAACCGCAGATAGGCGACGAGGTCGAGCTCCCGCAGGGGGCCGAGTATGGCCAGGCCCACCTCGTGGGCGGCCACCTCGGCGCTGCCGCTGGCCCGCACCGCCTCCTCGACCCGCTGGCCGAGCTGGGCGAGCGCGTCTTCCGTGACCGGCCGTCCCTGGCACGCCTTGCGCACACCGTTGATGACCTTGGTGCGGCTGAAGGGCTCGGTGACTCCGGACCGCTTGACCACCATGAGCGAGCACGTCTCCACGGTCGTGAACCGACGGGAGCAGTCAGGGCACTGGCGGCGCCTGCGGATCGACGTGCCGTCGTCCGTCGTACGGCTGTCGACCACACGGCTGTCGGGGTGCCTGCAGAAGGGGCAGTGCATGGACTCCATCCCTCCTCACAGCAGACTCAAAAGCCTCGTCGGACCTCACGGGCCCCTCGAAGCAGCCCCAAGCATAGGCGATGAAAGAGGCACCGAAGACCCGGGTCACCACAACTTCTGGGTCGCCCTGGACGGACAACCACTAGATGTGGGGATTGACTCGCAGCCAGTCATCTTCAGCGGCGCGTCGCGCGGACGGGGCCAGGGACCGTATGCCCCCGCTGTGACCGTGAACACGCCCGCGCGCGCGAGCGCCCGCGAGGACCCCGTGCGCACCGCGTGAGGGAGGCGTGGAGGCACGGCACTCCGGCACGAACGGGCTCCGGTGCTCGTTCGACGGGGCGCCGGGTGGCACACTGAGGCCCGGATGGCGACGCCTCCTCTCCGGCGGTGAAGAGTACAGCAATGAGCCCATTTGTCCGCCGGGGCCGGCGTGAGCCATACACCCAGAGACGTGATCAAGTCCGGCTCTCCACGTTTTTTCACTCGAACGTGTGTTTGGCGCAACCTTTCGAAAGCCACTACCGTTGTGCCGGAGGGAGACCATCGAGAGGGGCCGACGTGACCACCACCGCAGACAGTGCCACCATCACTGCCCAGGACCGCCCCCAGGGCCGACTCGAGCCGGTGCATGCGATGAACGAAGCCGCGAATCCGGAGGGACCCAAGCGGTCCCTGCCGGGCCGACCTCCAGGCATCCGGGCCGACAGCTCGGGCCTCACCGACCGCCAGCGCCGGGTGATCGAGGTCATCAGGGACTCCGTCCAGCGGCGCGGCTACCCGCCGTCCATGCGGGAGATCGGCCAGGCCGTGGGCCTCTCCAGCACCTCCTCGGTCGCGCACCAGCTGATGGCGCTGGAGCGCAAGGGCTTCCTCCGCCGCGACCCGCACCGCCCGCGCGCCTACGAGGTCCGCGGCTCGGACCAGGCGGCGACGCTGCAGCCCACGGACACCGTCGGCAAGCCCGCCGCGTCGTACGTCCCGCTGGTCGGCCGGATCGCCGCCGGCGGCCCCATCCTCGCCGAGGAGTCGGTCGAGGACGTCTTCCCCCTCCCCCGGCAGCTGGTCGGCGACGGTGAGCTGTTCGTCCTGAAGGTCGTCGGCGACTCGATGATCGAGGCCGCGATCTGCGACGGCGACTGGGTGACCGTCCGCCGCCAGCAGGTCGCCGAGAACGGCGACATCGTGGCCGCGATGATCGACGGCGAGGCCACCGTCAAGCGCTTCAAGCGCGAGGACGGCCATGTCTGGCTGCTGCCGCACAACGCGGCGTACGAGCCGATTCCGGGTGACGACGCAACCATCCTCGGCAAGGTGGTGGCCGTCCTGCGACGGGTCTGAGGACCACGGCGGGCGCGGCCCGCCCCCTGATCGGGCCCCGGGACCTCTGCGCCGGTTCCGGGGCCCTGTGCTGCCCGCGCCCCGTGGCGTCGCGGTTCTGTGCCGCCCCGGTCCCGCGCTGGTGCGACGCCGTGGGACGCTCCCGGTTCGGCACTCTGCCGAACCGGTGCCGCGCCGTTCCAGGCCTACGCCGGTCCGGCCCCGCCGGTCCGGTCCCGTGCCGGTCCGGCCCGTGCCCTTTCCGTCCGGCCCCGGTACCCCGCCGCGCCGTCAGGTCGGCTCCGACCGCACCTGTGATGTCCGATCGGCGCGTGGCCCGGGCGTCTCCAGCCGGGCCACCCGCGTCACCCCGTCACTCCCCGTCCGCCTGCCGTGCCGCCGCGTCGATGGCCGCCAGGGACTTCCGCACCTGGTTGCGGTCCGTGGTGTACCAGAAGTCGGGCAGTGACGCCTTCAGATAGCTGCCGTAGCGCGCCGTGGCCAGCCGCTGGTCCAGAACGGCGACCACGCCCCGGTCCCCCGAGGCCCGGACGAGACGCCCGGCGCCCTGCGCCATCAGCAGCGCCGCGTGCGTGGCGGCGACCGCCATGAAGCCGTTCCCGCCGGCGTCCTCGACGGCCTTCTGGCGGGCGCTCATCAGCGGGTCGTCCGGCCGCGGGAAGGGGATCTTGTCCATGACCACCAGCTGGCAGCTGGGGCCGGGGACGTCGACGCCCTGCCAGAGCGAGAGCGTGCCGAACAGACAGGTCTCCGGGTCGGCCGCGAAGTTCTTGATCAGTTCGCCCAGCGTCTCCTCGCCCTGGAGCAGGATCGGGAACTCCGGGATCCGGCCGCGCAGCTCCTCCGCGGCGAGCTGGGCGGCCCGCATCGAGGAGAACAGGCCGAGCGTCCGGCCGCCCGCCGCCTGGATCAGTTCCGTCAGCTCGTCGAGCATGTCGCCGCGGTCACCGTCCCGGGCCGGGCGGGCCAGGTGCTTGGCGACGTACAGGATGCCCTGCCTGGGGTAGTCGAACGGCGAGCCGACGTCGACGCCCTTCCACTGCGGCACGTCGTCACCCTCCGTGCCCTCGGGGGCGAGTCCGAGGGAGGCTCCCACCCCGTTGAAGTCGCCGCCGAGCTTGAGGGTCGCGGAGGTCAGGACCACGGAGCGCTCCGTGAACAGCTTCTCCCGCAGCAGCCCCGAGACGGACATGGGCGCCACGCGCAGGGAGGCGCCGAAGCGGTCGTGCCGCTCGTACCACACGACGTCCCACTCGGAGCCGTTGGTGATGCGCTCCGCCACGTCGTGCACGTTCTCCACGGAGGCCAGGGCCTGCTTGCGGACCGCGTCCTCGTCCTGGACGGACTTGTCGCGGGTCGAGCCGAGCGCGGAGATGACCGTGCGGGCGGCGTCCCGCAGCGCCAGCAGCGCGTAGCCGAGGTCCTCGGGGATCTCCTCCAGCCGGCCGGGCAGGGCCAGCTCCATCAGCCGCTCGAAGCCCTCGGCGGCGGTCTGCAGCTGGTCGGCCGCCTTCTCGTTGACGAGCTTCGCGGCGCGCCGCACCGCGCGGTTGACCTGCCCAGGGGTGAGCTCGCCGGTGGCGACGCCGGTCACCCGCGAGACCAGCTCGTGCGCCTCGTCGACGATGAGGACCTCGTGCTGCGGGAGGACGGGCGCGCCCTCGATGGCGTCGATCGCGAGCAGCGCGTGGTTGGTGACGACGACCTCGGCGAGCTTGGCGCGCTCGCGGGCGGTCTCGGCGAAGCACTCGGCGCCATAGGCGCACTTCGAGGCGCCCAGGCACTCCCGGGAGGAGACCGACACCTGCGCCCAGGCCCGGTCGGAGACACCGGGGGTGAGGTCGTCGCGGTCGCCCGACTCGGTCTCGTCCGACCAGTCACGCAGCCGCAGCAGGTCCTGGCCGAGCCTGCTGGTGGGCGCCGCCGCCTCGAACTGGTCGAACAGGCCCTCCTCCTCGTCCTGCGGGACGCCCTCGTGCAGCCGGTGCAGGCACAGGTAGTTGGAGCGGCCCTTGAGCATGGCGAACTCCGGGCGGCGGCGCAGCAGGGGGTGCAGTGCGTCGACCGTGCGCGGCAGGTCCCGCTCGACCAGCTGGCGCTGCAGGGCGAGCGTGGCGGTCGCCACGACGACCCGGTCCCCGTGCGCGAGCGCGGGCACGAGGTAGCCGAGAGACTTGCCGGTGCCGGTGCCGGCCTGGACCAGCAGATGCGATCCGTCGTCGATCGCGTCCGCGACGGCCTGGGCCATGGTCACCTGGCCGGGGCGCTCCGTACCGCCGACGGCGGCGACGGCGGCGTGCAGGAGTTCGGGGAGGGAGGGCTTCGTCATAGCGCGACCACCCTACGGCTCGGGACTGACAAACGGGTGGGCGAGGCAAAGTCCGCCGGCCCGGCCCCTTCCCCGGGCGGGCCCGGCCGGCGGAAACCGGACAGGCGAGGCAGGTGCACCCGAAGTGATGACGGCATGCCCCACCGTCACATCAGGTGGCGCAGGGACCGGTCCCGGATCATGAGGGCGGCCCGTTTGTCGGGCAGGTCGACCTCGGCCGAGTAGCGGAAACCCGCGGCGAGGAACGCCGCCACGGAGGGCGCGTTGCGCAGGTCGGGTTCGGCCACCACGCGCGCGCAGGCGGGGCGCATGTCGAGGATCAGATCGGCCACGGCTCTGAGCAGTGCGCCGCCGAGCCCTCGCCCGCGGTCGGCGCCGCTGCCGATCAGCAGGTGGACGCCGGTGTCGTGGGGGCGGGCGGGGTAGTGGCGGGCGAGGGGGTCGAGATCGGCCCGGTAGATCTCCCAGTAGCTCATCGGCGTGCCGTCGAGCAGCCCGAGACAGGGAACGCTGCGTCCGTCGCCGTCGAGCTGCGCGCCGAGGTGGGTCTCGGTGATCCGCTGCTCGCCGGCCAGCTTCCAGAACTCGGCGACGGCCGGGTCGTTCATCCAGCGGCAGACTACGGGCAGATCGCGCCCGACGCGGACGGGCAGCAGCTCGAAGACACCCACTGGGGTGCCGGTGGAGCCCCAGCCGCCCACTCCGTCCAGCAGGTCGTACGGGTCGAGCCCGCCGGGGTCCTCGGCGAACCGCGCGACGAAGTCGTCGGGCAGGTGCAGGTCCAGCGTGTCCTCGGCGTCCTCCGCCTTCTCCGCGTCCGCGGCGTCGGCGGCCGGCTCGGACGGGCCGGGGAGACGGTCGGCGCCGGCCGTGTCCGCGGCCGCGTCGACAGCGGTGGCCACCGAGCCCGGGGGGCCGGCGTCGGGGGAGGTCGTGGCGGCGGGGGCCTGCCCGACGGCGGTGCCGGCGTCGGTGGGAGGCATGGGCGCGCTCCTCTCGGAGGACTGAGGACGGGGGACGAGGTATGAGGAAGGGGAACGAGGTGGGGCGAAGTCCTGGGAAACGGAAGGTGCGGCGGGCATACGACGGTGGGAGCGGGCCCGGACCCGCTCAGGGGCGGGAGCCGGTGACGGGCATCCGGCTCGGTCAGACGTGCAGGGGGTTGGCGAGGGTGACGTAGACGGACTGGGTGTCGACCGGGCCGACGAGTTCGTCGAGGCCGTGCAGCCTGGTCAGCAGGTTGGCCTTGCAGCGCAGGAGCGGGGAGTCGAGCAGACGGGCCGGCAGGGTGGACCGCGTGGGCGCCGGGCCGGCGGCGGCCTCGCCGAGGAAACGGCGGAAGGCGGCCAGCAACAGCCGCTCGTCGGCCAGTCGCTGGGAGCCGAAGGCGCCGATGAGGCCGAACACGTTGTTGACGGCGAGGTAGTACGTGAAGCGTTCGTCCGCGACCTCGTCGGGGACGAAGGTGTCGCTGCGCTCGCCGATGCCCGGCAGCCGCGCCTCCAGTTCCGCCCGGCGGGAGTCGCGGAAGTAGTAGCCCTGGTTGTCGCGGTAGCGGCCGCCGGCGGGCCAGCCGTCGGCGTCCAGCAGGAGCAGCGTGTTCTGCTGGTGGGCTTCGAGGGCGATCCCCACCTCGCCGTCCAGCCACAGCACCGGGCGGATCACCTGCTCCAGGTAGCGCAGGAACCACTCGGCGGCGACGGCTCCGCGCGGTCGCCCGGTGCGTGCGGCCAGACGCGTGACGATGCCGTCGAGCCGGGACCGCGAGGCGGGAGGGGCGCCCGCCCGGGAGGGACCGTCTGAGGGCGGACAGGGCCGGGGGGAGACGAGTCCGGCGACGCAGGCGACGTCGTCCTCGGGGCTGAACGGATTGTGGCGGATCATCACGTCCAGCCCGGGCACGGGGGCCCCGTCCTCGTCGTCCACGGCCAGCCAGGCGGGGTCGCGGACGATGTCGAAGCCGTCGTGGAGCGCCCGCCACTCCCGCACGAGGCCGCTGCGCAGCAGACGGTGGACCTCGACGCCGCGGTGCAGTTCCTTGCGGAGGTTCTCGCGGCGGGAGTTGGTGATGCGCAGGCCCAGCGACAGTTTGAGCATGGCGGGGGCGCCGGTGCGGTGGACGGTCCGCACGGAGGAGGTGGGGTGCCAGGACGGGCCGTGCGGGCCCAGGTCGCGCAGGAGTCCCGCGTCCAGCAGTGCGGCCGTGCCTGGGCGGCGGCGGACCTCGCGCAGCTGCCACGGGTGCAGCGGCAGGGCGGCGTGTCCGTCGGGGAGCGGCAGCCCGGCCCCGGCGAGGCGGGCGGTGAGCCGGTCCGCGGGCACCGGACGGCCTCCCTCGGTCCAGGCCGAGTCGGTGGCGAGGACGCGCGGCGAGACGGCCATCCAGTGCAGGGGGAACGAGCCGCGCGACTCGGGTGAGTAGGCGTGGGCCTCGGCGTCGGTCAGGCCGTCCCGGCTCTTGGGGGCCGGGTGCAGCGGGTGGCCGAGGATCAGGGCCTGCTCGGCGGAGAGGAAGAGGTCGGGCCCTTCGGCGGGGCGTTCCCGGCGGTCGCCAAGGAAGTGGGCGGTGCGACGGACGGAGTCGGCGACGCGGGCGACGAGGTCGACCGCGTCGGCGCCGCCGCGCGGCGGGACGGGTCGCGCCGTCTCCGGGGTGGCGGGGGCGGCTGCCGTGGGCCCTTGCGGGGGCGGGGGCGGGCAGGTCGCGCCCGGCGTTTCCCGGGCGAGCAGGGCGGCGACCGTCACGGCGTCGGCCGGCGGCGCGTCGTCGGGTGCGTCGGCCAGGTGAGGGAGGCCGAAGCGGTGCCAGCCGGTCGGGGACCAGTGGCGGACGGGCACGAGCAGGGCGGTGCCGCTGGCGGCGAGGGGGAGGTGAAGGGTGTCGCCGCCGGGTTCGGCGACGCCGGTCTCGCGCACCCAGCAGCGCAGGAGGTTCTCCACGGCGGCGGCCTGGGCGGCGGTGTACGGGTCCGGGTGCTCCAGGAGGTCGGCGGCCGCACCGTCGTCCAGCCCTCGGTGGTGGTGCGGTGGCCGCACGACCTGACGGGGGACCGTCTCGGTCGGGTCGAGAAGAGACGCGGGCCCGCAGTGGGATGCCTGGGCGGGGGAAGGCGTTGGCTGACCGTGGGGGGCGGGTTCGGTGGTCAAGACGGGTCCTCGTGGGGTCGTGTCGTGCGGGTCGTGGGTCGGCGGTGCCGGCGGGGGCGGGCCGGCCATGAGGGGCCTGGGGCGAGAGCGGGCGTGGAGCGGAGGTGGGGCTGGAGCGTGGAGCAAGGGCGGGGTCGCCTCGGGTCGGGGGCCTGGCGGTCGTACGGCGCTGGGGCGCGGCATGCCGTGGGCGGCCGACTCCCCGGCTCCCGGCCGGGCAGTCCGCGTCGGCGGACCGCGCCGCGTTCCCGGACCGGTCCGACCGCCCGGCCGTTCGTCGCCTCGCCCGTCGCTCGACGTCTGCGGGGCCGGCTCCTGCGCCGGCGCTCACGCGCCTTCGCCCTCCGCGCCGCCACGCCGTCACCCTGGCTCGCTCCCCCGGCTCCGCCGGCGCGTACGAGTTCGGTCCCCGGACTCGTCGGGACGGGCGCGAGCTAGCCCGTGCCCTCGGCGGGCCGGGTCGAGCCCCGCTGCCGGCGGGTTGGCCCGGGCCGGGTCGAGCCCCGGCCGAGAAGGTCCGCGGCCGTCGAGGCGACCGCTTCCACCGCGTCGGCCAGCCGGTCGAGCACGGCCGCCGCCTGCTCGTCGGTGATCGTCAGCGGGGGAAGCAGTCGTACGACACTGGCGTGGCGGCCGCCGAGTTCGACGATCAGGCCCCGCCGCAGGCACTCCCGCTGCACCGCGGCGGCGAGTTCGGGCGCGGCCGGCCGGGGCTCCGCGGAGCGGGTCCGCGTCAGCGCCACACCCTGGCCGACACCGACACCGACGCCGGTGGCGGTGGCGGTGGCGGTGGCGGTGGCGATCGCCTCGCCGCCGCTGCGCTCCCCCTCCGGGTCGACCAGCTCCAGGCCGAGCATCAGCCCCCGCCCCCGGACCTCGCCGACGCAGGGGTGCTCCTCGGCCAGCCGGCCGAGTCGGGCGAGCATGCGGGCGCCGAGGGTCGCGGCGCGCTCGGCGAGGCGGTTCTCACGGACGTGGGCGAGGGTGGCGGTGCCCGCCGCCATGGCGAGCTGGTTGCCGCGGAACGTTCCCGCGTGGGCGCCCGGCTCCCAGACGTCGAGGTCGTCGCGGTAGACGACGACGGCCAGCGGCAGACTGCCGCCGATGGCCTTCGACAGCACCATCACGTCCGGTGTCACCCCGCTGTGCTCCACCGCCCAGAACGCGCCGGTACGGCCGACTCCCGTCTGAACCTCGTCGGCGATCAAGGGCACCGACCGCTCCGCGGTGATCTGCCGCATGCGTCGCATCCAGTCGTCCGGTGCGGGCAGGACCCCGCCCTCGCCCTGCACCGGCTCGAGGATCATCCCGGCGGGCAGCGGCACCCCGGACTTGGGGTCGTCCAGCACGGACTCGGTCCAGCGGGAGGCGAGTTCGGCGCCGCGCGGGCCGCCGACGCCGAACGGGCAGCGGTAGTCCTGCGGGTAGGGCAGCCGGACGACCCGCACGTCGGGGGCGTGCCCGGAAGCGGCGAGCGCCCCGGCGGTCATCCCGTGGTAGGCCCCGGTGAAGGCCATGATCGCGCTGCGGCCGGTGGCGGCCCGGACCAGTTTGAAGGCGGCCTCCACCGCGTCCGTCCCGGCGGGGCCGCAGAACTGTACGCGCGCGCGGTCCGCCAGCCCGGGCGGCAGCGTGGCGAACAGTTCGGTGACGAAGGCGTCCTTGACGGGTGTGGCCAGGTCGAGAGCGTGCAGCGGCGCGCCGGAGTCGAGCACCTTGCGGACGGCGGCCAGGACGACGGGGTGGTTGTGCCCGAGGGCGAGGGCGCCCGCGCCCGAGAGGCAGTCCAGGTAACGGCGGCCGTCCGCGCCCTCGATGGTGAGGCCGCGGGCCCGCACCGGGACGATCGGCAGGGTGCGCGCGTACGTGCGCGCCGCCGACTCGCGCGCCGACTGGCGCCGCAGGATGCCCTCGTGCAGGGCGCGCGCTCCCGCGCGGGCGTGCCCTTCGGGCGCAGACTCCGTCACGGTCACGGTTCCCCGTCCTCCCGCTGTCCAAGGCCACGGCCGCCACCTGTCCGAGGGGCCCGGCTCCCGCTTCCCGCAGGCGTCGCACACCGGCGGCGGGGCCCGGACGCGGACAGAGGGCCCCGTCGCTACAACCGCGGACCGCGCGCTCGGTTACGGGTTGGCGCGAGATCCGTGCCGTGCCGCGGCGGCGGACCGCGCCACCGGTCTCCCGTCCCGGTCCCCTGAGCGGTCCCGCAGCCACCCCGCGACCGCTCCGGTGGGCGTACCGGATCCTGTGCCGATCACGCGTGAAAGGACGTCAATCCGGCGGATCCGCGGACGATTCACGAGGTCGGGAGGCTTGTAGCCGAACCGTTGCCGTTCCGTCGGCTCCGCCCCACAGCGACCGCATAGTGTGTGGTGGCGTATCGGCCAGCCGTGACGCGCCCTGGCTCGCCGCGAGTCGGGCGCCTGCGCACCGGGGCAGCCGCAAGTCCGTTCATCCCAGGGGGAGTCAAGAGCATGCGATCCAATCGCCCGTCCGTCACCGCTCGCCGGGGAGGGAGCGCCCGGCGCGGGGCCTCCCCCGTCCTGGCCGCCGTCGCACTGGTCTCGGCCTTGGCCCTCACCGCCACCGGTTGCAACTCGGGCGACAGCGACGCCGACGCGAAGCCCACCGCCTCCGCGGCCGCCGCGGAGACCGGCGGCGCCGGCGACGGGAAGATCAAGATCCCGGACGACATCCGGAAGAAGCTCAAGGAGCACGGGATCGACATGGACAAGTGGAAGGGCGGCGCCTGGAAGAACTGGGACAAGGACGACTGGCTGCGCGAGGCCAACGACTTCGTCAACCCCATCATCCAGGGCCTGTGGGACCCGGACCGGATGCGCCGGGCCAACGACCCGGACAAAGGCGTCGACGACAACGACATCTCCGGCGACCAGGGCGTCACCGACCCGACGCCGGCCCCGGTGAAGGCGCAGGCGGTGTCGCCCGCCTACCACGCCAACGCGGCCACGGCCGGCAAGGTGTTCTTCGACTCCCCCGAGGGCACGATGGTCTGTTCGGCGACGGTCGTGGAGGACCCGGCCCACCCGGGCAAGTCCGACCTGGTGTGGACGGCCGGCCACTGTGTGCACGCCGGCAAGAAGGGCGGCTGGTACCGCAACATCGCCTTCGTGCCGTCGTACAACGACGCGGGGCGCAGCGCGGCTCAGCTGCAGGGCGCGAGCCGCGAGGAGGTCGCCCCGTACGGCGTGTGGTGGGGCGACTGGGCGCAGACCTCCGACCAGTGGATCGCGCACGGCGGCGCGACCGGCGGGCAGGGGGCGCCGTACGACTACGCCGTGATCCATGTGACGCCGGAGAAGGGCGGGAACGGCAAGTCCCTGCAGGAGACGGTCGGCGCGGCGCTGCCCGTGAACTTCGACGCCCCGGCCGTGCCGAAGGTGCAGAGCATCACCGCGACCGGTTACCCCGCGGCTCCGCCGTACGACGGGCAGCGGCTGTACCAGTGCCAGGACAAGCCCGGGCGGCTGTCGGTCACCGCTTCCGACCCGACGATGTACCGGATCGGCTGCACCATGACCGGCGGTTCCTCCGGCGGCGGCTGGGTCGAGACGGGCTCGGACGGCAAGCCCGCGCTGGTATCCAACACCTCGATCGGCCCGGTGACGGCGGGCTGGCTGGCGGGGCCGCGGCTGGGTCCGGTGGCCAAGGGCGTGTACGACTCGGTCAGCGAGAAGTTCGCCGGGCAGTGAGCGGCGAGCGGTGTCCCGGCCGTGCCACGGCGCCGGCCGGGGCACCGCCACCGGGCCCGGCGTGACGACGGCCCGGCACAGCACGAGGGGCCGCCCCCGGCGAAAGGGGGCGGGCCCTCGTGCTGTGCGGCCGAGCGGCCCTCACGCCGTGCGCCGGGCGGGACCCGGCGGCTCGGAGCGGGCCTGCCGGGGTCCGACGGCGCGGTGTGCGGCGGACGGGGCCCGGTGGGTCAGAGCGCCGCGGCCGGCACGTACGGCGCCAGGTCGGCCGCCAGTTCCTCGTGCACCCGGGCCTTGAGCTGGGTGCCCTCCGCGGTGTGCTCCTCGGAGATCACCTCGCCCTCGTCGTGGGCGCGGGCGACCAGCTTGCCGTGCGTGTACGGCACGAGCGCCTCGATCTCGACGGACGGGCGGGGCAGCTCGGCGTCGATCAGGGCGAGCAGCTCGGCGATGCCACGGCCGGTGCGCGCGGACACCGCGATGGAGTGCTTCTCCACCCGCAGCAGCCGCTGGAGCACCAGTGGGTCGGCCGCGTCCGCCTTGTTGACCACGACGATCTCCGGCACGTCGGTGGCGCCGACGTCCCTGATCACCTCGCGCACGGCGGCCAGCTGCTCCTCCGGGTCCGGGTGCGAGCCGTCCACCACGTGGAGGATCAGGTCGGAGTCGCCGACCTCCTCCATGGTGGAGCGGAACGCCTCGACCAGGTGGTGGGGCAGGTGCCGGACGAATCCGACGGTGTCGGCCAGCGTGTAGAGCCTTCCGCTCGGGGTCTCGGCCCGGCGCACGGTCGGGTCCAGGGTCGCGAACAGCGCGTTCTCGACCAGGACGCCCGCGCCGGTGAGGCGGTTGAGCAGGGAGGACTTGCCGGCGTTGGTGTAACCGGCGATGGCGACGGAGGGCACCTTGTTGCGGCGCCGCTCCTGGCGCTTGATCTCGCGGCCGGTCTTCATGTCCGCGATCTCCCGGCGCATCTTCGCCATCTTCTCGCGGATCCGCCGCCGGTCCGTCTCGATCTTGGTCTCACCGGGACCGCGGGTGGCGAGGCCGCCGCCCTTGCCGCCGCCCATCTGCCGGGACAGCGACTGGCCCCAGCCGCGCAGCCTCGGCAGCATGTACTGCATCTGCGCGAGCGCGACCTGCGCCTTGCCCTCGCGGGACTTGGCGTGCTGGGCGAAGATGTCGAGGATCAGGGCCGTACGGTCGATGACCTTGACCTTGACGACGTCTTCCAGGTGGATCAGCTGGCCCGGGCTCAGCTCACCGTCACAGATGACGGTGTCGGCGCCCGACTCCAGGACGATGTCGCGCAGTTCGTCGGCCTTGCCGGAGCCGATGTAGGTGGCCGCGTCGGGCTTGTCGCGGCGCTGGATCACGCCGTCGAGCACCAGCGCGCCCGCGGTCTCCGCCAGCGCGGCGAGCTCGGCCAGGGAGTTCTCCGCGTCCTGCACGGTTCCCGAGGTCCAGACGCCGACGAGCACGACGCGCTCCAGGCGGAGCTGGCGGTACTCGACCTCGGTGACGTCCTCGAGCTCGGTGGACAGGCCCGCGACGCGGCGCAGGGCCGCACGCTCGGAGCGGTCGAACTGTTCGCCGTCCCGCTCCGTGTCGATCTCGTGGCTCCAGGCGACGTCCTCTTCCATCAGGGCATCGGCCCGAAGACCTTCGGGATAGGTGTGCGCGAGGCGCTTGGTGGCCTGGGAAGAGGAAGAAGAGGAGGTCATTGGGTCCTTACGTCGTTGGGGAATCCGTGGTGCGGCGCTGGGGCTGCGGTCAGGCCGCATCCGCTGCCACCGCCACTCCTGCACTGCTGACAACGCACGGGAGCCCCGGGAGATTCCCGGGCGCCGTGCCGCGTCGACCGGATGATGGTCGCACGGCACGGCCCGTCTCGTCATGGTGTTATTCCCCGTCGGCCCGCCCTGTCACCTCTCCCGGGGCGCCGCTTCGGCTGACCTCTCCCAAGGCGCCGCTTCGCCCTCCCCGTCCCCCGTCACTTCTTGCTCTTCGCCGACTTCAGGGGCGGCGCCTGCTTCCAGTCCGGGTGGCCGGGCATCGGCGGGGTC
Organism: Streptomyces sp. NPDC018610; assembly: GCF_044391765.1. NCBI lineage: Bacteria > Bacillati > Actinomycetota > Actinomycetes > Kitasatosporales > Streptomycetaceae > Streptomyces > Streptomyces sp. NPDC018610. The sequence continues at coordinate 943,051 of NZ_JBISAL010000002.1, forward strand.
TTGGCGCCGTACAGCCACGCCTGGAAGAACCCGCTCAGGTCGCGTCCGGCGATGTCCGAGGCCAGGCGTTCGAAGTCGGCGGTGGTCGCCGTGCCGTCCCGGTGGTCCCGGACCCAGGTGCGCTCCAGGCGTTCGAAGGCCGGCTTGCCGATCTCCTGGCGCAGCGCGTAGAGGGCGAGGGCCGCGCCGTCGTAGATGTTCGGGCGGAAGATGCCGATCTTCTCGCCGGCCTTCGGGACCTTGGGCCGCGCGGGCGGGCCGCCGGCCGCGCGCCAGCCGTCGGAGGCGCCGTAGGCGGCCTTCATGCGGGCCTCCATGGGCCGGTTCGCCCTCTCCTCGGCGTACAGGGCCTCGTACCAGGTCGCGTGGCCCTCGTTGAGCCACACGTCGGACCAGGAGCGGGGGCTGACGCTGTCGCCGAACCACTGGTGGGACAGCTCGTGCACCATGACCGACTCGACGTACCACTTCGGGTAGGCGGCATCGGTGAACAGGTCCTTCTCGAACAGGGAGAGGGTCTGCGTCTCCAGCTCGAAGCCGGTCTTCGCCGACGCCATGAGCACGCCGTACGTCTCGAAGGGGTAGCGGCCGACCTTGCTCTCCAGCCAGGCGATCTGGTCCGGGGTCTTGGCCAGCCAGGGTTCGAGGGCGGCGCGGTCCTTGGTGGGGACGACGTCGCGGACGGGCAGGCCGTGCGGGCCGGGGCGGTGCAGCACGGTGGAGCGGCCGATGGAGACCTGGGCCAGTTCGGTGGCCATGGGGTGCCCGGTGCGGTAGGTCCAGGTGGTCGTGGCACGGCTGCGGGCGACGCCCACTGGCAGGCCGTTGGCGACGGCCGTGTACCCCTCGGGCGCGGTGACGTGGATGGTGAACATCGCCTTGTCGGAGGGGTGGTCGTTGCACGGGAACACCAGGTGGGCGACGTCGGCCTGGTTGGCCATGGCCAGTCCGTCCGCGGTGCGCACCCAGCCGCCGTCCCGGCCCTTCTCGGGGACGGGGTCGCTGGTGTGCCGGACGGTGATGCGCGTCCGCGTGTGCGCGGGCAGCGGGGTGCGCGGGGTGACCACGAGGTCCTCGCCGGCGAAGGCGAAGGCCGCGGGCGCGCCGTCGACCTCGACGGAGTCGACGGCGCCGTGCGCGAAGTCCAGGTTCACGCTCTCCAGGGACCTGGTCGTGCGGGCGTCGATCGTGGTGACGGCCCGCAGCGGCTTGCCGTTGTCGCCGGAGTAGGCGAAGGACAGGTCGTACGCCGACACGTCGTACCCCGGGTTGCCGAGGTACGGGAAGAGGCGGTCGCCGACGCCGAGCGGCGCGGGCGGGGCGCTCGCGGCCAGGAGACAGACGCAGGCGGCCGAGGCGGCGGACGCGAGGAGGGTCGCCTTCAGGCGACGCGGGACGCGGTGACGGAGGGTGCGCGGCATGCACACACGGCTATCAGCGCGTGAGGGCGGTACGGCGGCGGCGCGCTCCCGGGCCACTCGATCGGGTTCTTCGGGAGCGCGAGACGAGTCGCGCTCCGGGCGCGCCCCCGTACGCCCCTGGAGGGGTGGCTCCCGCCGCTGTCACGGCTGGGCGCGGCCGACGTCTGTCACGGCTGGGCGCGGCCGACGTCTGTCACGGCTGGGCGCGGCTGACGTCGTAGACGCCCGGGACGCCGCGCATCGCCCGCATGAGGGCGGGCAGCCGGGCGGCGTCGGGGAGTTGCAGGGTGTAGGTGTGGTGGACTCGCTGCTGGGCCGGCGGGGCCACGGTGGCCGAGACGATCTCGACCCCTTCGAGCGCGATGGCCTCGGTCAGGTCGGCGAGCAGATGGGGGCGGCCGAACGATTCGGCGAGCAGCGTCACACGGCACGCGGTGGTGTCGCCCCAGCGCACGCCGACCTCCGGCCGCCCGGCGCCCTTCATCCGCTCGACGGCGGCGCATTCGACCCGGTGCACGGTCACCACTCCCCCGCGCACGGCGAACGCGGCGACCCGGTCGGGCGGCACGGGCGTACAGCAGCCGGCGAGCCGCACGGTGGCGTGGGGGCGGTCGACGACGACGGCGCTCCCGGCGCCGGACCGGCCGCCGTGCGCGTCGGCCCCCGGCCCGTCGGGGGCGTCGGCGGTGTCCGGGCTCGCGCCGCGGGCCTCACGCTCCGCCTCGGGCGGCACGTCGGCCGCGGCCGGATGGGCCGTGAGCCAGCGCTGGATGGCGATGCGTGCGGCCGGGGTGTGGGCGTGCTCCAGCCACTCCCTGGAGGGCTCGGAGGCGGGGTCCTGGCCCATGAGGAGCTGGACGGTGTCGCCGTCCCTCAGGACGGTGCTCAAGGTGGCCAGCCGGCCGTTGACGCGGGCGCCGATGCACGCGTGCGCGTCCTCGCCGTACTGGGCGTAGGCGGCGTCCACGCAGGTGGCGCCGTCGGGCAGGCCGAGGGTGCCGCCGTCGGGCCGGAAGACGGTGATCTCGCGGTCCTGGGCCAGGTCCTCGCGCAGGGTGGACCAGAAGGTGTCGGGGTCGGGCGCCGCCTCCTGCCAGTCGAGGAGGCGGGACAGCCAGCCGGGGCGGGTCGGGTCGACGCGCTCGCCGTCGCCCGCGCTCTGCTCCTCGGCGGGAGCGGCGTAGGGGTTGCCGAGCGCGACGACGCCGGCCTCGGCGACCTTGTGCATCTGGTGGGTGCGGATGAGGACTTCGACGACCTGGCCGTCGTCTCGGGCGACGGCGGTGTGCAGCGACTGGTACAGGTTGAACTTGGGGACGGCGATGAAGTCCTTGAACTCCGAGACGACCGGCGTCATGCAGGTGTGCAGTTCGCCGAGGACCCCGTAGCAGTCGGCGTCCTCGTTGACCAGGACGAGCAGGCGGCCGAAGTCGGAGCCGCGCAGCCGGCCCCGTTTGCGGGAGACCCGGTGGACGGAGACGAAGTGCCGTGGCCTGACGAGGACTTCGGCGGTGATGTCGGCCTCGCGCAGCACCCCGCGGACCTGTTCGGCCACCTCGGTGAGCGGGTCGCCGGGCCGGGCGGCGTTCTCCGCGATCAACTCACGTGTGTGCGCGTACTCCTCGGGGTGGAGGATCGCGAAGACGAGGTCCTCCAGTTCGGTCTTGAGGGCCTGCACGCCGAGCCGTTCGGCGAGCGGGATGAGCACGTCCCGGGTCACCTTGGCGATGCGGGCCTGTTTCTCGGGGCGCATGACGCCGAGCGTGCGCATGTTGTGCAGCCGGTCGGCGAGTTTGATCGACATCACCCGGACGTCGTTGCCGGTGGCGACCAGCATCTTGCGGAAGGTCTCGGGCTCGGCGGCGGCGCCGTAGTCGACCTTCTCCAGTTTGGTGACGCCGTCGACGAGGTAGCGCACCTCCGCGCCGAACTGCTCGCCGACCTGGTCCAGCGTCACGTCGGTGTCCTCGACGGTGTCGTGGAGCAGGGACGCGGTCAACGTCGTGGTCTCCGCACCCAGTTCGGCGAGGATCAGGGTCACGGCGAGCGGGTGCGTGATGTACGGCTCGCCGCTCTTGCGCATCTGGCCGCGGTGCGAGGACTCGGCCAGGACGTAGGCGCGGCGCAGCGGTTCGAGGTCGGCGTCGGGGAAGTGGGCCCGGTGAGCCTCGGCCATGTGGCCGATGGCGTCGGGCATCCGGTCGCGGGCGGCGGGGCCGAGCAGCGCGGCCCGGCCCAGCCGGCGCAGGTCGAGCCGCGGGCGGGACCTTCTGCGGGGCGCCGCCGGCACCACCGGTCCCGGGGCCGCGGGATTCGTGGCATCCGCACTCATGGGCACCTCCGGCTGCTGGACCGGCGGACGGGGTGCCCCAGGGCGTACTCGGCTCAGGGGTTGGCGTCGGATCCCCCGTCCGGGCCGGTGCTTGATGCTACCGAGCCCAGCACACTCGGCCGACCACCTCTCGGGGAGCGTGAAACGGATCACCCATTCGAGCGACGATCCGGAGGTTTACGGTTTTCGGTCACCTGGCGCGCGGGTGACCGTGGATTCCCGTTCCCACCTGGGTCTCGGGCATGGATCTTGCCCTCGCCTCGTCGGCCGTCCCTGTGAACGGCCGGTCGGCGTACGTTCAGCCGACGACGCTTTCCAGCCAGTCCGCCGCGATCTCGCCCTCGGCGACGATGACCGCGGCACCGGTCATCTCGATCTCCCCGTCGGGCCGCTCGGTGATGACCAGGGTGCCGCCGGGAACGTCGACCGTGTAGGTCGCCGGGGCGCCGGTGACGGCGGGGTCGGCGCCGTCGCGGCGGGCGGCGGCCACGGCGACGGCGCACGCGCCCGTGCCGCACGAGCGGGTCTCGCCCGACCCGCGCTCGTGCACGCGCATCGCGACGTGGCGGGGGCCGCGGTCGACGACGAACTCGACGTTCACGCCGTCCGGGTAGACGGCGGCCGGGCTGAAGGGGGGCGGGGAGAGCAGGTCGCCGGCGTCCGCGAGGTCGTCGACGAAGGCCACCGCGTGCGGGTTGCCCATGTTCACGTTCCGCGCGGGCCAGCTGCGCTCGCCGACGCTCACCGTGACGTCCCCCTCGGGGAGCCGGGCACTGCCCATGCCGACCGTGACGTCGCCGTCCTTGGCGATGTGGATCTTCTTCACGCCCCCGCGCGTGGCGATCGCGAGGTCGCCCTCGGCGGCGAGACCGGCGTGCTGGAGGTAGCGCGCGAACACGCGTGTGCCGTTGCCGCACATCTCCGCGACCGAGCCGTCGCCGTTGCGGTAGTCCATGAACCACTCCGCCTCGGCCGCCATGTGGCGGGCCTCCGGGTGCGCGGCCGACCGCACCACGTGCAGCACGCCGTCGCCGCCGATGCCCGCGCGCCGGTCGCACAGGGCGGCGACGGCGGCCGGGGACAGGTCGAGGGCGTTCTCCGGGTCGGGGAGGATCACGAAGTCGTTCTCCGTGCCGTGCCCCTTGAGGAAGGCGATGCGCGAGCTCATGCCTCGATCGTACGGTGTGGGTGCGACAGGCCCGGTCGTGCGCCCCGGCTGTTCTGCCCGGGTCAGCGCGCCTACCAGACGCCGCGAGACAGGCGGGACTTTCGGAACACGCCCTAGCGCAGCCGGGCGACCCGCCAGACGGCGAGGACCACGACCACGGCCACGAGCAGGGCGTAGACGCCGATGAGCCGCCAGTCGGGGCGTCGCCCCGCTCCTCGCGGCGGCAGGCCGGGCCAGGTGTAGCCCACGCGGCGCGCGGCCATCATGCCCCAGCCCGCCGCGCACGAGCAGATCAGCAGGCCGAGCATGGCGATCATGGCGCCGCTGTCGCCGTCGAAGGCCAGCGGGAAGGCGAACATCAGCGAACCGACGGCGGCCAGACCCACGATCGGCGCGAGCTGCCAGATGCGCAGCCGCCGCTGCGGGCGCAGCTCTACCTCCACCTCGGGCCCGGCGAACATCTCCTCGGGCGCCGGACCGTCCTCGGTCACACCGCCCGGCGCGCCGTCGGGGCCGTCGGGGCTGAGCGAGACCTCGTCCGGTTCCGTACCGGCGTGCTCCGCGGTGACGTGCTCGGTGCCGCCTTGTGCGGTGTCGCGAGGGCCGGCCTCCATCGCCACGCGCCCTCCCAACTAGGACTCCATCAGGTCGATCGAAGCACGATGATGGCACGGCGCCGGAGGCCTGGATGACGGCCTGGGCTTCCCGATGCCATGACGTGATCAGGCTGTAACCGGTCGTTCGACCAACGCCAGAGCCAGGTGCGGAAGTTCCGTGACATCCGCGGCGGCCCCGCTCAGCCAGTGCACGCGCGGGTCGCGGCGGAACCAGGAGTCCTGGCGGCGCGCGAAGCGCTTGGTGGCGCGCACGGTCTCCGCGCGCGCCTCCTCGAGGGTGCACTCGCCCGCGAGCGCGGCGAGGACCTGCTGGTAGCCGAGCGCGCGTGAGGCCGTACGCCCCTCCCTCAGGCCCTCCGTCTCCAGGGCGCGCACCTCCTCCACGAGCCCCGCGTCCCACATCCGGTCCACCCGGCGCGCGATGCGCTCGTCGAGCTCGGGACGGGCCACGTCGACGCCGATCTGCACGGTGTCGTAGACGGAGTCGTGGCCGGGGAGGTTGGCCGTGAAGGGGCGGCCGGTGATCTCGATCACTTCCAGGGCCCTGACGATGCGGCGGCCGTTGCTGGGCAGGATCGCCCGCCCGGCCTCCGGGTCCGCGGCGGCCAGCCGGGCGTGCAGGGCGCCGGAGCCGCGCAGGGCGAGCTCCTCCTCCAGCCGGGCGCGAATCCGCGGGTCCGTGCCGGGGAACTCCAGGTTGTCGACGGCCCCGCGGACGTACAGGCCGGATCCGCCGACCAGGACGGGCCAGCGTCCCTGGGCGAGCAGGGCGTCGATCCGCTCCCGGGCGAGGCGCTGGTACTCGGCGACGGAGGCGGTGACCGTCACGTCCCAGACGTCGAGGAGGTGGTGCGGTATGCCGCCGCGCTCCTCGGACGTCAGTTTCGCGGTGCCGATGTCCATCCCTCGGTAGAGCTGCATCGAGTCGGCGTTGACGACCTCGCCGCCGAGACGCTGGGCCAGGAAGACGCCCAGATCGGACTTTCCGGCCGCGGTGGGGCCGACGACGGCGATGACGCGGGGTGCGGGGGGTGCGCTGCTCACCGCACCAGTTTCGCAAACCCCGCGGGGGTGCCTCGAACGAGTTACGTGACAGCGCGGTCGCCGCGTCGTTGCCCGTTGAGAGGTTCCCGCGGCCCGGATCACGTCGGGCGGTGGCGCGGGCGCCGCTACGGACACAGCGGACCACGCGGGATTCCGCCCGCACAAGTAACGTATGGAGTGGACATGGGCGTTTTTGCGCGACTTTTCCGGAGGTCCAGGGCTGTGGAGGAGGCGTCGGCCGCCGCGGAGCCGGCCGGCGCTGCGTCGGCCCCGGACGCCGGCCCCGAGCCGGACGGCGCACCGGAGGACGGCGGCCCGGACGTCGGCCCCGAGGCCGCGGAGTCCGGGGACGGCGGCGCCCAGGAGGCGGCGGACGCCGGAGGCGCCGCCGAGGGCGTGGAGATCCCCAAGCAGCAGTCCGCCGACGAGGCGGCAGGGCAGGAGACCGGCAAGGGCGCCCGCACGTAACTGTCCCGCACGGGAAGGTGAACCATGGGTCTGCTGGACAACATGAAGGCCAGGCTCGGTCCGGCCAAGGACAAGGTCTCGGACCTCGCGCAGCGGCACGGTGGCTCGATCGGGCAGGGACTCGACCGGGCCGCGAAGGTGGTCGACGAGAAGACCAAGGGCAAGTACAGCGAGAAGATCCACGCGGGCACGGGCAAGGCGAAGGAGGCCGTGGACCGGCTCGCCCAGCGGGGCGGCCCGGGCCCGGACGGGACGCGGGGCGACGAACGGGCCGCGCCGCCCCGGACCCCTCCCCCGCCCACCTCCTGAGGCAGCCGCCGGCGACGGCGGACCGTGCGGCGGCCACGCCCGCGGTCGGCCCGCACCGCGACGCCGTGCGGGTGCGAAGCCGTGCGGGCGCGAAGCCGTGCGGGCGCGAAGCCGTGCGGGCGCGAAGCCGTGCGGGCCACGAGGGCGTGCGGGCCACGAGGGCGTCGGTGGGTGGGCCGGGGTGTCCCGTCCGCCCCCCGACGCGTTTCCGGCCGCCCACGGCCGCCGTGGAGGGTCCTGGGGCCGCCCACGGCCGCCGTGGAGGGACGTGGGGCCGCCCACGGCCGCCGTGGAGGGACGTGGGGCCGCCCACGGCCGCCGTGGAGGGACGTGGGCGCGCACGGCCGCCGTGGCGGGCTGTGCGGGCGGCCGGTCAGGACCAGGTGGACACCAGGTAGCCCACGCCGTAGGGGGCCTCGTCGTAGAGCAGGGCGCCGGAGAGGCCAGCGTCCTCGGCCGCGCCCGCGAGCACCTGCCACGGGGCCCGGCCCGCCGCCTTCAGTTCCCGCGCCAGGCCGGCGTCGAGCGCCGCCAGCGCGGCCACGTCCGCCGCGCCCAGCGCCCGCGCGGCCTCGGCGTCGAAGGGCTCGGCCCGCTCGTCGAGGTAACCGGGCGCCTTGAGCGACCGGCAGGCGCTGGCGTCGCCCATCACCAGCAGCGCCACCCGGTCGGCCCGCCCGGCGATGTCGCGGCCGGCGGCGAGGCAGCGCTCGGGCGCGAGCGTCTCGCCCACGCCCAGCCCCTCGACGGGGGCGTCGGACCAGCCGGTCCGCTCCAGCAGGTACGCGGCGACGGCGAGCGACTCGGGCAGTTCGCGCTCCGGCGCACCGCCCCGGTCCTGGCCGAGCCGTACGTCCGCGTCGACGCCGAAGCCCCGGAAGGAGCCCCGGGCGCCCTCCGGGTGCGGGCCGCGCCCGGACTCCTCGGCGGGTCCCACGACCACGAGCAGGTCGGGCCGGGCGGCGGCGAGCACACCCAGCGCATCCGCGCAGGCGGCGCGCGCGGCGGCCAGTTCGGGGGCGGCCCCGGTGGCGACGGCGGGCACCAGGAGGGGCGGGCAGGGGCAGACTGCGGCGGCGACAAGCATGATCGGCAGGGTAACCCCGGGGCCGCCCCGCCGGCTCACCCCGCCGCGGAGCGCGGCGTTCCCCGCTCCCTCGGACGCGGGCCCGCGCCCGGCACGGCTCCGGACCCCGCGCCTGCGGCGTACCTCACCGCGCCCCCTTGGGCGCGCGTCCCCTCGCGTGTGCGCCCGCTGGGGCGTGTCCCGGACCGCCCCTCAAGAGGCGCACCGCGCCGTGCGCCGTCCCGGGGGCGTGCCCGGTACGCCCCCGTCGGTTCAGTCGCAGCCGCAGCCGCTGCCCGCCACGACCGGCAGCGGCTCGGGCACGCCGATCTTCGGCAGGCCCAGCATGACGCCCGCCGGCTTCGCGGCCTCGGCGGCGGTGCGCTTCTCCCAGGCGTCGCCCGCACGGGTGCGGCGCACGTCGAGGACGGCGCCCTCGGCGAGCAGGTGGTGCGGGGCGGCGTAGGTGATCTCGACGGTGACCACGTCGCCGGGGCGGACGTCCTGGTCCGGCTTGGTGAAGTGGACCAGGCGGTTGTCGGGGGCGCGGCCGGACAGGCGGTGGGTGGCGCCGTCCTTGCGGCCCTCGCCCTCGGCGACCATCAGCTCCAGCGTGCGGCCGACCTGCTTCTTGTTCTCCTCCCAGGAGATCTCCTCCTGGAGGGCGACGAGGCGCTCGTAGCGGGCCTGGACGACCTCCTTGGGGACCTGGTTCTCCATCTCGGCGGCCGGGGTGCCGGGCCGCTTGGAGTACTGGAAGGTGAACGCCTGGGCGAACCGCGCCTCGCGCACCACGTGCAGCGTCTGCTCGAAGTCCTCCTCGGTCTCGCCGGGGAAGCCCACGATGATGTCGGTGGTGATCGCGGCGTGCGGGATGGCGGCGCGTACCTTCTCGATGATCCCGAGGTAGCGCTCCTGGCGGTAGGAGCGGCGCATCGCCTTCAGGACCGTGTCGGAACCGGACTGCAGGGGCATGTGCAGCTGCGGCATCACGTTCGGCGTCTCGGCCATGGCCGCGATCACGTCGTCGGTGAAGTCGCGCGGATGCGGGGAGGTGAAGCGGACGCGCTCCAGGCCCTCGATGTTCCCGCAGGCCCGCAGCAGCTTGCTGAACGCCTCGCGGTCGCCGATGTCCGAGCCGTAGGCGTTGACGTTCTGACCGAGCAGGGTGATCTCGGAGACGCCCTCGCCGACCAGGGCCTCGATCTCGGCGAGGATGTCGCCGGTGCGGCGGTCCTTCTCCTTGCCGCGCAGCGCCGGGACGATGCAGAAGGTGCAGGTGTTGTTGCAGCCCACGGAGATGGAGACCCAGGCCGCGTACGCGCTCTCGCGCCGGGTCGGCAGCGTGGAGGGGAACGCCTCCAGCGACTCGGCGATCTCGACCTGCGCCTCCTCCTGGACGCGGGCGCGCTCCAGCAGCACGGGCAGCTTGCCGATGTTGTGGGTGCCGAAGACGACGTCCACGTAGGGCGCCCTCTTCACGATGGTGTCGCGGTCCTTCTGCGCGAGGCAGCCGCCGACCGCGATCTGCATCCCGGGCCGCTTCGCCTTCTTCGGGGCGAGGTGGCCGAGGTTGCCGTAGAGGCGGTTGTCGGCGTTCTCGCGCACGGCGCAGGTGTTGAAGACGACGACGTCCGCGTCCCCGTCCGAGCCCTCGGGCGCCCGTACGTACCCCGCGTCCTCGAGCAGCCCGGCCAGCCGCTCTGAGTCGTGGACGTTCATCTGGCACCCGTAGGTGCGGATCTCATAGCTGCGAGTGACGCCCACTTCTCGGCTCCGGTCGATGCTGCTCATGCCCTAAGGGTAGGCGCTCGGCGAAGTGCCCCGGACGGGTGATGGCCGAGGGCCGCCGCTCGCGGCGTGATCGCGACACGAGCCGGTTCCTGCCCCGCTCGCGGGGGTGCCAGGACCAGAATGGGGGCGTTCCTCCCGCTCCGGGACGGCGATCCCCCTCCGCTCACGGCCGCCCCGCCGAAGGCGGCCCCGCCCGAGCACCCGAGCCGCGGTCCTCTTCCCCGCGGCCCTCCCGGACAGGTACGTGATGCAGCTTCGTGACGCACCGACGACGTCCGCCCCGAAAGTGCCCTCGGCCTGGGCCCTGCGCGCCTGGCTGCTGCGGCCGGCCGGTGCGGTCCCGGTCGCCGTCCTCGCCGTCGTCCTGCTGGCCCGGGCGGCGCACGTGGCCCTGGTGCATCCCCAGGGCGGCATGGACAACGCCTTCGTCGTCCATGCCGGGCAGGTCTGGCTGCACGGCGGGGCGCCGTACGCCGACCGGCGGTTCCTCTATCTGCCGAGCGCCGTGCTGTTCGCCGCGGGGCAGGCGCTACTGCCCCTGTCGGTGCTGCGGGTCGCCGCGCCCGTGGTGTGCGTGGGGCTGGTCGCGGCCGGCTGGTGGTGCGCGGTGCGCCTGTTCCGTGTGCCGGCGCGCAGCCGGTTCGCGGTGCTGGGGCTGCTGGGGCTGGTGCTGTGCTGGGCCCCGGTCGGCCATCTGGTGGACCTGGGGAACTGGACCGCGGTCGCCGTGCTCGCGCTGCCGGCGGCCCTGCTGCTGGCGGACCGCGGACGCTGGGACGCCGCCGGGGTGGTGCTCGGGGTGTCGGTGGCGGTGAAGCCGCTGCTGGTGCCGGTGGTGGTCCTGCTGGTGCTGGCCCGGCGCCGGCGGGCCGCGGCGTGGATGGTGCTGCTGCCCGTGGCGCTGTCCGTGACGGCGGCGGCGGTCATGCCGGACCCGGGCGGGTTCTTCACCCGCACGCTGCCCTTCCTCCTCAGGGGCGGGGACGCCCTGATGCGGCCGTTCGACTGCTCCTGGCCGGCGGTGCTGCCACGGCTCGGGGTGCCGCGGGTCCTGGCCGGGGCGCTGGCCGTGGCCGCGGCGGCGGCCGGGTTGGTGTGCGCCTGGCGGCGCTGGCGGCGCGCCGACGCGGGTCCGGCACGGCTCGCGGAGACGGCCGCGATGCTGATGCTGGCGTCGTTCCTGCTCTCCCGGCCGTCCTACGAGCACTATCTGGTCGTCGTGGTGCCGCTGCTGCTCGCGTCCACCGTGACGGCCGACCCGGTGACGCGCTCGCCCTGGTTCTGGGCGGCGCTCGTGCCGCAGGTGCCCGACTTCACGTTCCCCTGCCTGGAGGCCCCGACGCGCAGGGCGTTCAAGGACGTGGTGACGCTGTCGGGGCTGGCGCTGGTGCTGGCCGTGCGGTGCGTGCGCCCGACGCCCCGGGCCGGTGGTCCGGAGCGGGACGCGCCGGCCGCGGACGTTCCGGACCCGGTGTCCTGAGCCCGGGTCAGGCCGCGTCGGTGTCCCAGCCCTGGCGGCGCAGTACGGCCGACACGTCGGGCGCCCGGTAGTGCTCGCCCTTGAGGACCTTGCCGTCGGCGCGGCGGGCGACCTGGCCGTCCGGGCCGAGCTTGCTCATGTTGGCGCGGTGGATCTCGGCGAGCACCTCGTCGAGGTCGATGCCGTGCACCAGGGCGGTGCCGTACGCGACGTAGACGACGTCCGCCAGTTCGTGCGCCAGCCGGTCGAGCGGGCCGTCGACCGAGACCTCGGCGACCTCGGCCGCCTCCTCGGCGAGCAGTTCCCCGCGGTGCGCGGCGAGTTCTGGCGACACCCGGGCCGGCGTGGCGCGGACGCCGAGCCCGAAGGCCCGGTGGAACTGACGGACGAGGTCGGCGGGCGAGGTGCTCATACGGCGACTCTAGTGCCGTGGCAGCCGCCCCCGCGGCCCTCGGCGGGCCCGGCCCCACCGGGGCCCGCCACCACGGGCGACGCTCCTCCGGCCCGTCGGCGGCGCGCCGCCCGGCGCCGGGTCCGCCGGCTCCGCGTGCACGGCGCGGGCGCGGGCCTGGTCAGTGGTGGGCCCCTGCTGGCAGGATCGCGCGCATGTCCAAGGTGTTCCCCTCCGTCGGCAGGCGCCGCGGCCTGCAGGGCGCGGCCGTCGGTGTCGTGGTCCTCGGGCTGCTCCTGTGGTGGCTGCTGCCGCTGGGCGAGCGGCCGCCGAGCGGGACGATCACCTTCAGCACCGGGACCCTGCGCGGCGTCTACCAGGAGTACGGCCAGCGGCTGCGCACCGCGTTCGGCAAGGACATGCCGAATCTGAAGGTGCGGCTGCTGACCAGCGACGGTTCGCAGGAGAACGTGGCGCGGGTGGCGACCGGCAAGTCCGATTTCACCATCGCGGCGGCCGACGCGGTGGAGACGTACGAGCTGGAACACGGTCCGGGCGCGGCGCGGCTGCGCGGCGTGGCCCGCCTCTACGACGACTACGTGCAGCTCGTCGTCGCGCCCGGCTCGCGGATCCGGTCGGTCGCGGACCTGCGGGGCAAGCGGGTGGCGGTCGGGCCGCCGGAGTCGGGCGTCCGGCTGATAGCGGAGCGGGTCCTCAAGGCGGCCGGGATCGACCCGCACCAGGGCATCCAGCCCATGGCCGACGGCATCGACACCGGGCCGGACCGGCTGCGTCAGGGCGCGATCGACGCGTTCTTCTGGTCGGGCGGGCTGCCGACGGACGGCCTCAAACAGCTCGCCTCGAAGTTCGCGTTCCGGTTCGTGCCGATCGGACCCGAGCTGGTGACCAAGCTGCATGCCCAGGGCGGCGCCACGCGCTACTACCGCGCCACCAACATGCCGGAGTCGGCGTATCCGAGCGTGCAGAGGGGCTCGACCGTGCCGACCATCGCCGTCTCCAACGTGCTGATGACCCGTGAGGACGTGGATCCGCGGCTCACCGAGTGGGTGACGAGGACCGTCATCAAGAGCCGGGACGGCATCGGCGCGCACGTCCACTCCGCGCAGTTGGTGGACCTGCGCACCGCCATCTACACCGATCCGCTGGTCCTGCACGAGGGCGCGCGCCGCTACTACCGCTCCGTCAAGCCGTGAGGTCCGTACCGCCGTCCCCGTGACGGCCGCGCGGGTCCGTCCTGGGCACGGTCACCGTCACCTTCAGGCCGCGGGGCTCGCGCGGGTGGTGGTGGGCGTAGGAGAGCGAGCCGCCGCCGGCCGCGAGCAGTGCGCGGGTGATGGACAGGCCGAGGCCGGAGCCCTTGATGTTCTGGTGACGGCCGCTGCGCCAGAACCGGTCGCCGACGCGGGCCAGTTCGTCGTCGGTGAGGCCGGGGCCGTTGTCGGCGACGACCACCTTGGAGGCGTCGCCGGCGCCGGAGACGGTCACGTCGACGCGCTCGCCTCCGGGTGTGAACTTCACCGCGTTGTCGATCACCGCGTCCAGCGCGGAGGACAGCGCGACCGGGTCGGCCCAGGCGGTGGTCGCGGGGCAGTCGCCCGTCAGCCGGACCCCCTTGGCCCCGGCGGCCGGCGCCCAGGCCGCCACCCGTTCCTCGGTCAGTTCTCCGATGTCGATGAGCTGCAGGTCCGCCTCGGCGTGCTCGGCGAGCGCGAGGTCGAGCAGGTCGTCCAGGACCTGGGCGAGGCGCTTGCCCTCGGTGCGGACCGAGGCGATCTCCTCGTTGTCCTCGGGCAGTTCGAGGGCGAGCAGTTCGATGCGCAGCAGCAGCGCGGAGAGCGGGTTGCGCAGTTGGTGGGAGGCGTCGGCGACGAAGGCGCGCTGCTGTTCGAGGACGTCCTCGACGTTGTCGGCCATCTCGTTGAACGAGCGGGCGAGCCTTCTGAGTTCTGGGGGCCCGCCGGCCGCCGCCACCCGGGACTTGAGCCGTCCGGTGGCGATGTCGTGCGTGGTGGCGTCGAGTACCCGTACGGGACGCAGCACCCATCCGGTCAGCCGCAGGGCCGCGCCGACGGCGACCAGCACGGCGACGATCTCGCCCGCGCCGATGACCAGCCAGCCGTGCAGTGTCCGGGCCCGCATCTGCCCGGTCGGGGAGTCGGTGAGGACGACGGCGACGACGTCCCCGTCCCGGATGACGGGCGAGGCGACGACGAGCCGGTGCCGCTGCCAGGGCCAGACCTGTGCGGGGTCGTGGCTACGGCGGCTCAGCAGGGCCTCGCCGAAGGCCTCGCGCACCTCCCCGACGTGGGGCAGCGACCAGTCGGACGGCGCGTTGGCCATGGGCGTGCCGGAGCGGTAGAAGACGCCGGCGCGGATGCCGTAGACCTTGTAGTAGCTGGCGAGTTCGCGGCTGAGGGTCTCCAGGCGCTCGTCGGGGACCGTCTGGCGCGAGCCGGTGGGCCGGTCGGTGACGAACTGGGCGAGGGCGGCGAACCGCGCCGTGTCGTCGATCCGGTCGACGACCACCTTCTGCTGTTCGCCCGCGGCCATGCTGACGGCGAGCGGGAAGCCGAGGGCGAGCAGCACCGCCGCCATCAGGACGATGAGCAGCGGCAGCAGACGTGTGCGCACCCGTCCCCGCTAGGCGGCCGGGGCGACGAGGCGGTAGCCGACGCCGCGTACGGTCTCGATCAGGGCCGGCATGCGCAGTTTGGCGCGCAGGGAGGCGACGTGCACCTCCAGGGTGCGGCCGGTGCCTTCCCAGCTGGTGCGCCACACCTCGCTGATGATCTGCTCGCGCCGGAAGACCACTCCGGGGCGCTGGGCGAGCAGCGCGAGCAGATCGAACTCCTTGCGGGTGAGCTGGACGACCGCGCCTTCCACGCTGACCTGCCGGGTGGGCAGCTCGATGCGCACGGAACCCAGGCTCAGGGCGTCCTCGCCGCCGGCGCCCGGGTCCTCGTGGGCGGTGCGGCGGCTGACGGCGTGGATGCGGGCGAGCAGTTCACCGGTGTCGTAGGGCTTGACCACGTAGTCGTCGGCGCCGAGGTTGAGGCCGTGGATGCGGGAGCGGACGTCGGAGCGGGCGGTGACCATGATCACCGGGATGGCGGTGCGCTTGCGGATCTTGCCGCAGACCTCGTAGCCGTCCTGGTCGGGCAGGCCGAGGTCGAGCAGGACCACGCCGAAGCCGGCGCCCTCGGGGACGAGCGCCTGGAGGGCCTCCTCGCCGCTGCGGGCGTGCGTGACGTCGAAACCGTGCCGGGCCAGGACCGCGGACAAGGCGGCCGCCACATGGTTGTCGTCCTCGACGAGAAGCAGTCTCATTCCGGCCCCCTCCGGTTCACCCGTCATATGGTCGTCCAGTGCACGCGCGCACGCGCGCACCATGGCAGTCACGCCGATGGACGAGGACGGCGTCAAGAGGCTTCCGGTCGCGTGCCCGCGTCGTTACCCGGTCGGTACCCGCCCCGGACCGCCCACTACGAGTCGTGTCCGGCCGCTACCGGATCGTGATGCTCAGATCTCCCTCAGATGTGGTGACGCGGGCCACAGCGCGTGGCTATGGTCCCCCAAACCGAGGAGGACGGAGCACGAAAGCGATGACCGAAGTATCGATGGCCAAGGAAGACGTGGCCTCGACCGGCGATCTGGTCGTCCTGAAGAGCGTCAACAAGCACTTCGGCGCGTTGCACGTGCTCCAGGACATCGACCTGACGATCGCCCGCGGCGAGGTCGTCGTGGTCATCGGGCCCTCCGGGTCCGGCAAGTCCACCCTGTGCCGCACCATCAATCGCCTGGAGACCATCGACTCGGGCACGATCTCGATCGACGGTCGGCCGCTGCCCCACGAGGGCAAGGAGCTGGCTCGGCTGCGCGCCGACGTCGGCATGGTCTTCCAGTCCTTCAACCTCTTCGCGCACAAGACCGTGCTGGAGAACGTGACCCTGGGCCAGGTGAAGGTCCGCCGCGCGGACAAGAAGCAGGCCGAGGAGCGGGGCCGCGCCCTGCTCGACCGGGTCGGGGTGGGCGCGCAGGCCGACAAGTACCCCGCGCAGCTCTCCGGCGGCCAGCAGCAGCGCGTGGCCATCGCGCGGGCGCTGGCGATGGACCCGAAGGTCATGCTCTTCGACGAGCCGACCTCCGCGCTGGACCCCGAGATGATCAACGAGGTCCTCGAGGTCATGCAGCAGCTCGCCCGGGACGGCATGACGATGATCGTCGTCACCCACGAGATGGGCTTCGCCCGCTCGGCCGCGAACCGGGTGGTCTTCATGGCGGACGGCCGGATCGTCGAACAGGCCGCGCCGGACCAGTTCTTCAGCAACCCGCGCAGCGACCGGGCCAAGGACTTCCTGTCCAAGATCCTGCACCACTGATCCCGACCCGCCCCTGACTCCCGGCTCCGCACCGGGCGCGCCCCTGACGGTGCCGCCCGGCCGGTGACCGGGCGGCACCGCCGGTGACCGGCCCGCACCGCCCGCGGCCGGCCGGCGTCCTCGGCGGGCGGTCCACCGCCGGACCGCCCGGCCGAGCCTCGCCTCCCGACACCGTCCGGCCGCCCGCTCCGGCGCCCCGCGGCCCGGTCCGCACCTCCTCAACACCCGAAGGATGTTCACCATGAAGCTCCGCAAGGTCACCGCCGTCTCGGCCGTCGTGCTCGCCCTCGCCGTCTCGGCGACGGCGTGCGGTTCGGGCGACAAGAAGGACGAGGGGTCCTCGGGCGGCGGCAAGAAGATCGCCATCGGCATCAAGTACGACCAGCCGGGCCTGGGCCAGAAGACGCCGCAGGGCTACTCCGGTTTCGACGTGGACGTGGCCAAGTACGTCGCCAAGAAGCTCGGTTACGGCGAGAACCAGATCGAGTGGAAGGAGTCGAAGAGCGCCGACCGCGAGACGATGCTGCAGCGCGGTGACGTCGAGTTCATCGCCGCCACCTACTCGATCACCCCGGAGCGCGAGAAGAAGGTCGACTTCGCCGGCCCCTACCTGCTCGCCCACCAGGACGTCCTGGTCCGCGCCGACGACTCCTCGATCAAGACGGCCGCCGACCTGAACAGCAAGAAGCTGTGCTCGGTCACCGGCTCCACCTCGGCGCAGAACATCAAGGACACGCTGGCGCCCAAGGCGAACCTGCTGAAGTACCCGACGTACTCCGCCTGTCTGAACGGCCTGCAGAACAAGGCGATCGACGCGCTGACCACCGACGACTCGATCCTGGCCGGTTACGCCGCCCAGGACCAGTTCAAGGGCAAGTTCAAGCTCGGCGGCCTGAAGATGACCAACGAGAACTACGGCATCGGCGTCAAGAAGGGCAGCGACCTCAAGGGCAAGATCAACAAGGCCCTTCAGGACATGGTCGCCGACGGCTCCTGGAAGAAGGCCGTGGAGGCCAACTTCGGCCCCGCGAACTACAAGTACGAGCCGGCGCCGAAGATCGGCGACATCAAGAGCTGAGTCAGCGCCCGCCGGTGCGCCGCCCACGGGGGAGCGGCGCACCGGCGCCCATCAACACGCGGAAGCGCGGGAGATCGTGTTCGACTTTCTTTCAGGCTATGACCTGCTGGGAGCCTTCTGGGTGACCGTGCAGCTCACGCTGCTCTCGGCCGCCGGCTCCCTGGTCTGGGGCACCCTGCTGGCCGGCATGCGCGTCGGTCCGGTGCCCCTCATGCGCGGCTTCGGTACCGCCTACGTCAACGTCGTGCGGAACATCCCGCTGACGGTGATCATCCTGTTCACCTCGCTGGGCCTGAACCAGACCCTCGGGATCGGCCTGGGCAGCCAGGACTTCGACACCATCAACTTCCGGCTCGCCGTCCTCGGCCTGATCGCCTACACCTCGGCGTTCGTCTGCGAGGCGATCCGTTCCGGCATCAACACGGTGCCGGTCGGCCAGGCGGAGGCGGCCCGCGCGCTCGGGCTGAACTTCACTCAGGTGCTCACCCTGGTGGTGCTGCCGCAGGCGTTCCGCTCGGTCGTCGGCCCGCTGACCAACGTCCTGATCGCGCTCACCAAGAACACCACGGTGGCCGCCGCGATCGGCGTCGCCGAGGCGGCCCTGCTGATGAAGGAGATGATCGAGAACGAGGCCCAGCTGCTGCTGATCTCCGCCGTGTTCGCGTTCGGCTTCGTGTGCCTGACGCTGCCGACCGGACTGATCCTCGGCTGGGTGGGCAAGAAGGTGGCGGTGAAGCGATGAGCGGCTCGGTGCTGTACGATGCGCAGGGCCCCCGGGCCAAGCGGCGCAACGTCGTCTACTCGGTCGTGTTCGTCCTCGCCCTCGCGGCGCTCGTGTGGTGGGTCTACCGCGGCCTGAGCGACAAGGGGCAGCTGGACTGGGAGAAGTGGAAGCCGCTGCTGGCCGGCTCCGAGTCCTGGACCACGTACATCCTGCCGGGACTGAAGAACACACTGATCGCGGCGGCCCTGTCGATGGTCATCGCGCTGCCGCTCGGCGCCTTCTTCGGCATCGCGCGGCTCTCCGACCACGCCTGGGTCAGGGTCCCGGCCGCCGTGGTCGTGGAGTTCTTCCGCGCCATCCCGGTGCTGATCCTGATGATCTTCGGCAACGCCCTGTTCGCCCAGTACACGGACGTCGGTTCGGACGACCGGCCGCTGTACGCCGTCGTCACCGGCCTCGTCCTGTACAACGCCTCCGTGCTCGCGGAGATCGTGCGCGCGGGCATCCTGGCCCTGCCCAAGGGGCAGACGGAGGCCGCCCAGGCCATCGGTCTGCGCAAGACCCAGGTCATGACGTCGATCCTGCTGCCGCAGGCGGTCACCGCGATGCTGCCGGCGATCGTCAGCCAGCTGGTGGTCATCGTCAAGGACACCGCCCTCGGCGGCGCGATCCTCACCTTCCCGGAGCTGCTGGCGTCCGTCTCCCCGATGAGTTCGTACTACGGTGCGAACACCATCGCCAGCTTCACCGTCGTGGCCGTGATCTACGTCGTCCTGAACTTCAGCCTCACCAGCTTCGCGAGCTGGCTGGAGCGGCGGCTGCGGCGCGCCAAGAAGTCGACGGGAGCGGTCCTCGCCCCGGCGGCGGTGTCGGACGCCGAGTCCGCGGGCACGGCGGCCTGACGGGCCGACGGCACACGGGTGCGGCACAGGGGCAGTGGAGTGATCACCACTGCCCCTGTCGCTTGACGCGGGCAGCGGCAATGGGTTGCATACGTTCTGTGATCGTGCACCCTGCTCCAACCATTTGTTCACGTCCGTCCGTCAGGACGTCGCCGCGGGCAGGGAGCGTCGCGCCGTGGATCCGGTGATCGTCGTCGGAGCGGGGCCCGTGGGGCTCACGCTCGCCCTGGCGCTGGCGCGCCAGGAGGTGCCGTCCGTCGTGCTCGACGAGACGCCGGGCGGGGACACGCCGCGCGCCGCGCGCACCGTCGTGCTGCGCGAGGACACGGCCGCCCTGGTGGAACGGCTGGCCGGCGTGCCGCTCGGCGGGGCCGGACTTCGCTGGACCGGATGGCGGTCCCTGCGGCGCAGGCAGGTGACGAACGAGGTGGCCTTCGGCGACGCCGAGCCCGCCCCGCTGCACATCGCCCAGCACGCGCTGACCGGTGCGCTGCGCGCCGCCGTCGCCCGCGAACCGCTGGTCGAGCTAGCCGCCGACAGCCGGCTCGACACCATAGAGCAGGAGGAGGCGGGGGTCACCGCCCACACCCGGGGCGCCGGCGGCACCTGGTGGCGCGGCAGCTACCTGGTCGGCTGCGACGGCCCGCGTTCGACCGTGCGCAAGCTCCAGGACATCCGCTTCCCCGGCCGCACCGCCGTCGAACGGCACGCGGTGGCGGCGCTGCGCACCGAACTCCCCCGGCCCGAGGAAGCGTTCCTCCACCGCACCCCGCCCTGGCGGACCTCCGGACCCTTCGCCGGGGAGATCGCCGCCCGGCCGCTGCCCGACGGCGTGTGGCGGCTGGACTGGCTGCTGCCCCCCGGCAAGGACCTCGTCACGCCCGAACTGCTGCTCGCCCGCGTCCGGGAGACCCTCACCGGCTGGACCGGCGAGTCCGCCCCGGCGTACGAACTCCTGGACACCGGGGTCCACACGGTCCACCACCGGCTGGCCCGGCGCTGGCGTGCCGGACGGGTCTTCCTCGCCGGGGACGCGGCGCACCTGCTGGGCGCGCTCGGCACCCAGGGGCTGGACGAGGGCCTGCGGGACGCCGACAACCTGGCCTGGAAACTGGCGTCCGTCTGGCACCACGGGCCGCACGAGACGCTGCTGGACAGCTACCAGACGGAGCGGCGCGCCGTCGTCGCCGCCCGGCTGCGCGCCGCGGACCAGGTGCTGCCGGTGCTGCGCGGGGGCGGCGGGCTGCGCGCGTACGTCCCCGGGGCGGCGCGCCAGCACGACGCCCTGCTCATGGACGGCCATCTGGGGCACGGGGCGCTGGGCGCGCCGGGGTCGTACGCGGGCTCGCCGCTCGCGCCCGATCCCGTCGACGCCGAGACGCCGGTGGACACGCCGGTCGGCGAACCGGTCGCCGACGTGGTGGTGACCGCGGAGGACGGCACGTTCGTGCCGCTGCGCGACCGGCTGGGCCGCGGGGCGCTGCTGGTGGTGCTGGTGGCGCCGGGCACGGTGGTGTGGGAACGCCGGCACTGGGTGAGCGCCGGGATCATGCCCCGGCTGGCCGCGGCCGTGACCGCTCTGCCGCATCCCGCCGAGCTGCTGGTCGCCGAGAGCTACCCCGGCGCCGCTCCGCACACCGTGCTCCTGGTGCGGCCCGACGGCCATCTGGTCACCGCCCTGAGCGGCGTACGCCCCGCCGCCCTCTACGCGGCGGCGGAGGCGACCCTGGGCGGCGCCGCGCGATCCCAGGAACACGCCGAGGCGGGGGCGCGGTGAGACGGGGCGCGGTGCGGCGGACAGTCACCGAGAGTGGCTGGGGCGAGGTGCGCGGCGGGTCCTCGTCACGGTGAGGCACGTGCGCGCGGCGAGGCGGGACGCGCTGGTGCGGGGGCGGCGGCGCGGCCCTCGAGGCGCGTGTCCGTCGGCCGTCGCTCCCGGCACCGGCGGCGGGCGGTGCCCGCGCGTCGGCGGTGGGGTCGGCGGCCCGCACGTTCCGTCACCGTGCGGTCCGCATGGTGACGGTCGGTTGACCGCTTCGTGGGGGCGTGGTGTACTCCGGACCGTGACCGACACCGATGTGCGCCTGTGGCGGAGGGTCCATATGGACCTCGTCCGCTACGTCGGCTGCGTGTGTCGTACGTCCTGCTGAACTCGCGTCTTCTTCCCCGCCTTCCGCGCGCGCCCCTTCGTGCTGCCGCGCGTCTCCGCGAACGTTCCTCAGGACGGTGCACGTGTCTGCCTCCTCCCCTGTCTCCGCATCCGCTTCCCCTCCCTCCGCGTCCGCCTCCGCCGCTTCGGCTCCGGACACTCCCACGGTCGCCTCCCCCGCCCCGGCTCCCACGCAGGCCGAACTCCTCGACTTCGTCCGGCGCACCGCCGCGGACGCGGAGCTGATCGCCTCCCTGCCGCTCGATCCGGAGGGCCGCACCTGGGTACGGCTGGCCGGCCCCGGAGGCAGCGAGGCCTGGCTGATCGGCTGGCCGCCGGGCACCGGCACCGGCTGGCACGACCACGCCGACTCGATCGGCGCCTTCCTCACCGCCGCCGGCGAGCTGACGGAGAACTCGCTCGCCGCCCGGCTCCCCACCGACGGCTGGAAGACCCTCGAACTCACCGACGGCGTGGACCGCGCGCGACGGCTGCCGGCCGGCCGGGGCCGTGCCTTCGGCCGCCACCACGTGCACGAGGTGCTGAACGAGTCCACCGACCGCCACGCCGTCTCCGTGCACGCCTACTTCCCGCCGCTGCCGCGCATCCGCCGCTACAGTCGCACCGGACAGACCCTGCGCCTGGAGCAGGTCGAGCGCCCGGAGGACTGGCAGTGAGCGGAGAGCGGGTACGACCGCCGGTCGGCATCGACGAGTTCCTGGAGCGGGTGCGCCGGGGATACGAACGCGTCGAGCCCGGCGAGGCGTACACCGCCGCCCGCACCGGCGAGGCCCTGCTCGTGGACATCCGGTACGCCGCGCTGCGCGAGCGGGACGGCCTCGTCCCCGGCGCCCTGGTCGTCGAGCGCAACGAACTGGAGTGGCGGCTGGATCCCTGGGGCAGCCACCGGCTCCCGGAGGCCACCGGTCACGATCTGCGCGTGGTCGTGATCTGCAACGAGGGCTACGCGTCGAGTCTGGCCGCCGCCTCCCTGCACCGATTGGGTCTGAACCGGGCCACCGATCTCGTCGGTGGCTTCCAGGCGTGGCGGGCGGCCGGGCTCCCGGTGACCCTCACGAACTGATGCCGCAGGAACCGGGGTCGCAGGAACCGGCGGCGCGGGGACGACGCAAAGACGGCGGGGAACTCGCATCCTCGCCGTCCGGCAGGTCTCAGTACTCCCCGTCGTCGAGGAACTCCGTGTCCTCGCCCTCTTCCTCCAGCGCCTGTCTGACCACCCGCAGGGCCAGGCCCTGTGAGTAGCCCTTGCGGGCGAGCATGCCGGCGAGCCGGCGCAGCCGCTTGTCCCGGTCCAGACCCCGGGTGGACCGCAGCTTGCGGGCGACCAGCTCACGCGCCGTGGCCTCCTCCTGGTCGGCGTCGAGCCGGCCGACGGCCTCGTCGATCAGCGTGGCGTCGACGCCCTTGGTCCGCAGCTCCCGGGCGAGCGCGCGCCGGGCCAGTCCGCGTCCATGGTGCCGGGACTCCACCCAGGCGTCCGCGAACGCGCTGTCGTCGATCAGTCCGACCTCTTCGAACCTGGACAGCACCTCCTGCGCCGCGTCGTCCGGGATCTCCCGCTCGCGCAGGGCGTCCGCGAGCTGTTTGCGGGTGCGCGGGGTCCCGGTGAGCAGGCGCAGACAGATCGCGCGCGCCCGCTCCACCGGGTCCCCCGGAGACTCCCCCCGCTCGGCCCTCGGCAAGGAGGAAGCGTCTCCGTCGGCCGCGGACGACTCGCCGAAGTCCCGTCGGCGCCGCCCGCGCCCGCCGTACGACCCGCCGTCACGCGAGCCGCTCCGGCGTGCCCCGCTCGTTCTCCGTGAGCCGCCCGGACCACCACGCGCCCCGTCGCCGCCCGGACCTCTCCCGTCGCCCGGCCCGTCCTCCCCGTGCCCGCCGGCCGGGTCGTCGGCGGCGAAGGGGTCCTCGCCGTCGTCCCGACGGCGGGGCCGGCCCTCCGCGCGCGTGTCCCCGTCGTCCGGCCAGGCGAGCCGGTCGTCCCCGTGCGCGCTGTCACCGTCCGGGCGGTACGGGTCGTCGTCCCGGTACGCGTCCGGACCGGGGTGGTTCCCGGTGCCCCTCCCCCGCGGGGCACCGGAAACGGCGGGTCCGTACTCGTACTCGGCCCAGTCGGTTCGTCGTGTCACGGGTCAGCTCTTGGCTGCGGCGGCCTTGGGCTTGGTGGCCTTGGCGGTCGCCGGGGCGGGCACCGTCTTGGCCGCGTCGCCTGCGGCGGCCGGGACCGCGGCGTCCGTGCCAGGCTCGGCGGCCGGCTCCTCCGGGCGCACGCCCACGCCCAGCTTCTCCTTGATCTTCCGCTCGATCTCGTTGGCCAGGTCGGGGTTGTCCTTCAGGAAGTTGCGCGCGTTCTCCTTGCCCTGGCCGAGCTGGTCGCCCTCGTACGTGTACCAGGCGCCGGCCTTGCGCACGAAGCCGTGCTCCACGCCCATGTCGATCAGGCCGCCCTCGCGGCTGATGCCCTGGCCGTAGAGGATGTCGAACTCCGCCTGCTTGAAGGGCGGCGCGACCTTGTTCTTGACGACCTTGCAGCGGGTGCGGTTGCCGACCGCCTCGGTGCCGTCCTTCAGGGTCTCGATGCGGCGGATGTCGATGCGCACGGACGCGTAGAACTTCAGCGCGCGGCCACCGGTCGTGGTCTCCGGGGAGCCGAACATCACGCCGATCTTCTCGCGCAGCTGGTTGATGAAGATCGCCGTGGTCTTCGACTGGTTGAGCGCGCTGGTGATCTTGCGGAGTGCCTGGCTCATCAGGCGGGCCTGCAGACCCACGTGCGAGTCGCCCATCTCGCCCTCGATCTCCGCGCGCGGGACGAGCGCCGCGACCGAGTCGATGACGATGAGGTCGAGCGCGCCGGAGCGGACCAGCATGTCCACGATCTCCAGCGCCTGCTCGCCGTTGTCCGGCTGGGACAGGATCAGGTTGTCGATGTCGACGCCGAGCTTGCGCGCGTACTCGGGGTCGAGGGCGTGCTCCGCGTCCACGAAGGCGACCTGGCCGCCGGCCTTCTGCGCGTTCGCCACGGCGTGCAGGGTCAGGGTCGTCTTGCCGGAGGACTCCGGCCCGTAGATCTCCACGACACGGCCGCGCGGCAGGCCGCCGACGCCGAGGGCCACGTCGAGGGCGGTCGACCCGGTCGGGATGACCTCGATGGGCTCCTTCGACCGCTCGCCCATGCGCATGACCGCGCCCTTGCCGAATTGTCGTTCAATCTGCGCGAGCGCGGCGTCGAGCGCCTTCTCGCGGTCGGTTCCTGCCATGGGTTCCACCCGGTTTGCTTGAGTCGATCGCTTCACGTCAAAAACGCTAACGCCTGCCACTGACAATGCGCCTCGACGCATGTCCGGCCTGTGGATAACCAGGGTGCACATCACACCAAAACGGGGCGTATTCCCCTTGATCCTGCCTCGCCGGAGCCTCCATAAGAATGGATGTTCGATTTTCGTGTCAAGCTAGCCACACCGGCACCGTCCGAGCGCCTGCTCCGCCCGGAGCAGGCCGGGCGTCTTCCCTCGGACGACGACACGACACCCCCTGTCCGCGAGGCTCGGGGCCATGGCAGTCTCCACATCCGCGCCGCGCCCCTCGGCCCGCACCACGCCCCGGCGCGCTCCGCGCGCCCTGCGCTCCGCCGAACGGCTGTGCCACGCGACCGGTCTCCTCCTCGTCTCGTCCGGCCTGGCCCACCTGGTGGTGTTCGCGGTCGACGGCGGACCGTGGGACGGGCCCGTCTCCTGGCGCAAGCCCGTCACGTTCGGGCTGTCCTTCGGCGCGACGCTGATCGCGCTCACCTGGGTCACGTCGTACCTGCGGATCGGGGAGCGGCTGCGCACGGTGCTGCTCGTGGTGCTCGCCGCCGACTGCGTCGTCGAGGTGGGCGGCATCACCCTCCAGGCGTGGCGCCGGGTCCCCTCGCACTTGAACATGGAGACGCCCTTCGACACGGCGGTGTCGATGACGCTCGCGGTGGGCGGCGGCGTGCTCGTGGTGCTCCTGACCGTGTTCGCCGTCGCGTCCTTCCGGCGCGCGCCGGCGGGGCCCGCGGGAATGGCGCTCGCGCTGCGCTCCGGTTTCGCGATCCTGCTCGTCGCCCTGGCGTCGGGCGCCGCGATGATCGCGCGCGGTGTGCTGCTGACCCGGACCGGTCACCAGCAGGCGGCCTACCACTCGACGGCCCCGCTCAAGCCGCTGCACGGGGTGAGTCTGCACGCGGTCCTGGTGCTGCCCGCGCTGGCCTGGCTGCTGTCGCGCACGTCCTGGGGCGAGCGGACGCGCCGACGGGCCGTCACCACCGCGGTCGGCGCCTATGCCGCGGCCGTCGCCCTCGCCGGGCTCTGGCCGGTCCTCGGCCGCTGATCCGTACGCGGACCGCCCAAGCCGCGTCCGCCGCCCCGGCCGCCGCCCGGCGCTACCCGGCGGCGCCCTCCTCGGCCGCGGCGCCCGGTGCGTCCGCCCCGGGGGCCCCCGTGTCCGCCGCCGCCCCGTTCGCCGTGACGGTGGCCCCCGCGTTCCCGGTCTCTCCGGCGCCCGCGGCGTCGGCCTCGCCCGGCGCGGTCCCCGTCCCCGCCGCCGGCCGCGCCCACAGCCGTCGCGCGCGTGTGAGCAGGCCCGGGGCCGGGGCCCGGTTGCGGCGGCCGTGGACCCGGGGGTCGTCGGTGACGGCGTACCGCTTCACATACGCCCCCAGGAAGGCCTGCAGGGTGGCGACCGCCGGAATGGCGATCAGCGCTCCCACCGCGCCGAGCAGCGCGGTGCCCGCGATGACCGATCCGAAGGCGACCGCGGGATGGATGTCGACGGTCTTCGAGGTCAGCTTGGGCTGCAGCATGTAGTTCTCGAACTGCTGGTAGACCACGACGAAGACCAGCACCCACACCGCGTACCACGGGTTGACCGTGAAGGCGATCAGCATCGGCAGGGCGCCCGCGAGATAGGTGCCGATGGTGGGGATGAACTGCGAGACCAGCCCCACCCAAACCCCGAGCACGGGCGCGTACGGCACGCCGAGGGCCAACAGCAGGACGTAGTGGGCGACGCCCGAAACAAGGGCCATCAGGCCGCGCGAGTAGAGGTAGCCGCCGGTCTTGTCGACGGCGATCTCCCAGGCGCGCAGCACCTCGGCCTGGCGGGCGGGCGGCAGCACGGAGCACAGCGCACGGCGCAGCCGGGGCCCGTCGGCCGCGAAGTAGAACGAGAACAGGGTGATCGTCAGCAGCTGGAACAGGCCGCCGAGGACCTGCGCGGACACGTCCAGCACGCCCGCGGCGCTGTTCTGCGCGTACTTGCGCAGCCAGTCGGAGTGGAGCAGGCCCTCCTGGATGTCGACGCGCCGCAGATGGCTGTGGAACGTGGCGTTCACCCAGTTGATGACGGAGTCGAGGTAGTCCGGGAAGCCCTCGATCATCTTGATGATCTGACCGGCGAGCATCGAGCCGAGCAGGGTCACGAAGCCCGCGGTCGCGATCGTCAGGCCGAGGAAGACCAGGAAGGTCGCCAGTCCCCGGCGGATGCCTCGGTCGGCCATGCGGCTCACCGCGGGCTCGATGGCGAGGGCCAGGAAGAACGCGATGAGGATGTTGATCAGCAGGCCCGTGACCTGGTGGAACGCCCAGCTGCCGAACTGGAAGGCGGCGATGAGCGCGAGCGCGAGCACCATGGCGCGCGGCAGCCAGCGCGGCATGCGCGCGGCCGGTCCCGCGGCGCCCGGGGCCGGGGGGCCGGGGGGCGGCGTCGTACCGGTGGGGGGTGCTTGCCGGGCCGTCAGCCCGGACTCGTCAGTGCGTGCCACGGTGCAAGTCTCGCCCACGCCGCCGACGACCGGGTACGGCTTCTTGATCGTCGTACCCGCTCAGCGCTTCTCCCCCGGAACGTTCATGACCTGGCAGACCACGCGCCACACGTCCTTGGCCGCCCAGCCGTCCGCCAGCGCCTCGTGCACCGTGCGTCCGCCGAGCTCCGACATCACGTGGTCGCGTGCGAAGGTCTCGGCGTATCCCGCGCCGAAGTGCTCCGCCATCCGCTCCCAGAAGACCGTCAACCGCATGACCCCAGTATCCCGCCCCTGGGAGTGACCCCGAGCCGGGACCGCCTGCCACGGCCGCTTTCCGTCCTACCGTCTGACCATGGCCGAGACCGCAGCTTTCCCCTCCTGCCCGCCGCCGGCGGCGTCCTCCCCGCTGTCGCGCGCCGAGCACTTCGTGTGGCTCACCGCGCGCGTGCTGGAGCAGCGGCTGTTCGCACACCACTTCCTGGGCGGCGGCGCGGACCCGGTGGAGACCGCGCTGGACGCCTACCGCAACGAGGACGGCGGGTACGGCCACGCGCTGGAGCCCGACCTGCGCGGCCCCGTCAGCCAGCCGCTGCACACCGCGCACGCGCTGCGCGTCCTGGACCTCGTCGAGCGCTGCGGCGGGGCGCGGGTGGAGCGCGTGTGCCGCTATCTGACCTCCGTCTCCACCCCGGACGGCGCCCTTCCGGCGGTCCGTCCCGGCCAGCGCGGCTATCCGGCGGCCCCCTTCGTGCCGGTCGTGGACGACCCGCCGAGCGATCTGCTGGCCACCGGGCCGGTGGTGGGCCTGCTGCACCGCAACGCGGTGTGGCACGCCTGGCTGTTCCGGGCGACGGACTTCTGCTGGCAGCGCATCGAGTCCCTCCAGACCTCCCACCCGTACGAGGCCGAGGCCGCCGTCGCCTTCCTCGACTCCGCCCCGGACCGTCCCCGGGCGCAGGAGGCGGCCGAGCGGCTCGGCCGTCTGGTGCGCGACCAGCGGCTCGCGGTGCTGGACCCCGGCCGCCTGGAGTCCTGGCCGGTGGCCCCCGGCTACGCCCCGGGCGAGCACCACTTCCCGCACGACTTCGCGCGGACACCCGACTCCCTCGCGCGCGCGTGGTTCACGGACGAGGAGATGAACCGCTCCCTGGACCTCCTCGCGGGCCGACAGCGGGAGGACGGCGGCTGGCCGGTCACCTGGCACCGGTGGGCTCCCGCTCCCGCGCTGGAGGCGCGCTCCATGGTGACGATCGAGGCGCTGCGCACCCTGAGGGCGTACGGCCGCGCCATCGGCTGAGGGCGCGGCCGTACGCGGGCCGCACCTCAGCCGCCCATGGCCCGCACTCCCGCCGTCACCAGGACGGCCGCCGCGACGACGAGCAGGAACGGCGCCCGCAGCACCAGCGCCACGGCGGCCGCGCCGACACCGGCCGCCCGCGCGTTCAGGACGAGTGTGTGCCCGTCGGCGAACGTCTGCTGGGCGGTGAGGGCGGCGAGCAGCGCGACGGGGAGCAGCGCGGCGAGCCGCCGCACCAGCGGACGTTCCAGGACGCCCGCCGGCACCAGCAGCCCGGCGAGCTTGACGGCGTAGCAGCCCACGGCGGTCACGGCGACCGCGATCCATATGTTCAACGGTCTTCCTCCGGTGCGCGGTCCCGGGCTCCGGTCCCGGGTCGTTCGTCGTCCCGGGCGCCGCCCTCGCGGCGGCCCGTCAGGTACAGCACCGCCGGTGCGGCCAGTGCCGCCGCCAGGACCGGCACCCCGGCCGGCAGCACGGGCAGCAGGCCGAGCCCCAGGAGCACGGCGAGCGCGGCGACGGCCCGCTCGGTCGCGGTCTTCAGCATGGGGGCGAGCAGTGCCAGGAACACTGCGGGCCCGGCCGCGTCCAGGCCCCATGCGTCTGTGTCGCCGAGGGCCTTGGCGCCCAGCGCGCCGAGGAGCGTGGTGAGGTTCCACAGCACGTACAGCGTGACCCCGGTGACGGTGAAGCCGATCCGCGCGCCGCGCCGGGTGGGCTGGGCGAGGGTCACCGCCGTCGTCTCGTCGATGACCCATTGGGCGGCGAGCGGCCGCAGCGCGCGCGGGAGGGCCAGCAGCTGGGACAGGCGCAGTCCGTAGAAGGCGTTGCGGACGCCCAGGAAGAAGGCCCCGGCCGCGGCCGTGAACGGGTTGCCGCCCGCCGCGAGCGCCCCCACGAGTGCGAACTGGGACGCGCCGGTGAAGACCAGGAGGCTGAGCGCGCAGGTCTGCAGCAGGCTGAGCCCGCTGCCCGCCGAGGTCACCCCGAAGGCGAACCCGGACAGTCCTACGGCGATCCCGACCCCGAGGGCGTCCCGGACGACGGCCGCGTCCGGTTTTCCGCCGTCTTCCGGTGGACCACCGGGTCGTATGTCTGCGAGAGCTGTCTCTTCTGCCACGTCCCGGACGGTAGGAGGAGCCCCGGCCCCCCGTCTTGTACGTTCTTGCGCTCCCGCTGGTAGGCCCCCGGGGGCACGCCCACGATCCGGGAGAAGTGCCGGCTCAGATGGGACTGGTCGGTGAATCCGACGGCCGCGGCGACCTGAGCCGGCGCGGTGCCCGCGTCCAGCAGCCGTCTGGCCCGGCGCACCCGGGCGTCGGTGAGCCAGCTGTGCGGGGGCATCCCGTAGGCGCCGCGGAAGGCGCGCAGCAGGGCGAACGGGCTCACTCCGAGATCGGCGGCGAGCCGCTCCAGGGTCGGCGGCTCGGCCAGGCGTTCCTCCAGGACGGCACGCGCGCGTGCCGCGATCCGCGTCCCGGCCGTGCGCACCTCGCGCTGCGGCAGCGGTCCGCCGTTGAGCCGCAGCAGCCGTGTCACGGCCACCCGCAGGAGTGTGTCGGCGGCCAGCGCGTTGCCCTCGTCCACGGCCCTGAGCACCTGGTGCACCAGGGCGGCGGCCCGGGGATCGTCGAGCACCGGGCGCACGAAGCCGGGCGTCCCGCGGATCGCGGTGGTCTCCGCCGCGATCTCGGCCACCAGTCCGGGCGCCGGGTACACCGCCCCGTACCGCCATCCCTCGGGCACGCCGGCCCGGCCCGTGTGCGGGGTGTCGGGGTTGACCAGCGCCAGCGCCCCCGGCCCCGCGGAGACGTCGCCCCCGCCGTGGTGGAACACCTCGACGCCCTCGGCGATGGCCGCGATCACGAAGTGCTCGTGCGTGTGCCGCACGAACTCCTTGCGCACGTACCTCGCGCGCAGCAGGTCGACCCCGGGCAGTTCCTCGTACTGCCAGTGCCGTGCCCGCTCCTCGCCGGATGCCGCCATGGGGCCATTCTCCGCCGCGTCCCCGGGCGGGCCCCCCGACCACTCGGTCGGCGACGGCGAACGCCCAGGTCAGCGCGCATTGTCAGTGGTCGGGTGCAGGATGGGACGCATGGCAGGCGCTCCGCATCCCGCCCTCGGCGGCTTCTCCCCCGCGACCCGTGGCTGGTTCACGGGGGCCTTCTCGGCGCCCACCGCCGCCCAGGCGGGGGCGTGGCGGGCGATCGGCGAGGGCTCGGACGTCCTGGTGGTCGCCCCGACCGGCTCCGGCAAGACCCTGGCCGCCTTCCTCGCGGCCCTCGACCAGCTCGCCTCCACCCCTCCCCCGGCGGACCCGAAGAAGCGCTGCCGGGTGCTGTACGTCTCTCCGCTCAAGGCCCTCGCCGTCGACGTGGAGCGCAATCTGCGCAGCCCCCTCACCGGTATCCGCCAGGAATCCGTCCGCCTGGGCCTGCCCGAGCCGGAGGTGAAGGTCGGCATCCGCTCCGGCGACACCCCGCCCGCCGAGCGCCGCGCCCTGGCCACGCGCCCGCCGGACATCCTGATCACCACTCCCGAGTCGCTGTTCCTGATGCTGACGTCGGCCACGCGCGACGCGCTGACCGGCATCGAGACGGTGATCCTGGACGAGGTCCACGCGGTCGCGGGCACCAAGCGCGGGGCGCACCTCGCGCTGTCCCTGGAGCGCCTGGACGAGCTGCTGCCGAAGCCCGCCCGCCGCATCGGCCTGTCCGCGACCGTCCGCCCGGTCGACGAGATCGCCCGCTACCTGTCGCCGCGCCGCAAGGTGGAGATCGTCCAGCCGGAGTCCGGCAAGGAGTTCGACCTGTCGGTCGTCGTCCCGGTCGAGGACCTCGGCGAGCTGGGGGGCTCCCCGGCGGCCGACGGCGGGGACGGCGGTGAGCGGCCCTCGATCTGGCCGCACGTCGAGGAGCGGATCACCGATCTCGTCCAGGCGCACCGCTCCACCATCGTGTTCGCCAACTCGCGCCGCCTGGCCGAGCGCCTGTGCAACCGGCTCAACGAGATCGCCTACGAGCGGGCCACCGGCGAGTCCCTGGACGAGCACCACTCCCCGGCCGAGCTGATGGGCGGCTCGGGCGCGGCGCACGGCGCGCCCGCCGTCATCGCCCGCGCGCACCACGGCTCGGTCTCCAAGGAACAGCGCGCCCTGGTCGAGGAGGACCTGAAGGCGGGCCGCCTGCCGGCGGTGGTGGCCACCTCCAGCCTGGAACTGGGCATCGACATGGGCGCCGTCGACCTCGTCGTGCAGGTGGAGTCGCCGCCGTCCGTGGCCTCCGGCCTGCAGCGGGTGGGCCGCGCCGGACACCAGGTGGGCGCGGTCTCCACCGGAGTCGTCTTCCCCAAGTACCGGGGCGACCTGGTCCAGGCGGCGGTGGTCACCGAGCGGATGCGGACCGGGGCCATCGAGTCGCTGAGGGTGCCCGCCAACCCCCTGGACGTCCTCGCCCAGCAGCTCGTCGCGATGACGTCGATGGACACCTGGCAGGTCGACGACCTGCTCGCCGCGGTCCGCCGTGCGGCGCCGTTCGCCTCCCTGCCCGAGTCGGCGTTCACGGCCGTGCTCGACATGCTCGCCGGCCGCTACCCCTCCGACGCGTTCGCCGAGCTGCGCCCGCGCGTGGTGTGGGACCGGGTGACGGGCACGGTCACCGGACGTCCCGGCGCGCAGCGCCTCGCCGTCACCTCCGGCGGCACCATCCCCGACCGCGGCCTGTTCGGGGTCTTCCTGGCCGGGTCCGACCCGAAGAAGGGCGGGGGCCGGGTGGGCGAGCTGGACGAGGAGATGGTCTACGAGTCGCGGGTCGGCGACGTCTTCACGCTCGGCACCAGCTCCTGGCGCATCGAGGACATCACCCGCGACCGCGTCCTGGTCTCCCCCGCTCCAGGGGTTCCGGGCCGGCTGCCGTTCTGGAAGGGCGACCAGCTGGGCCGCCCGCTGGAGCTGGGCCGCGCGGTGGGCGCGTTCCTGCGCGAGGTCGGCTCCCTGTCCCAGGAGGACGCCCGGCTCAGGCTGCTGACGGCGGGCCTCGACGCGTGGGCCGCGGACAACGTGCTGTCCTACCTGGCGGAGCAGCGCGAGGCCTGCGGCCATGTGCCCGACGACCGGACGATCGTCGTGGAGCGCTTCCGCGACGAGCTGGGCGACTGGCGGGTCGTCGTCCACTCGCCCTTCGGCGCACAGGTGCACGCCCCCTGGGCGCTGGCCCTCGGCGCCCGGCTCTCCGAGCGGTACGGCATGGACGCCCAGGTCATGCACGCCGACGACGGCATCGTGCTGCGGCTGCCGGACGCCGACCTCATGAGCCTCGACCTCCTCGACCAGGAGCCCGCGCGGGCCGGCACGGAGTACGACGCGGAGCAGGCACCCGTCGGAGCGGCGGACGTCGCCTTCGACAAGGGCGAGGTCGACCAGATCGTCACCGACCAGGTCGGCGGCTCGGCCCTGTTCGCCGCCCGCTTCCGCGAATGCGCCGCCCGCGCCCTGCTGCTGCCCCGCCGCAACCCCGGCAAGCGCACCCCGCTGTGGCAGCAGCGCCAGCGCGCCGCCCAGCTGCTGCAGGTGGCGAGCGAGTTCGGCTCGTTCCCGATCGTGCTGGAAGCGATCCGCGAGTGCCTCCAGGACGTCTTCGACGTGC
The DNA here is from genome assembly GCF_044391765.1 of Streptomyces sp. NPDC018610. Lineage (NCBI taxonomy): Bacteria > Bacillati > Actinomycetota > Actinomycetes > Kitasatosporales > Streptomycetaceae > Streptomyces > Streptomyces sp. NPDC018610. The sequence goes on from NZ_JBISAL010000002.1 coordinate 976,122, forward strand.
CGGGCCTCGTCGAGCTGATGGGCGACATCGAGTCCCGCAGGGTCCGCCTGGTCGAGGTGACCACACCGGAGCCCTCCCCCTTCGCGCGCTCACTGCTGTTCGGCTACGTCGCCCAGTTCCTGTACGAGGGCGACTCCCCGCTCGCCGAGCGCCGCGCCGCCGCGCTGTCCCTGGACTCGCGGCTGCTGGCCGAGCTGCTGGGCCAGGCGGAGCTGCGCGAACTCCTGGACGCCGAGGTGCTCGCCGAGCTGGAGCGGGAGCTTCAGTGGCTGACCGAGGACCGCCGGGTCAAGGACGTGGAGGGCGTCGCCGACGTGCTGCGGCTGCTCGGCCCGCTCACCGACGCGCAGCTCGTGGAGCGGGGCGCGGAGCCCGGCTGGGCACAGGAGCTTGCCAGGGCGCGCCGGGCCATCCGGGTCAGGATCGCCGGCACCGACCACTGGGCCGCGATCGAGGACGCCGGCCGGTTGCGCGACGCGCTCGGCACAGCGCTGCCGGTCGGCGTTCCTGAGGCGTTCACCGAACCGGTCAAGGACCCGCTGGGCGACCTCCTCGCCCGCTACGCCCGCACCCACGGCCCGTTCACCTCGGCCACGGCCGCCGCCCGCTTCGGCCTGGGCGTCGCGGTCACCGACGGGGCGCTGCACCGTCTCGCCGGAAGCGGCCGGGTCGTCCAGGGCGAGTTCCACCCGGCGGGCATCGGCCAGGAGTGGTGCGACGCCACGGTGCTGCGCCGGCTGCGCCGCCGTTCGCTGGCCGCGCTGCGGCACGAGCTGGAGCCGGTGCCGCCGGCCGCGCTGGCGCAGTTCCTGCCGCAGTGGCAGCACATCGGCAGGGGGCACGGCCTGCGGGGCGTCGACGGACTGGTGCGCGCCGTCGAACAGTTGCAGGGCGCCTCGGTGCCCGCCTCCGCGCTGGAGAAGCTCGTCCTGCCCTCGCGTGTGGCGGACTACACCCCCTCGATGCTCGACGAACTCACCGCGGCCGGCGAGGTCGTGTGGGCGGGAGCGGGGGCGCTGCCCGGCAAGGACGGCTGGGTCTGCCTCCACCTCGCCGACGCGGCCCCGCTGCTCCTGCCGCCGCCGCACCCGCTGGAGCTGACACCGCTCCACCAGTCGGTCCTGGACGCCCTGTCGGGCGGCTACGGCCTGTTCTTCCGTCAGATCGCCGACCACGTGCGCGCGACCACCCACCCCGACGCGACGGATCCCCAACTGTCCGACGCCGTCTGGGACCTGGCCTGGTCGGGCCGGCTCACCAACGACACACTCGCCCCGATGCGTGCCCTGCTCGGCTCGGGCCGCACCGCCGGCTCCACGGCGCACCGTGCCAAACGCGCCGTCCCACGCGGCCGCTACGGCTCGCTGACCGCCGCCGCGCGCACCGCGTCCCGCACCGGCCCACCGACCGTCGGGGGCCGCTGGTCCCTGCTGCCCGGCCGCGACACCGACGCCACCGTGCGCGCCCACGCCCTGGCCCGCACCCTCCTCGACCGGCACGGCGTGGTCACCCGGGGAGCGGTGTCCGCCGAGGGGGTGGAGGGCGGCTTCTCCGCCGTCTACCGGGTGCTGTCCGTCTTCGAGGACAGCGGTCAGGCCCGGCGCGGATACGTGGTGGAGGGGCTGGGCGCCGCCCAGTTCGCCATGGACGGCGCGGTCGACCGCCTCCGCGCGGTGGCCAACGCCCGCGAGCGGGGCGAGGGCCTGCCCGGCACGGCGCCCGGAGACGGCGGCGGTCCGGACGGTTTCGGCTCACCGGGCGCCTCCCCGCTCCCCGCCGGTCTCGAACCGCCCGCCGGTCTCGACCGGATCGACGGCTCGGCACCGTCCGACGACTTCGTGGCGGGCGGCGGCTTCGCGCCGTCCGACGGCTTCGGCGACGGCCCCGGCGGTGACACGGACCCGTTCGGCACCGACGGCCCCGCGTGGGGCGGCCGGGTTCCGTCCCGCGACCTCGCCGCCCCCGGCTACGGCGGTCCCCGCGGCGGCGGTCCGGCCTCCCCGCACCGTTTCGGCCCCGGCGACCGACGGGGGCGCGGCGGCGGCGCCGACTCTCGGGCGGTCGTCCTCGCCGCCGCCGACCCGGCGAACGCGTACGGGGCCGCCCTGCCCTGGCCTGAGCCGCCGACCGGCGCCGGGCACAAGCCGGGGCGCAAGGCCGGCTCCCTGGTGGTGCTCGTGGACGGCGAGCTGACCCTCTACATGGAGCGCGGCGGGAAGACCCTGCTGGCCTGGCCCGCCGACCCGGACGGCCCGGCCGTCGACGACCCACGCCTGAGAGCCGCCGCCGACGCGCTGGCCACGGCCGCCCGCGCGGGGTCCCTGGGCACGGTCACGGTGGAGCGCGTCAACGGCGCCTCCGCCCTGACCTCCCCCATCGGCGCTCTCCTGGAAGGCGCGGGCTTCATCGCCACCCCGCGCGGACTGCGCCTGCGCGCATGACCGAAGCGGACGTCCCCGTGCCCTGCCCCCGTACACACCCAGCCGAGGCGGCGATGCGCGGGCGCGTGTCACCCTTGAGCCATGCCCGAGGGTGACACGGTCTGGCAGGCCGCGCGACGCTTGCACGACGCGCTCGCCGGCAAGGTGCTGACCCGCAGCGACTTCCGGGTGCCCCGGTACGCCACGGTCGATCTCGCCGGCCGTACCGTGCTGGACACCGTCTCCCGCGGCAAACACCTGCTCACCCGCGTCGAGGGCGGCCTGACCCTGCACTCGCACCTGCGGATGGAGGGCGCCTGGAAGGTCTTCGGCAGCGGCGAGCGCTGGAAGGGCGGGCCCGCCCACCAGATCCGGATCGTCCTGGCGACCGCCGACCGCGCCGCCGTGGGCTACCGCCTCCCCGTGCTGGAGCTGCTGCGCACCAGCGAGGAGGAGCGCGCCGTCCGTCACCTCGGACCGGACCTCCTCGGCCCGGACTGGGACCCGGACCTGGCCCTGACGAACCTCCTCGCCGACCCCGCCCGGCAGCTCGGCGAGGCCCTGCTCGACCAGCGCAATCTCGCCGGCGTCGGCAACGTCTACAAGTGCGAGCTCTGCTTCCTGCTCGGCGTGACCCCGTGGCTGCCCATGGGCGCCCTGCCCGCCGACAGCGCCGCGAAGCTCCCCGCCCTCGCCAAGAAGCTTCTGGAGGCCAACAGGGACCGCGTGGTCCGCCGGACCACGGGCCTGCGCGGCCAGGACCTGTTCGTCTACGGCCGGGCGCCTCGTCCCTGTCTGCGCTGCGGCACCTCGGTCCGGGTGGCCGACCAGGGCGACGGCTCCCAGGAACGCCCCACCTACTGGTGCCCCGCCTGCCAGGCCGGCCCGGCCCCGCCGCCGGGCTCCCCGCAGAGGTGGCGGGAGCGGTACCGCCGTTCGGGAGGGTGAAGCCCGTCAGGCGCGGCGCGTCCACCGGGCCGCCCGCACCGTACTGCCACGGGACGCTCCGGGACTCCCACGGGACCGACGAGGGGCGGCGGCTCCGGCGGTCCGACGGCTCCGACAGTTCCGTCGCGGACGGCGCGGACGAGGAGCCCGCCCGTCCTCACGGGAGCCCGGGCTCTCCGTCCGACCGGTCGAGCGGTGTCGCCGCCGCGTTCTCCGTGTTCCCGAACGGCCATCCGCCGCCCTCACCGGACGGCGACCGCCCGCCACGCCCGAAGGGCCACCCGCCCGACTCACCGAACGACGGCCCACCAGCGCCCCCGGGCGCCGGTCCACCCGCGTCCCCGCCCGGCGTCCCGTCGACGCCCGCGTCGGCGCCTGTCTCCGCGTCGGCCGCTGTCTCCGCGTCGGCGTCGCCCTCGGCAAGGGCGATCCCCTCGGCGTCGGCAACCCGCTCGGCGGCCGGGGCCGCACCGGGGCCCGTGCCAACGGTTCCCGTGCCCGCGGCCCCCACGCCCGGCCCCGTCGACGCGGCGGCCTTGGGCACGCAGTGCACGGGCAGCAGGCTGAGCCCCCAGCCACCCGCCGTGATCGCCCCTTCCAGCACGCCCGCGTTCTCGGACAGCAGCAGTCGCAGCACCGCCCACCACCACAACGCGCCGAGCCCCAGGGCGGCGCCCCAGCGCATCGCCGGCCCCGCCGTCGCACTCACGCACCCACCACCTCCAGCCCGACGCTAGAACTCCGCCCTCCCGCGCAGGAGGGCGCACCGGGGTGCGCGGGGCGCTCCACCCGCTCGAGCGCGCCGGCCGAACGCGACCGCGACCCGGCCTCCACCATCACCGCACCGCACCCGACGGGCAAACGCGAAGGAGGCGACGGACAAGCGAAAGCCCCGGCGGACCTCCCCCGGTGGTCTTCCGGAGGAGCCCCGGCCGGGGCTCACGAACGTATGCGTCAGTGCGCGCGGCAGATCACGCCGCGACCACGTCCACCGCTTCGGCGGGCGCCTTGATGGTCACCCGTTCCGGTGGCACACCGGTCACCGACACGGAGCCCAGCATCGGGCGAACCGGCGTGGGCACACCGTCGGTGGCCGCAGCAGACTGGGCCAGCTCGGCGAGGGCGAGCTCGTCGCTCACTTCCCGCATGAGCTCGGACATCCGTACGTCCAGCGCGTCGCAGATCGCGGAGAGCAGCTCGGAGGAAGCCTCCTTCTGCCCCCGCTCCACCTCGGAGAGATAGCCGAGCGAGACTCGGGCGGACGAGGAGACTTCGCGCAGAGTACGGCCCTGGCGCTGGCGCTGCCGACGCAGCACGTCACCCAGCAGGCGACGGAGCAGAATCATCGGTGGCTCCCTCCTCGGACCGCGTAGCCGCATCCTTCACGCCCCACCGTACCGCCTCGCGCTGCGGCCGTGCGGGGAGCGATGTCGTGTTCACTCAGGGCTGCAAACATCAAAACCCCCCGTTCCGTTCCGTATCCTGTGCCCGCTCATTCCCGGTCTGTTCGCCCGCAATCCGCTCCAGAAGCAGTGCGAGTACGCTCCGTACACTCTCCATACGAATTTCCGCCCGGCCGCCGTTCAACCGCAGCTGGGCCGTTTTCCCGTCCCACGAGGCTCCGGCGCCCCTTCCCGAGGGGCCGGCCACGGCCACGAACACCGTCCCGACGGGCTGTCCGTCCTGGGGGTCGGGGCCCGCGACCCCGGTGGTGGCGATGCCCCAGTCCGCACCGAGCGCCTTGCGCACACCCACCGCCATCTCGGCCGCGACCTGCGGATCCACCGCTCCGCGCTGGGCCAGCAGGGTGGCGTCCACACCGAGCAGCCGGTGCTTGAGCTCGGTGGCGTAGGCGGTGACGGAGCCGCGGAAGACCTTGGACGCACCGGGCACCGAGGTGATCTCCGCCGCGACCAGTCCACCGGTCAGGGACTCGGCGACGGCGAGCGTCTCGCCCCTCACCGTGAGTAGTCGCACCACTTCGGTCGCCCGCGAACTCACCCTCGCGACTCCTCCAACGCCGCGCGGCGCTCGGCGATTCCCCGCCGCCGCAGCACGATGGCCTGCCGTACGTAGTCCAGCCCCGTCACCACGGTCAGCACCACGGCGGCGGCCATCACCCAGAAGCGGAGGGTGGCCAGCCAGCCCGTCAGCGCCAGCACGTACATCCCGACGGCGACGCCCTGGGTGAGCGTCTTGAGCTTGCCGCCGCGGCTGGCCGGGATGACGCCGTAGCGGATGACCAGGAAACGCAGCAGGGTGATCCCGAGCTCCCGGCCGAGGATCACGCCGGTCACCCACCAGGGCAGATCGCCGAGGCCGGACAGACAGATCAGCGCTGCGCCCATGATCGCCTTGTCGGCGATCGGGTCGGCGATCTTCCCGAAGTCGGTGACGAGGTCGTACGTCCGCGCCAGGTGGCCGTCGAACAGGTCGGTGATCATGGCGATGGCGAAGGCCGCCCAGGCGACGGAGCGCCACGCCGGGTCGTAGCCGCCGTCCGCCAGCATCAGCGCGACGAAGCCGGGCACCAGGAGCAGCCGCAGCATGGTCAGCAGATTGGCGACGTTCCACACGCTGGCCTGGTTGACGGCGGCGGCCGTGATCTTGCCGCCGCGCGCGGGCCGCCCGCCGTCCTGCCCGTCAGCGGCGCCGACGGCGCCGCCGGTCGCGGACCCGGCGGCGCCGAAGTCACCGGAACCGGGCCGGGCGGCCTCCGGGGCCCCGGCAGCCCGCGGGCCGCCGGGGGAACCGCCCGCCGCGGACGCCGGGACTCCGGTCATCTGCCCGTCTCCTCACTGCACGCGAACGCGCCCGTCAGCGGCTCGGCCACCAGGTCGACACCCTCCGTACCGACCACCTTCGCCTCGACCATACGGCCGACAGCCAGACCCTCGGCGCTGGTGAGCAGCACCTGGCCGTCCGTCTCCGGCGCCTGGTGGGCGGCCCGGCCGAAGACGCCCTCCTCGGCGTCCACGGACTCCACGAGTACCCGCACCGTCTCGCCCAGGCGCTCCTCGGCGCGCTGGGAGACGAGTTCCTCGGCCAGCCGCGAGATGTGCGCGAGCCGCTCGTCGACGACGTCCTGCTCCAGCTTGTCCTCGTACGTCGCGGCCTCCGTGCCCTCCTCGTCGGAGTAGCCGAAGACACCGATGGCGTCCAGCCGGGCGCCGGTCAGGAACCGCTCCAGCTCGGCGAGGTCGGCCTCGGACTCGCCGGGGAAGCCGACGATGAAGTTGGAGCGCACGCCGGCCTGGGGCGCCTTGCCCCGGATGGTGTCGAGCAGCTCCAGGAACCGGTCGGTGTCGCCGAAGCGGCGCATGGCGCGCAGGACGCCGGGCGCGGAGTGCTGGAAGGAGAGGTCGAAGTAGGGCGCGACCTTCGGGGTGGAGGTCAGCACGTCGATGAGGCCGGGGCGCATCTCGGCCGGCTGGAGGTAGCTGACCCGCACCCGCTCGATGCCGTCGACCTCGGCGAGCTCGGGAAGCAGGGACTCCAGCAGGCGGATGTCGCCGAGGTCCTTGCCGTAGGAGGTGTTGTTCTCGGAGACCAGCATGATCTCCTTGACGCCCTGCTCGGCCAGCCACCGCGTCTCGTTGAGCACGTCGCTCGGGCGGCGGGAGATGAAGGAGCCGCGGAAGGACGGGATGGCGCAGAACGAGCAGCGCCGGTCGCAGCCGGAGGCGAGCTTGACGGAGGCGACCGGGGCGCCGTCCAGGCGACGGCGCAGCGGCGCGCGCGGGCCGGAGGCCGGGGCGACGCCCTCGGGAAGGTCGCTGGGGCCGTGCCCCGGCAGGGCGACGGCGGCGCCCGCGTCCTGGCGCTCGGCGGGGCTGATCGGCAGGAGCTTGCGGCGGTCGCGCGGGGTGTGCGCGGCGTGGACGCCGCCGCTGAGGATGGTCTGCAGCCGGTCGGAGATGTCCGCGTAGTCGTCGAAGCCGAGCACGCCGTCGGCCTCGGGAAGGGCTTCGGCGAGCTCCTTGCCGTACCGCTCGGCCATGCAGCCGACGGCGACGACGGCCTGCGTTCTGCCGTGGTCCTTGAGGTCGTTGGCCTCCAGGAGGGCGTCGACGGAGTCCTTCTTGGCGGCTTCCACGAAGCCACAGGTGTTGACCACGGCGACGTCCGCGTCCGCGGCGTCCTCCACGAGCTGCCAGCCGTCCGCCTCCAAACGGCCTGCGAGCTCCTCGGAGTCCACCTCGTTACGGGCGCAGCCGAGAGTGACGAGTGCGACGGTACGGCGTTCAGGCATGGGCTCAAGACTACTTCGTCTCCGCGACGGCCCATGTCGAAGGGGTTGGCCGATCTCGGCCAACCCCTTCTCCGTCCGCCCTCTCGGGCCCCTGTTCACGGGCTATCCGACCTGCGGATCACCCTTCGTGTACGTGAGGCGTTCCACTGCGCCAGGCTGGAACTGGTCCTCGATCTTCTTGCCGTTGACGTAGAGCTCGATGGCGCCCGCGTCACCGAGGATCAGGTTGATCTTGGTGTTGTCCTGGAAGGTCTTGGACTCGCCCTTGCCGAGAAGCCCGTCGAAGAGCATGCGGCCGTTGTGGTCCTTGGCGGAGATCCAGCTGCGCCCGTTCGGCGCGCTGACCTGGACGGTCACCTTGTCCTGGGGCGCGGCCGCGATGGCGCTGTCGGAGGGGGCGGGCTTGGGGTCGGCGGGCTTGCTGCTCTTGGGCCGGGGCGCGGCGGACGTGGCGGCGCCGGGGGTGGGGCCCTCGGCGACCTGGGTCTTGTCGGAGCTGTCGCCGCCGCCTTTGACGGCGGTGAAGCCGACGAAGCCGATGACGACGACGATGGCGGCGACCATGGCCGCGGTCCAGTTGGGTCCGCGGCGCTCGGGGCGGATGCGTTCCGCCTCGAAGAGGGGCGCCGCCGGGGTGGGGGCGGGCCGTCCGCCGTGCTCGTCGGCGTACTGGGCGAGCAGCGGGGCGGGGTCGAGGTGGACGGCGCGGGCCAGGGTCCGGATGTGTCCGCGGGCGTAGACGTCGCCGCCGCACGGGGCGAAGTCGTCGGCCTCGATGGCGTGCACGATGGCGACACGGACGCGGGTGGCGGTACTGATCTCGTCGACGGTGAGGCCGGCGGCGAGCCGCGCGTCCTTCAGGACACGGCCGACGGAGGGGCGGGCTTCCTCGGAAACGTCTTCGAACGGACGCTCGTCTTCAGGGGAGTTGCCGATGGACACGGGGGCGCCTTTCGAGCGTGTAGCCGCCTGTGCTGGACATTCAGTCTAGGGGTGTGCCAAAGGGTGGAGCGACCCGGCGGTACGACTTTGTACGCCATCGGAATGGCCGGTCGATCCGATGGCGGGGCAGGTGCGAAACCCGTGGTGGGGCCCCTTGCGGGACCCGCGCCGGGGCTCTTGCCCAACTTGACGTGCGCACGGGCGAAAGGGTTGCCCACCGGCGGCTAACGGGTGGATCACGAAGCTCTCCCTCCCGCTGTCCACGGCGGGCGGATCCGCCGGAGCGACCCTTTGCGCCTACCCCTCGGACTCTCCCCGAATCACCGCCAGAACACCGTCCAGGTCGTCGGGCTTCACGAGAACGTCACGCGCCTTGGAGCCCTCGCTGGGGCCGACGATGTTCCGCGACTCCATCAGGTCCATGAGCCGGCCGGCCTTGGCGAAGCCGACGCGCAGCTTGCGCTGCAGCATGGACGTCGACCCGAACTGTGTGGAGACGACCAGCTCGGCCGCCTGGCACAGCAGGTCGAGGTCGTCGCCGATGTCCTCGTCGATCTCCTTCTTCTGCTTGGTGCCGACCGTGACGTCCTCGCGGAAGACGGGCGCCATCTGGTCCTTGCAGTGCCGGACGACGGCGGCGACCTCGTCCTCGGTGACGAAGGCGCCCTGCATACGGGTCGGCTTGCTCGCGCCCATCGGCAGGAACAGTCCGTCGCCCTTGCCGATCAGCTTCTCGGCGCCGGGCTGGTCGAGGATGACCCGGCTGTCGGCGAGCGAGGAGGTGGCGAAGGCGAGCCGGGAGGGCACGTTCGCCTTGATCAGGCCGGTGACGACGTCGACCGAGGGGCGCTGCGTGGCGAGCACCAGATGGATGCCGGCGGCGCGGGCTAGCTGGGTGATGCGCACGATCGCGTCCTCGACGTCGCGCGGCGCGACCATCATCAGGTCGGCCAGCTCGTCGACGATGACCAGCAGGTACGGGTAGGGCTGCAGCTCGCGTTCGCTGCCCTCGGGCGACTTCGCCTTGCCGCTGCGGACGGCGGCGTTGAAGTCGTCGATGTGCCGGAAGCCGTACGCGGCGAGGTCGTCGTACCTGAGGTCCATCTCGCGCACCACCCACTGCAGCGCCTCGGCGGCCCGCTTGGGGTTGGTGATGATCGGCGTGATCAGGTGCGGGATGCCCTCGTACGCGGTCAGCTCGACCCGCTTGGGGTCGACGAGGACCATGCGGACGTCCTCCGGCGTCGCCCGCATCATGATCGAGGTGATCAGGCAGTTGATGCAGGACGACTTGCCGGAGCCGGTGGCGCCGGCGACCAGGATGTGCGGCATCTTCGCGATGTTGGCCATCACGTAGCCGCCCTCGACGTCCTTGCCGAGCGCCACCAGCATCGGGTGGTCGTCCTCGGCGGCCGCGGCCAGGCGCAGCACGTCGCCGAGGTTGACCATCTCCCGGTCGGTGTTGGGGATCTCGATGCCGACCGCGGACTTGCCGGGGATCGGGCTGATGATCCGCACGTCCGGACTGGCGACGGCGTAGGCGATGTTCTTCGTCAGCGCGGTGATGCGCTCCACCTTCACGGCGGGCCCGAGTTCGACCTCGTAGCGGGTGACCGTCGGACCGCGGGTGAAGCCGGTGACGCGGGCGTCGACCTTGAACTCGGTGAAGACGGTGGTGAGCGATTCGACGATCGCGTCGTTGGCGGCGCTGCGCGCCTTGCCGGGGCCGCCGCGCTCCAGCAGGTCCAGCACGGGCAGGGAGTAGGTGATGTCGCCGGACAGCTGGAGCTGTTCGGCGCGCGCGGGCAGTTCGCGGGTCTCGGCGGGCGGGCTCTTGGTGAGGTCGGGGACGCCGGCGGTCGGCTCCTGCCGTGCGGGGCGGGGAGCCGGCGCCTCCGGCGCGGTCCTCGCCGCCGGGGCGTCCCGCTCGGGGCGCGCGGCCGGGACCGGAGCCGGGCTCGGGGTCGCGGTCGGGGTCAGGGGTCCGGCCGCGGTCGGGGTCTCGGCGTGGTCGCCCGCGCTGACGCCCTGGGTGAGGTCCGCGACGACCGGGGAGGGCGGCATGCCGTGCAGGACGGCGCCGTCGAGCGCGGCGGCCGCGGCCGCGGCGACGTCCACGGCGTCCATCCGCTGGTCCATGTCGGGCTGCGGCACGGCGGAGCGGCGGGGCCGTCCGCGGCGCTTGGACAGCGCCTCCTGCTCGGCGCCGTCGGGGTCGTAGGCCTGGGGGGCGCCCTGGCGCTTGCGGGGGCGCGCGGGGAGCGCCTCGCGCCACTGTTCGTCGTACCGCGCGTCGTCCTCGGTGTACTCGGCGAACTCGTCGTCCTCCGGTTCCGGCAGCAGGCCGAGCCTGACACCGAGCAGCCGCAGCCGCTGCGGGATGGCGTTGACCGGTGTGGCGGTGACGACCAGCAGGCCGAAGACGGTGAGCAGCACCAGCAGCGGTACGGCCAGCACCTCGCCCATCGCGTACGTCAGCGGGGTGGCCGCGCCCCAGCCGATGAGGCCGCCGGCGTCCCTTATCGCCTGCATGCCGTCGCTGCGGGCCGGTGAGCCGCAGGCGATGTGCACCTGGCCGAGGACGCCGAGGACGAGCGCGGACAGGCCGATGACGATACGGCCGTTGGCCTCGGGCTTCTCGGGGTGCCGGATGAAGCGGACGGCGATGATCCCGACCAGGATCGGGACGAGCAGGTCCAGCCGCCCGAAGGCCCCGGTCACCAGGATCTCCACCAGGTCGCCGACCGGCCCGCGCAGATCGGCCCAGGTGCCGGCGGCGGCGATCAGGGCGACGGCGAGCAGCAGCAGGGCGACGCCGTCCTTGCGGTGTGCGGGGTCCAGGTTCCTGGCGCCCTGCCCTATGCCGCGGAACACGGCGCCGACGGCGTGCGCCAGCCCCAGCCACAGGGCGCGCACCACTCGGTACACGCCCCCGGTGGGATTCGGCGCGGGCCGGGGCGCGGGTCTGGTCGCCACGACCTTCTTCGCGGGCGCCTTCCTGGCCGGGGCCTTCTTGGCGGGGACCCTTTTCGCGGCGGCCTTCTTCGCCGGAGCCTTGATGGGAGCGGCCGCCTTCTTGGCGGGCTGCTTCTTGGCTGCGGAGGGACGTGAGGCCATAGGTGTGAGATTACCGGTGTGGGCCACGCCGGACACGTGTGCCCACGGCTTCACCCGTTCGTGTCGTGCCGACGGGAACGGTGAGCTGACGTCGGCTCATGCTCGGTTCTCCGGACGGCGGATCACCCCCCGGCTCCCCTCCCCCTCGCTCATCGCGAGCCGCGATCGGCGGATTCGGACCGGGCGTCACGGCCTTTCAGGGCCGAACAAGGCCTTCCCGTCCCCGAACCCGGCGCGGAGCGACCCGTCATGACGCCGCCGGGCCCACGCCCCGCCCGGCCACCGGGCTGTTCGCCCTTCGGCACGCCCTTCACTCCGTGGCTCGGGCCCACGACCGTCTCACCGCCCGAGCCCGCCCGGTCCATCGCCGCGGCACCCACCGCCCGAGTCCCGGCCCGCCGGACACCCGGGCCCCGCAGGGCATTCGGTCCTTGGCCTCAGCCCTGGGCGGGCAGGGAGGAAGCGCTGCCCGTCCCCGGTTCCAGCGCGTCCAGGGCCCGGCGCAGACCGGTCAGCTTGCGCTCCAGATGGGCGGCCGTGGCGACCGCCGCCGCGTCGGCGGACTCGTCGTCCAGCTGCTTGGAGAGCGCCTCGGCCTGCTCCTCGACGGCGGCCAGGCGGGCGGACAGCTCGGCGAGCAGGCCGGCCGATTCCTTGCCGTCGCCCGCCCCGCTCTCCCTGCCGCCGCCCTCCAGCTGGAGGCGCAGCAGAGCGGCCTGCTCCTTGAGCTGGCAGTTCTTCATGTACAGGTCGACGAAGACCGAGACCTTCGCTCGCAGCACCCATGGGTCGAACGGCTTGGAGATGTAGTCGACCGCCCCCGCCGCGTAGCCGCGGAAGGTGTGGTGCGGGCCGTGGTTGATCGCGGTGAGGAAGATGATCGGGATGTCCCGGGTCCTCTCCCGCCGCTTGATGTGCGCGGCCGTCTCGAACCCGTCCATGCCCGGCATCTGAACGTCCAGCAGGATGACCGCGAAGTCGTCCGTGAGCAGCGCTTTGAGCGCTTCCTCCCCGGAGGATGCCCGCACCAGCGTCTGATCGAGCGCGGAGAGGATGGCCTCCAGCGCCAGCAGATTCTCCGGCCGGTCATCGACCAGGAGGATCTTGGCCTTCTGCACCATGGCCCGCCCTCCTCGCCCCGGCTTGGGGCCGCCCCTGTCCGCAGGAACCGGGGAGGCACCGGCGGGTGCCGCCCCAGGGGACGACTCCCGTGAGCCGCCCGTCCTTGTGCCGGTCATCGTAGCCGCACCCCGCCCGTCGCCACACCCTGTCACCGCGATGTCACTGTGCACGTAGCGGAAACGCGGCGGGAGACCAGAAGGTTCCCCGATTCCCGCACTTCTACACGGCTTCGGGCACCCGGAGTCAACAACTCCGCTCGCATCCCGAAGGTTCCCGCCGTCGCACTCCCGTCACTCGCCCCGCATCCACTGCTCCATCACGGTCAGCAGGTGGTCGGGGTCGACCGGCTTGGTCACGTAGTCGGAGGCGCCCGACCCGATGGCCTTCTCCCGGTCGCCCTTCATCGCCTTAGCGGTCAGCGCGATGATCGGCAGCCCGGCGAACTGCGGCATCCTGCGGATCGCCGTCGTCGTCGCATAGCCGTCCATCTCGGGCATCATGATGTCCATCAGGACGACCGCCACGTCGTCGTGCTGCTCCAGCACCTCGATGCCCTCGCGGCCGTTCTCGGCGTACAGCACCGACAGGCCGTGCTGCTCCAGGACGCTGGTCAGCGCGAAGACGTTGCGGATGTCGTCGTCGACGATGAGCACCTTCTCGCCGCCGAATCGGATGTCCCGGTGCCCCTGCGCCTTCTCCGCCTCGGCGGCCGACGCGGCCGCGCCCGCCGGCCGCGGCCCCTGCTCCTGCCGCGGCCGGCCGGAGCGCTGCTCACCGGCCTCGGACCCGGCGGGCAGCGCCCGGCGGCGACGGCGGAACAGCGCGGCCGCCCCGTTCTGCGTCTCCTGGTACGACTTCACCTCGGCCGGCGTCTCGACCTCCGCGGCCGACAGCTCCGACAGGCCCGACAGACCGGGCAGCTCGGACATGTGCGGCTCGGCGGCGGCGACCAGCTCGTCGGCGTCGAGCGCGGACGCGGGCTGCTGGTAGCCGTGCGGCGGCAGCTCGCCCGGGTGCAGCGGCAGGTACAGCGTGAACGTCGAGCCGCGGCCCGGTTCGCTCTGCGCGTGGATCTCGCCGCCCAGCAGCTGGGCGATCTCCCGGGAGATGGACAGCCCGAGGCCCGTACCGCCGTACTTGCGGCTGGTGGTGCCGTCGGCCTGCTTGAACGCCTCGAAGATGACCCGCATCTTGCTGGCCGCGATGCCGATGCCGGTGTCGGTGACGGAGAACGCGATCATGTCCGCCTCCGGGTCGGTCAGCGATCCCGCCTCCAGCAACTGCTCCCGGATCGCCTGCGGGACGTCGTCCCGCGCGGGACGGATCACCAGCTCCACCGACCCGGAGTCGGTGAACTTGACCGCGTTGGACAGCAGGTTGCGCAGCACCTGCAGCAGCCGCTGCTCGTCGGTGTGCAGCGTCGCCGGCAGCTCCGGGGAGACCCGCACCGACAGGTCCAGACCCTTCTCCGCGGTCAGCGGCCGGAAGGTGGCCTCCACGTAGTCGATCAGCTGGACGAGGGCGATGCGCGTCGGGGAGACGTCCATCTTGCCCGCCTCGACCTTCGACAGGTCCAGGATGTCGTTGATCAGCTGGAGCAGGTCGGAGCCCGCGCCGTGGATCGTCTCGGCGAACTCCACCTGCTTCGGGGAAAGGTTCCCCTCCGCGTTGTCGGCGAGCAACTTGGCGAGGATCAGCAGGGAGTTCAGCGGCGTGCGCAGCTCGTGCGACATGTTGGCCAGGAACTCGCTGCGGTAGCGCATGGAGACCGCGAGCTGCTCGGCGCGCTCCTCCAGGACCTGCCGCGCTTCCTCGATCTCGGAGTTCTTCGCCTCGATGTCCCGGTTCTGCTGGGCCAACAGCTCGGCCTTCTCCTCCAGTTCGGCGTTGGACGCCTGCAACGCCTTCTGCCGCTGCTCCAACTCCTCCGACCTCAGGCGCAGTTGCTCGGTCAGCTCCTGGGACTGCTTCAGCAGCTGCTCGGTCTTGGTGTTGACGGAGATGGTGTTGACGCTGGTCGCGATCATCTCCGCGATCTGGTTCAGGAAGTCCTTCTGGATCTGCGTGAACGGCGTGAACGAGGCCAGCTCGATGACGCCGAGGACCTTCCCCTCGAACAGCACCGGCAGCACGATCACCTGGGCGGGCGGCGCCTCGCCGAGCCCGGAGGCGATCTTCAGATAGCCGCTGGGCGCGTCCGTGACGAGGATCGTGCGCTTCTCCTGGGCGGCCGTCCCGATCAGCGCCTCACCCGGCCGGAACGACGTCGGCATGGAGCCCATCGAGTAGCCGTAGGAGCCCAGCATCCGCAGCTCGTACGCGTTGTCCGGGTCGCCGCCGAGGTCCTTGCCGTCGCTCGGGGCCAGGGCCACGAAGAACGCGCCGTGCTGTGCCGAGACCACCGGCGTCAGCTCGCTCATGATCAGCGAGGCCACGTCCTGGAGGTCCCGGCGGCCCTGCATCAGCGCCGAGATGCGGGCCAGGTTGCCCTTGAGCCAGTCCTGCTCCTTGTTGGCGATCGTGGTGTCGCGCAGGTTGGCGATCATCTTGTTGATGTAGTCCTGCAGTTCCTGGATCTCGCCGGAGGCGTCCACGTCGATCTTCAGGTTCAGGTCGCCGCGGGTCACCGCGGTCGCCACGCGCGCGATGGCGCGCACCTGCCGGGTCAGGTTCCCGGCCATCTCGTTCACCGACTCGGTCAGGTCCCGCCAGGTGCCGTCCACGTCCCGCACCCGCGCCTGACCGCCGAGCTGCCCCTCGGTGCCCACCTCGCGGGCGACCCGGGTGACCTCCTCGGCGAAGCTGGACAGCTGGTCGACCATCGTGTTGATGGTCGTCTTCAGCTCCAGGATCTCCCCGCGCGCGTCGATGTCGATCTTCTTGGTCAGATCGCCCTTGGCGATGGCGGTGGTGACCATGGCGATGTTGCGCACCTGACCGGTCAGGTTGGACGCCATCTGGTTCACCGACTCGGTGAGGTCCTTCCAGGTGCCGGCCACGCCCGGGACGTACGCCTGCCCGCCCAGGATGCCGTCCGTGCCCACCTCGCGGGCCACCTTGGTGACCTGGTCGGCGAACGAACTCAGCGTCTTGACCATGGTGTTGAAGGTGTCGGCGAGCTGCGCGACCTCGCCGCGCGCCTCGATCGTCACCGTCCGCGTCAGGTCGCCGTTCGCGACGGCCGCCGCCACCTGGGAGATGTTGCGCACCTGCATGGTCAGGTTGTTGGCCATCAGGTTGACGTTGTCGCTGAGGTCCTTCCAGATGCCGACCACGCCGGGCACGTGCGCCTGGCCGCCCAGGATGCCCTCCGTGCCCACCTCACGGGCCACCCGCGTGACCTGCTCGGCGAACGAGGACAGCTGGTCCACCATCGTGTTGACGGTGGTGACGAGCTCCAGGATCTCGCCCTTGGCGTCGACGGTGATCTTCTTCGACAGGTCGCCCTTGGCGACGGCGGTCGTGACCTCGGCGATGTTGCGAACCTGGATGGTCAGGTTGTTCGCCATGAAGTTCACGGACTGCGTGAGGTCCTTCCAGGTGCCGGCCACCCCCTGCACCTCGGCCTGGCCGCCCAGGATGCCCTCCGTGCCCACCTCGCGGGCCACCCGCGTGACCTCCTGGGCGAACGAGGACAGCTGGTCCACCATCGTGTTGAGGGTGTTCTTCAGCTCCTGGATCTCCCCGCGCGCGTCCACGGTGATCTTCTGGGAGAGGTCGCCGCGCGCCACGGCGGTGGCGACCTGGGCGATGTTGCGCACCTGCGAGGTGAGGTTGCCGGCCATGCCGTTCACCGAGTCGGTCAGGTCGCGCCACACACCGGCCACGCCGGGCACCTGCGCCTGGCCGCCGAGCCGGCCCTCCGTGCCCACCTCGCGCGCCACCTTGGTGACCTGGTCGGCGAAGGCGGAGAGCTGGTCGACCATCGTGTTGATGGTGTTCTTCAGCTCCAGGATCTCCCCGCGCGCGTCCACGTCGATCTTCTGCGACAGGTCGCCGCGCGCCACCGCCGTCGTCACCTGCGCGATGTTCCTCACCTGACCGGTGAGATTGGACGCCATGGAGTTGACGGAGTCGGTCAGCTCCTTCCAGGTGCCCGACACGCCGTCCACGCGCGCCTGCCCGCCGAGCCGCCCCTCGGTGCCCACGTCACGGGCCATCCGCGTCACCTGGTCGGCGAACGACGACAGCTGGTCGACCATCGTGTTCACGGTGTTCTTCAGCTGGAGCATCTCGCCGGAGACGTCCACGGTGACCTTCTGCGACAGGTCGCCGTTGGCCACCGCCGTCGTCACCTGCGCGATGTTCCTCACCTGACCGGTGAGATTGCGGAACGCCGTGTTGACGGAGTCCGTGAGGTCCTTCCAGGTGCCCGCCGCGCCCGGCACCTGCGCCTGGCCGCCCAGCTCGCCCTCGACGCCGATCTCCCGCGCCACCCGCGTGACCTCGGCGCCGAACGCGGAGAGCTGGTCCACCATGCCGTTGACGGTGTTCTTCAGCTCCAGCATCTCGCCGGCCACGTCGACCGTGACCTTCTGCGAGAGGTCACCACTGGCCACGGCCGTGGTCACCGCCGCGATGTCCCTCACCTGAGTGGTGAGGTTGCGGAACACCGTGTTGACGGAGTCCGTGAGGTCCTTCCACGTCCCGGCCACACCGGGCACGTTCGCCTGCCCGCCGAGCCGGCCCTCCGCGCCGACCTCGTTGGCCACACGCGTGACCTCGTCCGCGAAGATGCGCAGCGTCTCGGTCATCTGGTTGATCGTCTCGGCCAGCCGCGCGACCTCGCCGCGCGCCGGGACGGTCACCTTCTGCGACAGGTCGCCGTTGGCGACGGCCGTGGTGACCTGCGCGATACCGCGCACCTGGGCCGTCAGATTGCCGGCCATCAGGTTCACCGAGTCGGTGAGTTCCTTCCAGGTGCCGTCCACCCCCGGCACATGCGCCTGGCCGCCCAGAATGCCGTCGGTGCCCACCTCGCGGGCCACCCGCGTCACCTCGGAGGAGAACGCGGAGAGCTGGTCGACCATCGTGTTGACGGTGTTCTTCAGCTCCAGCATCTCGCCGGCGACGTGCACGGTGACCTTGCGCGACAGGTCGCCCTTGGCCACGGCCGTCGTCACCAGGGCGATGTCCCGCACCTGAGCGGTCAGCCGGGACGCCATCGTGTTGACGGAGTCCGTGAGGTCCTTCCAGGACCCGGACAGACCGCGCACCCGCGCCTGCCCGCCCAGCTTCCCCTCGGTGCCCACCTCACTGGCCACCCGGGTGACCTCGTCGGTGAACGTCGACAACTGGTCGACCAGGTTGTTGACCGTCCGCCCGACCTTCAGGAACTCGCCCCGCAGCGGATGGCCCGCCCCCTCGGCCGCCTGCGTGCGCAGCTCCATGCGCGGCGAGAGATCACCCTCGGCGACCGCCGACAGCACCCGCCCGACCTCGGAGACGGGCCGTACGAGGTCGTCGACGAGGGCGTTGGAGTTCTCGATCGCCGCCGCCCAGGAACCCTCGCAGGCGCCCGTCTCCAGCCGCTCGGTGAGCTTCCCCTCACGCCCCACCATGCGCCGCACCCGCGACAGCTCGCCCGTCAGATGCAGATTGCGGTCGGCCACCTCGTTGAAGACGGCGGCGATCTCCGACATCACGCCGTCCCCGGACACCGTCAGGCGCTTGCGGAAGTTGCCGTCCCGCATGCCCACCAGAGCGGCCAGCAGCCGGTTCAGGGCGGCCGTGTCGACCACGGTCGTCCCCCCTCGTGGCGTGCGCCGACCGCTCAGGGACTGCCCGGACTGTCCGCCTTTCGCGCGCGTCTTCGTGCCCCGCGTCGCTGCGCCAGACTCCACTGTGTCCCTCCCGCAGGGGTCGACCGTTACTGCTGTGCTTGCGGCACTACCGTTCGTAGTACCTACTGATCGGCGTATCAGTTACCGCCGCGTACATCTGCCCGATGCGACCAGGCCACACGAAAGAGCTGCTGCCCCGCACGCGAGGAACCCACTCGGCCCGACCGCACCGCCACCATGACCCTGCCCAGTGTTTCACCCCCACCGAACCAGGCCATAACAGTTCGGCAGCTTCGCACACCGTCCGCACACCCTCCGGGCGAAATCACCGATGACCGGCATCCGCACGGGCGGCGAAGGTAAGTAACCTTGCATGCGGCTGTCCAGCCGCGCCGGTCCGTCCGGCCTGGGCGGTGGCACGGAAACGAGCGGGCATCGGAGGGCGGCCGCACACAATGACCACCGGAGTGATCCCCGGGGGACAGCCCCCGGAGCCGCGGCCGCAGGGCCCGCAGCTGCCGGAGCAGCGCAGCGAGCCGGCCGGCCCCGAGGCCCTGCCTGTCGACAACCGGACGAGGAGTTCTGTGATCACCGCGCGCGCGGCCGCCAGTTTCGAGCCCCTGGGGCGATCGGTCGCGACCGCCCGCTCCTTCGTCCGCGACACCCTCCAGGGGTGGGGCTTCGGTGACATCGTCGACGACGCCGTGGTCCTCACCAGCGAACTGGTCACCAACGCCGTCGTCCACGCCGGCACCGCCGCCGACGTCCTGTGCCTGCGCAGTGACGACGGGGTGCGCATCGAGGTCTGCGACCGCTATCCCGAACGCGAGATCCCGCTGCAGGGCTCGGCCGTCGACATGGGCAGCCCCGACCGCGAGGGCGGCCGCGGACTGCAGCTGTGCGCGGCCCTGGCCGGCCGCTGGGGCGTGGAGTACACGCCCACGCACAAGATGGTCTGGTTCCAGCTGGCCCTGCCCGAACGCCCGGTCGGCACCCGGGCCGCCGGCCCCGCCCTGCCCGTCGAGCTCCTCCCCCTGGCCGACGGCCGGGTCCGCGTCGCCGTCGTCCAGATCGACCGCGGCGGCACGATCACGTCCTGGAACGAGGACGCCGAGGAACTGTTCGGCTACGCCCCCGAACTGGTCACCGGCAAGCCGCTGGCGGACCTGGCCGCCTGGCCGCACACGCCGGGCACCGGCACCGGCATCGCCGAAGCCCTCCGGCTCTCCCGCTGGGAGGGCAGCTACGGCATTCGCGGCGCCCACGGCCGCGTCATCCCCGTCTACGCCTCCCACCTGCGCGTCCGTGACACCGGCGGCGAGCCCTCGACCGTCTGCCTGCTGGTGCGCGATCACGAACGCGCCGTTCTGCAGACCCCGCTGCGGGTCCCGGCGAGCGGCGACACGGGATCCGGAGCGGACGGCTCCAGCACCGACCCGTTCGAGGTCTTCATCGGCTCCCCCGCCCCCGACGACCTCGACGGGCTGCTCCAGCGCACCGTGGAGCGCGCCCGCGACATGCTCGACGGCGACGCCGCCTTCCTGCTGCTGGCCACCGACGACGAGACCGAACTGGAGGTCCGCGCCTCCACCGGCCTGCCCTCCGCCCGCCAGCGCTTCGCCCGCGTCCCCGTCGAGGCCGGCCCCGGACGCTACGGCTCGGCCCGCATGCCGGCCGTCCACGACGACCTCACCGCCACTCCCGCCGCCGTCCCCCT
Source organism: Streptomyces sp. NPDC018610 (assembly GCF_044391765.1). Lineage (NCBI taxonomy): Bacteria > Bacillati > Actinomycetota > Actinomycetes > Kitasatosporales > Streptomycetaceae > Streptomyces > Streptomyces sp. NPDC018610. Next base: position 996,423 of record NZ_JBISAL010000002.1, read on the forward strand.
GCTCGGCGGCACCGGCATGCGCTCGGTCGTCACGGTCCCGCTGAAGGTCGAGGGCCGCCTCACCGGCTCCCTCGGCGTCGCCGCCGAGGCCGCCGGCAGATACTCCAACGAGGAGGCGCTGCGCCTGCAGTTCGCCGCCGACCGCATCGCCCTGGCCGTGGAGTCGGCCCGCCTGGGCGAGCTGGAGCGGCTGCGCCGCGGCTCGCTCAGCTTCCTCGTCGAGGCCTCCGACCTGCTGGCCGGCACCCTGGACCGCGACCAGACCCTCGCCCTGATGGCACAGATGACGGTCCCGACCCTCGCCACCTGGTGCGCCGTGTACACGATCGCCGACCAGGCCTCCGAGCCCTACCTCTCCTACGTCCTGCACGAGGACGAGGACCTCATCGACGGCATCAAGTCCCTGCTGTCGAAGATCGCCCCGCCCGACCCGGTGCCGACGCCCGGCGCACGCGTGTGGTCCGCCCCCGGGGAGGCCGCCCACCAGGCCGCCCTGCGCAGTTCCATGCGCAGCCTCAGCCTCGGCGACTCGCACCACCGGATCGGCAGCACCATCGGCCCGACCCTCGCCACCGCCGCCGCGGTGGGCGGCGAGACGGTCGTCCTGCCCCTGGTCGCCCGCAACCGCGTCATCGGCATGCTGACCCTCGGCAAGCCCACCGACGACCACTTCCGCCAGGAGATCCTGGAACTGGCCGAGGACCTGTCCCGCCGGGCCGCGCTCGCCCTGGACAACGCCCGCCTGTACTCGGAGCGCACGGCCATCAGCCAGTCCCTCCAGCGCAGCCTGCTGCCGCCCGGCCTGCCGCACATCGACGGCGTCGAGGTCGACGTCATCTACCGCGCGGCCGGCGAGGGCAACGAGGTCGGAGGCGACTTCTACGACCTCTTCCCCATCCGCGACGGCGCCTACGGCTTCGCCATCGGCGACGTCTGCGGCACGGGCCCGGAGGCGGCGGCCGTCACGGGCCTGGCCCGCCACGCGCTCAGGCTCCTGGCCCGCGAGGGCTACGGCGGCCCGGCCGTGCTGGAGCGTCTCAACTCCGCGATCCTGGACGAAGGAGCGCGCAGCCGCTTCCTCACGCTCCTGTACGGCGAGCTGTGGCCGCAGGAGGACGGCAGCGCCCATCTGAAGGTGGTCTGCGCCGGACATCCGCTGCCGCTGCGCCTGCGCCAGGACGGCTCGGTGGAGCCGGCCGCCGAACCGCAGCCGCTCCTCGGCGTCATGGAGGACCTGGAGCTGTACGAGCAGTCGGTGGTCCTGGAGCCGGGCGACGTCCTGCTGTGCGTCACGGACGGCGTCACCGAGCGCCGCGAGGGCACGCGCATGCTGGGCGACGACGGCCTCGCCGACGTCCTCACCACGTGTACGGGTCTGACGGCGGGCGCGGTCGCGGCCCGCATCATGCGGGCGGTGGAGCGCTTCGCGTCGGACGCGCCGTCCGACGACATGGCGATCCTGGCGATGCGGGTGCCGGAGCTGCCCAAGGAGTGAGCCCGGCGGCTGCGTCCGGGAATGCGAAAGGCCCCGCCCGGAAGGGCGGGGCCTTTTCAGCTGGAGCCCCCAAACGGAATCGAACCGTTGACCTTCTCCTTACCATGGAGACGCTCTGCCGACTGAGCTATAGGGGCCTGTCGCCTTTTCGAGGTTTCCCTCGCGGCGACGGAATAGATCATACCCCGAATCCGGCCGTGCTCCCAACCACGATCGGTCCACCGAGCGCGTTGCACGCCGAGACGATCCGCTGCATCTCCCTCCGCGTCAACGACGGGTCCACGGGCAGCGCGAGCGTCTCCCCCGCGGCCCGCTCGGTCTCCGGCAGCGACACGCAGCGGCGGAACGCGGGCAACCGGTGCACCGGCGTCTTGACCGGCACCCGGCAGTCGACTCCCCTGGCCCGGACGGCGCGTGCGAAGGCGTCGCGGTCCGGCCGGCCGTTGCCCGGCACCCGCACCACGTACTGCTGGTAGGTGTGCCCGGCGCCGCCGTCGGGCGTGCGCACTCCGCGCAGTCTCGCGTCCAGGTAGGCGGCCCGCTCCCGCCGCCGCGCCAACTCGTCGTACGGCGCGGCGGACTCGCCGTGTTCCAGCACCAGCAGCCCGTGCCGCCGTCCCGCCTCGTGCAGTCCCCCCACATCAGCCGACCGCCCGAAGCGGTGTACGACAACGACGGCCGCCGTGCGGGGGGTTACGGCCGCTTCGACCGCCGGGGCGTCCAGGCAGTACGTCACCGGGTCTATGTCGGCGAACACCGGAAGCGCGCCGGCCCGTATCACCGCTTCGGCGACTTCCACATTGCCGAACGCCGGTACGACGACCTCGTCACCGGCTCCGACGCCGGCGGCCCTGAGTAGTGCAGCAGTACCCATGGCACCGATGCTCGTAGCGCAACGTGAACTTCAAGTGACGGCAAACAAAAAAGGGTTGGACCCGGAACCTAAGTTCGGGGTCCAACCCTTTGAAGAATTGTTCGGCGGTGTCCTACTCTCCCACAGGGTCCCCCCTGCAGTACCATCGGCGCTGTAAGGCTTAGCTTCCGGGTTCGGAATGTAACCGGGCGT